>NZ_JAHLCL010000003.1:0-142985 GCF_029268935.1 Burkholderia semiarida | reverse complement strand
TGCGCTTCCGCAAGGAAGAGGAGATCCGCAAGGGCGCGGCGAAGCTGCGTGCGATTCCGGTGGTGGCGGGCGACGCGGCGGCGCCGGCGGCCGCTGCCGCGGCCGGCCCGGACGTGAAGATCCTGACGAGCTGCCCGTCGTGCCTGCAGGGGCTGTCGCGCTACGGCGAGGACGCGAATCTCGAAGCGGACTACATCGTGGTCGAGATCGCGCGCCAGGTGCTCGGCGAGAACTGGATGGCCGATTATGTCGCACGCGCCAACCATGGCGGGATCGAGCGCGTGCTGGTCTAATGCGGGCATGACGACCGCCCGGCCGGGCGACGGATGAGAGCGGGCGCCGGCGCTGATGCGCCGGCGCCCGTCCACATGGGAGCGACGATGGAATGCGTGTTTTGCCGTGAAGACGGCGGCGAGGTGCTCTGGCAGGACGATGCGCTGCGCGTCGTGCTCGCGACGGGCGAGCACGACTACCCGGGCTTCTGCCGGGTGATCTGGGGCGCGCACGTCGCCGAGTTCTCCGATCTCGGCGAGTCGGAGCGGGCACACTTGATGCGCGTGGTCTACACGGTCGAGCGGGCCGTGCGCCGCGTGATGCAGCCGAACAAGGTGAATCTCGCGAGCCTCGGCAACATGGTGCCGCACGTGCACTGGCACGTGATTCCGCGTTTTTCCAACGACGCCCATTTCCCGCAGCCCGTATGGGCGCCGCGCCAGCGCAGCGTGTCCGAGGCGCTGCTGCGCTCGCGCGCGGCGCAGGCCTCGCTGCTGCACAATGCGGTGCGCGAGGAAATTCAACGCATGACCGATTCGAGGCAGCCATGAGCGGTTTGACTTCCACGACGCCGATTCCGTCCGGCGTCGTCGTGCACGCGGTGTCGCGCGTGCTCGAATTGCAGTATCCGAACGGCGAGAGTTACCGGATTCCGTTCGAGCTGATGCGCGTGTATTCGCCGTCGGCCGAGGTGCGCGGCCACGGGCCCGGCCAGGAGACGTTGCAGACCGGCAAGCGCGAAGTGACGATCACCGCGCTCGAAGGCGTCGGCAACTACGCGCTGCAGCCGACGTTCTCCGACGGCCATTCGACCGGCATCTACTCGTGGGATCTGCTGTATGAACTGGCGACGCAGCAGGACGCGCTGTGGCGCGACTATTTCGACAAACTGAAGGCGGCGGGCGTCGAGCGCGACGCGCCGATGCAGGCGGCCGGCGCGCCGCACGGCCACTGCCACTGAAATCGACGGCGCCCGCTCGGCGCCGTCTTGCCATTTACTGAGGATCAACGCGATGAGCAAAACCCACTTCGGCTTCGAAAGCGTCGAGGAAAACGAAAAAGCGAAGAAAGTGGCGGGCGTGTTTCATTCGGTCGCGAGCAACTACGATCTGATGAACGACCTGATGTCGGCGGGCATGCACCGCGCGTGGAAGGCGTTCACGATCGCGCAGGCGAACGTGCGCCCCGGCTTCAAGGTGCTCGACATCGCGGCCGGCACCGGCGACCTGACCAAGTCGTTCGCGAAGGCGGCCGGGCCGACGGGCGAGGTCTGGCATACCGACATCAACGAATCGATGCTGCGCGTCGGCCGCGACCGGCTGCTCGACAAGGGCATCGTGACGCCGTCGCTGTTGTGCGACGCCGAGAAAATTCCCTTTCCGGACAACTACTTCGATGTGGTGACGGTCGCGTTCGGGCTGCGCAACATGACGCACAAGGACGCCGCGCTCGCCGAGATGCGCCGCGTGACGAAGCCCGGCGGCCGCGTGATGGTGCTGGAATTCTCGAAAGTCTGGGATCCGCTGAAAAAAGCGTACGATCTGTATTCTTTCAAAGTATTACCGTGGCTTGGCGACAAGTTCGCGAAAGATGCTGAAAGTTATCGGTATCTTGCTGAATCTATCCGGATGCACCCCGATCAGGACACGCTGAAGACGATGATGGAACAAGCGGGCCTCGATGCCGTCAAATATTACAATTTGTCAGGTGGCGTGGTAGCTTTACACATGGGAGCCAAGTACTAAGGGGCTCTTCCCATACATTTGTCTTACATCTGGAGAAACTGATGTTCGAATCGCGTTCGTTGTTCAACCGTGGCAAGCCGTCGAAGCCGTGGGCTCGACGGGTCGGCACCCTGCTGATGGTCGGCCTGCTCACGGCCGGCACGTTCGCATCGCTCGACGCTGAGGCCAAGCGCATGGGCGGCGGGCGCAGCATCGGCCGCCAGAATTCCACCGTCACGCAGCGTCAGGCCACGCCGCCCGCGCAGCAGCCGATGCAGCAAGCGGCGCCGTCGCAGGCGCAGCGTACGAACCCGGCCGCGCCCACGCCGGCCGCGCAACCCAACCGCTCGCGCTGGCTCGGGCCGATCGCCGGCCTCGCGGCCGGTCTCGGCATCGCGGCGCTGCTGTCGCACTTTGGCCTCGGCGGCGCGTTCGCGAGCATGATGGCGAACGTCATCGTGATCGCGTTGCTCGCGATGGTCGGCATCTGGCTGATCCGCAAGTTCATGAACCGCCGTCGCCCGCAGGAGCCGGCGTATTCGCTCGGCGGCGCGTCGTCGTCGTCGGGCGGCTACGCGCAAAGCCCGTCGTTCCAGCAGGGCAACACCGGCAGCAACTATGCAGGTAGCGGCAGCAGCTATGCGAACGAAGCGCAGAGCGTGTTCGGCGGCGGTGCGGCGGCGGCCGGTGCGGCAGGCGCGATGGCGGCTGCGCCGCTGCAGGTGCCGGCCGGCTTCGATACCGAAGCGTTCCTGCGCAGCGCGAAGGTGTACTTCGTGCGCCTGCAGGCCGCGTGGGACCAGGGCAACCTGGCCGACATCCGCGAGTTCACGACGCCCGAAATGTTCGCCGAGATCAAGATCGACCTCGATTCGCGCGGCAACGACGCGAACCAGACCGACGTCGTGCAGCTCGACGCCGAACTGGTCGCGATCGAGGATCGCGGCATCGAGCAGTCGGCGAGCGTACGCTTCCACGGCCTGATCCGCGAATCGGCGAATACGTCGGCCGCGCCGTTCGACGAGGTGTGGAACCTGTCGAAGTCGGGCAGTCAGGGCTGGCTGCTCGCGGGTATCCAGCAGATCAACACGCACTGAGCGTGACCGGCGGCCCGCGCCGCCGGGCATCCGGGCGACGGCCGCCGCACTGCGACCGCTTGCCGCCCGGGTGTACGGTCGGGCACGGTCTGCCGCCGATCCGACGTTACAATAGAAACCCGCGTGGGCGCCCGGCCTGCGCGGGTTTTTTCTTTCCCAGCCCGATGACCTTTGCCGCCAAGCCTTTTGCTGCTGCCGTCAATCACCTGCTCGCGCGCGAATCGTGGGCGCGCGACCGCCTGATTCCCTATGCGGGCAAGACTGCCCGGATCGACGTGCCTCCCGTCACGCTCACGCTGCTCGTGCAGCCCGACGGTTATCTGTCGGCCGTCGACGCGCACGATGCGCAACAGGTCGACGTGTCGATCGCGCTCGCCGGCGACACGGTCGCCGCGTTCCTGCAGGGCGGCCAGGCGGCCGTGATGAAGCACGTGAAGATCGAGGGCGACGCGGAATTCGCGACGCAGATCGCGAAGCTGGCCGAGCATCTGCGCTGGGAACCTGAGGAAGATCTCGCGAAGCTGGTCGGCGACGCGGCCGCGTACCGGATCGCGACGTTCGTGCGCGACGCCGGCGCGCGCGTGCGCCGCACCGGCCGCAACGTGCTCGATTCCGTCGCCGAATACTGGCTCGACGAGAACCCGCAAGTCGTCCGGCGCGCGTCGCTCGGCGGTTTCGACGCGGAACTGGCGCGCGCGCGCGATGCGCTCGCGCGGGTCGAAAAGCGGGTCGAGCGACTCGAACAAAAAATCGGCGCGCGCACGGGTTCCGGCCCGCGCGGCGCGCACTGAGGGCCGCAGGGCATGCGCATTTTCCGTTTCATCAAGATTGTCTACACCGTCATCCGCTTTGGTCTCGACGAAGTGATGCTGTCCCGGATCGACGACCGGCGCGTGAAGCTGCTGCTGCGGATCACGACGATCGGCCGCCGCTATTCCGATCCGCCCGCCGTACGGCTGCGTCACGCGCTCGAAAGCCTCGGCCCGATCTTCGTGAAGTTCGGCCAGGTGCTGTCGACGCGCCGCGACCTGCTGTCGGTCGATTTCGCGAACGAACTCGCGAAGCTGCAGGACCAGGTGCCGCCGTTCGATTCGGCCGTCGCGATCGCGATCATCGAGAAATCGCTCGGCGCGCCGGTCGACGAACTGTTCGACGAATTCGAGCGCGAGCCGATCGCGAGCGCGTCGATCGCACAGGTGCATTTCGCGAAGCTGAAGCAGGGCGCGCATGCGGGCAAGGCGGTCGCCGTCAAGGTGCTGCGCCCGAACATGCTGCCGGTGATCGATTCCGACCTCGCGCTGATGCGCGACATCGCGACGTGGACCGAGCGCATGTGGGCCGACGGCCGACGCCTGAAGCCGCGCGAGGTCGTCGCCGAATTCGACAAGTACCTGCACGACGAGCTCGACCTGATGCGCGAGGCCGCGAACGGCAGCCAGCTGCGCCGCAACTTCGCGGGCCTCGACCTGCTGCTCGTGCCGGAGATGTTCTGGGATTTCTCGACGTCGCAGGTGCTCGTGATGGAGCGCATGACCGGCGTGCCGATCAGCCAGGTCGAGACGCTGCGCTCGGCGGGCGTCGACATCAAGAAGCTCGCGCGCGAAGGCGTCGAGATCTTCTTCACGCAGGTGTTCCGCGACGGCTTCTTCCATGCGGACATGCACCCCGGCAACATCCAGGTGAGCCTCGATCCGAACACGTTCGGCCGCTATATCGCGCTCGATTTCGGGATCGTCGGCGCGCTGTCCGATTTCGACAAGAACTACCTCGCGCAGAACTTCCTCGCGTTCTTCAAGCGCGACTACCACCGCGTCGCGACGCTGCACCTCGAATCGGGCTGGGTGCCGCCCGAGACGCGCGTCGAGGAGCTCGAAAGCGCGATTCGCGCGGTGTGCGAGCCGTATTTCGACCGCGCGCTGAAGGACATTTCGCTCGGCCAGGTGCTGATGCGCCTGTTCTCGACGTCGCGCCGCTTCAACGTCGAGATCCAGCCGCAGCTCGTGCTGCTGCAGAAGACGATGCTGAACGTGGAAGGGCTCGGCCGCTCGCTCGACCCCGAACTCGATCTGTGGAAGACCGCGAAGCCGTATCTCGAGCGCTGGATGACCGAGCAGATCGGCCTGCGCGGCTGGTACGAGCGGTTCAAGGTCGAGGCGCCGCAGTGGAGCAAGACGCTGCCGCAGCTGCCGCGCCTGATCCACCATGCGATGGCCGCGCGCCACGACGCGCCGCGCGCCGCGAGCGAGGAGCTGATGCGCCAGATCCTCGTCGAGCAGAAACGGACGAACCGGCTGATGCAGGCGTTGCTGATCTTCGGCCTGGCCGTCGGCGTCGGCGCGCTCGTCGCGCGCGTGCTGCTCGCGCTCGCGTACGGCGCCTGATCGAAAGGAGCGCGGCGATGTCCGATCCGAAGCAACCGGCCGCACCGTCGGCCGCCGATTTCGCGACGCGCGACCCGGGCAGCGCGTCGTTCTGGAATGAGCGCTTCGAGCGCGGCGTGACGCCGTGGGAATTCGGCGGCGTGCCCGACGGCTTTCGCGTGTTCGCGCGGCGGCTCGAGCCGTGCGCGGTGCTGATCCCCGGCTGCGGCAGCGCGCAGGAGGCTGGATGGCTCGCGCAGGCCGGCTGGCCGGTGCGCGCGATCGATTTCGCCGCGCAGGCGGTCGCTGCCGCGAAGGCGCAGCTCGGCGCGCATGCGGACGTCGTCGAGCAGGCGGATTTTTTCCAGTACCGGCCGCCGTTCGACGTGCAGTGGGTGTACGAGCGAGCGTTTCTGTGCGCGTTGCCGCCGGCCATGCGTGCCGACTATGCGGCGCGGATGGCCGAGCTGCTGCCCGCGGGCGGCTTGCTGGCCGGTTATTTCTTCTTGGTGGCGAAGCCGAAGGGGCCGCCGTTCGGCATCGAGCGTGCGGAGCTCGGCGCGCTGCTCGCGCCGCACTTCGAACGGGTGGAGGATTTGCCGGTGACCGATTCGCTGGCCGTGTTCGACGGGCACGAGCGCTGGCTCACGTGGCGTCGCCGCTGATGCGCCGGCGTCTCGGCCATTGCCGGAGCGCGCCCGGGTTTCGGCTATAATTCAAGGTTTTGCAAGCCGTTTCCAGTTTCCGCGGGAAAAATATCATGCCGATCTACGCCTATCGATGCGAAGCGTGCGGTTTCGCGAAGGACGTGCTCCAGAAGATGAGCGACGCGCCGCTGTCGCAATGCCCTGAATGCGGGAAGGATGCTTTTCGCAAACAGGTGACTGCCGCCGGGTTCCAGCTCAAGGGCTCGGGGTGGTATGTCACCGATTTCCGCGGTGGCTCGGGCGGCACCAGCGCACCGGCGGCGACGTCGGGCGACGCGGCGCCGGCAGCCTCCGGGGCGCAAGCCGCACCCGCCGCGGCCGCGCCGGCCGCGCCGGCCGCGGCGAGCAGTTCAAGCAGCACCACGACGACGAGCGCCGCGCCGGCACCGGCCGCGACGCCCGCCGCCGGCAGTTGACCGTCGCGGCCCGGCCGGGTCGCGACCAACCCGCGCCGCCGGCGCGGTTCATTGACGGCAGATGATGAAAAAGACGACCCTGAAAACGGTGTTCCTGACCGGCTTGCTGGTTCTCGTCCCGCTCGCGATCACGCTGTGGGTGCTCGGCCTCATCATCGGCACGATGGATCAGACGCTGCTCCTGCTGCCCGAATCGTGGCAGCCCGAGCGGATGCTCGGCTTCCATCTGCCGGGGATCGGCGCGGTGCTGACGCTCGCGTTCATCTTCGTGGTCGGGCTGGCCACGCAGAACTTCATCGGCCAGAAGCTCGTCACGTGGTGGAACGCGGTCGTGCGCCACATCCCGGTCGTCGGGCCGATCTACACGAGCGTCAAGCAGGTATCGGACACGCTGCTGTCGAGCAGCGGCAACGCGTTCCGCAAGGCGCTGCTGATCGAATACCCGCGCCGCGGCTCGTATACGATCGCGTTTCTGACCGGCGTGCCCGGCGGCGACGTGGTCAACCATCTGACGGAAGAGTACGTGAGCGTGTACGTGCCCACGACGCCGAACCCGACATCCGGCTTCTTCCTGATGCTGCCGAAGAGCGAAGTCATCGAACTCGACATGTCGGTCGATGCCGCGCTCAAGTACATCGTCTCGATGGGCGTCGTGGCGCCTTCGGCGCCGGTTCCGGCGCCCGCCCGCCGTCCCGTCGAGCCGCCGCTGTAAGTAAAGAATCATCGCCCGGGCCGCGCGTTGCGGCGCCCGTTGATCAAACCGAACGAAAGCAAACATCATGTCGATGCGTACTGAATACTGCGGTCTCGTGACCGAACACCTGCTGGGCCAAACCGTGTCGCTGTGCGGCTGGGTGCAGCGCCGCCGCGATCACGGCGGTGTGATCTTCATCGACCTGCGCGATCGTGAAGGCCTCGTGCAGGTGGTGTGCGACCCGGATCGCGCCGAGATGTTCGCGACCGCCGAAGGCGTGCGCAACGAGTTCTGCGTGCAGATCAAGGGCCTCGTGCGCAACCGTCCGGAAGGCACGGTCAACGCCGGCCTGAAGAGCGGCAAGATCGAAGTGCTGTGCCACGAGCTGAACGTGCTGAACGCGTCGGTCACGCCGCCGTTCCAGCTCGACGACGACAACCTGTCGGAAACGACGCGCCTCACGCACCGCGTGCTCGACCTGCGCCGCCCGCAGATGCAGCACAACCTGCGCCTGCGCTACCGCGTCGCGATCGAGGCACGCAAGTATCTCGACGAGCAGGGCTTCATCGACATCGAAACGCCGATGCTGACGAAGAGCACGCCGGAAGGCGCGCGCGACTATCTCGTGCCGTCGCGCGTGAACGCGGGCCAGTTCTTCGCGCTGCCGCAGTCGCCGCAGCTGTTCAAGCAGCTGCTGATGGTCGCGAACTTCGACCGTTACTACCAGATCACCAAGTGCTTCCGCGACGAGGATCTGCGCGCCGACCGCCAGCCGGAATTCACGCAGATCGACTGCGAGACGTCGTTCCTCGGCGAGCAGGAAATCCGCGACCTGTTCGAGGACATGATCCGTCACATCTTCAAGACGACGATCGACGTCGAGCTCGACGCGAAATTCCCGGTGATGCCGTACTCCGAAGCGATGGCGCGTTTCGGTTCGGACAAGCCGGACCTGCGCGTGCAGCTCGAATTCACCGAGTTGACCGACGCGATGAAGGACGTCGACTTCAAGGTGTTCAGCACGCCGGCCAACGCGAAGGACGGCCGGGTCGCGGCGCTGCGCGTGCCGAAGGGCGGCGAGCTGTCGCGCGGCGACATCGACGGCTACACCGAATTCGTGCGCATCTACGGCGCGAAGGGCCTCGCTTGGATCAAGGTCAACGAGAAGGCGAAGGGCCGCGACGGCCTGCAAAGCCCGATCGTCAAGAACCTGCACGACGCATCGATCGCGGCGATCCTCGAGCGCACCGGCGCTGAGGACGGCGACATCATCTTCTTCGCGGCCGACCGCGCGAAGGTCGTCAACGACAGCCTCGGCGCGCTGCGCCTGAAGATCGGCCATTCGGAATTCGGCAAGGCGAACGGTCTCGTCCAGGCAGGCTGGAAGCCGCTGTGGGTCGTCGACTTCCCGATGTTCGAATACGACGACGAAGACGCGCGCTACGTCGCCGCGCACCATCCGTTCACGAGCCCGAAGGACGAGCACCTCGAGTACCTCGAGACCGATCCGGGCCGCTGCCTCGCGAAGGCGTACGACATGGTGCTGAACGGCTGGGAAATCGGCGGCGGCTCGGTGCGTATCCACCGCGAGGAAGTGCAGAGCAAGGTGTTCCGCGCGCTGAAGATCGGCGCGGAAGAAGCGCAGGCGAAGTTCGGCTTCCTGCTGGACGCGCTGCAGTACGGCGCGCCGCCGCACGGCGGTATCGCGTTCGGTCTCGACCGCATCGTCACGATGATGGCCGGCGCCGATTCGATCCGCGACGTGATCGCGTTCCCGAAGACCCAGCGTGCGCAGGATCTGCTCACGCAGGCGCCGAGCCCGGTCGACGAGCGTCAACTGCGCGAGCTGCACATCCGTCTGCGTCAGCCGGAGCAGCCGAAGGCGTAACGCGCTTTCGCCCCCTCTGTCGTGTGTGCGGTCACGCCCACACGACACCCATGAAAAAGGCGCTGATGCGCCTTTTTCATTTTTTGCGGTACAGTCGCAGCACTTGCCGCACGTTCGGGGCACAGGGTCGACGCTCGGCCTCGTGCCGCATGAAACCAAGATGACGAAGCCGCCGAAAATCCCTGAATCCGTTCTCGTCGTGATCTACACGCCCGACCTCGACGTGCTCGTGATCAAGCGTGCCGACCAGCCCGATTTCTGGCAATCGGTCACCGGCTCGAAGGACGCGCTCGACGAGCCGCTCGCGCTCACCGCCGCGCGCGAAGTAGCCGAGGAAACCGGCATCGCGGTCGGCACGCCCGACGTGCCGGCCAGCGCGCTCGTCGACTGGCATCACCGGATCGAATACACGATCTATCCGCAATACCTGCACCGCTATGCGCCGGGCGTCACGCGCAACGTCGAGCACTGGTTCGGGCTGTGCGTGCCGCATCGTGTCGACGTGACGCTGTCGCCGCGCGAGCACGTCGATCACGCGTGGCTGCCGTTCCGCGAGGCGGCCGCGCGCTGTTTCTCGCCGTCGAACGCCGAGGCGATCCTGCAATTGCCCGTACGCGTGGCGCTCGCGCGCGCGCCGCACGGCTCGTCCGCATGAATGCGGAAACCCGCAAGCGCTTCGCGCAATTGCGGCAGATGTTCCTGCAGGAGCGCGGCTCCGCGTCGCGGCTCGCGTTTACGGCCGGCAACACCGTGCGGCTGTGCGAAACCGGCGGCGAATTCTTCCAGGCGCTGATCGATCGGATCGATGCCGCCCGCGAGCAGGTGATGCTCGAAACCTACATCTTCTGCGACGACGCGGCCGGCCGGCCGGTGTCGGACGCGCTGATCCGCGCCGCGCGGCGCGGCGTGCGCGTGCGCGTGATCACCGACGGCATCGGCACCGCCCGCCTGCCGCTGTTCGACACGTGGGCCGAGGCCGGTGTCGAGCACTGCATCTACAACCGCTACCTGTTTGGCCGCTTCGGCTTCTCGCGCACGCACCGCAAGCTCGCGGTGGTCGATCACGCGGTCGCGTTCTGCGGCGGCATCAACATCGTCGACGACTACACGCAGGGCAGCGCGACGCTGCCGTTCCCGCGCTGGGATTTCGCGGTCGAGATGGCCGGGCCCGCGGTGTCCGACGTGCGCGCCGCGTTCGAGCTGCAGTGGCACCGGATCCAGTTCGGCCACAAGCCGTACGCGCAGTACGCGGCCGGGCTGCACGGCGGCGAAGCGTTCCCGGACATGTTCCGGCGCTGGATGCGCAGCCACCGGTGGATCAAGGCCGGCGCGCTGCGGGTCGTGACCGAGCCGAGCGTCGCGTTCGTCGCGCGCGACAACGTCGTGAACCGCCGCGCGATCGAGAAGGCGTATCTCGCGGCGATCGGCCAGGCGCGCCAGCGGATCCTGCTCGCGAATCCGTACTTCATGCCGGGCCGCAAGCTGCGCCGCGCGCTGACGGGCGCGGCCCGCCGCGGCGTCGACGTGCAGGTGCTGATCGGCCGCAAGGAGTTCACGGCGCTCGATACGGCCGTGCCGTTCCTGTATCACTCGCTGTTGCGCGCGGGCGTGCGCGTCGCCGAATACGACAAGACGATCCTGCACGGCAAGGTCGCCGTGATCGACGACAACTGGGCGACGGTCGGCTCGTCGAATCTGGACGCGCTGAGCCTGATGCTGAACAATGAAGCGAACGTCGTGCTGGTGCGCTACGATGCAGTCACGAACCAGTTGCGCGACGCGATCGCCACCGCGTTCGCCGAAGGGCGCGAGATCGACGCCGCGCACTACGCCGCGCGCCCGCGCATCGAGCGGCTGCTGAACTGGCTGGCGTACAACACGTACCGCCTCCTGATGAAGGCGCTGACGGTCGGCGGTTACGACTGACGCAGACTAAGCATTCACTTCAAAAATCCGTCCGCACGTTCGTGCGGAAAAGCCGCTCCGGTCCCGCCGGAATCGCGCAAAATAGCGGCTCGGTTAGACACCGGTTTCTAATAATTTCCTTGTTTCGCGAGCGGCCGCACTCAATAATAGTACGGCCGTTCGATTTTATTCGAACCCCCGAACGGTTACAGAAATAGCTATGCGAAAAGGCGAACAGACGCGTGCCGCGATACTCGAAGCTGCTTTGGACCTCGCCAGCCGTGACGGGCTGGAGGGGCTGACGATCGGCCTGCTGGCCGAGCGCATGCAGATGAGCAAGAGCGGCGTGTTCGCGCACTTCGGATCGCGCGAGGACCTGCAGGTCGAGGTCGTGCGCGAGTACCACCATCGTTTCGAGAACGAGGTGTTCTTTCCGAGCCTGCGCGAGGCGCGCGGTCTGCCGCGTCTTCGGGCGATGCTGGCGCGCTGGATGGAGAAGCGCATCCAGGAGGTGACGACCGGGTGCATCTACATCAGCGGCGCGGTGGAGTACGACGACCGGCCGGACAGCCCCGTGCGCGAACAGTTGATCGCGAGCGTAACCGCCTGGCGTGCCGCGTTGCTGCGCGCCATTTCGCAGGCGATGGAAGAAGGGCATCTGCGCGCGGATACGGATCCGGAATTGATGCTCTTCGAGTTGTACAGCTTCACGCTCGGCCTGCATCACGACGCACGCTTCCTGCATTCGCCGGACGCCGTGCGCCTCACGTGGGCCGCGCTGGAAAAGACGATTGTTTCGTATCAGAGCGAGAGCCGTTAGCGGCGCGTGACCCGCCCGCCAGGAGCTCGAGCCGTTTGCCCACCTTTGGAGAGAGTCATGGGACAGTACGCCGCGCCGCTGCGCGACATGCAATTCGTGTTGCACGAGCTTCTGAACGTCGAAGCCGAAGTCAAGCAAATGCCCAAGCATGCGGACCTCGACGCCGACACGATCAACCAGGTCCTCGAGGAAGCGGGCAAGTTCTGCTCCGAGGTACTGTTCCCGCTGAACCAGGTCGGCGACCGCGAAGGCTGCACGTATGAAGGCGACGGCGTCGTGAAGACCCCGACCGGCTTCAAGGAAGCGTATCAGCAGTACGTCGAGGCCGGCTGGCCGGCGCTCGGCTGCGATCCGGACTACGGCGGCCAGGGGCTGCCCGCGTTCGTGAACAACGCACTCTACGAAATGCTGAACTCGGCGAACCAGGCCTGGACGATGTATCCGGGCCTGTCGCACGGCGCGTACGAATGCCTGCACGCGCACGGCGCGCCGGAACTGCAGCAGCAATACCTGCCGAAGCTCGTGTCGGGCGAATGGACCGGCACGATGTGCCTGACCGAGCCGCACTGCGGCACCGACCTCGGCATCCTGCGCACCAAGGCCGAACCGAACGGCGACGGCTCGTACTCGATCAGCGGCACGAAGATCTTCATCTCGAGCGGCGAGCACGACATGTCGAAGAACATCGTCCACCTCGTGCTCGCGCGCCTGCCGGACGCGCCGCAAGGCACGAAGGGGATCTCGCTGTTCATCGTGCCGAAGTTCATTCCGGACGCTTCGGGCGAGCCGGGCGAGCGCAACGGCATCAAGTGCGGCTCGATCGAGCACAAGATGGGCATCCACGGCAACTCGACGTGCGTGATGAACCTCGACGGTGCGAAGGGCTGGATGGTCGGCGAGCCGAACAAGGGCTTGAACGCGATGTTCGTGATGATGAATGCCGCGCGTCTGGGTGTCGGCATGCAGGGCCTCGGCCTCACGGAAGTCGCGTACCAGAACTCGCTGACGTACGCGAAGGAACGCCTGCAGATGCGTTCGCTGACCGGCCCGAAGGCACCGGACAAGCCGGCCGATCCGATCATCGTGCACCCGGACGTGCGCCGCATGCTGCTCACGCAGAAGGCCTACGCGGAAGGCGCGCGCGCATTCACGTACTGGTCCGCGCTGCAGATCGACAAGGAGCTGTCGCACGCCGACGAAGCGGTGCGCAAGGAAGCGGCCGACCTCGTCGCGCTGCTCACGCCGATCATCAAGGCGTTCCTGACCGACAACGCGTTCGAGTGCACGAACCATGCGATGCAGATCTACGGCGGCCACGGCTTCATCTCCGAGTGGGGCATGGAGCAGTACGTGCGCGACGCGCGGATCAACATGATCTACGAAGGCACGAACTCGATCCAGTCGCTCGACCTGCTGGGCCGCAAGGTGCTCGGCGACATGGGCGCGAAGCTGAAGAAGTTCGGCAAGCTCGTGACCGAATTCGCGGAAGCCGAAGGCGTGAAGCCCGAGATGGCCGAGTTCATCAACCCGCTCGCCGACATCGGTGAAAAGGTGCAGAAGCTGACGATGGAAATCGGCATGAAGGCGATGCAGAACCCGGACGAAGTCGGCGCCGCGGCCGTGCCGTACCTGCGCACCGTCGGCCACCTGGTGTTCTCGTACTTCTGGGCGCGCATGGCGCGCATCGCCCTCGACAACGAAGCGTCGGGCGATCCGTTCTACAAGTCGAAGCTCGCCACCGCCCGCTTCTACTTCGCGCGCCTGCTGCCCGAAACGGCATCGACGATCCGCGCCGCGCGCGCCGGTTCGAAGACGCTGATGGAAGTCGACGAATCGCTGTTCTGATCCAAGTCCGGGCGGTGCGCGCCGCGCGCCGCCCGAACGCAACGGTTCTGGTACTCACTTCGCCGTGCAGCCCCCATATTCCGCGCTGCACGACACTATCCGGAGACATCCCGTGAGCAATTTCCTGATTCGCAAGGTCGCCGTGCTGGGCGCCGGCGTGATGGGCGCGCAGATCGCCGCGCACCTCGTCAACGCGCGCGTGCCGGTGCTGCTGTTCGACCTGCCGGCCAAGGAAGGCCCGAAAAACGCGATCGCGCTGAAGGCGATCGAGAACCTGAAGAAGCTGTCGCCCGCGCCGTTCGGCGTGAAGGACGACGCGAAGTATCTCGAAGCGGCGAACTACGAGGACGACATCGCGAAGCTCGCCGAATGCGACGTCGTGATCGAGGCGATCGCCGAGCGGATGGACTGGAAGCACGACCTGTACAAGAAGGTCGCACCGCACATCGCCTCGCACGCGATCTTCGCGACCAACACGTCGGGCCTGTCGATCACGAAGCTGTCCGAAGGTTTCTCGGACGAGCTGAAGGCGCGCTTCTGCGGCGTGCACTTCTTCAACCCGCCGCGCTACATGCACCTCGTCGAGCTGATCCCGACCGCGCATACGCGCCCGGAAATCCTCGACCAGCTCGAAACGTTCCTGACGAGCGTCGTCGGCAAGGGCGTCGTGCGCGCGAAGGACACGCCGAACTTCATCGCGAACCGCGTCGGCATCTTCTCGATCCTCGCGGTGATCACCGAGGCCGCGAAGTTCGGCCTGCGCTTCGACGAAGTCGACGACCTGACGGGCAGCCGCCTCGGCCGCGCGAAGTCGGCGACGTTCCGCACCGCGGACGTGGTCGGCCTCGACACGATGGCGCACGTGATCAAGACGATGCAGGACAACCTCGCCGACGATCCGTTCTTCCCGGTCTACCAGACGCCCGCCGTGCTCGCCGAGCTGGTGAAGCAGGGCGCGCTCGGCCAGAAGACGGGCGGCGGGTTCTACAAGAAGGAAGGCAAGGCGATCAAGGTGCTCGACGCGAAGACGGGCACCTACGTCGACTCGGGCGCGAAGGCGGACGAAACGGTCGGCCGCATCCTGAAGCGTCCGCCGGCGGAACGCCTGAAGCTGCTGCGCGAGACGAACCATCCGCACGCGCAGTTCCTGTGGTCGATCTTCCGCGACGTGTTCCACTACATCGGCGTGCATCTCGAATCGATCGCCGACAACGCGCGCGACGTCGACCTCGCGATCCGCTGGGGCTTCGGCTGGAACGAAGGCCCGTTCGAAGGCTGGCAGGCCGCCGGCTGGAAGCAGGTCGCCGAATGGGTGCAGGAAGACATCGCGGCCGGCAAGGCGCTCGCGAACGTGCCGCTGCCGTCGTGGGTACTCGAAGGCCCGGTCGCCGAGAAGGGCGGCGTGCACACGGCCGAAGGCTCGTGGGCGCCGGCCGCCAAGCGTTTCGTGCCGCGTTCGGACCTGGCCGTGTACGACAAGCAGGTGTTCCGTGCGCCGCTCGTCGGCGAAGCCGGCGCCGACCCGAAGACGTACGGCAAGACGCTGTTCGAAACCGACGCGGTGCGCGCGTGGGTCGACGATCGTGCCGGCGAGGACGACGTCGTGATCGTGTCGTTCAAGTCGAAGATGAACACGATCGGACCGAGCGTGATCGACGGCCTCGTGCAGGCGATCGAACTCGCGGAGAAGGATTACAAGGGCGTGGTGATCTGGCAGCCGACGTCGCTGAAGCTCGGCACGCCGGGCGGCCCGTTCTCGGCAGGCGCGAACCTCGAGGAGGCGATGCCCGCGTTCATGATGGGCGGCGCGAAGGGCATCGAGCCGTTCGTGAAGAAGTTCCAGGAAGGCATGCTGCGCGTGAAGTACGCGAACGTGCCGGTCGTCGCGGCCGTGTCGGGCATCGCGCTCGGCGGCGGGTGCGAGCTGATGCTGCACAGCGCGAAGCGCGTCGTGCACGTCGAGAGCTACATCGGCCTCGTCGAAGTGGGCGTCGGCCTCGTGCCGGCCGGCGGCGGCCTGAAGGAAGCGGCGCTGCGCGCAGCGGAAGCCGCGACGGCCGCGAACGCGACCACCGACATCCTGAAGTTCGTCACGAAGTCGTTCGAGAACGCGGCGATGGCGAAGGTGTCGTCGTCCGCGCACGACGCGCGTGCGATGGGCTACGTGAAGCCGTCCGACACGATCGTCTTCAACGTGTTCGAACTGCTCGACACCGCGAAGAAGGAAGCGCGTGCGCTGGCCGCCACCGGCTACCGCGCGCCGCTGCGCGCGAAGGACGTGCCGGTCGCGGGCCGCTCGGCGATCGCGACGATCAAGGCATCGCTCGTCAACATGCGTGACGGCCGCTTCATCAGCGACCACGACTACCTGATCGCGAGCCGCATCGCCGAAGCCGTGTGCGGCGGCGACGTCGAAGCCGGCAGCCTCGTCGACGAAGAATGGCTGCTCGCGCTCGAGCGTCGCGCGTTCGTCGAGCTGCTCGGCACGCAGAAGACGCAGGAACGGATCATGGGCATGTTGCAGACCGGCAAGCCGGTGCGTAACTGAGCGAGCAGACAAGGAGTCTGAAATGAGCAAACAACTGCAAGACGCATACATCGTCGCCGCCAGCCGCACCCCGATTGGCAAGGCCCCGCGCGGTGTCTTCAAGAACACGCGCCCCGACGAACTCCTGGTTCACGCGATCAAGTCGGCGGTCGCTCAGGTGCCCGGCCTCGACACGAAGGTGATCGAGGACGCGATCATCGGCTGCGCGATTCCGGAAGCAGAGCAGGGCCTGAACGTCGCGCGCATGGGCGCGCTGCTGGCGGGCCTGCCGCAGACGGTCGGCGGCGTGACGGTCAACCGCTTCTGCGCGTCGGGCATCACCGCGCTGGCGATGGCGGCCGACCGCATCCGCGTCGGCGAATCGGACGCGATCTTCGCGGGCGGCTGCGAATCGATGAGCATGGTGCCGATGATGGGCAACAAGCCGTCGATGTCGCCGCACATCTTCGATCGCAGCGAAGACTTCGGCATCGCGTACGGGATGGGCCTGACGGCCGAGCGCGTCGCCGAGCAGTGGAAGGTGAGCCGCGAGGACCAGGACGCGTTCTCGGTCGAGTCGCACCGCAAGGCGCTCGCCGCGCAGCAGGCCGGCGAGTTCGGCGACGAAATCGCCGCGTACACGATCACCGAGCGTTTCCCGAACCTCGCGACCGGCGAAGTCGACGTGAAGACGCGCGAGATCAAGCTCGACGAAGGTCCGCGCGCGGATACGTCGCTCGAAGGCCTCGCGAAGCTGCGCACGGTGTTCGCGAACAAGGGCTCGGTCACGGCCGGCAACAGCTCGCAGACGTCGGACGGCGCGGGCGCGCTGCTCGTCGTGTCGGAGAAGGTGCTCAAGGCATTCAACCTGACGCCGCTCGCGCGCTTCGTGAGCTTCGCCGTGCGCGGCGTGCCGCCGGAAATCATGGGTATCGGTCCGAAGGAAGCGATTCCGGCCGCGCTGAAGGCCGCCGGCCTGAAACAGGACGATCTCGACTGGATCGAACTGAACGAAGCGTTCGCCGCGCAATCGCTGGCGGTGATGCGCGACCTCGGCCTCGATCCGTCGAAGGTCAACCCGATGGGCGGCGCGATCGCACTGGGCCACCCGCTCGGCGCGACCGGCGCGATCCGCGCGGCGACCGTCGTGCACGGCCTGCGCCGCCGCAACCTGAAGTACGGGATGGTCACGATGTGCGTCGGCACCGGCATGGGCGCCGCGGGCATCATCGAGCGCCTGTAAGCGAGGCGCGGATAAAAGCGACGACGGTGCGCGGGCCACGAGCTCGCGCACCGTTTTTTCATTCCGGTAGAGACAGTCAAAGGAGACGGTTGTGGCCGACATTCAAGTGGAACGCGCCGACGGCGTGATGACGATCACGATCGCACGCCCGGCGAAGAAGAATGCGCTGACGGCGGCGATGTACCAGACGATGGCCGACGCGCTCGCCGACGCGCAGGAAGACAAGGCGACGCGCGTGATCCTGCTGCGCGGCAGCGACGGCAATTTCAGCGCGGGCAATGATCTCGAGGATTTCCTGAAATCGCCGCCGAAGGACGACACCGCCTCGGTGTTCCAGTTCCTGGCGCGGATCAGCAGCGCGAGCAAGCCGATCGTGGCAGCGGTGCCGGGCATTGCGGTCGGCGTCGGCGTGACGATGCTGCTGCACTGCGATCTGGTCTACGCGGCCGACACCGCGACGTTCTCGCTGCCTTTCGTGCAGCTCGGGCTGTGCCCGGAAGCCGCGTCGAGCGCGCTGCTGCCGCGCCTGGCCGGCCATCAGGTCGCCGCCGAGAAGCTGCTGCTGGGCGAGGCGTTCGACGCGCTGGAAGCGCACCGGATCGGCATCGTCAACCGCGTGCTGCCGGCGGCGGAGCTCGACGCATTCGCGGCGAAGCAGGCGGCGAAGCTGGCGGCGCTGCCGGCGGCATCGCTGCGTGTGACCAAGGCGCTGCTCAAGGAGACGGGCGGCGTGGCGACGCCCGCGCGGATGGCCGAGGAAGCGCGCCATTTCGCCGCGATGCTGCGCGCGCCGGAGGCACGCGAGGCGATGACGGCGTTCTTCGAGAAGCGCAAGCCGGATTTCCGTCAGTTCGACTGACGGAGCAGGCCGCGCCGGCGGTGGCTTGCCGGCGCGGCTTCGACCGCGATCAGGCCGTGCCGTAGTCGACGTGGCCCGTTTCGCGGCAGAAGCTGACGAGCCGCAAGCCGGCCGCCTTCGCGATCTCGATCGCGAGCGACGACGGCGCGGAGATGGTCGCGACCAGCGGGATGCCGACCCGCGCGGCCTTGCGTACCAGCTCATAGCTCGCGCGGCTCGACAGGAACACGAAGCCGTCGGTGGTATCGGCGCGCGACAGCACGAGCGAGCCGATCAGCTTGTCGAGCGCATTGTGGCGGCCGACATCCTCGAATGCCGCACGGATCGCGCCTGTTGCGTCGCACCACGCGGCCGCGTGCAGGCCGCCGGTCAGTTTCGTGAGCGCCTGATGCGCCGGCAGCGCATGCGCGGCGCGCGCCAGCGCATCGGGCGCGAGGCGCGCGAGAAAGCCGGTATCGGGCACGCGTTCGGGCGCCAGATCGAGCAGGTCGATGCTTTCGATGCCGCACACGCCGCAGCCCGTGCGCCCGGCGAGCGCGCGGCGCCGGTCCTTCAGCGCGGCGAACGCCTGCTGGACGACTTCCAGGTGGACTTCCGCGTGCGGCAACGGCGCATCGGCATGCAGGATTACCTCGATGTCCTTGATGTCGCTGCCGCGCGCGACGATCCCCTCCGAGATCGCGAAGCCGACCGCGAACGCTTCGAGGTCGCATGGGGTACACATCATCACCGCGTGCGAGATGCCGTTGAAGACGAGTGCGACCGGCCATTCCTGGCCGACGAAGTCGTGCGCGGTTTCGACCGCGCCGCCGCGCGTGCGGCTCACGGGCAGCTCGATCGCGCCGCGCGCTTCATCGCGCAACGCGTCGCGCGGATCGTCTGATTGGGTCGGATTCACGAGCACTCCCGTTGATTCGACGCACGGCCGGCGACGATCGTGCCGCCGCCCGCGCGCAGAGGTTCTAAAATACCCCAGGCAAGCCGGCCGCGCCGGCATCCGCCACGTCAGGTAACGACCATGGGACTCAGCGACGCTCCGTTGCTCTTCAACTTCGAACACGATTCGTCGGAAAACTTCACGTACATCCCGATGATCGTGCGTTTCAATCTCGACCGCTTCGGGCTGCGGATTTCGCTCGAACAGTGGCAACTGCTGCCGCTCGAGGATCGCAAGCTGCTCGCGCGCTTCCCGGCCGACGACGACACCGCGATCGAGCCCAACTTCGATCATGCGCTGTTCGAAATGCTGCGCACGCACGCCGATCTGGAGCCGTCATGGTTTCAGCCGGACGAGCAGCCGGCCTGGCGCGACGTCGACACGGTGCCGGAGTCGCTCGTGCAGCAGAGCGCGCTGGCCGGGCTGCCGGCGCCCGCGCTCGCGCAGTGGCAGCGGCTCGCGCCGTTCCAGCGCTACGTGCTGGTGAAGCTGTCGCGCAAGCCGAAGCTGAATCACGATTTCCTGCCCGCGATGCGGGAGTTCGGGCTGACGGCCACGCATTGACGGCCGCCTGCCGCGCCGCTGCGCGTGCCCGCGTCAGAGCGGCGGCAGTTGCCGCGGCTTGCGGTCCGGGCCGGTCGCGACGTAGGTGAGCGTCGCTTCGGTGACCTTCACGACTTCGCCCATCAGGCGCATGCGCTGCGCGTACACCTCGACGTCGACCGTGATCGACGTGTTGCCGGTGCGCATGATCGTGGCGTAGAAGCTCAGCAGATCGCCGACGAATACCGGCTGCTTGAACACGAACGAGTTGACCGCGACCGTCGCGACGCGGCCGTTCGCGCGCTGGCTCGCGGGAATCGAGCCGGCGATGTCGACCTGCGACATGATCCAGCCGCCGAACACGTCGCCGTGAACGTTCGCGTCGTGCGGTTGCGGGACGACGCGCAGCGCGGGCTGCTTCTGCGGGAGTTCGAGGGTCGAATCGGTCATGGCGGGGGCTTTCATCCTGTAATAAATGGGCCGCCGCGCGCAGGCCGGCCGGCAAGGCCGCCGGCAGCGGCGCGAAGCGGCTTCTGCGACAATACAACGTTCGCAAATTGTACGAGAAAGCGCGCGAGCCGGCCGTCGATACGCGCGTCCGGCATCGCCGCAGGACCTTTTCCCCATGCGCCGATTTCCCGCTTCCGGCGAGCCCGCGCCGGCTTCGACCGGGCCTCGCAACGACTGGCAGACCATCCGGTCGCTGCTGCCGTACCTGACCACCTACAAATGGCGGGTCGCGCTCGCGCTCGGCTGCCTGATCGGCGCGAAGGTCGCGAACCTCGGCGTGCCGGTCGTGATGAAGCGTATCGTCGATCACCTGTCCGCCGTGCAGCAGCTCACCGCGCTCGGCCGTGCCGAGCAATCGGCCGGGATCGTGCTCGCGGGCGGTGTCGGGCTGCTGGTCGTCGCGTATGCGCTCGTGCGGCTGTCGACGTCGCTCTTTACCGAGCTGCGCGAGATCCTGTTCTCGAAGGTCACCGAGAGCGCGGTGCGCCAGCTCGCGCTGCAGGTGTTCCGGCATCTGCACGGGCTGTCGCTGCGGTTTCATCTCGAACGCCAGACGGGCGGCATGTCGCGCGACATCGAGCGCGGCACGCGCGGCATCCAGCAACTGATTTCGTATTCGCTGTACAGCATCCTGCCGACGCTCGTCGAGGTCGGGCTCGTGCTCGGCTTCTTCGTGGTCAAGTACGAGGCGTACTACGCGTACGTGACGTTCGCCGCGCTCGTCACGTACATCGTGTTCACCGTGAAGGTCACCAACTGGCGCACGCACTTCCGCCGCGCGATGAACGAGCTCGATTCGCGCGCGAACTCGCGGGCGATCGACTCGCTGATCAACTACGAGACGGTGAAGTACTTCGGCAACGAGGAGTGGGAGGCGCAGCGCTACGACGAGAACCTGCAGCGCTACCGGAAGGCCGCGATCCGCTCGCAGAACTCGCTGTCGGTGCTGAACTTCGGCCAGCAGGCGATCATCGGCACGGGGCTCGTGTTCATCCTGTGGCGCGCGACGCAGGGCGTGCTCGCGGGCAAGCTGACGCTCGGCGATCTCGTGCTGATCAACACGTTCATGCTGCAGCTGTACATCCCGCTGAATTTCCTGGGCGTCGTCTATCGCGAGCTGAAGCAGAGCCTCACCGACATGGATCGGATGTTCGGGCTGCTGTCGGCGCCGAAGGAAGTGGCCGACCGGCCGGATGCGCCGCCGCTCGCGGTGGCCGGTGCGCAGGTGCGCTTCGAGCACGTGAACTTCGCGTACGAGCCGTCGCGGCCGATCCTGCACGACGTGACCTTTACGATCGAGGCCGGCACGACGACCGCGGTGGTCGGCCACAGCGGTTCGGGGAAATCGACGCTGTCGCGGCTGCTGTTCCGCTTCTACGATCTCGACCGGCAGACGGGCGGCGCGATCCGGATCGACGGGCAGGACATTCGCGACGTCACGCAGGAATCGCTGCGCGCGTCGATCGGGATCGTGCCGCAGGACACCGTGCTGTTCAACGATTCGATCTATTACAACATCGCGTACGGCCGGCCGACGGCGAGCCGCGACGAGGTGGTCGCGGCCGCGCGCGCCGCGCACATCCACGATTTCATCGAGAGCTTGCCGAAGGGCTATGACACGCCGGTCGGCGAGCGCGGGCTGAAGCTGTCCGGCGGCGAGAAGCAGCGCGTCGCGATCGCGCGCACGCTGCTGAAGGATCCGCCGGTGCTGCTGTTCGACGAAGCGACGGCGGCGCTCGATTCGCGCTCGGAACGCGCGATCCAGCACGAACTCGACCAGATCGCGCGGCATCGCACGACGCTCGTGATCGCGCACCGGCTGTCGACGGTCGTGCACGCGCAGCAGATTCTCGTGATGGATCACGGGCGGATCGTCGAGCGCGGCACGCACGACGAACTCGTGCGCGCCGACGGGCTGTATGCGCAGATGTGGGCGCTGCAGCAGCAGCGCGCGGCAGCCGGCGGGGAAGAGGCCGAGGCCGCGTAACGGCTTGCGGGTGTGCTGCGTGCCGTGGCGCGCAGCGGGCGGCCGGCACGACGGTGCGCAGCCGTCCGTCGGCTCCGCTCAGCCCGCGGCGCGCAGCCGCGCGTCCAGCTCGCCGAGCTGCGCGGGCGTGCCGACGTTCTCCCAGATGCCTTCGTACAGTTCGCCGCTCGCGTGGCCGGCCTCGATCGCCGCGCGGTAGTACGGCGTCAGCGCGCGCCGCGTGCCGGGCGCGAGGTCGCGGAACATCCGTGTGTCGTACAGGCCGATGTTGCCGAACGTGAAGCGCGCGGCGCCGTCGAGCGCGAGACGGCCGTCGTCGCCGAGCGCGAAGTCGCCGGCCGGGTGGAACGGCGGGTTCGGCACCATCACGAGGTGCATCGCCGGCGTGTCGAGTGCGGCCATCCGGGCGGCGCGCGGCGCGAGCGTCCGGTAGTCGAAGGCGCAGTACACGTCGCCGCTGACGGCCGCGAACACGGTCGGTTGGCCGTCGCGCTCGATGAGCGGCAGCGCCTGTGCGATGCCGCCGGCGGTTTCCAGCGCTTCGCCTTCGGCCGAATACGCGAGCCGCACGCCCCAGCGCGAACCGTCGCCGAGCGCGGCCTCGATCCGTTCGCCGAGCCACGCATGGTTGATCACGATCGTGTCGATGCCCGCACGCGCGAGCGCCTCGATCTGCCACACGATCAGCGGCTTGCCGCCGGCTTCGAGCAGCGGCTTCGGGCAGGTGTCGGTCAGCGGACGCATCCGTTCGCCGCGTCCGGCGGCGAAGATCATCGCCGTGGTCAGGGTAGGGCTCATGTTCGACTGGGTGTAAGGGCGCTCAGAACGTATAGCCGACGTCGGCCGGCGCGTTGCCCTCGAGCTCGTCGAGCAGCTTCGCGAACGGCACGAGCGGACGATAGCGCAGCGCGACCTTGCGCGCATACGCGAGGAAGCGCGGCAGGTCGTTCAGGTAGTGCGGCTTGCCGTCGCGGTAGTTGATGCGCGCGAACAGGCCGAGGATCTTGATGTGGCGCTGCAGGCCCATCCATTCGAGCTGGCGGTAGAACTCGCCGAAGTCGGGATCGACCGGCAGGCCGGCCTTTTTCGCCTTTTCCCAGTAGTACGCGAAGCAGTCGAGCTCGAATTCCTCGTCCCAGCTGATGAACGCGTCGCGCAGCAGCGACACGACGTCGTACGTCAGCGGCCCGTACACGGCGTCCTGGAAGTCGAGCACGCCCGGGTTCGGCTCGCAGACCATCAGGTTGCGCGGCATGAAGTCGCGCAGCATGAAGCCTTGCGGCTGCGCGTGCGCGCTCGCGACCAGCAGCGCGAACGTGCGGTCGAGCGTGCCGCGCATCGCGTCGGTGACGGGCTTGCCGAGGTGGCGGCCGACGAACCATTCGGGCATCAGCTCCATTTCGCGGCGCAGGAACGCTTCGTCGAACGGCGGCAGCACGTCGGGCTTCGACGTGAGCTGGAAGCGGATCAGCGCGTCGAGCGCCGCCCGCATCAGCGGTTTTGCGGCGGCCGGGTCGGCCGGATCGAGCACCGAGATGTACGACGTGCGGCCGAGGTCCGTCACGAGCATGAAGCCCGCGTCGAAATCGTGGGCGAGCACGTCCGGCACGTGGTCGCCGGCCGCGGCGAGCAACTGCGCGACCTGGACAAATTCGCGGCACTTCTCGGGCGGCGGCGCGTCGACGGCGATCAGCGTGCCGCCGGGGCTCGCGGCGGACGCGACGCGGAAATAGCGGCGGAAACTGGCGTCCGACGACGCGGGCGCGAGGGTCGACAGATCGAGGGCGTAGCGCCCGGCGAGCGGGCGCAGCCACGCGGTGAGCGCGTCGAGGCGGGCGTCGGGCTGGGATGCGGCGGATGGGGGCGTCATGAAACTCGGCGGAGGGGGGAACGTCTTGCCATATAATACCCCACGACTTTTTTGACGCGCCCCGCGTCAGCTTCCGCCGTGCAGGCCCGCGCCTGTCGCGACGTCCGCCCGATCGCCTCCCCGGTTTGCGAAGAGCCGCAGTCGCGGCTCGACGGCGCGGTCCGCCGCGCGCGAAGGTGCCGTGCAGGCGCGGTTGACAAGGGGCGATTCGCCAAACGATAGATGCCGCCCAAACCGCTATTCCCGAATGTTTTCCCCGGTGACGGGGCGCCGCGCAAACGGCGGCTCGCGCTCGCGCTCCTGGCCGTGCCCGGCCTCGTGCCGGCCGTGTCGTACGCGCAGCTGTCGGGCGCCGCTGCGCAGCCGCAGCCGCTCGACTCGCCGTGGGATCTGCGTCTCGCACCCCAGCTCGAGGATCATCCGCTGAAGGACGGCGCGAAGCCGGCCGCCTTCGTGATCGCCGACCACACGAGCGGCACCGCCGAGCAGGATCTCGCCGCGAAGGGCTCCGCCGAGCTGCGGCGCGGCGATGCGGTCGTGAAGGCCGACGCGATCCACTACGATCAGGATACCGACATGGCCGATGCGTACGGCCAGGTCAAGGTGATCAACGGCGGCACGTCGTTCGCGGGCCCCGAGGCGCACCTGAAGGTCGAGGCGAACCAGGGCTTCATGACCGCGCCGAAGTATCGCTTCAACGTGACGGGCGGGTCGGGCAGCGCGGAGCGCGTCGACATGGTCGACAACGAGCGCTCGGTGTTCGTCAACGGCACGTACACCGCATGCCAGTGCGCGACGAATCCCGCGTGGTACATCAAGGGCAGCCGCTTCGACTTCGATACGGGCGCCGACGAGGGTACCGCGCGCAACGGCGTGTTGTTCTTCCAGGGCGTGCCGATCTTCGCGAGCCCGTGGATGACGTTCCCGCTGTCGGGCGAGCGGCGCAGCGGCCTGCTGCCGCCGACGTTCTCGGTGAACTCGAGCAACGGCTTCGAGCTGTCGCTGCCGTACTACTTCAACATCGCGCCGAACCGCGACCTGACGCTCACGCCGCGCATCATCTCGCGGCGCGGCGTGATGGCCGAGGCGACGTTCCGCTATCTGTCGCCGTCGTATTCGGGCACGTTCACGGCCAATTACCTGCCGGACGACCGGCTCGCGCATCGCAACCGCTACGCGATCTACTGGCAGCACCAGCAGAACTTCGGCGGCGGTTTCGGCGGCTACGTCTATTACAACAAGGTCTCGGACAACACGTATCCGGAAGACCTCGGGTCGGCGAACCAGTTCATCAACGGGACGCAGACGCTGTACCAGCAGGAAGCCGGCCTTACGTACAACAACGGCCCGTGGTCGGTGCTCGCGCGCTACCAGCACTGGCAGACGCTGCCGCCGTCGATCGCGCCGTACAGCCGCGAGCCGCAGTTGAACGTGAAGTACACGAAGTACAACGTCGGCGGCTTCGACTTCGGCGCGGAAGCCGATTATTCGCGGTTCCGCATCACGACCGCCGACGCGACCGAAGGCGACCGCATCGTCTTCAATCCGTACATCTCGTACGGCGTGTACGGGCCCGGCTACTTCGTCGTGCCGAAGGTCCAGTACCACTTCGCGTCGTACGACCTGAACTACCTGTCGTCGACCACGCCGAACAGTCCGAAGCGCTTCACCGAGTCGATCCCGACCGTGAGCTTCGATTCGGGCCTGATCTTCGACCGTTCGGTGCGCCTGTTCGGCCAGGACTTCATCCAGACCCTCGAGCCGCGCCTGTACTACGTGTACACGCCGTATCGCGACCAGTCGAACGCGCCGCTGTTCGACACCGCGGAATCGGACTTCGGCCTCGCGGAGATCTACCAGCCGAACACGTTCGTCGGTAACGACCGGATCGCCGACGCGAACCGGATCACGGCCGGCCTCACGTCGCGCTTCATCGATCCGCGCACCGGCGACGAGCGCGCGCGCTTCGTGATCGCGCAGCAGTACTACTTCGCGGATCAGCGCGTCACGCTGACGCCCGGGCAGAGCGCCGTGCTGGCGCGCCACTCGGACCTGATCGTCGGCGCCGCGCTGAAGCTCGGCTCGGGCTTCATGTCGGAAACGGCGTTCCAGTACAACCAGAACAACAACCAGCTCGTGAAGTCGAGTATCGGTTTCGGCTACAGCCCGGGCGAGCGCCGCGTGATCAACGTCGGCTACCGCTATACGCGCACGAACACCACGCTCGACAACCAGCCGATCAACCAGTTCCTGGTGTCCGCGCAGTGGCCGCTCACGCGCCGCCTGTATGCGATCGGCCGCTTCAACTACGACTTCGCCGGAGATCGCGTGGTCGACGGTCTGGTCGGCTTACAATACGACGCGGATTGCTGGGCGCTCGGCGTCGGGGTGCAGCGGGCCGCGAACGGCATCAATTCGTCGGGACAGCAGAACTCGTCGACGCGATTCATGATGCAACTGACGCTCAAGGGCTTGTCGACGGTCGACAACGGCCTCGTGTCCGCATTCCGCGCCGGGGTGCCGGGCTACACGCCGTTGCCGCCGCCGCCGCCGCCGATGTCCCGCTTCAGCAACTACGAGTAACGCCGGCATGTCTGCACCGGTCAGCACGATTTCAATGGAGTTTCAGTGGCAATGAAGAAAACCCTTCGTTTCGCGGCAGTCGTGTCCAGCCTCGCCGCGTCCGCCGCGCTGCTCGCCGCCGCGCCCGCTGCGGCGCAGGCGCTCGGTTCGCAAGGTGCGCAGCTCGCCGACGAAGTCGTCGCGGTCGTCAACAACGACGTGATCACCGGCCGCGAACTCGACCAGCGCGTCGGCCTGATCGCGCGCCGGCTGCAGCAGCAGAACGCGCCGGTGCCGCCGGCCGACCAGTTGCGCGCGCAGGTGCTGAACCAGATGGTGCTCGAGCGTATCCAGGTGCAAAAGGCCAAGGACGACGGGATCCGCATCGACGACGCGACCGTGCAGGCCACGCTGCAGCGTCTCGCGCAGGCGAACGGGATGACGCTCGACCAGTACCGCGCGCGTCTCGAGGCGCAAGGCGTGCCGTGGAGCATCTTCACGAACGATGCGCGTACCGAGCTGATGCTGTCGAAGCTGCGCGAGCGCGAAGTCGACGGCAAGATCACGGTATCGGACGCCGAGGTCGCGAACTACATCGCGAGCCAGCGCGGGCCGAACGCGGCGCAGCAGCAGGACCTGCGCTTCCAGCACATCTTCATCAAGGCGCCCACCAACGCGCCGCAGGCCGACATCGAAGCCGCGCAGAAGAAGGCCGAAGCGCTGCTGCAGCAGGCGAAGTCGGGCGCCGATTTCGAGCGCCTCGCGAAGAACAACTCCGAAGCGAACGACGCGAAGAAGGGCGGCGATCTCGGCTTCAAGGCGCCGAGCGCGCTGCCGGCCGACGTCGTCGACGCCGCGTCGAAGCTGCGCCCGGGCCAGGTCAACCCGACGCTGATCCGCGTGCCGGACGGCTTCGAGATCGTGCGTCTCGTCGACCGCCGCCAGAGCCAGGGCGCGAGCGCCGCGGCGCCGAAGATCGTGCAGACGCACGTGCGCCACATCCTGCTGCGCGTCGGCGAAGGCAAGTCGGAAGGCCAGGCGCGCCAGCAATTGAGCGACATCCGCAACCAGGTCGAGGCCGGCGGCGATTTCGCGAAGTTCGCGCGCACCTACTCGCAGGACGGCTCGGCGTCGCAGGGCGGCGATCTGGGCTGGATCAGCCCGGGCGAGACCGTGCCGGAATTCGAGCGCGCGATGAACAGCCTGCAGGACGGCCAGATCAGCCAGCCGATTCGCACCGAGTACGGCTACCACCTGATCCAGGTGCTGAGCCGCCGTGAAGCGGAAGGGTCGGTGCAGCAGCAGATGGACATCGCCCGTCAGGCGATCGGCCAGCGCAAGGCCGAACAGGCCTATGCCGACTGGCTGCGCGAGCTGCGCGATTCGTCGTACGTGCAGTACAAGATCGGCGGCGTCGGCCCGGCGAACTGAGCGAGCATCGGATGACCATGCCCGCGCTGCAGATCGCGATCACGACCGGCGAACCCGCGGGGGTCGGCCCGGAGCTGACCGTGCAGGCGCTGCGTGACGCCGCGCAGCGCTGGCCCGACGCGCATTTCACCGTGCTCGGCGATGCGGCGCTGCTCGATGCGCGGGCGGCGGCGGTCGGGGCCGACCCGGCCACGCTGGCCGGCGGCACGCAGGTGTCGGTCGCGCATCACGCGCTGGCCGCGCCCGCGCAGGCGGGCAAGCTGGACGCGGCGAACGGCCGGTACGTGCTCGGGTTGCTTGACGCGGCGACCGACGGCGCGCTGGCGGGCCGGTACGACGCGATCGTCACCGCGCCGCTGCAGAAAAGCACGATCAACGACGCGGGCGTGCCGTTCACCGGCCATACCGAATACCTGGCCGAACGCACGCATACGCCGCGCGTCGTGATGATGCTGGCCGGCACCGGCCACCGGCCGCTGCGCGTCGCGCTCGCGACCACGCACCTGCCGCTGAAGGACGTATCGGCCGCGCTGACGATCGACGGGCTCGTCGAGACGCTCGCGATCATCGATCGCGACCTGCGGCGCGATTTCGGTCTCGCCGCGCCACGCATCCTCGTGACGGGCCTGAACCCGCACGCGGGCGAGAACGGTTATCTCGGCCGCGAGGAGATCGACGTGATCGAACCGGCGCTGGCCCGCGCGAACGCGCAACGCATCGACGCGCGCGGCCCGTATCCGGCCGACACGCTGTTCCAGCCGCGCCATCTGGCCGATGCCGATTGCGTGCTGGCGATGTTCCACGACCAGGGCCTGCCCGTGCTGAAGTACGCGACGTTCGGCGAGGGCATCAACGTGACGCTCGGGCTGCCGATCATCCGCACGTCGGTCGATCACGGCACCGCGCTCGATCTGGCCGGCACGGGCCGCGCGGATCCGGGCAGCATGATCGCCGCGCTCGATACGGCCGTCACGATGGCGCGCCATCGCCGCGCAGCCTGACGCCGCCGGCTTACTCCTTTCGTCGTATTTTTCGTTTTACTGAGTCGATGTCGAACAGCAGACAGCACCAAGGCCATTTCGCGCGCAAGCGCTTCGGGCAGAACTTTCTCGTCGATCACGGCGTGATCGACTCGATCGTCGCGACGATCGGCCCCGCCCGCGGCCAGCGGATGGTCGAGATCGGCCCCGGGCTCGGCGCGCTGACCGAGCCGCTGATCGAGCGCGTCGCGACGCCCGAGTCGCCGCTGCACGCGGTCGAGCTCGACCGCGATCTGATCGGGCGCCTGCAGCAACGCTTCGGCGCGCTGCTGGAGCTGCACGCGGGCGACGCGCTCGCGTTCGACTTCCGCTCACTCGCGGCGCCCGGCGACAAGCCGTCGCTGCGGATCGTCGGCAACCTGCCGTACAACATTTCCAGCCCGCTGCTGTTTCACCTGATGACGTTCGCCGATGCGGTCATCGACCAGCATTTCATGCTGCAGAACGAAGTCGTCGAGCGGATGGTCGCGGAGCCGGGCACGAAGGCGTTTTCGAGGCTGTCGGTGATGCTGCAGTACCGTTACGTGATGGAGAAGATGCTCGACGTGCCGCCGGAATCGTTCCAGCCGCCGCCGAAGGTCGATTCGGCGATCGTCCGGATGATTCCGTACGAGCCGCACGAACTGCCGGACGTCGATCCCGGGCTGCTCGGCGAAATCGTCACCGCCGCGTTCTCGCAGCGCCGTAAGATGCTGCGCAATACGCTCGGCGACTACCGCGAGACGATCGATTTCGATGCGCTCGGCTTCGATCTCGCGCGCCGCGCGGAGGACGTGAGCGTGGCCGAATACGTCGGCGTCGCGCAGGCGCTGGCGGCGGCGCGCAAGGCCGGATGATGCGCGTGGCGCGAGCCGCTCATCGGCTGTATCGAAGAGGCTGCCCGACGGGCAGCTTTTTTATTGCCCGCGCGTCTTCTTGCGCTGGTCCGGTCGTCACGCCCGCCGGCGCGGCGGCGCGTTGACGAGCGCGATGCCGGTCAGCACGAGCGCGGCAGCGGACATGAAGCGCCAGCCGACGGATTCACCGAGCAGCAGCACGCCGAACGCGACGCCGAACAGCGGCGACAGGAACGTGAAGACGGACAGCCGGGACGCGCTGTAGCGCGTCAGCAGCCAGAACCACGACAGATAGCTGACGAACGCGACGATCACCGACTGGTAGGCGAGGCTCGCCACCGCAATCGGCGTCACGTGCGCGAACGACATCTGGCCGAACAGCGCGGCGAGCGCGACCAGCACGACCGCCGATACCGCGAGCTGATAGAACAGCGTCTTGCTCGCGCTGGCCCGCGCGAGCGCCGTCGAGCGTACGACGACCGTCGTCGCGGCCCACATCGCGCCGCCGAGGATCCCGAGCGCGTCGCCGGCGAGCCCGGCCAGCACGGACGCGCCGGGCGCGCGCGGCTTCAGGAAGCCGTCCGCGAACGCGAGCGCGATGCCGGCGAATGCGATGCCCACGCCGGCCCATTGCGTGCGCTGCAGCCGCTCGCCCGGTGCGAACAGGTGCAGGCCGAGCGCGGTGAAGCACGGCGCCGTGTACAGGAAGATCGCCATGTGTGACGCGCTCGTCAGCGTCAGCCCGAAGAACACGCAGACGAATTCGCCGGCGAACAGCGCACCGGCCGCGAGGCCCGCGCCGAACGTGCCGTCCGCCTCGAACAGCGGCGTGCCGCGCGTGCGGGCCCAGCCCCACAGCAGCAGCGTGGCGATCGCCGAGCGCAGCCCGGCCTGGAACATCGGCGCGATCGCGGCGTTCGTGCTCTTGATCGCGACCTGCTGGAAGCCCCAGATCGCGCACAGCAGCAGCATCAGGCCGACGGCGTGCGTATCGAGTGCGCGGCGCACGGGGGCGGCGGCAAGCGGGCTCATCGACGTGCCTCGCGGGTCCGGTGCGGTGGCGGCGAGGTGAGGCGGGCGGCGCGTCCGGTGCGCTCGGATGGGCGGTTTCGCACGGCAGCGTGGCGGTACGGAAGACTGGGTGGTCGCGGTCGGGCGGTGGCATGCGTGCCCGATTTTGGTGCGAAGTGGAAGGATGTTACCCGATCGACGCGGTGGCCGGGTGAGTCGGATCGTGCTGTTTCCCGCCGCGGCGCTCGCTCGTGCTCGTGCGGCTCAGCCGCTGCACCGCCCGGGCGCGCGCCGGCCGGCCGTCCCCGGCGCGATTCACCCGACTCCGGTAGAATTTCCGGTTCTGGAAAGTCCCCACAGGAGTACAACACATGCGTTTGCTGCATACGATGCTGCGAGTCGGCGATCTCGACCGCTCGATCAAGTTCTACACCGAATTGCTCGGCATGAAGCTGCTGCGTCGCGAGGACTATCCGGAAGGCAAGTTCACGCTCGCGTTCGTCGGCTACGAAGACGAGCGCACGGGCACCGTGATCGAGCTGACCCACAACTGGGACACGCCGTCCTACGATCTCGGCAATGGCTTCGGCCATCTGGCGGTGGCGGTCGACGATGCGTACGCGGCCTGCGAGAAGATCAAGGCGCAAGGCGGCAAGGTCACGCGCGAGGCGGGCCCGATGAAGCACGGCACGACCGTGATCGCGTTCGTCGAGGATCCGGACGGCTACAAGATCGAGTTCATCCAGAAGAAGTAAGCGCGGGATGAACCGGGCCGCGGCGTGCGATGTGCGCCGCGCCAACGAAAAAGGGCGATGCGGGGTAATCCGCATCGCCCTTTTTCGTTGGCGGCGAAGCCGTGCGCGTCAGAGCGACGGCAGCAGCTCGGGCGGGTGATGCTTGAGCGTGTGCCGCGCTTCGCGGAACTCGGGGAAGATCGATTCGACGGTCTGCCAGAAGGCCGGGCTGTGGTTCATCTCGCGCAGGTGCGACAGCTCGTGCGCGACGACGTAGTCGATGATCGACATCGGGAAATGGATCAGCCGCCAGTTCAGGCGGATCTTGCCGTCGCTCGAGCAACTGCCCCAACGCGTCGCGGCCGACGACAGCGCATACATCGAATACGTGACGCCGAGCTTTTCCGCATAGACCGCGAGGCGTTCGCCGAAGATGCGTTTCGCTTCGCCCTGCAGCCAGCCCTGCACGCGGTCCTTGATCTGCTGCATGTCGGCCTGCACGGGCAGCGGCAGCGACAGCCGCTGCGCATCGGCATCGAACGCGACGGCGCCCGCGCCGAGCGCGATCGTCACCGTCTTGCCCAGATACGGCAGTTGCGCGCCGTCACGCCAGTCGATCTGCGGCAGCGCGCGCTGCTCGGTGCGCGTCTTCCATTCCGCGAGCTTCGCGAAGATCCAGCGCTGCTTCTCGGCGATCGCCGCCTCGATGTCAGCGAGCGTGACCCAGCGCGGCGCGGTGATCGACAGCCCGCTGCCATCGATCGTGAAGCCGATCGTGCGGCGCGCCGAGCGCTTGAGCCGGTATTCGAGCACGCGGCTGTCGAGCGCGATCGTGCGCACGCGCGAGCGATCGGGCGCCGGACCGGGATCGAGCGGCGCGGCAGGGGCGGCTTCGGGCGGCGCCGGCGGGGCGGCGGGCGCCGACGGCGGCGCGGCCGGCCCGTCGAAGAGCGGCAGGTCCATCTGGCGATGATCGAGGGCCACGACGGCAGGCCGTGGCCGCGGACGCTGTTTCATCAGTTCGCTTCTTTTTGTCGTACGCAACGGCTGCAATCCGGGGCGTCAGGCGCGCGCGGCATCGCGTGTGCCGGCGTTGCCCGCCTGACGATACGCATCGGGATCGATGCGGCGCATTTCCGCTTCGATCCAGGCTTCGACCTGCGAGTTCAATACGTCGGGCGTCTTGCCTTCGACCGGAATCGGCTTGCCGATCGACACGGTGACGACGCCCGGGAATTTCGTGAACGAGTTGCGCGGCCACACACGACCTGCATTGTGCGCGATCGGCACGACCGGCGTGCCGGTTTCGATCGCGAAGCGCGCGCCGCCCGTCTTGTACTTGCCCTGCTTGCCGACCGGCGTGCGCGTGCCTTCGGGGAACATGATCATCCATGCGCCTTCCGACAGGCGCTTCTTGCCCTGGCGGATCACCGAATTGAACGCGTTCTTGCCTTCCTTGCGGTTGATGTTGACCATGTGCAGCAGCCCGAGCGCCCAGCCGAAGAACGGCACGTACAGCAGCTCGCGCTTGAACACGTAGCAGAGCGGCTTGGGCATCAGCGCGGGAAACGCGAGCGTCTCCCACGCGGATTGATGCTTCGACAGCAGCACGGCCGGGCCGTCGGGCAGGTTCTCCATCCCTTCGATCCGGTAGCGGATGCCGTTCAGCCAGCGCACGACCCACAGCGTCGACTTGCACCAGCCGGCCGCCATCCAGTAGCGTGCGTCGGGGCGCATGAACGGGAACGCGATGAAGCACGCGGTGGCGTACGGCACCGTGTACAGGATGAAGTAGATCAGCAGCAGCAGGGAGCGAACGAAGCGCATCGGCGTGAGTCTGGCGTTGGGGAGGATGCGCGCGGCAGCCGCATCACTCGTGTTCGTGTGAAAGAAAATCGAGCGCGAACGCGCGCAGGTCGTCGTGCACCTTCGTGCCGGGCGGCAGGTTGCCCGCGGCGAGCGTCTTCTTGCCCTTGCCGGTCAGCACGAGGTGCGGCTGGAAGCCGACCGCGACGCCGGCGAGCAGGTCGCGCAGCGAATCGCCGACGACCGGCGTGTGATCGGGATCGATCTCGAAGCGCTCGGCGATCATCTGCATCATGCCGGGTTTCGGCTTGCGGCAGTCGCAGTGATCCTCGGCCGTGTGCGGGCAGAAGAACACCGCGTCGATGCGCGCGCCGACGGCAGCCGCCGCGCGATGCATCTTCAGGTGCATCTCGTTGAGCGCGGCCATGTCGAACAGCCCGCGACCGATGCCGGACTGGTTGGTCGCGACGACCACGCGGTAGCCCGCGTGGTTGAGCCGGGCGATCGCCTCGAAACTGCCGGGCAGCGCGATCCATTCGTCGGGCGTCTTGATGAACGCGTCCGAATCGACGTTGATCACGCCGTCCCGGTCGAGGACGACGAGCTTTCGGTTGGGGCTGGTCGGCATCGTGCGGCCCTTATGCGGCGAGCTTCGAGATGTCGGCGACGCAGTTCATCTGCTGGTGCAGCGCGGACAGCAGCGCGAGACGGTTCGCGCGCAGCGCCGGATCGTCTGCGTTGACCATCACGTCGTTGAAGAACGTGTCGACCGGCGCGCGCAGCGCGGCGAGCGCCGACAGCGCGCCCGTGTACGCACGCGCCTCGAGCTGCGACTGCACGTGCGGCGTGACGGCCGCGAGCTGCTCATGCAGCGCCTTTTCCGCGGCCTCGACGAGCAGCGTCGGCTGCACCGCGCCGTTCGCGCCGCCTTCCGACTTCTTCAGGATGTTCGAGATCCGCTTGTTCGCGGCCGCGAGCGCTTCGGCTTCCGCGAGGCGCGTGAATTCGCGCACCGCGTCGAGGCGCGCGACGAGATCGTCGATGCGCGTCGGGTTCAGGCTCAGCACCGCGTCGATTTCGCCGGCCGAATAGCCGCGCTCGCGCAGCAGGCCGCGCAGGCGATCCATGAAGAACGCGAAGATCGCGTCGGTCGATTCGGCGACGCCCGGCACGCCGTCGAAGCGTGCATGGGCCGTGCGCAGCAGCGACACGAGATCGAGCGGCAACTGCTTTTCGAGCAGCAGGCGCAGCACGCCGAGCGCGTGGCGGCGCAGCGCGAACGGATCCTTCTCGCCCGTCGGCGCGAGGCCGATGCCCCAGATGCCGACGATCGTTTCGAGCTTGTCGGCGAGCGCGACGGCGGTCGACACCGGCGTGGTCGGCAGCGCGTCGCCGGAAAAGCGCGGCTGGTAGTGCTCGGCGCACGCGAGCGCGACGTCGTCGGCTTCGCCGTCGTGGCGCGCGTAGTACGTGCCCATCGTGCCCTGCAGTTCCGGGAACTCGCCGACCATGTCGGTCAGCAGGTCGGCCTTCGCGAGGCGCGCGGCGCGCTTCGCGTGCGCGGGATCGGCGCCGATCGCCGGGGCGATCTCGCCCGCCAGCGCCTCGAGGCGCTCGACGCGCGCGAGCGCCGAACCGAGCTTGTTGTGATAGACGACGTTGGCGAGCTGCGGCACGCGATCGGCGAGCGGCTTCTTCTTGTCCTGCTCGAAGAAGAACTTCGCGTCGGCGAGGCGCGGGCGCACGACGCGCTCGTTGCCTTCGACGATCTCGCCCGGCGTCTTCGTCTCGATGTTCGACACGATCAGGAAGCGCGAGCGCAGCTTGCCTGCGACGTCGGTCAGCGCGAAATACTTCTGGTTCGTCTGCATCGTGAGGATCAGGCATTCCTGCGGCACCTGCAGGAATTCGTCCTCGAAGCGGCACGGGTAGACGACCGGCCACTCGACCAGCGACGTCACTTCGTCGAGCAGCGATTCGGGCATCACGACCGTGTCGCCGTTCGCATGTTCGTTCAGTTGCGTGCGGATCGTTTCGCGACGATCGGCGAAGTGCGCGATCACGCGGCCCTTGTCGCGCAGCGTGTCGGCGTACGCGCGCGCATGCTGGATCGCGACGAGGCCGTCGGACAGGAAGCGGTGGCCGAGCGTGGTGTCGCCGGCATCGACGCCGAACGCGGTGACGGGCACCACGCGGTCGTCGTGCAGCACCGTCAGGCGATGCACCGGACGCACGAACTTCACGTCCGTGCCGTCCGGGCGCTGGTACGTCATGAATTTCGGGATCGGCAGCTTCGCGAGCGCTTCGTCGAGCGCGGCCTGCAGGCCGTCGGCGAGCGTGGCGCCGGCCGCCGAATAGTTGATGAAGAACGCTTCGGCCTTGCCGTCCTGCGCGCGTTCGAGATCGGCGATCGAGGCGTTCGGGTGGCCGAGCGCCGCGAGCTTCTTCGCGAGCGGGGCCGTCGGGTTGCCTTGCGCGTCGAGCGCGACCGACACGGGCAGGACCTTTTCGCGGACCTGTCTGTCGGGCGCGACGGCGCGTACGTTCTGCACGACGACGGCGAGGCGGCGCGGCGTCGCGTAGCGTTCGAACACGAGTTCGCCTTCGACGAGGTCGCGCGCGGCGAGGCGTTGTGCGATGCCTTCGGCGAATGCGTCGCCGAGGCGCGCGAGGGCCTTCGGCGGCAGCTCTTCGGTCAGCAGTTCGACGAGCAGGGGGGCGGGATGATTGTGCGTCATGTCTGGAATAAATCTCGTCTCGTCAGTCCTGATCGATCTTGCGTTCGACCTTGAGCGGCGGCGCCCATGCCGGCTGCGCGGCATCCTGGGCGTCGGTGGTGAGGCCCGGCACGCCCGGCGGGTTGCCGAGCATCGGGAAGCCGAGCTTCTCGCGCGAGTCGTAGTAAGCCTGCGCGACGAGACGCGACAGCGCGCGGATGCGGCCGATGTACGCTGCCCGCTCGGTGACCGAGATCGCGCCGCGCGCGTCGAGCAGGTTGAACGTGTGGCCGGCTTTCAGCACGAGCTCGTACGCGGGCAGCGCGAGCTGCGCGTCGATCATTTTCTTCGCTTCCGCTTCGTAGCTGTTGAAGAACGTGAACAGCAGGTCGACGTTCGCATGCTCGAAGTTGTAGGTCGACTGTTCGACCTCGTTCTGGTGGTACACGTCGCCATACGACAGGCGGCGCAGCTCGGGGCCGTTCGGGCCTTGCTCTTCCCACTCGGTCCACACGAGGTCGTACACGTTCTCGACCTTCTGCAGGTACATCGCCAGGCGCTCGAGGCCGTACGTGATCTCGCCGAGCACCGGCTTGCATTCGAGGCCGCCGACTTCCTGGAAATACGTGAACTGCGTGACTTCCATCCCGTTCAGCCACACTTCCCAGCCGAGGCCCCACGCGCCGAGCGTCGGGTTTTCCCAGTCGTCCTCGACGAAGCGCACGTCGTTCTGCTTCAGGTCGAAGCCGAGCGCTTCCAGCGAGCCGAGGTACAGGTCGAGGATGTTTTCCGGCGCCGGCTTGAGCACGACCTGGTACTGGTAGTAGTGCTGCAGGCGGTTCGGGTTTTCGCCGTAGCGGCCGTCCTTCGGGCGGCGCGACGGCTGCACGTACGCGGCGCGCCACGGCTCGGGGCCGACCGCGCGCAGGAACGTGTGGACGTGCGACGTACCCGCGCCGACTTCCATGTCGATGGGCTGGAGCAGGGCGCAACCCTGCTTGTCCCAGTAGGACTGCAGCGTCAGGATGATTTGCTGAAACGTAAGCATGAAGAGCCTTCGTGGCGCTGGCGCTCCGTTGCGGACGGCGCTCCGGGCGGGCCCGGAGGGTCGGCTCGCGCGGCGGCGCGGCTTGTTAGTGTGCAGAAACGCGTAATTTTACCGGATCGGCGAGCGGATGCGGCCGGAAGCCGGATGCGGGCACCGCCGCACCGTTCCGGCGGCCCGCGCACCGGTGCGCACGCGCGCGGGCCGCGGCGCCTCGCGCGGGCGTTAAGATGCGCGTATTGCGGCGCGTGCGATGCGCGCCGCGTCACCCGCTCGCCGATGCCGATTGCATGAACGAACCGACCGACATTCTGATTCCGCTGCTTCCGCCGTTCCTCGCGCTGCTCGGGCAGGCCGCCGACGCGCAGGCGCGCGGCGAGCGCCCCGCGCACGATCTTTGGCTGGCCGCCGCCGCCCATCTGCATGCGGTCGATGCCGACTCGCTGGTGCGGCTCACGACCGCGCTCGTTGCCCGGCAGCGCCCGGCCGACGCGCTCGCGCTCGCCGAATGCGCGGCGCGCATGCAGCCGGGCGCGGCCACGCACTTCAACCACGGCTACGTGCTGCAGATGGCCGGCCATCACGCGCAGGCGGTCGCGCCGTACCGCGCGGCGCTCGCCATCGACGCCGGCTGGCCGTCGCTGCGCAACAACCTCGCGATCGCGCTGCGGCTGTCTGGCGGCGACCGCGCGGAAGAGATCGCGCTGCTCGACGCGGCCGTGAAGCACGATCCGCAGGACGTGCAGGCATGGATCAACCTCGTCGTCGCGCGGATCGCGATGCACGACCTGGATGGTGCGCTCGCGAGCGCCGCGCGGCTCGCCGATCTCGCACCCGACAACGCGCTCGCGATGAACAACGTCGCGATGGCGATGAAGGAGGCGCAGCGCTGGGACGACGCCGAGCGCTACGCGGCGCGCGCGTGCGAGCTCGCGCCCGACGACGCGTCGTTCCGCTTCAACCTCGCGATCATCCAGCTCGTGCGCGGCAACTACGCGGCCGGCTGGCGCGGCCACGAGGCGCGCTGGGACGGCGCGGGCGAGCTGCGCGGCCGCCGGCCGGCGCTGCCGGGCCCGCGCTGGCAGGGCGAGCCGCTTGCCGGCAAGACGCTGCTGGTGTGGGGCGAGCAGGGGCTCGGCGACGTGCTGCAGTTCTGCCGCTTCGTCGTGCCGCTCGCCGAACGCGTGCATCGCGAGGGCGGCCGGCTCGCGTGGAATACGTTTCCGGCGCTCGGCGCGCTGATGCAGCGCAGCCTCGGCGCGCATGCGGACGTGTTCGGCGCGGGCGGCGGCGTCGACGCGCTGCCGGCGTTCGATTACGAAGTGCCGCTGATCGGCGTGCCGCTGATGCTCGGCATGGAGGCGTCGACGCTTGCGGCGTCGGTGCCGTACCTGCGGGCCGAGCCGGGCGCCCGCGACGCATGGCGCGCGCGGCTCGCGGGCGACGGCCGGCTCAAGGTCGGGCTCGTGTGGACGGGCAGCGCGGGCCACCAGCGCAATCCGTTCCGGCGCGTCGGGCTCGAACGCTACGCCGACGCGTTTCGCGGCATCGACGGCGTCACGTTTTATTCGCTGCAGCCGGGGGCGGACGCGGACGTCGCCGCCGCGCGCGCGGCCGGTTTCGCGATCGAAGACTACACCGACGAATTGAAGAGCTTCGACGATACGGCCGCATTCATCGGCGCGCTGGATCTCGTGATCACCGTGTGCACGTCGGTCGCGCACCTGGCCGGCGCGCTCGGCGCGCGCACCTGGGTGCTGCTCGACGTGAATCCGCACTGGCCGTGGCTGCTCGATCGCCGGGACAGCCCGTGGTATCCGACCGCGACGTTGTACCGGCAGCCGACGTTCGGCGCGTGGGCGCCGGTGATGGAGGACGTGAGTCGCGACCTGCGGGGCCTCGCCGCGCAGCCGGCGCAATCGGATCGATCGTCCCGGCAGGCCTGAACGGCCGGCCGGTTCGCGGTCACGGGCCGCCGCCGTGCGCGGCAGCGGCCCGTTGCGTCATGCCGCTTCGTCGCCGCCGTGCTGCTGCCGGCCGTTGCGGCGGCGCAGCCCGGGCCCGAACGTGAAGCCGAACGCGAGCAGCACGAACGACACCGCGAGCACGATGTTGTTGCCGCTCGTCACGTACGGCGTGAAGCCGCTCGTGCCTTCGATCCGTACGTCGAGCGAGCCGATCGTGAACGGCTTCAACTGACCGAGCACGCGGCCGTGCGCGTCGATCGCGGCCGTCATCCCGGTGTTGGTCGAGCGCAGCATCGGCCGGCCCGTTTCGAGCGAGCGCATCCGCGCGATCTGCAGATGCTGGTCGAGCGCGATCGTGTCGCCGAACCACGCGAGGTTCGTCACGTTGACGAGCACGCCGGGCGGCTGCGGATTGTCGCGGATCGTCGCGGCGATTTCCTCGCCGAACAAGTCCTCGTAGCAGATGTCGGCCATCACCGGCTGGTTGTGCACGAGGAACGGCTTCTGCACCGGCGCGCCGCGCGCGAAGTCGCCGAGCGGCATCTTCATCAGGTTGACGAACCACCGGAAGCCCCACGGGATGAATTCGCCGAAGGGCACGAGGTGATGCTTGTCGTAGTGATAGATGTCGCGCGAATTCGGCGTCACGCCGTACAGGCTGTTCGTGTAGTCGACGTAGTGGCCGTCCTCGGTCACCGACGCGCCGACCGCGCCGAACAGCACGGCCGACCCGGTCGTGTCGCTGAACTTGCGGATCGCGGCGGCGAACGGCTCGGGCAGTTCCTGGATCATCACCGCGATCGCGGTCTCGGGCGTGACGATCAGGTCGGCCGGCTTCTCGACGATCATCTGCTGGTACATCTTGATCGCCGCGTCGATGCCTTCCTGCTCGAACTTGATGTCCTGCTTCACGTTGCCCTGTAGCAGCCGCACGGTGAGCGGCGCGTTCGCGGGCACGGTCCACGTGACCTGCGACAGCCCGAGGCCGGCCGCGACGAGCGCGAGCGCGATGCCGGCCGGCGCGGCGATGCGCACGCGGGCGTTGCCGCCCGATGCGCCGGCTGCGCCGCCACGCACCGGCGACGGGCGCGCGGCGGCGAGCGCCTGCACGACCAGCGCGGCGAACAGCGCGAGCACCCACGCGATCCCGTACACGCCGACCACCGGCGCGAAGCCCGCGAACGGGCCGTCGACCTGCGGATAGCCGCTGCCGAGCCACGGAAAGCCGGTGAACACGGTGCCGCGCAGCCATTCGCCGAGCGCCCACGCGCTGGCGAACGCAAACGCGCCGTGCCAGGTCGGCGAGAATGGTCGCGGGTCGGGCTCGCGGCGGTGCCACGCATGGCCCGCGCAGAACGACCACAGCCCGGCCGAGAACGCCGGATACAGCGCCAGGTACAGCGAGAACAGCACGAGCGCGCCGCCGGCGAGCGGCGCGGCCATCTCGCCGTACACGTGCATGCTGATGTAGAGCCACCAGACGCCGGTGATGAAGTTGCCGAAGCCGAACGCGCCGCCGGTGAGCGCGGCGCCGCGCCAGCTCGACGTGCGCGTCAGTTGCGCGAAAAACCAGACGAATACGACGAGCTGCAGCCAGCCGCCATGCGGCGTGGGCGCGAAGGTGAGCGTATTGGCCGCGCCGGCGAGCAGCGCGGCCGGATAGTGCCAGCGCGGCAGCGCGCGGCCGGGGGCCGGCGCGAGAAGGCCGCCAGCCGGGCGGGACGGGATCGGATCGTCCATGTGAAGCGGAAGTGGGCGAGCGGTTGAAGGACGCGCGGCTGGCGCGGAGCGGTCAGTCTTCGTGCGAGGTTTCGGCGCGACGGCTGGCGAGCGGGTTGCGGCGCACCAGCAGCACATGAACCTGGCGCGCATCGCCGCGCTGGATTTCGAACACGAGGTTGCCGAGCTGCAGCTTCTCGCCGCGGTGCGGCACGCGTCCGAAATGATGGGTGATCAGCCCGCCGATCGTGTCGACCTCGTCGTCGGGAAAATCGGTGCCGAACGTCTCGTTGAACTGTTCGATCTCGGTCAGCGCGCGCACGCGGTAGCGGCCGTCCGGCCCCGCGATGATGTTGCCGGCTTCCTCGTCGAAGTCGTATTCGTCCTCGATGTCGCCGACGATCTGTTCGAGCACGTCCTCGATCGTGATCAGGCCCGCGACGCCGCCGTATTCGTCGACGACGATCGCCAGGTGGTTGCGGTTCACGCGGAAGTCGTGCAGCAGCACGTTCAGGCGCTTCGATTCCGGAATGAACACGGCCGGGCGCAGCATCCCGCGCACGTCGAACTCCTCCTCGGCGTAGAAGCGCAGCAGATCCTTCGCGAGCAGCACGCCGATCACGTTGTCGCGGTTCTCCTCGTACACCGGGTAGCGCGAGTGCGCCTTTTCCAGGACGAACGGGATGAAATCCTCGGGCTTGTCGGCGATGTTGATCGCGTCCATCTGCGCGCGCGGCACCATGATGTCGCGCGCGCACAGATCGGACACCTGGAACACGCCTTCGATCATCGACAGCGAATCGGCGTCGATCAGGTTGCGTTCGTGGGCGTCTTGGAGGATTTCCAGCAGCTCGCCGCGGGATTCGGGCTCGGGCGAGATGAAGTCGGTCAGGCGCTCGAGCAGCGAGCGCTTTTCTTGCGGTTTGTCGGTTGGCTTACGACTGGGATACGAATCGTTCATGGTGGTGCGCCCGGGTCATGCCGGGGCGCGCGGTCACGGAGTAGGCAAGGATACACCAAGGGGACGACGCGACCGTGTCACCCCGGCCGCACGGCCAGGGCGGGCGGCTCGCGCGGGCCCCGCTCGCGGACGGCCGCGCCGGGCGCGACGTCGTCGTCGGGTCCATCCTATCGCAGAAAGGAGCGGCGGGGCGCGGCGGCCAAAAATCGGTGGCGGGACGGGCGGCGCGGCCGGACGGCGGCATTCTGCCGCAGGCGGGCGCCGCCGGCGCGCCGCTCAGAACCGCATGCCGGCCGAGCAGCCGCCGGCGGCCGCGCCGTTGGTCGCGGCGCCGCCGCAGCCGAGTATCCCGCAGCCGGACAGCGCGACGCTCGCGGCGACGAGCAGCACGGCGATCCTGCAACGCGACCAGTGTGACGGTTTCATTGGCGGTGTCCTCGTGCGGGTGCGCGGGCGGCGCGGTGTCGGATCACCGGCATCGCGCCAGCAACCCTTCCAGCGCGCGGTCGGGGATGCCGCTCGCGCGCAGCGCGTCGACCGTGCGGCTCACGTAGTCGAGCGTCGTGCCGTAGCGGCCGGCCGCGCAGCCGAACACTTCCTTCACGACGGCGTCGGTCAGCTTGCCCGTATAGGTCGGTGCGTCGCGGCGCATCACGAACGCGAGCGCGTTCACGCGTTCGCCGGTCTCGAGCGAGCACGGCAGCCACGCGGGCCGGTACGAGCCCATCGGCATCTCGCGTTTCCACAATGTCTCGAGGTGCGGCTGCGCGGTCGGGCCGGAAAGCCGGAACGCGATGCCCGAGCACGAGCCGCCGCGATCGAGCGCGAGCACGAGGCCCGGCCGTTCGGGCGTGCCGCGGTTCACGCGCGACCACAGGTAGAGCCCGCGATGATAGCCGTGCACCTTGCCGCGCACGGCGGCGACGGTCGGCAGCCCGGGGTTCCAGATCAGCGAGCCATAGCCGAACAGCCAGAGATCCTGCCGGCCGTCCCAGTCGCGCATCGTGTGCGCGAGCGATGCCGCGAGCTCGTCTTCGGTCAGCAGACGGCCTTCGCCGATCGACGGCGGGTAGGCGGGCGGCAGCATCGCGGCGTGACGCATCGTGCGGACGGCTTACCGGTACGGGTTCGGGAAACCCAGTTTCGCGAGGATGTCGACTTCGAGCGCTTCCATTTCGGCCGCGTCCTCGTCGCTCGTCTCGTGGTCGTAGCCCTGCGCGTGCAGCGCGCCGTGCACCAGCAGGTGCGCGTAATGGGCCATGAGCGGCTTGCCTTGCTCGTGCGCTTCCTTCTCGACGACCGGGCAGCACAGCACGAGGTCGCCGATCACGGTGCCGTCGGGCGCCGGGTCGTACGCGAAGGTCAGCACGTTGGTCGGATAGTCCTTGTGGCGGTAGCCGGCGTTCAGCGTACGGCCTTCGTTTTCGCCGACGAAGCGCACGGTGAGCTGCGCGCTCGCGAACAGCGCCGGCTCGAGCCATTCGGCGATCAGCTTGCGCTTGGGCAGCGTCTTGCGCACGTCGCTCGTGATCTCGTCGCCGTACTGGACGGACAAGTCGAGTTCCAGCGCGCGCGGCTCGTCTTCGGGGTCGTCCTCGCGCGGCGCGAATTCGGCGCCGACGTGCAGCGTCACGCTGTCGTAGTGCTCGGGCTGCAGCGCGAGCTTCGCGCGCATCGCCGGGTCGTTGTGCTGCGCGACGATCGCGACAGCCGCGTCGCCCGAGCTGCCCGACAGGTCGAACATCAGGCTGCGGCCGTCCGGGAAGTCGATCCGCAGCCCTTGCGCGTTGACGGTCCGGGCCTTGCCCTTCGCGTCGAACAGCGAAAGGCGGGGGGATTCGGACGCGACGGACTGGGCGCGGCCGGACTTGCGGGAACGGGAGGATTTCATGACGCGTGAGGCGATTGGGACGCGTCGAGGATACACCAAATGGCCGATCGCGCCCGAATTCGGCCGGGCCGCGCACGGGCAAAAAAAGCCCGGCGCGCCGTCGGGCGGGCCGGGCCGGGAGGCCGGGGGGGCGGCACGCGGCGGCCGCCGCTCAGCCGTCCTGATGCTGCGCGTGGAATTCGTCGTACGCCTCGACGATGCGCGCGACGAGCGGGTGGCGCACCACGTCGGCGCTCGTGAAGCGCGTGAGCGCGATGCCGCGCACGCCGCCGAGTACCTGCTGCGCCTCGACGAGGCCGCTCTTGTGGCCGCGCGGCAGGTCGACCTGGCTCGTGTCGCCGGTCACGACCGCCTTCGAGCCGAAGCCGATCCGCGTGAGGAACATCTTCATCTGCTCGGGCGTCGTGTTCTGCGCCTCGTCGAGGATGATGAACGCGTGGTTCAGCGTGCGGCCGCGCATGTACGCGAGCGGCGCGATCTCGATCATCTGGCGCTCGAACATCTTGGCCGTCTTGTCGAAGCCGAGCAGGTCGTACAGCGCGTCGTACAGCGGCCGCAGGTACGGGTCGACCTTCTGCGCGAGATCGCCGGGCAGGAAGCCGAGCCGCTCGCCGGCCTCGACGGCCGGGCGCGTCAGCACGATCCGCTTGACCTGGTCGCGCTCGAGCGCGTCGACCGCGCATGCGACCGCGAGGTAGGTCTTGCCGGTGCCGGCCGGCCCGATGCCGAACGTCACGTCGTGTTGCAGGATCTGCTTCAGGTATTCGCGCTGGGCCGGCGTGCGGCCGCGCAGGTCGGCGCGCCGCGTGTAGAGCTTCGGCCCCGGCTCTTCGTCCGGCTCGCTGGCGTCGAGCTGCACGACCGGTTCGTCGAACGGATGGTCGGGATCGCCGCGAAAGCGCACGTCGAGCGTGTCCTGGCGGCCGTTGCCGGCCGTGTGGCGCACTTCGACCAGCGCGAGCTGGATGTCGTCGACCGACAGCGGATCGCGCGCGCGGTTGTAGAAGTTTTCGAGCGCGGCGAGCGCGAGCTTGGCGCCGCGCCCGCGAATCGTGATCCGGTGGCCGCGCCGCGCGAGCGTCACGTCGAGCGCCTGTTCGATCTGCCGCAGGTTTTCGTCGAGCGGGCCGCAGAGGTTGGCGAGGCGCGCGTTGTCGTCGCGCGGGGCGGTGAATTCCAGTGCTTGGACGGTCTTCAAAGTAGCGTCGGGCTCCTGTCGGGCGTCGGTCGGTCAGTGGGTGGCCGTGCTCGCGTCGTCGCTGACGAGCACGAGCTCGCCGCGCAGCGAGTGCGGGTACGCATGGTTGATCTTTACGTCGATCATCTGGCCGATCAGGCGCGGGTGCGACGCGAGCGGCGCCGGGAAATTCACGACCCGGTTGTTCTCGGTGCGGCCCGCGAGCTCGTTCGGGTCCTTGCGCGACGGGCCCTCGACGAGGATCCGCTCGACCTTCCCGACCATCGACTGGCTGATGCGCGCGACGTTTTCCTCGATCGTCGCCTGCAGGTGTTGCAGGCGTTTGAGCTTGACCTCGCGCGGCGTGTCGTCGGCGAGGTTCGCGGCCGGCGTGCCGGGGCGCGGGCTGTAGATGAACGAGAAGCTCGTGTCGTAGCGCATGTCGTGCACGAGCGCCATCATCTTGTCGAAATCCTCCTCGGTCTCGCCGGGGAAGCCGACGATCATGTCGGTCGACAGCGACAGGTCGGGGCGGATCGCGCGCAGCTTGCGGATCACCGACTTGTATTCGAGCACCGTGTAGCCGCGCTTCATCGCCATCAGGATACGGTCGGAACCGTGCTGGACCGGCAGGTGCAGGTGGCTCACGAGCTTCGGCACCTTCGCGTACGTGTCGATCAGGCGCTGCGTGAATTCCTTCGGATGCGACGTCGTGTAGCGGATCCGCTCGATGCCGGGGATGTCGGCGACGTATTCGATCAGCGTCGCGAAATCGGCGATTTCCGACGAACCGGCCGTCAGTGCGCCGCGGTAGGCGTTCACGTTCTGGCCGAGCAGCGTGACTTCGCGCACGCCCTGGTCGGCGAGGCCGGCCACTTCGGTCAGCACGTCGTCGAGCGGGCGCGACACTTCATCGCCGCGCGTGTACGGCACCACGCAGTAGCTGCAGTACTTCGAGCAGCCTTCCATGATCGACACGAACGCGCTCGGCCCCTCGACGCGCGCGGGCGGCAGGTGGTCGAACTTCTCGATTTCGGGGAACGTGATGTCGACCTGCGCGCGGCCGCTCTCGCGGCGCGCGTCGATCATCTGCGGCAGGCGGTGCAGGGTTTGCGGGCCGAACACGAGGTCGACGTACGGCGCGCGCGACACGATCGACGCGCCTTCCTGGCTCGCGACGCAGCCGCCGACGCCGATCAGCAGGCCCGGCTTCGCTTCCTTCAGCTCGCGCACGCGGCCGAGATCGGAGAACACTTTTTCCTGCGCCTTCTCGCGCACCGAGCACGTGTTGAACAGGATGATGTCCGCGTCTTCCGGCGTGTCGGTCTTTTCGAGGCCTTCGGCCGCGTTGAGCACGTCCACCATCTTGTCCGAGTCGTACTCGTTCATCTGGCAGCCGAAGGTCTTTACGTAAACTTTCTTGGTCATGGGGATTCGCCGTTCGCAGTGGTTGACCTGGGGGCGTCGTCAAAGGTGAGTCGGGACGGCGGTGCGCGGCGCGCGAATCGCGCGCAGCCGGGAGGAAAGGCCGTCGGGAAAGCCTTCCATTATAGCTTTTCACGCCGCGGCGGACGGGCCGCCGGTTGCGGGCGTGCGACGCCGGCTTCCGGGTTCTGACCCCTCGATAGCGGCGACGACGGCGGGCCGGCCGTCAACGGCACGCGTTCAGCAGGTCGTCGAGCGCGGCTTCCTCGCGCGCGAAGCGTTCGGCGAGAAAGTCGAGCAGCACGCGCACGCGCGGCGCCATGTAGCGCTTGCTGTGGTAGATCGCGTGCAGCGGCGCGTCCTGGTGCCGCCAGTCGGGCAGCAGCACGCGCAGCCGGCCCCCGCGGACGTCGTCGGCGATGTCCCATAGCGATTTCAGCGCGATGCCGTGGCCGCGCAGCGTCCATTCGCGCGTGAGCCCGCCGTCGTTGGTCTCGAACGCGGTCGACACGGGCACCGTGTGAACCTGCACTTCATCGCCGCGCGTGAAGTGCCAGGTGTTCATCGGGCCGGACGCGATCGTGATCACGTTGCACGGAAAGCGGGCCAGATCGTGCGGATCGGCCGGGACGCCGTGGCGTTCGATGAACGACGGCGCCGCGCACAGCACCCGCCGGTTGGTCGCGAGCCGGCGGGCGATCAGCGCGCCGTCGGGCGGCGCGGCGAAGCGGATCGCGAGATCGATCTCGTCCTGCCACAGGTTCGACGACGAATCGGACGCCGTCAGCGAGAACGTGACGTCGGGATGTTGCGTCGTGAATTCGTCGAGCCAGTCGAGCAACTGATTGCGGCCGAAATCGGACGTCGACGACAGCCGCACCTTGCCGCTCACGACGTTGCGGCCTTCCTGCAACATCGCGTCCGCGTCGTCGAGCGCCTGCAGCGCCTGGCGGCAGCAGTTCAGGTACAGCTTGCCTTCGTCGGTGAGCCGCAATTGCCGCGTCGAGCGTTCGAACAGCCGCGTCGCGATCTTCGCCTCGAGCTTCGCGAGGCGCGCGCTCGCGGCGGCCGGCGTGAGGTTCAGCTTGCGCCCGGCGGCGGACAGGCTGCCCAGCTCCGCCGCCTCGACGAACAGCCGGATGTCGCCCAGTCGGTCCATGCGATTTTCCAGAAATATTTGAAAATGGTTCAAATGCCACGCCAATTATCAAATATTGGCGTCTTCGGGACAATGCGCGCACATCCCGCTTTCTTGTGCGGTGCGGCACCGAACCGGCGCCGCGGCCGCCGCCTACCGGAGAACGTCATGCCCATTCCACTCCTGGCGCTCGCGATCAGCGCCTTCGCCATCGGCACCACCGAATTCATCATCATGGGCCTGCTGCCCGAAGTCGCGCACGACCTCGCCGTGTCGCTGCCGTCGGCCGGCCTGCTCGTCACCGGCTACGCGCTCGGCGTCGCGGTGGGCGCGCCGCTGCTCGCGGTGCTGACGAGCCGCATGCCGCGCAAGGCCGCGCTGCAACTGCTGATGGCGATCTTCATCGTCGGCAACGTGCTGTGCGCGACCGCGTCCGGCTACGCGATGCTGATGGTCGCGCGCGTCGTCACGTCGTTCGCGCACGGCTCGTTCTTCGGGATCGGCGCGGTGGTCGCCGCGTCGCTCGTGCCGGCCGACAAGCGCGCGAGCGCGATCGCGCTGATGTTCACGGGGCTCACGCTGTCGAACGTGCTCGGCGTGCCGTTCGGCACGTTCGTCGGCCAGGTGCTCGGCTGGCGCGCGTCGTTCTGGATCGTCGCCGCGCTCGGCGTGCTCGCGCTCGGCGGCGTGGCCGCGCTGGTGCCGAACCGTCACGACAGCGGGCCGGTCGGCCTCGGCCATGAAGTGCGCGTGCTGAAGGAGCCGCAGGTGTGGCTCGCGCTGCTGATGACCGTGCTCGGCTTCGGCGGCGTGTTCGTCGTGTTCACGTACATCGCGCCGATCCTCGAGGCCGTGTCGGGCTACTCGCCGCGCGCGGTCGCGCTGATCCTCGTGCTGTTCGGCGCGGGGCTGACGATCGGCAACACGATCGGCGGCAAGCTCGCCGACCGCGCGCTGATGCCGTCGCTGATCGCGATCCTCGTCGCGCTGATGGCCGTGATGGCCGTGTTCGCGAAGACGAGCCACCTGCCGGTCGCGGCCGCCGTCACCGTGTTCGTCTGGGGGATCGCCGCGTTCGCGACGGTGCCGCCGCTGCAGGCGCGCGTGGTCGAAAAGGCCGCGAGCGCGCCGCATCTCGCGTCGACGCTGAACATCGGCGCGTTCAACGTCGGCAATGCGGGCGGCGCGTGGCTCGGCGGCCTCGCGCTGGAGCACGGCTTCGCGCTCGATGCGCTGCCGTGGGTCGCGGTCGCGGTGACGTTCGCGGCGCTGGTCGTCACGTGGCTCGCGATGCGGCTCGACGCGCGCGGCCCGGCGCGCGGCGCGGCGCCGGCGGCGCAGTGAACGCCGCCACGGCGCGCCGAGCGCGACGCCATAGCGGCAGGAAAAGGTTCGCGAGAAACGCATTCCTCCGCGATGCTGATAACGGTGTGAAGATAACTTCGTTTGCCCGTGCAAGGCCGGGTGATAGCGTTTCGATACGCGCCACGACCGGCGCAACCCTATTCCGATTCCGGCTTACCCCCTACGCAGGGCCGCGCGGCGGCCCGGAGGCAATGCTATGTCTTCATCCCTGGCGCTCGTGCGCGACGTGTCTTCCTTCGAGTCCGGCAATGGCGCCGACCTGCGCGCGTCCGCATCGCTCGACGCGCTCGAGCAGGTCGTCGGCGTGAACCTCGCGCGCTTGCGCGCCGAGCGGCAACTGTCGCTCGATGCGCTCGCGCGGCTGTCCGGCGTGTCGCGGGCGATGCTCGCGCAGATCGAATCGGCGCGCAGCGTGCCGTCGATCAAGGTGCTCTGCAAGATCGCCGCGGCGCTGAAGGTGTCGGTCGCCGCGTTCCTGCGGCGCCATGCGGTGAACGGGTTCGAGCACCTGGCGGCCGAGCGCGCGTCGCGCGTCGTCAGCTCGAACGGCCGCTTCTCGGCGCGTGCGCTGTATCCGGAAGGCGAGCCGGCCGCGGCCGAATTCCACGAGCTGCGGATCGCGCCGCTGCATACGGAACCCGGCGCGCGCCGCGCACCGGGCACGACGGTCAATCTCGTCGTCAGCGAAGGCACGCTCGAAGTCAGCGTGCATGATCGCCGCCAGTTGCTGGCGACCGGCGACGCGATCGTGTTCGACGCCGATCAGCCGTACAGCCTGCGCAACCCGGGCGACAGCGAAGCGCGTGCGTTCCGCGTGACGGTGAGCCCGGAGGTGCCGCCGCGCTGGCTCGTGCCCGACGCGGCGCACGCGGCCGCCAACTGATCGCGCGGGTCGCGCGGCGCGAGCGTTGCGGTCCCCGGTTTGCGCGGGAGACGCCGCGTGCGCGCGTCGGCCGTTCGGACGATGCCGTTAGACGGGGTCGTCAGTAAGGTTTTACCGGTCATTCGCTGCGCGTCGTGTGCGGCTGTTGTATGCTTGGCCCGCCGGTCACGGGGCGTTCCCGTCCGGCAATCAGTGCGTCTTCAGGGCGGGGCGAAATTCCCCACCGGCGGTAGGCTGGCGTAAGCCGGCGAGCCCGCGAGCGCCCGCGCATTTCGCGCGGGGTCAGCAGATCTGGTCGAATGCCAGAGCCGACGGTCACAGTCCGGATGAGAGAAGATGTGCAGATAGTCATGTCCGTCAGGGCCGCTTCGCCGCGCGCGAAGCGGGTTGTCGTTCTGTCTGTTTGCAATGCCCTGAAACGTTTTTCGCCCAAATCGTCTTTGCGAGGAGCGTTTCACATGTCCTTGATGTCCGTTTCGTCGGCGCCTGCCGACGCCTTTGCCGATCTCCCTCTGCTGGATTCCGAACCGGTGCCGCCGCGCATCGCCGCCGCGCTCGACGCGATGCGCGCGGGCCGCGCGGTCGTGCTGCAGGACGACCACGACCGCGAGAACGAGGCCGACCTGATCGTCGCCGCCGAGCGCATCACGCCCGAGACGATGGCGCTGCTGATTCGCGAGTGCAGCGGCATCGTGTGCCTGTGCCTGACCGACGACACGGTGCGTGCGCTGGAGCTGCCGCCGATGGTGCAGACCAACGAAAGCCGCAACGGCACCGCGTTCACCGTGTCGATCGAGGCGCGCGAAGGCGTGCATACCGGCGTGTCGGCGGCCGACCGCGTGACGACGATCCGCGCGGCGATCGCCGACGGCGCGAAGCCGCACGACATCGTGCGCCCCGGCCACGTGTTTCCGTTGCGTGCGCAACCGGGCGGCGTGCTCGCGCGCCGCGGTCACACCGAAGGCACGGTCGACCTGTCGATCCTCGCGGGCCTGAAGCCGGCCGGCGTGCTGTGCGAGCTGATGAATCCGGACGGCACGATGACGCGCGGCGACGATGTCGAGCGCTTCGCGCAACGGCACGGGCTGCCGATGCTGACGATCGCGGAACTCGTCGCGTTCCGCGAGGCGCTGGCCGCCGCGCGCGAACGCTGCTGCGAGCCGGCCTGAGCGGAAGGAAACGCGGGCGGGTTCGCGCGCCCGTGGCGCGGCCGGATCGACCCGAACCGGCCCGAATGACGATCAGGACTGCACGTCGCCGAATTCGCCGCGCATGCCGGCTTCGACGAGCGCCGGCAGTTCGTCCATCCTGCGCATGATCCGCGTGATGCCCATCGCGCGCAGCGCGTCCGCGTAGTTGTCGGGGATGTGGCTCGCGCCGACGAACGCGATCGTCTTCATCCCGGCCGCCCGCGCGGCATTCAGCCCCGAGATGCTGTCCTCGACGACGACGCAGCGCGCCGGCGCGACGCCGAGCGTGTGCGCTGCGTGCAGGTACACGTCGGGGTAGGGCTTCGGCCGCGCGACCTGTTCGGCGCTGAACACGCGTTCGCCGAAGATCTCGGTGAGCGCGGCGCGCTTGAGCGAGCTGCGCACGCGCGCGAGCCGGCTGTTCGACACGACGGCGGCCGGCAGCGTGATCTTCAGCAGCGCGTCGCGCACGCCGCTGATCGGCGCGAGCGATTGCGCGAGCGCGACTTCGATGTTGTGCTCGACGGTCTCGATGAAGTTGGCGGGCATCTCGACCCCGAAGCGGGCTTCGATGCCGGTGAGGAAGCGGGACGTCTGCTGGCCGAATGCCGACTTCGCGGCGGCTTCGAAATCGAGGTTCGGGAACGTGGCGGACAGCGTGTCGAGCAGCACGCGGTCGGCGATGACTTCGCTGTCGACGAGCACGCCGTCGCAGTCGCAGATGAGGTGATCGAGCATGGTGATGAAAACGCGGGATATCGGCGACGCCGATCGATTCGCCATCATACGTGCTTTCACGCGCACGCCGCGCGACGTGGCGGCAAATTTGCCCGATGCGGCCGTGCCGTGCGGCAGGTTGTGCCGGACGGCCGGCGCTTGCGCGGCGGCCGCGGTCCGCTTGCCCGGATCGCGGCCGCCGTTCGCGGCGTTACAGCTCGATCACGCGCCCCGTTTTCCAAGACGTCATCGCGGCTTCGGCCAGTTCGAGCGCGGCGAGCCCGTCGTCGATCGTCGTCCTGACCGGCGTGCCGTCGCGCAACGCGTCGACGAAGTGCGCGATCTCGGCCGCGTACGCATGCCGGTAGCGTTCCAGGAAGAACGGCTCCGGCACGTCCGTCGCGATGCCGCTGGCAAGCCACGCGCTCACCTCGGTCGGCCGCACGTTGCCGGCCTGCAGCATCCCGCGGCTGCCGAGCAGTTCGAAGCGCTGGTCGTAGCCGTACGCCGCGCGGCGCGACGTGTTGATCTGGCACAGCAATCGCGCCGCGTGCGGATCGTCACGGCGGTCGAATCGATGTCGCCGGCGTCGTGCACGGCCGGATCGGTCAGGCAGCTTCCCGTCGCATGCAGCGTGTGCGCTTCGTCGCCGAGGATCCAGCGGAACACGTCGAAGTCGTGGATCAGCATGTCCTTGAAAATGCCGCCCGAGCTGCGGAGGTAGTCGGCCGGCGGCGCGCCCGGGTCGCGGCTCGTGACGACCAGCATTTCAGGCGCGCCGATCTCGCCGCGCTCGACGCGCGCCTTCAGCGCCGCGAAGGTCGGGTCGAAGCGGCGCTGGAAGCCGATCATGCAGGTCACGCCGGTGCGCCGCACGACGTCCGCGCATGCACGCGAGCGTTCGACGGCGAGGTCGACCGGCTTTTCGCAAAACACGGCCTTGCCCGCGTTCGCGGCCGCGACGATCAGGTCCGCGTGCGTATCGGTGCTCGATGCGATCACGACGGCCCGCACCGACGCGTCGCCCAGCGCGCGTTCGACGTCGGTTGCCTGCGCGCCGTGCGCGCGAGCGAGTGCGTCCGCCGACGGCGCGTGCCGGTCGATCACGTACTTCAGTGTCGCGCCCGGATGGCGCGCGAGATTCGCCGCGTGGATCTTGCCGATCCTGCCCGCGCCGAACAAAGCGAATTCGATCATTCCGTTCTCCCGTGGATTTTCCTGTCTTGCCGATGCGCGACCGGCGTGGGCCGCACGCCGTCGCGACGGTCCGCTCAGCGATCCGCCAGCTCGCCGCGCACGTAGTCGAGGCTTGCCCGCAGCCGCTCCTCGATGTCGTCGGCTTCGGCGATCTCGTTCGCGAACGGCTCGAACGACAACGCACCGCAGTAGCCGCGCGCGAGCAGCTCGCGCAGTTGGCGGACGTTGCCGAGCCGGTCGGCGCCGCCGACCAGCACGCGGTGGCCGTCGCGCATCCGCTCGACCGGCAGGTCGGCTTCCTCGACGCCCGAGAGGTGCACGAGGCCCGTGAGGTTCGGGAAGAAGACGTCCTCGCCGGCGAGGTGATGGTGGAACGTGTCGTGCACGAGCCGGAACACCGGTTCGCCCGCTGCCGCGTAGATGCCCTTCACCGCGTCCGACTTGCGGCGCAGCGCGCACTCTTCGAAACCGAGCGGCTCGATGAAGCCGAGCAGGCCGCGGGCTTCGAGGATCGGCTTCAATGTCTTCAGCGCCGTGACGAGGTCCGCGTGACGGGCGTGCTCGTCGCGCGTGTCGGCGCGGCTGTTGGTTGGGCACAGCACCAGCGCACGCGCGCCGCATTGCGCCGCGTAGTCGGCCAGCACGGTCGCCTCGTCGGCGCGCTCGGCATTCCACTGCTCGAAGCGCTGCAGTGCGTTGATCGTCAGGATCGTCACGCCGCCGGCTTCGACCGTCGCGCGGACGGCGGCGGCCGGCGTGCCGTCGGCGAGTTCGACGCCGTCGAGATCGTTGCGGATCTCGATCGTGTCGACGCCGAGGCGCCGGCACAGCGCGACGTAGCGGTCGAGCGGCAAGCGCGGCGCGCTCATCCGGTTCAGCGAAAAGTGCAAGGCTCGCGTCATCGTTCTGTCCTTGGGGCTTGAGTGGGGCGGGTTCGGATCAGGCGCCGGCGCGCGCGGCGAGTGCGTGCCACGTGTCGCGCAGCCAGTGCGCGCACGCGACGTTGTTGTCGAAGATCGAATAGCGTGCGCCGCCGCCGTAGTCGGGAAACGGGATGAATTCGCAACTGATCTGCTCGAGCGGTGTCGCTTGCGCATGGGCCTGCCCCCGCGCCTGCAGCAACTGACGCAGCGCGGCTTTCCATGGATCGAGCGACTCGGCACGCCATTCGCCGTGGTACGCGCCCGGCGGCGGCGCGACGAACGGGTACTGGATGCCGCGTCCGGGCCGGCCGTCCGCGCGGCGCATCCAGCGATTGTCCGGGTTGTTCGGCACGACGCTGCGCGCATGCGCATGCCGGACCCAGCCGCGCGCGATCCAGTCGGCGTAGATCGCGGCGGGCGATGCGGGGTCGAGCATCGCGCGGCCGCCGTCGGCCGATTCGTGCAGGCCCGATGCGTCGAGTTCGGCGCGATTGCCGATCTTGAACAGCAGGTGCGAATGATCGAGCGTGATACGGAACGGCGCGCCGGCCTGCTCGACATGCCGCGCGACGCGTGCAACCCGCGCGAAATCCTCGCTCCACATGTCGACGTGCACTTCGAGGCTCGGCAGGCAGCCGGACGGTTCGCCCCATGCATAGGCGCGCAGGTAGAAATCGGCGACTTCGCGATCCGACAGCGGATGGCCGTCCGCGTGATGCGCGAACAGCTGACAGTTGAGCACCGTGCTGCCGAACCGCGCGCCCGCCGCGACGATCTCGGCGACATGCGCTTCGTCGCGGCCCGCGCACCAGATGCCGCCGATCACGCGAATCGGCAGCGCGTGGCGCTCGACCAGCGCGAAATATGGCGACAGGTCCTCGCCGCGCACCGGGTTCTTTTCGACGTAGTCGAACACGCCGGCGGCGGCGACCATCCGGAAGCGCTCGGCGGGCGTGGGCGGCGGCAGCCCGTCGTGTTCGAGCACGCCGTCGAAATTCACGCCGATGAGGATCGGTTCAGCCATCGTCTCCTGTCCGTCGTTGTTCGTGGATGGCTGCCAATGTACGGACGCGCGGCGCGGGCTGCATGACAAACGTTGACGAAAAATCGCCAATGCGGCGATCGATTTTTTCGACGCATGCACGCGCCGGGCCGCACGCCGCATGCCGCATGCCGCATGCCGTGCGGCGGGTTCACGGCTGCAGGTACGCGCTCGTCCTCACGTTCGCCGGACAGAACACGCGGAATTCGACCGGATCGTGCGGCGGCGGCGCCTCGACGATGCCGCATGCATGCAGCACGTGCTGCAGCGCGGAAATCGCCTGACCGTCCGGATCCTGGTCGATCGCCAGATCCATCGCGCCGGCTTCGATGAACGTGCGGTGCAGATCGATCATCTCGTGGCCGATCCATACGACGCGCCCGATCGCGCCGGCCCGGCGCAGCGCCGCCTCGATCCCGGCCGACCCGGCGCCGCTGTTGTAGATCGCGACCACGTCGTCGTGCGCCTGCAGCGCCTTCGACACCGCGCGGTAGCAGCGGTCGTCCTGGTCGAGCGTTTCGACCGGCGCGTCGTCGCAGCGCACGGCGGCGAACGCGTCGGCGAGCTGGTCGCGGCAGCCGGCCATCCGGTCGGCGTGCGCGCGGTAGCCCATGCGGCCGCCGAGCAGCAGCACGCGGCCGGGGCGCGCCGCGAGACGGCCGATGTAGTAGCCGGCCGTGCGCCCGGCGCGATAGTTGTCGATGCCGGCGAAGTGCGCGCGGTCGATGCCGCCGATGTCGGTGACCATCGTGACGACGGTCTCGCCCCGCGCGATCGCGGCGGCCAGCGCGTCGCGCATGCGGGCCGTGTCGTGCGCGGTGACGATCAGCGCCGCGCGCCGGTACGCGGGCCGTTCGATCAGCGCGGCGGCGCGCGCGTCGTCCGCGGCGGGCAGGATCGTCCGGTGCACGACCACGCGCCGGTCGAGCATTTGCAGCGAGCGCTGCAGCGCTTGCTGCAACCGCCGGAAGAACGGCGCGTCGGTGTCCGGCAGCAGTACGTCGACGTGGATCAGCCCGTGCCGCGTGTCGGGCAGCTGCCGCGGCACGCCGAGCTGCCGCGCGGCCGCCACCACGCGTTCGCGCGCCTGCGCGGAGACGCTGCCGCGCTCGTTCAGCACGCGGTCGACGGTCGTCGTGCTGACGCCGGCAAGCGCCGCGATCTCGTCGAAGCGCGCGGTGCGCTTGCGCCAGCGCGGCCCGGATTCTCCTGCCATGGTCGTCTCCATCGTGATAGGCGCCATCGATCGCGTGGCGTTGCCGGGAACGCTAAAGCGATGGCGAAATTTCGTCAACGTTTCGATTGAGCAGCGGAAGCCGGGCGCCTAATTTTGACTCCATGGCAGCGCGTGTCGCGCTTGCATCGCACAAGAACCCCAGGAGACAGACGTGGCCCCTATCGACGACCCGGCACGCAAGCGCAACGCGGCGCGCCGTCAGGAATACCGAATGATCGGCGGCGCGGGCGAGCGCGCGCACGCGGCCGGGCTCGTCAACGCCGCGTGGTACCGGTGCGCGGTGCCGCGGCCGCTGATGAAGCAGTTGATGCAGCGTGGCGACGCGCGTGCGATTCGCGACACGCTGATCTGGTACGCGGCGATCGCGATCAGCGGCGCGCTCGCGTGGCTGGCGTGGCGCGCGCATTCGGCATGGGCGATCCCGGCGTTCTTCGTGTACGGCACCCTTTACTGCAGCCCGGCCGATTCGCGCTGGCACGAATGCGGGCACGGCACCGCGTTCCGCACGCGCTGGATGAACGACGCGCTGTACCAGGTCGCGTCGTTCCAGGTGTTCCGCCGCGCAACCGCGTGGCGCTGGAGTCATGCGCGCCATCACACCGATACGCTGGTCGTCGGGCGCGATCCGGAAATCGCCGCCCCGAAGCCGACCGACTGGCTCGCGCTCGTGCTGAACGTCGTCGCGCTGAAGCACGTGGCCGGCGAGTTGCGCAAGATGATCGCGGTGTCGGTCACCGGTCGGCTCGACGACGAGGAGCGCACCTACGTGCCTGAATCGGAATGGCCGAAGGTCGTGCGCGAGTCGCGCATCCATCTCGCGATCTACGCGCTCGTGACGGGCGCCGCGATGTACTGGCACACGATCCTGCCGCTGCTCTACATCGGGCTGCCGAGCCTCTACGGCGCATGGCTGTACCTGTATTTCGGCCTCACGCAGCACGCGGGCATGCCGGAGAACGTGCTCGATCACCGGCGCAACTGCCGCACCGTGATGATGAATCCGCTGTTCCGCTTCCTGTACTGGAACATGAACTATCACGTCGAGCACCACATGTTCCCGATGGTGCCGTTCCATGCGCTGCCGAAGCTGCACGAAGCCGTGAAGGCCGACATGCCGCCGCCGTACCGCAGCACGCTCGCCGCGTATGCGGAGATCGTGCCGGCGCTGATCCGGCAGACGCGCGATCCGTCCGATTACGTCGTGCGGCCGGTGCCCGATGCTGCGCGTGCATGACAGCTACCGACCATCCCGACGAAGGAGACACACCCCATGACGCAATGGATCGACACCGGCGCGCTCGACGACATCGACGACGAAGACGTCGCGCGCTTCGATCACGCCGGCCGCACGTACGCGATCTACCGGATCGACGGCCAGGTGTACGCGAGCGACGGCCTGTGCACGCACGAGCACGTACATCTCGCGGACGGGTTCGTGATGGATCACGTGATCGAATGCCCGAAGCACAACGGTCGCTTCGACGTACGCGACGGCCGGCCGCTGTCCGCGCCCGCGTGCGAGAAGCTGCGCACGTACCGCGCGAAGATCGAAGACGGTCGCATCCTGATCGAGGTGTGACGCGATGAGCCACGACCGGGTAATGGCGATCGTCGGCGCGGGTCATGCGGGCGGCCGCGCGGCGCAGGTGCTGCGCGCGTCCGGCTGGCGCGGGCGCATCGTGCTGATCGGCGCGGAGCCGCACCCGCCGTACGAGCGGCCGCCGTTGTCGAAGGGCGTGCTGACGGGCGAGCGTAGCGCGGCGCAATGCCGGTTGCGCGATGCCGAGGCGTGGGCGGCCGACCGCATCGAGCGGGTCGTCGCGACCGTCGAGCGCATCGACCCGCATGCACGCGAAGTGCACGTGTCGGGCGGGCATGGGTTCGGCTACGACGCGTTGCTGCTGGCGACCGGCGGCAGCGCGCGCCGTCTGGCCATTCCGGGCGCGGCGCTCGACGGCGTGGTCGCGTTGCGCACGCTCGACGATGCGGCGGCGCTCGGCGCGCGGCTCGTGCCCGACGCACGGATCGTGCTGGTCGGCGGCGGCTTCATCGGACTCGAAGTCGCGGCGTCGGCGCGGCAGCGCGGCTGCCGCGTGACCGTGCTCGATGCGGCGCCACGGCTGCTCGGCCGGGCAGTGCCGGAAGCCATCGCGACGCGCGTGCATGCGCTTCACGACGAGCGCGGCGTGGCGATCCGTCTGAACCGCAAGCCCGTTGCGATCGAGCGGACCTCGGGCGGGGCGCTGGCCGTCTTGCTCGACGACGGCGACGCGCTGCTTGCCGACACGGTCGTGACCGGCATCGGCATCGAACCGGCCGACGCGCTGGCGCGCGACGCGGGCCTCGCGGTCGAGCGCGGGATCGTCGTGAACGCGCGGCTCGAGACGTCGGCGCGCGGCATCTACGCGGCCGGCGACGTCGCGGTGTTTCCGAGCGCGTTATCGGGGCGGCTGGTTCGCCAGGAGACGTGGCATGGCGCCGAGACGCAGGCGCACGTGGCCGCCCGCAACATGCTCGGCGCGGGCGCACCGTATCGCGACACGCCGTGGTTCTGGTCCGATCAATACGATGCGCAGTTGCAGGTGGCCGGGGAGCCGGCGCTCGGCGTGCAGTCGGTCGCGCGCGTGCTCGGCGACGATGCGGAAATCCATTTCCATTTCGATGCGCTCGCGCGGCTCGTCGCGGCGAGCGGCTTCGGCCGTGCAGCGGGATTCGTGAAGGAAATGCGCGTGGCGAGGATGCTGGTCGAACGCGGGATCGACGTGACGCCGGCTGCGGTCGCGAACGTCGGCGTGAAGCTGAAATCGCTGGTGACGGCCGTGAATGACCGGCAGAAGAAGGGAGGGGCGTGAAGCGCGCGGCAGTGAACACCGCGCGCTTCGTTCAAACGGCGATCAGGCCATCGCGTGCAGGCGCAGATACAGCCCGGCTGCCGCGGCGCCGCCGAGCAGCGGGCCGACGACGGGCACCCAGGCATAGCGCCAGTCGCTGTCGCGCTTGCCGGGAATCGGCAGCAGCGCATGCATGATGCGCGGCGACAGGTCGCGCGCGGGGCTCATCGCATAGCCGGTCGGGCCGCCGAGCGAGATGCCGATGCCGAGCACCAGCAGGCCGACGGGCAGCGCGTCGAGTGCGCCGAGGCCGACCTGCGGTGACGCGAGATACAGCACGCCGAGGATCAGCACGAACGTGCAGATCGCTTCGGTCAGCACGTTGTGCGTGGTGCTGCGGATCGCGGGCGCCGTGCAGAACACCGCGAGCTTCAGGTCCGCATCGGCTTCCTTCGCGAAGTGCTGGCGATACGCGAGCCACACGAGCAGCGCGCCGGCCATCCCGCCGAGCATCTGCGCGAGCACGTAGCCGCCCACTTTCGACCACGCGAACTTGCCCGCGAGCGCGAGGCTGATCGTGACGATCGGGTTCAGGTGCGCGCCGCTGAACGACGCGGTCACGTAGACCGCGACGAATACCGCCATCGCCCAGCCCATCACGATCACGATCAGGTCCGCGCCTTTGCCCTTGGTCTTGGCAAGCAGCACGTTCGCGACCGCGCCGTTGCCGAGCAGCACGAGGATCGCCGTGCCGATGAATTCCGCAATATAAGGTGACATGGTTGTCTCTCGTATGTCACGGCGGACTCGCGCATCGCGCGGTCCGCCGGTGTTGTTGTATTTCGTCTGGATTGATTCGGGTTACTGGGTGTCGTCGGCCCATGCCTTCGCGGCGCGTACCGCACGCTGCCAGCCGGCCATGCGCTGCTCGACCTGCTCCTTGGGCATCGACGGGGCGAAGCGGCGATCGAGCTGCCACTGGTCGCGTACTTCGTCGAGGTTCTTCCAGTAGCCGATCGCGAGGCCCGCGAGGTAGGCCGCGCCGAGCGCGGTCGTCTCGGTGATCTGCGGACGCACCGCGTCGACGCCGAGCAGGTCGGCCTGGAACTGCATCAGCAGATCGTTCGCGCTCGCGCCGCCGTCCACGCGCAGCTCGCCGATGCTGATGCCGGAATCGGCTTCCATTGCGGCCAGCACGTCGAGCGACTGGTACGCGATCGCATCGAGCGCCGCGCGGGCGAGATGGGCGGCGCTCGTGCCGCGCGTGACGCCGAACACGGAGCCGCGCGCCCGCGCGTTCCAGTGCGGCGCGCCGAGGCCGGCGAACGCGGGTACGAGATACACGCCGTCGGTATGCGGCACGCTGGCGGCGAGCGCTTCGATTTCCGCGGCCGTCTTGATGAGGCCGACGCCGTCGCGCAGCCACTGCACGACCGCGCCCGCGATGAAGATGCTGCCTTCGAGCGCGTACTGCACGTCGTCGCCGATCTGCCACGCGATCGTCGTGACGAGGTTGTTCTTCGACTCGATCGGCTTGTCGCCGGTGTTCATCATCAGGAAGCAGCCGGTGCCGTAGGTGTTCTTCACCATGCCCGACGTCGTGCACATCTGGCCGAACAGCGCCGCGTGCTGGTCGCCGGCGATGCCCGCGAGCGGGATCTTCGATGCGAACACGGTGGTCTTCGTGTGGCCGTAGATCTCCGACGACGCCTTCACTTCCGGCAGCATGCTGCGTGGGATGTCGAGCAGTTCGAGCAGCTCGTTGTCCCACTCGCGCGTATGGATGTTGAACAGCATCGTGCGCGACGCGTTGGTCACGTCGGTCACGTGCAGCTCGTGCTTCGTGAAGTTCCACACGAGCCAGCTGTCGACGGTGCCGAACGCGAGCTTGCCCTGGCGCGCCTTGTCGCGCGCGCCCGGCACGTTGTCGAGGATCCAGCGGATCTTCGTCGCCGAGAAATACGAGTCGATCGGCAGGCCGGTCTTCGCGCGCACCTTCGCTTCGAGGCCCTGCTTCTTCAGCGAGTCGCAGAAGTCGGCGGTACGGCGATCCTGCCACACGATCGCGTTGTAGACGGGCTGGCCCGTCTCGCGATCCCAGACGATCGTCGTTTCGCGCTGGTTGGTGATGCCGATCGCCGCGATCGACGTGCCGTTCAGGCCCGTGCGCGTGACGGCTTCCGCGGCGACGCCGGCTTGCGTCGACCAGATTTCCTGCGGGTCGTGCTCGACCCAGCCGGGTTGCGGGTAGATCTGTTCGAATTCCTTCTGGGCGATCGATACGATATTGCCCTGGCGATCGAACAGCATCGCGCGGGAACTCGTGGTGCCCTGGTCAAGCGCGAGGATGTACTGGTCCTGCATGTCTCTCATCTCCATCCGTGGATCGGCTTAGTTGTGATGCGCGCCGCTTGGGGCGGCGCGTCGGTGAATCAACGTCGGTCAGGCAACTGCAACTGCAATTTGCGTTCGAGTCACGCGTGCGGCGCATGCGCGGCGGCGAACCACGCGTCGACCGCGGCGGTCACGGCATCGAGCGTGCCGGGCGCGACGTGCAGGCCGAGCTTCGAGCGGCGCCACAGCACGTCCTGCGCGCAGGTCGCCCATTCGGCGTCGCGCAGGTAGCGCAGCTCGGCGTCGTGGATGCCCGGCGCGATTTCGGCGCCGAGATCGGCGAGCGACTTCGCGCCTTCCACCACGCGTTCCGCACGCGTGCCGTACGCACGCGCATAGCGGCGCGCGAGCGCGGCGGGCAGCCACGGGTGACGTTTCGCGAACGCGCCGGCGAACACGTCGAACTTCGCGTCCGCGATGTCGCCGCCCGGCAGCGCGACGCCGGCCGTCCAGCGCTTCGCGTCGCGGCCGAGCGCGCGGCACAGCATGTCGCCGGCTTCTTCCGCGAGCTTGCGGAACGTCGTGATCTTGCCGCCGAACACCGACAGCAGCGGGGCGCCCGCGCCGTCGTCGAGCTCGAGGCGGTAGTCGCGCGTGACGGCCGACGCGTTCGCCGCGTTCTCGTCCTCCAGCAGCGGACGCACGCCCGAATAGGTCCAGTGCACGTCGGCCGGCGAGATCTTGCGCTTGAAGTAGCGGTTGATCGAATCGCACAGATACTGCGTCTCGTCGCGATCGATCGCGACCTTCGCGGGATCGTTCGTGTACTCGACGTCGGTCGTGCCGATCAGCGTGAAATCGTGCTCGTACGGAATCGCGAAGATGATCCGCTTGTCCGGGTTCTGGAAGATGTACGCGTGATCGTGATCGAACAGGCGGCGCGTGATGATGTGGCTGCCCTTCACGAGCCGCACGCTGTGATGTGCGCCGCGGCCGAGCGCGCCGTGCAGCACGTCGCCGACCCACGGGCCGGCCGCGTTCGCGATCGCGCGCGCATGCACGACGCGGATCGAGCCGTCGGCGTGCTGCAGCCGCGCTTCCCACTCGTCGCCGCGGCGCTCGGCGGAAACGAGCTTCGTGCGCGTCAGGATCTCGGCGCCGCGTTCCTTCGCATCCATCGCGTTCAGCACGACGAGGCGCGCGTCGTCGACCCAGCCGTCGGAATACACGAAGCCGCGCTTGATCGAGTCGATCAGCGGCGCGCCGGCCGCATGGCGGCGCATGTCGATGCCGCGCGAGCCGGGCAGCAGTTCGCGTTTCGCGAGGTGATCGTAGAGGAACAGGCCGATGCGGATCAGCCAGGCCGGGCGCAGGTTCGGCATGTGCGGCATCACGAAGCGCAGCGGCCACATGATGTGCGGCGCCGCGCGCAGCAGCGTCTCGCGCTCCTGCAGCGCCTTGCGCACCAGCCCGAACTCGTTGTACTCGAGGTAACGCAGGCCGCCGTGAATCAGCTTGGTGCTGGACGACGACGTGTGCGACGCGAGGTCGTCCTGTTCGCAGAGCATGACCGACAGGCCGCGGCCGGCCGCATCGCGCGCGATCCCCGCGCCGTTGATGCCGCCGCCGACGACGAGCAGATCGTAGCGATTCGGTTGGGTCACCTGCTGTCCTTATCGTCTGTTGAAATTGGGCGAACACGAAATGTTCGAATTCGAAATTTAACGAACGAAATCGAAAAAGTAAAGTTCGAAAAAGCGGGGCCAGTAGCGTGCGACACGATCCCGGACGATACTGACGGAATCGACCGTTTCGCGAGGTGAATCATGCGTATTGGGATGTGGGCCGGCGTGTGCGCCGTCCTTCTGGCGGGATGCGGCGCGGGGACGCCGCCGCTCGCGGGCAACTGGCGGGCGCCGTCGTTCGTCGACCTGCAGACGTCGTGCGGCGGCACGGCGCGCGACTGGGGGGCGGACGCGCAGCCGGTGTACTCGACGCTGTACGACGCGTACGTTGCGAAACGGTATCGCGGCCTGACCGAAGCGAACTATTGTGCGTTCGTAAACGAACTTTCGACCCACTATGCGGCGCCCGACGCGGCGGTACGCGCCGGCTGGATCGCGTATTTCAACGGCGCACGCGCGCAGGCCATCAGCTGGCGGGCGGCGGTCGATCCGACGCTGCGCGGCGGCTGAAGCCGGCGGCGGCGGCGACGGGCAGGCGGGAGGCAGAACGACCGCGCGGCCGGAATCCGGCCGCGCGATCAGGTCAGGTCGGGAACAGCGGGCTTACGAATAGCGGTACTTGATGGATCGCAGCGCGGCGTCGCCGGTCTCGGTCACGCAGTATTTGCGCCCCGAGCCGAGCCCTTCCAGGCGGACGAGTTGTTGTTCGAGCAGGATGTCCAGTTCATCCCGATCCATGTCGCGCTGATCAGGCGCGTCCTTTACAAGCAAGAGCGTGGCGAATTCATGCGGACTCAGCATCGTTCTCTCCATGGCAATCGGACTGCCCGCGCGGCCGGCGTATAAGCCGCCGCGCGATACCCCGCGAGGGTATGGCTTGGGGGGAAAAGCTGCATTCGCCGGCCTGCGATTCGCACCGCCCTGGCACAGGCGGATCGGCGAACGGGCCGGGGAACTGGAGTCTAGTCGAGCGCGCGGGCAACGACAAATCGTGCCCCGTTAATTTTCCGTTTGACAGAAGCGCATGCCACAAGCGGTTCGCGCGCGGCGCCAACTTCTTGATTTCACTTGAAGTTTCAGGTGCGGTGCAGCATCGCGACCGTCATTCCGCGACGTACACCTGCGTGCCGGCGGCGGCGACCGTGTCGGCCATGTCGGGCGGCAGCGGCTTGTCGGTGAAGAGCGCGTGCACCTGGCTCAGGTGGCCCTGGCGCACCAGCGCCGGGCGGCCGACCTTCGAATGGTCGGTCACGAGGTAGACCGTGCGCGCATGCTGCATGATCGCCTCGGCGACGCGCACCTCGCGCGTGTCGAAATCGCGCAGCGTGCCGTCGGCCTCGATCGCCGACGTGCCGATGATCGCGTAGTCGACCTTGAACTGGCGGATGAAGTCGATCGCGAGCTCGCCGACGATGCCCTTGTCCCACGGCCGCACGATGCCGCCCGTGATCAGCACCTCGCAGTCGGGGTAGCCGCTCATCATCGATGCGACGTTCAGGTTGTTGGTGATCACGTGCAGCCCGTGATGGCGGTTCAGCGCGCGCGCGACTTCCTCGGTCGTCGTGCCGAGGTTGATGAACAGCGACGCCTGGTCGGGGATGTGCGACGCCGCGAGCGCCGCGATGCGCCGCTTCTCGTCGTGAAACATCCGCTGGCGCGCCGTGTACGACACGTTCTCCGAGCTGGTCGGCAGGCTCGCGCCGCCGTGGTAGCGGCGCAGCAGGTTCAGGTCGGCGAGCCAGTTCACGTCGCGGCGGATCGTCTGCGGCGTCACCGCGAAGTGCGCGGCGAGATCGTCGACGGTCACGAAGCCGTCGCGCTGCACCCATTCGAGCAATTCCTGCTGGCGCGCGTTGAGGGTGAGGCGGGGATCTCGGGTCATGGCTCGATGGTCGTGTCGTGAGACGGAGCGGGTATTGTAAGGGCGGCAACGGCGTTCGGCCGGCCTGCCGGGCGTCGGTGCGCATGATTCATGCGGAAATGGCATGGATTCATGTGACAAATGAATTTGTGCGATCGTGCCGATCGCGCTGCAATGGCGGATGGCCCGCGCGTGCGGGCGCGCGTTCATCCCGTTTTCGACAAGGTGGCATCGATGACTGACTTCAACTGGCACAACCCTTATCCGACTACCCGCATCCCGGTGTTCGCGCGCAACGTCGTGTCGACGTCGCACCCACTGGCCGCGCAGGCCGGGTTGCGGATGCTGTGGAAGGGCGGCAACGCGGTGGACGCGGCGTTGGCCGCGGCCGCCGCGATCACCGTCGTCGAGCCGGTGTCGTGCGGGCTCGGCGGCGATGCGTTCGCGCTCGTGTGGGACGGCGAGCGACTGTCGGGACTCAATGCATCGGGCGTCGCGCCGGCCGCATGGAACGTCGACTACTTCCGCCAGCGCCACGGCGAGGACGCGCGCGGCATCGCGAACAAGCCGACGCGCGGCTGGGACACCGTCACCGTGCCGGGCGTGATCGCGGGGTGGGAAGCGCTGCACGCGAAGTTCGGTTCGCTGCCGTTCGCGGACCTGCTCGAGCCGGCGATCGAGATCGCGGAGCGCGGCTATTCGGTGCCGCCGATCGTCGCGCACAAGTGGGCGGCGGCCGTCCCCGAACTGCGGGGCCTGCCGGGTTTCGCGGACACCTTCATGCCGCGCGGCCGCGCGCCGCTCGTCGGCGAACGCGTATGCCTGCCCGGTCATGCGCAGACGCTGCGCACGCTCGCGACGGAAGGCGCCCGGGCGTTCTACGAAGGCGCGCTCGCCGAGCGTCTCGCCGCGTTCGCGCGCGAGGGCGGCGGGGCGCTGACCGAAGCCGACCTGCGCGCGTACCGGCCGGAATGGGTCGAGCCGATCGGCAAGCGCTTCGGCCGCCACACGATTCACGAGATTCCGCCGAACGGGCAGGGCATCGCCGCGCTGATCGCGCTCGGCATCGCCGAGCACGCGGGCGTGACCGAATGGCCGGTCGACTCGGTCGATTCGCAGCATCTGCAGATCGAGGCGATGAAGCTCGCGTTCGCCGATGTCTATCGCTACGTCGCCGATCCACGCGCGATGGACGTCACGCCCGAACAGATGCTCGACGACGCCTATCTCGCCGAACGCGCGAAGCTGATCGATCGCGCGCGCGCGACGCACTTCGCCGCCGGCCGCCCGCATTCGGGCGGCACGATCTACCTGTCGGCGGCCGACGAGCGCGGGATGATGGTGAGCTTCATCCAGTCGAACTACATGGGCTTCGGTTCGGGGCTCGTCGTGCCCGGTACGGGCATTGCGCTGCAGAACCGCGGGCACGGCTTCTCGATGGACCCGGCTTCGCCGAACGTCGTCGCGGGCGGCAAGCGGCCGTTCCACACGATCATCCCGGCGTTCGTCACCGAGCAGGCCAACGGCCGTACCGAGGCCGTGATGAGCTTCGGCGTGATGGGCGGCGACATGCAGCCGCAAGGCCATCTGCAGACCGTCGTGCGAATGCTCGGCTATGGCCAGCAGCCGCAGGCCGCATGTTGCGCGCCGCGCTGGAAGGTCAACCGCGACTTCACGCTCGACGTCGAGGCGACGATGAACCGCGCGACCGTCGACGGGCTGGCCGCCCGCGGCCATACGATCAAGTCGATCGACGATCCGTACATGGATTTCGGTTCGGGGCAGTTCGTCTGGCGTCTCGATCCCGACGATCCGGAGCGCGGCTACGTGGCCGCGAGCGACAGCCGGCGCGACGGGCTGGCGGCCGGTTTCTGACGGATCGCTTCCAGCTTTCCTTGCAGTTTCCCGGCATCACGGGCGGCCCGGCGGCCGCCCGTTTCATTTGGCGCGGCGCATGTCCATCGAACGCGCGCAAGCGGTTTGAAGGTCTCATCTAACGAACGGCAACGGACGCCGTGGAACTGCGCCTGTCGGGTATGGTCAGTGCTTTGGAGCACGAACATGAAAGTCCGGCTAAGATGCCAGAATGGTTCGGCCGGACCGACTCACTATAAACGCAAGTAAAACGCCGCCGCGGATCGGCTGGCGCCTGTGCCCCAGGCATGGGCCGGCCTCCGCGCGACGACTGGGAGCGCACCACCATGGACACCAAAACGACGCATGTGATGCCGTGGCGTATCGAGGACATCGACCTGAACCGGATCGATCGTCAGCGTGCCGCCGCGAACGAGGATTTGCTGCTGCTGCTGTGCGCGTCGTCGTTCATCGAAAGCGGCTCGGATCTCTATACGAGCAATCTGAGCGAATTCTTCAATGACGATCCGGAAGTCTCCGCATGGCTCAACAATGCATGGGAGCCCGAAGAATTGCAGCACGGCCGCGCGCTGAAGGCGTATATCGCGCACGTGTGGCCCGAGTTCGACTGGGATACGGCCTTCGCGAATTTCTTCGCCGAGTATTCGAAGACCTGCTCGGTCGAGGCGTTCGAAAAAACCCGCGCGCTCGAAATGGTCGCACGCTGCGTCGTCGAGACGGGCACGGCCACGCTCTATCGCGCGATCAACGAATGCTCGGACGAGCCGGTGCTGAAGGAAATCACCGACAACATCCGTACGGACGAAGTGCGTCACTACAAGCACTTCTTCAAGTTCTTCAAGAAGTACAACCAGGTCGAAGGCAACGGCCGGCTCGCGGTCCTCGGGGCGCTGGCGCGCCGCGTGATGGAAATCAAGAACGAGGATTCCGAGATCGCGCTGCGCCACGTGTTCGCGATCCGCTATCCGGATCGCGTCGGCGACAGCCAATACAACCGCGAGCGCGCCGCACGCATCAATTCGCTCGTCCGGCGCAACCTGTCTGCCGACATGTGCGTGAAGATGCTGCTCAAGCCGCTCGACCTGCCCGCGAAGATCCAGCCGGGCGTCCACTATCCGCTCACGAAGATCACGCGGCACGTTTTCCTGCGCTGATCGCCGCGGCACGGCCCGTCGCGCGTATGCTGGCGGATTCTCATCCGATTCGCGCCCGGGCCACGCCATCATGACCGATACCCATCGCCACGCGCTCGAACAATGGACGTTCGACGCGTGGCCACCCGCCGTCGTGTCGCTGTTCGACGGCACCGCGCTCGAGCGTCATGCCGACCTCGCCGCGTCGCTGATCGTCGCGACCGACGACGGCCAGTTGCGCACGACGCTGCTCGGCGTCGGCGAGATCTACGCACATGATGCACGCACGCTGCTGATCGCGCTCTGGCCGCAGTCGCGGGCGGCGCGCGCGATCGCGCAGCGGCGCACGGCCGCGTTGACGCTCGTCGCGGACGGTGCGTTCTTTCAGGCGCAACTGGAGATGGCGCCGCTCGAAGGAGACTTCGGCGGCCTGGCCGGATTCGCTGCGACGATCGCGCACGGCGATGCGCAGCGGGTCGGCTATGCGCGTCTCGCGACAGGCGTCACGTTCACGCTGGAAGGGGAGCGCGCCGCGGTGCTCGCACGCTGGCGACGCCAGATCGAGCACCTGCGGCGCGCGGCCGCGCGGCTTCAGTGACCGCGCTGGCCGCTGCGCGACGAACGGTTGCGGTTCGGATGCGCGGCGTTGCCGCTTGCCGGGCGGGCGCCGTTGCCGCCGCCTGCCGGACGTCCGCCGCCATTGCCGCCGGCCCCGCCTTGCGTGCGCGGCTTCGCGGCCTTCTGCTGCGCGGCCTTCGGTTGCGCGTTGCCGTCGCGCTTCGCGGCCGGCTGGCCTGAGCCGCCGGCACGCGGCTGACGATTGCCGCCGCCACCGCCACGCGGCTGCTGCTGGCCACGGCGCTGCTGGATCGGCTCCGGTTTCGCGTTCGGATCGGGTTCGAAGCCCGCGATCACTTCCTGCGGAATCTCGCGCTTGATCAGCCGCTCGATGTCGCGCAGCAACTGCTTCTCGTCGACGCACACGAGCGACACGGCTTCGCCGGTCGCGCCCGCGCGGCCCGTGCGGCCGATCCGGTGCACGTAGTCTTCCGGCACGTTCGGCAGATCGAAGTTGACGACGTGCGGCAACTGGTCGATGTCGATCCCGCGCGCGGCGATATCGGTCGCGACGAGCACCTGCAGCGTGCTGTTCTTGAACTCGGCCAGCGCGCGCGTACGGGCCGACTGGCTCTTGTTGCCGTGGATCGCCATCGCGCTGATGCCGTCCTTCGTCAACTGCTCGGCGAGCCGGTTCGCGCCGTGCTTGGTGCGCGTGAACACGAGTACCTGGAACCAGTTGTGTTCGCGGATCAGGTGCGTGAGCAGTTCGCGCTTGCGGTCGCGGTCGACCGGGTGGATCTTCTGCGCGACGCTCTCGGCGGTCGTGTTGCGGCGGGCGACCTCGATCAGCGCGGGCGAGTCGAGCAGGCTGTCGGCGAGCGCCTTGATTTCATCGGAGAAGGTGGCCGAGAACAGCAGGTTCTGGCGCTGCGGCGGCAGCTTCGCGAGCACGCGCTTGATGTCGTGGATGAAGCCCATGTCGAGCATCCGGTCGGCTTCGTCGAGCACGAGGATGTCGAGATCCGACAGGTCGATGGTCTTCTGCTGCATGTGGTCGAGCAGGCGCCCCGGCGTCGCGACGACGATGTCGACGCCGCGCTTGAGCGCATCGATCTGCGGATTGATGCTGACGCCGCCGAACATCACGGTCGAGCGCAGCTTCAGGTACTTGCTGTACGCGCGCACGCTTTCCTCGACCTGGGCGGCGAGTTCGCGCGTCGGCGTGAGGATCAGCGCGCGCACCGCGCGCTTCGCGCCGCGGTGCTCGGCGTAGAACGTGTGCAGGCGTTGCAGGATCGGCAGGGTGAAGCCGGCGGTCTTGCCGGTGCCGGTTTGCGCGCCGGCGAGCAGGTCGCCGCCGCCGAGGACGGCCGGAATGGCCTGCTGCTGGATCGGAGTCGGCGACGTGTAGCCGAGCTCGTTGACCGCCTTGACCAGCGGTTCGGCCAGGCCGAGAGATTCGAAAGACATAGATACCACTCTTGAGTTTTATGATCGGCGATGCATCGCGCGGCCCGCGCGGCAAACCTGCATCGCAAAACAGCCAAAAAGCAAAAGGGCGCGGCCGCGGTTTCCCGCAGCCGCGCCCCGTTTGTGTGCGCCGCTTCTTAGTCGAGCGGCGCGGAACGCAGATCGCTCACCTGTTGCGGCGAGATCGGCGTACCGTTGTTACCCCATGACATCCGGATATACGTGACAACCGCCGCGACTTCCTGGTTCGACAGCGACTGCGCGAACGGCGGCATCCCGTACGGACGCGGATTCTTGAACGTGCTCGGCGGGTAGCCGCCATTCAGCACCATGCGGATCGGGTTGACGGCCGATTCCATCATGATCGAGTGGTTGCCCGCGAGCGGCGGATAGGCCGGCGGCTTGCCCGCGCCGTTTTCGGCGTGGCAGGTCGCGCAGTTGTCCGCGTAGATCTTCTTGCCCTGTTCGAACAGCGCGTTGCCGAACTGCTTCGACGGCTCGTACTGCATGTTCTTCGGCGCTTCAGCCTTCTGCGGGATCGACTTCAGGTACGTCGACATCGCGCGCGTATCTTCGTCGGTCATGTACTGCAGGCTGTTGTGGACCACGTCCGCCATCGGGCCGAATACCGCGCCCTTCTGCGACACGCCGGCCTGCAGCAGGTCGGACAGCTCCTGCACGTGCCAGTCGCCGAGGCCGAGTTCCTTGTCGTTCGTCAGCGACGGCGCATACCAGTTCTGCAGCGGGATCAGGCCGCCGGCGAACGCCGACGAGTTCACCGGGCCGCCCATCATGTTGATCGACGTGTGGCACATCGAGCAGTGGCCGAGGCCTTCGACGAGATACGCGCCGCGGTTCCATTCGACCGACTTCGTCGGATCCGGCTTGTACTCGCCTTCCTTGAAGAACAGCGTGCGCCAGCCGATCAGCAGGTTGCGGTTGTTGAACGGGAACTTCAGTTCGTGCGGACGGCTCGGCACCGACACCGGCGGGACCGAACGCAGGTACGCGTAGATCGCGTCCGAATCGGCGCGCGTGACCTTCGTGTAGCTCGCGAACGGGAAGCCCGGATACAGCAGGCTGCCGTCCTTCGAGCGACCCGTGTGCATCGCGCGGTAGAAGTCGTCCGACGTCCACTTGCCGATACCGTTCTGGTCGTCCGGCGTGATGTTCGGCGTGTACATCGTGCCGAACGGCGTCGCCATCGGCAGGCCGCCCGCGAACGACTTGCCGCCGCGCACCGTGTGGCACGCGATACAGTCGCCGACGCGCGCGAGGTATTCGCCCTTCTTGATCAGCGCGGCCTGGTCGGCCGGCGTGGCCGCGACGGCGGCAGCGCCGTGCAGCGTGTCGTTGCCCGGCCACAGGACCGGCACGAGGGCGGCAGCCGCGACGATCGCGACGGCCGAGAGTGCAAACAGGGACTTGCGTTTCATTGTGTCTGTCTCCCTTGCCTTATTGCGGTTCGCTGCCGCAGGCGAGCGGAGTCTTCATCGAACGCGCCGGGGCCGGCACGGGGTTGGCGGGCGCCGGTTGCGCGGCGAGCCATGCGGTCACGGCCGTCACGTCTTCGTCGGACAGCTTCGCGGCGATGTCGTGCATGCAATCGGGCGCCTTCGCGTGGCGGTTGCCCGAGCGCCATGCGCCGAGCTGGGCGCTCAGGTAATCGGCGTGCAGGCCGACGAGGCCCGGGATCGCCGGCTGCATGCCGGTCAGCCCCGCGCCGTGGCAGGCCACGCAGGCCGGCAGCTTGCGGGCCGGGTCGCCCTGCGTGACGAGCTGCTTGCCGCGTGCGAGCGTCGCGGCCGGCAGCGTCGGCTTCGCCGGCGTCGGGTACGGCGGACGCTCGGCCGAGAAGTGCTCGGCGATTTCGCGCAGGTAGTCGTCGTTCAGGTACGTGAGCAGATAGTTCATCGGCGGGTACTTGCGCCGGCCGTCGCGGAAGTTGACGAGCTGGTTGTACAGGTACTCGGCCGGCTTGCCGGCAAGACGCGGGAAATAGTCGTTGTCCGTGCCCTGGCCGTGGACGCCGTGGCATGCGGTACAGCCGCGCACGCGCTCGGCCATGGTATCGGGTGCCTTGAGCGGCGCCTGCTGGGCGTGCGCTTGCTCCGTGGGCTTGGTCTGCGCTTGGGCAGCGCTCATAAGGCCCGCGCCGCCGATCATCAGAACGGCGAGCAGCGGACGGAAGAGGCGTCTTGAAGACACACGAGACTCCATGTTTATTCGTCGGGGACCTTGTCCGGGCTACGATCGGCTCGGCGCATGGACGGCAGGACAGCCGGGCTGCTGCGACGCGGCATTCTATCATCGATGGGTAATGACGGCTATTTGACGAAAGGACATCGGTTCCTGTCCGTTTGCGACTTGCGACAATTTGACGCGCATTGCACGACGGTCGAGTGAACCGGCGTGCGCTTTCACCCTCGAAGACCGTACACTCGCGGGTCGCGCGGCGCCGCCTCCGCCGCTGACCCAGTCATTTCTCCCGTTTCCGGATTCATCGATGACGTTTTCTACCGTGCCGTTGCCTGCCTCACGCTGTCCGTCCCGTTGCCGCCGCGCTGCCGGCCTGCCGCTTGCGGGAGGGTGCGCGTGATGAAGTTCGACAGCTTGTGGATCGGCCAGGTCGCGCTCGCGGCGCTGATGGATGCGGCGTTCGCGATGGCGGTCGGCTCGGCGCTGCTCAAGGCGTGGCTCGGCAAGGACGGCGCGCGGCCGGTCATCGCGCCGTCGCACCCGGCATGGCTGCGCGCGCAACATTCGCTGGTGGCGGCCGCGCTGGCGCTGGTGCTCGCCGATCTCGGCTGGCTCGTGTACGAGGCCGCGGCGATGAGCGGCGCGGGGCTCGGCGGCGCGTTCGCCGCGATTCCCGTCATGCTGATGCAGACGCACACGGGCTTCGCATGGAGCGTCGCGTTCGCCGGCGCGGTGCTGCTCGCGATCGTCGCGCTCGCGAAGCCGGACGGCCCGCTCGCGCATGCGGTGCTGTGGTTCGCGGTGATCGTGGTGGCGGCCGGCAAGGCGTCGCTCGGCCATGCGGCCGACAGCGGCGTGCTGTCCGCGGCGGTCGGCGTGCAGACGCTGCACCTGCTGGCCACCGCCGTATGGGGCGGCCTCGTGCTCGCGGGCGGGCTCGCGGTGTTGCCGGCGCTCGGGACGTCGGTCGCGCGCGGCGCGCTGATCCGCATCGGCCAGCACCTGTCGCGCACGTCGATCGTCGCAGTCGTCTTCGTGCTCGGCACCGGCGCGCTCAACGCGATCCGCGGGCTCGGCGGCTCGCTCGCGCCGCTCGACGGCAGCACGTGGGGCCGCGTGTTGCTGCTGAAGCTGCTGCTCGTCGCGCTCGCGCTCGTGCTCGGCGGGCTCAACCGCTTCTCGGCGCTGCCGCGCCTGCGCCGCACCGCGTCGACCGAGGACGCGCACACGTTCCGCAACATCCTGCATCTCGAAGGGATGACGATGATCGGCGTGTTCGTCGCGGCGGCCGTGCTGTCGTTCAGCGTGCCGGGCTTCGCGGCGCTCGGCTGACGGCCGGACGGCGCGGCGCCGGGCGCCGGCGCGCGCCGCGCGCGTGGCGCGGATGCAAGAACGGCCGCCTTGTCGGGGCGGCCGTGTCGAACGCGTGGCGCGGCACGCGTGCGTCGCTCTTATCTCACGCGTTCGTCACCACTCGGCGACGCTGCCGTCCGCGTGGCGCCACACCGGGTTGCGCCAGCGATGGCCCGTCTTCGCCATCTCGCGCACCTTCTCCTCGTTCACGTCGATGCCGAGCCCCGGGCCCTGCGGGATCGCGACGAAGCCGTCCTCGTAGCGGAACACCTCGGGGTTGCGCAGGTAGTCGAGCAGGTCGTTGCCCTGGTTGTAGTGGATGCCGAGGCTCTGTTCCTGGATGAACGCGTTGTAGCTGACCGCATCGAGCTGCAGGCACGCGGCGAGCGCGATCGGCCCGAGCGGGCAGTGCAGCGCGAGCGCCACGTCGTAGCTTTCCGCGAGCGTCGCGATCTTGCGGCACTCGGTGATGCCGCCCGCGTGCGACGCGTCCGGCTGGATGATGTCGACGTAGCCGCCCGCAAGGATGTGCTTGAAGTCCCAGCGCGAGTACAGCCGCTCGCCGAGCGCGATCGGCGTGTTGGTCTGGTTGACGATGTCGCGCAGCGCCTCGGCGTTCTCCGACAGCACCGGCTCCTCGATGAACATCAGCTTGTACGGATCGAGTTCCTTCGCGAGCACCTTCGCCATCGGCTTGTGCACGCGGCCGTGGAAGTCCACGCCGATCCCGACGTGCGGGCCGACCGCGTCGCGCACCGCCGCGACGTTCGCGATCACTTGCTCGACCTTGTCGTAGGTGTCGACGATCTGCAGCTCCTCGGAGCCGTTCATCTTCACGGCCTTGAAGCCGCGCTCGACGACCGCGCGCGCATTGTTCGCGACGTCGCTCGGCCGGTCGCCGCCGATCCACGAATACACCTTGATGCGCTCGCGCACCTGGCCGCCGAGCAACGCGTGCACCGGCACGCCGTGATGCTTGCCCTTGATGTCCCACAGCGCCTGGTCGACGCCCGCGATCGCGCTCATCATGATCGGGCCGCCGCGGTAGAAGCCCGCGCGGTACATCACCTGCCAGTGATCCTCGATCAGGAGCGGGTCGCGGCCGACGAGGTAGTCGGCCAGTTCCTGCACGGCGGCCTCGACCGTGTGCGCGCGGCCTTCGACGACCGGCTCGCCCCAGCCGACGACACCCTCGTCGGTTTCGATCTTGAGGAACAGCCAGCGCGGCGGGACGACGAAGGTTTCGAGGCGGGTGATTTTCACGATGCGAGTCTCCATGATTGACCGGCGCGACCGTTCGGGCGCGGCGCACGATCCGTGCTTTCGCGGTTATCCTAGCGTAGTCGAATAAAAAATAGTATTAATAGCATTAATGTGCAGATAGTGGGCAGCCCGCCCGACGGAGAACGATCATTCAACGCGACCTGCATGGACAGACGGCTTTCCGGCTCGCGACGGCGATCCTGCGCGGCGACTATCCGCCCGAATCGCTGCTGCCGAGGGAACCCGACCTGATGGAGATGTACGGCGTGAGCCGCACGGTGATGCGCGAGGCGCTGCGCACGCTGACGTCGAAGGGGCTGGTCGAATCGCGGCCGAAGGTCGGCACGCGCGTGCGGCCGCGCCAGGCGTGGAACCTGCTCGACGCCGACCTGCTCGACTGGTATGCGCGCGTCGCGCCGCCGCTCGCGTTCGCGCTGAAGCTGCAGGAAATGCGCGAGATGATCGAGCCGTACGCGGCCGCGCTCGCCGCCCGCGCGCATACGCCCGACGCGTTCGACGCGATCGAGGGCGCGGCGCGCGCGATGGCCGCCGCGCGCAACGTCGACGAATGGGTGCGCGCCGACCTGCGCTTTCACCTGAGCGTGCTGGAGGCCGGCGGCAACGAGCTGCTGGTGCCGCTCGGCGCGCTGATCGATCGCACGCTCGAGGCGCAACTGCAGTTGAATGCGCGCCGGGCGGACGTTTACAACGCGTCGCTGGCCGAGCATACGGCCGTCAGCGACGCGATCCGCGTGCGCGACGAGGACGGCGCGCGCCGCGCGATGGCGACGCTGCTCGCGGTGACGCGTGCGCGGATCGAGATGTCGTGACGGAAGCGGGGCGGGCGGCGCCGTTGCGGTGCCGTCAGGCGTTCGCGCAGCCGCCCGGCTTGTGGATGCGTTCCGTCGACGGCGGGTACTTCGCGAGCAGGCTCGCTGGCCGCCGCGGCCGCGCGACCAGGTCGCCGCCGCAGTTCGGGCACTGGCCTTTGAGCACGTCGTCGGCGCACGTCGCGCAAAAAGTACATTCGAACGTACAGATGCGCGCGTCCGTCGAATCCGGCGGCAGATCCTTGTCGCAACATTCGCAGCCGGGGCGCAGTTCAAGCATGACGGTCTCCTTGACGGGTGAGGGGGCGCCGCACATTGCGTGCGGCGCATGCGAGCGCTACTGTACGCGTTTGGATCGGCCCGGCCAACGGTGTCCCGCCCGGGCGCCGGCGCTGCGCACGGGCTGCACCGGGAGACGACCATGCTTTATCGCGGAAGCTGTCATTGTGGAGACGTGACGTTCGAGGCGGAAGGCGACCTGCAGGGCGTGATGGCGTGCAACTGCTCGATCTGCCGGCGCAAGGGCGCGCTGATGTGGTTCGTGCCGCGCGACCACATGAAGCTGCTGACGCCCGACGAAAATCTCGCGACCTACCTGTTCAACAAGCACGTGATCCGGCATCGCTTCTGCAAGCGTTGCGGGATTCACGCGTTCGGCGAGGGTGTCGATCCGAAGGGCACCGCGATGGCCGCGATCAACGTGCGCTGCATCGACGGCGTCGATCTCGACGCGCTGCCCGTCACGCACTACGACGGCCGCTCGCACTGACCGGCGCGCCGGTGCGGGCGCCTGCGCGCGGCGATCGGGTCAGGACGGGTGCGCGGTCGTCGCGCCCGGCGCGGGCGTTTCCGCCTGCGGCGCCGGGCCCGCGGTGCGCGTGCCGGCGTCGGCCGGCCGTTCGATCAGCGGCGCGAGCGCCGGCGCCATCGACTTCAGCAGCTGCACGGCCATCGCGCTCGTGAAGTCGTAGCGCGCCGCGTATGGCTCGTGCGCGGTCGCCGTCAGCACGCCGAAGAACCGGTCGCCGATCGCGAACACGAAGGTGCCGCTGCGGTTGACCTTGCGCGATTCGATCAGCCGCGCACCGCGCGCATACACGTTGAAGCGCTGGTCGCCCGTGCCCGTCTTGCCGTACACGTCGAGCGTCTTGCCGTCGGGCAGCGTGAGCCCGCTCGCGAGGCGGCGCGCGGTGCCGTTGAGCACGACGTCGCGCAGCAGCGTGTGCGCCACCTTGACGATCTCCGGCGGCAGTATCGGCTGAGGTTGCGCGGCCGCGCGCACGAAGCGCGTTTCGTACGGCGTGCCCTTCGCGAAATCGAGCCGCGTGATCGTCTCGGTCGGCGCCTTCTGGCCGCCGTTCACGATCAGGCCGATCAGTTTCGCGAGCGCGTCGGGCTGGTCGCCCGATGCGCCGATCGCGGCCGCATACGACGGCGTCACTTCCGCGAACGGATAGCCGAGCGCGCGCCACGACTTCGTGATCTCCGCGTACGCGCGCAGCTCGACCATGCGGCGGATGCGCCGGTCCTGCGTCGCGTGGTAGCGGGTCTTGTACAGCCACGAATACGTGTAGAAACGCGCGTCGCGACTGTCGCGCTGAACGTCCGCGAGCGACGCGGCGGGATGCGCGCGCAGGTAGTTGAGCGTCCACAGCGCGAGCGGATGCACGCTCGCGATATAGCCGCGGTCGTTCAGGTTGAAGCGGTCGATCGCGTATTTCGCGTAGAGCGCGGCGAGATCGTCGTCGGACAGCGTCGCGGCCGGCGTGCCCTTCAGTTGCGCGCGCATCCGCGCGGCGAACCACGCGACCGATTCGTTCGGCGCGACGCTGCGCAGCACCGTCGCGAGCTTCGGCGGCGACTTGCGTACGTCGCGCAGCATCAGCGCGAGCGCGTCGTCGGGCGCCTTGCCCGCATAGCGCGTGTAGTAGCGCTTCACGTAGACCTGGCTTTCTCCGTCGACGAACTGCTGCAGGTAGTGCTGGCGCTGGGCGGGATCGTTCAGCCACGACGACGACGGTCCGGCCGCCTGCAGCGTCTCGTAGTGGACGATGTCGCGCATCAGCCGCACGAACACGAGGTTCACCGAGTGCTCGAACGCCGTGTGCAGCGTCATGATGCGGCCGTTGTCCGACTTCTCGAAGTTCGAGAACACCTGCGCGCCGCCGCCCGTGTAGAACACGTCCGGGCTCGCCGAGTACTTGCGTTCGACGGACGCATCGAGCATCGCCTGCAGCGAGCGGTCGCGCGTATGCGACAGGTAGTCGAGCGCCCAGCGCGACAGCCCGTCGATCGGATCGGGCTTCACGCGCGCCAGCTCCGCGTTCGACAGGTTCGCGTAGCGCGCATGCAGGTCGGAGACGATCTGCAGGTACGTGATCAACGTGCGCAGCTTCGCGGTCGAACCGAGGTTGATGCGGCCGCCGCGATTCACGTCGAACGGCTGGTTCACACTGTCGGTCTGCACGCGCAGCAGGTTCGCGCCGTTGCGATGCTCGTACAGCGTGAAGCTGTACGTCAGGTGCGACGGGTCGTCCTTCGGCGCGAGCATCTCGAAGCCGTACAGGCCGGCCGCCTGCGCGCCGTCGCGGGTCGACGCCTGCGCGAGCCGCTGGGCGACCGCCTGCTGCACGCCGTTGTCGAGCGTGCTGGTCGCTTCCAGGTCGAGCTGGTCGAGCTGGTACAGGTCGGCGATGCCGAGCGCCGACAGCAGCGACGCGCGCGCGGACGTGACGGCCTTGCGCGACACGAACGACTGCACGCGCGCGGCGGCCGGCGGCGCGCTGCGTTCGATCTGCGCGGCGAGCGCCGCATCGCGCAGCGCGGGCGAGATCACGCCGCCGTTCGACAGCAGCCGCAGGTAGCTGTCGGTCAGCTTCTGCAGCGCCGGATACCCGCGATTCAGGAAGTACGACGGCGCGCGCTGCGCGATCAGCAACGACAACACCTCGCGGAACGTCTTGCCCTGCTGGTCGACGTTGTCGCCGGTCGTCGGCGCGGACAGGATGCGGTTCACGTCGTTGAAGTCGCGGCCGTACCACGCGGCGAGACCGTCGCCGATACCGGTGATTTCGCCCACGTGCGGCCGGGCGGCGAGCGGCACCGAATTCAGGTAGCGCACGACGATCGAGCGGCGCGCGAGCATCGTCTGCGGGCCGTTCAGGTACGCGAGGATCGACGCGGACGCGATCTGCCGCAGTTTCTCCGGCGGCGTCGCGGTACGGCCGTCGGGCGAGTGGCGGAACTTCTCGATCTGCGTCGCGAGCGTGCTGCCGCCCGGGCGCGCCTGGTGGTGATTGACGACGTGCAGCGCCTGGTCGGCGAGCGCGCGGCTGAAGCGGCCCCAGTCGATCGCCGGGTTGCGGTTCGGCTGGTTCGGGTCGAGCAGGTAACGATCCTCGATGAACATCAGCGAATCGACGACCATGCGCGGCACCGTGTCGAAATCGGCGTACACGCGCTGCGGGAACACGGTCGCGAACAGCGGCGAGCCGGTCGAGTCGAACAGCATCAGCCCGGTCTGGTCTTTCTCTTCGTAAGGCAGGAACAGGCCATGATCGGCGAGCGCCAGCATCCGGTCGGAATCGCGCGCCTGCTTGCCGACGACGAAGCCGCGCGCGAGCAGCCGCTGCTGGAACGCGGGAATCATCGAATAGCCGAGGCGTTGATCGTACGGCCCGTTCGCGGGGAAACGGATGTGGTTGCTCGCGCCCGTTTCGACCGTGTAGCCGACGTCGCGGGTGAGCTCGGACAAATAGTGCGCCTGCAGGCGCGACGTCGCGATTTCGGTCATCACGAGCCTCACCACGACCGCGATCGCGATCACCAGCGCGGCCAGCAAGGACCACTTGATCCACGTCCAGACCGATGCAGCTCCGGTCACGCGCGGCAGGATGCGATTCAGCGGCCGATTCATGGCGGCGTCTCCCTGAAGGCGCGGGCTCCGGCCGCACCTCATTAAGGATTAGTGTAGTCCTCCGCAGCGGGCTGCCAAGGGTGGTTCACTACTGAGATGCAGCGGCGCAACACCCGTGCCCGCACCGGAATCGTGCGCCGCGAGGCCGGGCCCGCGCGCGGGTGCGGCCTCGCGGTACACGTCGTCCCGCATCCGCGTTCGAAAGCCATCTGGCACCGAAAAGACCGTCGCGATCGCATCATTCAACTGACGAAATGTTCGACGAGGTGATCGATGAAAAGGCGGGATTTACGCGGAAAGTGCTTGCGGCTCGGGTATGCGACGTTCATCTGGAGCGCTTCGAGACGATAGTCGGCGAGCAGGGCCAGAAGCTGGCCATCATGAAGATCCGGTTCGGCGAGGAAGTCCGGCAGGACTGCGATGCCCATGCCGGCAAGCGCCCAGTTCCGGATCATGCCGAAGTTGTTCGACGACGCGGCCTTGTTCGGGCGCACCGTGACACGCGTCTGGTCGTGCTCGAACGTCAGGTAATCGCTCGCGAAGTCGGCATGGAACACCAGGCATGCATGCGTGGCGAGATCGTGCGGATGGGCCGGCGAGCCGTGCCGGCTGACATATTGCGGCGACGCGCAGACGACGCGTTGGAATTGCATGAGCGGGCGCTTCACCAACGTGCTGTTGCCGATGTGCTGCGACAGCAGCAGCCCGATATCGAAGCCTTCCGACACGAGGTCGACATGGCGGTCGACGATCGTGACTTCCGGCACGATGTTGGGATGGCGTGCCTTGAACGCGTCGATCGCGGGCGCGAGCACGTGCATGCCGAACATGACCGGCGCGGCGATCTTCAGCGAACCGATCGGTTCCTGGTGCATCGACGCGATCGTTTCCTCGACGCGGTCGATTTCCTCGATCACGTGACGCATCTGCGCCAGGTAGAGGTGGCCGGCGTCGGTCAGCGACAGGCTGCGGGTCGTGCGATTCAGCAGGCGCGCGCCGAGCCGGTTCTCGATGCTCATGATCATGCGGGTGGCCGACGAATTGGAGATGTTCAGTTCGGTCGCGGCGCGCACGAAACTTTGTAGTTCGGCAACCTTGACAAATAGTCGCATTGGAAGGAGTTCGTCCATTTTTTTGCCTAGAATCAGAAATTGTTTATTTAATTCTATCTTCCAATTTGCTGTTCAGAGCGTCGGACGATGGAGGAAAAAAGTATTATGAAACGACAGGTTGATTTGATGGCTGGGAAGCCCGGAAAATATAGGGTTTCGGCGTTTTGGTAGCGCTGGTTTGCGTCCGGTTAAGGGTAATTTTTACAACCATTTTTAGTAATTGTACGAATGTTCATACGATTGTTTTTTTCACGTATTTGAGATATCGGGCGATTCGATTTTATCGAGATAAAGTATTTCCGGCGTTTTTGCGCCATCGTGCCGACGCACGGCCGCGACGAAGCAGCGGATCGAACCGTCGCATGCAATCGTGTCCGGCCCATCGCGGCGCGCGAGCAGGCTGGCCGACACGGCGGGGAATCGTTGCCCCGATATCGATCCAGGCCATGCTCGCGCATCCGGCCGGCCACCATGAGGCGGTTCGGCGCGCGGTGTGGGCGTACGGTCGGCGGGCGCCGACGCGGCAGGGGCGCGTTTGCCGCGAAACGGCCGCGGCGCGTCGGTGGAGGGCTGCCGGCCGCGTGGATCGGCTGCGGGGGCCGCGAGCGGTGATATGCTCGCGGGACGCCCGCGACCGACGGGCGGTTTCACGATGCCCGTGCACGGCTGCGTTGCGCGGCGTTTCCGAGGGAAGAACCGACATCATGAGCCGCAAATTCATTCTGAAGGGCGACACGACCGATCACGGCGGCGTCGTGCTCGAAGGGATCGCCAATTCGTCGTTCGACGGGCGCGAACTCGCGTATCTCGGCGCATCCGTGTTCTGTGCGGCGTGCAAGTCGCCGGGCGTGATCGTGTCGGACGGCGGCGAGCGCACGATGACCGTGATGGGCAAGGTCGTCGCGCTCGAACACGACCTGTGCCAGTGCCAGTGCACGCCGCAGCCGAAACTGATCGCATCGCAGGCAACCGGGACGATCTCGGGCTGAGTCCCGCCGCCCGCAGGCGCTCGTCGTTCGCGCGGCATCGCGGCGCCGATACCGGCCGTCAGGCGCTGCCTTCGGTCTCGATCACGAGGATGCGCGCGGCGCCAAGCGGATGCGCAACATGTTCGGTGCCGACCGTCGCGTGGAATACGTCGCCCGTTTCGAGCACCGTCGCGTGCTCGACGCCTGCTTCGCGGTAGCGCATCTCGACGCGGCCATCGAGCACCGCGAACACTTCCTCGCCGTCGTTCACGTGCCAGCGATACGGCTGGTCGGTCCAGTGCAGCCGGACCGTGATGCCGTTCAGGTTCGCGATGTCGAGGGCGCCCCACGCGCGGTCCGCCGTGAATGCGGCGCTTCGGATGATGTTCATCGATGTGTTCCCCGGCGCGCGCGGGCGCCGCTTTCCAGTCATTTTCCCGACATCCGCCTTCAGCGCGACGTGGCGCGCAGCGCCTGCTCGACGATCTGCTTGCGCTTCGCGAAGCCGGCCGCCGTACGTTCGGTGACGCGCGTCACGACCGCGGCCGGCGCGGTGTCGGGCGAGCCGGCGTCGAACGGCGGCGCGGGCGCATATTCGAGCTGAAGCTGGATCGCCTGCGCTTCTTCGTCGCCGACGAGCTCCGCGGCGATCGTCAGCGCGAAGTCGATGCCGGCCGTCACGCCGCCGCCCGTGACCAGGTTGCCGTCGCGCACGACGCGCTCGCGCACGGGTATCGCGCCCAGCGGTTCCAGCAGCGAGTGGAACCGCCAGTGCGTCGTCGCGCGTCGTCCGCGCAGCAGGCCGGCCACGCCGAGCAGCAGCGAGCCCGTGCAGACCGACGTCACGTAGCGCGCGGTGGCCGCACGCTGCTGCACGAACGCGATCGTTTCGGCATCGAGCAGCAATTCGTTGATGCCGATCCCGCCCGGGATGCAGATCACGTCGAGCGGCGGGCAGTCGTCGAACGTGCAGGTCGGCGCGAGCGCGAGGCCGCTGCTCGACGCGACCGCGTCGCGCGACTTCCACACCAGATGAACGGCCGCGTCCGGCAGTGACGCGAGCACGTCGTGCGGGCCGGTGAGGTCGAGTTGCTGGACGCCCGGAAAGACGAGAAGGCCGATGTGAAGTGTCATGCGAAGGCTCCGGAGAGGAAGGGAACGCGCCGTTCGGCACGGGATGGACAGATCGATTCTAGGCGCGTAGTGTTTGGCGAAATTGCCATATCACCCACGTTTTCAGCCAATCGCCATGCCTGCCGCCGCCCCGCGTTCGATCCTGATCTTCGCGTTTCCCCGTGCGCAGTTGCTCGATGTGACGGGGCCGCTGCAGGTGTTCGCGTCCGTCAACGAACTCGCGCTGGAGCGCGGGCAGCCGGCGCCGTATGCGCCGCGCGTCGTGGCCGTCGAAGCCGGGCCTGTCGAGACGTCGTCGGGCCTCGTCGTGATGGCCGAGTCGCTGCGCACCATCGCGCGCCACCCTGACACGCTGATCGTCGCCGGCGGCAAGGGTGTGCACGCGGCGTCGAAGGATGCGCGGGTGGTGCGCTGGGTGCGGCAGCAGGCCGGACGCGCGCGGCGCGTGGCGTCGGTGTGCACCGGCGCGTTCCTGCTCGCCGAGGCCGGTCTGCTCGACGGGCGGCGCGCGGTCACGCACTGGGCGCGCTGCGAGGAATTCGCGGCGCGCTACCCGAACGTGCGCGTCGAGCCGGACCCGATCTTCATCCGCGAAGGCGCGCTGTGGACGTCCGCCGGCGTGACGGCCGGCATCGATCTCGCGCTCGCGCTGGTCGAGGACGATCTCGGGCGGGCGACCGCGCTCGACGTCGCGCGCGAGCTCGTCGTGTTCCTGAAGCGTCCGGGCGGGCAGGCCCAATTCAGCACGATGCTGTCGATGCAGCGCACCGCCGACCGGTTCGGCGAGTTGCACGCGTGGATGGCCGAGCACCTGACGGCCGACCTGTCGGTGCCCGCGCTGGCCGAGCGCATGAGCATGAGCGAGCGCAGCTTCGTGCGTCACTATCGCGCGGAAACCGGCCGCACGCCCGCGCGCGCGGTCGAGCAGATCCGTGTCGAGGCCGCGCAACGCCTGCTCGGCGAAACGGCGTGGCCCGTCAAGCGGATCGCCGGGCGGTGCGGCTTCGGTTCCGAAGAGACGCTGCGGCGCAGTTTCGTGCGCGTGTTCGGCGTGTCGCCGCAGGGATATCGCGAGCGGTTCGTGCGGTAACGGTCGACCGATCATCGGGGCCGGAGCGGGTGGCGCCCGGAACTGAACGGAAACCGGTCGGTTTCCAGTCCGAAGTTTCGAAACTATTCAGGATCGGAGAACAATAGGCAGGGGCTTGTGCCGCGCCCACCGCGCGCTCTATTCTGTTCCGTTGGCGATTCGAAAGGGGGGAGCAGCATGGACCGAATCCAGGCAATGGAAGTTTTTACCCGCGTGGTCGACGCGAACAGCTTCACGCGGGCGGCCGACACGCTCTCGATGCCGCGCGCGTCGGTGACGACCATCATCCAGAATCTCGAGGCGCTGCTCGGCGTGCGCCTGATGCACCGGACCACGCGCCGGCTGTCGCTGACGCCGGAGGGCGCCGCGTACTACGAGCATTGCATGAAGATCATCGCGGAGATCGCCGAGGCCGACGCGAGTTTCCAGGCGGGCAACCGCAAGCCGAGCGGCATGCTGCGCGTCCACATGCCCAGTTCGCTCGGGCGGCGTATCGTGCTGCCGTCGCTGTCGACCTTCCGGCAGCGCTATCCGGACATCACGCTCGAGCTGGGGCTGTCGGACCGCTACGTCGATCCGGTCGAGGAAGGCATCGACTGCATGATCCGGGTCGGGCCGCTCGAGGATTCGTCGATGGTCGCGCGGCGCATCGGGATGCTCAAGCGCGTGACGTGCGCGTCGCCCGATTACCTCGCGCGCCACGGCGAGCCGAACGAGATTGCCGATCTCGTCGAACATCAGGCGGTGAATTTTCGCGCGAGCCACGGCGCGCGGACGATTCCGTGGGTGTTCATGATCGACGGCAAGCCGTTCGAGGTGCGGATGAACGGCAGCGTCACGGTCAACGATTCGGATGCTTACGTGACGTGCGGGCTCGAAGGCTTCGGGATGATCCAGCCTACGTTGTTCATGGTGCTGCCGCACTTGCTCGACGGTTCGCTGGTCGAGGTACTGCCGGACTGCAATCCGAAGCCGAAGCCGATCTCGATCGTGTATCCGCACAACCGGCATTTGTCGCAGAAGGTGCGCGTGTTCGCGGACTGGATCGCGGAGGTGTTCGAGGCGACGCCGGCGTTGGAGGGCGGGGAGAACTGGCGCGGGAAGGTGGGGGTGGAGGCGGCAGAGGCGCAGCGCGGAGCGGTGGTGGCGTAGTCGCGGCGCGCGGCCTGAAGGACGGGCAGCGCGCGGCACGGCGGGTGCTGGATGAAGCAATGAAAAAAGCCGCTGTTTCGAAAGAAACAGCGGCTTTTCGCATTTGGTGGCGAATCAGGGATGTTTTTTCGGTTTGACAAAACATCCTTTTCCGTCAACAACTTAGCTCAAAAAGGCGGGTCTGTTTATGAAAAAAACGGACGCACTCAGTGTCCCACATTCGCCCCCAACCGACAACCCATCTGTAAGAAGTTACAGTTGACGCAAGGAGAATAAACAAGACTTCCTTCGGTAAGAGGCTGACTTGCCGCTATCAACTTTCATATAACGATTAAGAATTTCTCATCGGAGCTACACTTGAAATCCCTCGCTTTCCCCTGACGTTGGGATGGCGATGGGATCGGCTCGTTGCATAAACTAAAGGGGTTAATATGGCAAAGTACTGCGTCACGGCAGCCAACCACAATGGTACAAAGGATGGCCGCGCCTCGGAGTTTAAGGTTTGGGAATGGAAATTGGACACCACGGACAATAAATCGAAGTGGTTTCCATTGGGTAAAAAACCTCTCAATTTTGTGGCTAATTTGCTCGCAACGGGGAATGCAGTTGTTTCTGCTAAAGAGGTCAAGAAAGGCAATGAATTGAAAATTAGTACCGGCGCAGCAATTGAACTTGAGCTTCGAATTGCTAAAAATGATGAAAACTTCAAGATTACTGATTTGCCAGAATTTTGATGGGCGCACCAATAAAAAAGCACCCTACTGGGTGCTTTTTTAATATTAAAAAGCGCTTTCGTTTTTAATTTTCTTAACCTTTGAAATGTAACTCAAAGATGGCAGGCTAAACAGGAAAAAGAAAATTCCGAAAAACAAAAATGCACCTTTCCCAAATGGTGCGAACATGCACATCACAATAAAGAAGCCCCACAGGCACATAAGTTGTCCGTAGATCTTGTTCAAGCTCTGGCGGTACGTTTGACCATCTGCCTGAGTGATTCCAACAATAATATTGCGGAACATGTACCTAACAACCCAGAGCTTGACAACACCCTTATCGATTTGAGATTGCAACACTTTATCAAGATCGAGATTAATACAAATATTATTCAGTTGCTCGGTACCGATCTTAAGGAAGCTGTACCGCTTCCATGCAGCGTCAGGCGTACCAGCGCCACCCTCGATCAACTCACCCTCATAAATCCGCATAGGTTCCTCGCATCAGGTTACAAATAGTCTGAAATCGACTATTCTAGATTGGACTATAGCATCGTTCGATGATCTATGGTCAACGGTACGAGAAGCTACGGCATGTCTTGAGGCAGGTGCGCCGTGAGGCTGGTCTCACACAAGTACAGCTTGCTGAGGCTCTTGGCAGGGGGCAGAGCTATGTGTCTAAGGTTGAGCGTGGAGAGCAGTACTTAGACGTGCTAGAGTTCATTGAATGGTGTGAGGCATGCGCCACCCCATCCGAGATAGTAATTAAGAAAATTTGAGGAGTTCGAGAATGGATAATCATCACAACAATGACCCATTAATTCCGATCATTACCGCAATTTATAATTCACTCGGAAAAACAGAAAAAGACAAAGTGATTGCGGAAATTTCTGTTCATCTTCGAGTTCTCAACACTGACTTCAAGACAAGAGGGGCGAATGGCGCTACACAAGTAGCTGATATGGCCAAAAAAATTACCGGAAAAGAGTACAAGTTAGGCAACGGATTTGATTAAAATTGACTCCAGCTTGGAGAGAGTTTCTGTTATCTCAATTTTTATCAATCTTGCAAGTCTTAATTTGGATTCGGAATTTTCCGTATCAAACCGTAGCGCTGCCTGAGCTTCCTCCAAAGCCTTTAGCTTCTCGCCTAACAAGATTATCTGTTGATCTCTAAACATGAAATTCTCCTATTGACATTTACCGTCATGATGGCCTCCGAAATTTCGAAATGAATATCGGAAGTTTTTGAATCTGTCAACGGCTGAGATAAAAAAGCCACCTCTGCAGGTGGCTTTCTATTCATTGCCTCTTGACAATCGATTAAATTATCTTAAGGTATTTGAGCTTACTTGTCAGGGTGAGCGATTTAAATATAATGCGATTTCGACTAAAGTCAAGACCAAATTTAAATTGCCCTGCGGAGTAAGTGGGGTAATTTTTTTATGCGTCGGTTAATTCTCTCGATTCGAAAAATTGCCAACACTGTGTGAGTAACAGGGTGGAAAGGCGTGGTGACCGAAAAGACTGAATAGCCATGGCGACTGTTGCGAGGCAGCACACTATACGTAGGTGACTAAAAAGATTGAATAGCCTATGATTAATATAGTGACGTAGCGAGAATGGGAAGAAGCAAAGCTACAACGATGAGCGAAATAGCGGGACCGTGCTTCAGGGGTGTTATAGACCTCGAATCCGCTAAACTGAATACTTAACTAAGTCAGTCAGGATGTGTAGCAGTGTATTTAATCGACACTGAAAAAATCATAATTTTACACAATCCTGAAAAGCTAACTGCCATGTGAATCTTTCACAAGGTAGGGATTGAGCTTTTCAGGAATTAGTAGTACACATTCTAGCGAAGCTAGAGATAAAATTCTAGTACAGAGGGTGTACTAGAGATCTAGCGAAGCACATTTATGCGAAGCATAAAAGATTCACGTTAGTGAATCAAAAAAGGACGGCGAGCGAAAAATCAATTTTTAGGGGTTTCTGGACCTTTTTGATCGTGAGTAGTGGTAGGGGAAGGGTTTGACGTGTTCATCGCTTCAAAACGCTCAATTTCATCTTTTAAACGTATATTTTCAGTTTCAAGTACTTCCAATTTCCTCAAGACACCCCCGGAATCTTTTAGCCATTCACGATAAATCTTTTTTCGCTTGGCTACAAGTTCCTTGTCAATTTCTAATTTTTCAAGTTCACGCTTGAGGTACTCTTGCAAATTACCCATGTCCAGCCTGGCTGCTTCTTGCAGTGCTTTTTGAGATTTCGCAAAACGTTCAAAAACTGGTTTTAACGCAATTTTTATCTTATTTCGAATTTCATCTTGGCTACTGAATCTATCTCCCATCGAAATTTCTATATTTTCAATAGCCTGATCGAGTGCCTGATCGAACGAATAACCGAAAACTTTCTTCATTGTTCGATAGAAATTTTTCAGGGTCGTATTTTTCAGTTTCGAATATTTGGCACCACGGGATAGTCCAAATATTTTATTACTTTTCGCGTAATTGTCCTGCAGGGTTCTTAGGTACTCAGGATTGATTCTTTCACTATTGAGCGACCATGTTTCTTTTTCGCAGGCACCATATCGGTTTTTGTACTTCTTAATCGATCGTTGCTCCGTGCTCACAAAAAAATGAATGTGCGGAGTGGTTTCGTCAAGATGCAAGACTCCGAATTGAAGTTTATCGCCAAATTCTTTTCTCATAAATTCAACTTGGTGATACGCCCATTTTCCAATCTGTTCTGTAGTTTTTCCCTCAAAAAATTTTGGTGAGGCAGTGACAACATACTCGAACGCCAATGTGTTTTCTGCTTTAATTTTTATCCCGAGACTCGAATAATGCTCGGATAGTTTTCGTTGAAAACTTGTCGCATCATTCGAGTCTATACCTAACGGGTTGTACAATATTTGATTAAGATGTGAGCGATCTGCGTCTATGTTTGCCTGGGTACGCAATCGCAAATTGTGCTCAGCTGCAGCCGTTAGTTTTGATTTGCTCTTTAGTTTTGTCGTGCGCAGGATCGCAAATAGCGGCTTGACTTTGCTTTTGTATTTTTGTGCCATGTTTGCGCTCTATATTGGTTGTTGTGAGCGTACCTCCTGTACATAGCGTAGCGGTATTTTGACGCGAGTCAAATGAACGGAGCTTTTAGCTCCGATCACCTACTATTGCAACCTAACCACTTCGTTCCTTTAGGTTGCGTAGGCCAAAGGGATTTCATCCCTCTGGACACCCAAAAAGCAAAATACTAAAACCGTAAGGGCCAGCCCTTACCAGCCCTTCCGATTGCCAAAAAAAATCCTGCTCGTTGGCAGGATTTCATTTGACAACCGGCGCTTATCTCTCTGCGCTGTATTTGATGGTATTTGTTGCGTTTACCCCAAGGGCGCGCATGCGCACGTACACACGTACACGTACACGCGCGCGCGCCCTTGGGGTAAACGTAGTTAATTTCTACGGTGGATGGAAAAGAATAAGTGTTACCTTTCCACCTCGGACACCCTGTAAGTTTTTACAGGTGCGTCTAAATTAATGAAAATTTTTGATGGGGTAACTCAGTTTATCCATTGCATCTTTCAAAACTTTCATCGGTTTATCTTGCTGATAGTTCGCAAAATGAGGTGATGAAAAATCGACTTTAGCCTGTTCGTAATGTCCAACAATCGCCATGAGAATGGCAGGGTGGACGTGCAGGTTTGTCATCGAATTAATAAAAGTTGTGCGGAAAGAATGAAAAACTTTCCGGTCATCTTTGATTTCAAGTTTGTCCAAATATTCGCCAAAACGCCGAGACATATTTTTAGAAAATCCATTCTTCCCATCTTTGAGGTGAGGGAAAAGATGGGTTGCTTTTGTTGCCTTGACTTGTTCAGCGTAGCTCAGGAATTTTGAATTCAAGATAACATCAGGCAATGGAATTTTACGTACTGAATTTGAATTTTTGGCGGCGTCATGTTGGATATCAAACACCAAGATTCCATCAACCTTAGTAATTTGGTCAAGTCTCAGGCTTGCTAATTCTTCAACACGTGCACCAGTGTACAAACTCAAAAACGGCAACCAATGATAATCCGGTTTTTTGAGAAATGCTCGGTACTTCAATTCCTCAAAAATTAATTTCAGATCGTCATCCTCAAAAGGCTTGTAAGAACGAACCTGCTTTTTTAGTTTTGCTTTTGTGGAAATCTTTACCCGTTCAAAAGGGTTGCCAGCAAAAAACAAATTATTATTAATCGCATATTCAAACAAAGACCTCAAGAATGAAGTTTTTGCGTTAATCGCGCTGGCTGATCCATTGGCAGCCAATAATCTGTTCTTGTAGGCTACTGCTTCATTGGGTGTGTATTGATTAATATCGAGATCACCAAAGAAGCCTTTGAACTCATCGTAAACCCGCTCTTTGTCATAGAGGGTTTTCGCTACGTTGTCAATTTTCTTCTCAGTCAGATAAAGGTTTACGACTGTGCTAAATAATTCGCTTTTCTGCGTAGCCCGTTGTCCTTGGACAATGCCTTTAGGCACACTCTTAATAAGCTCCCCCATGCTTGGGGGCTGGGGGGAAGAGGCTAACTTGGATGCCAATTCAGCATGGCTGAGTTGGTTAAATTGAGCAGGTGTTAACCCCAGTTTCTCGATAATTTGAGAAACAATATCAATGTCACCGGATTTGACATCCTTGAAATTAACAGCCCCAGAGGGGGTAATTTCAACATCCAGCTTTTTAATATTACTGTTACTGGGGTCAAAGTCGTTCATCGCCAGCTTCATGTTCAGGTCTAGTGCATGAATTCTAGCCTGCTTGAAGTCCTTGGTTCCAAGGGACCAGCGGTACTTTTGTTTATTGCGAATGATTCTCAGGTAGTACACGCCATGGCGTGACTTGTACAGACGGGGCAACTTGTGCATGGGAATGACCCACCAAGTGACCCACCGAAAGAGAAAAAGGCTCTGCAACCTATTGATTGCAAAGCCTTTTTTGAAGATGGTGGCGAATCAGGGATTCGAACCCCGGACCTGCGGATTATGATTCCGTCGCTCTAACCGACTGAGCTAATTCGCCGAAGACTTGAATTATGTCGATCGGCCGGCTGGCTGTCAATACCTTTTTCCATCTTTCCCGAAAAAAGTTGCCGCCGCCCCGTGCCGGCCTCCATCACGGGCGGGAGCCGGCCAGCGGAAGCAGTGCCTCCGCCGCCTTTCCCCGCTGCGCACCCGCCATCAATCCTGCGCGTAGATGTCCGAGTCCTTCGTCTCCTTGACGAACAGCAGGCCGATCACGAACGTGGCCAGCGCGATCACGATCGGATACCAGAGCCCCGAGTAGATGTTGCCCTTCGCCGCGACGATCGCGAACGCGGTCGCCGGCAGGAAGCCGCCGAACCAGCCGTTGCCGATGTGATAGGGCAGCGACATCGACGTGTAGCGGATCCGCGTCGGGAACATCTCGACCAGCATCGCGGCGATCGGGCCGTAGACCATCGTCACGAAGATCACGAGGATCGTCAGGATCACGATCGTCATCGGCCAGTTGAGCTGCGCCGGGTCGGCCTTCGCCGGGTAGCCGGCTCCCTTCAGCGTCGACGCGAGCGTCTTGTCGAACGCCGCGCCCTGCGCCTTCGCGTCGGCCGCCTTGCCGTCGTAGGTCTGGATCACCGTGTCGCCGACCTTGATCTGGGCCAGCGCACCGGCCGGCGCCGCGACGTTCTCGTAGTTCAGGCCGGCCTTGGCGAGCGCGCTCTTCGCGATGTCGCACGAGCTGGTGAACTTCGACGTGCCCACCGGGTTGAACTGGAACGAGCAGGTGGCCGGATCGGCGACGACCGTGATCGGCGCCTTCTGCGTCGCGAGTTCGAGCTGGGGGTTCGCGTAGTGCGTGAGCGCCTTGAACAGCGGGAAGTAGGTCAGCGCGGCGATCAGGCAGCCCGCGAGGATGATTGGCTTGCGGCCGATCTTGTCCGACAGCGAACCGAAGAACAGGAAGAACGGCGTGCCGATCAGCAGCGCGATCGCGATCAGGATGTTCGCGCTGGCGCCGTCGACCTTCAGCGTCTGCGTGAGGAAGAACAGCGCGTAGAACTGGCCCGTGTACCACACGACGGCCTGGCCGGCCGTCAGGCCGATGAGCGCGAGGATCACGATCTTCAGGTTCTTCCACTGGCCGAACGCCTCGGTCAGCGGCGCCTTCGACGTCTTGCCTTCCGCCTTGATGCGCAGGAACACCGGCGATTCGTTCAACTGCAACCGGATCCACACCGACACCCCGAGCAGCAGGATCGACGCGACGAACGGCACGCGCCAGCCCCAGTTGCCGAACGCTTCCTCGCCGACGAACGTGCGTACGCCGAGGATCACGAGCAGCGACAGGAACAGGCCGAGCGTGGCCGTCGTCTGGATCCACGCAGTGTAGAAGCCGCGCCGGTTGGCCGGCGCATGCTCGGCGACGTAGGTCGCCGCGCCGCCGTACTCGCCGCCGAGCGCGAGGCCCTGCAACAGCCGCATCGCGATGAAGATCACCGGCGCGGCGATGCCGATCGACGCGTACCCGGGCAGGAAGCCGACCACGAACGTCGACACGCCCATGATCACGATCGTCACGAGGAACGTGTGCTTGCGGCCGACGAGGTCGCCGAGCCGGCCGAACACGATCGCGCCGAACGGCCGCACCGCGAAGCCGGCCGCGAAGCCGAGCAGCGTGAAGATGAACGCGGCGGTCGGATTGACGCCGGAGAAGAAGCTCTTGCTGATGTAGGCCGCGAGCGAGCCGGCCAGGTAAAAGTCGTACCACTCGAACACGGTGCCGAGCGACGACGCGAAGATCACCTTCTTCTCTTCGCCCGTCATCGGCGAGTGCGAAATTTGCCCGCCTAACGTTGCCATGAATCGTCTCCAAGTCCCTTGATATAGATGTGCGGCCGCCTTGGGAGGGCGGGCCTGTCGACGATTATTGGCACGGAAACTTACGGCGTACTGACTCGCGCGTACAAAACGACTGCACGTTAACCCGTGGCGAACCGGCCGCTTCGCGTGTCGATCGTGATGCGAACGTCCGTTAAAACGCCGGTTTCGGCATATTTGCACCCAGCCGCGGCGGCGCGCGTCAGGGTTAATCCGGGGTGGTGTCGGTCAGCGGCAGGCTGATGCGCACCAGCGTGCCGGCGAGGCGCGGCGTGTGCTGGTAGACGTGATCGTCGAGCGTCAGCGTGCCGCCGTGCTGCGTGGCGATCTCGCGCACGATCGCGAGCCCGAGGCCGCTGCCGTCGCCTTCGCGGCCGAGGATCCGGTAGAAGCGCTCGACGACGCGTTCGCGTTCGCCGGCCGGGATGCCGGGGCCCGTATCCTCGACTTCGAGATGCACGAGCCGCCTCGTGCGCTCGGCGCGCACGCGCACGGTGATGCGGCCGCCTTCGGGCGTGTAGCGGATCGCGTTGTCGACGAGGTTGCCGAGCATCTCGCGCAGCATCACCGGATTGCCGTCGACGTCGAGCGGCGCGTCGTCGTCCGGGCCTTCGTAACCGAGATCCATGCGTTTCGCGAGCGCGGCCTGCACCCAGTCGCGCACGGTGCGCCGCGCGAGCGCGCCGATCTCGACCGGCTCGAACGTGAGCCCGCTCGCGCGGTTCTCGGCGCGCGCGAGCGCGAGCAGTTGCGTGACGAGCCGCGCGGCTTGCTCGGAGCTCGTCGCGATCTGCTCGAGCGAGCGCTGCACGTCGGGCGGCACCGGATGGCGCAGCGCGAATTCGGCCTGCGTGCGCAGGCCCGCGAGCGGCGTCTTCATCTGATGCGCGGCGTCGGCGATGAAGCGTTTCTGCAGCGCCATGTTCTGTTCGAGGCGCGCGAGCAGGTCGTTGAACGACGTGACGAGCGGCTCGATCTCGGGCGGCGCGCGCTGCGCCTCGACGGGCGACAGGTCGTCGGGCCGGCGCGCGCGGATGTGCGCCTGCAGCGCGTTGAGCGGCGCGAGCCCGCGCGACAGCCCGAACCAGACGAGCAGGATCGCGAGCGGCAGGATCACGAATTGCGGCAGGATCACGCCCTTGATGATGTCGTTCGCGAGCGCGTTGCGCTTGTCGAGCGTCTCGCCGACCTGCACGAGCACGGGCTGCGCGCCGCTCGCCTGCGGCAGCGCGACGGTCGTGTACGCGACGCGCACGTCGTTGCCGCGCAGCAGGTCGTCGCGGAACACGACGACGCCCGGCGGCGGGCGGTCCTCGTCGCGCGGCAGCGGCATGTCGGCTTCGCCCGCGACCAGCTCGCCGCGCGTGCCGAGCACCTGGAAGTAGACGCTGTCGATGTTGTCCGCGCGCAGGAAGTCGCGCGTCTGCTCCGGCAGCGTCAGCTCGGCGACGCCGTTGACCGGATGGATCTGCCGCGCGAGCACGTACGCGTTGGTCTCCAGCGCGCGGTCGAACGGGCTGTTCGCGATCGTCTTCGCGACGAGATAGGTGACGGCGATGCTCATCGGCCACAGCAGCAGCAGCGGTGCGAGCATCCAGTCGAGGATTTCGCCGAACAGCGAGCGCGGGCGCGGCGTTTCGGCCGATTCGGTTTCGTCGGGCGGCGCGAACGGGTTCTCGTAGCGCGCGTCGCGCGCCTCGTCGGCGGCCGACGACGGCGCGCCGGTCGGGTGACGGGAATGGGCCGGCGTGGCCATCGCGGCGCCGCCCGGCGTCAGCGCAGCGGCGTGCCGGCCGCCGCGGGCTGGGGCGCCGCCGGGTCGGCCGGCGTCGCGGGCGCGACCTTCTCGAGGCAATAGCCGAGGCCGCGCACGGTCGAGATCCGCACGCCGCTCGGTTCGATCTTCTTGCGCAGCCGGTGCACGTAGACTTCGATCGCGTTGTTGCTGACTTCCTCGCCCCATTCGCACAGGTGATCGACGAGCTGTTCCTTCGACACGAGGCGGCCGATCCGCTGCAGCAGCACCTCGAGCAGGCCGAGTTCGCGCGCCGAGAGATCGAGCACGTGATCGTTCGCATACGCGATGCGGCCGACCTGGTCGAACGCGAGCGAGCCGTGGCGCACGACGGTCGGCCCGCCGCCCGCGCCGCGCCGGGTCAGCGCGCGCACGCGCGCCTCGAGCTCGTTGAGCGCGAACGGCTTGGCCATGTAGTCGTCGGCGCCGAGGTCGAGCCCCTTCACGCGCTCGTCGACGCTGTCGGCGGCGGTCAGGATCAGCACGGGGAGATTGGAATTGCGGGCGCGCAGGCGCTTGAGCACGTCGAGCCCGGACATTTTCGGCAGCCCGAGATCGAGAATCAGCAGGTCGAAAGTCTGCATCGACAGCGCGGTGTCGGCGTCGACGCCGCTCTTCACGTGATCGACGGCATAGCCCGATTGGCGGAGTGACCGGGTGAGGCCGTCCGCGAGTATGCTGTCGTCTTCGGCGATGAGAATTCGCATGTTGCTGACCGATGGCCGGCGAGGCGTTCGTGCCGGCGCGGCTGTCTCCGAAGTTATCCGTGTACAACGCAGCCTGCATTGCGGGCTTGCATAAAACACTGTTTTTTTATACAGTGTCTGCATTCGTGGGCGGCGCTTGAAAGCGGGCGCGCCTTTAACAGACGCTGCTCATCATAGCAAAGGACGATTCATGGAAGATAGCAAGAAGGGCTCCGGGATGACCGCCGAGAAGAGCAAGGCGCTGGCGGCCGCACTCGCGCAGATCGAGAAGCAGTTCGGCAAAGGCTCGATCATGCGCATGGGCGACGGCGAAGCGGCCGAGGATATCCAGGTCGTCTCCACGGGCTCGCTGGGTCTCGATATCGCACTGGGCGTCGGCGGCCTGCCGCGCGGCCGGGTGGTCGAGATCTACGGTCCGGAATCGTCCGGTAAAACCACGCTCACGCTGCAGGTCATCGCCGAGCTGCAGAAGCTGGGCGGCACCGCGGCGTTCATCGACGCCGAGCACGCGCTCGACGTCCAATATGCCGCGAAGCTCGGCGTGAACGTGCCGGAGCTGCTGATCTCGCAGCCGGACACCGGCGAGCAGGCGCTCGAAATCACCGACGCGCTGGTGCGCTCGGGCTCGATCGACATGATCGTCATCGACTCGGTCGCGGCGCTCGTGCCGAAGGCCGAAATCGAAGGCGAGATGGGCGATTCGCTGCCGGGTCTGCAGGCTCGCCTGATGTCGCAGGCGCTGCGCAAGCTGACCGGCACGATCAAGCGCACGAACTGCCTCGTGATCTTCATCAACCAGATCCGGATGAAGATCGGCGTGATGTTCGGCAACCCGGAAACCACGACGGGCGGCAACGCGCTGAAGTTCTACTCGTCGGTGCGTCTCGATATCCGCCGGATCGGCTCGATCAAGAAGAACGACGAGGTGATCGGCAACGAAACCCGCGTGAAGGTCGTCAAGAACAAGGTATCGCCGCCGTTCCGCGAAGCGATCTTCGACATCCTGTACGGCGAAGGCATTTCGCGCCAGGGCGAGATCATCGATCTCGGCGTGCAGGCGAAGATCGTCGACAAGGCGGGCGCCTGGTACAGCTACAACGGCGAGAAGATCGGCCAGGGCAAGGACAACGCGCGTGAATTCCTGCGCGAAAATCCGGAAATCGCGCGCGAGATCGAGAACCGCATCCGCGAATCGCTCGGTGTCGTCGCGATGCCCGATGGCGTAGTCAACGAAGCCGAGGCGATGGACGAAGAAGAGTGATGGTTGCGCGCCGAGGTCAGGCTGGCGAGCCGGCGGAGCACGACACGCCCGAAACGGCGGGTCGCTCCGGGCGGCGAGCCGGATCCTCGGGCGCCGACCGGCGGGGCGCAGGCGGCAACGCCGCGAACCGCACCGCGACGAGGGCATCCGACGATGCCCTCGTTTCGTTTGAGATTGCCGCACCGGACGACCCGTTCGACGACGATGAGTCGTTCGACGCGCACGACCGCTCCCGCCGTCGCGTGTCCGGTGTCCGCTTCCCGGGCGATCGCGTCCCGGACGATCGCGCAGCCGATGCGCCCGCGACGGAAGATGTCTATACGCGCAGCAGCCAGCATCCGCGCCGCATACGTCGCACTGCCGGCGCATCTTCCCGCGGCGCTGCTTCGAGCGACGCGTCGGGCGTAGGCGAGCGCAAGCCGTCGAAACCGCCGCGGTCGTTGAAGGGCCGTGCGCTCGGTTATCTGTCAAGGCGCGAATACAGCCGCGCGGAGCTTGCGCGCAAGCTCGCCCCCTACGTCGGCGAAGACGAGTCCGTCGAACCGGTGCTCGATGCGCTGGAACAGGAAGGCTGGCTGTCCGACGCGCGCTTCGCCGAGAGTCTCGTGCATCGCCGCGCGTCGCGCGTCGGCGTCGCGCGCATCGTCAGCGAACTGAAGCGCCATGCGGTCGGCGACAGCCTCGTCGAAGCGGTGAATGCCCAATTGCGCGAGACCGAGTTGACGCGCGCGCAGGCCGTGTGGCGCAAGAAATTCGGTGCGCTGCCGCAAACGCCCGCCGAGCGCGCGAAGCAGGCGCGCTTCCTTGCCGCGCGCGGCTTCTCGAGCGCGACCATCGTGAAGTTGCTGAAGGTCGGCGACGATTTCCCGCTCGACGACTGAGCCGCCCGGTCGCGCGCGGGGCGCGCGATTTTGCTGCATCGCAACCGCTTCCGGACAGGCGGGAATACCCGCCGTCGAGGCCGGATGTCTCAAATACCCAATATGCTAAAATCCACGGGTTTTCCTCTTCGGCCTCAACCTCCAGCATGCCGCTATCCGAGCCCGTGCCCCGTCAGTTGCGACATCGACGCGCAATCCGAGCGGAAGCCTACGAGCGCGGCGACGGCTTGTGGGACATCGAAGCCTGCCTGACCGACCACAAGCCGCGCGATGTCGCGCTTGCGTCGGGCATCCGGCCCCAGGGCCTGCCGATCCACGAACTCTGGCTACGCGTGACCATCGATCGTGACCTCAATGTCGTCGACGCCGAAGCGTCTTCGGAATGGGTTCCCTATCCCGGTCACTGTCAATCCGCTTCTCCCGCCTATCGGGCCCTCATCGGGCTCAACCTCTTCCGCAATTTCCGCCGCAACGCGAACCGGCTGCTCGCCGGCGTCGCCGGCTGTTCCCATCTCACCGAACTGTGCGCCGTGCTGCCGACGGCCGCGATCCAGGCGTTCGCCGGTGATGTGTGGAACGTGCGCGAGGAGGGCGGCGAAGGGCCGGACCATGACGGCGTGCACGCCGAACCGCCTTTCCAGCTCGGCCGCTGCCGGGCGCTGCGATTCGACGGCGAGGTCGTACGGCAGTACTACCCGCGCTGGTACGGCCCGATTCGGCCGGATCTGCCCGGTGAAGGCAGCACGAAGGAATGAACGGAAATCATTCGAAGAAGCGTCTTAAGCGACTTTTCATCCAACTCTCAGACTGAAGGGAATCACGCATGAAGATTCACGAGTACCAGGGTAAGGAAATCCTGCGGAAATTCGGAGTCGCGGTACCGCGCGGCAAGCCGGCGTTCTCGGTTGACGAGGCCGTCAAGGTGGCGGAAGAGCTCGGCGGCCCGGTATGGGTCGTGAAGGCTCAGATTCACGCGGGTGGCCGTGGCAAGGGCGGCGGCGTGAAGGTGGCGAAGTCGATCGAACAGGTGCGCGAATACGCGAACCAGATCCTCGGCATGCAGCTCGTCACGCACCAGACGGGCCCGGAAGGCCAGAAGGTCAACCGTCTGATGATCGAGGAAGGCGCCGACATCAAGCAGGAACTGTATGTCAGCCTCGTCGTCGACCGCATCTCGCAGAAGATCGTGCTGATGGGTTCGAGCGAAGGCGGCATGGACATCGAGGAAGTCGCCGAAAAGCACCCGGAACTGATCCACAAGGTCATCGTCGAGCCGTCGACGGGCCTGCTGGACGCGCAGGCCGACGACCTCGCCGCGAAGATCGGCGTGCCGGCCGCGTCGATTCCGCAAGCGCGCGCGATCCTGCAAGGCCTGTACAAGGCATTCTGGGAAACCGACGCATCGCTGGCTGAAATCAACCCGCTGAACGTCTCCAGCGACGGCAAGGTTACCGCACTCGACGCGAAGTTCAACTTCGATTCGAACGCGCTGTTCCGTCACCCGGAAATCGTCGCGTACCGCGATCTGGACGAAGAAGATCCGGCTGAAATCGAAGCGTCGAAGTTCGACCTCGCGTACATCTCGCTCGACGGCAACATCGGCTGTCTCGTGAACGGCGCGGGCCTCGCGATGGCGACGATGGACACCATCAAGCTGTTCGGCGGCGAGCCGGCGAACTTCCTGGACGTCGGCGGTGGCGCGACGACCGAGAAGGTCACGGAAGCGTTCAAGCTGATGCTGAAGAACCCGGACCTGAAGGCGATCCTCGTGAACATCTTCGGCGGCATCATGCGCTGCGACGTGATCGCGGAAGGCGTGATCGCCGGTTCGAAGGCCGTGAACCTGAACGTGCCGCTCGTCGTGCGCATGAAGGGCACGAACGAGGACCTCGGCAAGAAGATGCTGGCCGATTCGGGCCTGCCGATCATCTCGGCGGACAGCATGGAAGAAGCCGCGCAGAAGGTCGTCGCGGCTGCCGCAGGCAAGTAAGCACGCGCTAATGAACACGTAGGGCGGCGCGGCTTGCTCGCGACGCCCATCGAACAGAGGTCAAAATACATGTCGATTCTGATCAACAAGGACACGAAGGTCATCACGCAGGGCATTACCGGCAAAACCGGTCAGTTCCATACGCGCGCCTGCCGTGAATACGCAAACGGCCGCGAAGCATTCGTCGCGGGCGTGAACCCGAAGAAGGCCGGCGAAGATTTCGAAGGCATTCCGATCTACGCGAGCGTCAAGGAAGCGAAGGCGGAAACCGGCGCGACCGTGTCGGTCATCTACGTGCCGCCGGCAGGCGCGGCCGCTGCGATCTGGGAAGCGGTCGAAGCCGACCTCGATCTCGCGATCTGCATCACGGAAGGCATCCCCGTGCGCGACATGATCGAAGTGAAGGACCGCATGCGTCGCGAAGGCCGCAAGACGCTGCTGCTCGGGCCGAACTGCCCGGGCACGATCACGCCGGACGAGCTGAAGATCGGCATCATGCCGGGTCACATCCACCGCAAGGGCCGCATCGGCGTCGTGTCGCGTTCGGGCACGCTGACGTACGAAGCGGTTGCGCAGCTGACGGCACTCGGCCTCGGCCAGTCGTCGGCAGTCGGTATCGGCGGCGACCCGATCAACGGCCTGAAGCACATCGACGTGATGAAGATGTTCAACGACGATCCGGATACGGATGCGGTCGTGATGATCGGCGAAATCGGCGGTCCGGACGAAGCCAACGCCGCCGAGTGGATCAAGGACAACATGAAGAAGCCGGTCGTCGGCTTCATCGCGGGCGTCACGGCGCCTCCGGGCAAGCGCATGGGCCACGCCGGCGCGCTGATCTCGGGCGGTGCGGATACGGCCGAAGCGAAGCTGGAAATCATGGAAGCGTGCGGCATCACCGTCACGCGCAACCCGTCGGAAATGGGCCGTCTGCTGAAGAAGGCGCTGTAATTGTTTCCGTTGGGCTCGTCCTGCAGAAAACGCCGGCTTTGCCGGCGTTTTTTGTTATGCTCCCGCAATGAATTCGTAAGCACCGGGCATGCGTCATGCATGTGCCGGCGATGAACCGGGTCGCCCGCGAGGCGGCCGTTGTCCTTTCCTCACCTCCATGCTCGAATTCCTGACCTCGCTGCACTGGGGCGCCATTCTCCAGATCGTCATCATCGATATCCTGCTCGGCGGCGACAACGCGGTCGTGATCGCGCTTGCGTGCCGCAACCTGCCGGCGAACCAGCGGCTGCGCGGCGTCGTCTGGGGCACCGCGGGGGCGATCCTGCTGCGTGTCGCGCTGATCACGTTCGCGGTCGCGCTGCTCGACGTACCGTTCCTGAAATTCGGCGGCGGGCTGTTGCTGCTGTGGATCGGTATCAAACTGATGGCGCCGGCCGCCGACGCGCACGACAACATCAAACCGGCCGACCGGCTGTGGGATGCCGTGAAGACGATCGTGATCGCCGATGCGGTCATGAGCCTCGACAACGTGATCGCGATCGCCGGCGCGGCCGAGCAGGCCGATCCGTCGCACCGGCTCGCGCTCGTGATCTTCGGGCTCGTCGTCAGCGTGCCGATCATCGTGTGGGGCAGCACGCTGGTGCTGAAGCTGCTCGACCGTTTCCCGGTCGTCGTGGCGCTTGGCGCGGGGCTGCTCGGCTGGATCGCGGGCGGGCTGATCGTGAACGACCCGGTCGGCGACCGCTGGCCGGTGCTCGATTCGCCGTCGGTGGTCTATGGCGCGAGCATCGCCGGCGCGCTGTTCGTCGTGGCGATCGGTTACGCGCTCAGGAAGCGCCGCGGCGTGACGCACGCGCCCTGACTGGCCATCCGGCCGACTGTCGGCTTCGCGGCCCGCTGGCTACGATCGAGACGCCTGCCTGTATCGGCAGGCGTTTTTCGTTTCCGGAGCCTGTCATGTTCGAAGCTTTTTCCGTTTCCCTGTTTCGTCGCGTTGCCGCCGACCTGCGGCGCGCGAACCGGCCGTCGCCGCGCTGGCGGCCGGCCGGCTTCACGCTGATCGAACTGATGATCGTGCTGGCGATCGTCGGCGTCGTCGCCGCCTATGCAATTCCCGCGTACCAGGATTACCTCGCGCGGTCGCGCGTCGGCGAGGGCCTTGCGCTCGCGTCGTCGGCGCGGCTCGCGGTTGCCGACAACGCGGCGAGCGGCGCGAGCCTCGACGGCGGCTACAGCCCGCCTGCCGCGACCCGCAACGTCGAATCGGTTGCGATCGACGGCGCCACCGGCCAGATCACGGTCGCGTTTACCCCCCGCGTCGCCGCGGCTGGCGCGAATACGCTGGTGCTCGTACCGTCCGCGCCAGACAAGGCCGATGCGCCCACCGCGCGCGTACCGCTCAAAAAGGGGGCGATACAGGCGGGCGCGATCGCGTGGGAATGTTTCGCCGCCGGCAAGGAGGCATCGTCGCTGCCCGCGCCGGGAGCGGGGCCGTTGCCGGGTAACGCCGCGACGCTGCCCGCGAAATATGCGCCCGCGGAGTGCCGTGCGTAGCGCCGCCGCCGGTATGGAAGGGCGGTGGCCCGTGCGCAAAGCCGGCCGCCGCGTGTCCGATGCGGCGGCGGCCGCGCCGCGGTTCATCGCGCGTGCGCCGCACAGAGCGGGGAAAGTTTTGTATAGTGCGCCGGTTGCTGACACCCGGTTCGCTCATGCCTTCTACTTTTTCCCGTTCGTTGTCGCTCGTTGCGCTGGCTGTCGCCCTGATCGTGCCGTATGCGATCACGAATCACACGTATCCGATCCCGACCTTCTATTCCGAGTTTTCCGCGCTCGTGCTGTATCTGTTGCTGGGCGTATCGGTCGTGCTGCTCGCGCGCACGGGCCGGCCGGTCAAGCCGTTCGCCGCGCCGGCTGCGTTCGTCGTGCCGATTGGCTTCGCGGTGGTGCTGATCGCGCAATTGGCGCTGATCCCGCTCAAGGTGCCGTCGATGAACTGGCTGGCGCTCGGTTATCTGGCCGCGGCGCTCGTCGCGATGCAGGCCGGCTACGCGCTCGCGCGCGACGGGATCGCGGAAACCGTGTCGCGGATGATGGCCGGTGCGCTGCTCGTCGGCGGCGTGTTCGCGGTCGGCACGCAGATCGTGCAGTTGTTCCACCTCGAGTCGGCCGTCTCGCCGTTCGTCGTGGTGTACAACATCGCGGTCGACCGCCGTCCGTACGGCAACATGGCGCAGGCGAACCATCTGGCCAGCTATATCGCGTTCGCGATGGCGGGCGCGCTGTATCTGGTGCAGACGCGCCGGCTCGCGGTGTGGGCATGGCTCGCGCTGTCGATCGTGCTGTCGGTCGGTCTCGCGCTGACGGTGTCGCGCGGGCCGTGGCTGCAGGTCGCGGTGATGGTCGTCGCGGGGTTCTGGATGGCGTGGGTCGAATCGCGCCGCACGCAGGGCAATGCGCGTGCGTGGCTGATCCCGGTCGTGCTCGCCGTTGCATTCATCGCGGTCAACGTCGCGGTGCGCTGGGCCAACGTGCACTACCACCTGAATCTCGCGGAGTCGGCAGCCGACCGGATGCGCGACGCCGGGCAGATCGCGCCGCGCCTCGCGCTGTGGAAGTACGGGCTCGCGATGTTCCGCGAGCATCCGCTGCTCGGGGTCGGCTGGGGCGAATTCCCGTCGCACCAGTTTGCGCTCGCGCGCACGCTCGGCGGCGTCGAGATCGCGAACAACTCGCACGACATCTTCATCGATCTGCTCGCGAAGTCTGGTCTGGTCGGCCTCGGCGTGCTCGCCGTCACGCTCGTCGCGTGGTTCGTGCGCGCGGTGCGGGCGCCGCAGTCGAGCATGCGCGTGTTCGGTTTCGCGCTGATCGGCATCCTGCTGATGCATGCGCTGGTCGAGTATCCGCAGCAATACATGTTCTTCCTGCTGCCGGCGATGTTCGTGATCGGGTTGCTCGACGTGAAGCCGCTGCGCATCCTGCCGGGGCGCGCGGCATTCGGGCTGTTCGCGGTGCTGTCGTTCGGTGGCGTGCTGGCGGCGGTGCCGGTGCTGCGTGACTACCAGCGCGCGGAAGTGCTCTATTACGGCAGCAGCCCGGCCGCGCAGTATCGCGATGCGCCGTCGCGGCTGTTCGGCGCATGGGGCGATTACGGTGCGGCGACGCTGCTCACCATTTCGTCGGAGAACCTGCCGCTCAAGCTCGCCGCGCACGAGCGCGCGATCGCGCTGCTGCCGGGCGAGACGGTGCTGCGCCGCTACGCGGTGCTGCAGGCGCTGGCCGGCCGCGAAGCCGACGCGCTCGATACCGTCGCGCGCCTGCATGTGTTTGCAAAGGAATTGAAGGACTGGCCGCAACAGCTGGCCGCGTTGTACAAGCTGTGCGATGACGAGCCGACGCTGAAGACGTTCCGGGCCGCACTGGCAGCAAAGTACGGGGAAGCGCCGGCCGACGCGGGCGACGACTCGGACGACGACGATTCGGATTGACGGCTGCGCGTGCCGGCACGGGGAATACCGGCGTCTATCGGTTGCGATGAAGGCGGATCGACGTCGGGCCCCGCGGCCCGGTGCACGCGCAACGCGCCACGCCGGTCGGGTATCGATTACATCGCGGATCGCGTGGAGTCCGCTCGAATGGGCGGCGATTCGCGTCAACCATTGTCAAATCGCCGCCGTTGACCGGGTGGCGCGTGCACAATGCGCGAAAGCGCTCGCATGAAAGCGGCGCGGGGCTAACCGGTGCGAGCGTAGAAAACGCCCGCGGCTATCCGGGACATTCCACGAACAGGATCGCGGTCGAGCGTCGCTCGGCCGTGCGGCCGTAACGGGGCGCCGGTCCGATGGCCGCGGCGCGGTGCGACACACGCGGCGCGGCCGGGGAAGGCTTCCGTCGTGCGGCGCGCGTGCCCAGACCAGTACTCAAGAACGATATTCGACCATGGCTATCCGCTCAACCTACCTGATCCTGCCCGCCGTCGCGATGCTGTTTTCTGGCTGCGCGATGCTGACGTCGTCGCAGGAAAGCAAGCTGACCTGCCACATTCCGCGCGCGGTCTATCCGGATACCGCGAAGCCGCTCACGCGCCAGGCGACCGTGCTGGTGCGCGCATTGATGACGACGTCCGGCGAAGCGCAGAACGTGACCGTGACGACGAGCAGCCGCAATGCGGCGGCCGATCGCGCGGCCGTCGAGGCGATGACGCACGCGAGTTGCACGCAGACGGGCGCGACGGCGAATCCGTTCCTGCTCACGCAACCGTTCGTGTTCGAGCCGCGGCGCGCCGAATGACGAGCGCGGCGCGGCGCAGTGATTTATTCATCGAATTGAGTCTCCCGTCGTAGCAGCGGGATTCGGTCTTGTAAGGCACGGTTATTTCGGACCGGGAACGACAGTTTCCTCAGTCTTTCATCGAGCAACGAGTACAGCGTGTTCGTATCCTGATTGAAATACCGAGTGTGATAGACGATCGCGTCGATATTCTGCTTCCAGGTCTTGCCTGCGTCAGTGCTGCTGATCATCAGGGGGATCGGTGGATCATCGATTGCCTGCCCGGGGTCGGTCGCATAGACGAGCAATAGGCCATCGCGGCCCACGTCGAGGCCGCTCAGGATGAGCTTCCTGTCAAACGTCGTCACTTGCCGGACTTGGTCGGGGCGCGTGTTCGCCCACGTCGAAAGCACGCCGGTCCGGCGTGCGCGATCCGGTGCAGTATCCTCGCCGCTCTCGTTATCGAGGAGAGACAGCGTGTAAAGCACGTAGCCGCCAGCCGTGGCGGGCGCAGACACGAGTCGAGTGACGGTCTGGTCAGGTAAGACGGTATCGAGAACGAACGCCTGCTGATTTGGCGCGAGTCGGTATACGACGCTGCGGGCAGGGGCCGTAGCCGACCGGTCGACAGGGTAGGTCACTCGCAGGGTGCCGTCGGGCCCAAGATTTACTCCTGCGAAGCTGCGCCAGGGAGCACCGCGGACGGCTGCATCCGGCGGTAGTGCAATCCGCTGCCAGGACACGCCGCCGTCGGATGTTCGCCGCACGGCCGGGCCCCGACCGATCGCATAACCGCGTCGCGCGTCGATGAAGAGCAACTGAGCGATATCCTCGTGCTCGGGCCAGTCGAGCGGTGACCAGTGACGGCCGCCGTCGAGCGATTTCCAGACACGGGTTTGCTGCGAGACGAGGCCGTCTGCCGGATGTGGCGCCGTGTAGCTAGTCCGGCCGACGCCGATGACCTGGACCTGACCGTCTCGCGAATGCCACCACGCCGTGTGTTGGCCCGGCGCTTGCAAGAAGCGCTGCAGCCCTTGATCGAGGGTGCCACGGAAGAAATTTACGGTCCGCCGATTGAGGGTTTCTGCTGCGTTGTTCATCCACGCTTCGGTGGGTTCCGCGACCATTGGATTCTTCCACTCGCCGGGAGGCTTCAGCGTCACCACAGGGTCGGCGACCGTGAGCGACATGATTTCATTGCCGGTGACGTAAAAATCACCTACACCCGCCGGTCGGTCGGGCCACGTCACCTTCGACGAAACGGTTTCCCATCGAGGGCCTGTGTTTTCGAACAGCAGAATCACTACGATGCTGCCGATCGCGATGGCTGCCAGCCACTTCGCTCTGGACCGGTTGCGCACGGGGTGGGCTGGAGTCAATGGAGAAGAGGGCATGAGGCCGATCATGCCGCAGGCGTCGTCCGATTCTGCGGACCCGGCCCACGGCAAATGCGTCTGGTAGCGATCAGAACTGCCGTTTCCGAAGTGTGTAGGCAAACACCGAATAGAGCGTATTCGTTTCCGGGTCGAAGTAGCCGCCCTGCGAAGCCTTGTCGGCGGTTTGCCGCCATGTCTTCCCACCGTCGGTGCTGCTGATGGTCAGATCGATCGGCGCGCCACCGCCGTTCGCGACGTTCGGATCGGTCGCGTGAACCAGCAGGACGCCGTTGCGACCCGCGCTTAGTCCGTTGAGCGTCAGCGAGCTGTCGAACGCATGCAGCTGCTGGATGTGATCGGGATGCTCGCTGGTCCAGGTCGAAATGACGCCCGCACCACGACCACTGCCGGATTCGCCGCTTGTACGCGACAACGCATACACCGCGTAATTGCGGACGGGTGCCGGTGGCGATTCGAGGCTGACGACAACTTGTCCGGGCAGCACCGCTTCCCGGACGAAATCCTGCTGACTCCACGCGAGCCGCCAGACAACGGCTGCCGGTTGCCGATGTTCGGCGTTTTCGACCTGATAGGCGATGCGCAATATGCCGTCCGGACCGAGGCTGGATCCGTCGAAAGTCCCGCGCGGCTTGCCTTGGACGGCGGCACCAGGTGGCTCCGTGATTTCCTGCCACGTTTGCCCGCCGTCTGCCGTTCGCCATACGTGCGGCCCCCAGCCGATGGCGTAGCCTCGTTGCGAGTCTATGAAGAGCAAGCGGTTGATGTTGCGGTTCGCCGGCCATTCGAGCTGGGTCCAGTGCTGACCGCCATCGCTCGACTTCCAGAGCTTGGTCGTCTGAGGGGCCGCTCCGTCGCCGGGGCGCGGTGCCGCGTAATCCATCCAGCCGGTGCTTACGTACAGGATTCGCCAGTCAGGCGAGTACCACCATGACGCGGTCTGGCCCGGTTCCTGAAAGTGACGCACGGAGCTGCCGCCTAGCGTGCCGCGCAGGAAACTCACGGTCGATCGGTTCAGCCGTTGGTTCGAATCGTCCATCCACGGTTCGGCGAACTCCGCGACGTCAGGGTTCTTCTGCTCGCTTTCCGGCTTGAACGTGAGTTCCGGTCGTGCGACCTTCAATGACATGAAGTCGTTGCGCTGTACGCGAAATGCGCCCGCACCGTACGGCTTCTCGTTGCGCATGAATTCGGTCGATACTGTTTCCCACCCTGAAGTCATTTCCGTATATCCGTAAATAGCGATCGGTAGAGCGAGCGCGCATCCCGCGATCAAAAGCCATTGTTTGCTTTTTCGCATGTCACTTCACCAGCAGCCTTCCGAGGGCCTTGCCGACCGGATCATCGACGTCCCATGCGTCGGCCTTGTTCCTGAGCACGGGGATGGCCGAATCGACTGCCTGTCCCCACGTTCTTCCGTCGCCCCATTCCTGAATGTTCGGGCGCATCCCGATCTTGACTAGATCCATGATCGGCAGGTCTGCCAATCCGCCGTCGAGATAGGCCATCGGGTGCGTCTTGAATGCGAATTCCTTGAACTTTTCTGTGTTCATTTCGAGTTCGAACTGTGGCCACGTCATGTCGACGCTACCGTTTCCGGGTGTCGGACTGGCCATCTGGATCGTGTCGCCCATCATGTTCTGATTCAGGCCGTCTTCCATGTTGACCTGAAGCAATTTCCGCGCTTTGTTCAACCACGCTTTCCCTTGGCGGCTGAGTCGAGGGTAAAGATTCTTGCCATAGTCGGAGCAATAGTAGTAGCCGTAACTAACGTAGTAATCGGGTGGTTTATGTCCGCACCCGATATGACGCATCATGAAGTTGCCGTGGCGCGACCAGTCGGAATCCGTGCTTTCCGTTTTGATCAGGTTTTCGCGCCGATGCAGCAATTCCTGGGCGACCTTCTTGTCTTTCCAAGGATCCCATGACGTGGCGAACTTCTTCACGGTTTCCCATATGCTCGACATACTGACTTTCTGGACCGTCTCCCAGTATTCGCCGTGAAGCGGCCGATAGTAAAACGGGCAGGTACCGACGACCCATTTCGGTGCCGGCGTCACATGCTTGTCGCAGATGTTGATCTGCACCTTCGGCCGATCCTGGTATCCCGTCGGGGTGAGCATCGCCGCACCTGTCCCGAGCACCTTGTCGTGTTGTCCGTCAGCCATTCGATTTCCCCAGAAACTTGACGACGACGTCGTGCGGCACGTGGCTCTGCGTGAGCCCCGTCTCGCCTGCCGCGTTGGTGACGCCCTCCGAGATCAGCTTGCCGTTCGAGAACATCTGGTACCGCGTGTTCGCGACCGGAATGTCGGTGCCGGCCCAGTGCGCGATGAACGCCTGGTCGTAGTTGCCGCTGGAGTTCGGCAGCGTCGGCATCGTTTGCGACAGGTGGGTGGGGCCGCTGAACGCATGCTGCGCGCCCTTGATGTCGATCTTGCCGGGCGCGTGCACCTCGATGTTGCCGTCCGCGATGCGGATATAAGCGCCGCCGGACGTCAGCAGGATCTCCTTCGCCGCGGCGCCTTCGACCGATTGCGTGACGGCGATCAGCTTCAGCGCCTTCTGTGCGGTCAGCTCGATGTTGTCCGCCTGCGCCTGCACTTCGACCTTGCCCTTGCCGGCGAACAGCTTCATCCCAGCGTTCTGCGCGAACAGGCTGATCCGGTCGAGGACACTGGCGATCAGCGATTTGCCGGCGGCGACGTGCGTGCTTTGCCCGCTGACGAGGTTGATGTGCTGGTCCGCGGCAAATTGCGCGGATTGCTGCGTGGACAGCCCGATGCCGGCCGGGCTGCCGAACAGCATCACGGGTTCCTTGAACGCATTGGCCGAGCCGGTTCCGCCACCTGAGGTCCTGCCGCCGGCGCTGTTGCCGCCCACGCTGTGCTGCGTCGCATCGCTGAACTGCTTCAGCGCCGTGTGGCCGGCGTCGAGCGATTCGCCCTGATGCTGCGCGCTGACCTGCGACATGGCGTCGATCAGCCCTTGCGCGCGCACGAGCTGCTCCCGCGTCTCGTCGACGTCGAGCGGCTGGCTTGCCGCCTGCTTCGGATGCGTCGTCACATACAGCCCGCGGTTCGCGCGCACCGCGCCGTATGCGTCGGAACGCAGGTCGAAACCGCTGCCGAGATAGCTGCCGCGGTTGTTGCCCGTGTGGTCGATCAGGTAGCCGAGGTGCAAGTGCGTGTTGGCCTGGCTGCTGTACAGGTGCACGCGGTTCTGTGCGGTCGCGTCGTCGAGCACCAGCTGGTTGTAGCCGGCGCCCGCATATTCCTTTGACCGGTATCCGGACAGGAGCCCGTTGCTGTGCCATTGCGGACGCGTCGCGCCGTTGTAGACCTTGCCGACGACGATCGGGCGATCGCAGTCGCCGCCGAGGAAATCGACCAGCACTTCCTCGCCGGCGCGGTGCGGGTGAACGGCGCCGTAGCCATTGCCCGAATCGGACGCCGTGGCGCGCAGCCAGCACGACGCCTTTTCGTCGCCGTCGTTCACGCGGTCCCAGTGGAATCGGACCTTGACCCGGTTGAGCTCGTCCGTGTGAACCTCTTCGCCCTGCGGGGCGACGACGATCGCCGATTGCAGGTGCATCGGCGGCTTCGCATGCTCGAACGGGCTGCGGAACGGCACCGTCGTGCGCTGCGCTTCGATGCGGATCTGAAAGAAGCCCTCGCTGCCGTCGGGATGCCGCACGCGCGACAGGTCGTTATCGGTTTCCCGCATGAGGCGGCCGATTTCGGCCTGCAGGCTGTGCGGGAAAACGGCCGACTCGTCGGCCACGGGCAGGTTGTTGACGATGATCCACGTCGTCTCGATCACGGCGAATTCGCGTTGACCGGCATCGTCCTTGTCATGTTCGGGATGATCGGCGAACTCGAACGTGCGTCCCGCGTCCATGCGTCGCACGCCGCCGACGCCGTGAAAGCGCTTGGCGTGCGATTCCTGTTCCTCCATCCAGATCTTCGACAGATGGTCGCCGCGCGACTGCTCGGGATACGTGTACGCACCCGTGTATTCGTAGACTTCGAGTTGCCCCGGCAGGTCGCCCTGGTTCGCGATCGTCGGCGTGTGAGTGGCCTTCGGATTCGACGCGGTGGGCGGCTGCTTGTAGTCGAACGTGCGCGTGGTGCGCGCGACGCTTCGCAGCGTGCGCGTACCGGCGAACTGGACGAGCGTGTCGGCTTCGTCGCCCGCGCCCGCGTGATGAAAGCGCACGGTTCGCGGCGACAGCGCGGGCAACGCATCGAGGCGATCGACGATGACGAGTCGGTGCGACTTGCCGTCGTCGTCCTGTTCCCAGAAACCGTACAGGCCTTCCGATTCCATCAGGCGATGGACGAAATTCCAGTCGTCCTCGTATTGCATGCAGAACGAGCGCGACGGCAGCGGCTGGTAGAGTTTGAACGTGAAGCGGCCCTTGGCCTGCGGGTGCTGGTTCAACACGTCGGCGATGATGTCGTCTGCCGACCGGTCCTGCCAGATCCGCTGATCGCGGCGGAATTTCAGGAAGTGCAGGAACGACGCAAAAACGACCTGAAAGTGCGTGAGGCCGCTGTCCGATCCGAGCCGTCGGACCGCATGCACGTAGCCGTGGTGTGGCGCGTACGATTGGTCGGCCTGCTGGATCCACAGCGTTACCGGCTGCGCGATCAGTTTCTTGAGTTCGACGTCGTCGGATACCGACACGGTATCGACGGTGAACTCGAAATGGCGTCCGAGCCGCGACCGGCCCGTGACCCGCTGCGGCAACAGGACGTCAGGGCCGAGCGGGGTATCCAGCTTGACGAGGCGCTCGTGCTGGACCGGTCCGGCCAGCAACGCGCTTCTTGACGCTTGCGAATTCATCACCAGGGCTCGCTTTGTTGTGCTGTTTTGCTGGTTCGCACGCTCTCTCGTGCGGAATCCGGTAATTGTATGAGATAAACGGCTTTATCTCGAATTTGCGGGCCGGCCGCGCCCGGCCGTTCAGCCCGCCGCGTCTTCCGCCTTCCAGTCCCCCGACTTCCCGCCGCGTTTCTCCCGCACGCTCACGTCGGTGATCACCATTCCGCGATCGACGGCCTTGCACATGTCGTAGACGGTCAGCAGCCCGACCTGGACGGCCGTCAGCGCTTCCATCTCGACGCCGGTCCGGCCGAACGTCTCGACCTGCACGACGCAATGCACGCCGGGCAGCGCGTCGTCGAGTTCGAAGTCGACGGCCACGCGCGTGAGCGCGAGCGGGTGGCACAGCGGGATGAGGTCGGCCGTGCGTTTGGCACCCTGGATCGCCGCGATGCGCGCGACGCCGAGCACGTCGCCTTTCTTGGCCTTGCCGTCGCGGATCAGCGCGAACGTGGCCGGCAGCATCCGGATCGTGCCGCGCGCGATCGCGATGCGCCGGGTTTCCTGCTTGTCGCCGACGTCGACCATGTGCGCATGGCCGGCGGCATCGAAATGGGTGAGTCCTGACATGTCTTCCTCTTGTGAGAACGGAGTGCGCGCGCACGTCCGTCGATCGCTGCTTCGCGATCGGCCGGGTACCGGAACCCATGCCGACGCGGCGAACCGATCCAGCCTCGCGACGGGCGCCTATCATAGCAGCGGCGCCTGCGTCGCCGGGGGCGCAGATGACGCACGCGCGGCACGGGACAGTCGTCGCGGCGCCGGTACAATGACCCGAATATTCAGACCAAACGCCGCGATGCGCGCCGCTCGCGCGGGACGGCGTCGTTTTCATCCTGCCATGCGTGTCAAACAGTTGCTTGCCGTGTCGCTGTCGGCGGCGCTCGCGCTGCCGCCGGGCGGCCATGCTCAGAGCGCATCCGCGCCACCGCTCGAGCCGGCGGCCGGCGGCGGGACGTCGATTTCCACCGTGCCGTCCGGCATCGCGACCGGCGTGTTCGGTACATACGGCGGCGCGGAGAGCCGATTCTCGGGCGCGGCCGGTGCGTCGGCGCCCGTCGCGAGCTTGCGCGCGCCGCTGCGTGCACTGGAGCTGCCCGATCTCGGCGATGGCTCCGGCGGTTCGCTGACGCCGCGAGCCGAGCGCCGGCTCGGCGAGCGCGTGATGCGCGAAGTGCGGCGCGATCCCGACTATCTCGACGACTGGCTCGTGCGCGACTACCTGAACGCGATGGCGGCGCGGCTCGCGGCCGCGGCGGCCGCGCGCTACATCGGCGGCTACACGCCGGACTTCGACCTGTTCGCGGTACGCGATCCGCAGATCAACGCGTTCTCGATGCCGGGCGGCTTCATCGGGATCAACAGCGGGCTGGTGGTGACGACGCAGACGGAATCGGAGCTCGCATCGGTGGTCGGCCACGAGATGGGCCACGTGCTGCAGCGGCACATCGCCCGGATGATCGGCGCGAACGAGAAGACCGGCTACACGGCGCTGGCGACGATGCTGCTCGGTGTGCTGGCCGGCGTGCTCGCGCGCAGCGGCGATCTCGGCAGCGCGATCGCGATGGGCGGGCAGGCGTATGCGGTCGACAACCAGTTGCGCTTCTCGCGGTCGGCCGAGCGGGAGGCCGATCGCGTCGGCTTCCAGCTGCTCGCGGGGGCCGGCTACGACCCGTACGGGATGCCGGGCTTCTTCGAGCGGCTCGACCGCGCGTCGATGGGCGATGCGGGCGTGCCGGCCTATGCGCGCACGCACCCGCTGACCGGCGAGCGGATTGCCGACATGGAAGATCGCGCGCGCCGCGCGCCGTACCGGCAGCCGCGCCAGTCGGCCGAATACGGGTTCGTGCGTGCGCGTCTTCGCGTGCTGCAGAACCGGGCGCCGACCGACATCTCGGCCGAGGCGCGGCGGATGCAGCTCGAGATCGACGATCGCACCGCGCCGAACGTCGCGGCGAACTGGTACGGCATCGCGCTCGCGAACACGCTGCTCGGCCAGTACGACACGGCGGACAAGGCGCTCGCGTCGGCGCGCGGCGCGTTCGACGCGCGCGAGCGGCGCGACGACGATCCGGCGACGAGTTCGCCGAGCCTCGACGTGCTGGCCGCCGACATCGCCCGCCGCGCGGGCCGCACCGACGACGCGGTGCGGCTCTCGGCGCTCGCGCAGCGGCGCTGGCCGGCGTCGCACGCGGCGATCGTCGCGCACCTGCAGGCGCTGCTCGCCGCGCGCCGTTTCGCCGAAGCGCAGACGCTCGCCCGGGCGCAAGCGAAGGCCGACCCCGAACAGCCGGACTGGTGGGATTACCTCGCGAAGGCGAGCGACGGCAAGGGCGACGTGCTCGCGCGGCGCCGGGCGCTGGCGGAGAAACTGGCGCTCGACGGCGCGTGGCCGTCGGCGATCCGGCAACTGAAGGAAGCGCGCGATGCGAAGGACGTGTCGTTCTACGAGCAGTCGATCATCGGCGCGCGGCTGCTGGAGTTCGAGGCGCGCTACAAGGAAGAGCGCGACGACGAGAAGAACGGCCGCGGGTAGCGGCCGCCACGGGGCGAACGCCGACGGCGCCGGGGCGGGTCAGTTGCTGCTGCCGGCGGCGTCGCATGCGTGGCGCGCCGGGCTCGCGACGTAGCCGAACCGCGCAGGCACGTCGGCACAGGCGATGCTGCCGAGCGGCAGCGTGCGGCCGTCGCGCCAACGCAGCATGGGCGGCTCGGCATCGAAATCCGCGTGATCGGCGAATAGCCCGAGATCGTGGTCGTGCAGCGCCGCGATGCGCGGGGGTGTGCCGGCCTCGCGAAACAGCACGCCGCCGCCGTCGTCGAGCCAGGCTGCGTCCGGTTCGAACGGGGCGCCCGTCTGGTCGGTGAGCGCGAGCTGCCCGTCGCGTTCGGCGAGCCGCACGATCCACGGCGTATAGGCGAGCTCGACGTACACGCGCTGCGGCCCGTTCTGGAAGAACCACTGGCCCTGCGCGTCGCATGCGTAGTTGCGGCCGATGAACGCGTTCAGCGCCGCATGCCGGACCGGCGAGCCGAGCTCGCCGGCCGCCTGCGCCGCGTCGTCGCGCAGCCGCCATGTGCCGCGCCGGTCGAGCAGCAGCCAGCCGGTGCAATGCGGCACGTTCGGCCATTTGGCGAGCGCCTGCCTGACGATGTCATCCATGGTCGACGAATTTCGAGCAATAACCGAACACCCGCGCCGACAGCCAGTCGAGGCGGCCGGGGAACGGGCCGGTCATGAAGCCCGCATGGCCGCCGTGCGCGGGCTGGTCGAGCTCGACGGCCGGCGACACGTCGGCGGCGCCCGGCAGCGCGGACTCGGGCAGGAACGGATCGTTGCGCGCGTTGAGCAGCAGCGTGGGCACGTCGATCGCGCGCAGCAGCGGGCGGGTCGTGGCCTGTGTCCAGTAGTCGTCCGCGTTCGCGAAGCCGTGCAGCGGTGCGGTCACGACTTCGTCGAAGTCGCGCATCGTCACGGCCCGCAGCATCGCGTCGCGGTCGAACAGCCCCGGATACTGCTCGAGCTTCGCGAGTCCCTTGCGTTTCAGCGTCTTCAGGAAGCTGCGCGTGTAGACCATCGCGAACCCCTGCGACAGCGCGCGGCCGCCCGCGTGCACGTCGATCGGCGTCGAGATCGCGGCGGCGGCGCGCACGATCGACGTGTCGCTGCGATGCTCGCCGAGCCAGCGCAGCAGCACGTTGCCGCCGAGCGATACGCCGGCCGCGACCAGCGGCCCGCGATGCTGCCCGGCGAGCCGGCGCAGGATCCAGTCGACCTCGGCGCTGTCCGCGAGATGGTAGAAGCGCGGCTGGCGGTTGATCTCGCCGCTGCAACTGCGAAAGTGCGGGACGACGGCGTGCCAGCCCTTCGCGCGCGCGGCGGCCATCATCGCGAGCGCGTAGTGCGAGCCGGAGCTGCCTTCGAGGCCGTGGAACAGCACGAACAGCGGCGCGTCGGGCGCCGGCGCCGCGCTGTCGAGGTGCGCGACCCAGTCGAGATCGATGAAATCGTGATCGGGCGTTTCCCATCGCTCTCGCCGGTAGGCGACAACCGGACGCCGCGCGAACAGCGCGGGCACGATGGTTTGCACATGGCTGTTGGGTAGCCAGCGCGGTGCGCGATAGCGCAGTGTGTCGTCGGCGGGGGCCGGGGCCCCGGTCAGCGGCGAGGTGGGCGGAGAAGCCGTACTCATGATCGCCCCGCTAATGCGTTGCTTCGTTTTTCGTCAGTGCAGCGGACCCTGCCCATGACGGATCTTCGCGGCGAATTGTCCGGCCGCCTGTTCGGGAATCGGGCTCGCGTGGATGTGCGCGATCCGCCACTCGCCACGTTCGTGGATCATCACGTACGTCGCGAAAACCATGTCGGGTTCGGCCGTCAGGTCGGCCTGCTGATGCGCTTCGGCGATCGTATAGACGACCGTGCCGAGGCTGTCGTACACGCGGATGTCGAGCGGCTCGATCGTGACCGGGCGCGTCGCGAGCCGGTTGGCGAGCCCGCCGCGGATCTGGTCGAGACCGTGCAGATGCTCGCCGTCCGCCCATACGCAGCTGGCGAAATCCTCGTCGATCCACAACGCCAGCAGCGCGTCGAGATTGGCATCCGCGACGGCCTGGTAGTAGGCGTTCAGCGTATCGGCAGCGGCTTCGAAGAGGCGGGCAAAACGTGGCATCGGGGTTGTCTCTCGCGCGCGTCGCGCGCCGTATTCAGCGCGGCGGCCCGGATGGAGCCGCCGCACACCGGTGAATCGGATTGCCCGGCGCGCCGTGCGACGCTGCCGGCCAGGGTCAGCGCTGCCCGACGAGCATGCCGCGCAAATCGCCGAATACCTGCTCGGGACCGAGTTCGCGCAGGCACTTCAGGTGGCCGAGCGGGCACTCGCGTTCGAAGCAGGGACTGCATTCGAGATGTAACCATTGTACCTTCGCCAGGTCCGACAGCGGAGGGGTATGGCGCGGATCGGTCGATCCGTACAACGCGACGAGCGGCCGGCGCAACGCGGCCGCGACGTGCATCAGCCCCGAATCGTTGGTGACGACCGCGTTCGCGCGCGCGATCAGCGCGCACGCCTCGGACAACGACGTCTGCCCGCACAGGTTGCGCACGTTCGGCGCGTGGTCGGCGATCGCCTGCGCGGCCGCGGCGTCCTTCTGCGAGCCGAGCGCGACGATCTGCGTATACGGGAACGACTGGTGGACGATGGTCGCGAGCGACGCGAAGTGCTCGGGCGGCCAGCGCTTGGCCGGGCCGTATTCGGCGCCCGGGCAGAACACGACGAGCGGCTTGCGTGTATCGAGATTGAAACGTGCGGACACGCGCGCCGTCTCGTTCAGGTCGGCGTCGAGGCGCGGCGCGGGCAGGGTTTTCATCGACTCGGGCAGCTTCGCGCCCGGCGCGTACGCGAGCGCCGCGTAGTGGGTGGTCATCGGCGGCCGCTCGCCCGACTTGTCGGGGTTCGCGTGCCGCACGTTCAGCAGCCCGTAGCGGTGCTCGCCCGTATAGCCGATCCGCAGCGGGATGTTCGCGAGCCACGGGATCACCGCGGACTTCAGCGAATTCGGCAGCACGTACGCCGCGTCGTAGCCGACGTCGCGCAGGTCGCTCGCGAGCTGCCAGCGGCGCAGCAGCTGCAGCTTGCCGTGCGCGAGATCGGTCGCGTGGACATCGTGGATCTCGGGCATCCGCTCGAGCACGGGCGCGACCCACGACGGTGCGACGGCATCGATCGCGATGCGGGGATGGAGTTTCTTCAGCAGCGCAAAAAGCGGCTGCGCCATCAATGCGTCACCGATCCAGTTCGGTGCGATAACCAGCGCTCGACGCATCAGGTCGACTTCCGATGTCGTAATGAAGCACGGCGCGCGGGCGCCGCGTTCGGGTTGCCAGAATGGGAAAGGGCGGCGCGCCGGGCGTCCGGCTGCGCCGCCTTGCGGGTCGGCGGGCCGTGAGGCCCGGCGCCGGGGCTCAGTGGCCCTTGACGACCTCGCCGTCGCGCAGCTTGTAGCGCGTGCCGCAGTACGGGCAGCGCGCCTCGCCGTGCGACACGTCGATGAACACGCGCGGGTGCGCGTTCCAGCGCGTCATGGCCGGGTTCGGGCAGTAGGCGGGGAGATCCTTGGCCGTCAGCTCGACCAGCGGCATTTCCTTGATTTCGCTCATGAGACTTTCTCTTGTCACTCTTTGTGTGGGGCGGTCGGTGGCGCGGCGCGCTCAGACCTTCGTCAGCCAGTGCGCGTACTTCGCGTTCTTGCCAGACACGATATCGAAAAACGCCGACTGGAGCTTTTCCGTGACGGGGCCGCGCGCGCCGCTGCCGATCGTGCGGTTGTCGAGCTCGCGGATCGGCGTGACTTCGGCGGCCGTGCCGGTGAAGAACGCCTCGTCGGCCGTGTAGACTTCGTCGCGCGTGATGCGCTTCTCGATGACCTCGATGCCGGCGTCCTTCGCGAGCGTGATGACCGTGTCGCGCGTGATGCCGTCGAGGCACGACGATAGATCCGGCGTGTACAGCTTGCCGTTGTTCACGAGGAAGAAGTTCTCGCCGGAGCCTTCGGACACGTAGCCGTCGACGTCGAGCAGCAGCGCTTCGTCGTAGCCGTCGGCCGTTGCTTCCTGGTTCGCGAGGATCGAGTTCACGTACCAGCCCGACGCCTTCGCGCGCACCATCGACACGTTCACGTGGTGGCGCGTGAACGACGACGTCTTCACGCGGATGCCCTTCGCGAGGCCGTCCTCGCCGAGGTACGCGCCCCACGGCCACGCGGCGATCGCGACGTGGATCGTGTTGCCCTTCGCGGCCACGCCGAGCTTTTCGGAGCCGACCCAGATGATCGGGCGCAGGTAGCACGACTCGAGCCGGTTCTCGCGCACGACCGCGAGTTGCGCGGCTTCGAGCGTTTCGCGGTCGAACGGCACGTCCATCTGGAAGATCTTCGCCGAATTCAGCAGACGTTTGGTGTGCTCGCGCAGGCGGAAGATCGCGGTGCCGCCGTCGGCCGTCTTGTACGCGCGCACGCCCTCGAAGACGCCCATGCCGTAGTGCAGCGTGTGGGTGAGGACGTGGATCTTGGCGTCGCGCCAGTCGATCAGCTTGCCGTCCATCCAGATCTTGCCGTCGCGGTCGGCCATTGACATACGATTCTCCTGGAAGCGGTGATGTGCTGCGGGTGGTGTGCAGCGTTGAGCCGGAAAGACGCTTATTTTAGCGTCATTTGGGGGCGATCCGGTCGGACGGCACGGAGCCGGCGCTATAATCGTCCGGTACCGATTCCAATAACGACGGGCCGCACCGGCAGGAGGCGCCGGCGTCCCGACGAACCGCCCGCCGCGGCCCGCTTTCCCATGCTCGCTCGATTGTCCGCCACCGACCGCTTCGCGCTGATTCAGGGCGCGCGCGACTATTCCCCGACACTGATGGCGATCCTGTCCTGGGGGCTCGTCACCGGCATCGCAATGAGCAAGTCCGTGATGACGCTCGGGCAGGCGAGCGCGATGTCACTGTTCGTCTACGCGGGCTCGTCGCAGCTCGCCGTGCTGCCGCTCCTCGCGGCGAAGCTGCCGATCTGGACCGTGCTGCTCACGGCCGCGATGGTCAACCTGCGCTTCGTGATCTTCAGCGCCGGGCTGGCGCCCCATTTCTCCTACCTGCCGCTGTGGCGGCGTCTCGCGATCGGCTATTTCAACGGCGACGTGATCTACCTGCTGTTCCAGAAACAGGGCTTCGCGTACGGCCGCGTGCCGGGCAAGGAAGCGTATTTCTGGGGGATGGCGCTCGCGAGCTGGGCGTCGTGGCAGGTGTCGTCGCTCGCCGGCATCCTGCTCGCGAGCGTCTTTCCCGCGAGCTGGGGGCTGGAACTGGCCGGCACGCTCGCGCTGATTCCGATCATGGTGTCGGCGGTCGCGAACCGCTCGACGCTCGCGGCGGTCGCGGTCGCGGGCATCGTGTCGCTGATCGCGTTCGACCTGCCGTACCGGCTCGCGCTGCCGCTCGCGGTGCTCGCCGCGCTCGCGGCCGGCTGCACGGCGGATTTTTTCGTCGAGCGGGCCGACTGGCGGCGCATCCGTACCGAAACCGTGCACGAAAAGGAAATCGAATGAGCGCGACCGAGATCTGGATCGTCATCGTCGGGATGACGATCGTCACGGCCGTCACGCGCGCGCTGTTCCTGATCGGCGGCGAGCGCACCGTGCTGCCCGAACGCGCGCAGCGCGCGCTGCGCTACGCGCCGGCCGCCGCGCTGGTCGCCGTCGTGCTGCCCGATGTGCTCGAAACGCCGGCCGGGCTGTCGTTCGCGCTGTCCAACCATCCGTTCTACGCGGCGCTCGCCGGCCTCGGCTGGTTTCTGTGGCGGCGCAGCATGCTCGGCACGATCGTCGTCGGGATGCTCGTGTTCACCCTCCTGCGCCTGATCTTCTGATGGGCCGCCGTTCCGGTTCGGCGCGTGCCGTCCGGCTGCGCGCACGCATTGTTGCGTTGCAGCAATGCGTCGCTGCCGGCGCGTCATCCCAAATAGGCGGAATTCGCCGCCGCACGGGTCAGTCTGCCGGGTGGATCGGCTAGAATGCCCGTTCGAGATTTTGACCCGTGCGCGTCATGCGAACCGCCAGCCACGGCCGCATCCGGCGCCCTTTCGCGGCAGCCCGCGCACGTCCAGCGTGAACCCCTTTTCCCCATCCACTACTTCAATCTGTTCAACATGAGCCAAGTCAAGCGTCTTACCGACCTGATCGCCGCCGGCCAGCTCGCCGGCAAGCGGGTGTTCATCCGCGCCGACCTGAACGTCCCGCAGGACGATCACGGCAACATCACCGAGGACACGCGCGTGCGTGCGTCCGTGCCGGCCATCCAGGCCGCGCTCGACGCCGGCGCGGCCGTGATGGTCACGTCGCACCTCGGCCGTCCGACCGAAGGCGAATTCAAGCCGGAAGACTCGCTCGCGCCGGTCGCGAAGCGTCTCGCCGAACTGCTCGGCCGCGACGTGCCGCTGGTGTCGAACTGGGTCGAGAACGGCGTGAACGTCGCGCCGGGCCAGGTCGTGCTGCTCGAGAACTGCCGCGTGAACAAGGGCGAGAAGAAGAATTCGGACGAGCTCGCGCAGAAGATGGCGAAGCTCTGCGACGTGTACGTGAACGACGCGTTCGGCACCGCGCACCGCGCGGAAGCGACCACGCACGGGATCGCGAAGTACGCGCCCGTCGCCTGCGCGGGCCCGCTGCTGGCCGCCGAACTCGACGCGCTCGGCAAGGCGCTCGGCAACCCGGCGCGCCCGCTGGTGGCGATCGTCGCGGGTTCGAAGGTGTCGACCAAGCTGACCATCCTGAAGTCGCTGGCCGGCAAGGTCGACCAGCTGATCGTCGGCGGCGGCATCGCGAACACGTTCATGCTCGCGGCCGGCCTGTCGATCGGCAAGTCGCTCGCGGAAGCCGATCTCGTCGCCGAGGCGAAGGCGATCATCGACGAAGCGCGTGAGCGCGGCGCGTCGGTGCCGATCCCGTCCGACGTCGTGACGGCCAAGGAATTCTCGCCGACGGCCGCGGCCACGGTGAAGCAGGTCGCCGACATCGAAGCGGACGACATGATCCTCGACATCGGCCCGGATACGGCCAAGGCGCTCGCGAGCCAGCTCGAGAAGGCCGGCACGATCGTGTGGAACGGTCCGGTCGGCGTGTTCGAATTCGACCAGTTCGGCAACGGCACCAAGACGCTCGCCGAAGCGATCGCCAAATCGTCCGCGTTCTCGATCGCGGGCGGCGGCGACACGCTCGCGGCCATCGCGAAGTACGGCATCCACGACCAGGTCAGCTACATCTCGACGGGCGGCGGCGCCTTCCTCGAGTTCCTCGAGGGGAAGAAGCTGCCGGCGGTGGAAGTGCTCGAAACGCGGGCGGCCTGAGCGTGGCGGCGCGCGCAGGGGTGAAGGCCGCGCGCTCCGCGAAAGCGGAGCAGCCGGCCGGCGCGGGCAAGCGCACACGCGCGCCCGCGCGGGCGAACACCGCCCCGCGCGCACCGGCGGCCGCCGGCGACGCGGCCGTGCAGCACCACGAGATTCAGAACAAAGCGATGCCGGGCGCCAGCACCGGCACGCTCCCCGGAGCGGCGGCCGCTGGGCCTGCCGCTTCCGGCTCTCGCAGCGTTTCACCCAGCGCATCCACCTTGATCCAGATGAGGAGTTTCATGCAGCGCGCCACCAAGATAGTCGCCACGATCGGCCCGGCTTCCAGTTCGCCGGAGATTCTGCTGCAGATGATGCAGGCGGGCCTCGACGTCGTGCGGCTCAATTTTTCGCACGGCACGGCCGACGATCACCGCCAGCGCGCCGAAATGGTGCGCGAGGCCGCCCGCAAGGTTGGCCGCGAGATCGCGATCATGGCCGATCTCCAGGGCCCGAAGATCCGCGTCGGCAAGTTCGAGAACGGCAAGACCACGCTCGTGCCGGGGCAGCCGTTCATCCTCGATGCGGGCTGTGAGCTCGGCAACGACGAGCGCGTCGGCCTCGACTACAAGGAGCTGCCGCGCGACCTGAAGCCGGGCGACCTGCTGCTGCTGAACGACGGCCTGATCGTGCTGACCGTCGAGCGCGTGCTCGGCGACGAGATCCACACGATCGTCAAGGTGGGCGGCGAGCTGTCCAACAACAAGGGGATCAACCGCCAGGGCGGCGGCTTGTCGGCCCCGGCGCTGACCGCGAAGGACATGGAAGACATCCGCACCGCGATGTCGCTCGGCGCGGACCTCGTCGCGGTGTCGTTCCCGAAGAACGCGACCGACATGGAAATGGCGCGCCAGCTCGCGAACATCGCGGGCGCGCCGTACGGAATCAAGCCGAAGATGATCGCGAAGATCGAGCGCGCGGAGGCGATCCCGGCGCTGCAGAGCATCCTCGACGCATCCGACGGCATCATGGTCGCGCGCGGCGATCTCGCGGTGGAAGTGGGCAATGCGGCCGTGCCGGCGCTGCAGAAGCGGATGATCCGGATGGCGCGCGAGTCGAACAAGCTCGTGATCACCGCGACGCAGATGATGGAATCGATGATCTACGCGCCGGTGCCGACCCGCGCGGAAGTGTCGGACGTCGCGAACGCGGTGCTCGACGGCACGGATGCGGTGATGCTGTCGGCCGAGACGGCCGCCGGCAAGTACCCGGTCGTCACGATCGAGACGATGGCGGCCGTGTGCGTCGAGGCGGAAAAGTCGGAAGAAGTCGAGCTGGACAAGGATTTCCTCGACCGCACGTTCACGCGGATCGACCAGTCGATCGCGATGGGCGCGCTGTTCACCGCGTACCACCTGGGCGCGAAGGCGATCATCGCGCTGACCGAATCGGGCGCGACCGCGCTGTGGATGTCGCGTCACTACACGCACGTGCCGATCTTCGCGCTGACGCCGCGCGTCGGCAGCGAGCGCACGATGGCGCTGTACCGCAACGTGACGCCGCTGCACGTCGACTTCAACAGCGACCGCGATTCGGCGCTGCAGGCGGCGCTCGAGATCGTCGTGAAGCAGGGTTACGTGCAGCACGGCGACATGGTCGTGCTGACCGTCGGCGAGCCGATGGGGCAGGCAGGGGGCACCAACACGCTGAAGATCGTGCGGGTCGGCGAGCACTATTGAGCGCCGGCTGAGCCTTCTCGAGCCGGCCCGCGAGCCGGCGGCCGGGTCGTCAGGAATCGAACTGGCACCGTTTTTTTACGCGCAAGCCGCGCGGGGTCCGAAGCCCCGCGCGGCTTTTTTTCTCCTTTTTGGCCGGATTGTGCCGTGCGAACGTAACAAATTGCGAGCGGGGGCCACCGGGCGGTCGGAATCGGAGGCGCTTCGCGATAAAATGCGGCTATTCGACGCTCAGCCGCGCCGCGCCGTTCCGGTTCAGCCGGGAGCGAGCGCCGCGCCGGCGTCAGGGCGCACCGGTTTTCATTCCAAGGAGTTCCACAATGCCTCTCGTATCAATGCGTCAATTGCTGGACCACGCGGCAGAGCACGGTTACGGCCTGCCGGCCTTCAACGTGAACAATCTGGAGCAGGTTCAGGCGATCATGGCGGCGGCGGACCAGGTCGGCGCGCCCGTGATCATGCAGGCATCGGCCGGCGCGCGTAAGTATGCGGGCGAGCCGTTTCTGCGCCACCTGATCGAAGCAGCGGTCGAATCGTATCCGCACATCCCGGTCGTGATGCACCAGGATCACGGCCAGTCGCCGGCGGTCTGCATGGCCGCGATCCGCAGCGGCTTCACGAGCGTGATGATGGACGGTTCGCTCGAAGCCGACGGCAAGACGGTCGCGTCGTACGAGTACAACGTCGACGTGTCGCGCAAGGTCGTCGAGATGGCGCACTCGATCGGCGTGACGGTCGAGGCCGAACTCGGCGTGCTCGGCTCGCTCGAGACGATGAAGGGCGACAAGGAAGACGGCCACGGCGCGGAAGGCACGATGACCCGCGAGCAACTGCTGACCGATCCGGAGCAGGCCGCCGACTTCGTGAAGCTCACGCAGTGCGATGCGCTCGCGATCGCGATCGGCACGTCGCACGGCGCGTACAAGTTCACGAAGAAGCCGACGGGCGACATCCTGTCGATCCAGCGCATCAAGGAAATTCACGCGCGCATCCCGAACACGCACCTCGTGATGCACGGTTCGTCGTCGGTGCCGCAGGAGCTGCTGGCCGAGATCCGCGAATTCGGCGGCGACATGAAGGAAACCTACGGCGTGCCGGTCGAGGAAATCCAGGAAGGCATCAAGCACGGCGTGCGCAAGATCAACATCGACACCGACCTGCGTCTCGCGATCACCGGCGCGATTCGCCGCTACCTGTTCGAGAACCCGGGCAAGTTCGATCCGCGCGACTACCTGAAGCCCGCGCGCGAAGCGGCGAAGAAGGTCTGTGTCGACCGTTACCTCGCGTTCGGCTGCGAAGGCCAGGCCGCGAAGATCAAGCCGGTGTCGCTCGACAAGATCGCCGAGCAGTACAAGTCGGGCGCGCTCGCACAGGTCGTGCGCTGAGACTGTAGTACGATTGCCCCGCCCGGTTCTGCCGCCGGGCATGGGCTGGCCGCCTGGCTGGCCGGATCCGATCCGGCCCCGGCAGCCGTTCCGTCCGGCCGAACGAGGGCCGGCCGGCAGCCGCCCGGGCGCTGCGCCCGCCGGTTCGCCGACGTATTGCAAGACCGCCGTTCCCGCCTGCCGCGGGGAACGGCGTTTCCCTTTTTGTTTGGCTCCTTATCTGCGAAAAGACGATGTCTACCCTTTACGAATCCACGCTCCGCTCGCTGCCGCTCCTCGGTCGCGGCAAGGTTCGCGACAACTACGCGGTCGGCAACGACAAGCTCCTGATCGTCACGACCGATCGCCTGTCGGCCTTCGACGTGGTGATGGGCGAGCCGATTCCGAACAAGGGCCGCGTGCTGAACCAGATGGCCAACTTCTGGTTCGACAAGCTCGCGCACATCGTGCCGAACCACCTGACGGGCGACGCGCCGGAAGCGGTCGTCGCGGCCGACGAGGTCGAGCAGGTGAAGGGCCGCGGCGTGGTCGTCAAGCGCCTCGAGCCGATCATGATCGAAGCGGTCGTGCGCGGCTACCTGGCCGGCAGCGGCTGGAAGGAATACCAGGCGTCGGGCGCCGTGTGCGGCGTGCAGCTGCCGGAAGGCCTGCAGAACGCGCAGAAGCTACCCGAGCCGATCTTCACGCCGGCCGCGAAGGCCGAGATGGGCGAGCACGACGAGAACATCACGTTCGAGGAAACCGAGCGCCGCATCGGCACCGAGCTGGCCGCGACGATCCGCGACATCTCGATCCGCCTGTACAAGGAAGCGGCCGACTACGCGGCGACGCGCGGCATCATCATCGCCGACACGAAGTTCGAATTCGGCCTCGACAACCACGGCAAGCTGTACCTGATGGACGAAGTGCTGACCGCCGATTCGTCGCGCTTCTGGCCGGCCGACCAGTACGAAGTCGGCACGAATCCGCCGTCGTTCGACAAGCAGTTCGTGCGCGACTGGCTCGAGGCGCAGCCGTGGGGCAAGACGGCGCCGGCGCCGGCGCTGCCGGCCGACGTCGTCGAGAAGACGGCCGCGAAGTACCAGGAAGCGCTCGAGCGCATCACGGGCCAGTCGCTCGCCTGACCAGAAGGAAGACGAAATGAGTGAAGTCCAGACCGCCCACACGCACAGCGCGCCGCTCGTCGGCGTGCTGATGGGTTCGAGTTCCGACTGGGACGTGATGAAGCATGCGGTCGCCATCCTGCAGGAATTCGGCGTGCCGTACGAAGCGAAGGTCGTGTCCGCGCACCGGATGCCCGACGAGATGTTCGACTATGCGGAGAAGGCGCGCGAGCGCGGGCTGCGCGCGATCATCGCGGGCGCCGGCGGCGCCGCGCACCTGCCCGGCATGCTCGCCGCGAAAACCACGGTGCCCGTGCTCGGCGTGCCGGTCGCGAGCAAGTACCTGAAGGGCGTCGATTCGCTGCACTCGATCGTGCAGATGCCGAAGGGCGTGCCGGTCGCGACGTTCGCGATCGGCGAGGCCGGCGCCGCGAATGCCGCATTGTTCGCGGTGTCGATCCTGTCCGGTAATTCGGTCGACTACGCGAACCGGCTCGCCGCGTTCCGCGTGCGCCAGAACGAAGCCGCGCATGCGATGGTGCTGCCGCCGCTGGAATGACGGCATGGCGCGCGGCCGCATGACGCGGCCCGCGCCGGATTTTCCCCACTGCGGCGGGCATCCGCGTTCCGCCGCGACCGACCACTGACATGACCGCAACTCCTGATTCCGTTTCCCCGATCCTGCCCGGCGCGTGGCTGGGCATGGTCGGCGGCGGCCAGCTCGGCCGCATGTTCTGCTTTGCCGCCCAGTCGATGGGCTATCGCGTCGCCGTGCTCGACCCCGATCCGGCGAGCCCCGCGGGCGCGGTCGCCGATCGGCACCTGCGCGCGGCGTACGACGACGAAGCCGCGCTCGCCGAACTGGCCGGCCTGTGTCAGGCCGTATCGACGGAATTCGAGAACGTGCCGGCCGCGGGCCTCGATTTCCTCGCGCGCACGACGTTCGTCGCGCCGGCCGGCCGCTGTGTCGCCGTCGCGCAGGACCGCATCGCGGAGAAGCGTTTCATCGAGGCGTCCGGCGTGCCGGTCGCGCCGCACGTCGTGATCGAATCGGCGGCGGCGCTCGCCGCGCTCGATGATGCTGCGCTCGGCGCCGTGCTGCCGGGCATCCTGAAGACGGCCCGCCTGGGTTACGACGGCAAGGGCCAGGTGCGCGTCGCCACCGCGCAGGAAGCACGCGACGCGCATGCCGCGCTCGGCGGCGTGCCGTGCGTGCTGGAGAAGCGCCTGCCGCTGAAATACGAAGTGTCGGCGCTGATCGCGCGCGGCGCGGACGGCCGTTCGGCCGCGTTCCCGCTCGCGCAGAACGTGCATCACAACGGCATCCTCGCGCTGACGGTCGTGCCGGCGCCGGCCGCCGATGCGGCGCGCGTCGAGGAAGCGCAGCAGGCGGCCATCCGGATCGCCGATACGCTCGGCTACGTCGGCGTGCTGTGCGTCGAATTCTTCGTGCTGGAGGACGGTTCGTTCGTCGCGAACGAAATGGCGCCGCGCCCGCACAACTCCGGCCACTACACGGTCGATGCGTGCGCGACGAGCCAGTTCGAGCAGCAGGTGCGCGCGATGACGCGCATGCCGCTCGGCAATCCGCGCCAGCATTCGCCGGCCGCGATGCTGAACATTCTCGGCGACGTGTGGTTCCCCGACGGCGCGGCGGCCGAGGCCGTCACGCCGCCGTGGGACACGGTCGCCGCGATGCCGGCCGCGCACCTGCACCTGTACGGCAAGGAAGAAGCGCGCGTCGGCCGCAAGATGGGCCACGTGAACTTCACGGCCGAGACGCGCGACGAAGCCGTCGCCGCCGCCACCGCATGCGCGCAACTGCTGCGCGTGCCGCTCGACTGAGGCGCGGGCCGATGTCCACCGATCTCCCAAAGCACGTGACGCCCGCGCAGATCGACGCGGCCGCCGCGTTGCTCGACGCGGGCCAGCTCGTCGCGTTTCCGACCGAAACCGTGTACGGGCTCGGCGGCGACGCGGCGAATCCCGAAGCCGTCGCGCGCATCTATGCGGCGAAGGGGCGGCCCGCGAACCATCCGGTGATCGTGCATCTGCCGCCCGGCGGCGATCCCGGCTACTGGGCCGACGGTCTGCCGGCCGACGCGCAGGCGCTGATCGATGCATTCTGGCCGGGGCCGCTCACGCTGATCCTGAAGCGTCACGCGCGCATTCCCGACGCCGTCAGCGGCGGCCAGGATTCGGTCGGGCTGCGCTGCCCGTCGCATCCGGTCGCGCAGGCGCTGCTGGCCGCGTTCAGCGCGCGGCGCGGCGGTCACGGCGGCGTGGCCGCGCCGTCCGCGAACCGGTTCGGCCACGTGAGCCCGACGACCGCGCAACACGTGCGCGACGAATTCGGCGACACCGTGCACGTGCTCGACGGCGGCGCGTCCGACGTCGGCATCGAGTCGACGATTCTCGACCTGTCGCGCGGTTTCCCGGCGCTGCTGCGTCCGGGCCACGTGACGCCGCAACAGATCGCCGACGTGCTCGGCCGCGCGCCGACACTGCCGGACGGCAGCGATGCGACGGCACCACGCGCGTCCGGCACGCTGAAAGCGCATTACGCGCCGCGCACGCCGCTCGCGCTGCTGCCGTTCGACGCGCTCGAGCCGCTGCTCGCGGCCGCGCAAACCGACGGCGAACGCGTCGCGCTCGTCGCGCGTGCGTCACGGGCAGGGCACTGGGCGCAGGCCGACGGCGTGCATTTCATCGCGGCGCCGGAAGATCCGCAGGCCTATGCGCGCGATCTGTACGGGATGCTGCGGGCGCTCGATCGCGCGCAGGTCGCGCGCATCCTCGTCGAGAAGCTGCCCGAGACCGTCGAATGGATCGCGGTCAACGATCGCCTCGGCCGCGCGGCGGCCGCGTTCGAAGCGCGCGACTGACGCATCCGTCCTCATCCGTCCGCACCAACAAAAAACGCCCGACCGGCGAACCCGGTCGGGCGTTTGCGTTGGGGCGCGTGGCCGGCGGCTTACTTGCCGACGCCCGCCTTCGCGATCTGCTGTTCGACGTACTGCGCGAACAGCGCATGCAGGCGCGTCGTCGGGTGGACCGTGTCGGCGAACATGTAGGTCTGGTCCGCATTCGCGACCGTGTAGTTCTGCGGCGAGCAGAACAGCGACGAGCCGAACGCGGTCGCGTTCGCGACGCCGTACTGCGTGGCGGCCTGGACCATCGCCTTCAGGTTGCACGCGGTGTCGGTATTCGACACGCTGAAGCCGTTCGCCTGGAAGTTCGCCGCGATGCCGTCCTGCCACGTGAACGAATCGACCACCGCGACCTTCGTCGGGTCGACCTTCAGCGCGGCGAGCGTGCCGGCCAGCGTCTTGTTGAACAGCCCCGACAGTTGCGTGAACGCGGCCTGCGTGCCGCCCTGCAGCGCGAGCGGCGTGCCGCCGATGTCCGGCACGTTCGCGACGAACACGTGCGTGGCGCCCGACGCGACGATCTGCTGGACGATCCCGCCGAGTTGCTGCGCGGCCAGGCCGATCGCCTGGGCCGCGGCGAGCTGCGCGGCCGGCGTGTTGCCTTGCGCCTGCGCGACCTGCGCCTGGTAGAAGATGTCGTTCGCGCCGCCGTTGATCAGCACGATCTGGCCGGCGTTGAAGCTGCCGTGCTGCGTCAGATACTGCTTGACCTGGTCGGCGATCGGCGTGGTGGTCGCCTGCGCGTAGTCGGAGTTCGGCACGCTGGCGTCCGCATGGCCGATGCCCGGCTGCAGCGTCACGCGCGAGCCGCCCTGCGCGTAGCCGAGGCCGCCGGTGGCTTGCAGCGGGATGCCGAAGCCGCCCTGGTTCGCGGGCTGCAGCGTGTCGCCGTAATATTGCGCGACGTTCTGCGTCCATACCTGGCCCGGGTTGGTCGTGAAGCGGCCGCCGCCGAAGCCGAGCTTGATCTGCGAGTAGGTGCCGACGTCGGACAGGCTGTCGCCGAACGACACGATCTGCATCTTCACGCCCGACGGCGGCGTGTTCGACGCGCTGCTGTTGTTGTTGTCGTCGCCGCCGCCGCACGCGGCGAGCAGCGCGAGCGCGGCGCCGGCGATCGCGATCTGCGCGGTGCGCAGCATGCGTTGACGCGTGCGGGAAGGTGCGTGTTGTTGTGTCTGCATCGTTCTATCTCCTCGTAGATATGGCCTGATGTGTTTCTCATCTGCCGCGTGCCTGCTCGGTTCCGGGCTGCGCGGCGGCCGTTGGCTGAAACGGTTTATCGGTCGCGCACGGCCGCTGTCGGCACGGTGCGCGGATCCTGGTTCGCGGCCTCGGCAATCTGCGCATGATAAGCGCTCGCCCATTCGGGCGGGCCGAAAATCGCGCGCAGCTTGTTGCGCCATCCGCCGACGCGCCACGCGTCGGACGCCATCGACACCCACTCGTGGAACGTCGCGACGAACGGGTTGTTCGAGCCGAGCCGCTCGACGATCCCGTACCGCGGCGGATCGTCGGGCGTTTCCTCGACATAGCTGCCGAACAGGCGATCCCAGATCACCAGGACGCCTGCGTAATTGCGGTCGATGTAGCGGGGATTGCGCGCGTGGTGCGCGCGGTGGATCGACGGCGTGTTCAGCACGTATTCGAGCCAGCCGAGCTTGCCGATCGCCTGCGTGTGCACGAAGAACTGGAACGCGAGGTTGATCAGCACGATGCCGACGACCTGTTGCGGCGGAAAGCCGGCGAACGCGAGCGGCAGCCAGAACAGCCACATGCCCGCGACCGGATACATCAGGCTCTGGCGGAAGGCGGTCGAGAAGTTCATCCGTTCGGACGAGTGGTGCACGACGTGCGCGGCCCACAGCCAGCGCACGCGATGGCTCGCGCGATGAAACACGTAGTAGAGGAAGTCCTGCGCGACGAACAGCACCGCGAACGACAGCCAGCCGTCGTGCCACGTGTGGACGCGATAGTGCCGGTAGCAGTACGCATAGACGGGAATCACGAACAGCCACGCGAGCTTGTCGGCGGCCTGGTGCATCAGCGCGAGCGCCGCGTTGCACAGCGTGTCGCGCCATGCATAGATGCGGTCCTGCGCACGGGTGCGGGCGAGGTGCCAGGCCTCCCACGCGATGCAGAGCAGGAAGACGGGCGCCAGCGCGAGCAGAAGCAATTCGACGTCGAATCGCATGGGCGTGTCTCCTTCGTTCCCCTGCAAGCCTTGAGGCCGGGCGTATGGCCCGTTGTAGATATCGTCAGGCCAACAGCCTACGCAATCGCCACGCGCTAGGCGAGGGGGCAGCGTAGAGGGTTCCCTCTGAGGACAGGGTTTCTACGGAATCCGTACTGCACGGGGCCCGGCGGTACGGCCCCGTTTTGCGGGACACGGCGCGCGCGCGGGGTATCGCGCGAGGGTGGCGGGGGCGTTTCAAACCGCGCGGGGCGCGGCGTGGGTCGCCCGGGCCGCCCTGTCGGGACGGCCCGATGCACGATGCGCGGATCGTCAGTGCGCGCCCACGTAGATCCACTCGAGCAGCGAGTCGTGCGCGGCGCGCGCGGCTTCCGCGTGATCGTCGTTGATGAAACTGACGACGACGTAGCTCTGCCCGTCCGCCCCGGCGACGTAGCCGGCGATCGCGCGCACGTCGCGCAGCGTGCCGGTCTTGATGTGCGCGTTGCCGAGCACGCCCGCGTTGGTGAGGCGGTTCTTCATCGTGCCGTCGATGCCGGCGATCGGCAGCGAATCGACGAACGCCTGCGCGACCGGGCTCGCGTTCGCGGCCTGGAGCAGCGCGGCGAGCGACAGCGCGCTCACGTGCTCTTCGCGCGACAGCCCCGAACCGTTCTCGAGCACGAGGTCGGGCATCGCGATGCCGTTCTTCTGCAGGAACGCCTGGATCGCGCGGCTCGACTGCTCGGGCGTCGCGGGCGGCTTGCCGCTGACCGCCCCGATCGTCAGGAACAGGTTGCGCGCCATCACGTTGTTGCTGAACTTGTTGATGTCGTAGACGATGCTGCCGAGCACCGGGCCGTGATGCACGGCGAGCGGCCGTGCGGTGGTCGGCACCTTGCCTTCGCTCACCGGCCCCGCGATCGTGCCGCCGTCCTGCTGCCACAGCGCGAGGAAGCCGCGCGCGAAGAACGTCGTGTGATCGAGGATCGCGAGGTTGGTCGTGTGCGCGCCGCAGCGCAGCGGGTAGTCGCCGGCGAACGACGCGGTCATGATCCCGCCGCCAGCCGTCAGCGTCGGGCGCGCGGCCGCGGCGGCCGCGCTGCACGAGCCGGCGCCTTCGACGAGCCGGTTGTCGATCGACAGGTCGGCGAGCGGCGGCAGCACGTCGACGGCGACCTTGCCGTCGTCGCCCGGCGTGACCGTGAACGACACGGCCTTGAACGCGTACAGCAGCGGATCGGGGCCGACGTTGTACGGCGCGCTGGCATCGTCGTCGAACGACGGCAGGTCGCGCGTCGACGCCGCGAAATAGCTCTTGTCGAGCACGAGGCCGCCAGCCACGCGCTTCACGCCGGCCTTGCGCAGCTTGTCGACGAGGTCGATCAGCTCCTCGGGCACGAGCTTCGGATCGCCGGTGCCCTTGATGTACAGGTTGCCCTGCAGCGTGCCGTCGGGATCGACCGTGCCGTCCGTGTACGCGGTGGTGCGCCACCGGTAGTCGGGGCCGAGGATCGACAGGCCCGAGAAGGTCGTCACGAGCTTCATCGTCGAGGCCGGCATCATCGGCCGGCTCGCATTCCACGCGACCAGCGGTTGCGGATCGCCGACGCGCTCCACCACGACGCTCATCGCCGACGCCGGCACCTTCGCGCGCTGCAGCGCGACGAGCACGGACGCAGGCAGCCCGGCCGCGCGTGCGGCGGGCGACACGACGGCGGTCTTGCGCGCTTCCTTGTGGGATTTCTTGCGGGCCTGCGCGGACGGCGCGAACGCGAGGGCCGTGCAGGTGGCGACGACGGCGGCCGCGCGCAGGCAGACGCGGGCGCGCGGGGCGAACCGGGCGGAAAGATCGGAAATCGGCATGGGCGAATACGGGAAAAGCAGGGGCTCGGGCAGGGCGCGCGCGGGCGCCGAAGCGCACATTGTAGAGACAAGTCGGGGCAGGTCCCTTGCAATCCGCCTTACTGTTGCATTGCACGGTGCCGCGCACGCGATTCGCGGCGCTACAATGGTCGCCGTGTTTGATTCGCCCCATGGATGCCTGTCGCGATGCGGATTCTGCTTGTCGAAGATGATCGAATGATTGCCGAGGGCGTGCGCAAGGCGCTGCGCTCGGACGGCTTTGCGGTCGACTGGGTGCAGGACGGCGACGCGGCGCTCACGGCGCTCGGCGGCGAGACGTACGACCTGCTGCTGCTCGATCTCGGCCTGCCGAAGCGCGACGGCATCGACGTGCTGCGCACGCTGCGCGGGCGCGGGCTGGCGCTGCCGGTGCTGATCGTCACCGCGCGCGATGCGGTCGCCGATCGCGTGAAGGGGCTCGACGCCGGCGCCGACGACTATCTCGTCAAGCCGTTCGACCTCGACGAGCTGGGCGCGCGGATGCGCGCGCTGATCCGCCGTCAGGCCGGGCGCAGCGAGTCGCTGATCCGCCACGGCGCGCTGACCCTCGATCCGGCTGCGCATCAGGTGACGCTCGACGGCGCGCCCGTCGCGCTGTCGGCGCGCGAGTTCGCGCTGCTCGAGGCGCTGCTCGCGCGGCCGGGCGCGGTGCTGTCGAAGAGCCAGCTCGAGGAGAAGATGTACGGCTGGGGCGAGGAGATCGGCAGCAACACGGTCGAGGTCTATATCCACGCGCTGCGCAAGAAGCTCGGCTCGGACCTGATCCGCAACGTGCGCGGGCTCGGCTACATGGTCGTCAAGGAAAGCTGACGCGTGCGGTCGATTCGTCATCAATTGCTGATCTGGCTGCTCGCGATCGTCGTCGCGGGCGTGGGCATGGCGGGCTGGCTCATTTACCGGCAGGCGCTCGCCGAGGCGAACGAACTGTTCGACTACCAGTTGCAGGAAATCGCCGCGGCGCTGCCGTCGGAGCCGTTCTCGCAGGTGTTCGGCTCGCGTACCAACGGCGACGAAGGCATCGTGATCCAGATCTGGAATCGCAACGGCGTGCTGATGTACTTCTCGCATCCGCGCGCGCCGATCGCGCCGCGCGCGGAGCTCGGCTTTTCGACCGAGCGCACCGATCGCGGCGAATGGCGCGTGTACGGCGCCATCGTCGGCGACAACGTCGTGCAGCTCGCGCAGCCGCTGTCGGTGCGCAACCGGCTGGCGGCCAACGTCGCGCTGCGCACGCTGTGGCCGCTGATCGTGCTGCTGCCGTTCCTCGGCGCGGCCGTGTGGATGATCGTCGGCCGCGGGCTCGCGCCGCTCGGCCGCGTGACGCGCGCGGTCGAGGCGCGCCGGCCGGAAGCGCTCGACCCGCTGCCCGACGCGCGCCTGCCGCTCGAGGTGCAGCCGCTCGTGCGGGCGCTGAACGGGCTGCTCGCGCGGCTGTCGGCGGCGCTCGACACGCAGAAGGCGTTCGTCGCCGACGCCGCGCACGAGTTGCGCACGCCGCTCGCGGCCGTGCAGATCCAGGCGCAGCTCGTCGCCCGCGCGAAGGACGATGCGTCGCGCGGCGAGGCGATCGCGGATCTCCAGGACGGCGTGTCGCGCGCGACGCGTCTCACCGAGCAACTGCTCGCGCTCGCGCGCGCGGAGCCGGACGGCGCGACGATGCGCGAGCCGGTCGACCTGCAGGCGCTGCTTACCGAGTGCGTGGCCGCGCATGCGCCGCTCGCGCAGCGGCACGACATCGATCTCGGCTTCGAGGAAACGTGCGCGGCGAGCGTCGTCGCGGACGTCGGCGCGCTGCGCGTGATGTTCGGCAACCTGCTCGACAACGCGGTGAAGTACACGCCGGACGGCGGCCGCATCGACGTATCGCTGACGCGCGACGCGGCCGGCCGCGCGTGCGTGCAGATCGCCGACAGCGGGCCGGGCATTCCGGCCGACGAGCGCGAGCGCGTGTTCGACCGCTTCTATCGCGACAGCACGGCGCGGGCACGCACCGACGTGTCGGGCAGCGGGCTCGGGCTCGCGATCGTCAAGCGCGTGGCGGCGCAGCAGGGCGCGACGGTGTCGCTCGGCGATGCGGCCGCGGGCGGCCTGCTCGTCAGCGTCGTGTTCCGCGACGCCGAGATGTCGACCCAGGCGCCGCAGCCTTCCGAATCCGCCTGAAGGGCGAGCCCGGCCGCCGGTAGCCGCGCGGCAGCCGCTTAAGCCTCGCTTAAGGCTGATTAAGCCTCCTTTAAGTCAGGGTCGTTACGCTGCGTCCTAACAACGAGGAGGTCCTACGATGAACACCCGATTCCTTGCGCGCGGCACCGTCGCGGTCGCCGTGGCGGCCGCCCTGTCGGCAGGCTATTTCGCCGGCACCCGCCGCGCCGATCCGCAGATCATCACGCCCGCGCAGGCCGCCATGATGCCGGCCGAAGCCGCCGCCAAGACCGGCATCCCCGATTTCTCCGGGCTCGTCGAAACCTACGGCCCGGCGGTCGTGAACATCAGCGCGAAGCATGTCGTGAAGCAGGTCGCGCGGCGCGCGCCGCAGCCGCAGCTGCCGATCGATCCGAGCGACCCGTTCTACCAGTTCTTCAAGCACTTCTACGGCCAGGTGCCGGGCATGGGCGGCGACGCGCAGCCGGACGACCAGCCGAGCGCGAGCCTCGGGTCGGGCTTCATCGTCAGTTCCGACGGATACATCCTGACCAACGCGCACGTGATCGACGGCGCGAACGTCGTCACGGTCAAGCTGACCGACAAGCGCGAATACAAGGCGAAGGTCGTCGGCGCCGACAAGCAGTCCGACGTCGCCGTGCTGAAGATCGACGCGAGCGGCTTGCCGACCGTGAAGATCGGCGACCCGGCGCAGAGCAAGGTCGGCCAGTGGGTCGTCGCGATCGGCTCGCCGTACGGCTTCGACAACACGGTCACGTCGGGCATCATCAGCGCGAAGTCGCGCGCGCTGCCCGACGAGAACTACACGCCGTTCATCCAGACCGACGTGCCGGTGAACCCCGGCAACTCGGGCGGCCCGCTGTTCAACCTGCAGGGCGAGGTGATCGGCATCAACTCGATGATCTACTCGCAGACGGGCGGCTTCCAGGGCCTGTCGTTCGCGATTCCGATCAACGAGGCGATCAAGGTGAAGGACGAGCTCGTGAAGACGGGCCACGTGAGCCGCGGCCGTCTCGGCGTCGCCGTGCAGGGGCTGAACCAGACGCTCGCGAGCTCGTTCGGGCTGCAGAAGCCGGACGGCGCGCTCGTCAGCTCGGTCGACGCCAACGGCCCGGCCGCGAAGGCCGGCCTGCAGCCGGGCGACGTGATCCTGTCGGTCAACGGTTCGCCGGTCGCCGATTCGACGTCGCTGCCCGCGCAGATCGCGAACCTGAAGCCGGGTTCGAAGGCCGACCTGCAGATCTGGCGCGACAAGTCGAAGAAGTCGATCAGCGTGACGCTCGGCGCGATGGCCGATGCGAAGCTCGCATCGAACGACGGCGGGCCGGTCGAGCAGGGCCGCCTGGGTGTCGCGGTGCGTCCGCTGTCGCCGCAGGAGCGCAGCGCGGACAACCTGTCGCACGGGCTGATCGTGCAGCAGGCCGGCGGGCCGGCCGCGAACGCGGGCATCCAGCCTGGCGACGTGATCCTCGCGGTGAACGGCCGCCCGGTCACGAGCCCCGAGCAGTTGCGTGACGCGGTGAAGGGCGCGGGCAACAGTCTTGCTCTGCTGATCCAGCGCGATAATGCACAGATCTTCGTGCCGGTCGACCTGAGCTGACCGGCAGCGGCCGCGGCCGGCCAGCCCGGCTGCGGCGGGCGCCGCCGCCGTGCGATCGCGTGACGCTGCGCCCAGTATGTGTTCCGACCCCAAGGAGAGAGCCATGCAAAATCTACGCAACGTGTCCCGATTTGCCGTCGCCGCGGCGCTGGCCGCCGGCCTCGCAGCCGGCGCGACCGGCGCGTACGCGCAGTCGGACGGCTTGCCCGCCGCGCGCCAGCAGGGCGACGTCACCTTCGTGTCCGGCGGCGTCGGGCTGGACGAATCGACGGCGTTCCAGCGCAGCGAGGCGCAGTGGCCGCTCGCGCTGCGCTTCACCGGCAAGGGCGGCGAGTTCCTGGCCGACGTCCATGTCCGGATCGTCGACGGCAAGGGCGCCGAAGTGCTAAAAACCGATGCGCGTGGGCCCTACATGCTCGTGAAGGTGCCGCCTGGGCGCTACACGGTGCACGCGTCGTACCAGGGTAGCGACGAATCGCGCGCCGTCACGGTAGGCGCGAAGGGCGGCGCGAAAGCCGCGTTCCAGTGGAGTGCGCAGTAGCCCGCCGCACGCGGCCGCGATCCCGGTCGCGCAATCGGACGAAGTTTCGCCCATAATGAAAGCCACGGCATGCGTGCCGTGGCTTTTTCGTTTCCTGCCCCGGCCTGACTGCCGCCCGAAGGAGAGACGATGTCCGATGCAGCCGACCCTCGACTCGAAATCGTGCCGAACCGTCATCGCGTGCGCGTGATCCATCGCGGCATCACCTATGCCGATTCGCACGGTGCGCTGACGGTCCGTGAGGCGGGGCTTCCGGACATCCATTACCTGCCGCGCGGCGACGTCAACATGCGCCGGCTCGTGAAATCGGGCGTCACGTCGGCCTGCCCGTTCAGGGGGCAGGCCGTGCATTTCGACTTGCAGACGGAAGACGGCGTGATCGAGAACGCCGCATGGAGTTACGAACAGCCGAAGGAGGCGGCGGCCGTGCTCGCGCTCTACGTCGCCTTCGATGTCGCACGGGTCGACAGTCTCGTCGAGACGTCCTGATGCGGCGCGCGTTCATCGGGGAGGCGACATGGAACTGAACGACACGTTACGCGTACCGCTCGCGCCGCCTGTCGTGCGGGACGCGCTGGAGGATCTCGCACTGCTGCGCGCGAGCTTCGATCATTGCGAATCGTTCGTGAAACTCGCGCACGGCGAGTTCGCGCTGACGATCACGGTGCCGCTCGGCCCGCTGCGCGCCCGCTACGACGTGCGCGCGCACGCGGCCGCCGAGCAGGGCGACGCGCAAGGGCAGCCGCGCCGCGTGCTCAACTTCAAGGCGCGGGCCGACGGCCTCGGCGCGCTGCGCGGCCAGGTCGAACTCGTGCTGATGCCGGATGACGATGCGACCGCCACGCGGATCGAGTACGTGGTCTGGGCCACCGCGAGCGGGCCGCTCGCCGAATTGCCGGGGCGGCAGATCGACAATGCGCTGCGGGAATGGACCGACACGTTCTTCCGCGAGTTCAGCGCGGTCGTGCAGGCGAAGCACGGCCTCGCGCCGAATCGCGCGAGCGCTTCTGCGCAGCGGCGCCAGCATGTGTTCCTGCGGCCGGCATCGCTGATGGCCGCGACGAAGCGTTCGCTGCCGCCGCATCTCGGCGGCGCGCTGAGCGGGCGGGCGGCGAGCGCGCTCCGGCATCGCGATTCCGGCACGGTGCCCGTGTGGGCCTGGGCGGCGATGATCGTGTTCGTCGCGCTCCTGCTTTACGCGGCGCGCTGGTTCAACGGCGGCTGAGCGGCCGATCGGCCGCCCGGTTCCGCGTCACGGCCCGCGCTGCGCCCGCGCGGCGGGTGTCACCGTCTCCCGTCGGCACCGGCTCCGGCGCCGCGAAATTCCCTCCGATACGCAGACGGCGACGTGCCGAGCGCGCCCGTGAAATGCTGGCGCAGCGACACGCTCGAGCCGTAGCCGGCCGCCTGCGCGATCGCGTCGATCGATTGGCCGGTGGTTTCGAGCAGAAGCCGCGCACGTGCGAGCCGCTCGGCCTGCAGCCACGCGGTGACGGTCGTGCCGGTCGCCTGGCGGAAGTGGCGCGTGAACGTGCGCCGGCTCATCAGCACGCGTTCGGCGAGCGAATCGACGCTGTGCGCGGCGTCGAGATGGCCGCGTACCCAGTCGAGCAGCCCCGCGAGCCGCGCGTCGCGCGGGTGCGCGGCGACCGGCTGCGGCACGTACTGGGCCTGCCCGCCCTGACGGTGCGGCGGGATCACGAGGCGGCGCGCGATGCGGTTCGCGGCGTCCGAGCCGAAGCGCCGCCGCACGACGTGCAGACAGCAGTCGAGGCCTGCCGCGGTGCCGGCCGACGTCATCAGGTTGCCGTCGTCCACGTACAGCACGTCCGGATCGAGCTTCACGCGGGGAAAGCGCTGCGCGAAATCGTCGGCCCACGCCCAGTGCGTGGTGGCCGGGCGACCGTCGAGCAGGCCGGCCGCGGCGAGCACGTAGGCGCCGAGGCACAGGCCGACGAGTTCCACGCCGCGCGCGGCGACCGCGCGGACCGCATCGAGCAGCGCGTCGGGCGGCGTTTCGTCCGGGTCGCGCCACGAAGGCACGATGACGATGTCCGCATCGTCGAGCGCGTCGAGCCCGTACGGCGCGGTGATCGTGAAGCCGCCCGTCGTCGCGAGCGGGCCGCGCTCGACCGAGCAGACGCGGAACTCGAACGCGGGCGACACGGCCGCGTCGCGTGCCTGGCCGAACACGACCGACGGCACCGACAGGTGGAACGGGCTGATGCCGTCGTACGCGATCACCGCGACGACGGTCGGAATGGAGCTGACGGGCGACGCGGCGGCGAGCATGGCGCGGTTCCGGGAAGGTGATGGCCCGATTCTATCGAAGAATGGCTATCGGGCCACTATCAGCCCGGGTCGCGCGCGCCGACAATGCATCGCATCGCACTGCTGGCCGCCCCGCTCCGGGGCGGGGCAGCGCCTCCCCGACCAGGAGATCGCCATGTCGAACACGGCCCCGCATTCCGCTTCCCGTCCCGCTGCCCGCCGCGCACTGATCGTGATCGACGTGCAGAACGAATACGTGACGGGCAACCTGCCGATCGAATATCCGCCGCTCGACGTGTCGCTGGCGAACATCGGCCGCGCGATCGACGCCGCGCACGCGGCCGGCGTGCCGGTGATCGTGGTTCAGCACGTCGCGCCGGCCGGCGCGCCGATCTTCGCGCCAGGCACCGACGGCGTCGCGCTGCACGCGGTGGTGGCCAGCCGGCCGTACGCGCATCGGATCGAGAAGGCGCAGGCGAGCGCGTTCGCCGGCACCGATCTCGCCGCGTGGCTCGACGCGCACGGGATCGACACGCTCGCGGTGGCCGGCTACATGACGCACAACTGCAATGCGTCGACCGTCTATCACGCGGCGCATGCGGGGCTGAAGGTCGAGTACCTGAACGACGCGACGGGCGCGCTGCCTTACGAGAACGAAGCGGGCGCGGCGAGCGCCGAAGAGATTCACCGCGCGTACGGGGTGGTGTTCCAGTCGAATTTCGCGGCGGTGATGTCGACCGACACGTGGATCGCGGGGCTGGCCGGCGCGGCGATGCCGGCGCGCGATTCGGTGGCCGCGTCGAACCGGCGGGCCCGCGCGCGGCGCGCGAAGGCAGCCTGACCCGGTACGGCGACGCGGCGCGCGATGCGCCGCCCGGTCAGTCGCCGTCCTTCAGCATCGCCGGGCTGTAGCGCAGCATGTCGAAGCAGCCGTCGACGAGCTTTTCCGCATGCTGCTCGGCGTCGATCTCGTCGGGCAGCATCAGCATGTCGCGCACGAAGCCGCTGACGAGCGTGTGCAGCATCAGCGCCGCACGCCACGTATCGAGCCGCTCGGGCAGCAGCTTGAGCCCCACGGCCGCCGCGAGATCGGCGTCGATCATGTGCAGCGCCTCGCTCATCCCCGCGCGGTTGCGCTGCAGCAGCGGCTCCATGTCCGCGACGTACTCGCACTTCATGAACAGGATGCTGAACACGCGCCGCAGCTGTGCGTCGCGCTGCACGCCGAGCAGGCACCAGATCAGGATCTGGCGCACCTTCTCCAGCGGATTGCCGCCCGGCGCGTCGAGCGGTATCCGCTTCAATTCGTCGATCGGCAGGAACACGCGGTCGAACATCGCATCGAACAGTTCGCTCTTGTTCGCGAAATGCCAGTAGATCGCGCCGCGCGTCACGCCGGCGTGCTGGGCGATGTCCGCGAGCGACGTGTGCGACACGCCTTTTTCGAAGAACACGTGTTCGGCGGCGTCGAGAATGCGATTGCGCGTCTCGAGCGCCTCCTCCTTGGTACGTCTGACCATGTGCAGGCCTGATTGGATCGATCGTGGATGAATATAGGGTCCGCAACCCCTCGTCGCCGTCATGCGGACGGGCTATGCTGGCGGTTGGTAACAATCCGTAAGACTGAACAGCCGGCGGAGCACGAACGGGCTTTTTACATACATTCGTGAATGTATATACAATACCACCCTACGATCGAATGACCCAAGTGGCAATCAGTTAATATCCCACTCTGCTGATTCCCGCCCTAGTATCAGTCCGCAGTTCGCGGCATCCCCGTCGGCACGGAGGTCTCGTGCCGACGTGCTGTATCCAGCAGTCCAGTAATTCGGTGTTCGATCTGCGCCGCGAGGCGCATCCGTGTTGCGCTCCCGCCGGGTGCCGCACTTATTCCATTGGTTACACACAGAGGTCGCTCCATGCGCGTCGAACGGGTTCCATACCGCTTGATCACTGTCGCGGCAGCCGCGGTTTTCCTGGCTGCCTGCGGAAAAAAAGAATCGGCACCGCCGCCGCAAACGCCGGAAGTCGGCGTCGTCACCGTCCAGCCGCAAGCCGTACCGGTCTTCACCGACCTGCCGGGCCGCACCAGCGCATTCCTCGTCGCGCAAGTGCGTGCACGGGTCGACGGCATCGTGCTGCGCCGTGAATTCACCGAAGGCACCGACGTCAAGGCCGGTCAGCGCCTCTACAAGATCGATCCGGCGCCGTACATCGCGGCGCTGAACAGCGCGAAGGCGACGCTTGCGAAGGCGCAGGCGAACCTCGTCACGCAGAACGCGCTGGTCGCGCGCTACAAGGTGCTGGTCGCCGCGAACGCGGTCAGCAAGCAGGACTACGACAACGCGGTGGCCACGCAAGGCCAGGCCGCGGCGGACGTCGCGGCCGGCAAGGCGGCGGTCGACACCGCGCAGATCAACCTCGGCTATACGGATGTCGTGTCGCCGATCAGCGGCCGCGTCGGCATCTCGCAGGTCACGCCGGGCGCCTACGTGCAGGCGAGCCAGGCGACGCTGATGTCGACGGTGCAGCAGCTCGATCCGGTGTACGTCGACCTCACGCAGTCGAGCCTCGAAGGGCTGAAGCTGCGCCAGGACGTGCAGAGCGGCCGTCTGAAGACGAGCGGCCCGGGCGCGGCGAAGGTGTCGCTGATCCTGGAAGACGGCAAGACCTACTCGGAGCCGGGCAAGCTGCAGTTCTCGGACGTGACGGTCGACCAGACCACCGGCTCGGTGACGATCCGCGCGGTGTTCCCGAACCCGGGCCGCGTGCTGCTGCCGGGGATGTTCGTGCGCGCACGGATCGAGGAAGGTGTGAACGAGAACGCGTTCCTGGTGCCGCAGATCGGCGTCACGCACGACCAGAAGGGGCAGGCGATCGCGATGGTCGTGAACGCCAGCAACAAGGTCGAGCCGCGTCCGCTGAAGACGACCGGCATGCAAGGCCAGAACTGGATCGTGGAAGGCGGTCTGCAGGCGGGCGATCACGTGATCGTGCAGGGCGTCGACAAGGTGCGCCCGGGCGCGACCGTGAAGACGGTCCCCGCGCAGCTCGCGCCGGCGGCCGATGCCGCCTCGGGCGCCGCTGCCCCCGCCGCGCCGGCCGCTGCCGGGTCCGGCGCCGCCGCCGCTTCCGGTGCCGCCGCATCGGGCGCCGCGCCGGCGAGTGCTGCCGCTGCTTCGAGCGCGCAATAACAGGGAGCCTGTTTCATGGCAAAGTTTTTTATCGATCGCCCGATCTTCGCGTGGGTGATCGCCATCATCCTGATGCTGGCCGGGGTTGCGGCGATCTTCACGCTGCCGATCTCGCAGTATCCGACGATCGCGCCGCCATCGATCCAGATTACCGCGAACTACCCGGGCGCTTCCGCGAAGACGGTGGAAGACACGGTGACGCAGGTGATCGAGCAGCAGATGAGCGGTCTCGACAACTTCCTGTACATGTCGTCGACGAGTGACGACTCGGGCAACGCAACGATCACGCTGACCTTCGCGCCGGGCACCAACGCCGACATCGCGCAGGTACAGGTGCAGAACAAGCTGTCGCTCGCGACGCCGGTTCTGCCGCAGGTCGTGCAGCAGCTCGGTCTGTCGGTCACGAAGTCGAGCAGCAGCTTCCTGCTGGTGCTCGCCTTCAACTCCGAAGACGGCAGCATGAACAAGTACGACCTCGCGAACTTCGTGGCGTCGCACGTGAAGGATCCGATCAGCCGGCTGAACGGCGTCGGTACCGTCACGCTGTTCGGCTCGCAGTACGCGATGCGGATCTGGCTCGACCCGAACCGCCTGACCAACTACGGCCTCACGCCGGTCGACGTCAGCTCGGCGATCACCGCGCAGAACGTGCAGATCGCGGGCGGGCAGATCGGCGGCACGCCGGCGAAGCCGGGCACCGTGCTGCAGGCGACGATCACCGAATCGACGCTGCTGCAGACGCCCGAGCAGTTCGGCAACATCCTGCTGAAGGTCAACCAGGACGGCTCGCAGGTTCGCCTGAAGGACGTCGCGCAGATCGGCCTCGGCGGCGAAAACTACAACTTCGACACGAAGTACAACGGTCAGCCGACCGCGGCACTCGGTATCCAGCTCGCGACCAACGCGAACGCGCTCGCGACCGCGAAGGCCGTGCGCGCGAAGATCGACGAGCTCGCACCGTTCTTCCCGCACGGCCTCGTCGTGAAGTATCCGTACGACACGACGCCGTTCGTGAAGCTGTCGATCGAGGAAGTGGTCAAGACGCTGCTCGAAGGTATCGTGCTCGTGTTCCTCGTGATGTATCTGTTCCTGCAGAACCTGCGGGCGACGATCATCCCGACGATCGCGGTGCCGGTCGTGCTGCTCGGCACGTTCGCGATCATGTCGATGGTCGGCTTCTCGATCAACACGCTGTCGATGTTCGGTCTCGTGCTCGCGATCGGCCTGCTGGTCGACGACGCGATCGTGGTGGTCGAGAACGTCGAGCGCGTGATGGCGGAGGAGGGGCTGTCGCCGAAGGAGGCGACCCGCAAGGCGATGGGGCAGATCACCGGCGCACTCGTCGGCGTGGCGCTCGTGCTGTCGGCGGTGTTCGTGCC
>NZ_JAHLCL010000018.1:0-616 GCF_029268935.1 Burkholderia semiarida | reverse complement strand
GCCATGCTCTGCTCGGCGCTCGCATTCGCGCCCTTGCCGAGCGCGACGCTCGCGTCGCCCGTCGCCGACGCCGAATTGCCGAGCGCCGTGCCGTCCACACCCGCGGCCAACGCGTTCACGCCGACCGCCGAGCCGTTCGCGCCCGATGCCGTCGCGCCGGTGCCGGCCGCCATGCTCTGCTCGGCGCTCGCGTTCGCGCCCTTGCCGAGTGCGATGCTCTCATCGCCCGTCGCCGATGCCGAATTGCCGAGCGCCGTGCTGTCCACACCCGTCGCCGACGCATTCACGCCGACCGCCGAGCTGTTCGCGCCCGATGCCGTCGCGCCGGTGCCAGCCGCCATGCTCTGGTCGGCGCTTGCGTTCGCGCCCTTGCCGAGTGCGATGCTCTCATCGCCCGTGGCCGATGCCGAATTGCCGAGCGCGGTGCTATCCACACCCGTCGCCGACGCGTGCACACCCACCGCCGAGCTGTTCACGCCCGATGCCGTCGCGCCGGTGCCGGCCGCCATGCTCTGGTCGGCGCTTGCGTTCGCGCCCTTGCCGAGTGCGATGCTCTCATCGCCCGTCGCCGATGCCGAATTGCCGAGCGCCGTGCTGTCCACACCCGTCGCCGACG
>NZ_JAHLCL010000017.1:0-212 GCF_029268935.1 Burkholderia semiarida | reverse complement strand
CGTGAACAAGAAGATGCCGGGCAACCTGCCGAAGAAGACGGCGCGCGCGCTGCTGGACATCGAGGACAACAAGATCGTGCCGATCATCCGCGACCCGAAATCGACGACCGTCGATTCGGAGGCGGTGTTCTACTTCCCGGGCTGCGGCTCCGAGCGGCTGTTCTCGCAGGTGGGGCTGGCGACGCAGGCGATGCTGTGGGAGGCGGGCGTGC
>NZ_JAHLCL010000016.1:0-1674 GCF_029268935.1 Burkholderia semiarida | reverse complement strand
TGTCATGGCCATATCAAGATGTCGTGTTCGCAGCTAAATAGAAATGTCGTGTTTTCAGAGGAAAGAGGTCGTCTTTAACAGGGCACTGCTTACGCAGTGTCGAAGGTTGGCGCTTGAACGGGCAGGGCGTTGATGCCAGTACCACCAGACTTTGCAGACCGACGCTCAGGTTTGGCGGGGGGCTCTTGTGCCTGCCTGCGTTGCGCCAGATCCACGATCACATGTTCAACATCGGCCTGCGTGAACTCGCGCTGCTTCTTCGTGCCGGGTGGCCGTTTTGCAGTGCGAACTGGCTGACCTTGATTAGTGCGAGAAGGCGAGCCGGAAGCCCTTCGGTTATCGCGCTGCGCCTGGATCGCTTGCGCGACCTGAAGCACATGACTCAAGCGTTTGTGCTCAACCACGATGCCCTGATCGACATCAGTCAACCGGTCGTACTGCCGGTACGGCAGTACGCGCCCCTCAGCGCGGATCTCGATGCGGCCGTCTGGATATTCCCATACATCGATATAGCGATGGATCAGCTTCCGGTTCTCTGGCGTGTCGTCCAGCAAATACATCACGCGGTCATACTGCACTGTGAGTGACTTCGTGACCCGACGCGTCTCGCGCCACGTCATCAATAGATCGAGGTTCTCGTCCACTCGCAGTGGCCGGTGCGCGTCGAAATCGCTCTTCGGTGGCCTCGCGAAACGCGCGTTATAGGTCGCCATGAAGGAGGGCACAAACGCATTGGCCTCGATCAGCGTGCTGATGCCACGCAGCCGCAGTTCCTTCACGAGCCGGTCTTGCAGCGTCAGGTGCGCACGCTCCACACGCCCCTTGGCCGAACTGCTGTTCGCGCAAAACGTGTCGATGTTCAGCTCGAACATGGCGCGTCCGAAGTGCGTCACGCTGCTGCCAGTTTCGTGGGCCTTGACGCTGCGGAACACACTGGCCTTGTCGCTGTACAGCGCCACCGGTTTGCCATGACGCTCCAGGTACGCACGCGTCGCTTCGAAGTAGCTAAAGGTCGATTCGGTCTGCGTGAAATACAGGTGCATCAGCCGGCTGGTTGCATCGTCCACGTACACCAGCAGCGTGCATTGCGGCGCACGATCCTCGAACCACCGATGCTCGCTGCCGTCGATCTGGATGAGCTCGCCCAGGCATGCTCGTCGTGCACGCGGCTGGTAGACCTTCGGTGGCCGCTGCCGGCGGGGCACCCACAAACCGGCATCTGTCATGAGCTTTCTCACCGTTTCCTTTGCCAGCCGGATGCCATGGCATTCCCATAGCTTCTCGGCAGCCAGCGTCGGGCCAAAATCTGCGTAGCGGTCTCGGATAATCGTCAGCGCCCGTCGGACCAACTCGACATCCAGTCGGCGATTCCCCGGGCGACCGCGCTTGCGCGACGTCAGCCCAGCCGCGCCAGATTCCCGGTACCGGATCACCAGTCGCTCGACCTGGCGCACCGTAAGGCCCAGTCGCTCAGCTGCACGTCCGGGCTTCAGTCCCGTCTCAACTACAGCCTCGATCACCTTCAGACGGTCGAGTTCTCGCATATTCAATGTCACCAGTGTGCTTCGGTGCATGGCTGGCTCCGTGGTCTTACGGGGAACCAGCTAGCATATCGAGGTCGAAACGCGACATTTCTAAACGGCTAGAACACGACATTTTTATAAAGCTACTACA
>NZ_JAHLCL010000015.1:0-1445 GCF_029268935.1 Burkholderia semiarida | reverse complement strand
TGAACTGACCCCGCAAAGTTGGACAGTTAAAGGCTAGGCGCCCAAGGGCTGAGTCCTGTATTGCACGGGACTCAGCCCTTTCAACTTGAGCTTGATGCGTTCGTGGTTGTAGTAGTGGATGTAGCGCTCGAGCGTGTCGCGCAAATGCTCCACGCAAGTGAAGCGATGTCCCTTGTAGCACTCGGACTTGAGCGTGCCGAAGAAGCTTTCCATCGCAGCATTGTCGAGGCAGTTCCCCTTGCGCGACATGCTTTGAGTCAGCTTGCGTCGCTTCAATTGCCGACAAAACGCCGGCATTCGGTATTGCCAGCCTTGGTCCGAATGCAATAACGGTCTGTCCGTGCGTTTGAGTTTGGCCAATGCCTTCTTCAGCATGCTGCTGACCAGCTCGAAGCTTGGGCGTCGGTCCATCTGGTAGGCCACGATCTCGCCGTTGTACAGATCCATTACCGGCGACAGATACAGCTTCTGCCCGCCGACGTTGAATTCCGTCACATCCGTTACCCACTTCTGGTTGGCCTGCGTGGCGCTGAACTGACGTTGCAACAGGTTGGGCGCGACTTTGCCGACCTCACCTCGCCACGAACGATATTTCTTCGGGCGCAGCAGGGACTTCAGCTGCAATTGCTGCATCAGCCGCTGCACAGCCTTGTGGTTGACGAGATGCCCGGTTTGCCGAATCGCAGCCGTGACGCGTCGATAGCCGTAGCGGCCCTTGTGATGGTCGAACACCGCCCGGATCCTCGCCTTGAGATCGGCATGGCGATCGCCAACGTTCAGCGTCCCGAGTTGGTAATAGAACGTGCTGCGCGCCAGACCGGCCGCCTTCAGAAGTGCCGCTACCGGATGGTGTTGCCTAAGCTCGCGCACTATTTGCGCTTTTTCTTTTGCGCTGCCTGCTTCTTCGCCAGCAGCGCATCGAGCTTTTTTAGGTAGGCCACCTCCGCACGCAGATACTCGTTTTCCTTGAGCAATTCCTCGCGTGTGCGTTCATCCGGTGAGCCGGTTTCAGTGGGTTTGGGCGGAAGTGAAGTGGCCATCTTTCGGGGGCGCCCTCGTCGGCGAGGGGACAGTGCATCGATACCGCCCTCATGATACAGGCGCTCCCAGCCGGCGACGCAGCCCGCGCCACGAATGTCGAACAAGGCCGACACCTGGCCGTATGACAACTCGTCTCGCCACATGCGCTGCAGTACCGATAGCTTGAACTCAGCATCGTAGCAAACGTGTTTCTTGCGCAACCCCGCGTTGCCATGCTCCCTGTAACTTGCCACCCAGCGCCGGATCACCGTACGCCCCACGCCGTGCCGGGCAGCCAGGGACTGGATGCCAATTCCACCGGAAAAATACTCGTCAACGATGCGTTGCTTGAACTGCTCGTTGTACTTCGTCATGAAAAACACCCCAAAGGTTGGACGGGTGTCCAACTTTTGGGGTGCAGTTCA
>NZ_JAHLCL010000014.1:0-519 GCF_029268935.1 Burkholderia semiarida | reverse complement strand
GGCTGAGTATTTCGGCCATCGCTGCTCGACTGAGTATGGACCGCAAGACCGTTCGTAAATACATCAGGAATGGCGTTCAGGCGCCGCGTTACGGTCCGCGCGCGCCGCGACCGTGCGTGGTCGATCCGTTCGTCCACTACGTCACCGAACGTGTACGCGAGTTTCCCGACCTGAGCGTCGAACGTCTGCTGCGCGAGATCCGGGCCATGGGGTATACCGGCGGCCGCACGGCGCTGGGCGACCTGGTTCGGGAAGTCCGGCCGCCGCGCCAACGCGGCTTCGAGGTGCGCTTTGAGACGCCCGCCGGTCATCAGGCTCAAGTGGATTTCGCGCACTTCAATGTCGAGTTCGATGACGCGCCCGGCCAGCGGCGTTCGATCTGGCTGTTCTCGATCGTGCTTGGGCACAGCCGCTATCTCTGGGGACGTTTCGTCGAGCATCAGGACCTGCAGACCGTCCTGCGCTGCCACATGGAAGCGTTCGAGCACCTCGGCGGCGCTCCGCGCGAGATTCTGTACG
>NZ_JAHLCL010000002.1:593-60993 GCF_029268935.1 Burkholderia semiarida | reverse complement strand
TGACCGCGCAGACGGATCTGTACTCGGCGCAGCAGTCGCTGATCAGCGCGCGTCTGGCCCGCTGGACGAACCTGGTCGACCTGTACCGCGCACTCGGCGGCGGGTGGATCCAGCGTGCCGGCGAAGCGCCGCGCGCGCCGGATGCGCCGGTCGACTACGACAAGGCGGCCGCGCCGGCGCCGGCGTCGGCAGCGGCGAACGGGTAAGCATGGAGAAGGGCGAGCGCGGTTCGCCGCGCTTGCGTGTCGAACCGGCTGTATGCGGAAACGAGAACGCCACGGACGAAAGTCCGTGGCGTTGTCTTGTGTACCGTCGCCCGTGCGAGGCGCGGCATGACGTTACGCTTGCTTCGTCCAGAGTGTCCGGCCGAAGAACGTGAGCGTGCGATCCCACGCCATCTGCGACCACACCGGATCGAACTGCGTGCCGGCGATGCGGCCGGGGCCGACGGCCGTCTCGTTCGCGAACGCATGGTGCGCGAGATAGCGGTGGAATTCGAAACCGACGTTCGCATCGGTCAGCTTCTTTTCCAGTGCGTCGACCTGGTCGATCGTGAAGAACGCATCCTGCGTCGCCCAGTGGCCCATCAGCGGCACCTTGAGCTTGGCCGGGTCGAGGTAGTCGAGCGGCGGCAGACCGTACCACGTGACGCCGGCGTCGGCTTCGGCATACTGCAGCGACAGCAGCGTGAGGGCGCCGCCCATGCAGTAGCCCGTCACCGCGACACGCGGCGCGAGCGTCTTCAGGTACGCGACCGCGCCGGGAATGTCCTGCGACGCGGCGTCGCCGAAATCGAGGCCGGTCATCAAGTGGTGTGCTTCTTCCTCCTCGACGGTCGACTTGCCGCGATACAGGTCGGGCACGAGCGCGAAGTAACCGCAGCGCGCGAGACGATCCGCGACGCCGCGGATCTGGTCGTTCAACCCCCACCATTCCTGGATGACGACGACCGCGGGCGCGCCTTCGGTCCGTGCCGGCGTGGCGAGATAGCCCTGCAGCTCCTGACCGTCCGGGCGGCGAAACGTGATCGTGGAACCGGATGTTTGAGACATGAAACCGCTCCTTTTCGAAAAATGCGCCGAGTGCGACATCGGGCCGGCCAGCGGGCGTCGTGATACCGCTCGCGTTCATTCCGGCCGGCGCCGACCACGGGCCATTCTATGCGCAAACACCGGACGCCTGCGTGAACGGTACCGCGTCGCGCGACCGGGGGACGGAAGCGGACGACCGGAAAGCAAACACCCCGCCCCGGTGAACGGGAGCGGGGTGTCGCGTGTACGACGTGCGTATCGGAATACGGCGCGAGTACGCCGTGAATACGCGGGCGCGTATCCGGCTTACTGGCCGAAATAGATCGAGTCGCGGCCTTCCTGCTTGACCGCGATCGCGCGGCCGGCACGCGCGCCGGCGGCTGCTTGCGCGCCGTAGCCGGTTTCATCGGCGTTCGTCACGCGGGCCTGGGCGGCCTGCAGTGCACGCGGGTAATACGGATCGGATGCTTCGGGCTTGTAGCCGGCCTGTTCGAGCTGAACGAGTTCCGCACGCACCTGGGCACGCGTGAGCGAGCCCGACGGGTTCGATTGCGCGAATGCGCCGTACGACGCGGACAGGGCAGTTGCGGCGACGACAGCGGTGATGAACGACTTCATGGTGACCTCCGGTTCTGTTGATTTCGCGCTTCGCTCGTTGCGTTCAGCGGTTGATTGCATCGTAACGATCGCGTTACCGGTCGGAAATACGCGTTGCAGCGAATCATTATTGCAACTGGGTAAACGATTCGCGCGGCATGGCGTTTCGTCTGAATATTGCGGGCGTGCCGGAGCACGAGCGGGGCCTTCGGGGGCGATCGAGTCGATCGGCGCGACAGATGCGAGAGGGGCAGTTGAATCGCATTCCGAATTATTTTTGCGGGGCCGTCGGCATTGCCCGTTTCGCATCACGCCGCCAGGGTCGCCTGCCGTTTCCGGTATTCGGCCGGCGTGATGCCGACATGCCGGGTAAACGCTCGCCTGAGCGTATCGACGTTCGCGAAGCCGCATTTCCCGGCGACCTGCTTCGGCGTGTCGTGGCCGTTCTCGAGCAACCGGCGGGCGGCCGAGATGCGCGTCACCTCGACCCACGCGGCCGGCGTCATGCCGACCTCCGCGCGGAACAACCGCGCGAAATGGCGCGCGCTCATGCCCGCATGCTTCGCCATCTCGGCCACCGAATGCTCGAGTTCGGGATGCGCCGCGATCCAGCGCTGGACCTCCTGCAACACCGAACGCCCGGCGGGGCGCGCTTCGCCCTTGCGGCTGAACTGGAGCTGCCCGCCCGGGCGCTTGAAGAACATCACCAGTTGCGCGGCGACCCGCCGCGCGATCTCGCGGCCGAGATCCTCCTCGACCAGTGCGAGCGCCAGATCCAGCCCGGCCGTGACGCCGGCGCCGGTGCGCAGCTTGCCGTCGCGCACGTACAGCGCGTCGGCGTCGACCGCGAGCGACGGATACGCCTGCGCGAGCGCGTCGGCAGCGGCCCAGTGCGTGGTCAGGTGACGCCCTTTCAGCAGGCCGGTGGCCGCGAGGAGGAACGCGCCGGTGCAGATCGAGCCGTAGCGCCTGCTTTGCACGGCCGCCGCGCGCAGCCACGCGAGGAGGTCGGTGCGCAGCGCGATCTGGCCGGCGTTCGGCGCGCCGGCGACCAGCAGCGTGTCGATGCGCTCGGGGATGTCGGGCGCGATCCAGTCGGGCAGCAACCGCGCACCGGACGAACTGCGGATCGGGCCTGGCCCGGCCGCGATGATCCGCAACGCATAGAACGGTTTCCCGCATTCGGCGTTCGCCTGCGCGAACACGTCGAGCGGCGCGGAGACGTCGAGCAGCTGAACGCCCGGAACGGCGAAAATACCTACGACCTTCGGCATGATCGTTGCGTGTTGTATCGAACGTGATGCGCAGCAGTATAGGGGCGCCGCATTCGCCGTGCAGGCGTCGTGTCCGTCGATCGCGCAAAATGGCAGAATTTGTCGTGACATGTCTATTTAAGACATACGTCGGACTCCGGAGAATCGAGGGTATCTTCCACGGAGGTCGACCATGACTGTGAGTGTTGCCGGCATTACCCTTCCCGCTACGCGACTGACGCGCGAGATTACCGAACTCGTGCGCGATACCGAGTCCGAGCTGTTGTTCCATCACTCGAGCCGCGTGTTTTATTTCGCGGCGCTGGCGGGCCGGCGCCGCGGGCTCGACTACGATCCCGAGCTGCTCTATTGCGGCTGCATGTTCCATGACATGGGGCTCACGCACCGGCACAGCAGCGCATGCGAGCGCTTTGAAGTGGACGGTGCCAATGCTGCCCGCGATTTTCTGAAGGGCCACGGGATATCGCAACAGGACATCGACGTCGTGTGGACGTCGATCGCACTGCATACCACGCCCGGCATTCCGCAACACATGCATCCCGTCGTCGGGCTGGTCACGGCGGGCGTCGAAATGGACGTACTGGGCCTCGCTTACCCGGAATACAGCGACGTCGAGCGGGAAGCGGTCGTGCGCGCGCATCCGCGGACGCCGCATTTCAAGGAAGACATCATTCAGGCGTTCTACGACGGCATCAAGCACAAGCCCGGCACGACGTTCGGCAACGTAAAGGCCGACGTGCTCGCGGACAAGGATCCGCATTTCCGTGCGGGCAACTTCTGCAGCGTGATTCGGGCGTCCGCATGGGCCGGCTGAGCGGGGGAGGGTGGCCGCGCCTCGGCCGACGTTGATCGACTGCCGGGCGTACGGCGCATTCGGCGCCGACGCCACCCTCGCGGCCTTGGCCGAACCCGGGGGACAAGGGGCGTTCGTTCGACTCGCGTATTACCGCCGGAAGCCGGAAAATTGTTACGTGACAACTTCGGGTAATCAGGCGCGTGAATTTTATATACTGAATTTGTGTACGCGCTCCCCGAGGCGAATCTCCGATTCGCGTGTCCCCAAATACCGGCCTGCCAGCCCGACGGGCAAACCCCGATGCTCGGCCGTCCGCAAGCATCCGGCAAAACGCCTATAATGATTGGGCAAATTGCCGGAGACAGGTCATGAGCACCATCGCTTTTCATCCTTCGGGCGTCGCCCATCCGCGTCAGGCCGAATTCACGATTCTCGAACAGCTGCTGGCGATCCGCGTCCGCTCGGGCGCGGATCTGGCCGAACTGGCGAGCGCGCGCGTCGACGTGTCGGTGATCGATCGCCTGTCCGAGCGCGGGCTGAAATCGGACGAGCTGGCCTTCATCATCCCGCGCCGCACGCTGAGCCATCGTCGCCAGGCGCACGAACGCCTATCGCCGGAAGAGTCGGACAAGGCGATTCGTCTCGCACGCATCGTCGCGCAGGCGACAGCCACGTTCGGCGACCAGGACAAGGCGATGGCGTGGCTGCGCAACGGGCTCCAGCGCTTCGGCGGCCGCACGTCGCTCGACATGGCGAGCACCGAGCATGGCGCGCGGCTCGTCGAAGAGGCCCTCACGCAGATCGACGAGGGGTATTTCGCTTGACGACGCTGTGGCGGATCAGCAATTACGCCGACCTGAAAGGCGTCGGCGGGTTGCGGGCCGGTGGGCGCTGGCATTTCGCCGGGCAGCCGGTTGTGTATCTCGCCGAGCATCCGGCGCTCGCGTTGCTCGAGACGCTGGTTCATTTCGAAATCGCGACCGTCGCGCAATTGCCGAGCGGCTACCAGTTGCTGCGTATCGAGGTGCCCGATTCCGTGGACGTGGCCGAAATCGCCGAAGGCGATGCGCCAGAGGACTGGCGAACGAACGTCGACTGGACCCGCAGCGCCGGCACCGAGTGGCTGCACACGCAGCCGAGCGCGCTGCTGCGCGTGCCGAGCGTCGTCGTGCCGCACGCCCATAACTTCCTGTTGAATCCGCTGCATCCGGCCGCGTCCAGTATCCGTATCGCGGAAGTGATGCAAGCGCCGTACGACACGCGGATTCTGCGGCTGGTCCAGTCGAGGCCGGGCGAATAGCGAACCGGGAGGAACACGATCCGCGCCGGCGGCGCGCGTTCAGCGCTCGTGAGCGGCGCGATCCGCGGCCGCATCGGGCGGCAGCGTCTGCCGGATGCGCGTGACCGTTCGCATGCTGGCGAGGCCGAGCATCGCCGTGACATCGGCATGCGCGTGGCCGGCGAGCAACTGGCGGCGCGCATAGGTATTGCGGAGTATGCGCGGGCTCATGTCCGCTGCGCGAAAGCCGATCGCGTTCAGCGCGTCACGTACGACCAGCAGCAGGAACATGTCGTTCATCGCTCCCCCGCGCGGCGCGGGAAACAGCCGCGCCGACGGCGGCACGTCGGTCGAGTGCGCGCGCCATGCGGCGAGCGGCGCCACCGCGAACGCGGCGAGCGCGATCCGGCGCGCCGGCCGCGCGCGATCGCGCGGCACCGACAATGCCGCTGGCCGCGCGTCGAGATCGAGTGCATCGCCTGTCGCCGCGCGGATCTCGGCCGACGTGATGCCGCTCGCGAGCAGCAGCGCGACGATCGCGCGATTCCGGCAGTCGGCCGGCGTGTCGTTCGCTCGAGGCTGCACATGACGCTGCAGCGCCGCGTCGGCATCGGGCGGCAGGTAGCAGGGCTCGGGCTCGCCGTCCGGCCATGCGAGATCGCGCGTCGATCGGCCGGCCGGATGGATCGTCCGCACACCGGTGTCGACCAGATGCCGGCCGAGCCGGTCGATCAGCTTCCCATAGCGCACGCGCGTCGACGTGCCGGGCGCGCAGGTGCGGTCGAGTTCGGCGAGGAAGGCTGCGACGTGGTCGGGCCCGAATGTCGCGAGCGACACGCGGTGTGCGCTCAGGTGGCGCAGGAATCGCTCGAACATCGCGACGTGCTGCACGACCGAGCGCGGCGCGAACGGCCGGCGGCCGGCGCCGGCCGCAGTGGTTTCCTGCCAGGCGCGAAACGCGCCGACGGGGTCGTGAATCCAGCGAGTCGTGTCCATCTCCGTTTTATAGCCGGACGCGGTGACGCCGGCAATCGTCCGGATGCCAGGGCGGAGCGCGGCGATGCCGACCCGTCAGGCCGCGGTACGCGTGCCGTCGATGTCGTCATCGTTCATCGTCAGGCAAACGAGCACGCGCAACAGCGTGATGAAGACGCGGAACGTATCCGGTACGCGGTTCCATTGCATCGATATCCGGATTCCTGACCATTAGCCGCCGGCCGGCATGAACGCGACCAGCCGTGCGAGGAAGCCGAGCTTCAGGCAAGAACGCAGGCGTTGTCAAGCGCGGGCAGCGTGCGCAATGGCGCGGCTGCCGCGCGTCGGGCGAAGGCGCCGCAGCCGCGCCGGCGTGGGCTTGCCTGCCCGGCCGCGCGAGCACGGCGAACGCCATTTGCGTCGCGATGTAAGCCGCATTGCGATGCAGCAGGCAAAACCGCATGCCGGTTCGGTGACGTTGCGTACACAACTTTCGGCTGCGTGACGTGATTTCCCTATTGCCGGAAAAATTTTGTCCGTGCGAGTATCGAACACGTTGCCCGGGCACCGAGGCGGTTGCCGGCAACAGGATGCCCATCGCAACGATCGACAGGAACATCGGCAGACAATGCACAGAACAGCGATTTTTCCGTATGCGTCCGCGTTGCTCGCGGCAGCCCTGCTGACCGCCTGTGGCGGCGACGTCGAGAACGAGGCGGCCCGCACGACCGCGCCTTCCGCCGATGCGAGCTGCCTCGCGGTCGACAACAGCGGCGCGACGGTCGTGGTGGGCTCGAACCAGCCGGGCGACCCGTCGCTGCCGGAAGCGTCGTCGGGCTATCGCACCGGGATGAAGCCCGTCTATGCGAAAACGTACCTCGTAGCCACGTCGAACGCGTACGCGAGCGCGGCCGGTTGCGCGGTGTTGAAGAAGGGCGGCACGGCCGCTGACGCGGCGGTCGCCGTGCAGGCCGTGCTCGGCCTGACGGTGCCCGAGGCGACGGGCCTCGGCTCGGGCGGCGTGCTGCTCTACTACGATGCGCGCGGCAAGACGCTGCAGGCATACGACGGCCGCGAAACCGCGCCGGCCGCCGCGACCGAGAACTACCTGCGCTACGTCGATGACGCCACCGATCATTCGGCGCCGCTGCCGAGCGCGCGCGCGAGCGGCCGCTCGATCGGCACGATCGGCGTGCCGCGGCTCATCGAGGCGCTGCAACAGGATCACGGCCGCTTGCCGTGGCAGAGCCTGTTCGGCGATGCGATTACGCTCGCGACCAACGGTTTCCCGATCGGCGGCCGGCTGGCCGACGCGATCGCCGCGAATGCCGCGAACCTGAAGCGCGACCCCGAAGCCGCCGCGTATTTCCTGAACGCCGATGGTTCGCCGAAGACGCTCGGCACCGTTCTGAAGAATCCGGCCTACGCGCGCACGCTGTCGCTGATGGCGCAGTCGGGCGCGAATGCGCTGTATACGGGGCAGATCGCGCAGGACATCGTCGCGAAGATCGCCGCGACGAAGGGCGCGGACGGCTCGACGCTCACGCCGGGAAAGACGACCGTCGCCGACCTTGCCGCATATCAGGCGAAGCGCCGCGACCCGGTGTGCACGACCTATCGCAGTTACTGGGTTTGCGGGATGCCGCCGCCGTCGTCGGGCGGCATCGCGGTCGCATCGGCGCTCGGCATCCTCGAGAACTATGACCTGAAGTCGCTGAAACCGACGGCGATCGATCTCGAAGGCGGCAAGCCGACCGTCGCGGGCGTTCATCTCATTGCCGAAGCCGAACGGCTCGCGTATGCCGACCGCGACAAGTACGTGGCCGATACCGACTTCGTGCCGCTGCCGGGCGGCACGTGGAACACGTTGCTGAACAAGCCGTACCTGAAATCGCGCGCGGCGCTGATCGACCCGGCCAAGAGCATGGGCACCGCGCAGCCCGGCAATCTCGGTGCCGTGCCGCTCGGCGTCGACACGACGCTGATCGAGCATGGCACGAACCAGTTCACGATCGTGGATGGCGACGGCAACGTGCTGAGCGCGACGACGACGGTCGAATCGAGCATGGGCTCGTTTCACATGACCAACGGCTTCCTGCTGAACAACCAGTTGACCGACTTCTCCGCGAACCCGCTCGACACGTCCGGCAATCCGGTCGCGAACCGCCTGCAGCCGGGCAAGCGGCCGCGCAGCTCGATGGCGCCGACGATCGTGTTCGGGCAGGCTGCCGACGGCTCGCGCGGCGACTTCGTGATGGCGACCGGTTCGCCGGGCGGCGGCACGATTCCGCAATACGTGGTCAAGACGCTGGTCGGCGCGCTCGACTGGGGGCTCGATGCGCAGCAGTCGGCGGGGCTCGTCGATTTCGGCGCGAGCAACAGCCCGACGACCACGATCGGCGGCGAGCATCCGAACGTCAACCCGGCGAACAACGGCGCGAACGATCCGCTGATCACGGGGCTGCTCGCGCTCGGGCACAAGGTATCGACGTCCGCGCAGGCGAGCGGCGTCAACACGGTGATGCGCGTGACGGTCGGCCAGTCGCCCGCGTTGCAGGGCGGCACCGATCCGCGTCGCGAAGGCATCGTGCTCGGCGATACGTTCCGGCCGTAACCGGGCAGCGTACGCACGGCCCCGGTCCGCTCGTTAGCGGCCGGGCCGTGCATCGTGACGCGGCCGCATCGACGGCCACGCGATCCTCGTCCTTCGGAATGCAGATGAGGCGGCCGGCATGAAGCACGTCTGCCGGCCCGGGCCACGCCCGTCCATCGTCGAATAGAGCGGCCGCCCCGCCGTAAACGTCCGATTGTCAAACAGTGTGAGTCAATCGTCAGCATTTGCAACGGAAGTAACAGTCCCCGCAATTCGATCGTTTTGCACGCCGCCGCCGCTACATTAGCTCCACCTGCCGCATGTCGCGGCGAGGCATGCGACAAGCCGCACGAAGGCGGCCCGCAGCAACAACGTCTTTGGGGAGAATGACCATGAACACGATTCGCACGATTCTGCTGGGTGCCGCTCTGACGGCGATGGCGACTTCGGCTGCATTCGCACAGACGGCCCAGACCGGTGCGCAGGGTTCCGCAGGCGTCGGCGCCCAGGTCCAGACGCCGCTGCTCGGCGGCGGCGTGGGTGTGCAGGCCGGCGGCGGCGTGAATGCGGCAGGTTCGGGTTCGGGCGCGGGCGATGTCGTCGGCGGCGCGCTGAACGGCGTCGGCAAGACGGTCGGCGGCGTGGGCTCGGCAGCCGGCGCGGCGGTCGGCGGCGCGACGCAGGCGGTCGGTTCGGCGGCCGGCGCGACGAAGGATGCGACGGCGTCGGCCGTCCACACGACGAAGTCGCACGTGAAGCGCGTCGCCGGCTCGGCGAAGAGCCATGCACAAGGCGCGGTGTCGACCGCGGGCGACGTCGCCCGCGGCGCGAAGGCGAAGGCCGGCGAGGCGCTCGAAGGCGCGACGAACTCGGTGCAGGGCGGCGCGTCGGTTGGCGTGAAGGGCTCGGCGTCGGCGCAAGGCGGCGCGCTGTAACAAGTAGCACGCATCGCGTCACGGCCCGGCCCGCTTCGATGCGGGCCGGGCTTTTCTATTGGGGAAACGCGATGTGTCGTGCGCGGTGTCTCATGTCGAAACACGGCAGCATGAGTGCATCGATATTGATTAGGATGACAGAAATAAAAAAGTGGGCGCTCGACTGAACTCGACGCCGAAAGGAGACGGCTATCGGGCCGGGGACACCGGAACGGCGTATCCACCCCGAACATTTCGGCGGCCCCCGATGCGGGGCGCTTTGGCGACTTCAAGGAGCCTATCGTCCAGGCGGCATGTTGAGTGACATCGGAGCGCCGTGGAATGGATGAGCCCGCCTTGTCCGGTGTTTCCGTATCTCTTCACGCCTGGATGCCCGGGCCGCACATTGACGGGCGCAGCAACCTCACGTCGGCGCGCAAGCCGGGCCTTTCGATGCTGCTATCAAGCAGCTATCGCTCGCAATTTTCACTTTCATGGCTCAATGACGATCGCCGTAAAGGTATTTGAAATTATTAAATAAAGTGTTTGCAAGAAAAGTGGGGGTTGGTTTATAAATACGAGCGATTTGTATTCTCTGTCGATCGCCACCATCGACGTTGATGGGGTTTCAGATCGATGTGACTTTGAGGGCCGCCTGCAAAGCAGGCTATGCCGACGTTGGGAGAATCCCGCCGAATTTTCTGAACTCGTCAGCCCGTGCCTGATGAATCGCAGGGGTAGCACGTTATTTTCGTGATCGAAGCGATGATTATCTGATCGGTGTCAATTGCGTGTCATCTTGTGATTCGCATTGGTGCTAATAAGGTATTTCACAATTAAATTGATTCGGATTGCGAAATTATAAGAAGGCGTTCGATGAAAAATGAAATGGTTGCAAATTACTTTTTATTATCTGTAATCCGACCGTTGAAAAACGAGATCGCATGATGAATACGCCGCTAAGCATGAAGCACCCGCGGTAATGGAACGTGTCGCCAGTCGACCGACACATCCGATTCATCTCCACCGAACAATATCGAGAGAAGACGACCGCGAAATGCACCACGCGGTGCATCGGTCGTCGACACCGAAAGCGGCGTATTCGCCTGATGTCAGACAGGTGAGTGCCGGATTTCACACGAGGGAAACAAATGACTCTTTTCGACGGGATCGATCCGTCCGATTCATGGCCGATGTCGAAACCCATTGCACACGATGAATGGCGCGGCGACGAGGCGATCCGGTCCACCGGCGTCGCCCCGTTACATCCGTGTTCAAGTCAACCTGCACGATGCATGCGGCAGGCCCCTTCGATACGTGAAATTCGGTGAGACACGAGTGAATACGATGATATCCACGATGGCAGATGACGCCAAACCCGACGCGGACATTCGGCTGCGGCTCGCGACGCAACCCTCGAAACTCCTGGTGCTTGGCAAGCGCACGATCGACGAACTCGACTACGACCCATCGATGGTGCTCGAAGCCGTCGAACGGGCATACCTTGGCCTCGGCACCGGCGAATCCGACAATCCGCGCAAGCTGATGAGCCAGCCGGCGGACAAGCATTCCGTCGCGTACTCGATGCTGGGTCGAGACGGTGGACGCAGAACGGTCGGTTTCAAGACGTCGTATAAGTTCGATCCGGAACATAACCGCGAACTTCAGAAGTACTACACGACGTTGTTGCTGTTCGACGACGAAACGGGCTTGCCTGTCGCGCTGATGGACGGCAGCCTGGTCGGGTCGCTGCGCACGCCGGCGGTGTCGGCCCTGATCGCGCGCGCGGCGGCGCCGCGGGCGCGAACGGCTCTCGTCGTCGGCACGGGCACGCAGGGGCGGATGGCGGCGCCGTTCCTGCTCACCGCATTGCCGGACGTCGAGCGCGTGATCGTGCACGGTCACTACGAGTCGGGAATCGACGCCGTGCGCAATACGCTGAAGCGCTTTCACCCGGATCGTGACATCGAAGTGTCGAAGGATCTCGTCGCCTCCGCGAACGAGGCCGACATCGTGCTGGGCGTGGCTGGCGCCGGTGTATCGGAGGCCGTGCGGCACGCGGCGCTGAAGCCGGGCGCGCTGGCGCTGCTGGTCGGATACGGAATTCATGCTGACGCGCTGCATTGCGCCGATTACCGCATCGCGACGAGCGAGGCGCAAATGCAGGTGACCGGCGCCGATCTCGTGGACGAAGCCGGAAAACTGCCTGCTGTCGACGCCGAGTTGCCGGACATACTGCTGGGCCGCAAGCCTGCACGGCGCAACGACACCGATATCGTTTACGCGTTCAACAGCGGAATGATCGTGACGGACATCGCGCTCGGGCGCGTGTTGGCCGATGCCGCGCTGGCGAAAAGGCTCGGTCGGGAAGTCGAACTATGGTGACGGATATTCCCCGATTGCCCGCGTTGTGGGATCCGCTACTGCGCGATTTCGTGGACGGACATCAGGCGATGATCCACGATCTTGTCGATGGCTTCGACGCACCCGTTCATTTCCTGTTTCCCGGGCGCTTCGCGCGCAATGTCGCCGAATTTCAGCGCGTACTGGACGATCGCCAGGTGTCTGGGCGCATTTACTATGCGAAGAAGGCGAACAAGGCGCGATGCTTCGCGCATGCGGCCGCGGCATCCGGGATCGGCGTCGACGTCGCGAGCACGGGCGAATTCTCGGAAGCGTTGGCCGCCGGGGTGTGCGGGACCGATATCGGCGTATCCGGGCCGTCGAAGTCGGAGGCGCTGCTGCGGCTCGCGGTTTCGCACGATGCGTTGATCGCGATCGACAGCGAGGAGGAACTCGATCGGCTGATCGCGCTCTCGGGACAGGCCAGGCGGACCGCGCGCATTCTGTTGCGCATGGCGCCCACGGCACGAGGCGATAGTCGATTCGGATTGAGTGCCGAGGCGCTGCGCGTTGCGCTGTCGACCTGTGCCGCGACGCAGGCGTCGGTCGCCCTTGAAGGGTTCTCGTTTCATCTGTCCGGGTACAGCGCGATGGAGCGCTGCAATCAGGCCGCGATGGCGATGCGTGCGTGCATGGCTGCTCGTGAACTCGGCCTTGCGCCGAACACGATCAATATCGGCGGCGGCTTCGCGATGTCGTACGCCAGCGAGAGCGACTGGCGCGCATTCCAGCGCGCACACCGGCCGGACGATTACCACGCGAACAAGGTATTCGGCGGCTTCTATCCGTATCACTCTGCCTGCAGCGGCGCGCGGATGCTCGATGCAATCCTGGCGGGCACTCCCGACACGGAGTCCGCAACACTCGCCGAACTGGCCCGCGAGTATGGCCTGAAAATCATGCTGGAACCGGGGCGTGCACTGCTGGATCAGGCAGGATTCACGGTCTTTGCCGTGCAGGGCGTGAAGGACTGCGGCGACTATGGCATCGCGACCGTCAATGGCACGAGCTTCAGCGTTTCGGAGCAATGGTTCGCCAGCGAATTCCTGCCCGATCCGGAACTGCTGAGCGCGGCGCGCGAGCCCTCGCGATCGCCGCGCACGGGCACGCCTTATCGCGCCTGTGTCGGCGGGGCGAGCTGCCTCGATTCGGACATGCTGACCTGGCGCAAGATCGCATTCGGGCAGCGCCCGGAACCCGGCGATCTGCTGATCTACCCAAACACGGCCGGCTACCAGATGGATTCGAACGAATCTTCGTTTCACGAGCTGCCGCTTCCCCCCAAGCTTGTCTTGGCACTTGACGGCGCACGGCCGCGTTGGCGCGTCGATCGCCTCTTCCAGTTTCCGGGAGCCTGACCATGAATGTACGCTTTCTCGGTGAGCAAGCCACGATCACCGTACCTGCGATCGTGTCGAAGGTATCGGATCTTGTCGGCCGCACGCCGTTGTTCGAATTGATTCGCGGCGCCGACGGCGCGCGCATCCTGCTTAAACTCGAGTCGACGAATCCGACCGGCAGCGCCAAGATCCGGATGGCAAGGCAGATGCTCGATGAAGCCGAACGGGACGGGAGTCTCCGGCCGGCCGGGCATGTGATCGAATCGACCTCCGGCAATACGGGCATGGGGCTCGCGCTGTTGTCGGCCGAGCGCGGCTATCGGTTCACCGCGGTCGTGGATCGTCACGCATCGAAAGACAAGTTGCGCGCGATGCAGGCCTTCGGCGCGGCACTCGTCTACGTGAGCGACGGCGACGAGATCGCGACGGCGGACCGGGACGCACTTGCCAAGCGCATGGCGGCCGACGATCCGGACGGCATCTGGACGGAGCAGCACAACAATCCCGCGAACGGTAACGGTTATCGCGGGCTGGCACATGAGCTGCGCGACATTCTTGGTGACCGGATCGACTTTCTGGTCGGTGCGGTCGGCACCGGCGGGTCGCTGTTCGGCACTGCGCGGGAACTGCTCGCGACCGGCCCGGCGCCGCGAGTCGTCGGCGTCGAGCCCGTCGGCTCGATCGTTTTCGGCGGCGAAGGCGGGCCGTATTATCAGTCGGGCACCGGGACACCGCCCGGCGCCGAGATCGGCGCGTTGGTCGACTATGCGTTGCTCGACGAAGGCTTCAAAGTGACGGACGCGGCCGCATTCAATACAGCACGCTATATCGCACGCAAGAAGTCGCTGCTCGTCGGCGGCTCGGCAGGCGGTGTCGTCTGGCACGCGTTGAAGATGTTCGATTCGCTGCCCGCGGGTGCGACACTCGTGGCCCTGGTCTGTGACGGCGGGGAGAAATATCTGGACACGGTGTTCAACGACGACTGGATGCGAGAGCGGAATCTGCTCGACGAGTCGGTTGCTCACGAACTTGAATCGATATTTTCCCGCGCCGTATGAAACTTCATCGGCAAGTCTGGCTCGATGCCAGACAAATCGGCGTGCTTGCCGCTCCGCTCGTTCTCACGCAGCTCGCACAGGTGGCGCTGACGACCACCGACATCGTCATGATGGGGATGCTTGGCCCGCGCGAGATCGCCGCTGGCGGTCTCGCGCTGACGATCTTCAACCAGTTCCGGACGATGGGAACCGGGCTGGTGACGGGAACCGGCAACCTCGTCGCGTTCGCGAACGGCCAGCACGCGCATGCGGAAATCATGCGGCTGGTGCGGTCCGGCTTTGCGTTGTCGACGCTTGCGGCACTGGTGTTTGCATTGATGATGCTGTGCATCGAAATGCCGCTTGTCTGGCTCGGGCAGGATCCCGACGTCGCGCGGCAAACATCGTTCTATCTGGCGGCGGCCGCGCCCGGCATGTTGCCGTGTCTCTGGTTTCAGGTGCTTCGACAATATACCGTCGGATTGCGCAGGCCTGGGCCGCTATTGGCGATCACGATCGTATCGATCGTCGTCAACGCCGCGCTCGACTATGCATTGATGTTCGGCCGGTTCGGATTTCCGAAGCTCGGCCTGATCGGCATTGCGTGCGCAACCAGTTGCGTGTACCTGCTTTCCTTCATCGCGTTCCTGACGATCGCTAGGCGCCGGCCGGAACTGTCCGAACACTTGTCGCTCGCCGTCTGGCGTGCCGATGCCGATACGTTGGCGCGGACGTGGCGGATGGGTTTGCCGATTGCGGCAACCTATGGATCGGAGGCAGCGTTCTTTACCGTCCTCACGCTCGTGATCGGGACGCTCGGCGCCGATGCGCTCGCCGCCCAGACAATCGTGAATCAGGTGATCTACATCGTGTTCATGATTTCCGTCGGCTTGTCTCATGCGTCGTCGATCAGCATCAGCCATGCGTGTGCACGGCACGACTATCGCGGGGCGCGTCGACTCGGCTATACCGGGCTCGCGTCGGGCGTCGTGATCATGGTGATCGTCGCGCTGCCATATCTGGTCGCACCGGCGCGCGTGCTTGCGCCGTTTCTCGATAACCGGGTGGCCGCGAGTGCCGAAGTGCTGCGACTCGCCGGCGGGCTGCTGACGATCGCGGCACTGCTGCAAATCTTCGATTGCAGTCAGAACATCGGCGTCGGCATCTTGCGAGGGCTCGGTGACGTAACGAGTTCGTTCCGGATATCGATCGTCGGATACTGGGTCATCGGTCTGCCGGTCGCCTGGGTGGCCGGTGTGCTGCTGGGATACGGCATCTATGGCATATGGAGCGGACTCGCCATCGGCCTTGCGGCCACGGCGTCGATGTTGCTGCACAAGTTCGAGGGCCGCCTTCGCGCGATGGCGAAACGCCCGTCGGGCGGGCATTCGTGAACTGGCTAGCGGTACCGACGAGCACACGGATACAGATGCGGTGCCAGCATGCCCGGCCATACTGGCCGGCGCCGGATGCAGCGCCGTTCGCATACTGTCGACCGATGGCAGTACGCGGTTTGTCGCTGTCGCCACGCCGGCGATGTGCCCGCCGTTCGATCGATCAGGAGCGGGTGTCGCGAGATGCGTCGACCGGCTGGTTGCGTGAATCAGGATTTTTTGCCGATTCAGTCAGGGAATATTCGAACGGACGGGGAAGATTTGACTGCGTTCAGGCAGCAGGATCGGATCAATCGATTTTCCTGAATTATCGGCGTGGCAATTGACTGTCGCAAATTCAAACGATGTAAATAATCGACGGAACTATACGAGCATGCGAAATTGAAATCACGGAGATTTGTAAAGTTTTCTAGCTCGATCGGGCCGTGGCTTCTGCAAAATCGCGCTTGATGTCGAGATATTGAAACGACGTGCGTCAGTTTGTCGCAGGCATGAAACAAAATTCGAATTTTTGATGTAACTAGATAGAAAGCTTCATTACATATTTTTTTCGAAAGGTAATGTTTCTGTCTTCTGTCCTCCGATATACTTGCGCAGCGCCAGGTTTAGAGAATGAAGTCTAGGCGTGAAGTTCAGCCGCCGGCTCTTCAATTGGCCATTGTCTGGCTTGCGGCTGGTGAATGAATACATTTCGACATCGCGCGCGTGGATGAAATCGTTCTGTCATTAGGGCATGTGAAGTCCGGTTTCAATAATTGGCATGTTAATAATTCAGATGTTAATCATTCGGCGTCGTTGATCCGTACTCCTTGACAAATGTTTGTTCTGGAAGCATGGCATCGCGAGCGATGCTTGACTTGATGTTGTCATCGAATATTGGCCAGTGCCGATGTACAGGGAGTAAGCGCCAGGTGCCGGCAATCCGTTACGGTCTTGAAGCTTGGGTAAATAAACCGGGTTGCCACGGCGCGTCGACGATCAAGAACCTTGTCTTTTCAATAAGGGCCCGGAAAATTGGAGACCTTTTCTCGCATCATCGGCGAGATTCTTCGTCCCAACGGTTTGACCGAGGGGATCGATCAGCTCGCGGAAAAAATTGGACGAGTGATTCCGTTCGACAAGTGTTTGATTTTGCATGGAGGAAGCGGCGATGCAGCTTCTCACGGACTGATATATCGCTATGGTGCCGCGAACGACGCCGGAACCCGACGAGGCCTGACGCTGTTTGGAGCCGGGATCGACATTGATCGATATTTGAGTTGCTTCGCCTTGTCGGATCGTCAGGATCATACCTTTCGCTGGCGCGATCTCGACGGGGAATTGCCGCAACGCGATGCGCAGGTCAACGATGTCGCGTCATACATGCGCGGGCAGGGGGTGGTCGCTTGTATTGGCGCGCCGCCCGGCGATTCGACGGCCATTCGGACCGTCTTGCAGTTGAAGTGCGAAGACACGACGTTGCATTCGGCGTTGCTCGTCAGTCTCATTGCCATGCATTTGCATGCAGCACTGGCCCAGAAGATTGCGAGACAGAGCCGGGAAGCCGCGGAATCACCTGCGGCAGGCTTCGAGCCGGATGCTTGCGCGGACCCGAACAGGATTCAGTTCACGAGAAAGGAATCCGATGTAATCAAATGGGTAGTCGAAGGCAAGACTGCGTGGGAAATTGGCCGAATACTTTCGATGTCGGAAAGAACGGTCAAGTTTCATCTGACGAATGTGTATGAAAAACTGCGTGTTTCGAACAGGGCGCAGGCGGTGGCGAAGGTTAGCCGTCTGGGATTGATCTAGGAGAGTTCGGGAATGTCTTTCAAGGAAAAGGTCAAGGCATTTGTCGCGCGTCATGGGTTTACGTACAAAGCCTATATTTTGTCGATTCTCTTTCTGCCGCCTGCCGCGCTTTATATCGCATGGAAGCGGCCGGGCTTGCCGGTCCCGGGCCGTGTCCTGCTGTGCGTGACCGGGGTGCTTGCGCCTCCATTGGTCGGCATAGCCACGGCGATGATCCTGAAAAGCGCGTTCGATCTGGTCCGGACCGCCATTTCCGTTTAGTTTGCCTGCTGCCTGCCGAATACGATTCCGCTTTCCCGAGCGTGGTTCTCGATCGCATCATCATTCATTTCATAGACGCCAATGAATGCCCGACTGCCAAGCGTACATTTGCTAGATCGTGTTCGGGCAATAGCAGGATTACATGAACCGTCGCGCAATATTCCGTATAACTACACGTCGTTTTCCGATCGCGAGATCGTGATCCGCCTGCTCGGCGAAGAGGCGTGGTCGGTGCTCGACGAACTGCGCGCCGAGCGCCGCACGGGCCGCTCGGCGCGGCTGCTCTGCGAAGTGCTCGGCGACATCTGGGTCGTGCGCCGCAACCCGTATCTGCAGGACGACTTGCTCGATAACCGAACGCGTCGCGCGTTCCTGATCGCCACGCTGCATGACCGGCTGTCCGAAATTGCAAGACGTCGTCGGGTGAGTGTGAGCGGATGGTACGACGCCGCCGGCCGCGAGCGCGCATCGCGCGTCGAGATGCTGGAAGCGGCGGCGCAGCGCGCGGTCGACGAGTTCGCCGACGAATTCGACAAGATGGCCGAGCTGCGCCGCCGCGCGACCAAGGCGCTCGGCCGCTGCACGCAGAAGGACAACATCCGCTTCGACGGGCTGTCGCGCGTGTCGCACGTGACCGATGCGACCGACTGGCGCGTCGAATACCCGTTCGTCGTGCTGACGCCCGACACCGAAGCCGAGATCGCCGCGCTGATCAAGGCGTGCTTCGAGCCATCGTGGTCGAGATCGCGCGCCAGGTGCTCGGCGAGAACTGGATGGCCGATTATGTCGCACGCGCCAACCATGGCGGGATCGAGCGCGTGATGCTGTGACGGGATGACCTCGCAGCCGATGCCGGCGCGACCGGTTCTCGGTATCGTGGCTATGCCTGTGCGGCCAGCGTCGCGACCACGCGATCCTGTAGCTCGCGTTCCCGGGCATGGATGAAGAAATGATCGCCGTCGAACCGATGAAGGGAGAACGGTCCGTCGCTGTAGCGGCGCCATTCGCGCAGCGCGTCGATATCGACATGCGGATCGTGCAGGCCGCCGAATACGGTCAGCCCGCACCGCAACGCGAATGGCGCATCGGTGCAATATCCTTCGGCGAGCGCCAGATCGGCGCGCAGCGCGCGCAGGAAATGCCGAAGCCAGTCCGGCTCCGACAGCAACGCATCCGGTGTGCCGCCCATCGTTTTCAGCCAACCGATGAGGTCCGGTTCCGGCAACCGATGAATCGAGAGCGGACGCGGTGCGACATGCGGCGCGCGGTGCGCTGCACAGAACGCATGAACGGGCCCGCGAAGCCGTCGTCGATCGAGTTCCTTCAACCATTCGATACCGACGACACTGCCGAAACTGTACCCGAAGGTGCCGAATGGCTTGTCGAGGAGCCCGGTCGCGGCCGTGGCCAACGCATCCGTCATCGCATCCAGCGACGTGGGCGGCGCTTCCGAGAAACGCGTCTGGCGTCCCGGCAGTTCGACCGCAACGACTTCGATCCAGTCGGGCAGATCGAGCGCCCAGCGCCGATAGAGCAGCGAGCCGGCACCGGCGTACGGGAAGCAGAACAGCCGGTGCGTGGCCGCGGGTTGCGGGCGATGCAGGATGAACCAGGGCGTGATCTTGACTGGCATGCCGATTGGGAACGGAAGTCGTGACGAGACGCGGCCGCGATTCGATCCGGGGCGGCGCGCCGATGACGGTGCAGCGTAATCGCAAGGGGCGGCGACGTGTGCCGTCCGACGGTACAGGTTGACGGTCCCTCCCGGCCGTGATTGTTCGCGAATGCGGGACGCGACATGCCATCCCGGCATCGCGTTCGCGCCCGGACGCTGCCCCAACGAACAGGTTTTTCCGTACACGCAAGTTGGTATTCTGCGCTGCGCGATCGTCCTGCACCCTGCTGTCGCGGCCTGCCAACTTCGTACATCGAGACCATGAACGCCGTAATACTCGAAGCCGTTGAAAAGTCGTATCTGATGGGCTCCGTCAACGTGACCGCGCTGCGCGACGTCACGCTCGACATCCGTGATGGAAGACTGACCGTCATTGCCGGCGCGTCCGGCAGCGGGAAGTCGACGTTGCTGAATCTTGTCGGGTGCGTGGACCGGCCCGATCGCGGCCGCATCGTCGTGGCGGGCGAAGAGGTCGGCCGTTTGTCGGACGACGCGCTGTCGGATTTTCGTGCCCGGCGGCTCGGTTTCGTCTTCCAGAACTTCAATCTGCTGCCGGTGCTCACGGCGCACGAAAACGTCGAATATCCGCTGCTTCTCGCGGGCACGCGATTGACGGAGTCCGAGCGGGCGCTGAAGGTGCGGGACATGCTCGATGCGGTCGGCCTGGCCGACAAGGCGCACCATCGTCCGGGACAGATGTCGGGCGGCCAGCGGCAACGGGTCGCGATCGCACGCGCACTCGTCGCGTCGCCGAACCTCGTGCTGGCGGACGAGCCGACCGCCAATCTGGACAGCAAGACCGGCCAGCAGATCATCGCGCTGATGCGGCGCTTGCAGCGGGAGCGGCGCGTCTCGTTCGTGATTTCGTCGCATGATCCGCAGGTCATCGCGGCGGGCGACGACGTCGTCCATATTGCCGACGGGATCGTGTCCGACGTGACCCGCACGGACGAGCAGGAGGCGTTCGCATGAAGACATTTTCGCTCGCGCTCCGCAATCTGCTGCGCAACCGCCGTCGCTCGATCACGACCTTGCTTGCGATGATCGTCGGCGCGCACGCGGTGCTGCTGTTCGGCGGCTATACGCGCAACATCACGTATGGTCTGCAAACCGATTACGTGAAGTACGGCGGCCACCTGCAGATCGAACGCAAGGGGTTCTACGAGTTCGGCAGCGGCAATCCTTCCGAGTACGGGATCGACAACTACGAAGCGATTATCGACGCGGTGAAGGCCGACCCGGTACTGGCGACGATGGTGCTCGTCGCGACGCCCACGCTGCAGTTGCAGGGCATCGCGGGCAACTTCGACGCGGGGTTGTCGCGTACCGCGCTCGCGCTCGGCGTGCGCGTGGACGACCAGAACCGGATGCGCGCCTGGAACGACTATCGCTTCCCCGTGACGATCCCGCCGATGGCGCTGACCGGAACGACGGGCGACGCAGCCGTGATCGGTACGGGCCTCGCGCGTGTACTCGAACTGTGCGGGCCGCTCAAGGTGCCCGACTGCAAACCGCCCAGGAAGTCCGCGGACGCCACGCCTGCCTCGCCGCTTCCGGGCGATATCGCGGCCCTTGCCGAGGGAACGCGCGCGGCGCCGGCCGCCGGGACGAGCGGCCGGCGGATCGAACTGCTTGCGGCGACCGCGCGCGGTGCGCCGAACGTGGCGGAACTGCAGGTCGTGAAAGCGGAACGACAGGGCATCAAGGAATACGACGACATGTACGTCGGCCTGCATCTCGCGCAAGCGCAACGACTCGTGTACGGCGCCGAGCAGCCGAAGGCCACGGCGATCGTCGTCCAGTTGCGCCACACGTCGGATTTGCCTGCCGCGAAGGCGCGGCTCGAGACGCTGCTCAAAACGAAATTCGCCGGTACGGACACGGAAGTCGTGGATTACACGGTGCTGAACCCGTTCTATGGTCAAGCGCTTGCGATGTTCGCGACGCTGTTCGGTTTTGTCGCACTGCTGATCGCCGCGATCGTGCTGTTTACCGTGGGCAACACGATGAGCACGGCGGTGTTCGAGCGCACGGTCGAAATCGGAACGCTGCGCGCGATGGGGTTGCGCCGCGCCGGCGTGCGGCGCCTGTTCCTGTGCGAAGGGCTGCTGCTCGGCGTGATCGGCGCGGTGCTCGGCGTCGCCAGCGCGGCGCTGCTCGCCGGCGTCATCAACGTCAGCGGTCTGACGTGGACGCCGCCGGGCCGCTCGCCGGTGCCGCTGATCATTCGCGTGTGGGGCGAGAACGACCTGATCGTCGGCACCGCGATCGGCCTGCTGGTGGTATCGATGCTGTCCGCGTTGCTGCCCGCGCGCCGCGCGTCGCGCATGGAGATCGTCGATGCGCTCCGCTACGCGTGATCGAGCGGCCGGATCGGGCGCCGATGAAATGTCAATGAAATCGATTCGTCGGCGGAACGTCATGTTAGCCTTCGCCGGGAGTTGCATCGCCATGCTCGGCGCATGCGGCGCACCGGCCGAGCAGTCGGTTCCCGCGGGTCTGAATCTGTCGTTGACGCGAACGACGGCGTCGGGCGCATACGTCGTGACGCTCGAGCCGCCCACGACACCGCCGCCGCTGAACCGGATCCATGTCTGGACGGTCAGCGTGAGCCGTGCGTCGGGCGAGCCCGTGCGCGGTGCGCGCATCGACGTGAGCGGCGGGATGCCGCAGCACGGGCACGGTCTGCCGACGCGTCCTCGCGTGGTCGAGAGCGACGGAAACGGTGCGTATCGGCTGCAAGGGATGAAGTTCAGCATGCCCGGCTGGTGGACGATCACGCTGAAGGTCCGCGACGCGCAGCGCGACGACGACGTGACGTTCAACGTCGTGTTGCCGGCGGCGGCGGCGTCATGACGGCCGGCACAGGCGCCATGCCTGATTACTGGATGAGTTCCATACACGGAGAGGCTTCAATGCGAAAAGTCATGCTGTACTGGATGATGTTGCTGCTCGCGCCGCTTGCATCGGGCATCGCGAACGTTGCCCATGCGGGGCCCGCGAGCGAAGCGTCGGCGCCGGCAGCGGCCGCGCCCGCGGCGGCACGCGCCGACCGGCTGCCCGCCTATCAGCCGCGCTTCGGGCGCACGCGCCCGATCGTCGCCGTCGTCGGCGAAAACTACTATACCGAGCTGACCGACTACGTCGTTCCCTATGGCATCGTGGCCGAATCGGGCGCGGCGGATCTCGTCGCGCTCGCGACGAAGCCGGGCCCGATCCGGATGTTCCCGGCGCCGATGAACGTCATTCCGGACGAAACCACCGCGCAGTTCGACGAGCGCGTGCCGCAAGGGGCCGACTACGTGATCGTGCCGGCCGTGCATCGCGACAGCGATCCGGCGCTGCTTGCATGGGTGGCCGGGCAGGCGAAGAAGGGCGCGACGATCATCGGCGTGTGCGACGGCGTCTGGGTCGTTGCACGCGCGGGGCTGCTGGAAGGCCGCCGCGCAACGGGGCATTGGTACTCGATGAACGATCTGCGCAAGAAGTTCGCCGATACGCGCTGGGTCGACGGCAAGCGTTACGTTGCCGACGGCAAGGTCGTCACGACGACCGGCGTCACCGCGACGATTCCGGTATCGCTGGCGCTCGTCGAGGCGCTCGCCGGGCACGAACGCGCGCTGCAGGTCGCCGAGCGGCTCGGACGCCCTGCATGGTCGTCCGAGATCGCGACCGACCGCTTCAGTCTCGGATTGCCGGCGATGGCGACGATCGCAACCAACTATGTGTCGTTCTGGTCGCACGAGGATTTCGGTATCCCGATCGCGCCGGGCGTCGACGAAATTGCGCTCGTGCTCGAGGCCGACGCCTATTCGACGACGTTCCGCTCGACCGCCTACACGGTGGCCGCGAGCCGCGAACCCGTGCGCACCCGGCGCGGGCTGACGATCGTTCCCGATCGTGTGGCCGGCGTCGACGCGCCGACGCGGATGCTGTCCGCACCGGTCACGCGCTATCCGTTGCATGCGCTCGATGCATCGCTGAATGCGATCGCGTCCGAATTCGGCAAGCGCACGGCCGCCTGGGTCGCGCTACAGATGCAGTATCCGGGCTACTGAGCTGCGCATCGCAGCGTCCCCGTACGTCCTCTAGCCAGTCGGTTCTCCGCCCGTTCCGGGCGGGGGCCGCACTCGTCCCCGTCATTCCGTATTTGCCCCGGAGATTCCGATGCAGACGCATTCGATGGCGCGCCTGGGCGCCGCCGCGATCCTCGCACTCGCCTGCTGTACCGCGCACGCCGCGCCCGATCCGCAGCGCATCCTCGCCGCGAGCGATGCCGTTCGCAACCCGAGCGAACCGTTCACGCTGAATGTCACGCTGACCCAATACACCGATGGCAAGCAAACCGATTCGAACGCACTGACCGCCTATTCGCGGATCAACCCGGCGAGCGGCCAGTTTCGCAGCCTGATTCGATTCGCGGCACCGGCGCGCGATGCGAACAAGCTGATGCTCAAGAGCGGCAACGATCTGTGGTTTTTCGATCCGGCGAGCAAGGCGACGATCCGCATTTCGCCGCAGCAACGGTTGCTCGGGCAGGCGTCGAACGGCGACGTGGTCACCGTCAATTTCGCGCAGGGATATCGTGCGCAGGTCGAGGCGGAGGAGGATGTGCAGGACGGCGAGCGCCAGATGCGCCGCGCGTACCGGTTGAAGCTCGTCCAGAGCGTATCCGACATGACCTATCACTCGATCGAGATGTGGATCGATACGACGGATTCGCGCCCCGTGAAGGCACGTTTCTTCAGCGAAAGCGGCAAGCTTCTCAAGACGGCCTTCTATCGACGCTTTCAACAGCAGCTCGGCGCGTTGCGGCCGACCGAGATCGTGATCATCGACGGGCTCAATCCGAATCTCGTGACCGTGATGCGATACGCGGACTACGTGGCGCGGGAGATTCCGGATGCCTGGTTCCAGTCCGATTTCATGGCGCGTTTCCAGCCGGAATGATGACGCGAATCGGCATCGCCTGTATCGCGTTGGCCGGCATGGCGGGCGTATGCCATGCAAACGATGCGGAAGAGGCCGGACTCGCGCTTGCCGACGCGACGCCGGTGCAGAAGGTCGACGACGGCAAGTACCAGTTCAGTCTCGAACCCGGCTTGCGTTTCGCCACCCTGCGGCCGGGCGGCACGCGCACGGCCACGCGCCTGTCGCTCGACCTGAGTGCGCGCCATGCATTCTCGAACGGCTGGGGCGTCAGTTTCGCCGATCGACTCGACCTGAACGGTCCGTGGCGCTTCGACGGCGACTCGGGCGCGATCAATACGCTGAAGGAACTGTATGTGGACGGCCGCGTGGGCGGCGGCAGCACGCTGCTGCAGGCCGGCCGCGTCAATGTGCGGCTCGGTGTCGCCACCGGCTACAACCCCACCGACTTTTTCCGCGACAACGCGGTCCGTTCGGTGACGTCGGTGGATCCCGCGAGCCTGCGCGAGAACCGGCTCGGTACGGTGATGCTGCGCGGCCAGCAATTGTGGGCCGACGGTTCCGTCAGCGCGCTCGTCGCACCGCGGATCGCGGATCGCGCAACCGACGCGTCGTTCTCGCCGGACTTCGGCGCGACGAATCAGCGCACGCGCTGGATGCTCCAGTTCAGCCAGCGCGTCATCTCGGATCTGTCGCCGCAGATCGTGATCTACGACGACGGAAAGCCCGGCAGTTCGCCGCAGTTCGGCGTCAATCTGGTTCATCTCGTCAACAACGCGTGCGTCGGGTACGTGGAGTGGTCGGGCGGGCGAGGGCCGTCGACGCTTGCACGCGCGCTCGGGCAGCCGTACAGCGACGTCGCGTTCCGCTGGAAGCTCGCGACCGGCGCGACCTGCACGACGTCGCGCAATCTTTCCGTCACGCTTGAGTACGACCGGGACGGCGCCGCGCTCGATCGCGCGGGCTGGCAGGCGCTGCGCAATGGCGCGCCGGCCGGCTACGCCGCCTATCGAACGCTGGCGGCCGCCCAGCAGGACCCCACGACGCGCGACGGGCTCTTCGCGATGGTCAGGTGGCAGGATGCCTGGATCCAGCGTCTGGATCTGTCCGGTTTCGTCAGGTTGAACCTCGCCGATCGCAGCCGGCTCACCTGGCTCGAGGCGCGTTATCGCTTCGCCAGAACCGATGTCGCGCTGCAATGGCAGATCAATGCGGGCGCGTCGACGACCGAATACGGCGCGCTGCCGCAGTCGAATCTCTTTCAGTTGCTCGTCAAGCACTATTTGTAACGCGGGAACGGATGCCCGTACGTATCGCGTGACGGGCAGCACCGCCCGATTCGAGGAGAGGAAGCGCATGAAACGCTATGTGACGTCGGGCAACGATCTGCCGCAATGGCCGTCGCCGATCAGCCATGCCGTTGTCGCCAACGACACCTGCTATCTCAGCGGCCAGCTTTCGCTGGACGCCGACGGCCGCTACGTGCCGGGTACGCCGGCCGAAGAAGCGAGACGCGCGTTCGCGAACCTGTTCCGCGCGCTCGAAGCGGCGGGATTCAGCCCACGCGATCTCGTGTTCGTCGACATCGCATTCTCCGACATCGGCGCGCTCGCGGAAGTGAATGGCGTGTATGCCGATCTGTTTCCCGCGGATCGCCGGCCTGCGCGGACCGTCTATCAGGCGGCTGCGTTGCCGTTCGGCGGCCAGGTCAAGGTGATGGGCGTCGCCGTTCGCGACGCATCACGCTGACGGGCGGCGGCGCGGACGATCAGCGCTCGACGACAGGGCCGGAAAACGCACCGAGCAGCGCGACGAGCTGCCGCTGCTCGTCGTCCGACAATGCGATCCGCTTCAGTTCGCTATGCCCGATCGCGGCCGCGGGTGCGTCCGCGTAGTGGCGCATCACGGCGTCCAGCGACGCGAATTGACCCGTGTGCATGTACGGCGGCCGTAGTGCGACGTTGCGCAGGCTCGGCGTCTTGAATGCGCCGAGCATCTGCTGGTCGTCGGTCGAGATGAATTGCAGCTCCTCGCACTGCTCGGGCTTCGCGTCGCTGAACGGCCCCATGCAGTTGAATTCGTCGTGCAGCACCTTGTCGACCGCCGCCGCGCGACCGGTGTCGGCAGCCGTCCCGCTGCGCGGCGGTACGCCGATGTTGTGAAACTGACGGTCGCTCAGCATGGGCCCGGTGTGGCAGGTCATGCATTGGCCCTTGCTCACGAACAGGTGGAGGCCTGCCTTTTCGGTCGGGGTCAGCGCGGCCAGCTTGACCGGATCGCCGGTCCGGACGCCGTCGACATAGGTATCGAAGCGTGAAGGCCCGTACTGTAGCGTCGCTTCGTACGCCGCGATCGCCTTGCCGAGATTCGCGAACACGCGCGACACGTCGGTGCGGGTGCGTTCGTCGAGCCCCTGCCAGACAGCTTTCTCCGCGTCCGTACCGAGCGGGCCGCCGTCGCGCGGCAGCGCGCTCAGGTCGGGCAGCGGTCCGAACAGAGGCTCGTAGGCGTCGCGGTAGTGCTCGGCCAGCACATGGGCGGCGCGCAGCCGGGTGCCGCCGTGCTCGTTGTGATCCTCGATCGGCCCGATCGCCTGCGACCACAAGCTGTCCTTGCGGCCGTCCCAGAACAGCCACGGTGCATCGGTCGCGCCGACGACAGGCATCGTGCGGCGCACGCCGACGCCCACGCCGATCGCCAGCGGCCGCCCGTCTTCGAACTGGCGATCGGGGGCGTGGCAGCTCGCACAGGCGATCGCGCCGTTTCGGCTGAACCGGGGGTCGGAGAACAGACGCTTGCCCAGCTGCGCTGCCTGTGCGGACGTGGCCACGCGATTCGACGGGTCAACCTTGACGCCGGCGTTCGCGGGCAGGCGCATCGATTCGAGCTGCGCCCGTTCATCGGCGCGCCAGTGGTCAAGCGTGTCGGCGGTTTCCGCCATCGCGTCGGCCCGATGCCCGGGCCACGCGGTCCAGACGAGCAGGGCGCCGATCATCGAGGCAGCCGCGAGCCCGTAGTGCGTGCGGGACGGCCGTCGCACGCGACGGCCGGAATCACGCCATCGCATCGATCGTGCGCGATGCCGGCAGCAGTGCGCGCGCATTGCCCGACATCAGCCACTTGCGTTGTACCGGCGCGACTGCCGCGAGCGGGCCGTCGGGCGCGAGGAACTGCTCCATGACCTTGCGATGGCCGCCCGAGTTGCGAAAGACCGGCCAGTCGGTGCCGAACAGAATCTTGTGATTGATGTTCATGCGGAACAGCTCGGCGAGCGCGACCGACCACCCCTGCGGATGCTGGGAGCCGAGAAACGCGCTGACGTCGAGATACACGTTGGGCCGATACGCGCACTGTCGCGCGCAGGCGTCGACGTGATGAACGGCGCCGTGCGCCAGGATGAAGTTCACGTCGGGGAAATCGAACGCCGCGCGGTCCAGCAGATCGGGGTGCGAGTACGCGAACTCGAGCGCCGGGCTGGTCGGACCCACGTGCAGAAGAACCGGCAAGCGATGGGCGCGACAGATTTCGTACAGCGGGTAAAGGCGCTTGTCGCTGGGGCTGTAGCCGCAGGGCGGGTACAGTTTCAATCCGGAGAAGCCGTACTCGGTCACGCCTTTCTCGAACAACGCGACACCGTCCGCTCCCCAGCGCGGATCCATGCCGCCGAATACGTGAAAGCGCTCGCCGTGACGCTGCAGGATCGCATGATGCTCGGCATACATCTCGGCGATCGTGAGATCGCTTTTCATCACGTACGTGAAGTCGGGCAGCAACAGCACGGCCTGCCCGATGCCGGCCGACGTCATGTCGGCCACGAGTGCATCGCCGAAGTGGTCCTGACTTTGCGCGAGGTAGGTATCGAGCAGTTCCGATCGCGATTTCCGTATGCCGTTGGCGACGAGCCGCACATGAATGTTGGCGCAGAATCCCTCGAGGAACGCCGTGGGAATGAAGCGCGTCGATGCGATGTGGCAGTGCGAGTCGATGATCGGCCCGGTGTAGAGGGCGTCGCTCATGCCGATGCGCTGGCGGCGGTTCGGTTGGCGTCGCGGCCCATGAGCATGCCGAGCGCGCGTTCCTTGAGGTCCGCCACGCGCTGCATCATGAAGTGGCCGGCATGGACCTTCCCGTTCGCACGGGCGTAGTCCGGCAAGGTGCCCCACGTCTGAAAGCCGTAGTGTTCCCATACGCGATGAGCGGGCGTGCCGTCTCGCACGTCGAGCGTCACCAGTTCGACATTGTCCCGATCGCATTGCAACGCGATCTCGACGAACGCGGCAGGCAGCACGCCGCCGCCGCGACAGGCGTCGTGGATCATGCCTTTCGCGAGATCGGTGATATGGCGGTTGTTGGGATTCACGTTGCGGCGCAGCGTGCACAGGCCGATCAGTTGCCCGGTGTTCGCGAAGATCGTCAGCAGGCGAACCTTCTCCGCGGCGAGATTCGAGCGCAGTTCGTCGAGATAGTGGTCCGCTTCCGCGTCCGTGATGGTCTCGGCGAAGCCGATGATCGGCGCGCTTTCGCTCGTGCGCCGCATCAGTTCGACGATCTGCGCGCCGAGCGCATCGTCGACGCCGTTGGTCCAGCGATACGTGACGTGTGTGATGTTGGCCTTCGGCAACGCGATCGGATACCGTGCGCCGTCGGCAAGCAAGGTGCGGATGGAGTCGTTCATGGGTGTCCCTGGGTCACGTGGTTTCGAGGGCCACTGCGCTTTCGGCGCGTGGCGGTGTCGCGGAGGTGCACAGGTCGTCGAGCACGGCCTGGAGGCCGTGATCGATCAGCCACTGATCGTCGTAGATCGTGTCGAGATACTTGGTACCGCTGTCGGGGAACACGAGCACGATGTTGGCCGGGCCTTGCAGGGTGGCGACGTAGCGGCGTGCGGCCTGCGCGATCGCGCCGGACGAGCCGCCGAGCAGCAGGCCTTCGTCGAGCGCGAGGCGGCGGCAGCCGATGAACGCATCGCGATCGACGATCCGCATCGTGTCGTCGACGAGGTGGATCAGGATGTTTCCGGGCTGAAAACTGAGCCCCGCGCCGTTCTGCAGATGCGGCCGGTACGTGCCGCCGAACACGACCGAGCCGTCGGGCTCGACGCCGATCACGCGGGTTGCGGGATCGCGCTCCTTCACGTAGCGGGCGATTCCGCTCAGATGGCTGCCGGTGCTGGCGGACACGATCACGGCGTCGAGCCGGTCGGCGAGCTGCGAGACGATTTCGGGCCCGGTCGAGTAATAGTGAGCGTCGATCGCGGCCGGATTGTTGTATTGATCGAGGTTCACGCAGTTCGGCACGCTCGCGGCGATCGCTTTCGCGACCGCAATGCGCTTGCGCTGATAGCTGCCCGTTTCGTCGGGGTGTTCGACCATCTCGACCTCGCCGCCGAATGCCCGCACGAGATTGGCATTCGTCTTCGGTGTCTTCGGGTCGAGCACGCAAATGAAGCGATAGCCGCGCGTGGCGCACAGCATCGCCAGCGCGTGTCCCATGTTGCCGGACGTCGATTCGACGATCGACCAGCCCGGCTTGAGACCGTGGTCGCGCTCGGCCTGGCGCAGCAACTGAAGCGCGCTCCGGTCCTTGACGCTGTTGCCGGGGTTGTAGCACTCGAGCTTTCCGTACACGCGGATTTTCCTGTGCTCGTTCGACAGGCTTTTCAGATACAGCAGCGGCGTATCGCCGATCAGTTCGACAAGGCTGTTTGCGTACATTCGAAATCTCCGACCAGCGGGTTGGCATTGGCTTGCGCGTCGTTCGCGAGCGGCACGACGCGATCGGCCGCGTGGGATCCGGCTTGCTGCCACAGTGCGACTTTAATGATCGATGCCCCGGGCCTGTAACTGTCCGAACGGGCATCGGAAGGCTCGTGCGTCACAGTTCGCCCGACTCCATTTCCATCTCCATTTCGACACGGTCGGCCGCCGGGACGATTCGCAGTCTCGGATGCGGCAGTGAGTCGGCTGTCACGGCCGGAGCGTCGACGAAAGTGCCGACGAGCCTTGCCAGGAGCGCCGCATTCTGATGAACCATGTGATGACTGCCGCCTTGAAGCTCGACCTGGATCGGACGAAGCTGTGCCGACGTAATGGCTCGCGCGCGGATCGCGCACGTCATTTCGTCGTATTCCCCGGTCACGAGCAGCGCAGGGATGCCGGCGATCGACGCGTCGCGTTCGGCCTCGATGCGGTGCGCGCGGAAATTCAGCAATTGCCCGCTGTACTCGATCATGTTCGCCGCCGACACGAACGGCGCGTGCAGCCAGTGACGGGTCGCGGAATCGGGTAGCGCGAACATCGACGCATGGCCGCCTTCGAGCGCGTCGTTTCGCGCCCGCTTGTCCAGAAGCCCCGTCATCGATCTGGCCATGCTGTCCGCGGCCTTCGGCATGCGCGCGACGAGGGAGCACATCGTGTTGAGATTGTTTTCGTAGGCGCTGTCCGCGCCGTCGTAGTCCTGTGCGCCGGCAAACGACGGGGCGATCAGGCTCATCGACGCGATGCGGCCGGGCAGGGCGCGGGCGAGCGCCAGCGCATATCGGGCGCCCCCGCACCAGCTCGCGACATGAATCGCGTCGATTCCCTCGACGTCGAGCAGTTCAGTCACGCTTCGCGCATAGCGCTCAGGCGCATCGGGGCCCGAATAGTACGCGCGTGTCAGTCCTGCGTCGGCCGGCGCATCGCCCGTGTCGTCCGCCAGATAGAGCGAGAAATCCGGCGCCAATCCGGCCGCGAAGTCGTGCCACACGTCGTGCGGGATGCCGAATGCGTTGATCAGTAACATGGCGCGGGGGCCGCGCCCGGCACTCAGGTACGCGTGCCCGCTGCCGGTCGTGATCCGGCGCGCGGACGGCAGGTCGACAAATCGGGGCGCGTCGCGCCGTTCGTGCCGGGCGGCGTGAGCGGCGACGCGCGCGGCGACCCGGCCCTGCCAGTCGAAGCCGTCGCAGCGCAGCCGGTGAGACGGGATGCCGGGCGGCGGCACGTGCGCGCCGTCCGCGTACCCGAGCATCCGTTCGGCATGCTTCAGATTCGTTTCGAGCAGCGCGAGAACGGCGTCCGGTTCGGCCTCGGCAGCATCGGTTCGGGTCCGAATCGGCACCCGTCGCGCGACGGTTTCGGCGAGCTCGCGCCACGCAATGCGCCGCTCGCCATGCACGACGTGAAGACCGGGCGACGCTTCCGTCGCAAGCCACGCAAGTACGGCTTCGGCCGTCAGCAGGCAAGCCGCGCCGGCAGCGTCGGCAGGCAACGCCAGCGGCGCTTGCTCGAAGTACGTATCGATACGGCGGCGTACTTCGAACACGGTGTCGGCAACCGCGTCGGCGAGCGTGTCGACGGACGATAGCGATGACGCGTCCGCGTCGCCGAAGGCCGTCGTGCCATCGGCGAGCGCATCGCCGAGCACGACGATGCATGCGTTCGCGACGGATGCCGCCGCGACGTCCAGCGCGGCCGAAAGGGTTCGGGGCAACGACGCGAATTCGCGTGTGCGACGAAGGTCGGGATCGTCGATCCCGATGGCGAGCCGCCCGGAACCGGATGCGTTCAATGCCTCGCGCAGTTTCGCGAGGCGTGCGTACGTGCCGGGTTCCGTCGTCGCATTGCCGTCGGCCGCCGCGCGCAGCGCGTCGAGGTCGCCGGCATCCAGCAGGCAGACGCGGTCGTAGCCGCCGGCCGACGGCATCATGCGTGCATCGAGCGGATGATCGTTCATCGTCATCTCGTTACGCTTTCACGGACAACAGCATTTCCACCAGATCGACCGCGTCGCCGATGGTTTCGAGGTTCGCGACCTGTTCCGTATGCGATGCAAAGCTGACGCCGAGCCGATCCTCGGTCAGCGCCATTAGCGACAGCAGCGAAATCGAATCGAGCATCAGATCCGATGTGAGCGACGTTTCCCGCGTCAGCATGTCCGGCGCGATATCGAGCGCGGCAATCTGCGGAATCAGTTCGGTAAGCGTAGCGAACACGGTCGCGTGATCGTCCATCGGATTCTCCAAGTGCCGTAGGGGTTCCGCTTTATAGCGTCATGCCATCGCACTGCCTACCTGCACTGACGTACAGGGTTGGCGTACACGCGAGACACTCGCCCGAACGGACAGGTTTCAGCCTTGAAAGCCGCCATTACATTGCCGGTTACCTCACCGACAGGGAACGATCATGACCCTCACTAACGAAGCCGTGCTGATGGACAAAGCGACGTTTTCCCGCGCGCTGCGCGACACGCTGGACGAGCAGCTCACGCTCGATCACCCGATCTTCGCGGAGTTGTTTACGCCTCAGAAAAACTGGCGGTTGCTGAAGATCATCACGCTCGAGGGTTACCAGATCACCCGGTACTTTCTCGAGTACATCGAGAATCTGTACTTCCGCTGCCCGTTTCCCGACCACAAGCGCCGGCTGCTGTACAACCTGTTCGAAGAGGAAACCGGGCGCTTCTCGAAAACGAAGAACCATGTCGAGCTCATGGAAGACTTCATTCGCGCGCAAAACATCAGCGACGAGGAGCGCGATGCATGGACGCCGTCCGCGGCCACGCGTGAATTGATCGACTATCGCCTCGAGAACTGCAAGGGCGAGGGCACCTACCATATCGGCGCCGCCGCGGTGATGATCGCGAGCGAAGGGCAGAGCCTGGAAACCCGCGCGGGCGACGCGCGCCACTCCATTCTGGCGAAGTGCTACGGGCTCACCGAGGAGGACACGCGGTTTTTCTCGGTTCACCAGAAAGAGGACGTCGCGCACGTCGCCGAGGGCATCTCGCTCGTGACCGACCTGTGCACGACCGCGCAGATGCAACAGGAAGCGCTGTTCGCGGTGCGCCACACGTGCAAGCTGTTCTGGAACATGTACGAGAGCGCCGCGCAAAAGTACTACGCGTCCGCGGAGGGCGTCGCGCACGCTTGACGGGAAAACGCCGATGATGACCTTCGATGATCTCGTCGCGCGTTTGCGCGGCAGCAGTCATACCCTGACCTTCGTCGACGACAAGGGCGCCGAAACCGTCCGGACCTTTCACGACTTGTTCGAGGACGTGCTCGCCACGGTCGAGCGCGGCAAGGCGATCGGCCTCGTACCGGGCGCGCGCGTCGGCATCGCGGCGCCGAACGGCTATCCGTGGATGGTGTGGGATCTCGCGTGCATCGAGCTCGGCTGCGTGTCGGTCGCTTTCCCGAACGACGGCCTGCCCGACACGTGCGGCGCGTTGATCGAGCGCTACCGGCTGAGCGCGCTGGCCGTCGACGCTCGATGGCTCGATGCCGCCGAGACGATCGGCGGGCGGATCGTGGACATCGATCCGGCCGGCCGCGGCGATTCGCACACGCGTATCGAGCCGGTGCGCGTCGAGCATGCGCCCGATACCCATTCGCTCGTGTTCAGTTCGGGCACGACGGGCCGGACCAAGGGGCTCGTGATGAGCCGCGGCGGCACCGCGCACCTGCTCGGTCTGTATGGCGACGCATTCGGCGTCGCGCCCGGCGAGCGATTCCTGACGTTCCTGCCGTTCGCGAACTATCAGCAACGGATGACGTACTACTTCTGCCTGTATCACGGGATCGATCTCGTGTCGGTGCCGTTCCACGGGCTCTTTCCGGGGCTCAAGCGGCACCGGCCGACGTTCGTGATCGCGCCGCCGGTGCTGTACGAGACGCTGCATACGCTGGCGCGCGCGGCTGCCGGGCCCGGCAGCGACGCATCGACGCTCGCCGAGCGGCTGAGCGCGCTGACCGGCGGCAACATCCGCTACATGGTCACCGGGATGGCGCCGATCAAGCGCGCGGCGCTCGATTTCTTCTGGGATTGCGGGATCGAGCTGTACGAGGCATTCGGGATCACCGAAGCCGGCATGGTCGCGTGGAACAAGCCGGGACACGTGCGCGTCGGTACGGTCGGCCAGCCGGCCGAGCCCGGCAGCGTCTCGTTGCTGGAAGACGGCGAAGTCGTCGTCACGCGAAACGCCCTGCTGTCGCTCGGCTACTTCGATGCGCCGGAAGAGGATAGTCGCGCGACCTTTATCGCACCGAATGCGGTCGCGACCGGCGACATCGCCGAGTTCGACGGCGACGGTTTTTTGCGCGTCGTCGGCCGCAAGAAGGACGCGATCATCACGAGCAACGGCGAGAAATTCCATCCCGAGCCGATCGAGGCGCTGCTGTATCGCGATCCGCGTGTCGACGTAGCTGTCGTGATGGCGGGCCCGCAGGCGGGGCTCAGTGTCGTCATCGCGACGCGCCGGCCGGACGATCCCGAAGTCACCGACGCGCTGCGCGAGCTCGTCCGCGCGGTCAACGGCACGCTGCCGGCACAACGGCAACTGGTGAAGGTGATTTTCACCGACCGCGCATTCGACGTCGAAAGCGGATTGCGCACGCGCAACCTCAAGCTCAATCGCCGCGCGATCGCGGACGCATTCCTGCGAGACGCGTGAGATCACACCCGTGCGCGGGCTGCCGCGGTCGCGCGGCGGCTCGTACGGACCTCATTCTGGACACACCATGACGACGCATCCGAATCCGAACGTGTTTCAGATGGAAGTCGAACCGACCTCCATCATCGAGACCCTCGCCCATCACACCGAGCGGGGCCCCGATCGTGTCGCGCTGACCATCCTGCGCGACGGCGAAGCGATCGAAAGCGAAAGCACGTTCGGCGATCTGCATGCCGGCATGATGCGGGTTGCGCGCGGACTCGCGCAACTGACCGAGCCCGGCGCGCGCGTGCTGCTGCTGTTGCCGACGAGCGCCGAGTTCGTCTGCACCTTCTATGGATGTCTGGCATCGGGGCGCGTCGCCGTGCCGGCCTATCATCCGCAACAGGTACGCAAGGTCGCGCAATGGGCCAAGCTGCACGCGATTGCCGACAATTGCGGCGCGACGCTGATCGTCGCGCCGGCGACGTCGATCGCTACGCTCGAGACCCTGCGCGCGACGCAGCAGCTTTTCACCGGCTGTCAGCTCGTCACGTACGAGGCGCTCGTCGAGGCGGGCGCGCGGGATACGTCGGCGTTGCCGCGGCTGCCGGCGTCGGACGATATCGCTTTCCTCCAATACACGTCCGGATCGACGGGCACGCCGAAGGGCGTGATGATCACGCACGGCAACATCATCGACAATCAACGGTCGATCGCCACGCTGATGCAGCATGATCGCGACACGCGCATGCTGTCGTGGCTGCCGCTCTATCACGACATGGGACTGTCCATGCCGTTGCAGCTCGCGTCGATCGGGCTGTCCGTCGTGCTGATGTCGCCCGTGGCGTTCGTCCAGCAGCCGGGCCGATGGTTGCGCGCGATTTCCGCGCACCGTGCGACGACGTCCGGCGGGCCGAATTTCGCGTATGCGTTGGCCGCCGCCGCGCTCAACGGAACCGACGACGGGGCGCGGCTCGATCTGTCCAGCTGGCGCGTCGCCTTCTGCGGCGCGGAGCCGATTCATCGCCAGACCGTCACCGATTTCATCGACGCCGCACGCCCGCACGGCTTCGCGCCCGGGTCGTTCTATCCGTGCTACGGGATGGCCGAGGCGACGCTGATCGTGTCGGGTGTGCCGTGTGGCGAAGGCGCCTACTATCTGGACGTCGATAACGTGAAGCTCGCCGCGGGCATCGTCGAACCGGTTCGGCCCGGCGACGCGAACGCGAAGAGTCTCGTGTCGTGCGGCGGCACGCCGCCCGGCACCGAAATCCGGATCGCGGGCACCGATGGCCGGCCGGTGGCCGACCCGAACGGTGTCGGCGAGATCTGGGTGCGCGGCGGCGCGATCGGCGTCGGCTACTACGGCAACCCTGAAGCGACGCGCTCGACGTTCGGCGCGCACTTCGACGACGAACCCGGCGCCGAACCCGACGCACGTCCGTTCCTGCGCACGGGCGACCTGGGCGCGATCGTCGACGGCCGCCTGTACGTGACCGGCCGCGTGAAGGACATGTTGATCGTTCGCGGGCGCAATCTGTATCCGCAGGATATCGAGGCGTGCGTGCAGGACGCCGTGCCGGCGTTGCGCCGCGGGTGTGGCGCCGCCGTATCGGTGCAGGCGGACGGGGAAGAGAAGCTCGTGATCATCCAGGAGGTCGGTCGCACCGCGCGCCGGACGATGGATCTCGACGCAACGCTGCGCGCGATGGTGGTCGCGATCGGCGAGGACTTCGGCGTCACGCCGCACGCGATCGTGCTGGTCGAGCCGGCGACCATCGAAAAGACCTCCAGCGGCAAGATCGCGCGCGCTGTGTCGCCGTGCGTATCTGCAAGGCGAGTTGCGCGCCGTCGCCAGCTGGACCGACGGCGCCTATGCGAAGGATGCCGGCGCTTCGCGGGACGGCGCGGTGGCGCCGACCGTTTCCCCGGCCTCGACCCTTTCCGGACCGATGCTGCTCGAGCGCGAGATCGCGGACCGTATCGTACGGATCGTCGCCGAGCGGCTCAGGATCGCCGAGACGCAGGTGTCGCGCACGGCCGCATGGGTCGAGATGGGATTCGATTCGATGAGCGCGCTCCAGTTTTCGTTGAAGGTGCAGCACGCGATCGGGCTGACGTTCGACGCGGCCGTGCTGTGGGACTGTTCGAACGTCGAGCAGCTTGCGGCGCACCTGGCGCGGATGCAGGGCGCGGCGGATGCGTTGCGATCGAGCGACGCCCCCGCGTCGGCCGCCCCGCACGCGGGTTCCGCGCCGGTCGACGGCGGCGCCGAGGCGCCGCACACCGCGGAGCAGCTTGCGGCGCTCTCCGACGAGCAGGCCGAAGCGCTGCTGCTCAAAGCGCTGCAGCGCTGAGCGCATCCCCCGGCAGTCCCGTTCCGCGAACGTCTGGAGTTGTACACATGATCGAGTCCAATCGGGCGCCTGCCGCGCCCCTTACCCCCGTGAAGCAGGCGCTGCTGAAGATAGACGCGCTGCAACGCGAACTCGCGCAGACGCGCAGCGCGATGAACGAGCCGATCGCCATCGTCGGCATGGGCTGCCGCCTGCCCGGCGGCGCGGATTCCGCCGACGCGCTCTGGTCGATGCTCGCGGCCGGCACCGACGCCGTCGGCCCCGTGCCTGCCGACCGATGGACCGATGCGGTCTACGATCCGCGGCCGGGCCGTCGCGACACGAGCTACAGCAGGCATGGCGGGTTCATCGACGACGTCGATCGTTTCGACGCGGGATTCTTCGGCGTGTCGGAGCGCGAGGCCCCGCACATCGATCCGCAGCAGCGGCTGCTGCTCGAATGCACGTGGCGTGCACTCGAAGACGCCGGCTTTTCGCGAGAAACGATCGCGTCGTACCGAACCGGCGTGTTCGTCGGCTCGTCGGTCGACGACTACGCGCGTGTCAGCGAGAGCGTGTCGGGCGACGCGCTCAGCTATGCGCAGACGTCGCTCGGGACCGCGCGGCCGTTCGCGGCCGGACGCATTTCCTATCTGTTCGGATTTCATGGCCCGGCGCTGCATCTCGACACCGCGTGCTCGTCGTCGCTCGTCGCCGTTCATCTGGCGTGCCACAGCCTGCGCACCCGCGAGTCCGATGTCGCATTCGCGGGCGGCGTCAACCTGATGCTGTCGCCGGAGATGACGATCGCGCTGAGCGAGCTTCAGGCGCTGTCGCCGAGCGGTCGCTGCCGGACCTTCGACGCGGCCGCCGACGGCTACGTGCGCGGCGAAGGCTGCGGCGTCGTCACGCTGATGCGGCTGTCCGACGCGCGCGCGCAGGGCAGGCCGATCCGGGCGGTGATCCGCGGCTCCGCCGTCAATCACGACGGGCGCAGCAACGGGATGACGGCACCGAACGGCCGTGCGCAACGCGACGTGATCCGCGAGGCGCTCGAGCACGCCGGCGTATCGCCGGCCGACGTCGATTACGTCGAGGCGCACGGCACCGGCACGCCGCTCGGCGATCCGATCGAGCTGCGTGCGCTCGAGGACGTGTACTGCCGAGATGCGAATCGCACCGGCGACCTGTACGTCGGCAGCATCAAGACGAATATCGGGCACCTCGAGTCGGCCGCCGCGGTCGCCGGGCTGATGAAGGTCGTTTGCGCGCTGCAAAAGGGCGAACTGCCGCGGCACCTGCATTTCGATACGCCGACCGCGCACGTCGACTGGCATGCCAACCGCATTCGCGTCGCGACCGAGCATGCGGCATGGCCGTCGTCGCGACCGGGCCGGCGCGTGGCGGCGATCAGCTCGTTCGGCATGAGCGGCACGAACGCGCATCTGATCGTCGAGGCGTGGGAGGAGGCGCGCGCCGCGGAACCCGATGCGGACGTCGCGCCAGCCGGGCACGCGCGTCACGACATCTGGCCGTTGTCCGCACACACGGCGCCGATGCTGAAGCAGACGATCGAAGACTGCGCGGCGCACGTGCGGGCACACGCATCGTTGGCGCCCGACGCGGTGGCCAGCGCGCTGCGCGTCGCGCGCGACAGTCATCGACATCGCGTGGCGATCGTCGCGGATTCTCGCGACGCGCTGCTCGATGCGCTGTCGGACGCGGCGCGGGCCACGGCCGTCTTGGGCGGGCAGCCCGGCGGCGCGCGCGACCGCCTTGCGTTCCTGTTTACCGGCCAGGGCGCGCAGCGCGCCGGGATGGCTCGGCAGCTCTATCGGGATTTCGCGCCGTTTCGCGACGTATTCGACGCGTGCGACGGTCATATCGAGGCGCAAGGAGAACTGTCGCTCGCGGACGTGCTGTGGGGCGACCATCAGGACCGGATAGACGATACGCGTCACACGCAGCCGGCGATGTTCGCGCTCGAAGTCGCGCTCGCGCGCTTGTGGATGCACTGGGGCGTCGTGCCTGACGTCGTGATGGGCCACAGCATCGGCGAGTACGCGGCTGCGTGCATCGCCGGCGTGTTCTCGATCGAGGACGGCTGCCGCCTCGTGGCGGCGCGCGGGCGCTTGATGGATACGCTCACCGCGCCGGGCCGCGCGCTCGCGGTGTTCGCCAGCGTGCGTCACGTCGCCGATGCCGTGCGCGACTACCCCGGACGGGTCGCGATCGCCGCGGACAACGCACCGGAGAGCGTGTTGGTGTCGGGCGACCCGGACGCCATCGAATCGATCGCGCGGCTGTTCGCGTCGCGCGGCATCGCGACGAAGGCGCTGGCGGCATCGCGCGCATTCCATTCGCCGCTGATGGAGCCGATGCTGGCCGAATTCGGCGCGGTCGCCGCGACCGTGCGGTATCGCGCGCCGGCGATTCCGATCGTGTCCAACGTGACGGGGCGATTCGAGGTCGAGCGCCTGTGCGACCCCGCGTACTGGGTCGAGCACGTCCGGGCCACGGTGGCCTTCCGCGCGGGTGTCGGCGCGCTCCTCGACGACAAGGTGACGACGCTCGTCGAGATCGGGCCCGGCAAGACGCTGTCGAGCCTCGTCACCGCATGCATGGCGGAGCGGGCAGACCGTGACAACGTGATCGCGCTGCCGTCGATGAACAGCGACGGGCGCGAGACCGAGCAGTTGTTGCGCGCATTGGGCCATGTCTACATGTGCGGCCGTCGTGTCGACTGGCACGCATACGAGCGCTCCCGCACCGGTGTGCCGATGCGGCAGGCCGCGCGCCGCGGCGTGCTGCCGCCGTACCCGCTCGAAGCATCCCGTTACTGGGTAAATGCGCGGGAGCCGGCGCAGCGGGCGCACGTGCTGACGCGCGCGGCCGACCCGCGTCGGGCCGCCGATCGCGGCGTGCTGGGCCGGCGCCTCGCGATCCCGGGATCGGACCCGCGTCGCTACGAGAGCCAGGTGTCCGATCGGCATCTGCCGTTTCTGGGCGGGCACCGGGTGCATGGGCAACTCGTTTTCCCGGCGGCAGGGTTCGTCGAGGCGCTGCTCGATGCCGCATCGCGGCGCGATGGCGCCGACGCGGCAGCCGCGGCCGGCCGCTGGCTCGTCGCGCAAGCGGTGTCGTTCGATCACGCGCTCACGCTGGAGCCGGGCAAGGCGGTGACGTTCGGCACCGTCGTGCACGCGGCCGGTGCCGAACAGCCGGGCGACGAAGGCGCGCGGATCGACATTCACGCGTGTCACGACACGGCCGCCGCCGAGCCCGAATGGACGCTGCAATGCGCCGCGCGGATCGGGACGGCGCACGTCGTCCCCGACGTGCCGGCGCTCGACGCATGGCGCGCGCAATGCCGCGACGCGTTGCCCGTCGACGGCTTCTACGCGCGCTTGCATGCGACCGGCCTCGCGTATGGCGGCGCGTTTCGCTCGATTCGCGCGCTGTCGCGAGGCGGCGATGCGGCGCTGGTTCGAATCGACATGGAGCCGGATGGCACGGACGACCTCGTCCGCATCGTTCATCCGGCGCTGCTCGACAATGCGTTTCAGGCCGTCGCGGGCGCGCTGTGGGATGCGGAGCTGAACACCGCCTTCGTGCCGATCGGCATCGAACGGATCGCCTGCTTGCCGATGCCCGGCGTGCGGGCGGCGTGGTGCGCGGTGCGAGCCCGGGTGAAGCGAAGCCTGGCCACCGCGGATCTCTGGTTATACGACGACGCGGGCTGCTGCGTCGCCGTCGTCTCCGGACTGCGGCTGATGGCCGTCGACCCGCGCCGATTTCAACCGGCCGCGCGGCCTGTCGCGCTGAACACGCTCGTCTGGCGCCCGCTTGCGCTCACGCATGAAGCGGCCGGCGCACGCGCGAACGTCGTGCTGATCGGCAACGGTTCCGCGCTGGATGCGATGCTGCCGCGTGCATGTGAAGGCGCCGGCGACGCATGTGCGATCGCGGCGCTGCCGGCCAACGACTCGTTCGACGGCGAGGACGGCGCCCGGCGCATTCGCGCCGCGCTCGACGAGGCGCTCGCAGGCCTGGATGCGCGACCCACCGTGCTGCTCTACACGTGGCCGTCAATCGACGATGCGACATCGGAAGACGAGCTCGCCGCTGTCGGCGCGGCTTACCGGCGCTTCGCGAACGTCTGGCGCGAAGTGCAGTCGGCCCGCTGGCCGGACGGCCCGCCGACCGTATGCATCGTGACCCAGGCGGCGCAGCGCGTGCCGGGTATCGACGTGCGCGTGTCGCCGTTTCAGGCGGCCGCCTGGGGCATCGCCCGCAGCCTGATGCACGAGAGCGGCGACATGCCGGTGTTGGCGGTCGATCTGCCGGCGCCGGATGCGACGTCGTGCGCGAGCGCGCTGGCTGCGCTGGCGGGCGCCGCGCAGAGCGGCGAGACGCAGTTCGTGTCGCATGGCGACGCCGTATACGTCCCGCGGCTCGTCGCACGCGACGCCGGCGCGGCGCAACCGCTCGCGCGCGGCGCCTATCTGGTGACGGGCGGCCGCGGTGCGATCGGCACGCGGGTGATCGAACAGTTGATCCGCAACGGCGTGCCGAAGATCGTGTCGGCCAGCCGTCAGTTGCCCGCCGACAGCGAACGCGCACGGCTGGCCTCGATCGCCGATGCGCACGGCACGATCGTCGAATTCGTGGCGGCCGACGTAGCCGCGGCCGCCGACGTGCACGCGCTCGTCCATGCGCTCGAGGCGGATTCCGCGCATCCGCTCGTGGGCGTCCTGCATGCGGCGGGCATGCTGGATGACGGCCTGCTTGCCACCCAGCCGATGACCGACGTATTGAAGGTGCTCGCGCCGAAAGTCGCGGGAACGTTGAATCTGCATCGCGCGACCGCGCATCTGCCGCTTCGGCACTTCGTATCGTTTTCGTCGATCGTGGCCTGCATCGGCTCGCCGGGACAATGTGCGTACGCCGCCGCGAACGCCTACGTGGACGCGCTGACGGCGTTGCGCAACCAGGACGGCCTGCCCGGACACACGATGAACTGGGGCCTGTGGGGCGGCAACGGGATGGTCGATCAGCTCGACGCGCGGCAACTGCGCCGCATCGCATCGTTCGGCCTCGAGCCGATCGAGCCGGACGTCGCCTTGCGCCTGTTCGACACGCTGGTGGCCGAGCCCGACGGGCAGACGCAGATCTGGAGCGTGGACGTCGATACGTTGATCAAGCGCAGCCCGAGCCGGGCGATGGGGACGCTGTTGTCCGCGCTCGTGCCGCCGGCGCCCCCGGCGAATCGCCCGGCCGGTGCCGGCCCGGACTTGCGCGAGCGCATCGCGGGGTTGCCGGACGACGCGCGCATGCAGGTGCTGCGCGGACACCTGACCGATGCGATCGCCGCGACCCTGCATACGTCGACCGAGCGGATCGCGCCGGATATCCCGCTGATCGAGCTCGGGCTCGATTCGCTGATGGCCGCGGAATTCCGCAATGCATTGCGCGGCGAGCTGGGCGTCGACGTCCCGTTCGGACGATTGCTCGAAGGCGCGACCATCGACGACGTCGTGCGCACGATCGTGGCGACGCTCGATCGCGGCGAGCCGCGGGCGCTCGATGGCACATCGCCGCCGCGCGCCGCGGACCGGATCGACGTGGTGTCCGCAGAAGCGACGTTCGGCGTGGAAATGGAAGGAGGAGAGCTGTGAGCTCGATCGAATTCATCAACGAACTGGCCGGGCGCGGAATCGAGCTGTGGACCCAGGACGGCAAGCTGCAATACAAGGCGCCGAAGGGCGCCGTGACACCTTCGCTCGTCGACGAGCTGAAGACCCACAAGGCGACGCTCATCGCGCTGCTCGAGCAGTTTGCGGGAACGGCGGGCACCTACCCGCTTTCGTTTGCGCAGAAGTCGCTCTGGTCGCTCCATCAGCTCAATCCCGACAGCGCGGCATACAACGTGACATACGCGACGCGTCTCGACGACGACGTCGACCTATCCGCGCTGCGCCGCTGCGTCGACTATCTGATCGCGCGCCACCCGATCCTGCGCACCGCGTACCGCGTGATCGACGGCGAGCCGCGTCAGCAGGTAGGGTCGCAAGCGCGCGCCCAGTTCTCGGTCGATCGCGTGTTCGTGGCCGACGAAGCCGCGATCCGCCGGTGGATCGACGAAGAGTCGAATCGCCCGTTCGACCTGACGCAGTCGCCGATCCGCCTCAAGCTGCTGCTGAACGAACACGACGGCGCCGACGCGATTCGCGTGGTGCTGCTGTTGAACGTTCACCACATCGCCGCCGATTTCTGGTCGCTCGAGATCCTGCTCAACGAGCTGCGCGCGCTTTACCGGCTCGCCTGCGCGGGGGAGCCGCTGAAGTTGCCGCCTCTGCCGGTGCAGTACAAGGATTGTGTCGAACACGAGCGCGCGCGGCTCGACGGGGCGGACGGCGAGCATCTCGCGGCGTTCTGGCGGCGCGAGCTGGCACACGGATTTCCGGTGTTGAGCCTGGCGACCGACCGGTTGCGCCCGCCGCGCAAAACCGAGCATGGCCGCATCTACGACCGGCCGCTCGGAGTGGCGCTTTCGCATCAGGTGCGCGACACGGCCAGGCTGCTGCGGGTGACGCCGTACATGCTGCTGCTCGCCGTCTATCAATTGCACCTTCACCTTCATACCGGGCAGGCGCGATTGATGATCGGCGCACCGACTTCCGGGCGCAATGCGCCGGGCAGCGAAAGCGTGGTCGGTCATTTCGTGAACACGGTCGTGCTCGCGTGCGAAGTCCGGCCCGAGGATTCGTTCGACGCGCTGCTGCGACGCACGCGCGACATGATGCTGCGCGTGCTCGATCACCAGGATTATCCGTTTCCGCTGCTGGTCGATGCACTGCGTCCGGCGCGCGATCCGAGCCGATCGCCGATCTACCAGGTGATGTACAACTGGAACCAGGCTCGCGGCGATTTCGCCGCCGAAGGCGGGAGCGGCGCGCCGTTCTATCGCGAACGCCTCGCCGCATCGAGCACCGGTACGCGCGGAGCGACACACGACCTGACGCTCAACGTGCAGGATCTCGGCGACGACTATCTGACCGCCTGGACGTTCAATACGGATCTGTTCGACATCGGAACGATCGAGCGATTCGCGAGCCAGTATGCGCACCTCGTGGGACAGGTGGTGGCCGACGCGAGCCGTCCTTTGCACCAGTACGCGCTCGCGGCCGAGCCTATTGACGATGCGCGAAACCGCATTGCCGCGGCCGATGCGTTCGTCGGCCGCGCCGGTTGCGCCGAATCCGATATGACGCAGGATGCATCGCGCGTGGTCTGGCAATTCGACGATCGCGCGATCCGCCACGGCGAGATTCACGATGCGGTTCGCGCCGTTCGTGCGCAACTGGATGCCGCCGGGATCGGTGTCGGCAAACGCGTCGAGCTCCGGATGCGCAGTGTCGCCGAGCGCGCGGTCGCGTTGCTCGCCATCCGCGCCGTCGGCGCGTGCCATACCGTGTCGGGCGACACGGCCGACGCCGTGTGCCGCGGGCGTGGCGACGGCTGGTCCGGGTGGGAGATCGACGCGATCGACGTGGTGCATGCGCGCGATGTCGCCGCGCGTGGCGACGGCGTTGCCGCGGGCGAAGCGTCGGCGGTCGAGCCGCTGCTCGACTATGTCGGTCGACTGCTCCATCTCGACGCCCACGCAACGGTGCTCGTTCCGCATGGCGCGCATGGCGGGCTGTCGGCAGTGGCGCTGGCCCGGGCCGTGGTGGTCGGCGGCGCGGCGCGACTGTCCGGGCGGGCGTCGATCGAAGCGCTTGCTTCTGGCGATCCGGCGGTCGCGAAGATCGCGTACGCCGAACTCGACCGCTTGCTCGCGGACGGCCCGTCGCTCATCCTGCCGTCGCTTCTGTTGCAGCGTGCCGATGTTGCCGGCATCGGGCGAGCACGCGCGCTCGTGGCTTACGGCGAGCATCCGCACTCGTTGACGTCGTTCGCCGCAACCAGCCGGGCACCCACAGCGGCGTACTTCGTCCCGGTGCGGTGCGCGGACGCCGGTTCGGCGCTGTGCGCGTTCGCGGCGGGGCCGGCAGGCTGGCAATTGCTGGCGCCGTCGTATCCGGGGCGCATTGCGTTCGCGCTCGGCGCGTCCGGTACGTTCGCCGACGATCGTCAGGCCGGAACACTGCATTTCTTCGACGGCGCGTCCGTCCGCGCGTCGGTTGGGGGAGCTTCAATCGAAACCGCGCCACCGGACCGGATGCTGATACCCACCGGCGTGCCGGTCGTCCGCCGCGGCGACGCCCTGCTGTGCGCGGATCCTTCGCTACGGGTCGCGCATCACCGGCCCGTGCCTATCGAGATCGGCACGGTCGAGCAGGCCATCTCCGCGGTCCCCGGCGTGGCCGCCGTCGCATGCGCGTGCGTCGTTCAGGACACACAGGAAATGCTGGTCGCCTATCTCGTCGCGGATGATGGCCACGCGGATGCGCATGCACTCGAAAACGCGGTTCGTTCGGCATTGAAGCATGCGTTGCCGGATTCGATGCACCCTGACGCGATCATGGTGCTCGACCGGCTGCCGCTCGACGCGGGCGGCGCACTCGATGCAAGCGTGCTTCCGCCGCCTCGCGCGCGCGAGCGGGGCGACCGTAGCGCGTCGACCGACATCGAACGCAAACTCGCCGCGATCTGGGCCGACGTTCTCGGCCAGCCGTCGGTCGGCGTCGATCAGGACTTCTTCGAATTGGGCGGCGATTCGATTCTCGCCGCGGTCATCGTATCGCGGGCCGCGCTCGACGGCATGTACTTGAAGCCGCAGGACATCTTCCTGCATACGACCGTGGCGGGTCTGGCGACGGTGGTGCGCGAGACGCCGGGTCTCGACGTCGATCAGGGGCCCGTGCATGGCGAGACGGTGCTCGGTCCGGCGGCGCAATGGTTCGTCGAGCGCGTCGACGTCGATCGGTCGCACTTCAACCAGGCGCTGCTCGTTCCGCTCGGGGAGACGCCCGACGCGAACATCATGGCCGAGGCGCTCCGCGTCGTCGTGCGCCATCACGACGTGCTGCGCTCCCGTTTCGTCGCGCACGGCGACGGGATGCGGCACGCGTTTGCCGGCGACAGCGGCGCCGAGACCGTCGATTTTGCGATCGTTCCGTGTATCGACTCGGCCGGCCGGCATTGCGAACGCACGTGGCGCGCGGCGATCGACGCGGCGCAGAGCGGCCTCGACCTCGAGGGCGGCCGGCTCATGGCGGTCAGATGGCTCGAAAGCACCGGCGTGTCGAGCAGCCGGCTACTGATCGTCGTCCATCACATGGCGATCGACGGCGTGTCCTGGAGCATCCTGCTGCAGGATCTGGCCGATTGCTATCTGCGGCTGCGTGCCCGCACGGCGGCGGCGTTGCCGCCGAAGACGACCTCCGTGAAAGCATGGGTCGACCAGTGGCTTGCCCTGGCGCAGGGCGATGCGCTCGACGACGATCGTCGCTACTGGCGAAGCGTGAACGCACGGGTGCGCGACGTGCTGGCCGGGCCGAAGCGAGTCGCGCTGATGCGTCACGGGCTGACCTCGATCGTTCAGCATGCTTATCAGGAATCGTCGCTCAGTTGCGCGATCACGCTCGATGCGGATCTGACGCACGCGTTCCGAACCACGGCGCCGCGTGCCTATGGAACCGACGCCAACGATCTGCTCATTGCCGCGCTGCACGCGGGCTTTCATGCATGGAGCGGCTGCGACGCGCTGCTGGTGGACGTCGAGGGGCACGGCCGGGACGCACTCGGCGACGCGGTCGACCTGAGCCGCACGATCGGCTGGTTCACGTCGATCTATCCGGTACTGATCGACACGCCGGCTACGGTCGCGGATCCGTCGAGGCTCATCAAGTCGGTCAAGGCACGACTGCGCGAGGTGCCGCGCAAGGGCGCGAGCTATGGCGTGCTCCGCTATCTCGACACGAAGCCGCAGGCTGGCGACGAGGCACTGACGTCGTTTCCGCGGGCGCCGATCCTGTTTACCTACCTCGGTCAACTGGAGCAATTGTCGGGGCCGTCGTCGCCGTTGTACGGCGGGCCGCCCGAACCGGCGCCCGGCATCCGCAGCCCGCGCCAGCGGCGCACGCACCTGCTGGACATCGTCGCGTACGTGTCGCGCGGCAGGTTGACCGTGGAGGCCGGCTTCTTCGGGGTGCCGGGCGTCGACGAAAGCATCGGCTGTCTCATGTGCCGCGTCGAGGAGGCGCTGACGACGCTGATTCGTCATTGCAGCGCCGACGGGGTGGGCGGCCTGACACCCGACGACGTTCCTCAACTCGATGTCGACCAGGATGCGCTTGACGCGCTGTTGAATGAAATCGACGCACTCGAGCGCTGAACGAGGCGGCGCGCGATACCGCGCGTTCGTCGAGCATGACCGCAACAGGAACTCAGGATGACCCGAAACGTCGACACGATTTACCCGCTCACGCCTCTTCAGCGAGGCATGCTCCACCATTCGCGACTCGATCCGGCCTCCGGCGTCTACGTCGAGCAATTTTCCTGCGTGCTGCACGGCTCGCTGGACCTCGAGCGATTCCGCGGCGCGTGGGAGACGGTCGTGCATCGCCACGACACACTCAAGACCTTGTTCATTCGCCTGCATGAAGAGCAACCGTTGCAGGTCGTCCGGCATACGGTCGGATTGCCGTTCGAGGTGATCGACTGGCGCGATCGGGCGGCCGACGAGCAAGCCGACCGATTCGAACAGTTGCTGGCGAGCGATCGTGCGCGCGGCTTCGATTTCAGCGTCGCGCCGCTGATGCGCGTCACGCTGATCCAGCTCGGTCACGAGCGGCATCGATTCCTCTGGACCTATCACCACGCGATCCTCGACGGCTGGTCGATGCCCTTGCTGCTCGGCGAGGTCTTTCAGCGTTATTCACGCCCCGACGCACCGCTTCCAGCGATCTCGCGCGACTATCGCGACTACGTTGCGTGGCTGCGCACACGGGATGGCGACGGTTCGCTCGACTATTGGCGCGATCTGTTGCGCGGCTATCGCACGCCGGCGGGATTCGCGCCGTCGGTATTTCCGGCGCCGGCAAGCGATGCCGCAGCCGGCGCCGAGGCGCGCCGCACGCGCTCGACGCGGGTCGAGACGATGCCGGCCGAATGGATGGAGACGGCCGGCCGGGCATGCCGCGTCGCCCGCGTGACGCTCAATACGCTGTGCCAGGGGGCGTGGGCGATGCTGCTCGCGCGCTACGGCGGCTGCAACGACGTCGTCGGCGGCATCGTCGTATCGGGGCGTGCCGCGGAGGTGGACGGCATCGAACGCATGGCCGGCTTGTTCATCAACACGCTTCCGTGGCGCGCGACGCTCGACGGCGAGCTCGATATGGCCGACTGGTTGCGACGCTTGCAGGCCGATACGCAACGGCTGGAACAGCATGCGCACAGCGCACTCACCGACGTATTGAAATGCAGCGAAGTGCCGCGCCAGCAATCGCTCTTCGACACGCTCTACGTATTCGAAAATTATCCGGGCCGCGATGCGTTCGATCGGCTCGCCGCGAGTTGCGGGTGGCGGATCGACGACCCGCGTGCCGTCGAGGAAACGAGTTACGCATTGGCGCTCGTCGTATTGCCGACGGATACGCTGACGTTCCAGTTGACCTACGATACGGCCCGATTCGATGCGGCGTTCATTGAGCGCATGGCTGCGCAATACCGCGGGCTACTTCAAATCCTGGTCGGCGCGACCCCGCGAAAAGTGGGCGATCTCGTGCTCGATGCAGGATCGTCGACGGGGGCCGGCAGGGCGTCCGACGCATCCGAACATGCGTCGATCGGCGGCGCGACGTTGTCGGCGCGGATTGCCGCGCATGCCGCTCGCGCGCCGGACCAAATCGCCTTTTCCCGGCTGGACGGCCGTCAGTCGCCGGTCGGCGCGCACGGCGTCACCTATGGAATGATCGCCGATCGCGTGCAGCGCGCCGTTCGCCAATGGCGGCGTTTCGGCTATCGGCCGGGCGAGCGCGTGCTGATCGCATGCGACGACCCCGTCTCCGGGCTGGTGTTGCTGTTGTCCGGGCTGACGTATGGCGTCGATTGCGTGATGACCGACCCGAACCTGCCGTCGTCCGCGTTCGATGCGGTCGTCGATGGCGGTTGGTCGCCGGAACCGCTGCGAAGCTGTGTGACGACCGCGCAGCATACGCCGTTGACCGGTGTGATGTGTTACGTCTTCGACGAGCAGGACCCGATGTACGGGCAAATCGACGGTACGCGCGACGATCATTCGGATCCGGTGCAGGGCGCCTGTTCGTTGCTGCGGCGCGATGTCGATGGCGACTGGCGCGTCATCCGTTATACGCACGCACAACTGATCGAAGCCGCGCGCGCGTTCGAACGGACGTTACCGGGCGGCACGTCGCGCGATGTCGCGTTGGGCGAGGGGCCGCTGTCCCATACGGCATTGTGGGCGGTACTGGGCGCGCTGAGCGCCGGGCTGTCGGTGCATCAGCTCGCAAGCGCCGGCGATCCCGCGTTTCTGCCGCGAGCGGCGTCTCCGGATGCGCACTGGCACGGTATCGTCCTGAGTCCGGAGGCGACGCGTCACATCGTCCGCGCATCCTCCGCCCTGTCGGCCGGCGCGCTTCGCACCGACTGGGTCATGGCCGACGCACGCTCGCTGACGCGTGCGGACGCCGCGCGACTCGCCGAGCTCGCACCCCGCGCGCAACGCTTCCGGCAATTGTGCTGGCCCGCGTGGTCGCTTCCGCATGCGGTTTCATCGGCCGACGAATTCGATCGCTTCGAATCGGGCGTGGTGTCGGCGGACGAATCGGTGTTCGTCGCCGACACCCATTTGAACCGGGCCGGTACGGACGCGCTCGGTACGCTCGTCGTCTCGGGGCATTCGGTACCCGATCTGATGTTGCGCAACGGCAAGCCGGACCGTGGCAGCCTGACCGTCACGCGCGACGGTACGTGGCTGCGCACGACGCTTGGCGCGTGGCGGACGGAGCGCGGCTGTCATACGTGGCTGCCCGACCGGAGCGCATGCTCCGAAGAATGGACGGCGGACTGGCTGGATGTCGAAGCCGACATTGCACGGCGCGCGGGTGTCGACGAGGTCGCGCTCGTGGAGCGGATCGCCGAAAGCGGAGAATGGGACTATGCGCTTTTTCATCAGGACGCGACGGCCGACGCCGCGGACATCGCGCGCCGGCTGGCCGGACAGCGCGGCGTGCCGGCACTGTCGGCCGGCGCGATCGTCGCGCTCGCCGCTTTGCCGCGTTCCGCGACAGGAAGGATCGACCGCGTCCGGCTCCTGTCCGGCGACGTCGAGGTGCGCAAGCACGATCGCCATGCGGCGCCTCGCGACATGGTGGAAACGGCGATTCACGAAATCTGGTGCGGGTTGCTCAAGCAGCAACGCATCGGCATTCACGACAATTACTTCGATCTCGGCGGGGATTCGCTGCAGGCAACCGTGATGCTGTATCAGATCGGCGAGCGGCTTCAGCATGCGATCGACATGGAAGCGCTGCTCGCCGCGCCGACGATCGCCGGTCTGGCTGCCAGTATCGCGAGCGGCAATGTGCGTCGCGATATGGCGATCGTCGATTTGCCGGGTGAAGCCCGGCTCGACCCGGCAATCGAGACACGGCAGCCGTATTCGTGGCGCCCTTATCGCACGGTGCTGCTCACCGGTGCGACGGGATTCCTTGGCGTGCACCTGCTTCATACGCTGCTCGCGACGACCGATGCACGCGTGATGTGCCTGGTTCGCGCCGACGAGCCAGCGGCGGGCGTACGGCGCATCGAGGCCGCGATGCAGTCGCATGGCTTGTGGGAAGCGCGGCACCGCGATCGGATCGTCGCCGTGCCGGGTGACCTTGCCGAGCCGAACCTCGGTTTGTCGGCGGCGGCATTCGACGCGCTCGCCGCTGAAATCGACGCGATCTACCACAACGGGGCGTTGGTCAACTTCGTTTATCCGTACGCGACGCTGAAGCAGGTCAACGTGCTGGCGACCCAGGACATCGTCAGGCTGGCGAGCCTGCATCGAGTGGCGCCGATTCACTACGTGTCCACCGTCGGCACGCTCGACCGTTATTCGGATGCGTTGCCGGAAACGCTCGCCGTGCCGTTCCACGGACACCTGACGAGTGGCTACGAACAGAGCAAATGGGTCGCCGAGCAATTGCTCGCGCAGGCGCACGCGCGCGGCGTTCCCGTCACGGTATATCGTCCGGCGCGGATCGTCGGGCACGCGGTGAGCGGGCGGATGAACCTGGACGACCTGTTCTGCCGATTGATCAAGGGCATCATCGTGTTTGGAAAGGCGCCGCGCGACGTCGGGTTCGACAACATCCTTCCGGTCGACGTCGTCAGCCGGATCATCGTACGCGCGTCGCTCGACCCGACCGCCGCGGGGCAGGGCGTGCATGTGATCAACCCGCGCTGGAACTCGCTCGACGCACTGGTCGATTTCATCGAGGACGAAGGGTTCGCGATCGAACGCATGAGCTACGACGCGTGGCTCGCGGCGCTGGCGGAACATGTCCGGCAGGACCCGGCGCATCCGCTTTCGATGCTGATCCCGGTCCTCAGAAAATTGAACCCCGTTGCGGATCCGACGGTCGGGCGCATTCTTCCGATCGACGTCACCCAACTGAAGCGGCTCGCGGGTGACGTGCTCGCATCGAGCCTGCGTCCGGCAAACGACTGGTTGCGTACGTTCTTCGACTACTTTTACGAAGACGGTTTTCTCGAGCGCCCGCATGAAAGGCTGGTCACCGCATGACGGCCGGCTCGCCGGCGCGGCCGGGCGCAAGACGATAAGTTGAAGCCGGCGCCGTCGGGCCGCGACGAGCGATCCTCGTCGAATGGCGCGTGCCGGGAAGTATTGCATTCGATCCATCCCCGGATCGGGGCGCCCCCCTGCCCAATGCCCGCGCGCCATGCTTAAATAGCAGGGCTCCCGACAGCCGGCCGCCGCGATGGCGGCGCCGGCCGGCACGGGCCGGCATGTCCGATCGACACCGTGACGACAGACGATACGAAAACGCCGCTCCGGCCCGCCCGGCGCGGTCCGATAACATTCCGAGGCATCACGTCATGACCCTCCTGTTCCGTCTGCTCGCGCTCGCCTGCGCGCTCTGGCTGGCCGCCTGCGCGGCGCCGCCGTCGTCTGCGCCATCCTCGAGCGCCGCCGCGCCGGCCGCCGCACCGGACGCCGGCGAACGCCGCGGGCTCGGTACCGCGTGGGGCGAATCGGTGCGATCCGAAACCCGGCAGGTCGAATTCGAACGCGCGGATCCGGCGAATCCGACGGATCTCGCGTCGGTCTACTACAACGACGTGCTGCCCGGCCATCTTTCCGCGTCGCAGGTGCGCCGGCTGCCGACCCGCGTCGCACTCGCGAACGGCGACATCGCGCTGTCGTTTACCGACGAGAAGGGCGCGCCGCTGCGTCTCGCGCGCAGCAACGGCCGCTGGCACATGGCGGGCGTCGAGGGCTCGCGCTACATGATCGTGTTGCGCAACCAGGGGCGCCGCGCGTTCGAAGTCGTGTCGACGGTCGACGGGCTCGATGTGCGGTCGGGGCGGCCGGGCAGCTATACGAACGGCGGCTACGTGCTGTATCCGGGCCGTACGCTGACGATCGAAGGCTTTCGCAAGAGCCGCGACGAAGTCGCCGCGTTCCGCTTTGCGGCCGTGCCCGACAGCTATGTCGCGAACGCGAAGTACGGCGATGTCGCGAACGTCGGCGTGATCGGCGTCGCGCTGTTCGCGCAGAAGGAAAACGACGAGGACGCGCTGCGCCGCAATGCAAATCCGTTTCCCGGCAACGACAACGGCTATGCGCCGCCGCCCGTTCCGCGCGGCGAGTAACGGCATGTAGCCGGGCCCCCGCGGGCATCGCGCTGCCCGCGGGCGATCCCGTGGGTTTTCCTGCCGCCCGTTCCATGCCGTGCCGTTACCGTTTCGCTTCGCTCGAAACACGATCCGAAGCGCAATCGCCCCTACCGCACGATCGCGCGGCCACCGTTTCGTGAGCGGCCCGTTCCACGGCGCGCGGTTTTGCCGTCGCCCGCCCGTGCTGCGGCACAATGTCGGTTCGTGCCGGTATCGCGTGCTTGCCCACCATCCGGACCGACGCGGAACGGCATATCGCGACCCGCTTTCAGGTACCATCCCGACCCGCTTGCAACGGGCGGCATGATCCGGCCCGGCCGCCGCGCCGCATGTGTCGCATGTGTTGCGGCGGGCCCCGCGGCCGGCGGTACGACGATGGACGGGGCGAGCCCGTGCGAGCGTCGCCCCTTCGCCATGAAACAGAGGAACCTTCGTGAAGTTCATCCACGCGGCAGACATTCACCTTGACAGCCCGTTGCACGGCCTGAGCGCGTATCCCGACGCGCCGGCCGCGCAGTTGCGCAACGCGTCGCGCGAGGCGCTGCGGCAACTCGTGGATCGTGCGATCGAAGAGGAAGTCGCGTTCCTCGTGATCGCGGGCGACCTGTACGACGGCGACTGGAAGGATCACAACACGGGCATCTTCTTCGGCCAGCAGATGGGGCGCCTGCGCAGGGCCGGCATCCGCGCGTTCGTCCTCGGCGGCAACCACGATGCCGAAAGCGAGATGACGAAGAAGCTGACGCTGCCCGACAACGTCACCGTATTCGGCCACCGCAAGCCGGAGACCTTCACGCTGCCGGAATTCGACGTCGCGCTGCACGGGCAGAGCTTCAAGGACAAGGCCGTCGTCGACAATCTCGCGATCGGCTATCCGGACCCGGTGCCCGGGTACTACAACATCGGCGTGCTGCACACGGCGCTCGAAGGGTATGCGGCGCATGCGAACTACGCACCCTGCACGCTGGCCGAACTGCACGCGAAGGGTTACGACTACTGGGCGCTCGGCCACGTGCACGAATTCCAGCAATGGACGGGTCCGTCCACCGTCGTGTTTCCCGGCAACCTGCAGGGGCGCCATATCCGCGAGACGGGCCGGCGCGGCGCGGTGCTCGTGACGGTCGAGCCAGGCAGGACGCAGGTCGAGCGTCTGTATCTCGACGTGCTGCGCTGGGAAGCCGTGTCGGTCGATGCGTCCGATTGCCTGTCGGTGGCCGATCTGTCGAGAAAGATCGGCCAGTCGCTGGAGGCGCTGTTGACGGTCGACGGCCACGTGCCGCGCGCGGTGCGCGTCACCGTCACCGGGCGCACGCCCGCGCACGGCCTCTTTTTCGGCCGCGCGCCGCAGTTGCGTGCGGAGGTGCTGAACCAGATCGGCATCATCGGCAACGAGCGGCTGTGGCTGGAGAAGGTCCGGCTCGCGACGTCCGCCGCCGATCGGCAGCCGGGCGAAAGCGAGCCGCTCGAAGCGCTGGAGGACCTGAAGCAGATCCTGGCCGACGCCGCGCACGATCCGGATTTCCTCGCGCTGCTCGAACGCGACCTGAAGCCGTTCGTCGGCAAGGTCCGCAGCGACGTGAAGGAGGACGTACCGTTGCTGACGCTGGCGCGCGCGGGCGAACTGACGGCGCTGGTCGAGCAGGTCGGGCCCGCGTTGCTCGCGCGGCTGGCGAGGGGGGAGTAAGCGATGCGCATCCGCCAGCTCGATCTGATCAAGTACGGCAAGTTCACCGACGAGACGCTGCGTTTCCCGTCGGCCGGCGAGGATTTTCATGTGATCGTCGGACCGAACGAGGCCGGCAAGTCGACGATCCGCACGGCCGTGTCCGAGTTGCTGTTCGGGATGAAGCTGCAGACGCCGCTCGATTTCCTGCACAGCACGCCCGAACTGCGGATCGGCGGCGTGCTGGAGAGCGGTGCGGGCGAATTCGTGTTCCACCGCGCGCGCGGGCGCAGTCCGTTGCGCACGCCTGCCGACGACAAGCTGCCCGACGACTATCTGGCGTCGATTCTCGACGGCGCGACGCGCGAATTCTTCGAGCAGATGTTTGGGCTCGATCACGGGCGGCTGGTCGATGGCGGGCGCAGCATTCTCGACGCATCGGACAAGCTCGGCCAGGTCCTGTTCGAATCGGCTGCCGGCGTTGGCAGCCTCGGGCCGGTGCGCGAGGAGCTCGACGCGCGCGCGCTCGAATTGTGGGCGCCGCGCCGCAGCGGCAGCGCATTTGCGCTGGCCGAAACCGCATTCAACGAAGCCGTGACCGAACTGAAGGCGGTCCAGGTGCGCACGCGCGACTGGGTCGATCGCAAGGAAACGCGCGAAGCGGTCGAGCAGCAGATCGAGCAGGCGCGGGCGGAACAGCGCCTGCTCGAAGCGCTGCGCTCGAAGCTCGAACGCGTGCGGCGGCTCGCGCCGTACCTGAAGGAGCTGACGGTCAAGGATGCGGCGCTGGCCGAACTGGGCGCGGTGATCGAGTTGCCGCCGACCGCGTATGCGGATCTGCTGAAGGCGCAGGGCGATTTCGCGGCCGAGCAGAAGGTGCTCGAGGAGCGGCGGGCCGACCTCCTCGCGAAGCGGCAGGCGCGCGATGCGATCGCTGCGGACGCCGACACGCTGGCGCTCGAAGCCGATATCGAGGCGCTCGATCGGCTGCGCGCCGCGTGCACGAATCACGCGCAGGATCTGCTGTTGCTCGGCGCGGACGTCGAGCGGCACCTGTCCGCCGCGTTGTCGGCGGCCGCGCAGCTCGGCTGGCCGGCGGACGAAGCGTCGCTGCGCGCCGCGTTGCCGACGGCGCTGTCGCTGAAGACCGTCGCGAACCTGCTGCGCGAACACGGCGCGCTGCACCAGGCGCTCGCCGGCGCGCGCGAATCGCTCGACGAGCGCACACGCGAGCTGGCGCAGGTGCGGGAACAACAAGCGCGCCTGTCGACCGTCGACGTGCCGGAGGCGTTGCGCGCGGCGCTGGCCGATGCGCAGGGCTTTCGCAACAGCGGCGCGCGCGAGCAGGCGCTGGCGCATGAAATCGCGGCCGCCGAACGCGCGCTGGCCGGCGCGCTCGACGCGCTCGGCCAGTGGCGCATGCCGGTCGATGCGCTGCGTGCGCTCGACGTGCCGTCGGCGGCGCGGCTCGGCGCGCTGCTCAAGGAAGACAGCGAACGTGCCAGCGCGGCTGCTGCCGCGCGCGACGCGCGGGATGGCGCGCTCGAAGAGCTCGAACGGCTCGAACTGCAGGAGAAGCATTTCGCGGAGAACCACAAGGTCGTCACGACCGCCGACGTGCTGGCGGCGCGTGCGCGTCGCGACGGCGCGTGGGGCGATATTCGCAGCGGCGCCGTCGAGCTCGCCGCGGGCGCACCGGCGCTCGACGACGCGATGCGCCTTGCCGACGAGCTCGTCGATGCGCAACTCGGCGCGAGCCAGGCTGCGGCGACGCTGCAGTCGCTGCGCCAGCAGGTCGAATCGGCGCGGGCCGGCCTTGCACGCAGGCAGGCCGCGCTGGACGAACGCGAGCGCGAGCTCGCCGCGCATCGTGACGCATGGGCCGCGCTCGCGACGGCGGCCGCGGTGCCCGGCATGCCGCTGGCGGCGATGGGCGACTGGCTCGCGAAGCGCGATGCGGTGTTCGCCGCACAGGCCGATCTCGATCGGCAGCGCCGTGAATTCGACACGATGCGCGCTGCCCGCGCCGGCGCGGAAGCCGCGCTGCGTGCGGCGCTGTTAAAGGTATCGCGAGGCGGCGAGGCGGACGGGCTGGTCGCGCTCGTCGCCGTCGCCGAGACGTTCGTCCAGTCGGCCGAGAAAGCGGCCGCGCAGAAGGACAGCCTGGACGATCGTGCGCGGGAGGCCGAACGCGGGTGCGCGACCGCGCGTTCGCGGGTCGATCACGCGCAAACGGCTTACGACGCGTGGCAAGCGCAATGGCGCGACGCACTGGCCGACGCGAAACTGTCCGCGAGCGCGACGACGCTGGCCGCGGCGGAAGGTGCGCTCGGGCTTGCGAACACGGTGACGGCCGAACTGGCCGATGCAGACGCGCCGCGCAACCGGATCGCCGCGATCCGCGCGGAGCTGAACGCGCTCGAGGCCGGCGCACGGCGGCTTGCCGAAGCGCTCGCGCCGGAATGGCTGGCGAGCGGCGACTGGCTGGACGTGGCGCGCCGGCTGACGATGCGCCTCGCGGCCGCCAGGGAAATCGCCCGTGCGATCGATCGTGCCGACGAGGCCGTGCGGCAGGCCGACGGCAAGGTCGCGGACGCGGCTGCCGCGGTGGCCGGCGCCGACGCGCGCATCCAGCCGCTGCTGCAACTGGCCGGCGTCGCGTCGATCGACGCGGCGCTGCCGCTGGCCGAGCGCTCGGATCGCCAGCGCCAGCTTCGGCAGGCGGTCGATGCCGCGCACGACGCGCTGGTGCGCGACGGCGACGGGCTTTCCCGGTCCGCCGTCGAGGCCGAGGTGGCGGAACAGGACATTGCCGACGTGCCGGCGCATCTCGAAGCGGTGAAGCAGTCGCTGGCCGATATCGGCAAGCGGCTGAACGAGTTGGCGCAGCAGCAGGTCGTGGCCGACCAGGCGTTCGGCGCGATCGACGGCCAGGCGAGCGCGGCCGTCGCCGAGTCGAAACGGCAGGAGGCGCTGGCGGCGATGGGCGACGCGGCCGAACAGTATCTGGAAGCGGCCACGGCGAGCCGCTTGCTGAAGTGGGCGACGGATCGCTACCGCGACCAGAAGCAGGGGCCGATGCTTCGGCGCGCGGGCGAGATTTTCGCCGGGCTCACGCTGGGTGAATTCGCGAAGCTGACCGTCGATACCGAGCGGACGCCGCCCGCGCTGTATGCACGGCGCACGCGGGGAACGTCGGTCGAGGTCGCGGGGCTGAGCGAAGGGACGCGCGATCAGCTGTTCCTCGCGCTGCGGATCGCGGCGCTGGAGTTGCAGCTCGGCAGCCGCACGGCGCTGCCGTTCGTCGCCGACGATCTGTTCATCAATTTCGACGATGCGCGTGCGAGGGCGGGGCTCGAGGCGCTGCGCGATCTGTCGACGCGCACCCAGGTGCTGTTTCTGACGCACCACGACCACCTGTTGCCGCTCGTGAGGGACGTATTCGGCGCGCGCGTCAACGTGGTCGAGTTGCAGCGCGCGCCGGCCGGCGCGTGATGCGGGGCGCGTCGGAATACCCGCGCACGGGAACGGGCGTCGCGTACAGGTAGTATGAGCGGTTCCGAAACGCACGCGGCCGGTTCAACGGTCGCGGGTCTGGCCACACGAGGGGTGAGAATATGAAGAAGCTGGTAGCCGCGATTGCGTTCGCGGCGGACAAGCATCGCAATCAGCGACGCAAGGATGAAGAGGCGTCGCCGTACATCAATCATCCGATCGCGCTCGCCGACGTGCTGGCCAACGAGGCCGGCATCGAGGACGAGCGTGTGATCGTCGCGGCTGTGTTGCACGACACGGTCGAGGATACGGAGACGACCGAGCAGGAGTTGCTGCGGCTGTTCGGCAAGGACGTGGCGGACATCGTGATGGAAGTCACCGACGACAAGTCGCTGCCGAAGGACGAGCGCAAGCGTCTGCAGGTCGAGCACGCCGCCACCATCAGCCGGCGCGCGAAGCTCGTGAAGCTGGCCGACAAGATCTGCAACCTGCGCGACATCGCCCGGCATCCGCCCGCGGACTGGCCGCTCGAACGCAAGCAGGCGTACTTCGACTGGGCGAAGTCGGTCGTCGATCCGATGCGCGGCGTTCATCCCGGTCTCGAGGCGATCTTCGATGCCGCGTACGCCGCACGGCCGGCGGACTGAGGCGCGCGCATGCGATCGGCCCGATCCGCCGCACGGCAACCGGCCGCGGTGGCGGGTGTCGACGTCGGCGGCGACAGGAAGCTGTGCGATCTCGTGATCCTGCGTGGCTCGACGATCGTCTGCCAGGAAGCGCGCATCGCGCCCGAGTCGCTGCCTTCACTGTGCCTCGCCCATGATGTCGTCGCCGTCGGCGTCGACGCGCCCAGCCTGTGGTGGACGGGGAGCGGCCGCCGCGCGGCCGAACAGGCGCTCGCGCGCGAACGGATCTCGTGCTTTCCGACGCCGTCGCGGGAACAGGCCATCGCGAGCACGTCGGGCTTCTTCGACTGGATGTTCATGGGCGAGCGCGTCTACCGTGCACTCGCGCACGCCTATCCGTTACTGACCGAGGCGCGCTACGCGGGCGGGCGCGCGAGTTTCGAAACCTATCCGTATGCGATCACCTGCGCGATGCTGGGCAAGGCCGTGGCGTCGGCGAAGCAGAAGCGCAACCAGCGTCGGCAATTGCTGGAGCGGCTGGGGATCGATGTGTCGACGCTGCGTTCCGTCGATGCGCGAGACGCCGCCTTGTGCGCGTTGACGGCGCAATACGTGATCGACGGCAACGCGCATGCGTATGGCGATGCGGCGGGCGGTTATATCCGCGTGCCGATGATGAGCGAGACGATCGTGCTGGATGCGCCGTAGCGGCGACGCGCGGTTCCGGGCCAGGCGGCGAGCGCGGGGAAGCCGTTTCGTGCGGGAGGATGAGAACGGCTGTCGGCGGGCACGACGTGAAGCTCGTGCAGCGCGTGATTCCGGCTGAGCCTGCTTAATCCTCGAGGATGGATTTCGGCACGCTGGACAGGTCGCAGGCTTGGGCGTGCTCGAAGTAGCTGTCCGCATCGTCGATCATCACGACCGCGACGTCGATCAGTTCGTCCAGCCGTTGCAGCAGCGATTCCCGCCACTCGATGTCTTCGTCGCGCTCGGGCGCCTTGTCCAGCTGCTCGATGATCGAGTCGGCCGTTTGCAGGAATGGAATCGCCTGCTGATAGTTTTCGATCGAGACCAGCGCCGCATTGCGCGCGCCGACGAGCTGCTCGCGATACGTGTCCGCGAGTTCGGATTCGCCGCTGATGCGCGGCAACATGTCCGAGATGCGTTGCAGAAGCGGCGGGACTTGTTGTTCCAGCTGGATCGCACGCTCGCGCAGGGCTGCATATTCGTCGCGAAGGTCGGTGTCGCCGGGTTGAGTCGTGCTGTCCATCATCGATATGAGTGCGTGGTTCGGTCGCGGCATGATACTCGACCGCGCCAGGTTCCTCGCCCGTTCCGCCTCTTTCTATATACGGAAGGAAAGAGAGGTGTTCGTCATATCTTTGGAGGGCGGCGCGCGTTGTCCTTTCCGGCCCGTCGAGCCCAAGGCCTCCGTGCGCGACAGCGCACGGAGGCCTTTTCAAACTTTCTTCACAAAGAGCTTGCACGGATGGGGGCGGGTGCTTAGAATCACGCCTCTTTCGCGCTAACGGAAACGCGGCGCCGGAGGAAGGGAAGCGGTGCTGTTGGGGTTCGGTGGTAACGAGCCGCGGCGGCGCAGGAAGTTGAGCCCCGCAGTCGCAACGAAGTCGTTCAGAAAGTTGTTGACGAGCTGCGAAACACGGTTCATAATCTCGCTTCTCTGCTGCTGAAAACGCAG
>NZ_JAHLCL010000002.1:0-493 GCF_029268935.1 Burkholderia semiarida | reverse complement strand
GATCCCGTCTGCCTCCACCAATCACCAACGCTAAGGGCTTGGTTCAGACACTGAACCGAGAATTTTGCATTGGCGATTGAGCCAGTCAGAGTGATATCAACAGATATCGGCTGTCGTTCTTTAACAATCTGGAAGAAGTAAGTAATTTGGATAGCGGAAGCGTCTTTGAGATGGACGTGGAAACTATCCGGGTTGTGATTGTATCGATGTATCTCAAGATGATTCGAACTTCATTGTTCGGCTCGATTTTGGAATACGGCACAACGCGAGAACTCAACCTGTAACGAGACAGACTCGTTATAGGGTCAAGCGAACAAGTGCATGTGGTGGATGCCTTGGCGATCACAGGCGATGAAGGACGCGGTAGCCTGCGAAACCTTGAAGGGTCGTTCGAGACCAGGACGTTGATAGGTCAGGTGTGTAAGCGCAGTAATGCGTTCAGCTAACTGATACTAATTGCCCGTAAGGCTTGATCCTATAACAAGTCTGCCTT
>NZ_JAHLCL010000013.1:0-645 GCF_029268935.1 Burkholderia semiarida | reverse complement strand
CGCTCGTAGCAGGCGTTGACGAGCTGGAAGAACAGGTTGCCGCCGTTGGAGCCGATGGGCAGGTAGCCGATCTCGTCGACGATGAGCAGGCTGTTACGGGCAAGGAAGCGCACGCGCTGCGCCAGGTTGCCTTCCCGTTCGGCCTTGGCCATCGAGTTCACGATCTCGGCCAGCGAGCCGAAGTAGACGCTCTTGCCCGCGCGCACGGCTTCCACGCCCAGCGCAATGGACAGGTGCGATTTGCCCGTGCCGGGCGGCCCCAGGAAGTGAACGGTCTGCCGTCGTTCGATGAACTCGAGTTGCGCAAGCGTCATGATGCGATCGCGATCCAGGCTCGGCTGGAAGCTGAAGTCGTAGCCGGCCAGCGTCTTGATCGTGCCGAGCCGCGCGGTCTGCAGCGCCATCCGGATGCGGCGTGTTTCGCGTGTCGTGAACTCCTCGCCCAGCAACGTTTCCAGCACTTCGAGCATCGAACTGTCGCCTTGCTCGAAGCGGTTCAGGGTGGCATCCAGCGTTTCGAGCGCGCGCGGCATGCGCAGGCCGACGAGATAGCGCCGGATGCGCTCCAGTGTCGAGGCAGGCATGCTGTTCATGCGGTCCTCCCGGCTTCTGCGAGACGTCTTGCGACCTGGTCATAGAACGACA
>NZ_JAHLCL010000012.1:0-218 GCF_029268935.1 Burkholderia semiarida | reverse complement strand
AACAGGTGCAGTCGGAACGCTGACTGGCGCACTGGGTGGTGTCGACGGTGGCGGGACCGGTGGTCTCGGCGGCATTGTCGGCACGGTGGGCAACGCGGCAAGCGGCGCAATCGGTACGGTGACGGGCGCCTTGGGTGGTGTCGGTAATCCGACCGGTGGGCTTGGTGGCGTCGTTGGTACGGTAACCGGCGCACTGGGTGGCATCGGTGGTGGCAATC
>NZ_JAHLCL010000011.1:283-2087 GCF_029268935.1 Burkholderia semiarida | reverse complement strand
CGGTCACCACGGTAGGATTCATGACTGGGGTGAAGTCGTAACAAGGTAGCCGTATCGGAAGGTGCGGCTGGATCACCTCCTTTCCAGAGCTATCTCGCGAAGTTGAGCGCTCACGCTTATCGGCTGTAAATTAAAGACAGACTCAGGGGTCTGTAGCTCAGTCGGTTAGAGCACCGTCTTGATAAGGCGGGGGTCGTTGGTTCGAATCCAACCAGACCCACCATTGTCTGGCGGTAGGTACCTGAGGGAATCTGTACTCATGGGGGCATAGCTCAGCTGGGAGAGCACCTGCTTTGCAAGCAGGGGGTCGTCGGTTCGATCCCGTCTGCCTCCACCAATCACCAACGCTAAGGGCTTGGTTCAGACACTGAACCGAGAATTTTGCATTGGCGATTGAGCCAGTCAGAGCGGTACGAAGTAGGTATCGGCTGTCGTTCTTTAACAATCTGGAAGAAGTAAGTAATTTGGATAGCGGAAGCGTCTTGAGATGGGCGTGGAAACTATCCGGGTTGTGATTGTATCGATGTATCTCAAGATGATTCGAACTCTAAGTTTGACTCAATTGGAATACGGCACAACGCGAGAACTCAACCTGTAGCGACTGTAGCGTCGAAAGATGAGACAGACTCGTTATAGGGTCAAGCGAACAAGTGCATGTGGTGGATGCCTTGGCGATCACAGGCGATGAAGGACGCGGTAGCCTGCGAAAAGCTACGGGGAGCTGGCAAACGAGCTTTGATCCGTAGATGTCCGAATGGGGAAACCCACTCCTTATGGAGTATCCATGGCTGAATACATAGGCCATGCGAAGCGAACGCGGTGAACTGAAACATCTAAGTAACCGCAGGAAAAGAAATCAACCGAGATTCCCAAAGTAGTGGCGAGCGAAATGGGATGAGCCTTGCACTCTTTATTTGTATTGTTAGCCGAACGCTCTGGAAAGTGCGGCCATAGCAGGTGATAGCCCTGTAGGCGAAAACAGTATGAAAGAACTAGGTGTGCGACAAGTAGGGCGGGACACGTGAAATCCTGTCTGAAGATGGGGGGACCATCCTCCAAGGCTAAATACTCGTGATCGACCGATAGTGAACCAGTACCGTGAGGGAAAGGCGAAAAGAACCCCGGGAGGGGAGTGAAATAGATCCTGAAACCGCATGCATACAAACAGTCGGAGCCTCGTAAGGGGTGACGGCGTACCTTTTGTATAATGGGTCAGCGACTTACGTTCAGTAGCAAGCTTAACCGTATAGGGCAGGCGTAGCGAAAGCGAGTCCGAATAGGGCGTTCAGTTGCTGGGCGTAGACCCGAAACCAGGTGATCTATCCATGGCCAGGATGAAGGTGCGGTAACACGTACTGGAGGTCCGAACCCACTAACGTTGAAAAGTTAGGGGATGAGCTGTGGATAGGGGTGAAAGGCTAAACAAACCTGGAAATAGCTGGTTCTCTCCGAAAACTATTTAGGTAGTGCCTCGTGTCTCACCTTCGGGGGTAGAGCACTGTCATGGTTGGGGGGTCTATTGCAGATTACCCCGCCATAGCAAACTCCGAATACCGAAGAGTGCAATCACGGGAGACAGACATCGGGTGCTAACGTCCGGTGTCAAGAGGGAAACAACCCAGACCGCCAGCTAAGGTCCCCAAATATAGCTAAGTGGGAAACGAAGTGGGAAGGCTAAAACAGTCAGGAGGTTGGCTTAGAAGCAGCCACCCTTTAAAGAAAGCGTAATAGCTCACTGATCGAGTCGTCCTGCGCGGAAGATGTAACGGGGCTAAGCTATATACCGAAGCTGCGGATGCGAGCT
>NZ_JAHLCL010000011.1:0-183 GCF_029268935.1 Burkholderia semiarida | reverse complement strand
ATGCGTAGCTGATGGGAAGCAGGTCAATATTCCTGCACCATTGTTAGATGCGATGGGGGGACGGATCGCGGAAGGTTGTCCGGGTGTTGGAAGTCCCGGTCGCTGCATTGGAGAAGGCGCTTAGGCAAATCCGGGCGCAGGATTCAAGGGTGTGGCGCGAGCTCCTTCGGGAGCGAAGCAATT
>NZ_JAHLCL010000010.1:312856-313039 GCF_029268935.1 Burkholderia semiarida | reverse complement strand
CTCGCTTTCGCTACGCCTGCCCTATACGGTTAAGCTTGCTACTGAACGTAAGTCGCTGACCCATTATACAAAAGGTACGCCGTCACCCCTTGCGAGGCTCCGACTGTTTGTATGCATGCGGTTTCAGGATCTATTTCACTCCCCTCCCGGGGTTCTTTTCGCCTTTCCCTCACGGTACTGGTT
>NZ_JAHLCL010000010.1:310941-311232 GCF_029268935.1 Burkholderia semiarida | reverse complement strand
CTGTATTAGAGCCAAGGATTTCTTTCCGGACAAAAGTGCTTTACAACCCGAAGGCCTTCTTCACACACGCGGCATTGCTGGATCAGGCTTTCGCCCATTGTCCAAAGTCGCCTTGGTAGGCCTTTACCCCACCAACTAGCTAATCAGCCATCGGCCAACCCTATAGCGCGAGGCCCGAAGGTCCCCCGCTTTCATCCATGGATCGTATGCGGTATTAATCCGGCTTTCGCCGGGCTATCCCCCACTACAGGACATGTTCCGATGTATTACTCACCCGTTCGCCACTCGCCA
>NZ_JAHLCL010000010.1:89076-310841 GCF_029268935.1 Burkholderia semiarida | reverse complement strand
AGACTCTTGATACTTTCGCTATCTGATCCGAGGATCAGCTCGCTTTCATCAAGCGCCCACACTTATCGGCTGTTAATTTTTAAAGAGCATGCCTGCGAGAAACTTCATGTTTCCCAGCAGCGCTGCGTTTTCAGCAGCAGAGAAGCGAGATTATCAACCGTTTTTTGAGACTCGTCAACAACTTTTTTAACTACTTCGTTGCGACGACTGCGGTTTAATTTCGCGTGCACTGGAATCGATAAAACCGACTTCGACAGCACCGCTTCCCTCTTCTTCCCCGCGCCGTGTTTCCGTTAGCGCGAAAGAGGCGTGATTCTATGCATCTGCCCCAGTCTCCGCAACCCCTTTTGTGAAATATTTTTGACGTGCTATGGCGGGGGCCGCCGAGCACTTCCCAGTGCTCATATATAAGACGACACGGCAGGCGCGGCCTCGGTCGCCCCTGAACAGCCCCCGCCGTATCGAACGCAACCTTCCGTCGATTACCGCCCCACCATCGCCCTCACCACGCCGTCCCGCCGAATCAGCCCGTGATACAGCGCCGCGGCAAAGTGAGCGAGGAACGTCAGGAAGAAGAGATACGCCAGCACGCGATGCGCAACCCGGAGCCACGCGAACGTCACCGGATCAGCCGACACCAGCGCCGGCAACTGCACGCCGCCGCCCAGCGTCACCGGATACCCGCCTGCCGACAGCATCGCCCAGCCGATCAGCGGCATCGCCACCATCAGCGCATACAGCACGAGATGCGACCCGTGCGCGGCCACCTTCTGCCACCACGGCAGATCGTCGGGCAACGCCGGCGGCTTCGACAGCATCCGCACCACGATCCGCACGCACACCAGCACCAGCACGGCCACACCCAGCGGCTTGTGAATCGCCACCAGTATCTCGTGCCGCTCGGAAACCGACGCCACCATCCCCACTCCGATGAACAACATCGCGAGAATCATCGCGGCCATCACCCAGTGCAGCACCCGCGCCGGCAAACTAAACGTCGTCGAAGCCTTCATCACCGTCCCTCCCCACTCACTCGCGCCACGCCTGCCACGCCGGCCTCTTCACTCGTGCGCCGCAGATACGAATCCGCATACGCGGCCGAGCGCGCCGCCAGCAACGGATCGCCCGACACCTGGATCCCTTGCGGCAGCACCGTCGGGTCGTAATTCACGTCGCGGCACGGGCCGCTGTCCTGCGCCTCCACGCGGTCGAGCACGAGCGTGCCCGCATCGATCGTCGGGCGCTGCGCGGGCCAGACCTTCGTCGCGTCGTCCACCGGGTCGCCGGGCTCCGCCAGCGTGACCAGCAGCTTCCACTTCTGCGGGCCGGCCGCGATGCGCTGCGTCACGTCCTGTTGCAGCACGTTCGGATCCGCGGCCGTCGCGACGTCCCCGGCGCCGGCCGTCTGCTCTGGCACGACACGCCACCGCACGGCCTGGCGCTTGCCGGCCGCATCGACGAAGTAGAACGCGTTCAACCCGTAATAGCTTTCGGTGACGTAGCTCGCGCTCGGCTTCGCACCCTTCACCCATTGCAGGAACGCGGCCGCCTCCGGATGCGCGCCGAAGAACGCCTTCACCTTCGCCGGATCGGGCTTGCCCGTCTTCGGATCGGGCCGGGTCGCGAGTGTCTGCTCGTAGAACGCCTGCGGCGTCGCGACCGGAAACACCGGCATCGCGTTCATCCCGGTCCGCCATTGCTGGCCGTCCGGCGCGGTGAGCTTCAGTGCGAGGCTGCGGATCGGCACGCTGCTGTCGGGCGCGTACGGGTTCCCGCCCGGCAACGCGAAGCGCCCGACCACCGGCGTGCGCACCGGCTTGAAGAACGGCGCGATCGAATACGCGCTCGCGGCCCCGTTGCCTTCGAAATAGCCGGTCACGCACACGCCCTTCGCGTGATTGCGCCGGTAGCCGGGATGGATGCCGCTGTTGGTCTGCAGCGCGTCGACGAGCCGGTGCGGGGTCAGACGCGCCGGCGCGAGCCATCCGCCGGCATACCCGAACGCCGCCGCCACGCCGGCCACCGCGCCGCCGATCACGGCCCAGCGCCACCACCCGCGCCCGGGCTCGCGCTGCGGCGAAGAAGAAGATTGCTTCATGAATGCACTCCCGATCGTCAGATCATTGTCGAACGCGCGTAGGACGCCGCCCGCGCCGCTTTATTCCACGAAAAGTTTTTTCGTATGCTGGAGGGAATAACCGATGCCGGCCGGCGTCTTACGCGGCATCCACGACCCTTTCGGCAACCGGCCCCGCCATGCCCTCCACCGCCCTCGACGACGAAGCATTGCGCGAACTCATCCCCAGGCTGCGACGTTTCGCGCTCTGGCTGGCGCGCGACGTCCATGCGGCCGACGATCTCGTCCAGTCGACGCTCGAGCGCGCGCTGTCGCGCTGGACGAGCCGTCGCGACGACGCGTCGCTGCGCAGTTGGCTCTTCACGATCCTGTACCGACAATTTCTCGACGGCAAACGCAGCGCGAAGCGCTACGCGTGGCTGCTCGGCCGCATCCACGACGACGACGAAGCGCACTGGCCGTCCGCCGAACGCGAATTCGCGGCGCGCGCGACGCTCGAAGCATTCGGCCGGCTCTCGGACGAACAGCGCAGCCTGCTGCTGCTCGTCGCGGTCGAAGGCTTCACCTATCAGGAAGTGGCCGACCTGCTCGAGGTGCCGATCGGCACCGTGATGTCGCGGCTGTCCCGCGCGCGCCAGGCGCTGCGCCAACTGAGCGACGGCGAACTTCCTGCTCCTTCCTTGCGGTTGATGAAAAAATGAACACGCCTCCGAACGAACATGACCTTCAGGCCTATGTCGACGGCCAGCTCGATGACGATGCGCGCGCCGCGGTCGAGCGCTATCTCGCGCTGCATCCGGCCCGTGCGGAACAGGTGAAGCAATGGCAGCAGGACGCGCAGCGGCTGCGGGCCGCGCTGGAAAGCGTGCGGATGCCGGCGGACAACCCCGCGCTGGACCCGGCCGCGATTCGTGGCCGGCGGGCCGAGCGCGCGCGCATGCGGTTCGCGATGGCGGCTTCGTTCGTGTTCTGCGTCGGGCTCGGAACGTTCGGCGGATGGCAGGCGCGTGGGTGGAACGCGCCGCCGCCGATCGCGCCGATGAGCGATGCGGTCAAGGCTTATCAGATGATGGTGGTCGATCGAACGGCCAAGGTCGATTACCGGCCGACCGGTGCGGGCGATTTGCAGGGATGGCTCACCAAAGGCGTGGGCGCATCGGCGAAGCTGCCGGATTTGAGCGCGGCGGGGTTCAGGCCGGTCGGTGGGCGGTTGTTCACGACGGATAGCGGTGCCACGGCCGCGATGGTGCTCTATCAGGATGATGCGGGGCGGACGCTGAGCTTCTATCTCCGGCCGGCGGAATCGGGACATCGGCTGTTGCCGAACGGGCAACGCGCGGATGGCGCGCTGCTCGCGCGGTATGGGTCGGTGAACGGACTCAATTATGCGGTGGTCGGGCCGGCCGGGAGCGTCGGGGAGAAGGCGATCGCGCAGGCGCTTGATCAGCAGACTTGAAGTGGTACGATGCGCGCCCGGTTGGCGGTTGATGGTGGCCGCCAGCGGTTTTCGTGGCGCGGCTCGGCCAGCTTGAACGGGCACACGCTCACTATTCGAATGCACAGCGTTTCGACTGACTTTCCTTGGCTGTTATTCACATCGAGACCGCGCCGGCACCTTTAAAATCACAGTGTTTCGGCTTGTTTTGGGCGTCGATATCCACAACCCAGGTGATTGACCGGCCGCCTTCGCCGGATTCGACTGCGCTCACCCGTTGAATGCACAGGGTTTCGAGTGGCTTCGAGTCGACGATATCCACAAGGCATTCGACTTCCGGACATCGCTGGCGATTCGTTCGCTGCCCTCTTTCATTGTCGGCAAGTCTTGTTGGGCAACGCATTCAGACCGACGAGCCCATCGAAACCGGGACGCTCACTCACCGGTAGGGTGCACAGGGTTTGAACTGGATCGTGCGCAGGTTATCCACATGCGCTTATTTCTTGCGCTCCACGAACGCACGACCATCGTAGCGATACTCACGCGTTGCCGGACCGGCATCGTCGATGTTGGTCCACGAGACCTTGAAGCCCACGGGATCGTTGATCCATTCGATCGCGAGGTAAGGCGATCGATTATCCCCGCCGGTGTCGAGCGACACGCTATCCAGACAGCTCTGCACCGACATTGCATAGCTCGACGCCGCAGCGTTACCGCTGATCTGCAGCACGTAGAGCGTACTTTCCTCCCCCGCGCCGCAATACCCCATCGGATTACGACCCGACGACTGGTTCACGACGATCAGCACGAACTCCTTGCCGTCGATGGTTCTCGAACTCGCCGACGGGAAGCCGATGCTCGACGCAGACGCGACGGCCCGACGCAGTGCGGCCGGCAACCGTACCGTGCTCGTATGGTGATGCGCGATGTCGACCTCGACCAAGCGCTTTTCGTCATGCTGCATTTCACGTCCGTTCGAGAGCCGCACCGAGGCGGGTGCGTCGACTGCCGCGAATGCCGTTGCGGCGGTCGCAACGGCCGCGAGGCAGAGGGTCCACCTGATGATCGAAGACATGATCGACATGGAAAATCCGTGCGAAGTGCGGCGTTCTAGCATGGGGAAAGAAGACGTATCTTGCATGATTCGCATCACCGCGCACCGATCGAACGCACAGTGTTACGAGCTGTTTCGTGTGCCGGTTATCCACACACCGTCGCTGCGCTTCGGGTCACTTCGTCCCGAATATCCCACGAATCTCGCCGGTTTCCGGCGCGATGACGTAGTGGATCGACTTCCCGAGCCGGTTTGCGTTGCCCAGCCCGCGCATGCCCGGAATCAGCTTCGCTACGAGCGTGGTGGTTATGACGTCGTCGTCTGACCTGGGGTCCACCGTGGATGCCCTTTTATCCGTGATGTAGATCTCGAAGTTACGCAGGTCCTACCCGGTCTTCGCAAATTCCTCGTAGGCAGCCTTCGGGCCGAACAGCGTCGCGGTATTGAGCCGGACGGAGCATCGATCGACCGCGCCGAAATTCAGCTTGCTCATGGTGTTCTCCGGGTATCACGGGTTCGGGTTCGTCTGCGGCGTTGAAGCAGCCAGAAAGTCTTGCGCCGGGTGGCATCGTCCGTCATGCCGTACTGCCTGATCGTGGCCGTCACGATTGCTCCGTTGCACTCATGTCCGCGTGTCGTCGTGGCCCAGGCCGCTGCGTTTCAACACCTCCTGCAGACACACCGGACACACGAGCTCGCCGGCGTCCCACAGCTTCACGAACGTCGCCCGATCGTCGACGCGGAACGTCGATTCAACGATGTCGATATCTGGCCCGAGCACCTTGCGCAGAAACGCTTCGTCGAACCAGTGCTTCGGTTTGCGCGTCATGCTGCCATCCGTCACCTGAACGACATGGCAATCGTCGCGGATCACGTCGATCGACAGGATCGCCGTTTCGATATCCGGCGAGGTCCGCGTCGGCAGGATCAGTCCGTGAAGCTCGCATCGCGCATGATTCGAAGGCCATTTCGCATTCGCCGCGACGACGGACGTATCGAACGCCTGCTCCTTCGTCGTCGGTTTATGCGGCGTCTCGCCGGAGCGCACAAGCAGTTCATCCAGGCACGCCAAACACACATACGCGCGCAGGCGCTCCAGCGCCGCGATCTTCGGAAATGCCTTCACGTGTGCGACCCGATCGACCAAGGTCGCATCGACCTCGTGCTCGTCAAGCTCGGCGCGCAGCATCCACATTTCCCGGGTGTATCTCGGCCGGTCGAGCGAGACCTTCACGAGTTCGCCGGGCACGCACTGCCCGCGCAGCCTGATGTGTGCGGCAACGCCCGTCGACGTTGTCGCCGTGGAATCGTATCCGTGCCGATGACAAACGCTCGGTCCCATTACCTGCTCCCGTTGCAAGCGCCGCTCGCGTCGCCCTGCTCTTTCTTCGGTTTCATTGCATCGTGAAAACGTCGATGAGTCACACACCGCATTCGTGCCGTTCGATGACGTACTGCCCCGGCCCGCGCCATGCAATCGAACGGTACGCGCCGCGAACGGCCCCGATCTCCAAGTAATACCCGACGAGCGCCTGCGGGCTCCAGTCGCGGCCCGCGGAGAACAACGCATCGAGATCGACAAGCGCGGCAACGAGTGCCTGGCGCTCGGTATCGTCTGCGATCGCGCGTTCCCAGCGATCGGATTGTCGCGTGAAGCCCAACTGCGTCAGCACATCGGCGGCAGCCATCAGGTCGGTCACGACGACCGCAACGTGGCCGGCGATATCCATCACCAGCATCTCATTAACCGGTGCCTTCATCGATCGCTTCGTTCTTCGCCGGTCATCGCGCTCCAGTTGATCCACTCGACCGCGAGCGCCAGCAACTCGGGCAAATTGGCCGTGCCGCCGTAGCCGGCAAATTCGGCGCCAGTCGCACGAACGGACATCCAGTTCGACTCGTCGCGCTCGATCGCCAGGTCGATCACCTTGCCGAACGATCCGCCGTCGAGCTTCACCTTCCATCCCGGATTGTCGAGCGTGGCGATCTCGATGCCGTGCACGTGTTCCCACACGCCATCGCAACGCGATTCGTACCAGCGCTGCAACGCAGTCAATGAATCAATCAAGTGCCTGTGCCTCTCAGTTCGGTCGATTTACGTTGTCGTGAGCCATCTGACGATCGCTTCGATGTCTTGGGGAGACAGTACCCCGACGCGATCAACAGATACCCCGTAATCGAGATCGAACTTCACGTTGAATCGCTCGCCCTTGTAGCGGCAACACAGGACCTCCGCTTCCGGTATGGACACGCGTTGCTCGAACACGATGTCGCCTGGATGGTGCTGCATCCGGCGTACGGCGGTATCGATATCGAGTGCCTGGAGACGCGTCGATGAAGCATCGGTCATTTGCCGTGAGCCCGTTCGCCGGGCCTTTGCATTCTGGATGCCGGCGATTCTACAGACATGAAGGCCCGTGCATCGCGCGAGCGCTTCACAGCGTTCCGCTTCTTTCATCCAGCCGCTGCACGCAGTGCATATCCTGAGCGGATCACAGTCGAAGGACTGTGCTTATCCAAAGGTGTTAACAGGGTTCGTATATATACGTAGTGATAGTTAACAAACCCTGTGCCCCACAGTGGATAACGTCGGTAACGCACTGAATTTTCAACGCGAAGCGAAATGCATAACCCTGGGTGCGCGACGTGAACAGCGTCCGGCAGCACAGAACAACTTTTCGTCGATTCACAGCCGCGCCGACATATCCTCAATCGTTCCACTGTGAATCCAGAGGCTTGCCGGACGGTTATCCAGAGGGCGATGTGGATAACACCACAGCACATCGACGCGTTTTGCTGTGCTGCGAAGATGTGAAGCCGACGTTCCACGCATCGCTGCACGACATCGATCGTCAGCACGCGGCGCGGCGCGTTTCAAGAAATTTTCACGAAAGGGCTTGTGCTCCCCCAAAACCCTCTCTATAATTCGCGGCTTCTTAGGCTCGTAGCTCAGTTGGTTAGAGCACCACCTTGACATGGTGGGGGTCGTTGGTTCGAATCCAATCGAGCCTACCAACGAACAAAATGAAGGGGTCCGGCAGCACAACTTGCCTACAGGCAACGCGGCTCGCCAAACATACAAACGCCACGCGGCAACCTCGCGTGGCGTTTTTCTTTGCGCCGACGGGTAGCATCCGGCCGCGCGCCAGCCTTCACGTTTCTCTCCGTATCCCGCGCTACACGTATTGACTGTCGAAACGGTTCGACACAATTGCGGCCGTATGCACGGGGCGCGGCACAGCACCAGCCGACGTGCGTTTCGTCCGCGCGCCCGCATCCACGCTACTCCGGCTTCTCTTACTCCATCGCCGTACGCCGCATAGACTCAGCCGACCGTCGACGCGTCCCGATACCCGAAAAGACCCGCCGCGGCATTCCCGGGAAAGCGCACACATCTTGCCGACGCAGTGAGCGGACCCGATACCAATAACGCGCACGCTGCGCCACGAGGGCCAACACACACATGTCCGAGACCACGACACCCGTCAGCACTGACGAAATCGCCGCTTACGTTGGGAAAAAAGCCCGCTGGTATGAAACGAAATGGGCAATCGCCGCGACACGCAGGAGCAAGCATTCCTGGAACTGGGCAGCCTTTCTGGTGGGGCCGTTCTGGATGGCGTACCGCGGCATGTACTGGCATGCGCTGGCGCTATTCGGCATCGTATTCGGGCTCTCGCTGATCGAAATGCTGTTCTTCCCGAATTTCTTCGACTCGAGTCAGAGCAACGCAATCGGGATCGGGGTTTCGGTGATGCTTGGCTTGCATGGCAACAGTTTCTACCAGGCGCATGTCCGCCGGGCGATCACGAGGCTGCGTCCCCATTCCGCACCCGGCGACTCCTTTCTTGCACTCCTGAGCGTGCAAGGCGGCACGAACTGGCTCGCGGTAATCGGCTTTGCCGTCGCGTTCGTATTTTTCTGTTACGCGACGTCGCTCATTCACGCCTTGGTGGCCGCATTCCGATGACGTCATCGGCTCGCGCCGGATCGAACGAGAAAGCGGGCAGGGTGGCCGCTTGAACCCGCACGCCACCCGCGCACGCTCAATGCAGATGCCTCAATTTATCAGGATTCCGCACGACATAGATCGCGACGATCTTGCCGTCGTCGATCTCGAGCGCGGTCGTCTGCAGCTCGCCGTCGGCTTCCAGCGTGACGAACCCCGGCAGTCCATTGATGAACCCGGCCCGCACGAGCTTCGACGCATGCGTCTCGAACAACTCGGCCAGGTGCGCGTGCACCCGCATCACGAGCTCGAAGCCGAACACCGGCTTGCCGGCGGCCGCGCGCTTGCCGCCGCCGTCTGAATGCAGGCTCACGTCCTCCGCAAGCATCGCGCCGAGCGCGCGCATGTCGCCGCTGCGCGACGCCGCGAAGAACGCTTCGGCCAGTTCGATCCCGCGCTGCTTCTCGACATGAAAACGCGGCCGCGCGTCGCGCACGTGCGTGCGGGCCCGTGCGGCGAGCTGCCGGCATGCGGCCGGATCGCGCCGGATCGTCGTGGCCACTTCATCGAATTCGACGCCGAACACGTCGTGCAGCAGGAACGCCGCGCGTTCGAGCGGCGACAGCCGTTCGAGTGCAAGCAGCAGCGGCAGCGTGACGTCGTCCTGCCCGTCTTCCTCGGCGACCGGCTCCGGCAGCCACGGGCCGATATAGGTCTCGCGCTGATACCGCGCGGACTTCAACTGGTCGAGGCACATGCGCATCACCATGCGGCGCAGGAACGCCTCCGGCACGCGCACCTCGGTGCGGTCGACGTCCATCCAGCGGATGAACGCGTCCTGCACCATGTCCTCGGCATCCGCGACGGAACCGAGCATCCGGTACGCGACGCGGATCAGCGTGCGACGCAGCGGATCGAAGCTCGCCGCCGCGTCGGCCCGTTCGTCGGCGCCGCCGCTGGCCGGGTCGAGGTTCGGCATCAGGCCACCATCTTCGCGGCGGCGGCCTTCGCGTCGGCCGGGTCGACCCACAGCCCGAAGCCGACTGCGAGCCGGTTCCAGCCGTTGATCACGTTGATCATCACCGTCAGTTTCACCTGTTCCTCCTCGCTGAAATGGTCGTTCAGCGCCGCATGGGCCGCTTCGTGCGCGGCGTGGCCCTCCGACAGCCGCGTGAGCGCGTCGGTCCAGCCGAGCGCCGCGCGTTCGCGGTCGGTGTAGCAGGGCGCTTCGCGCCACGCGGACAGCAGGTAGATGCGCTGCTCGGTCTCGCCTTGTTCGCGCGCCTCGACGGTGTGCATGTTAAGGCAGTTCGCGCATGCATTGATCTGCGACGCGCGGATCTTGACCAGCTCGATCAGCGTCGGCTCGAGGCTCCCGGCAGCGGCGACCGACACGGTCATCCATTGCTTCATCAACGCGGGGGCGGCGGCAAACGGATTGAGTTTCGCAGTCATGGTTCCTTCTCCTTTCGTGTGGGTTCCGCCGATATGACGAGCGAGCCCCCCGCGTGTGTGACATCGGCGTAAAAAATTTTTTGCGGCCGGAGAAGAAAGCGGCGGCCAGCGAAGGGCAGAGGCGTTGAGCGGGGCACGGAGAACAACGCGATATCGACTGACGAATCGTCCGCGGGACGCCGCGCCTCCGACCCACGCGCGCCATCGACCTTTCACGCACGCCGTGCGGGTGTCACCGGGCGTCAGCAGCATGCAGCGGCGGGCACGCGTATTGCCCCCGTCGCCGAACCCCACCACGACGGGGCATCGACGGTCCGCTGCACGGGCGATGCCGACATCACGCATGCTTTCATTTTTCTTTCGCCTTTGTTTCATCCGAAATCCGATTCGCGACGTTCACATTTCTGGACCATACTGTTCTGCACGGGCAGATGAAGTGACGCCGCATCCGCGGCCCGGCGCGCGCGCCGGCTGCCCGACGACGCAGCAGCAAATCGCACGTCAGCCGCGCGCATCCGCGCAAGGCTTTCCCTTTTCCGGCAACGCAACGCAGCGAATCGCGACGTGAACGGTAAACCGATGAGCCTTCTTGCATCCCAGCTTCAGCGCCGTTACCAGGACGTGCGCGCCCATAGCGTCGCGTTGACCGCGACGCTGTCCGCCGAAGACCAGGCCGTGCAGTCGATGCCCGACGCGAGTCCGACGAAATGGCATCTCGCGCATACGACCTGGTTCTTCGAAACCGTCGTGCTGATGCGCCGCGTGCCCGGCTACGCGCCGTTCGACGCCGCCTTCCAGTTCCTGTTCAATTCCTATTACGAAGCGCTCGGCCCGCGCCATCCGCGGCCGCAGCGCGGGCTGCTCACGCGTCCGTCGCTCGACGAGGTGCACGCGTACCGGCAATACGTCGACGACGCGATGCTGCGCGCGCTGGCCGGCGCCGATGCGGGGTTGCTCGACGCGATGGAACCCGAGCTCGTGCTCGGCCTGCATCACGAGCAGCAACATCAGGAATTGATCGTCACCGACATGCTGCACGCGTTCTCGTGCAATCCACTGAAGCCGGCGTTCCGGCCGCGCAACGCGACGGACGGCGACGCGATGGCCGCGGGCGACGCCGGCGTGCTGCGCTGGCTGCCCCAGCCAGGCGGGCTCGTCGAGATCGGCCACGACGGCGACACGTTCTCGTTCGACAACGAACGGCCGCGTCACACGGCACTCGTACGGCCGTACGAGATCGCGAACCGCCTCGTGACGAACGCGGAATTCGCGGCGTTCGTCGCCGACGGCGGTTATACGCGCCCCGAGTTCTGGCTGTCCGACGGCTGGGCGACGGTGCAGCGGGAAGGGTGGCAGGGGCCCGCGTACTGGATGCCGGACGACGACGATGCGGCCGCCACGCGCGTGCGGCGCACGTTCGGCCTGCACGGCGTCGAGCCGCTCGCGCCCGACGCGCCGGTATGCCACGTGAGCTTCTACGAAGCGGCCGCGTACGCGGAATGGGCCGGCGCACGGCTGCCGACCGAATTCGAGTGGGAAACCGCGTTCGCGGCCGACGGCATCCGGCAGATGCTCGGGCACGTCTGGCAGTGGACGCGTTCGTCGTACGAGCCGTATCCGGGCTTTCGGCCGCTCGCCGGGGTAGCTGCCGAATACAACGGCAAGTTCATGGTCGGCCAGCAGGTCCTGCGCGGCAGCAGCATCGCGACGCCGCCCGGGCATGAACGGCCGACGTACCGCAATTTCTTTCCGCCGGCGGCACGCTGGCAATTCACGGGGGTGCGACTTGCGCGAGACGTCTGATCTGACGGCCACGAGCGGTGGCCTGCAACCCGCCCGCGATTCGCGGCCGAGCGCGTTCGAGCGCGACCTGATCGACGGACTGTCGCGCACGCCGCGCAGCATTCCGCCGAAATACTTCTACGATGCGGCCGGCTCCGCGCTGTTCGACCGCATCTGCGAGTTGCCCGAGTACTACCCGACGCGCACGGAGCTCGGCATCCTGCGCGATCGCGCGGCCGAGATCGTGCGGCGCGTCGGCCCGCATGCGGACATCGTCGAATTCGGCGCGGGTTCGCTCGAGAAGATCCGCGTGCTGCTCGACGCGTTCGCGGGCAACTACGCGAACGCGCCGGCGCGCTACGTGCCGGTCGACATCTCGGCCGACTACCTGCACGGCGCGGCCGCGCGGCTGCGGGCGGCGTATCCGTGGCTCGACGTCGCGCCGCTCGCGGCCGACTACACGAAGGCCGAGCAACTGGCCGCGCTGACGGACACGCCGCGGCGGCGCATCGGCTTCTTTCCCGGTTCGACGATCGGCAACTTCTCGCCGGAAGAGGCCGACACGTTCCTGCGCGACGCGGCGCGGCTGCTGCGGGGCGGCGGCCTGCTGGTCGGCGTCGATCTCGTGAAGGACGAGCGCACGCTGCACCGCGCGTACAACGACGCGCAGGGCGTGACCGCGCAGTTCAACCTGAACCTGCTCGCGCGTGCGAATGCCGAGCTCGGCGCGGATTTCGACGTCGATGCGTTCTCGCATTGCGCGTTCTACGACCGCGAGCGGCAGCGCATCGAGATGCATCTCGTCAGCGACGTCGCGCAGACCGTGCACGTGCGCGGCCACGCGTTCCGCTTCGAGGCCGGCGAGCGCATCCACACGGAAAACTCGCACAAGTTCACGATCGACGGCTTTCGTGCGATCGCGCGCCGCGCCGGGTTCGAACCCGATACCGTGTGGACCGACGCGGACAATCTGTTCAGCGTGCACTGGCTGCGCAGCGTCGACGATATCCGCGCGTAACGCGCGCCGCCACGAACCGCTCGCGCCGCAGGGCGAGGGCGGTTCGCTCCCCGTGCACGCCGGTGTGTGCGGTCCGATCGCCGGTTTCGTGCCGAAAATCCCCTTTTTACCGACCCGATGCATCGCTGCAACGGTGTCTGAATTGCCGCCTCTTCCTTGCTCCATAAGGGTTTCGGGACGCCCGTAAACGTCCGTTACCTGTCTCGCATACCCGTTTCACCTGTGTCAGCGTCCGGTGCCTAGACTCCGAACCGTAGTCACATGACGCACGACACGTGCAGGGAGTCGCGAAATGAGCAAGAAACTTATTCTCGGTGCAGTTCTCGGTGTAGCGGCGCTGGCAGCCTCGGGCGTCGCGTCGGCCCACGTCGACCTGTCGGTCGGCATCGGCGTGCCGGGCGTCTACACGGCGCCGGCGCCCGTCTATGTGGCGCCGCCTCCGCCGGTGATGTATGCGCCGGTCGGCTATCGCGACGACGGGTGGCGCGGCGACGGCTGGCGTCAGCGCGAATGGCGCCGTCATGAATGGCGCGAGCACGAGTGGCGCGATCGCGGCGGCTGGCGTGGCGGCCGCTGGGATTAAGCGGCCCGACTGATCGTCCAAGAGGAGAGTGAAAACATGATGCCCGTGCGATTCATCAGGCTGGGTGCCGCCGCCACTGTCGTTGCGCTCGCAACGATCGGCAGCGCGCACGCGGCGGGCTGCATGAAGGGTGCGGTGGTCGGCGGTGTGGCCGGCCACTATGCGGGGCACCACGCGGTGGTCGGCGCGGTCGGCGGCTGTATCGTCGGTCGTCACATGGCGAAGAAGCAGGCGCAAGAGCAGGCCGCGCAGCACAAGGCCGCCGCGCAGGGCGCGCAGCCGGCGCAGTAACCGACCTCGTCACCGGGGCGATGCCATGGCGTCGCTCCGGTGCTTCGTTTCCCGCATGCGTGCACACCCCGGATTGATCCGACGAATGCGTGCCGCACGCGTCGTTACGATCATTTACAACGTCGTGCGGCACGCATTTCGCGCGTTCATAAAATGCATTCACGCAAACGCGCTCCAGGGAGCACAAGATGAAACAGCAACGATATTTGTCCGTCCTGACGGCCGCGCTGCTCGCGCTCGGCTCGGTGTCCGCCTATGCTGCGGCCGGCGGCAATGGCGGGGGCAACGGTGGCGGTCATGGCGCAGGCGGCTCGGGCGGCAATGCAGGCGGCATGTCTGGCGGCCACATGAGCGGCCAGGCGCTGAGCAACTCGAACGGCATGCACGCGGGCGACCGCGACAAGGGCCTCGCGCGCGCGGCCGATCGCTCCGACACGATCGCCGACCGCGCCGGTGCGCAGCCGGGCCGTGGTCACGCGCACGCGCATGGCCATACCGCGCATGCGTCGACATCCACGCACCATTCGCATCGCAACGCATTCGGCCGTACGCTGTAAGCACCGCCTGCGAATGCAGGAGAAGGGCGCTGCGGCGCCCTTTTTTATGGCGAAAACGCAACGTGACGGGTAGGCGAAAACATCGTGCCGACCCGATTTGCAACCAGCCGTAACTGCGTCGCCCGCACGCGAGAGTCCGGATTCCTGCTTGCACCCGGATGACGGAACGGAAACCGGTGTGAGAAACGGTGACGCGCGGGTACCCGGCACGATCGATAAAGGCCGAGCCACGCCGAAAAAAGGGCGACTCGTCGCCGCCCTTTGTCTCACCGCCTCGCGCCTGCCAGCGGCGCCGCAGGTTCGAACAGCGCGTCGACGTGCCTGACGCGCACGAAGCGCGCCGCGCCGTCGCCATCGACCAGCGCACGGAAATGCGCTTCGCCGCACGCGAGCTTCGCGCGCTCGTGCTCGCTCGGCACGTGGCCGTCCGTATTCGGCGTATCGACGACGAAGTACAGCCGCTCGCCGCCATCCTGCTCCGCAAGTACGGCCCAGTCCGGGTGATAGCTGCCGAGCGGCGTCTGCACGCGGAACCACGCCGGCAGCTTCGCGTACAGCTTTACGCCGTCGTGCGCTTCGAGCGCATCGGCGAACGCGCGTTCGGCGTCCGTCTCGCACACAACCGCTTCGTGAATCGACTTGCGCGCGTCGAGCCGCAGATTGCGCAGATAGCCGGTCAGCGCCTCGCTCTCGAACGATTCGAGCGCATGCACGTGGCGCTCGCCGAGCTTGCGGTACGCGATGCCCGCGACGAGCGCGAGCCGCTTGCAGCGGTTGATCGCATCGGCCGCCACCGCGATGAACTGCTGCGGATTCACGCGGAAATCGTCGAGCCGGCCGCTGTCGGCGAGGATCGTCGCGAGCGAACGGCGCGTGAGCTGCGTACGGTCCTGCAACTCGGTGAGCAGGTCAGGCAGCGGCAATTCGCCTTCGTCGAGCAGCACCGTGCCGGCGCCGGCCACCTCGATCGCCTCGATGCCGGCCTTGCCGATGTCGATCTCGGCCTTGCGCCACTGCAGCCGCGCTCGCGCGATGTCCGGCGCGTCGCGCAACGCGGCCGTGCAATCACGCACCAGCTTCGCGTTGTCGAACTCGACGCGGTACACGGTGCGATGGCGGATGCGGTCCCACAGCGCGCGGAAATCCTCGCCGAACACGACGGCCTTGCCTGACGCGTCGCGCCGCAACGCGATCGCGCGGCGCTCGTCGGCGTTGCGCACCGCGAAGCGGCCCGACAGCTTGCGCAGCGTCGCGACGATCGGTGCGCGCAGCCGCTCGAACGCGTCCGGCAGCACGAGCGCGCTCTGGCGCAGCGCATCCTTCAGCCGATCGAGCACCTTGCCCTGCGCGTCGATGTAGCCCTGCTCGTGCAGATGGTTCCACAGCACGCGCGACAGCTCGATGCCGAGCGCATGCGCGGGGCCGTCGTCTTCCTGCACCGGCAGCGCCGCGAACTGGTGTTCCTCGACGATCCCGAAGCGGATGCCCGTATCGGCCTCGATTTCCTTCTGCAGGTTCTCGGCGAACGACTCGTAGCGCTCGGTCGCGATCACGGTGAGCGTGTTCACGCCCGGATCGCGCACGCGCTCGCCGTCCTGGTCGACGGCGAGACGCAGCCCGCGGCCGAGCGTCTGGCGGCGCTCGCGTTCGGTCTGGATGTCGCGCAGCGTGCAGATCTGGAACACGTTCGGGTTGTCCCAGCCTTCCTTCAGCGCCGAGTGCGAGAAGATGAACTTCAGCGGCGTGTCGAACGACAGCAGCGCCTCCTTCTCGCGCATGATCAGGCCGTACGCGCGCTCCGCGTTCTCGCGGGCCGCCGCGCTGCTTTCGCTCGTGTCGGTCCAGCCGCCCTTGCGGTCGATCGAGAAGTAGCCGTTGTGCGCACGCTCGACCTCGAGCGCGACGTCGACACCGTCGAACAGCGCACGGTAGGCCGGCACGCGCGCCGCGCGCGCATATTCCTCTTCGAAGATCAGCGCGTAGTCGCCCTTCACGGGCATCCCGTTCTCGTCGTAGCGGCGATAGCGCTCGACCGAATCGACGAAGAACAGCGACAGCACCTTCACGCCGCGTTCGGCCAGGCGCAGCTCCTTGTCGAGATGCTCGCGGATCGTGCGGCGGATCATCTCGCGCTGCACGGCGAGCGTGTCGATGTCGCCGAACGCCTCGCCGAGCGACAGGAATGCCTCGCCCTCCGGATGGCGCAGCTCGACGTACTCGGCGCCTTTCACCGCGTGCACTTCGCCGATCCTCAAGCCCGCGTACAGCGCGCGCCTGGTCAGGCGTTCGAGATCGTCGCCGTCGGTGGCCGACACGATCTGGCGCTTCACGCCGGCCGCCGTCGCAACGTCGAGCTCGACGCGCGCGCTGATCGCGCCGCGCCGGTTCGACACGCCGACGAGCCGCACGTACGGCTTGTTGTGCGCGTCCTCGACGATCGCCGACGCGATCTCGATCTGCTTGACGAGCTTGCGCTCGTACGCGTCGACGGCATCGAGCCGGTACACCATGTGATGCCGGTCGACGTGCGTGGCCGAATAGCGCAGCGTGCAGAGCGGCGCCATCGCGGCGAGCGCTTCGCGGCCGCGCCCCTCGAGGCCGCCGTCGACGCTCTGCGGCTCGTCGACGATCACGATCGGCCGCGTCGCGCGGATCAGGTCGATCGGCTTCTCGCCGCCGGTCTTCTCGCTGTCCTTGTAGAGATTGTTGATCTCCTTCTTGTTGATCGCGGCGACCGTCATCACCATGATCTGGATCGCCGCGCTCGCCGCGAAGTGGCGCACCTGGCCGAGCTTCGCGGAGTCGTACAGGAAGTAGTCGTACGGCACGCCCGCGTACAGCGCGCGGAAGTGATCCTCGGTGATCGACAGCGTCTTGTGCACGCCTTCCTTGATCGCGATCGACGGCACGACGATCACGAACTTCGTGAAGCCGTAGCGGCGGTTCAGCTCGAAGATCGTGCGCAGGTACACGTAGGTCTTGCCGGTACCCGTCTCCATCTCGACGGTGAAGTCGCGCGAGCCGGGCAGGCCGGACGGCGGCAGCCCGCCGCGCAACTGCACGTCGGCGAGATTGCGCGCGAGCGCGTCGTCGGTCAGCGACAGCCGGTTGCCGACGCCTTGCTCCGACACCGCGAAGCCGAGCGAGCCTTGCGCGGCGGCCGTCGTGCCGGGCGCGGCGTTCGCGAGCACGCTGAAATCGCCGCGATACGACTCCTGGCCGCGAAACAGGTCGCAGACGGCGTCGATCGCCTCGCGCTGGTAGTCGAGATCCGCTTCGAAATGCAGCCGCATCACAGGCTCCGCACGCGCTTCACGCCGTGCTGTTCGAGCAGCGCGGCGAGATTGAGCTTCGCGACGTCGTCGACGAAACCGTTGTCGCGGAACAGGCACGTGACGTCGCGCGACGCGCCGCTCGCATCGAGCAGGTCGACGATGCCGTCGGCGAGCGGGCCCGCATCGTCGCGCGACAGGCGCGCATCGAAGCACGCGACGATCTCGCGGCCGATCAGGTGCACCGTCTTGCCGGCCACCTGGTGGTGCTCGACCGGCGTGCACAGGTCGAGCCCAAGCTTGAGCGTCAGCTCGGCGAGCAGGTCGTCCTCGGTGCGGCCGGTCTTCACGTGTTCGACGGATGCGAACAACGCATGGTCGAAGTCGTCGCGGCGCGGGTCCCACTCGATCACGTTGGTCGTGTCGAGCCGGTACACGCGAAAGCCGAGGTCGCCATAGCTTTCCGGATAGTCGCGCGCGACCTGCTGCGCGGCGCGGCGCAGGCGCTCCTTCGTCACTTCGGCGAGCGTCAGCGGCTTCTTCAGCTTCGCGCAGAAATCGGCGGCCGCGGTTTGCGTCTTGTCGCGGCGGTCGAGCGCCTCGGGCAGCTGCACGAGGACGTAGCGGCGCGCGCCGCCGTCGGTCGCGTTCACCTGCATCACCGCGTGGCCCGTCGAGCCGGAGCCGGCGAAGCAGTCGAGCACGATGTCGTCGCCGCGCGTGCACCAGCCGATCACGGCGGCCGCGAAGTCGACCGGCTTCGGCAGGTCGAACGGGATGCCGAGCGCCTTCAGCAGCGCGTCGTCGGAGCCGGCGAACGGCAGTACCGACGGCACGTTCTCGTACATGTTCTCGTCGAGGTAGTAGATCCGCTGCGGCTGCGTGGTTTCATCCGGGCCGAATTCGATCTGGCCGCGCTCGATCAGCGCCTGCATCGTCGCGGGCGGGTTGCGCCAGCCGCGCGCCGGCATCGCGCACGGCTTGCCGGTGACCGGGTGGATCAGCGGCGTGAAGTATTCTTCCGGCGCCTTCTTCTTGTTCGGCCACGCCATCGACACGAGACGGTACACGCGGCCTTCCGCCGACAGCCGGTCGTACATCGCCTCGCCGCCGGACAGGTTGGTCTGCGCCTTCATCCACGCGCGGTACGCCTTCTGCGCGTCCTTCGGGTTGCCGCTGCGGTACACGGCGTCGTGCGCGGCGTCGAGCATGCGCTGCGCGTTGCGCTTCGGGCGCTTGAGCGGCGCGCGTTCGAGCAGCGTCTCGGCGTTGCGCGCGAACAGCACCAGCGATTCGTGCTGGTACGCGATGCCGCGCGCGTCGCCCTTCGGGTTGCGCTTGTCCCACACGGCCACGCCGAGCTCGTTTTCCTCGCCGAAGATCTCGCGCAGCATCAGCACCAGCGCATGCACTTCGTGCTCGTCGATGTGCACGGCGATCAGCCCTTCGTCGGACAGCAGCGCGTGCGCGAGCTTCAGGCGCGGATACATCATGTTCAGCCAGTCGGTGTGGAACCGGCCGTTCGCCTCGGTGTTGGTGCTGCGCTTCACGCCGGCTTCGGTCTGGCCGGTCATCGCCAGGTAGTGGCGGATGCTGTCGCTGAAGTCGTCCGGATAGACGAAATCGTTGCCGGTGTTGTACGGCGGATCGATGTAGACGAGCTTCACCTTGCCCGCGTAGCTCTTGTGCAGCAGCTTCATCACGTCGAGGTTGTCGCCCTCGATCACGAGGTGGCGCGTGTCGTCCCACGCGACGCTGTCGTCGGGGCACGGCCGCAGCGTGCCCGTCGACGGCGTGAGCGCGGCCTGGCGCGCGGCGCGCTTGCCGTGCCAGTGAAAACCGTAGCGCTCGTCGGCGTCGCCGACCGTGCGTTCGCCGACCAGCGCCTTCAGCACGTCGACGTCGACCGACGCGCCGTGCGGGCCTTCGGTCACGAGTTCGGGGAACAGCGCCTTCAGGCGCGCGACGTTGTCGGCGGTGAAATCCGTCGACATCGCCTGCGGGCTGGCCGCATCGAGTTTGTGCATCGTCTTTTCCATCGGAGCCCGGCCGTGCGCGCCAGGACGTCGGGCGCGCTCACGGCACCGGCGGCAAGGGCCGCCCGGGGCAAACCCGAAACGCTAGCGAGTCGGTCGGCCGAGGTCAAGCGCCGATGTGAGCCGAACGTGCGGGCATCGGCCGCGATTGCCCGCCGGACGGGGCGCAAGCGAGTTCGGACCGGTTGCGGCACGGGGCGCTCGGGCGGCGGGCATTCGACGGCGCCGCGGAAAGGACGAAAAAGGGGCACGGTCGACACCGAACGCGGGCGTGCCGCAGGGAGAGTCGCGGCGGGAGGGGACGAGTCCCGCCCGAGTGACGCGAACGAGCATCGACGTGGGTCGACAGGGCGCCTACCGCCACCCGATCAGCACCCGCCCCATCGCATCGACCCCCATGTCGAACAGGTGCGACACGAACGGCACGAGGTTCGGCACCATCAGTTGCACGAGCAGCAACCCGACGATCAGCGTGACGGGAAAGCCGATCTGGTACATGCCGATCTGCGGCGCCGCGCGGTTCAGGATGCCGAGCGCGAGGTTCGCGATCAGCAGCGCCACGACCACCGGCAGCGACAGCAGCAGCCCCATCTCGAACACGGTCGCGCCGAACGCGGCAAGCGTGCGCCAGCCCGGCGCGTGGAGCAGGTCGGCCGACACCGGCAGCGACTGGAACGACGCGGCGAGCGCGGCGAATACCTGCAGGTGGCCGTCCACGGCGAGGAACGCGAGCATCGCGACCGCGTTCAGGAACCGGCCCATCGCGGGCGTCGCGCCGTTCGAGTGCGGATCGAAGAAGGTCGCGAAGCCGAGCCCCATCGACAGCCCGATGAAGTCGCCGGCCGCTTCGACGGCCGCGAACACGAGCTGCATCGTGAAACCCATCGCGACGCCGATCAGGAACTGCGTGACGACGATCCAGATGCCCTGCGCGGAGAACACGGTGACGTCCGGCATCGCGCCGAGCGTCGGCGCGACGACGAGCGCCATGAACGCGGCGACGCCGATCTTCGCGCGCACCGGCACGGCCGCGTGGCCGACCATCGGCGCCGTCGCGACGAGCGCGAGCATCCGCACGAACGGCCACAGGAAAGCCGTCAGCCAGCCGTTGAGCTGCGCGTAGGTGACCGAGAACATCGCGGGAAAAGGAGGGCGGACGCGCGGCTCAGCCGGCGCCGAGCGTCGCGACGTGCAGCAGCGTCTGCCGCAGGTAGTCGAGCATCGTCGTCAGCATCCACGGGCCGGCGATCACGAGCGTCGCGGCCACCGCGAGCAGCTTCGGGATGAACGACAGCGTCGCCTCGTTGATCTGCGTCGCGGCCTGGAACAGGCTCACGACGAGGCCGACCGCGAGCGCGACCAGCAGCAGCGGGGCCGCGAGCAGCAGGCCGACCATCATCGCCTGGTGCGCCAGCGTCATCACTTGTTCGGGCGTCATCGCGCGTGTTCCTCCGCTTACGTGAAGCTCTGCGCGAGCGAGCCGATCAGCAACTGCCAGCCGTCGACCAGCACGAACAGCATCAGCTTGAACGGCAGCGATACGGTGGACGGCGACACCATCATCATCCCCATCGACATCAGCACGCTCGCGACGACCATGTCGATGATCAGGAACGGGATGAACACCGTGAAGCCGATCTGGAAGCCGGTTTTCAGCTCGCTCGTGACGAACGCGGGCACCAGCAGCGACAGCGGCACGTCCTCGGGGCCCTGCATCGGCGCGGCCTTCGAGATCTTCGCGAACAGCGCGAGATCGGTCTCGCGGGTCTGCTTCAGCATGAAGGTCTTGAACGGCGCGACGCCGCGCTGCACGGCCTGCTCCATCGGCATCGAGCCGTCGGAGAACGGCTTGTAGCCGTCGTTGTACGCGCGGTCGAGCACCGGCGACATCACGAAGAAGGTGAGGAACATCGCGAGGCCGACGAGCACCTGGTTCGGCGGCGTCGTCGCGGTGCCGAGCGCCTGGCGCAGCAGCGACAGCACGATGATGATCCGCGTGAAGCTCGTCATCATCAGCAGCATCGCCGGCAGGAACGACAGCATCGTGAGCAGCAGCATCGTCTGCACGCTCAGCGAATAGGTGGTGCCGCCGTGCGGGCCCGGGCTCGCGTTGAACGCGGGCAGGCCGTTCGCCTGCGCATACGCGAGCGCAGGGGCGAGACAGAGGATCAGCACGGGCGCGACGCGCGCGGCGCGCCGCAGGAAGGCGTGTTTCATCGGAATGCGAAGTCGGAAAGAGGGCGCGGCGCCATGTCAGCGGTCCTTGCCGCGCCCGAGGCGTTTCGCGGCTTCGCCCGCGAGCGCGTCGCGAAACCGTGAGCCGAACGTGCCGGGCAGGCCGGCGCTGGGCGAAGCGCCGCCGGCGGACGCGTCGGACGCGGCCGGGCCCGCGACTGCGGCCACCGAACCGGCCGGCAGCGTATGCAGCAGGCGCACGTTGCCCGGCGCGACGCCGAGCACGAGCCAGGTGTCGCCGATCTCGACGATCGTCGCGCTTTCCTTCGCGCCGAGCCCGACGCTCGATACGACCTTCAGCGGGCCGCCGCGCCGCGCGGGCTGGAAGCCGAAGCGGCGCGCGAGCCATGCGCACGCGAACACGAGGCCGATCACGACCGCGAGCCCGACGAGCGTCTGCAGCACCGCGCCGATGCCGAGCGACGGCACGGCCGAACCGACCGTCACGCTCGACGCGATCGAACCGGCGTGGTTCACCGCGTTCATGTCGGCGGCGCCGGCCGGCGCGCACGCGAGCGACGCGGCGACGGCAAGCACCGCCGCCATCGCGCGGCACCCGCGCCGGCCTGGCTTCACGACGTTCATCGATTCAGCTTCCGGATGCGTTCGGCCGGCGTGATGATGTCGGTCAGGCGAATACCGAACTTGTCGTTGACGACCACGACTTCGCCCTGCGCGATCAGGCAGCCGTTCACGAGCACGTCCATCGGCTCGCCGGCCATGCCGTCGAGCTCGACGACCGACCCCTGCGCAAGCTGCAGCAAGTTGCGGATCGCGATCTTCGTGCGGCCGAGTTCCACGGTCATCTTGACCGGGATGTCGAGGATCATCTCGATGTCGTTGTGCGTCGAGCTCGCCGCGGCCTTCGACAGCGGCTGGAACACGCCGGCGCCCGTCGCCCCGGCCGGCACCGGCTGCTGGTTCTGCTCGGCGAGCGCGGCCGCCCAGTCGTCGAGGCCCTGCTCTTCGTCGGCCGCGGCCGGCGCCTTCGCGTCGGCGGCCGATGCCGCGAGGGCCGCATCGGCCATCGCCTGCATGTCGTCGTCGGGCGTCTGGTTCAGCTCACTCATATCCACCTTCCTTCATCGAATCGCTCGCGCCGATCATCTTCTGCACGCGCAACGCATATTGACCATTGAAAATTCCGTAGCCGCATTCCATCACCGGCACGCCGTCGACCTTCGCGGTGATCGTGTCCTCGATCTCGAGCGGCAGCACGTCGCCCGCGCGCAGGTTCAGGATCTTCTCGAACGTCGCCGAGATCTCGGCGAGATTCGCGGTCAGCTCGACCTCGGCGGCCTGCACCTGCTGCGACAGCACGCGCACCCAGCGGCGGTCGACTTCGAGCGCCTCGCCCTGGATCGGCGAGCTGAGCACGTCGCGGATCGGCTCGACCATCGAGTACGGCATGCAGATGTGCAGCGTGCCGCCCGTCGGCCCGAACTCGATCGAGAACTGCGTGACGATCACGATCTCGTTCGGCGTCGCGACGTTCGCGAACTGCGTGTGCATCTCCGAGCGCACGAATTCGAACTGCAGCGGCCGCACGCTCTTCCACGCGGTCGTGTAGTGCTCGAACACGAGGTTCAGCAGCTTGCCGATGATCCGCTGCTCGGTGGCCGTGAAATCGCGGCCCTCGACACGCGTGTGAAAGCGCCCGTCGCCGCCGAACAGGTTGTCGACGACGAAGAACACGAGGTTCGGGTCGAACACGAACAGCGACGTGCCGCGCAGCGGCTTCACGTGCACCAGGTTCAGGTTCGTCGGGATCGGCAGGTTGCGGGTGAATTCGCTGTACTTCTGCACCTTCACCTGGCTGACGGAGATTTCCGCCGTGCGTCGCATGAAGTTGAAGATGCCGATCCGCAACAGGCGCGCGAAGCGGTCGTTGATGATCTCGAGGCCGGGCATCCGGCCGCGGACGATTCGCTCCTGCGTCGCGATGTTGTAGGGACGGACGCCCGACGTGTCGCGCTGCTCGTCGACCGCATCGGTTTCGCCCGTGACGCCCTTGAGGAGGGCATCGACCTCCTCCTGGGACATGAACTCCTGGTGACCCATACGCGCTCCTTTCGCGGCCGCGTTACTGGACGACGAATTCGGTGAACAGCACCTCGTCGACCTTCGCGCGCTGGTTGCCCGGCTGCGTCGGCTGCGCGATCAGCTCCCGCAGCTCGTTCGCGAGCGAACGTTTGCCGTCCGGCGTCGCGAGCTCCTCGGGATGCTTGTTCGACAGCGCGAGCAGGATCCGGCTGCGGATTTCCGGCATCCGCGCGGTCAGTTGCTCCTGCGCCTTCGGGTCGGTGAGCTTCAGCGACAGGCCCACGCGCAGGTAGTGCTGCACGCCGTCGTCGGACTGCAGGTTCACCGTCATCGGGTCGAGCGGGAAAAACACCGGCGCGGCAAGCGGCGCCGGCTCGGCGGGCGCGCTCGCATGGCCGACGCCTGCCTTGCCCAGGAACACGTACATGCCGCCGGCGGCGGCGGCGGCCGCGCCCAGCGCGATGACGGCGATGAGCGCGATGCGCTTGAACTTGCCGGAGGAAGCCGGCTTGTCGGCGGTCGGGGTTGCGGTCGTGGCCATGTGAATGCGTGCGTGATGTCTCGTAGCATGCATTGTTCGGCATCCGGGCCGAGGCCGATGGGCGGAAAAGAGGGGGGAATTGCGGCTATCTCAGCCGATTGTCGGCTCGGCGCCGGCTCGATGCAGGGGGGAACGGCGGCGCAGGCGGCCCAGCGGGGCGGAACCGGCCGCGCGGAGAAAAGGGCAGGCGGCGGCGCCTGCCCGTCGGGCGTCAGATCGGCAGCAGCGTGAGCAGCGGCGCGATCAGCACCATCGCGACGCCTGCGATCATCATCGTCAGGCTCGACACGACGCCTTCCTCGCTGCCGATCTCGCGTGCCTTCGCGGTGCCCACGCCATGGGCGGCCGCGCCGAACAGCGCACCGCGCGCGAGCCGCGTGCGCATCGGCACGAGCGCGAGCACGAGCTCGCCGAGCAGCATTCCGCAGATGCCGGTCGCGATCACGAAGAGGGCGGTGAGGTCCTTCGGCGCGTGAATCTTGTCCGACACGGCGAGCGCGAACGGCGTCGACACCGAGCGCGTCATCAGCGAGCGCTGCAGCTCGGGCGACAGATGCAGCAGCTTCGCGAGCAGCAGCGACCCGCACACGCCCGCGGCGATCCCGACCGCGACGCCGACCGACAACGACAGCCAGTGCCGGCGAATCAGGTCGCGGTATTCGTAGATCGGCACCGCGAACGCGATCGTCGCCGGGCCGAGCAGCCACATCAGCCAGCGCGTGTCGCGGAAGTAGACCGAATACGGGATGCCGGTCAGCAGCACGAGCAGCACCAGCACGCCCGGCACGAACACGAGCGGCGAGAACAGCAGCGTCTTTTTGTACGCGTAGAGCCGCTTCGACGCGAAATACAGCACGACCGTCAGCACGAAGCAGCCGACGGAGATCGCGGTATTCACGCGGTCGGCGGGCAGGTTCGATAGCGCGGCGAGCATGGAAGGCTCCGGCTCAGTGTGCGACGGCGCTCAGGCGCGCGCGGCGGCGCTCGGCGAACACGCGTTGTGCGGCGAGCCGGCGTTCGAGCTTCGCGGCGAGATCGACCGCGACGGCCACCGCGACCATCACGAACGCGGTGCCGGCGAGCATCACCAGCGCGATGCGCCAGCCGTCCTCGCGGAACAGCCCGCCGTACTGCACGGCCGCGACGGCGGCCGGCACGAAGAACAGCAGCATGTCGGACAGCAGCCAGTTCGCGCCGTCCTTTACCCACGCCGGTGCGACGCGGCCCGAGAACAGCAGCACGAGGAGCACCGCGAGGCCGATCACGCCGGACGGAATCGGCAGCCCGACCTTGCGCACGGCCCAGTCGACCGCCATCCACAGCACGCCGAGCGCGGCGGCCTGCAGCACGATCCGGCCCGTGTGCGCGAGGCTGCCCGAAGCGGCGGAGCGGGCGGCGGCAGTGGCGGTCGGCTGGTTCATGGCGGGCTCCATACGGATGTTTCTGTCGATGGCGTCAGTATAGGGTTTCCCCTAACCATAAATAAAATGACTTGTCTCTATCCTTATCATTCCAATCCGGAATTCGTTTTGACGTGGTTGCACCAATCTGGGGAGTGATCGATGGAATTGCGCGCGCTGCGGTACTTCGTCGAGGTGGTTCGCCAGCAGAGCTTCACCGCGGCGGCCGACAGGCTGTTCGTCACGCAGCCGACCATCAGCAAGATGGTGAAGGCGCTGGAGGACGAGATCGGTTCGCCGCTGCTGCTGCGCGACGGCCGGCAGATGGTGCTGACCGACGCCGGGCGGATCGTGTTCCAGCGCGGCCAGGACGTGCTCGCCGCGCAGGCGCAGTTGCAGTCGGAGCTGAACGATCTCGGCACGCTCGGGCGCGGCGAGCTGACGATCGGCATTCCGCCGCTCGGCGGCTCGCTGTTCACGCCGATCATCGCCGCGTACAAGCAGCGCTACCCGAACATCGAGCTGAAGCTGTTCGAGCAGGGCGCGCGGATGATCGAGGCCGCGCTGACGTCGGGCGAGCTGGAGCTCGGCGGGCTGCTGGAGCCGGTCGATCCCGGCACGTTCGAGCGGCTGCCGATGGTGCGCGCGCCGCTGTGGCTCGTCGCGCCGCGCGAGTCGCGCTGGGAGGATCACACGGCCGTGCCGCTCGCGGATCTCGCGCGCGAATCGTTCGTGTTCTATGCGGAAAGCCTCGCGCTGCACGACGCGGTGCTCGATGCGTGCCGGCAGGCCGGCTTCACGCCGTCGATCGTGAGCCGCAGCGGCCACTGGGATTTCATGGCCGCGCTCGTGCATGCGGGTGTCGGCATCGCGCTGCTGCCCGAGCCGTATTGCCGGCGGCTCGACGCGGGCCAGTTCACGTGCCGGCCGATCGTCGAGCCGGAAATCACGTGGGCGATCGCGCTCGGCTGGCTGAAGAAGGGCTACCTGTCGCACGCGGCGCGCGCGTGGCTCGACGTCGCGCGGGCGACGCTGCCGCTCGCGCCGGCCGACGATCTGGCGTTCGGGGGATTACGGGCGCGGGAGTGAGGGGGGGGCCGCCGGGCGATGAAGCGGACAGTGAAACAAAAAGGGCGGCCGTGACGGCCGCCCGTCGGGCCCTCAATGCCCCATCGCCGGCCCCGCGCCCTTCTTCGGCTTCGTGATCCACACGAGCGCCGCGAGCGCGATGAACACGCCCGCCGACAGGTGGAAGAAGTCGTTGGTCGCCATCATGAAGCCCTGCTGCGTGACGAGCTGGTTGAGCTGCGCGTTGGCCGTCTGCCCGACGATGCCGAGCTGCGCGAGCGCGCCCTGGTAATCGGTCGTGTTCTGCGCATAGACGCTCACCGATTCCGACAGCCGCGCATGGTGGTAGATCGCGTCGTTCTCCCAGAACGTCGAGCTGGCGGCCGTGCCGATCGCGCCGGACAGCGTACGCAGGAAGTTCGACAGCCCCGACGCGCTCGCGAGCCGCTCGTCGGAGATGCTCGACAGCGTGATCGTCGTCATCGGCACGAAGAAGCACGCGACGCCGATGCCCTGCACGAGTCGCGGCAGGATCACGTGGTTGAACGGCACGTCGAGCGTGAACGTCGCGTTCCACAGCGACACGCCCGCGAACACGATGAACGCGAAGCTCGCGACCATCCGCAGGTCGAGCCGGTGCATGTTGCGGCCGATCAGCGGCGACAGCACGAGCGCGAGCAGCCCGACCGGCGCGGTCGCGAGGCCCGCCTTGCCGGCCGTGTAGCCCATCACCGTCTGCAGCCACAGCGGGAAGATCACGACCGAGCCGAAGAACGCCATGAAGCCGAACGAGATGATCAGCGCGCCGAGCGCGAAGTTGCGGTCCTTGAAGAGCGTGAGGTCGACCACCGGCTCCTTCTCCGTCGCCTCCCACACGAGCATGAACGCGAGCGACACGACCGCGATCAGCGCGAGCGCGACGATGAACGACGAGTTGAACCAGTCGCGGTCCTTGCCGAGGTCGAGCATCATCTGCAGGCACGACACGCCGATCACGAGCAGCGCGAGGCCGATCGCGTCGATCCGCTGCTTCGTCGTCTTCGTCTCGCGGCCGCGCAGCAGAAAGTACGCGCAGGTCGCCGAGAACACGCCGATCGGCAGGTTGATGTAGAAGATCCACGGCCACGTGTAGTTGTCGCTGATCCAGCCGCCCAGGAGCGGGCCGAAGATCGGCGCGACGATCACCGTCATCGCCCATAGCCCGAGCGCGAGCCCCCGTTTCGCGGGCGGGTAGCTGCGCATCAGGATCGTCTGCGACAGCGGCACCATGGGCCCCGACACGAGGCCCTGCAGCAATCGGAACGCGATCAGCGTCTCGAAGTTCGACGCGAGGCCGCACAGCGCCGACGCGATCGTGAACGCGAGCACCGACAGCGTGAAGAGGCGCACTTCGCCGACCCGCCTTGCGAGCCAGCCGGTGAGCGGCACCGCGATCGCGGACGCGACCGAGTACGACGAGATCACCCACGTGCCTTCGCTCGTCGCGACGCCGAGGCTGCCCGAGATGGTCGGCACCGCGACGTTCGCGATCGACGTGTCGAGCACTTCCATGAAGGTGCCGAGCGCGAGCCCGACGGTGAGCAGCGCGAGCGCGCCGCCGGTCAGCGGCGCCGGTTCGGCGGCGGGGGAGGGGGCGGATGCCGTGGTGGCGGACATCGGAATCTCCTAGACGCGGCGCGCGCGACGCGCCGGCACAACGCACGGACGCGCGACGCAGCGCGGCCCGGCCGGGTGGAAGGAAAAAGGGGAAAAGCGGAGCGGGTGCCTTGTCATCTTCTGCCCAGACAGAGAAATAAGCGAATGTTTAACTGCGACATGGGGGCTCCGCGTGCATCAGCAGTCGGGTTCGTCGGGCTTCGGGCAGCCGGTCGAGCCGGGCCCGTTGGCGATGAAGCGTTGCAGCAGGCCGGTGAGCGTCGCGAGTTCGTCGGCCGAGAAGCCTTCGAGCTGCGCGTTGAGCACGGTCGCGACCAGCGACGGCAGCGCGCGGGCGGCTTCGATGCCGCGGTCGGTCAGCGTCAGCTCGATCATCCGGCGGTCCTGCTCGCTGCGCGCGCGAGCGATCAGCCCCTTGCGTTCGAGCCGGTCGAGCATGCGCGTCATCGAGCCGCTGTCGTACGACATCTTGCGCGACAGTTCGAACGGCGTGCGCGCGTAACCGCGCGACAGCAGCAGGATCACGCCGATCTGCTGCGCGGTGAGGTCGAGCGGCTCGAGCGCGCGATCCATCCGCTCGACGAGCGCCTGCTTCGCCTTCGACAGGTAATAGCCGAGGCTCGTTTCCAGCGCGATGTTCTCGGGATCGTAGAGGCCGCCGGTCATACGATTGCGCGCGCAGCAATAGTGCGTTTCGGGTTAAAACGCGCCCAGTATCTTGAAAAATGATTGCTTAGTCAATATTATTTAAGTCAACCAGTTACGACGTGCATGTTGCACCGCCGGAGACTATGTTCTGACCGATTGGCCCGCACTGCCGGGCACCCGAGGATGTTCGCGATGCTGTTCCTGAAAAATGCCGCCGGCGCGCTGCGCCGCAACCTGACCGATACCGCTCATCATGTGTTCTCCGGGCCGCACCGCGGCTGGAAGATCGCGCTGTACGTGACGATGCTGGTCGTGCCTGGCGGCTCGCTCGCGGCGCTCGGGTTCGCGTGGTTCGATCATCGCCGGCAGCGCAACGCGAAGGGCGGCGCCCGCCGCACGAGCCAGCCGGCCGCGACGGAGCCGTCGACATGGCCGGCCGCCGCCAAACCCGTCGCGGTGCCCGTGCGCTGCCACTGACACACTGACGCCGCCGCGCGCCCGCTTTCCACACTGTCCCGCCCGATCGCCGGCCGCGTCGCGCGCTACCGCTGCCGTCCGTCCGTCGGATGCCCATTGGCACGCCCGTTTTCCCGCAAGCCGGCCGTAATGGCCGGTAAACCGGCCGCCCGCGCCGGTAACACATCCGGGCCGCCGCCCACCGTACCCTTAGGGCTGCGCGGCTTTCCCGCCGTCAGTTACCATTTGTCCGCCAGCGGCCAACGACCGCACCGCATGACCGCATCGCGCGGCGCCGCTCGCCGGCCGTCGCGCCCAGACAGGAAAACCACCATGCCGTACGCTTCCCTCCCGCGCGCCGTTCGCCCGCTGAGCGCCGCCGTCGCCATTGCGACGGCCGTGCTGCTCGCCGGCTGCGCCGTCGGGCCCGACTATCACCGGCCCGACACGTCGATTCCCGCCGCCTTCAAGGAAGCGCCGGCCGGCTGGAAAGTCGCGCAGCCCGCCGATCGGGCCGATCGCGGCGCGTGGTGGACGGTCTACAACGATCCGCAGCTCGATGCGCTGATCGGCAAGCTCAACGCGTCGAACCAGACCATCGCGCAATCGGCCGCCGCCTACCGGCAGGCGCGCGCGCTCGTCACCGAGGCGCGCGCCGCGTATTTCCCGACTGTCGGGCTGAGCGCATCGGGCTCGCGCGCGCGGACGCCGCGCACGTCGCTGTCGTCGGGCTCGTCGTCGAATTTCGGCAGCGGGTCGACCGGATCGATCAACAACAGCTACAGCGTTGGCCTCGACGCCAGCTGGGAGCCCGATCTATGGGGCAAGGTGAGCCGCACCGTCAGCGCGCAGCGCGCCGGCGAAGCGGCCGCCGCGGCCGATCTCGCGAACGCGCGGCTGTCGCAGCAGGCGCTGCTCGCGCAGACCTATTTCCAGTTGCGCACGTCCGATGCGCTGCAAAAGCTGCTCGACGACACCGTGAAATCGTACGAACGGTCGCTGCAGCTCACGCAGAACCAGTACGCGCAGGGCGTCGCCGCGCGCGCGGACGTGATTCAGGCGCAGACGCAGCTGCAGAGCGCGCAGGCCGCGCAGATCGACAACGGCGTCGCCCGCGCGCAGTACGAGCATGCGATCGCGACGCTGATCGGCGAGCCCGCGTCGACCTTCTCGCTGCCGCCGAACCCGCTCGCGGCCGAGCCGCCGGTCACGCCGGTCGACGTGCCGTCCACGATCCTCGAGCGCCGGCCCGACGTCGCGGCGGCAGAGCGCCGCGCGGCGGCCGCGAACGAGCAGATCGGCGTCGCGATCTCGGCGTTCTTCCCCACGCTCACGCTGTCGGCCAGCGGCGGCTTCCAGAGTTCGGTGTGGTCGCAGCTGTTCACGCTGCCGGCACGCTTCTGGACGGTCGGCCCGCAGCTCGCGGCCACGCTGTTCGACGCGGGCTTGCGCGCCGCGCAGACCGACGCCGCGCGCGCGACCTACGACCAGGACGTCGCCGCCTATCGTCTCGCGGTGCTCACCGCGTTCCAGGACGTGGAGGACAACCTGGCGTCGCAGCGCATCCTCGCGCAGGAAATCGACGTGCAGCGGCAAGCCGTCGCCAGCGCCGAGCACGCGCTCGCGATCGTCACGAACCAGTACAAGGCCGGCACGGTCGCGTACCTGAACGTGCTGACCGCGCAGACCACCGCGTTCACCGCGCAGCAGAAGCTCGCGACGATCGCCGGCCAGCGGATGGTGTCGTCGGTCGGGCTCGTGAAGGCGCTCGGCGGCGGCTGGAACGTATCGGAAATGGCGCGCGAGAACGGCGACATGGCGGCGCCGGTGAGCGGCGCTCCGGTCGCCCAGAAATGAATATCACGCGCGGTTGAACGACAGCATGTCATATCGCTTGGGCGTGAATGGCGAAAATGACATCTTTCGTTCAAGTCCTAAAAATTGATAATCGAATTCGACAAATACTATATAAAGTTTGATTTTTGTCGATTTCCAATTATCTCAAAATAAAATCGTTGAACTTATTAATGGAAAGGCTTACGAATTCACTGCATCAACACCGTGATGCGAATTCACCGTTAACAAGGAAACGACGAAAATGATTGCACATATCGGAGCAAAATGTCCGCAGGGTGGAACGTGGCATCCCGTGGGAAATCCCAATGACACACGGTCCATCGGCATTGGCAACATCATGCCGCCCACACCGAACGGCGAAGCATACTGGGTTCTGAAAACGCCGACCGGCGACAAGTAAGTTGCATGGGCCGGCTTTGCCGGCCCTTCGTTTTATTGTCCGGCCTCTTGATATCGGAACCGACCGAACGGCCAGCGTATTGCAAACCTGCCGGCGGCGATTTCAGTAAAAATCATTCCGGGCGATCGCACATTGACGCGTGCTTGAGGCCAGCGCGCGTTCAGCGCTGCGCGTCGCCGAAGATCAGCGAAACCTGGTTGTTGCCGATCGGGTGGCCCAGCAGGTTCAGCAGCCCGGCGAGGTTCGCCTGCTGCTCGGGCGCCGCGTGCGCGGTCCCGCGGAACGATCCCTGGCCGGGGCCGAAGCTGCCGTGCCCGTCGAGGAACAGCGGGCCCTGCGTCGTCGACAGGTCGAGATCGGCGCCCGCGCCCTTCGCCTGCAATACCGCGCGGTACGAACCGAGCGGCTTCACGCGCGACACGCGCGAACTCATCGAATCGATCGTCACCGTCAGCTGGCCGAACGCGTTGCTGCCGATGAGCCGCCAGTCGCTCCAGGCGAGCCGCACGTCGCCCTGCAGATCGAGCGTATTGAACGGCGTGCCGAGCCCCGTGAGCAGCGACGCCGGCACCGCCATCGCGCCCGCCGACAGCACCGCGCCGCGCCACGTCGCATCGAGCGTGACCGCATCGGGCATCGCTTCGGTCTGCCGCATGCGCATCTGCACGCGCCCGGTCAGCAACGGCCAGAAGCGCGTGGTCCATTCGACCCGGCCCGGCAGCAGCGTCGCCGCGCTCTGGTCGGCGCCCGGCGCGAGCATCAGCGTGCCCGAGCCGTGCCACAGCGAGCCTTCCGGATCGACGAGATTCACGTGGCCGCCGGTCGCACGCGCGAACTGCGGCGCGATCCATGCGGCCGGCGCGAGCGCGACGAGCGTCACCGCCGTCGCCAGACCACCTGCCAGCACCCACGGCAATACGGTGACGAGCCGTCTCGCCCACGGCCGCATCGGCCGGCCTTCGTATGCGTCATCCACTGCCGTCATCTATTTCTGGACGGAAGGTTGCATCACGGCCGTCAGGTCGACCTGGCCGTCCTCCTTCAGCGCCGTCGCATGCGCCTCGCCGACCTGCACCTTGAATTGCCGGCGCGCATCGTCGAGCCACTGGGTCCACGCCGGGAACGACACGTTCTTCATCTGGATCTGCACGCCATTGCCGACGATCTGCACCTGCGCGCCCTGCAGCCCGTGGTCGGACAGCGACGCGGTCAGCGCATCCTTCAGCGCGAGGCCGGTCGGCGCGACACCCTGCGCGGCGGCGGCCAGCGACTTCGCCTCGTTCGCCTGCGCGGTCATCTGCGCGAGTTCGTGACGCATCGCCGGCAGCTCGCGCTGGATCCGCGCGCGGCCTTCCTGCGCGGGCGACCACAGCACCGAATACGCGATCGCGACCGCCAGCACGGCGCCGCCCCAGCCGAGCAGCGTCTTCTCGCGCGGCGTGCGTTCGCCCCAGAACTGGGCGAGCGTCTGGTTCAGTTGTTCGGTTTTCATGAGCGGCTCCGGATCGTCCATTTGCCCGTGTTGCTGTCGACTTCGCCGGACAGTCCGTTGCGCGCGAGGCGCTGCGTGAAATCGGGATCGACCTTGACCTCCGGCTTGAAGCCGACGTCGAGCCGCCGGTCGTGATAGTCGAGCGACGCGATGCCGTTCAGCGGCAACGCGCCCATCGAGCGCGACAAGCCGCTCGACAGCGCGAGGAAATCGTTCGGCGACAGCTCGCCGGCAGCGAGCCGAAGCTGGTCGAGCTGGCGCTGCATCTGCGCGGGCGGATCGAGCACGGTGGTCGTCTTCGGGAACGCGGACAACAGCGTCTCGGTGATCTGCGCGGACAGCGCATCGCGCTCGCGCGACAGCTTCCACCAGTGCAGGTTCATCCCGATCACCGCGACGCCGAGCGTCGCCGCGGCCAGCGCGATCGGCACGCGCAGGCGCTTGAGCGTCGCGCGATCGAAGCGCCACGGCTGCGATTCGAATTCGAACTGGCACAGATCGAATGGCTCGGCGAGCGCCCGGCGCGCGAACGTGTCGAACGACAGCGGCGCGGCGCCCGGCAGCAGCGGCGCGTCGGCGCGGCCGACCGACGCGAGCCGCGGCTCCGCGCCCGGTTCGCCGAGTTCGTACAGTTCGATGGCGCCGCCGCCCGCGAGCGCGGCCAGCGTGCCGGCCGCGCGCGACGCGGGCGCCGCGAAGCCTTCGCCGAGCGCGCCGCGCGCGACCGCCAGCTCGAGGCGCGGCGCACCGGCCGCCGCCGGCAGCGCGCCGGCTTCGACGAGCACCGGCTCGACCGCCGTCGCGAGCCCGAGCACCGCGGCGACCGTGGCCGGACGGGCGAGCGGCGCGGCGGCGTCCGCGGCGAGCGCGGCGGCGTCGATCGCCTCACCGTCGGCCAGCGCCGAGGCGGATGCCGCTTCGGCCGACGCGCGCGGCGCCGGCAGGCAGCGGGTCGCGGGCACCGCGCTCAGGTGCCGGTGGCCGGCCGCGGTGAACGCGTCGCAGATCGTGCGGAACCACGCGCGATCGACGACGGCCAGCACGCGGCGCCCGTCGGGCAGGGCGGCCGGATCGAGCGCGATGTGGCAGCCGAGCGGATCCTGGATCAACTGATCCTCGACGATGTTCGGCAGCGCCTGACGCAGCTTCGGCCCCTTCAGCGGCGGCACGGTCGCGGCCAGCAGCAGCACGTCGCGCGCGGCGACGATCAGCACCGTTGCGTTCGCGCGCGGCAACAGCGCGAGCGCGGCGCGGCCCGCGCGCTGCACCTGGCCGGCCTTGTCGACGAGCATGAACGGCAGCTCGGGCCACTGCCATTCCTGCAGCGGCACGGCCGGCTCGCGCGGCGGCAAAGAAACAATCAACGTGCTCACAAGCGCTCCTCTCCCGATTGGCGTCGTTATAGCTGATCGCGGATGCGCACGATCCGCGTCGAGTGCGTGGTCGGATCACGATACACGAGCGAGGTACGGTCGACCTCCGCGCGTTCGTGCTGGATCCGGCCATGCACGATGAAATAGCTCGAATTGACGTCGACGAGGCTCGAGTCGATCGTCACGTTCGGCGGCGCGCCGGCTCCGCGCAGCGCGAGCTGCACGTCCCCGACGTTTCGGAAAAACACGGTCTCGCGGCGCGCGACGAGCGCCTGCGCGGACGACACGCTCATCCCCGGTATCAGCGCGGCGATCACTTCGGCCGGCGCGGTGTTCATGTTCACGGGCGTCGTGGTCGGCAGCACGGTGACGAACGGGCGCAGCCGCGCGACCATTTCGGGTGTCACGCCGTCGACGTCGAGCAGGCTGTCGACGCGCGTCATCATCAGCGGCGCGGGCCCGCGCTCGCCGCCGGCCATCCCGGGATCGTCGGTGAAGCCGCTGCCCTGCATGTCGCCGCTCGTCACCGGTGCGGTCGCGGCATTCGCCGCGGTGCCGCCGCCGCCGGGCAGGTTCGGCATCTGGAATCGCGTGGCCGAATGCAGCAGCCCCGCGCGCACCTGCAGCGCGATGCGCTTCGCGAAGGCACTGTCGTAGCCGAGCGTCGTCAGCAGGCGCTGGAACGCCTGCATCTGCGTGACGTTCAACTGCAGCACGCCGGGCGCCGGCGACGACACGAGGTTGCGCAGGTTGAACTTCGCCTGCGCGTCCTCGATCGAGCCGGACAGGTAGGTGTCGTCGCCGCCCGTCTCGTTGGGCGCGCCGATCCGGCCGAGGAAATCCGACAGCTTCGTCTTCGCGATCGGTACGCCCCAGATCCCGCCGAGATACGTGATGCCGGGCGCCGTGTCGCCTTCGGAGCGCAGGATCATTCGCGTCCAGTCGAGCGCGCCGCGCGCGACCCACTGTGCCTGCGCGATCACGCGCTGGTTCTCGATGCGGCGGATCTGCACCTGCTGGCGCCACAGCATCCCCGACACGAGGATCGCCGACAGCGCGACCACGAGCAGCGCGGTGATGATCGCCGCGCCGCGCTGGCGGCGGGCAGGCATTCGACGGAAAGGGCGCGCACGCATCGTCATTCCCCGACGAGGAAGATGCGCGTGACCGGCACGCGCAGCGACGTCGCGCCGATGCTGACCTGCAGCCCGGTCACCGCGCGCGCGGGCGGCGCGTTGCCGAGCTGCGGCACCTTGAGCGCGTCGTTGTTCTGCGCGAGCGCTTCGTCGGCCGTCTGCAGGTTGGTGGTCCAGCCCACGCGCGGCACGTACAGCTTCGCGTCGATCGCGCCGACGCCGCCCATCAGCGCGACCCAGCTCCAGCCTTCGACGCTGCTGTCCTTCAGCATCGTGCGCAGCCGGTTCGTGTCGTCGACCGGCGGCGACGCATAGCGCACGACGCGCCCGCCGGCGATCCGGTAGCGGACCACCTGCAGCCGCGGCGCGACGCCCGGCACGTCGAGCTCGCGCACGATCTGCAGCGTATTGCCGGCGACGCCGATCGCCGGCTGGCCGGCCTCGTCGTCGGTCGCGGCGAGCCGCGCGTCGATGCGCATCTGGTCGAACATCTGCGCGAACACGCGCTCGTCCTCCATCGCGGCGGCCACCTTGTCGCGGCCGCGCATGATCTGGTCGAGCCCGCGCCAGGCGAGGATCGCCACCACCGCGAGGATCGCGATCGCGATCATCAGCTCGATCAGCGTGAAGCCGCGGGCGCGGCGGGCGGCACGGGCGGACGGGCGTCGCATCGGCGCGTCAGAGCGGACGGCTGGTTTCATTCGCGACCACCGTCACCATCTGCGCGAGCACGCCGGAACGGCCGGGCATGCTCACCGAAATCCGCACGCGCCGGAACACCGGGTTCGGCGTGGTGCTCACGCGCTGCGTGCAGACGAGCTGCACGTTGCCTTGCGAGCAGTCGAAACTCTGCTCGCCGACCTCCGGCCACGCATGCGTGAGCCGCAGTTGCGCGAGCGCGTTGTCGGCGCTCCAGCCGGCGAGCAGGCGGCGATGCAGGTCGGACGCATTGGTCGCCATCGTGCCGACCGCGCGGATCGACGCGGCGAGCGCGACCGCGATGATCGCGAGCGCGACCAGCACCTCGATCATCGTGAAGCCGCGGGCGGAAGAAGCGGGGAAGGGCAGGCGACGACGCATCGTCATTGCACCTCGTAGCGGCCGTTGCCGGTGCCGACGATCGTCGCGCTGCCGGCGGCCGAATGCAGCGTCACGCGCACCGGCGTGTCGATGCTCTCGGTGCCGAACACGACGCGGTTCGCGCGCGTGTCCGATCCCGGGTAATCGATGTCCGCGCCCGTGACGCCGCCGTCCCAGTCACGCGGGCGCAGCAAGTCGTCGCGCAGCGTGCGCCAGCCGTCGGGCGAGCTCACGTCGAACTGGAAACCGTGCGCGGTCGGCTGCCATGCGATCGGCCGCGCGCGCACCTGCGCTTCGTCGCCGGCCGTCTCGAACAGCAGCGCGATGCGCTGCGCTTCCTCGCGCAGGTCGGTGCGCGGATTGCGCGTCAGCGACAGCGACGCGAGCGACACGAGCAGCCCCGCGATCACGAGCACGACCAGCATTTCGAGCAGCGTGAAACCGCGCGCGCGACGCCGCGCCGCGCGGGGCGTCGTCAAGCCGCCATCGGCGCCCGCCGGGACGGACGGCACCGCACCGCGACGCACACGGCAATCGCGGCCGCAGCGGGAGGTCGTGCGAATGGCGAGCATGAAGAACGGGAAGGAAACGTCGGGGCGATCAGCGCCGGCTCATTGCCACGAGCCGATGTCGGAGTCGTTGCTTTCGCCGCCTTCCTTGCCGTCGGCGCCGTAGCTGAACACGTCGATCTCGCCGTGCACGCCCGGGTTCAGGTACTTGTACCCGTTGCCCCACGGATCGTTCGGCAGGCGCTCGAGATAGCCGCCGTCCTTCCAGTTGTTGGGGATCGGATCGGTGGTCGGCTTCTGGATCAGCGCGTTCAGGCCCTGTTCCTGCGTCGGATAGCGGCCGTTGTCCAGACGGTACAGCTTGAGCGCCTGCATGATCGTGCCGATGTCCTGCTTCGCGGCGATGCGGCGCGCCTCGTCCGGGCGGCTCATGATCTTCGGCACGATCAGCGCCGCCAGGATCCCGAGGATCGCGACCACCACCATGATCTCGATCAGCGTGAAACCGCGCTGACGACGCACGGCCGCGTTGCGGCGAGTGATCCACGTTTGCATGACTGACTACCTCTTTCCAAAAAATGTCGTCGATTGAGTGACGCACCCGACGGGCATTCCGGAATGCCGGCCTGACGACAGGCTTCCGATACCCCGGGCGCGGAGCCCGCATTGTAAGGCGCGCATCGCCGAGGGCTTTCACCCAACGCAAATTTCACATACATCCGTACAATAGCGCGCATGAACGCGCTCTCGATCCGGATCCTTTCCCTCGCCCTCTTCGCGGGTTTGTGCGCGACGGCCACCTACTGGGTCGTCACGCTGTCGGCCCGCGAAGCGCCGCTGCCCGCCGCCGCCGCGCGGCTGCCGATCCGCACCGAGGACGCCGCCGCGCTCTTCGGCGGCCAGCTCGACAAGAATCCCGTCCAGGACATTCACCTGTTCGGCATTCTCGCGCTCGATCATGGCGGCGCCGCGATCGTCGGCATCGGCGGCGAACCGCCGCGCGCCGTGTCGCTCGGCGCGGAGCTCACCCCCGGCGCGAAGCTCGCCGAAGTGCGCAGCCGCTCGATCATCGTCGACCGCAACGGCGCGCGCGCCGAAGTCCAGCTCCCGGCGAACACGCCGTCCCCCGCGATCTACATGCGCTGACGGCCGCGGCCCGGCACGCGCGATCGGGCCGCCACGTCACTGCACCATGTTGTTCAGCTCGATGATCGGCAGCATCACGGCCAGCACGATCACGAGCACGATGCCGCCCATCGCGAGGATCAGCAGCGGCTCCAGCAGGCTCGTCAGGAACATCGTGCGGCGCTCCAGCTCGCGCGCCTCGCCTTCGGCCGCGCGATCCAGCATCGTCGTCACGTCGCCCGTCGCTTCACCCGAACGAATCAGGTGCACGAGCACCGGCGGAAACGTCTTCACGTTGTTCAGCGCGCGCGACAGCGCGGAGCCTTCGCGCACGCGCACGATCGCGTCGTCGATGTTCGCGCGCATCGCGCGGTTCGACAGCGTCTCGCCGGCCGCCTGCAACGCACGCAGGATCGGCACGCCGGCCGCGGTCAGAATGCCGAGCGTGCTCGCGAAGCGCACCGTGTTGTAGCCGCGCACGAGCTTGCCCGCGAGCGGCGCGGTCAGCACCCAGCGATCGAACGCGAGCCTGGGCCCGGCGCGCGACAGCGTCGCCTTCACGAACCACACGACGAGCGCGACCGCGATCAGGATCGCCCACCACCAGTGCCGCACGAATTCCGACAGCGCCATCATCACGACCGTGAGGATCGGCAACTGCTGCTTCGTGCTCGCGAACACGTTGACGACCTGCGGCACGACGTAGCTCAGCAGGAACGTGACGATGCCGAACGCGATCAGCGTGACGATGCCCGGATACGTGAACGCCAGCAGGATCTTCTGCTTGAGCGCATTGCTCTGCTCGATGTAATCGGCGAGGCGCGACAGCACGATGCCGAGCTTGCCCGTATGCTCGCCGGCCGCGACCAGCGCGCGGTAGATTTCCGGAAAATCGCGCGGGTGCTGGCCCAGCGCATTCGCGAGCGAATGGCCGCCGAGCACTTCGGCGCGGATCGCGGCCATCAGTTCGCGGATGTAGTCGCGTTCGGCCTGCTCGGTCAGCACGCCGAGCGCCTCGTCGAGCGGCAGCCCCGCGATCAGCAGGCTCGCGAGCTGGCGCGTGAGGATCGCCTGTTCGCGCTGCGACAGCTTGCGGCCGAACGCGAGCCGCTGCGAACGCGCGCCGCGCGTGGCGCTCGCGGCCGGCTCGACGACGAGCGGCGTGAGCCCCTGCGTGCGCAACTGGCCGCGCGCGGCGCGCGCGCTGTCGGCATCGATCACGCCTTTCTGCGCGCGTCCCGCCGCATCGATTGCTTCGAAACGGAATGCCGGCATCGCGCTATGCGCCTCCCGTCACGCGCAGCACTTCCTCGAGCGACGTCGCGCCGGCCGCGAGCCAGCGCTCCGCGTCGTCGCGCAGCGTGCGCATGCCTTCCGCGCGGCCGGCGGCCAGGATCTCGGCATCGGCCGCGTTGCGGTGGATCAGCGCGCGGATCGACTCGTCGACCAGCAGCAGTTCGTAGACGCCGCGCCGGCCCGAATACCCCGAATGCCCGCACTTGTCGCAGCCGACCGGATGCCACACGGTACGGCCTTCCTCGTGCCGCTCTTCCTTGCAGACCGGGCAGAGCTGGCGCACGAGGCGCTGCGCGAGCACGCCGAGCAGCGACGACGCGAGCAGGTACGGCTCGACGCCCATGTCGGTCAGACGCGTGACGGCGGACGCCGCGTCGTTCGTGTGCAGCGTCGCGAGCACGAGGTGGCCCGTCAGCGACGCCTGCACCGCGATCTGCGCGGTTTCGAGGTCGCGGATTTCGCCGATCATGATCACGTCCGGGTCCTGTCGCAGGATCGAGCGCAGCGCACGGGCAAAAGTCATCCCGATCCGCTCGTTCACCTGCGTCTGGCCGATGCCGGCGAGATCGTATTCGATCGGGTCCTCGACGGTCATGATGTTGGTCGTCGCGGTTTCGAGCCGCGACATCGACGCGTACAGCGTGGTCGTCTTGCCCGATCCGGTCGGGCCGGTGACGAGCACGATGCCGTGCGGGCGGCCGATCAGCTTGTCGAACTGGACGAGCGTATCGCGGCCCATCCCGAGCGCTTCGAGGTTCAGGCGCTGCGCGTCCTTTTCCAGCAGACGCAGCACCGCGCGCTCGCCGTGCCCGGTCGGCAGCGTCGACACCCGCACGTCGACCGGCCGGCCGCCGACGCGCAGCGTGATGCGGCCGTCCTGCGGCAGGCGCTTCTCCGCGATGTCGAGCTGCGCCATGATCTTGATCCGCGAGATCAGCGCGCCGTGCAGCGCCTTCTTCGGGCGCACGACGTCGCGCAGCGTGCCGTCGACGCGAAAGCGCACGACCGACGCATTCTCGAACGGCTCGATGTGAATGTCGGATGCCTGTTCGCGGGCCGCTTGCGTGAGCAGCGCGTTGATCATCCGGATGATCGGCGCGTCGTCTTCCGATTCGAGCAGATCCTCGACTTCGGGGATGTCCTGCATCAGCCGCGACAGGTCGACTTCGCCTTCGACCTCGCCGACCACCTGCGCGGCGCTGCCGTCCTGGCGCGCGTAGGCCTGGTTGATCGCCTGCGCGAGCTCGTCGGCCGGCACGCGGTGCACGGCGATCGAGCCGAAGTTGCGCGCGATCTCCGCGAGCGCGGCGTCGCTCGTGCGTTCGCTGATCCACACCTCGAGCGTGTCGTCGAGCTGATGCGCGATCAGCACCTGGCCGCTCTTCGCGAAGCCGTACGGCAGCAGGCGCGCGGCCAGCGGCGACGGCGGCTGGCGCTCGCCCGGCGCGCCGTCGTGGGCGGAGGACGCGAGCACGTCGCTCACTGCGAGGCTCCCGGCGCGGTGGTCAGCGGCTGTTGCGGCACCGCCTGCTGCGGCACGCCCTGCGGCTGCGCGGGCGTCGCTTCGGGCAACGGCTGCGCCGGCACGGGCGCGACCTGGCGCTGCAACTGCTGGCGGCGCATCTTGTCGAGATCGAACAGGTTGCCGGCCGGCGTGCCGCCCTGGCTCGGGCCCAGCGGCATCGGCGGAACGACCGGGTCGTCCTTGTCGCGGATCACGTTGTTGTCCGACTTGTACGCGCCCGTCACGCCCTGGATGTAGTCGTAGCGGTTCGCGGTGACTTCCTGCGCGGTGCTGCGATCGGAGATGATCACAGGGCGCAGGAACACCATCAGGTTGGTTTTCGCGCGCTGCTTCGATTCCGAGCGGAACAACTGGCCGATCCACGGGATGTCGCCGAGCAGCGGCACCTTGCTGTTCGACACCTGGTAGTTGTCCTGCATCAGGCCGCCGAGCACGATGATCTCGCCGTTGTCGGCGAGGATCGTCGACTGGATCGAGCGTTTCGTGAAGGTCGGGCCGGTCTGTGCGTTGGTGGTGCCGCTGACGACCGCCGAATCCTCCGTGTAGAGCTGCAGCTTGAGAATCCCGCCGTCGGTGATCTGCGGCTTCACGTGCAGCGTCAGGCCGACGTCGCGACGGTCGTAGGTATTGAATGCGTTGCTCGTCGTGCCGCTCGTCAGGTTCGAATACGAGCCGGTCGCGATCGGCACGTTCTGGCCGACGACGATCTTCGCTTCCTCGTTGTCGAGCGTGATCAGGTTCGGCGTCGACAGCACGTTCGCGTCGCTCACGCCCGCGAAATACTGCAGCAGCGCGCCGAGCCCCTGCACGCCGAACATGTTGTGCAGCCAGCCGATGTTGAGCCCCTGGCTCAGCGAGCCGAGGTTGGAGGCCAGCCCGCCGCCGGTGATCCCGCCGGCGGCGTTCGTCACGCCGCCCGCCGTCAGGTTGATGATGCTGTTGCCCAGCCCGAGCCCGGGGTTCAGGTTCGTGCCGCCGAGAAACTGGCCGCTCGCGACCTGCCACTGGATGCCGAGGTTGCCCTGCGTCGTCGAGTTCAGCTCGACGATCAGCGCTTCGATATAGACCTGCGCGCGCCGCGCGTCGAGCTGGTCGATCACCGAGCGCAGATTCCGGTAAACCGGATCGGACGCGGTGATGATCAGCGAATTGGTGGCCGAGTCGGCCTGGATCATCCCGCCCGGCTGGTTGTCGTCGCCGCTCTTGTCCTTGTCGCCGCCGAGGAGGCCGCCGGTGCCAAGGCCGCCTCCGGACGAGCCGCCGCCATACGCGGACGAGGACGACGAACCGCCGAGGCCGCCGGACGGCAGCGGCGGCGTGCCCGACGTGCCGGTCGAGAAGTTGCCGCTCGACGACGAGCCGCCGTTCTGGTTGAAGCTGTTCGCATCGTTGGACGACGCCGACGAGCCGCTGTCGTTGCCGCCCTTGCCGAGCATCCCGCGCAGCGTCTTCGCGAGCTTCACCGCATCGGCGTTGCGCAGCGGCACGACGTGCATGTTGCCGGGCACCGCGCTCGGCGCATCGAGCTGCTGCACGAGGCGCTTCGCGGCTGCGAGGCGCGACGCGCTCGACGCACGCAGCAGCAGCGCGTTGGTGCGCGGGTCGGCCGTGACCGATACCTTCAGCGTCGCGTCGCTGTTGCCGATCGCGCCCGGGTCGAGCATTTTCTGCAGCTGCGCGGCGAGGTCGATCGCGTTTGCATTGCGCAGCGGCACGACCTGCACCTGCGCGCCCGCGGCGCTGTCGACGCCCGCGATGATCTGCGCGATGCGGCGCACGTTGTCCGCATAGTCGGTCACGACGATCGTGTTGTTCGCCGGGTAGGCCGTCACCGTGTTGTTCGGCGAGATCAGCGGCCGCAGCACGGGCAGCAGGTTGTTCGCCGATTCGTTGCGAAGCTCGAACACCTGCGTGATCACCTGGTCGCCGCGCGCCTGCGGCGCGTTGCCGATGTAGGTCGGCACGCCCTGCAGCTTCGCGTCGGCTTCCGGCACGACCTTCAGCACGCCGTGATCCTGCACGAGCGCGAAGCCCTGCATGCGCAGCGCGGACTGCAGCGTCTTCAGCGCCTGGTCTTCCGGCACCGGCCGTTCGGCCACGAGGTTGAGCTGACCCTTCACACGCGGGTCGACGATGATGGTCTTGCCGGTCGCGGCGCCGATCGCTTTCGCGACCTGGTCGATGTCCGCATTCACGAAGTTGAGCGTGACCTGAGCGTAGGCGGCCTGCGAGACGATGATGCCGGCCACGAGCAGGGTCGTGGCAACACGCCGCATAACGAAGCGATTTCTTGTCATGGATAAATGGGTCGATGCCGGCTCAGGCCACTTCCGGCGGTAGTGCTGAGATCCAAGTCCGAAAAGGGCGACATTAGCAGTTTTTCATGTCCGAAATATCACATTGATCCGAAGACTGTCTCACATACGACATGCGTGCGGTAAATCGTATGCAATATGTAAGGATCGGCGCAACCCTTCGCGCGGCGGCCCTCACGCTTTTTTGCGATGAGCCGACACGAAAATGCGGTATAACCGGGCTGCCGTATTCCTGCCTGTCGCAATTCGACGGTCTGCCGGTATGATACGGGCGGCACGTTTCTCGTCGCACTAATAACACGCACGGGTTTTCCCGAGCTTCGCGCCATTCCTTTTCGTTTTTCGCACGATGAACAGACGGTTCGCTTCGATCGCGTTGATCGCCGCTGGCACATGGTTCGCCAGCGGCAACGCGCGCGCGGATTGTTTCGACGAAGCGGCCAGGTATCAGCAGGTCAATCCGCTGATCCTGCGCGCGATCGCCTGGCAGGAGTCGCGCAACCGGCCCGATGCGCTGAACAAGAACACGAACGGCTCGGTCGACTATGGCCTGATGCAGATCAATTCGATCCACCTGCCGACGCTGTCGCGCTACGGAATCGGCCGCGACACGCTGATGGAGCCGTGCAAGAACGTGTACATCGCCGCGTGGCATCTCAAACAGAAGATGAACCGCTACGGCAACACGTGGCAGGCGGTCGGCGCCTATCATTCGGAAACGCCGTCGCTGCGTGACAAGTACGCGCGGCAGATCGCCGGCATCCTGGCGCAATGGAAGCTGCTGCCGCCCGTGCAGACGACTCAGACCACTCAGGCCGCTCAGTGATTCCGCGCCGCGTCGCCGGCTGATGCCGGCCGGCCGGCGCCGGGCCGGCCGCGCGCGTTTGATGCACAATGCGGGCTGACGCCGCCGTTTCGCCCGTGCGCGGGCCGATCGCGCCCCGCCAGGGCGCCGCGGCCGCTTTTTCATCTTTTCCGTTGGTGCAAATCATCATGAATCCGGCAATGAAACAGCCGTTGCCCGTCACCGTGCTGTCCGGCTTCCTCGGCGCCGGCAAGACCACGCTGCTCAACCACGTGCTCGCGAACCGCGCGGGCCTGAAAGTCGCGGTGATCGTCAACGATCTCGCGGCGGTCAACATCGACGCGTCGCTCGTACGCGATGCGCAGGCGCTGTCGCACGTCGAGGAGCGCCTCGTCGAAATGTCGAACGGCTGCATCTGCTGCACGCTGCGCGACGATCTGCTCGTCGAGATCCGCAACCTCGCATCCGAAGGCCGCTTCGACGCGATCATGATCGAATCGACCGGCATCGCGGAGCCGATGCCGATCGCCGAAACGTTCACGTTCGTCGACGACGACGGCGCGTCGCTGTCGGCCATCGCGCGGCTCGACACGCTCGTCACCGTGGTCGACGCGTACAACTTCCTGCGCGACTACGGCTCCGACGACGCGCTCGCGACGCGCGGCATCGCCGCGTCGGAAGACGACGACCGCACGCTCGTCGAACTGCTGATCGAGCAGATCGAATTCTGCGACGTCCTGGTGATCAACAAGGCCGACCTCGTCGGCGCGGACGATCTCGCGCGCCTGCAGCACATCCTCGCGCGCCTGAATCCGCGCGCGCATCAGGTCGTATCGACGTTCGGCAACGTGCCGCTCGACGAAGTGCTGAACACCGGCCGCTTCGATTTCGACGAAGCCGCGAATGCGCCGGGCTGGCTCGCGTCGCTCGATCACGATCACACGCATTGCGACGATCCCGACTGCCATGACGACCATCATGCGCACGTGCACGGCGAAGCCGACGAATTCGGGATCGGCAATTTTGTTTACCGCGCGCGCCGTCCGTTTCACCCGGCACGGCTGTGGGCGCTGCTGCACCAGGAGTGGCCGGGCGTGCTGCGCAGCAAGGGTTTCTTTTGGCTCGCGACGCGCAACGACATCGCCGGTTCGCTGTCGCAGGCGGGCGGCGTATGCCGGCATGGCCCGGCGGGTTTGTGGTGGGCGGCGCAGGATCGCGCGGAATGGCCGGACGACGACGAGCTGCTCGCCGAAATCCGCACCGAATGGCTCGGCGATCTCGACGATCGCACGGTCGGCGATCGCCGGCAGGAACTCGTGCTGATCGGCATCGCGCTCGACGCCGATGCATGGCGTGCGAAACTCGACGCGTGCCTGCTCACCGATGCGGAGTTCGCGCTCGGCGCGGCGGGATGGGCCGCGTTCGACGATCCGTTCCCGGCGTGGGACGTCGATTCCCACGACGACGACGATCACGGCGACACGCAGATCGTGCATGCGTGATCGCGTGGTAACGGCTTGTAAAAGTAACCGTTAACTTTTGCAAGAGCGGCGCGAACTGTGGCGAAAATGCCGCGCGCGCCCAACAAAAAACCCGCCGAGAGGCGGGTTTTTCCGGAACAGGCGCGGGTTTAACGCTTGTTGACGGCGTCCTTGAACGCCTTGCCGGCCGTGAACTTGACCGTCTTGGCTGCCGGGATCTTGATGGTTTCGCCCGTCTTCGGGTTGCGGCCCGTACGTGCTGCGCGCTTGCCCGAACCGAAGCTGCCGAAGCCGATCAGCTGAACCGCATCACCCTTCGACACGGCCTTCTTGATGACTTCGAGCAGCGTGTCCAGCGTTTCGCCGGTTTGAGCCTTGCTGGCGCCCGTTTGGGCGGCGACGGCGTCGATCAGTTCCTGTTTGTTCATTAAGGTTCCTTTATCAGGTTAGGTTGACACGAACAGCGCGAACGCGCCGATTATACGTGCGCGAACCGTGCCGTCGAGAGTCAGACTCCGACGACACAGCGCCGAATCCTGGCCCGCGCGACGCGCCCTCCGGCTTGCCGGCGGCCACCCCGCGGTACGGCGTTGCTATGATAGCGCAGCGCAAACCCAATAACGACAAGGGTTTCAAAGATTTTCATCGGTATTTCGCCGAATGAATCGTCGATTGACCGTTTTTTGACCTGCGCCAACCGGACGGGATGCGCAGCGCGGTCCGCCCGAGCGTCGCGCCGTTGCCCCTTTCCAACGGCCGCTCGGACGGCCGCCCGCAATCCCTTGCCAGGCTTGGCTGCCACGTTTTTTGTTTCGCATGCCCGACCGACTTGTTCCCGCCACGTTCGCCGTTCGCGACGACGGCACGCTCGTCTCGCCCGAGTTCGGCGACATCTATCACAACGTCGCGGGCGCGCTCGCGCAGGCGCGCTACGTGTTCATCGCCGGCAACGGGCTGCCGGCGCGCTGGCAAGGCCGCCGCACCTTCACGATCGTCGAGACGGGGTTCGGCGCGGGCGCCAACTTCCTCGCGACCTGGGCCGCGTGGCGCGACGATCCCGCGCGCTGCGAGCGGCTGCACTTCGTCTCGTTCGAGAAGCACCCGTTTTCGCGCGACGACCTGCGCCGCGCGCTTTCCCATATCGTTGCGAACACAACCATCTCGGCGGAAGCCGCGCTGCTGGCCGACGCGTGGCCGATGCTCGTGCCGGGTCTGCACCGGCTCGAGTTCGACGCGGGACGGGTCGTATTGACGCTCGGTTTCGGCGACGCGTGCGCGTTGCTGCCAAAACTCGTCGCGCGCGCCGATGCGTTCTATCTGGACGGCTTCGCGCCGGCGAAAAATGCGGATCTCTGGTCGGTCGACGTGTTCCGCGCACTCGCGCGCGTCGCCGCGGAAGAGGCCACCTTCGCGACCTACTCGAGCGCGGGCATGGTGAAAAAAGCGCTCGTCGAAACGGGATTCACGTATCGCAAGATGCCCGGGCTCGCCGGCAAGTACGCGATGCTCGTCGGCGACTATGCGCCGCGCTGGCGCTCGCGCCGGCATGAGCCGCCACGCGCGCTGCCCGTCGCGACGCGCCGCGCGATCGTGATCGGCGCGGGCCTCGCCGGCTGCGCGGTGGTCGAACGCCTGGCCGCGCGCGGCTGGGACGTGACGCTGATCGAACGGCACGAACGAATCGCCAGCGAAGCATCGGGTAATCCGGCCGGCGTATTCCATCCGCTGATGACGCGCGACGACAACGTCGCGAGCCGGCTCACGCGCAGCGGCTTCCTGCACGCGATCGCACGCTGGCGCGCGCTCGAACACGCGGGCCATGCGTTCGCACGCAGCACGCACGGGATGATCCATCTCGCCGAATCGGCCGACGACTTCGCGCGGATGCGCGACGCGTTCGAGGCGTTTGGCGCGCCGTCCGACTACGTGACGCTGCTCGACGCCGACGCCGCGCGCGCACATCTGAACCTGCCGGTCGCGCACGGCGGCCTGCTGTTTCCGCACGGCGGCGCCGTCTGGCCGGCTGGGCTGTGCGCCGCGCAATATGCGGCGGCCGGCGAGCGCGTGCGCCTGCTCGCGTCCACCCGCGTCGCAGGGCTCGAACGGCGGGGCGACACCTGGCATGCGCTCGATGAGACAGGGGCCACGCTGGCCGACGCGCCCGTCGTCGTGCTCGCGAACGCGGGCGACGCCGCGCGCCTTGCCGGGCTCCAGCATGTCGCGCTGCAACCGGTGCGCGGCCAGCTCACGCTGCTGCCGCCGGGCACGACGGCGCCGCTGCCGTGCCCGGCGATCGGCGACGGCTACGCGGTCCCGCTCGACGACGGCACGCTGCTGATCGGCGCGACGTTCGAACCCGACGATACCGATCCCGCGATGCGCGCGGCCGGCCATGCCGAAAACCTCGAGCGCGTGCGGCGCCTGCTGCCGGGCCTGATCGGCGAGGTGCCGGATCCCGCCACGCTGCGCGGCCGCGTGGCGTTCCGCTGGGTCGTCGGCGACCGCCTGCCGCTCGTCGGCCCGCTCGCCGACGAAGCGCAGGCTACCGCGAACGCACGCGCGCTGGCCGGTGCGCAGGCGCGCGACCTGCCGCGCCTGCCCGGGCTCTACGGCGCATTCGGCTTCGGCTCGCGCGGCCTCGTGTGGGCGGCGCTCGGCGCCGAGCTGATCGCCTCGCAACTCGAGGGCGAGCCCTGGCCGCTCGAGCGCGAACTCGCCGACGCGGTCGATCCCGCCCGCTTCCTGATCCGCGCACTGCGCGCCCGCCGCGTGGGCTCGGCCGGCTGACCGATCGCGCACCTTCTTCACAGTTTCCCGATTTTTCCGTGCAAGGTTATCCACGCGACGTTGTGGATAACCGCGTGGAATCCGTACGCACTTCGTGTGCAATCACAGTGGACGTAAACTGGGCAACTCGGCACAGCTGCGCGGCGGCCCGAAAGTTGCTCAATTCAAATGCCTGTGCACGAACAGCCTGTGCAACCGGTTATGGTTTCGCCAACCCATTGATCCGCCGATGTAAACCGGAGTTATCCACAGAACTGTGCGTCCTTTGTTAACTTCTACTACGTATATATACAGGTAAACCTTTGAAACCAAAGACCTGCGGTGCCGCACAGCGCCGCGAGTCGATTCAATCGGTTCCGGAGCGAAAAAGCTGTGGCACAATCGGTTTCCTTCGCGTTCGTTCGGCCAGGCGCCGGACATGCTTCAATGGAACGGTCGGCACGGTTTCGAATCTGAATCTTCGGGACTGCGCAGTCCGTTCACACACCAGGCCGACAATCCAGATCGGCAACCTGAACGACGTTCCGCCCTGTGGTGGAACAGGCGGATCCCATGTACCGCCGTCGTCGAGCACAACAATCACATTCGGGGCGATACCCAGCCGGCGCGCATCCATTCCTGTCGCTTGACCCGCGTCGCTGGCGGTTGCTTCCAAAGGAGAAGTCACCACGATGAAGTCGGCGTTCTCATTCCTGCCCAACTGGCCGCTCGCGCCGGATGCCGTGTTCTGGGCCGGGCTCGCGCTGTTCGCAGCCGGCCTGTGCGGCGAGCTGTGCTATCGCGCGTGGCGCCTGCCGCGCATCACCGGCTATGCCGTGATCGGCCTGATCGCCGGTTCGTTCGGATTCGGCGTGATCGACACCAGCACCGACGAAACGTCGCGGCTGCTGATGGATGTCGCGCTCGGCCTGCTGCTGTTCGAGCTCGGCAGCCGCCTCGACCTGCGCTGGATCCGGCGCAATCCGTGGCTCGTCGCGTCGAGCCTCGCGGAAGCCACGCTCACGTTCGTGCTCGTGCTGTTCGTGATGCTCGCGCTCGGCGTATCGGGAATGGTCGCGCTCGTGCTGTCGGCGATCGCGATTGCCACATCGCCGTCGATGGTGATCCAGCTCAAGACGGAACTGCGCGCGGAAGGGCAGGTGTCGCAACGCCTGATCACGCTCACCGCGCTCAACAGCGTGTACGCGATCGTGCTGACCAAGCTCGTGACGAGCTGGCTGCACCAGGAAGCGTACGGCAACGTTTTCGCGACGATCCTGCAGCCCGTCTACCTGATCGCCGGTTCGTTCATCGTCGCGTATCTGGTCGCGCGTTCGTGCAATTACCTGTTCCGCCACATGACCGCGACGATGCGCGACGAGCATTCGTTCGTCGCGCTGTTCGGGCTCGTGATGCTCGCGATCGCCGTCGCGCAGGCGCTGAAGCTGTCGACGCTGCTCACGCTGCTGCTCGCCGGCATCATCGTGAAGAACCTCGAGGCGCGCCCGCAGCTGTGGCCCGAGCACTTCGGCACGGCCGGCTGGCTGCTGACGGTGGTGCTGTTCGTGCTGACGCTCACGTCGTTTACGTGGGGCGACATCGCGCTCGGCGGCCTGCTCGCGATCGTGCTGATCGTCACGCGGCTCGCCGCGAAGCTGGCCGGCGTCGTCGCGTTCGCGAAGCCGAGCGGCCTCGGGATGAAGCAGGGCGTCGCGCTCGGCATCGCGCTCACGCCGATGTCCGCGCTGTCGTACCTGCTCGTCGACGATACCTACCAGCTCTATCCGAATTTCGACCCGCACCTGCGCGCGATCGTGATGTGCTCGATCGTGATCCTGCAGCTCGTCAGCCCGTTCGTCGTCTACCGCTGCCTGTCGGCCGTCGGCGAACGCAGCGACAGCAACTGATTCCGGAACCTGCCATGGCACTCGAAACCTTCGTCAATTCCGAGCCGTTCACGTTCGGCGTCGAACTGGAGATCCAGGTCGTCAACACGCACAACTACGACCTGACCAAAGCGGCCTCCGACCTGATGCGCCTGATCCAGGCCGAGACTTTCCCGGGCAACATCACGCCGGAAATCACCGAAAGCATGATCGAGCTGTCGACCGGCATCTGCCATTCGCACGAGCAGGCCGTCAGCGAGCTGCATGCGATCCGCGACGTGCTCGTGAAGGCGGCCGACCAGCTCAACGTCGGGCTGGCCGGCGGCGGCACGCATGCGTTCCAGCAATGGAGCGACCGGCAGATCTACGATGCGCCGCGCTTTCAGTACATCTCCGAACTGTACGGCTATCTCGCGAAGCAGTTCACCGTGTTCGGCCAGCACGTGCACATCGGCTGCCCCGATCCCGACAGCGCGCTGTTCCTGCTGCACTCGATGTCGCGCTTCATTCCGCACTTCATCGCGCTGTCCGCGTCGTCGCCGTTCGTGCAGAACGTCGACACGGGCTTCCATTCGGCGCGCCTGAATTCGGTGTTCGCGTTCCCGCTGTCGGGCCGCGCGCCGTTCGTGCTGACCTGGGACAGCTTCGAGGAGTACTTCACGAAGATGGTGAACACGGGCGTCGTCAACTCGATGAAGGACTTCTACTGGGACATCCGGCCGAAGCCCGGCTACGGCACGATCGAGGTGCGCGTGATGGACACGCCGCTGTCGGTCGATCGCGCGGCGGCGATCGCCTGCTACATCCAGACGCTCGCACGCTACCTGCTGACCGACCGGCCGCTGAAGCTGTCGGAGGACGATTACCTCGTCTACACGTTCAACCGTTTCGAAGCGTGCCGCTTCGGGCTCGAGGGCACCTGCGTGAATCCTCAGACGGGCGAGCGCCGCACGATCGCGGAAGACATCCTCGACACGCTCGACCGGATCGCGCCGCATGCGGCGGCCCTCGGTTCGCGCGCGGCGCTCGACGAGATCGGCGCGCTCGCGAAGGCACGCGTGAACGACGCATCGTGGTTGAGAACCGTTTTCAAACAGGAAAAATCGCTGAACGAGACGGTCCGGCAGCAGTGCTTACGTTGGCGCGAGTGAAAATATGTTTTGCAGATTGCAGGATCGACCGCGCCGCGATTCGCTGAACGGCAGTCCGCGCCGGGTCGGCCCGCAATCGTCGGCAGGCCTCCTGAAAATCTGTGGATAACCGGATATTCCGCTGCAAAGTCAACGCTCTGCGCGCGGGATAACCCGGTGGATCATCACCGTGCGGCCGATGGCCGATCCGGACAGGACAATGTCGGCGCGCCCCGTCTCGCGGGCGCGCGACATTGCGCGCACAACGAAAAATTACGGTTATTCAGCGATTTTCCACAGCGCGCAGGGGATAACTTAGCTGTGCGATTTTCCGCTCTCGCTTAGAATGTCGGCTTTGCGGACGCCGGAACGATGCGTGTCTCTCCGGTCGCCGCGAACGCGACCGCCGCGTGTGCCTCGCGACGGCCGTGTCGACGCACTCGACAGAGCGCGTCTGTTTTGAGATAGATTCGATCTCCACACTACGGCCGCTCGGCCAACCGGGCGGCGGCAAAGCGAAAAGACTATGAGCGAAGGCGTTTACGGGAACCAGGCTGCGGGACGTGTGACCCATAGCCTGCTGCGGTTGAGCACGGCCATGCGGAGCGAGGCATGGGATTGGGCGGAAGGCGCCGGCCTCACGCCGACGCAGGGCGAGATTCTCGTGCTGCTGCTGCAGCGCAAGGGCCCGATGCGGCTCGGCGAGATCGCGCGCGAGACGCAGCTCACCGCGGCCACCACGAGCGATGCGGTCAGCACGCTCGAGACGAAGGGGCTCGTCGAAAAGCGCCGTGCGCTGGACGACGGCCGGGCACTGGCCGTGCGCCTGTCGGCGCGTGGCCGTACGGCCGCGAAGAAGGCGCTGCAATGGCCTGAATTCCTGACGAAGGCGGTCGGCAAGCTCGGCGCGGACGAGCAGGGCACGCTGTATCGCGCGCTGCTGAAGACGCTGCGCGAACTGCAGGTGGCCGGCGCGACGCCGCCGCAGCGCATGTGCCTGACGTGCAGCCACTTTCAGCCGGGCAAGCCGTCGAAGAAGACGGTGCATCACTGCGCGGTGCTCGACATCGCGATGTCCGACAGCGATCTGCGTCTCGACTGCTCGGTGCAGGAAGAAGCCGACGCGGCGACGCAGAAGAAGACCTGGAAGATTTTCGCCGGCTGACGTCCGTCGATCGACCGGGAGGCCGATGATGAACGCTGAAGTCGTGGCGATCCGCCACGTGCATTTCGAGGATCTCGGGAGCTTCGAGCAGGTGCTCGGCGAACGCGGTCGACGGGTGCGCTATGTCGATGTCGGATCGTCGCGGGTCGAGGTGCTCGACGTGCTCGAGCCGTCGCTGCTCGTCGTGCTCGGCGGGCCGCTCAGCGTGTACGACGATGCGCAGTACCCGTCGATCGCGCCGCTCCTGGCGCTCGTGCGCCAGCGCATCGACGCGGGGCTGCCGATCCTCGGTATCTGCCTCGGCGCGCAGTTCATCGCACGGGCGCTCGGCGCGCGCGTCTATCCGGCCGCGCAGCACGAACTCGGCTGGGCGCCGCTGACGCTCACCGACGCCGGCCGTGCGTCGCCGCTGCGCCATCTCGACGGCGTGGCGACGTCGATGCTGCACTGGCATGGCGATACGTTCGACCTGCCGGGCGGTGCGATCCACCTCGCGTCCACGCCGGCCTGTCGCCACCAGGCGTTCGCCTGGGGGCAGCACGTGCTGGCGCTGCAATGTCATCCCGAGATCCGTACCGATCGCTTCGAACCGTGGCTGATCGCGAACGCCGGCGAAATCGCCGCGACGCCCGGCGTCGACGCGCGCCGGTTGCGCGCCGATACCGCGCAGCACGGCCCCGCGCTCGAGACGGCCGCGCGCCGCATGTTCGCCGAGTGGCTCGACAGCGTCGGGCTCTGACGCCGCGGGCGGCGCCGCTCGCGGCAAAGCGCTGGCCCGGCCTGCACCCGTTGCGGGCCGGCGCGTCGCCGTACACCACGCATTCTCCGCACCGTCGGCATCCGGCCGGCCGTACCTGACCATCCGCTTACTGCCGAGCACGCCGTCTGCACGCTTCGAGCCTGCGTGCTACGCTCGTCCGCTCTTCCCTTTCCTGGCGAGCGGCTTCCATGACTGCGCTGTTTTCTCCGTTCACGCTGCGCGGCGTGACCCTTCCGAACCGGATCGTGATTTCGCCGATGTGCCAGTACTCGGCCGAACGCGGCGAAGCGACCGACTGGCACATGATTCATCTCGGCCATCTCGCGCTGTCGGGTGCGGGGCTGCTGTGCATCGAAGCGACCGCGGTGGAACCCGACGGACGCATCACGCATGGCGACCTCGGCCTGTGGGACGACGTGACCGAAGCCGCGCTGAAGCCGGTGCTGGCCGCGATCCGCAAGCATTCGCCGATCCGCGTCGCGATGCAGTTGTCGCACGCGGGGCGCAAGGCGTCGAGCGCGGTGCCGTGGGAGGGCGGTCAGCTCGTGCCGGTCGCCGACGGTGGCTGGCTGCCGCATGGCCCGTCGGCCGTGCCGCACAAGGACGGCGAGACGCCGCCGCTCGCGCTCGATGCGGCGGGCCTGAACCGCATCCGCGACGCGTTCGCGGCGTCGGCCAGACGGGCCGCGCGGCTCGGCATCGACGCGATCGAAGTGCACGCGGCGCACGGCTACCTGCTGCATCAGTTCCTGTCGCCGCTCGCGAACCGGCGCACCGACGAATACGGCGGCTCGCGCGAAAACCGGATGCGGTTTCCGCTGGAGATCTTCGAGATCGTGCGCGCCGCGTTTCCGGAAGACCGGCCGGTCGGCGTGCGCGTGTCCGCGACCGACTGGGTCGAAGGCGGCTGGGAGCTCGACGATACGATCGCGTTCGCGCACGAACTGAAGCGCCGCGGCTGCGACTGGATCGACGTGTCGTCCGGCGGCGTGTCGCCGCTGCAGAAGATTCCGCTGTCGCCCGGCTACCAGGTGCCGTTCGCGCAGGCGGTGAAGCGGGCGGTCGGCATGCCGACGATCGCGGTCGGCCTGATCAACGAACCCGCGCATGCGAACCGGCTGATCGAGGCCGGCGATGCCGATTTCGTCGCGATGGCGCGCGCGATGCTGTACGACCCGCGCTGGCCGTGGCACGCGGCGGCCGAGCTCGGCGCGCAGGTGACGGCGCCGCCGCAGTACTGGCGCTCGCAGCCGCGCGAGCACAAGGCGCTGTTCGGCGACGTCTCGTTCGGCCAGCGCTGAGTACATCGCGCAATATTGCGCGCGATGTTGAACGAAGCAATCGTGAACGTGTAGGATGCGGGTGATTCGCCGCCTCCCCCGACGCGGCACCGACCGGTGCCGCGTTTTCGTTTGGCGCGGCGCCCGGCCGCGATCGCGGCCGCTTCCATTCAAGTCGTCTTCACAAGGATTGGTTCGATGAGTTCACGCAGGATCGCGGTGCGCCGCTCGGGAGTACACGGCAAGGGCGTGTTTGCCGTGGCGCCGATCAAGGCCGGCGAGCGCGTAGTGGAATACAAGGGCGAGCGAATCTCGTGGAAGGAAGCGCTGCGCCGTCATCCGCACGACCCGAGCGAGCCGAATCATACGTTCTACTTCGCACTCGATGAAGGCGGCGTGATCGATGGCAAGGTCGACGGCAACAGCGCGCGCTGGATCAATCATTCGTGCGCGCCGAACTGCGAGGCCGAGGAAGTCAAGGGCCGCGTATACATCCACGCGCTGCGCGACATCGGGCCGGAAGAGGAGCTGTTCTACGACTATGGCCTCGTGATCGACGCGAAGCTGACGAAGAAGCTCAAGCGCGAATACGCGTGCCACTGCGGCGCCGAGTCGTGCCGCGGCACGTTGCTCGCGACGTCCGACGAAGGCGGGAAGAAGAAAAAGAAGAAGGACAAGAAGGACGGCAAGTCCGCCTCCGGGTCGAAGGACAAGAAGAACAGGAAGTGATGCAGGCGGCAGCGCATCGCGCGCTGCCGCCGTCGTTTCAGCCGTCGGTTGCCGCGTCATGGCGGCCCGTCGTCCGCTTTCCGCCTTTCCGTTCCTTTCCGGCGCGCGGCCCGAGCAACGGGCCAGCGGTTGCCCGCCGTGAATCGACCGGTGATCGTTCAGTGCGTCGGCGCCGCGGCCGGCGTTTCGCTGGCCGGTTTTTCCGTGCGCGCGGCGAGCGGCACCCTCACCACGAAGCGCGAGCCGCCTTCCGATGCATCCTCGTACGACACGGTGCCGCCGTGCATCGCGATGATGTCGTGCACGATCGCGAGCCCGAGCCCGGCACCCGTTTCAACGCCGTTGCCGCTTTGCGCGTCGCCGCGGAAAAAGCGCTTGAACAGGTCGGCCTGCTGATTCGCGGGCACGCCCGGGCCGTTGTCCTCGACCACGATCTCCGCGGCCGGCTGGCCGTCGTCGAGCGTACCGCGCGCGACGTTGACGGTGATCCGCGCGCCGTCCGGCCGCGCGAGCGGCACGTACTTCAGTGCGTTGTCGAGCAGGTTCGCGATCACCTCGCGCAACAGTACCGGGTTGCCGCGCACGTTCAGCTTCTCGTCGTCGCCGGGGTCGTCGCTGCGCTGGAAGCCGAGGTCGACATGCGATGCGAGCGCGCGCGGCACCCATTCGGCACCCGTCTCGAACGCCATCGCCGCGAGATCGACATCGACGAAGCGGGCGGCCTGTTCGCCCGGCTCGGCACGCGCGAGCGACAGCAGCTGGTTGGACAGCCGCACCGCGCGGTCGGCGGCCGCGCGCAGCTCGCGCACCGCGGCGAAGGTCTGCTGCGGGTCGCGCGCGACGGCCGCCTGCTCGGCATGCAGCTTCACCGCGGTGAGCGGCGTGCGCAGCTGGTGCGCGGCGTCGGCGATGAACTTGCGCTGCGCGTCGAGCGCGGTCTTCAGCCGGCCGAGCAGCGCGTTCATCGCGCTCGTCAGCGGCCGGATCTCCAGCGGCACGTCGGTTTCGTCGACCGGCTCCAGCGACGTGTGGGTCTGCCGGTTCAGCGAATCGGCGAGATGCGTGAGCGGGCCCAGCTGCTGGTTCACGACGCGCCATACGATGCCCCAGCCCGCGAGCAGCAGCAGCAGCAACGGCATCATGATCGCGACGAGGAATTCGGCCGCGATCCGGTAGCGGTGCCGCACCGGCTGAGCGACTTCGACGACCATCGGCTTGCCGCCCTCGACGTCGTCGACGCGCACCTGCGCGACCCGCACCGCACGGTTGTCGTACTCGGCCTCGAACACGTACGCGTGATGCATGCGGCGCACGTTGATGCCCTGCAGCGGCAGCTTCGGGTCGCCGGCGAGTTCCTGCTCGCCGTCGCTGATCCGGTAGATCAACGCTTCGGCGGGATCGGAGAACATCGCCTGCGCGAGCGGCGGCACCGTGAACGGCGCGTCCGGGCCGGCGATCTGGATCTGTTTGGAGATGGCGGTCGCGAGATCGGCGAGCGAGCGGTCGATCACGTGCTGCGTGTATTGCCACGCGAGCCAGTAGGCGATCAGGCCGCTCATCAGCGCGAGCATCGACAGCGGGGCGGCGAGGCGCCGGAGCAGCGAGCGGCGCAGGCTGGTGGTCACAGCCGGATCAGAAGACATTTCGACGGGCAAATGGATAAGCGCCGCTCACGGAGAGCGGCGCGGTCGTGCGCCGGGCGGCGATGCGGAGCCGTCCGCACGCGGTCGGCCGGCGCGCGGCGTCGCTCAGACGCTCGCGGTCTGGCGGATTTCCTGCAGCAGGTAGCCGAAGCCGCGCACCGTGACGATTTCGACCCGGCACTGCTCGAGTTTCTTGCGGACGCGGTGCACGTAGACTTCGATCGCGGTGTCGCCGAGATCGCCGCCGAAGTGCGTGAGGTGATCGTGCAACTGGGCCTTGCTGACGACGCGGCCGTGACGCAGCAGCAGCATTTCCAGCACCGCGAATTCGCGCGGCGACAGTTCGAGCGGCTTGTCGTCGTTGAAGATGCGGCGGTCGACGCCCGACAGGCGGACGCCGCCGAGCGACACTTCCGGACGCGGCATGTCGCTGTGCGGGCCGCTGCGGCGCATCACCGCGCGGATGCGCGCTTCGAGCTCGGCCGGCTCGAACGGCTTGAGCATGTAGTCGTCGGCGCCCGAGTTCAGGCCCTGGATCCGGTCGTTCAGCTCGTCGCGTGCGGTCAGCACGATCACGGGCGTGTGGCGGTTGGTCTGGCGAAAGCGCGTGAGCAGCGTCATCCCGTCGATGCCCGGCAGGCCGAGGTCGAGGATCACGAGTTCGTGGCGATTCTGTGCCAGCGCCTGCTCGGCAAAAATGCCGTCATGCACCATGTCGACGGTGAAGCCAGCCTGCTCGAGGCTGCTCTGGATACCGCGTGCGATGGGGCGGTCGTCTTCGATCAGAAGGAGTCGCATGAAGTTCGCTCAAGTACAATGGGTTGGCGGTTCAGGCACGCGGACAGCACGAAGCCGTTTCCACAGGGGCGCCGCATCGCCTGACATCAAGCATGGCGGCCAGCGAACGATTAAATCCAATCATGTCCGATATTTCGATCCACGACCTCGAAGCCGCGATCAATTTCTGGCGCGCCCGCTCGCCGTCGAGCGGCGACGAACTCAAACTCTGCGAAGAGGCTAGCGCGCTTTCCAAGCCGTATGCGCTGCTGATTGTACAGCGCGAAAGCGCGCTGCAACTGGAAGGTTTAGACCCCAAGGCGCGGAAAGCGTACGAGACTTACGTGCGCCTTAAGGATGGCTTGGAAAGCTGAAGGCTTTCGCTGAGTACATCCTAGAAAACGTTCAGCGAAATGAAAAGTTGACGCGCCGCGCAACGAACGATGCGCGGCGGTGCAGGCTGGACTCAGGCGCCCGGTTGCGCGTGCGCGGCGGCGCCGTCGATGAACCGCGCGAGTTCGATGTCGCGTTCGGTCAGGCCGTCGGCGTCGTGGGTCGACAGCGTGACGTCGACGCGGTTGTACACGTTGAACCATTCCGGATGGTGGTTCATTTCCTGCGCCTTGATCGCGACACGCGTCATGAAGCCGAATGCCTCGTTGAAATCGGCGAAGCGCAGGCGGCGCTGGATTGCGTCGCGGCCCGTCACGGCCGTCCAGAGCGGCAGGCCTTCGAGCCGCGTCTTGCGTTCTTCGGATGTGAGCTTGTGGATCATCTTGCACCTCTCGTTCGGTAACGGCGCCCGCGCGCGGCTGCGCCGCGCGGCGCAGCCGGCATCGTTCATTGTTTCATAGTTGCGCGAAGGACGACGGGCGGGCGGCGGTTCGCGCGGGCGCCCGACGCGTCACGCGTCGGCGTCGTCGGGCCAGCCTTCGCCCGTGCCGCGATGCAGCACGCGGTCGGTTTCGAGCACCGCGCCGGCCGCGAATTCGGGCAGCGCCGCGAGCCGGTCGGCCAGCGCGCGGCCGTCGACGTCGGCGAGCGCGAACAACTGCGCGAAATCGTCGATCACGAAGTAGGTCTTCTGGAACGTGTCGATGCGGTACTTCGTGCGCATCACGCGCTCGAGGTCGAACCCGAGCCGGTTCGGCGCCGCGCTTTCGAGGCTGTACAGGCTTTCGCCCTTGCTCGACACGATGCCGGCGCCGTAGATCGACAGGCCGTTCGTCCCGCGCGGGTCGCGAATCAGCCCGAATTCCACCGTATACCAGTAGAGCCGCGCGAGCCGCGCGAGCGCTGCTTCGTCGTCGGCGACCGCGAGCGCGACGCGGCCATACGCCTGCATGTAGTCGGCGAACACCGGCTCGATCAGCAGCGGCACGTGGCCGAACAGGTCGTGGAAGCAGTCGGGTTCCTGCAGGTAGTCGAGCTGGTCGGGACGGCGCATCCACCAGGTGACCGGGAAGCGCCGGTTCGCGAGGTGCGCGAAGAACACGCGGTCGGGCACGAGGCCCGGCACCGCGACGATTTCCCAGCCGGTCGCGGGCTTCAGCTGGCGGTTCACGTCGGCAAACGACGGCACGCGATCGGCCGGCAGCGCGATCTTGCCGAGCCCGCCGACGAACGCGTCGCACGCACGGCCGCGCAGCAGCGCCGACTGGCGCGCATAGAGCTGCTTCCACACCGCGTGGTCGACCTGGCCGTAGCGCTGCAGTGGCTGGTCGATGGTGAAATCAGCACGGGTTTCGAGGCCCGCGTCGAACTGCTCTTGCAGTTTCGCGGTGACGACGGTGGACATGATCAGGCTCTGCACGCTGTGGTTGGGAATCATGCAAGTGTAGAGCGGGACGCGCGCGGATTGGGCGCATAGTTGGCGAAGATTGGCATGATGATGCGATAATCGCGCATCAAATCACGAATCAATGCGGAGAACACTCATGGTGGAACTCGATCACTTCGATCTCGCGCTGCTGGACGTGCTGCAGCGCTTCGGTCGCGCGACGCATCAGCAGCTGGGCGAGGAGGTGCCGCTGTCGCCGTCGCAGATCGGGCGACGGCTGCAGCGGCTCGAGGCGGCCGGCGTGATCGAAGGCTACCGCGTGATGCTGCGCCCCGAAAAGCTCGGGCTCGGTGTGACCGCGTTCACGAGCCTGAAGCTCAAGCATCACGGCGATTCGATCATCGAGCAGTTCCAGCAGCAGATCGACGTGCTGCCCGAAGTGCTCGAATGCCACGCGGTGGTGGGCGATGCCGACTACCTGCTGCGGATCGTCGCGCCCGATCTCAACGCGCTGTCGCAGTTCGTGATGAAGAAGCTGATGCGGGTGCCGGGCGTCGACAGCGTGCGCTCGAACATCGTGCTGACGACCTTCAAGCGCAACGGTGCGCTGCCGCTGGCGCACCTGGCGACGGGGGCCGCGTGACGGCGCGCCGACGCTGACGGCAGGGCGCGCGGCCCCGCCGCTCGTGGGGCCGGATCAGGCCGCTTCGGATTGCGCGTCGGCGTTCAGCAGGTCGACATAAGCGACCGCGACGAGGTCCTCCTGCGCGACGCCGAGCTTCGCGAACACGTCATGCGCCTCGGCCTCGCCGCCGGCTTCGTCGTCGTCCGGGCCGAGCACGACCTCCAGCTCGATGAAATCGCCGAGGCCGTCGACGCGGTCGAGGTGAATGCGCGTACGGCCCGCGAGGTACACGTGCCGCTCCTTCGTCACGATCCCGCGCGTGGTCAGCGCGGTGGCGAGCAGCGCATGCATCGCGTCGGGGTTTGTCACCGGGCTGCGCGTGTAGTACGACGCTTTCGGGCCGTCGCGGTCGTCGCGCTGATAGAAGATCAGCTCGGCCGGCGTGCCGTCCTCGAAGCGGCGCAGCTTCAGCCGGCCGCGCGGTACGTCGTAGAAGAAATCCTGCTGACGGTAGAAGAGCGGCGCTTCGGTCGCGAGCTTCGCCGCCTGTTCGCGCAGCCGGTCGAATTCGCGGGCGTGGGCTTTGATCTCGATGTTGCGGGCCATGCGGGTCTCCTTCAATCGGGGTCTCGCGGTGTGCGAACGCACAATCTAGCAAAAAGCCTGGGTAGGTGGCGTGACGAGCGGGCGGCGAGCCGACTGCTGCGGAGGGTAGGGGCGCAATGCGGGGCTCGCAGGGATCAGCGCGCGCGCCGAAGCGATGCCAGTTTCGCCGACAGGCGGAACAGCAGGAAGGTGCGGCGGAGCGCTTGAACTTTCTCGTATTCCTGATTGATGAAGCGTCGGCCGGTTTGGCGTTCGTACCGGTATAACTCGTACAGGTAGGCCACTCTCGGCCCGATGGAGACGGCAGTGACGTAAGAAAATGTCAGCGTGTACAGCGATGTCACGATCAGAATCGCGCCGCTGCTTTCGCCGATGTAGGTATTCAGCGCAATCGGCAGGTTGACGGTCAAGGCGATGGTCGCCGGTGCGAGCCTGTTGGTGGGAACGGTCTTGCCGCAATTGGGATCGATCGTGAACGAACGGATATCAGCGAGGTATTCGTTATTTCTGAAACGGCGACCGGGATGGCGCTTGAGTTCGCGGAGCTTGAGGGCAAACGGAAACGCGAGCGAGGCCAGCACGGCCGCGTGATAGAGGAAGACGAAAAGTAGGTACGGCTTGGTGGATGCTGGTTTTTCGATGAATGACCACACGCTCAACATAGCGGTACCCATCAGAAGACCGAATACGGCAACGATATAGACTGTGAACGCCGCCAGAAAACGTACGGACAGCGTGGAGCGATACTTGATCTGGTATCCGGCAGCCATCCCTGCGACAAGAATCGCAAGCATGGGCCAGCTCATGATCTGGAACGCGATGCCGTTTGCCTTCGCGATGGCGTACAGGCAGAAGCCGACGATCATGACGCTGCAAGGGCCGAGGCAAAGCGGGGCATGGCAGAGAAGCGGCCGCGCGCGCTCGAGGTCGGGAAACATCATCAGTGCGCGCGCCGAAACGATGCCAATTTCGCCAACAAGCGGCACAGGAGGAAGGTGCGGCGGAGCGCCTGTACTTTCTCGTATTCCTGGTTGATGAAGCGTCGGCCGGTTTGGCGCTCATATCGGTACAACTCATACAGGTAGGCCAGTTTCGGCCCGATGAAGACGGCGGCGACGTAAGAAAATAACAGCGCGTACAGCGATGTCGCGATCAGAAGCGCGCTGCTGTTTTTGCCGATGTAGGTATTCAACGCAATCGGCAGGGTGACGGTCAGGGCGATGGTCGCTGGCGCGAGCCTGTTAGTGGGAACGGTCTTTCCGCAGTTGGGATCGATCGTGAACGTGCGGGTATCGGCGAGGTATTGGTTATTCCTGAAACGGCGATCGGGATGGCGCTTCAGTTCGCGGAGTTTGAGGGCAAACGGCAACGCGAGTGCGGTCAATATGGTTGCGTGATAAAGAAACACGAAAAGCAGGTACGGCATGCTGGACGCCGGTTTTTCGATGAGCGACCACGCACTCAACAAAGCGGTACCCATCAGGAGACCGAATCCGCCAACGATATAAATCATGATCGCCGCCAGCGAGCGTACGGACAGCGTGGAACGGTATTTGATGTGGTATCCGGCAGCCGGTCCCGCGACAAGGATCGCCAGCATAGGCCCACTTATAAGCTTGAACGCGATGCCGTTAGCTTTCGCGATGACGCTCAGGCAGAGGCCGACGAGTATGAAGTTGACGAGGCCGAGGTAAATCGGCGCATGGCGAAGAAGCGGGCGGGCGCGCTCGAGATCGGGAAACATCATGTCAGTTATCCAGCAGGCGTCGGGCTTGCGATTCTGCAAGGTCGGGGCCGATGGAGGCGTTCCAGAGCACTTGTATGCCGAATCCGACTCCGAACGAGAACAGAATGACCGGGAGCGCACTGGCGCCGGCCCAGAGGAGAATAGCGGACGTTGCCGTCGAAAAACCAAACCCGAGTAGATTCCCGCTTTGACTCCGCGCAGACGCGAGCATGAACGCACGACTGTCGAATCTCAACGCGCCCTGCGTATCCCGGCTGATACTCGCCGCCATGTCGAGTGCCAGACTCGGCGCAAACGTCAGAACACCGCTGCCGATCAGGCTGCCGGCGTACAGGTGCCTGAGTGGCGAAATCCTGGGCGTGAGCTGTTTGAGATCCGCCGCCTTGAGCGCGGCAGTCGTGGTTTGCGTGCGCGGATTGTGCTTCGCATGCGGCCCGAGCGCCGGCTGGACGCTCTGGATCGGCAGGTTGCGTATCCGCAGCTTCGGACGGGGTTTTCCCTTTCCCGTGGTGTTGGCGTCATAGAGCGTGACGGAATGGTTGATCTTCACGCTTGGTGCAGCGCGGCGGAGCAACGTCTGCGCGCCCGCGTCGATGTTGCGTTTCAGGGACAGCGCATGCGCAGCATGGGCCGCACCGAGCCCGGTGTTGAGGTTTCCGACGATGCTTCCCGGCCCCACCAGGTTGTTGCGGCCTTCTTCGTAAAGCCGGGCGAGCGTTCCTGGATCGCCGGTATGCCCGCTGTCCGCGACGTCATGCACCCAGTCGGACGCGGAACACTGGCCCGATGTGACGAGCGCGTGCAGAAGCTCGCTCGCAAGATGCGGATCGAGATCGAAATCGCCACTGAAGGAATCGTCGCCGATCAACCAGCCGTTGCGTTGATGCGTGCGAATGCTGGTATGGGGAGGCAGGTTTTCAGCGAGCGTGCGGCGATGGCGTCGCAACGCATCGCATACCGCGAAGCTTTGCGATCGCGCGTGATCGGCGAGCGGACCGGTCATGTCTGGATTTCCCGTGTTCGATAGACGAATCAACGAGATTACAAACGTCTTTCACTCGCTTCAATTGGACCGGAACGAAAGTTGAACCGCCGGTCGATCTATCCGCGCGATCTTTTCACCCGCCAGCCCGATCACGCACGATGAGCGTCGCTCATATCGCCCACTGCGCTTCGATCAACCGCAGCGCGGCCGCGATCGCCGGTTCGTCGCGCCGCTCGGCGAGCGTCACGAACGTCAGTTCGGTCGGCACCGTCACGCGTTCGACGATCGTCAGCGCATGCGCGTGCGCCTCGGCCAGCGCGGTCGAATCGCGTGCGAGCGTCAACCCGATCCCCGATTTCACGAGGTCGAGCATCGACTGCTCCTGGTCGACCTCGGCCACCTTGACCGGCTGCGCGCCGGCCGCCGCGAACAGCCGCGACAGCAGCCGGTGGTGCGCGGACGCGGGCGGCGTCCAGATCCACGGCAGCGCGGCGAGCGCGCGCCAGTCGTGCGCGCGCTGCACGCGCTCCTTCCAGCCAGCCGGCGCGAGCACGCGGTACTGGAAATGCGTGAGCGTGACGGTGTGGAACAGCGCGTTGTCGCGCGGCGCGTCCTCGTCGGGCCGGCCGATGTAGTAGCCGACGTCGAGCGCCTGCGCGCGCACCTGTTCGAGCACCCAGCCCGACATCCCGTGCCGCAGCGCGGTCTCGATCTGCGGATGGGTCTCGACCAGCGCGCGCAGGAAGCCGCCGAGCCGCAGGAACGCCGGATCGAGGATCGTGCCGATCCGCAGCCGGCCGCGCACCTCGTGACGCAGCGCGGCAGCGGCGCGCTGCACGTCGGCGGCCGCGGCTAGCGCGCGTTCCGCATGCGGCAGCAGCGTCTGGCCGTCGCGGGTGAGCGCGAGCCCGCGCGACGTACGCGTGAACAGCACGACGCCCAGCGTTTCCTGCAGATGCTTGATTTGCAGGCTGACGGCCGGCTGTGTCAGATGCAGCTGTGCGGCGGCGCGCGTCAGGTTGCCTTCGCGCGCGACCGTCGCGAACGCGCGGAGCAGGGTGAGATCCATCGTCGTGATATGAGCGCGGCTTATAACGCAGTTCAGCATAACTCATTGGATCGGCGGACGGCGGCGGGAGTACGCTTCATCGGTCGCGTCGGCCCCGGCGCACTATGCCGAAAATGACGCGCGGGAACACAAGCGCGGCACACAAGAACGAAGGAGACAACACCGTGAGTACACCACGCACGCTCGAGGGCGAATTCGACTACGTGATCGTCGGCGCGGGCACCGCGGGCTGCGTGCTCGCGAACCGCCTGACCGAGGATCCCGACATCCGCGTGCTGCTGCTCGAAGCGGGCGGCAAGGATGACTATCACTGGATTCATATCCCGGTCGGCTATCTGTATTGCATCGGCAACCCGCGCACCGACTGGCTGTACAAGACCCAGCCCGAAGCGGCGCTCAACGGCCGTGCGCTGTCGTATCCGCGCGGCCGCGTGCTCGGCGGCTGCTCGTCGATCAACGGGATGATCTACATGCGCGGCCAGCGCGAGGACTACGACAACTGGGCTCAGGAAACCGGCGACGCCGGCTGGTCGTGGGACAGCGTGCTGCCGATCTTCAAGCGCAGCGAGGATCACCATGCGGGCGCGAGCGACGCGCACGGCGCGGGCGGCTACTGGCGCGTCGAGAAGCAGCGGCTGCGCTGGGAAATCCTCGAATCGTTCGCGCAGGCCGCGCAGCAGACGGGCATTCCCGCCACCGACGATTTCAACCGCGGCGACAATGCCGGGGTCGGCTATTTCGAGGTGAACCAGAAGCGCGGCGTGCGCTGGAATACGTCGAAGGCGTTCCTGCGGCCCGCGATGGCGCGCCCGAACCTGACCGTGATCACCGGCGCGCACGCGCAGCGCGTGATTTTCGACGGGCGGCGCGCGGTCGGCGTCGAATACCACGGCGGCGGCACCGATTACGTCGCGCGGGCGAGCGCGGAAGTGCTGCTGACGTCGGGCGCGGTGAATTCGCCGCAACTGCTCGAACTGTCGGGTATCGGCGACGGCCGGCGGCTGCAGGCGCTCGGCATCGACGTCGTGCACGATCTGCCGGGCGTCGGCGAAAACCTGCAGGATCACCTGCAATTGCGGATGGCGTTTCGTGTCGACGGCGTGCGTACGCTCAATACACTCTCCGCGCGCTGGTGGGGCAAGCTGATGATCGGCGCCGAATATGCGCTGCTGCAGCGCGGGCCGATGTCGATGGCGCCGTCGCAACTGGGCGCGTTCGCGAAATCGGATCCGGACGATCCCGCGCTCACGCGCCCCGATCTCCAGTACCACGTGCAGCCGCTGTCGCTCGAGCGCTTCGGCGAGCCGCTGCACGGGTTCAACGCCTTCACGGCGTCGGTGTGCCACTTGCGGCCGAGCTCGCGCGGCAGCGTGCACGTGACGAGCGCCGATCCGCGCAGCGCACCGGCGATCGCGCCGAACTATCTGTCGACCGATCACGATCGGCACGTCGCCGCGAACGCGTTGCGCCTCACGCGCCGCATCGCGTCCGCGCCGGCGCTCGCGCGCTATCGCCCCGAGGAAATCCTGCCGGGCACGCAGTACCGGACCGAGGCCGAACTGGTCGATGCGGCCGGCGTCGTCGGCACGACGATCTTCCACCCGGTCGGCACGTGCCGGATGGGGCGCGCCGACGACGAGCGGGCGGTGGTCGACAGCCGGCTGCGCGTGCGCGGCATCGCCGGGCTGCGGATCGTCGATGCATCGGTGATGCCGCTCATCACGTCGGGCAACACCAATTCGCCGACGCTGATGATCGCCGAGCGCGCGAGCGACATGATTCGCGCCGACCGCCGTGCGGCGCGCGAAACGACGTCGGTGCGAACCGACGCCGCGGTGACGGCGGCATGAAGGCCCGCTGACATGCGCACGAGCGGGCGGTTGCGCGAACGCCGCTGATTCGCGATGCGAAACAAGCTGCCGGTGCGCAAGATCCGTGCGAGCCGCGCGTCGTCGCGCGGCTTTTTTTTACGGCGCGTGCGTACCATGTCCTATGGCAGCTCAACCGGTGATGATGCACGTGTCAAAAAAGCACGGTGAAATTCGCGCGCGGTCGCATCCGACAGGGTGGCCATCCCTATAAGTGCAAATCCCGATGATTGCACTGCACCAACGGCGCGACAATGTTGCGCAATGTGCATACGCGTCGGCGCGGGAGACCACCCTCGAGGCGTACCACGGCGCCCGGGGGCAGCCGGCTGATCCGCTGACCTGTTCGCGGCCGCTTGCGCCAGGCTTCCCGGTGCTTCGCCTGACTTCGTACGGAAGGGAACATGATTCTCGGCGACACGATTCTGGAAACACGCGGACTGACGAAGGAATTCAGGGGCTTCACCGCCGTGAACGGCGTCAACCTGCGTGTGCGGCGCGGTGCGATCCATGCACTGATCGGGCCGAACGGCGCGGGCAAGACCACCTGTTTCAACCTCCTCACCAAATTCCTGACGCCGACGGCCGGCCAGATCGTCTTCAACGGCATCGACATCACCGACGAGCGGCCCGCGCAGGTCGCGCGGCGCGGCATCATCCGCTCGTTCCAGATCTCGGCCGTGTTCCCGCACCTGACCGCGTTGCAGAACGTGCGCATCGGCCTGCAGCGCGCGCTCGGCACCGAATTCCATTTCTGGCGCAGCGAACGCACGCTGAAGCGGCTCGACGATCGCGCGATGGATCTGCTCACGCAGGTCGGCCTCACCGATTTCGCGCACGTGCCGACCGTCGAACTCGCGTACGGCCGCAAGCGCGCGCTCGAGATCGCGACGACGCTCGCGATGGAGCCCGAGCTGATGCTGCTCGACGAGCCCACGCAGGGCATGGGCCACGAGGACGTCGACCGCGTGACCGCGCTGATCAAGAAGGTCGCGAGCGGCCGCACGATCCTGATGGTCGAGCACAACATGAACGTGATCGCGGGGATCTCCGACACGATCACCGTCCTGCAACGCGGCGAGGTGCTGGCCGAAGGCTCGTATGCGGAAGTGTCGAAGAACCCGCTCGTCATCGAAGCCTACATGGGCAGCGCCGACGCGGCGCTCGCGGGGGCGCACGCATGAAGCACAGCGAACGGGAGGAACGCGAATTGAGCGGCGTCGAGAGCGGTACGCCTGCGCTGGAGATCACGGGCCTGGAGGCCTGGTACGGGGAATCCCACATCCTGCATGGCGTCGACCTGACCGTGCATCGCGGCGAGGTCGTCACGCTGCTCGGCCGCAACGGCGCGGGCCGTACGACGACGCTGCGCGCGATCATGGGCCTCACGGGCCGCCGCAGCGGGTCGATCAAGGTCGCCGGCCACGAGACGATCGGCCTCGCGACGCATCGCATCGCGCATTACGGCATCGGCTACTGCCCTGAGGAGCGCGGGATCTTCTCGAGCCTGTCGTGCGAGGAGAACCTGATGCTGCCGCCGCTGATCGGGCCGCGCGAGCATGCGATGTCGCTCGACGAGATCTACGCGATGTTCCCGAACCTCGCGTCGCGCCGGCAGAGCCAGGGCACGCGGCTGTCGGGCGGCGAGCAGCAGATGCTGGCGGTCGCGCGGATCCTGCGCACCGGCGCGAACCTGCTGCTGCTCGACGAGATTTCCGAAGGCCTCGCGCCGGTGATCGTGCAGGCGCTCGCGCGAATGATCGTTGCGCTGAAGGCGCGCGGCTACACGATCGTGATGGTCGAACAGAATTTCCGCTTCGCCGCGCCGCTCGCCGACCGCTTCTACGTGATGGAGCACGGCAGCATCGTCGAGCATTTCCGCGCAGCCGAACTGGAAAGCAAGATGCCGACCCTGCACGACCTGCTCGGTGTGTGACGCCCCCGTTTCCCTTGCCGCTGGCCGTGGCGGCCCTCGAACAACCACAACGCATCAGAACAACAGGAGACGTCAATGAAAATGAAGACCCTCGCACAGGCCTGTCTCGCGCTCGCGAGCGCCGCGTTCACCGCCGGCGCCGCCCACGCGGCGGATACCGTGAAGATCGGCTTCATCACCGACATGTCGGGGCTTTACGCGGATATCGACGGGCAGGGCGGTCTCGAGGCGATCCGCATGGCGGTCGCGGACTTCGGCGGCAAGGTGCTCGGCAAGCCGATCGAGGTCGTCTATGCCGATCACCAGAACAAGGCCGACATCGCCGCGTCGAAGGCGCGCGAATGGATGGACCGCGGCGGGCTCGACCTGCTGGTCGGCGGCACGAACTCGGCCACCGCGCTGTCGATGAACCAGGTCGCGGCCGAGAAGAAGAAGGTCTACATCAACATCGGCGCGGGCGCCGACACGCTGACCAACGAGCAGTGCACGCCGTACACGGTCCACTACGCGTACGACACGATGGCGCTCGCGAAAGGCACCGGCTCGGCGGTGGTGAAGCAGGGCGGCAAGACGTGGTTCTTCCTGACGGCCGACTACGCGTTCGGCAAGGCGCTCGAGAAGAACACGTCGGACGTCGTGAAGGCGAACGGCGGCCAGGTGCTCGGCGCGGTGCGCCACCCGCTGTCCGCGTCGGATTTCTCGTCGTTCCTGCTGCAGGCGCAATCGTCGAAGGCGCAGATCCTCGGCCTCGCGAACGCGGGCGGCGACACGATCAACTCGATCAAGGCCGCGAAGGAATTCGGCATCATGAAGACGATGAAGCTCGCCGCGCTGCTGATGTTCATCGACGACGTGCACAGCCTCGGCCTCGAAACGACGCAGGGCCTCGTGCTGACCGACAGCTGGTACTGGAACCGCGACGCGGCATCGCGCCAGTGGGCGCAGCGCTACTTCGGCAAGATGAAGAAGATGCCGTCGAGCCTGCAGGCGGCCGACTATTCGTCGGTGACGACCTACCTGAAGGCCGTGCAGGCCGCCGGCACGACCGATTCCGACAAGGTGATGGCCGAGCTGAAGAAGATCAAGATCAGCGACTTCTACGCGAAGGGCTACATCCGCCAGGACGGCAGCATGATCCACGACATGTACCTGATGGAAGTGAAGAAGCCGTCGGAATCGAAGGAGCCGTGGGACTACTACAAGGTGCTCGCGACGATTCCGGGCGAACAGGCGTTCGGCACCAAGCAGGAGACGCGCTGCGCGTTGTGGAAGTAGGCATCGCGTAGCGGCGCGCACGGGCGCGTCGCACGGTGGCGGCTGCGGCGACGTGCCCGCTGCGCCGCCCGCATGCGCGCTGCATGAAAGTTGCGTACGCAACGAAACTCATTCTGACGGCTAAGTCGATGGAAATCTTTGGCATTCCGTTGCCGGCGATGCTGAGCCAGTTGCTGCTCGGGCTCGTCAACGGCTCGTTCTACGCGATCCTGAGCCTCGGGCTCGCGGTGATCTTCGGGCTGCTCAACGTGATCAACTTCGCGCACGGCGCGCTGTTCATGCTGGGCGCGATGCTCGCGTGGATGGGCCTGTCGTATCTCGCGCTGCCGTACTGGGCGATGCTCGTGCTGGCGCCGCTGATCGTCGGCGTGTTCGGGATCGCGATCGAGCGCTCGATGCTGCGCTGGCTGTACAAGCTCGATCACCTGTACGGACTGCTGCTCACGTTCGGGCTCACGCTGGTCGTCGAAGGCGTGTTCCGGTCGATCTACGGATCGTCGGGTCAGCCGTACGACGTGCCGTCGCAGCTGTCCGGCGCGACCAATCTCGGCTTCATGTTCCTGCCGAACTATCGCGCGTGGGTGGTCGTCGCGTCGCTCGCGGTGTGCCTCGCGACGTGGTTCGTGATCGAGAAGACGCGGCTCGGCGCGTACTTGCGCGCGGGCACCGAGAACCCGAAGCTCGTCGAGGCGTTCGGCGTGAACGTGCCGATGATGATCACGCTCACCTACGGCTTCGGCGTCGCGCTCGCGGCGTTCGCGGGCGTGCTGGCCGCGCCGGTGATCCAGGTGTCGCCGCTGATGGGCCAGCCGATGATCATCACCGTGTTCGCGGTGGTCGTGATCGGCGGGATGGGCTCGATCCTCGGCTCGATCGTCACGGGCCTGCTGCTCGGCGTGATCGAGGGCTTCACGCGCGTGTTCTATCCCGAAGCATCGGCCACCGTCGTGTTCGTGATCATGGCGATCGTGCTGCTGTTCCGCCCGGCGGGCCTCTTCGGCAAGGAAAAATGATGCAGAGAAAAGTGCTCTACGGCGTGCTGCTCGCCGCGCTGCTCGCCGCGCCGTTCATCGGCGCGTATCCCGTGTTCGTGATGAAGGTGCTCGCGTTCGCGCTGTTCGCGGCCGCGTTCAACCTGCTGATCGGCTATACGGGGCTGCTGTCGTTCGGCCATGCGATGTTTCTCGCGACAGCCGGCTATGCGACCGGCTATTCGATGCAGACGCTCGGTTTCACGCCGGAGCTCGGCGTGCTGGTCGGCACCGTCGCCGCGACGCTGCTCGGGCTCGTCGTCGGGCTGTTCGCGATCCGCCGGCAGGGCATCTACTTCGCGATGATCACGCTCGCGTTCGCGCAGATGGTCTACTTCATCTATCTGCAGGCGCCGTTCACGCACGGCGAGGACGGCCTGCAGGGCGTGCCGCGCGGCCGCCTGTTCGGGCTGCTCGACCTGTCGAACGACGTCGCGCTGTACTACGTCGTGCTGGCGGTGGTCGTGGCCGCATGCGCGTTCATCGTGCGGGTCGTCCATTCGCCGTTCGGCCAGGTGCTCGTCGCCATCAAGGAGAACGAAGCGCGTGCGATCTCGCTCGGCTACGACACCGACCGCTTCAAGCTGCTCGCGTTCATCCTGTCGGCCGCGCTCGCGGGGCTGGCCGGTTCGCTGAAGGTGCTGGTGCTCGGCTTCGAGACGCTGTCGGACGCGTACTGGACGATGTCGGGCCTCGTCGTGCTGATGACGCTCGTCGGCGGGATGGGCACGCTGTTCGGGCCGCTGCTCGGCGCCGCGCTGATCGTCGCGCTGGAAGACCGGCTCGGCGACATCGGCGAATGGCTCGCGTCGACGACGGGCGTCGCGTGGTTCCATTCGCTCGGCGAATCGGCGACGATCGTCACCGGACTGATCTTCATCGCATGCGTGCTCGCGTTCCGGCGCGGCATCGTCGGCGAGATGGTCGCGCGGATCAAGCCGCTCAGGGCGACGTCGTGAGCATGCCGTGCGCGTCGCCGCGCGTTGATGCGCAGCACCATCCGGCCCGCCCGGGAAGGGCGGCGCGGCGGCTGGGGCCTGCACCGCGCGGCCCGCTGGTGCCCCATTTTCGTGCGGCGATGCACCATAGGGGTAAATGCTAAGTTGTCGTGGTGCTTAAGCCTCTTTAAGATTCAACCTAGTTCTGATGCACCGCGAAACGAATTTGCAGGTGGAGAACGAGGAGACAATCGAGGCACAAAGTGCCCGGACCCTAAAGCGCTGTTGGACGGAATCCAACAGCGCTTTTTCATTTGCGTGCACGGATTCCATCGATGGTGCATCGGCCGGCGTGACGGCCGCTTCCCGCGTTTGCGTTCGCACCGCGTCTTTTCCGCGCTTCGCCGCATTCCCCGTTTTTTCCGTTTCCCGCGATCCGTTCGCCGACGATGCGCAATCCTGCACAGGCGCTTCGGGCTTACCCGGTTGGCGTGCGCGAAAGGCGTCCGTTACACTCGGCTTTCGCCGACCGTGCGGTCGGGAAAATCGGTCGGCAGTTCTCCTACAAGCACAATGCAGAACAGGGAGTACGGTTGGATGAGCAGCGCAGCACGGTGGATCGGGGCAGCAGAGGCGGCGGGCGCCGTTCGTTCATCATCGGGTGCGCGACGGGGCATCGCGGCATTTCCGAGCCGCTCCGCGGCCTGTATGCGCGTCCCGGCGCCCGTGCGGGTCGTTGCACTCGCATCCGTCTCTGCATTCGCATTCGCATGAGCGGCCGGCTTCCCGATGTTGTATCGCTCGCCGCGCGTGCCGACCATCGATGCGCGCGCAACCAGCTTCCGCACGCTTTCTCATTTCTTCGCCTTCTTCATCCTGACGACACCGCTGCTGCGCATCGTGACGGTCGAACGGCCGTTTCGATCGGCATGCGGCGCATGGGTGCGGCGTTTCGCGGGAAAACGAGCATGGGCGCGGATGGGCGAGATAATTAAGATATTAACTTGTTTGGGGACCGGGAGCCGCCCGAGCAACCGTGGTTTTTTCGAGCAGCGTTTGGAGACAACGTAAATGAAGATGAATCGATGGATGGAGGCCCTGCTTGCCGCGGGCCTCGTGTGTGCGGCGGCCACGGCGTCGGCGCAGGTGAAGATCGGCGTGACGCTGTCGGCCACCGGCCCGGCCGCCTCGCTCGGGATTCCGGAAAAGAACACGATCGCGCTGCTGCCGAAGGAAATCGCGGGCAAGAGCGTGCAGTACATCGTGCTCGACGACGCGTCCGACACGAGCCGCGCGGTGCAGAACGTGCGCAAGCTGATCGACGAGGATCACGTCGACGCGATCATCGGTTCGTCGGTCACGCCGAACTCGCTCGCGATGCTCGACCCCGTGTCGCAGGGCAAGACGCCGACGATCTCGCTCGCGGCGAGCGCGCAGATCATCGCGCCGATGGACGCGAAGCGCGCGTGGATGTTCAAGGTGCCGCAGAACGACCAGCTGATGGCCGACGCGATCGCCGGCTACATGGCGAAGCACGGCGTGAAGACGGTCGGCTTCATCGGTTTCGCCGATGCGTACGGCGACAGCTGGTACAAGACGTTCGACGCGGCAGCCGCGAAGAACGGGCTGAAGCTCGTGTCGAACGAGCGCTACAACCGGACCGACGCGTCGGTGATGGGGCAGGTGCTGAAGCTGCTGGGCGCGAACCCGGATGCGGTGCTGATTGCCGGCTCCGGCACGCCGGCGGCGCTGCCGGCCAAGACGCTGAAGGAGCGCGGCTACAAGGGCAAGGTGTACCAGACGCACGGCGTCGCGAACAACGATTTCCTGCGCGTGTGCGGCAAGGATTGCGAAGGCGAGATCCTGCCGGCCGGCCCCGTGCTCGTAACCGACCAGCTGCCCGATTCGAATCCGGTGAAGAAGCCGGCGCTCGGCTACAAGGCCGCGTACGAGAAGGCGTACGGCGCGGGTTCGCTGTCGACGTTCGGCGGCCATGCATGGGACGCGGGCCTGCTGCTGCAGCGGGCGATTCCGGAAGCGCTGAAGAAGGGCCAGCCGGGCACCGAGGCGTTCCGCGAAGCGCTGCGCGCATCGATCGAAAGCGTGAAGGATCTGCCCGTCTCGCACGGCGTGATCAACATGACGGCGACCGATCACAATGGCTTCGACACGCGTGCGCGCGTGATGGTGCAGATCGTCGACGGCAAGTGGAAGCTGCAGGCCGAGTAAGCATCACGTGAAACCGGCATGCGCGGCGCGAACGGCGCCGCGCATGCCGTCGGCAGGGTGACGCGCATGACGGCTCGCACCCGTGCCGCCTGGAACCCCGGGGCCCGCCGCGTGGCGCGCGACGTGCCGATCGTGTCGCGCGCGCCCCGGCCGTTTCCGCCTTTCGTTTCTCCGCAGCATTCTCTCGATACACGAAACGTATGGATCTCTCGATTGCGGCGATCCTCGCGCAAGACGGCATCACGACCGGCGCCATTTATGCATTGTTGTCGCTGGCGCTCGTGCTGGTATTTTCCGTCACGCGGGTGATCTTCATTCCCCAGGGCGAATTCGTCGCCTACGGTGCGCTGACGCTGGCCGCGTTGCAGGCGCAGAAATTCCCCGCCACCTGCTGGCTGCTGCTCGTGATGGGCATCGCATGCTTCCTGCTCGAGGCCGGCGGCCTGATCCGGCATCGCGAACGCCGCCATCAGCTCGGCCGCACGCTCGCGACGCTCGGCAGCCGCTACGTGCTGCTGCCGCTGGCGGTGTTCGCGATCACGCGCAGCTTTGCCGCGCAGCCGATGCCGATGCTCGCGCAGATCGCGCTGACGCTCGCGATCGTCGTGCCGATGGGGCCGTTCGTCTACCGGCTCGTGTACCAGCCGATCGCCGAAGGCACGACGCTGCTGCTGCTGATCGTGTCGGTGGCCGTCCATTTCGCGATGGTCGGCCTCGGCCTCGTGATGTTCGGCGCGGAAGGCTCGCGCACCAACGGGTTCTCGGACGCGTCGCTCGCGATCGGCAGCCTGACGGTGTCGGTGCAGAGCATCCTGGTCGTCGTCACGGCGCTCGTGCTGATCGGCGCGCTCTACGTGTACTTCGGCCGCACGATCGCCGGCAAGGCGCTGCGCGCGACGTCGGTGAACCGGCTCGGTGCGCGGCTCGTCGGCATCGGCACCACCGAAGCCGGGCGGCTCGCATTCACGTTCGCGGCGGGGCTCGGCGTGCTGTCCGGGATCCTCGTCGGCCCACTGACGACGATCTACTACGACTCGGGCTTCCTGATCGGCCTGAAGGGCTTCGTCGGCGCGATCATCGGCGGGCTCGTCAGCTATCCGCTCGCGGCCGCCGGCTCGCTGCTCGTCGGCGTGCTCGAATCGTATTCGTCGTTCTGGGCGAGCGCGTACAAGGAGGTGATCGTGTTCACGCTGATCATTCCGGTGCTGCTGTGGCGCAGCTTCGTGACGCCGCATGCGGAAGAGGAAGAGGAGTGACGCGATGAAGACGATGGTACGCAACAAGGCCTTCTGGCTGTTTCTCGTGGTGCTGTTCGCGCTGCCGGTGCTGCCCGGCGCGCTGCAGGTGCCCGAGTACTGGATCACGCTGCTGAACTACATCGGCCTCTATGCGATCGTCGCGATCGGGCTCGTGCTGCTGACGGGCGTCGGCGGGATGACGAGCTTCGGGCAGGCCGCGTTCGTCGGGATCGGCGCGTATGCGACCGCGTTCCTGACGACGCGGTACGGCGTGTCGCCGTGGCTCGCGCTGATCGTCGGCGTGGTGCTGACGGCGCTCGTGGCGCTCGTGCTCGGTGCCGTGACGATGCGGCTGTCCGGGCACTTCCTGCCGCTCGGCACGATCGCGTGGGGGCTCGCGCTGTTCTACCTGTTCGGCAACCTCGAAGTGCTCGGCAAATACGACGGGATCAACGGGATTCCAGCGCTGAACCTGTTCGGCATCGTGCTCGAAAGCGGGCGCAGCCTGTATTTCCTGATCTGGGCCGTGGTGCTGGCCGCGATCGTGTCGGTGCAGAACCTGCTCAACAGCCGGCCCGGCCGCGCGATCCGCGCGCTGCGCGGCGGCGGCGTGATGGCCGAGGCGATGGGCGTGAATACCGCGTGGATGCGTGTCGTGATTTTCGTCTACGCGGCCGTGCTCGCGGCCGTGTCCGGTTTCCTGTATGCGCACCTGCAGCGCGCGGTGAACCCGACGCCGTTCGGCCTGAACCACGGGATCGAATTCCTGTTCATGGCCGTGGTCGGCGGTGTGTCGCACGTGTGGGGCGCGGTGCTCGGCGCGGCGATCCTGACCGTGCTGCAGGATTATTTGCAGACGCTGCTGCCGAAGCTGCTCGGCTCGGAAGGCAACTTCGAGATCATCGTGTTCGGCGTGCTGATGGTGCTGCTGCTGCAGTACGCGCGCCAGGGCGTATGGCCGTTCGTCGCGAGACTGTTCCCACGCGGGCCGCGCGCGCACGTGCCGGCGCAGGCCGACCCGCTGCCGCAGCGCGCCAAGCCGGTGGCCGGCGAGCCGCTGCTCGTGGTCGACAACGCACGCAAGCAGTTCGGCGGGCTCGTGGCCGTCAACGACGTCAGTTTCGACGTGAAAGCGGGGCAGATCATCGGGCTGATCGGCCCGAACGGCGCGGGCAAGTCGACCACGTTCAACCTCGTGACCGGCGTGCTGAAGCCGACCGGCGGCGCGATCACGTTCCGCGGCGAGCGTATCGACGGGCTGACGTCGCGTCAGATCGTCCGCCGCGGCATCGGTCGCACGTTCCAGCATGTGAAGCTGCTGCCGGCGATGACGGTGCTCGAGAACGTCGCGATCGGTGCCCATCTGCGGGGTCATACGGGCGTGTGGCGCAGCATTGCTCGGCTCAATGCGCATGAGGAAGCGCAGTTGCTGGCCGAAGCCGCGCGCCAGATCCGCCGCGTCGGGCTCGAGAAGCACATGTACGACGAAGCGGGCAGCCTCGCGCTCGGCCAGCAGCGGATTCTCGAAATCGCGCGTGCGCTGTGCTGCGATCCGACGCTGCTGCTACTCGACGAGCCGGCCGCGGGCCTGCGTTACCAGGAGAAGCAGCAACTCGCCGACCTGCTGCGGCGGCTGAAGGCCGAGGGCATGAGCGTGTTGCTCGTGGAACATGACATGGATTTCGTGATGAACCTCACCGACCGGCTGGTGGTGATGGAATTCGGCACGCGGATCGCGGAAGGGCTGCCGCAGGATGTGCAGCAGGACCCGGCCGTGCTCGAAGCGTATCTGGGCGGGGTGGAGTGATGACGGACACGACGATGCCGATTCTCGAAGTACGCGGGCTGGCGGTGCGGTACGGGAAGGTGGAAGCGCTGCACGGTGCGGCAATCAAGGTCGGGGCGGGGCAGATCGTCAGCGTGATCGGCCCGAACGGTGCCGGCAAATCGACGCTGCTGAACGCGATCATGGGGGCACTGCCGGTCACGGGGCACGCGTCGGGCGCGGTCGTATATCGCGGCAACGATGTTGGCGCCTTGCCGGTCGAGCAGCGCGTCGCGCGCGGGATGTGCCTCGTACCGGAAAAGCGTGAGCTGTTCAGCACGATGACGGTCGAGGACAACCTCGTGCTCGGCGCGTACCGGCGCAAGCAGGCGGGGGAAGCGAACTTCCTCGATCAGCTCGACCACGTGTTCGCGCTATTCCCGCGGCTGAAGGAGCGCCGCAGGCAGGCGGCCGGCACGCTGTCCGGCGGCGAGCGGCAGATGCTGGCGGTCGGTCGTGCGCTGATGGGCAAGCCCGACCTGCTGATGCTCGACGAACCGAGCCTCGGGTTGGCGCCGCTGATCGTGAAGGAGATCTTTCATATCATCAGCGCGTTGCGCGGCACCGGCGTGGCGACGCTACTGATCGAGCAGAACGCACGGGCGGCGTTGCAGATCTCCGACTACGGCTATGTGCTGGAGACGGGCGAGTTCGCGTTGGAAGGGGCGGCTGCCGAGCTTGCGCAGAATCCGCGGGTGATCGAGACTTATCTCGGGTTGACGAAGAAGACGGCTTGATTGCTGATGCGGTGGGGGAAACGGGCGGCGTGTTTCACGTGAAACACGCCGTTTTTGTTTGTGAGGTCGGCCTGGGTGTCGATGCATCGGTCGTTCGGGGGTGTGAGGGATAAGTCCCGAGGTAACCGAGAGAAATACTGTGTGCTCGCCACGGACGCGGATCAGACGAACCGGCGGACTTCTGCACATGCACGACAACGTGTGTCGAACCACGCGTCACACCGCCGAAGCAGGCCCGCCACGACAAATTCGCCCGCCCCCAGCGAAAAAATCGCCGAAATGCACAGACCCTACCATTCGGACGGCCTTCGGGGGAAAAGCGAACCCGCTATAATTCGGCCCATACATTTCTCTGATAGGTTCGTGCGCAGCTCTGCGTACGGAATCCACCATGCTTTTTCCCACAGAATTTGACGTCATCGTCGTCGGTGGCGGTCATGCCGGCACGGAAGCCGCGCTGGCGTCCGCCCGCATGGGCGCGAAGACCTTGCTGCTGACCCACAACATCGAAACGCTCGGGCAGATGAGCTGCAATCCGTCGATCGGCGGCATTGGCAAGGGCCATCTGGTCAAGGAAGTCGACGCGCTGGGCGGCGCGATGGCCGCCGCGACGGACGAAAGCGGTATTCAGTTCCGGATCCTCAATTCATCGAAGGGCCCGGCCGTGCGCGCGACGCGTGCGCAGGCCGACCGCATCCTGTACAAGGCCGCGATCCGCCACCGGCTCGAAAATCAACCGAACCTGTGGCTGTTCCAGCAGGCCGTCGACGACCTGATGGTCGAAGGCGACCGCGTGGTCGGCGCCGTCACGCAGATCGGCATCCGTTTCCGCGCGCGCGCGGTCGTGCTGACGGCTGGCACGTTCCTCGACGGCAAGATCCACGTCGGGCTGAACAACTACACGGGCGGTCGCGCGGGCGATCCGGCGGCCGTGTCGCTGTCGTCGCGCCTGAAGGAACTGAAGCTGCCGCAGGGCCGCTTGAAGACCGGTACGCCGCCGCGTATCGACGGCCGCACGATCGACTTCTCGAAGCTCGACGAGCAGCCGGGCGACCTCGATCCGATCCCCGTGTTCTCATTCCTGGGCCGCGCGGAGCAGCATCCGCGGCAGTTGCCGTGCTGGGTCACGCATACGAACGAGCGCACGCACGACATCATTCGCGGCGGTCTCGACCGGTCGCCCATGTATACAGGCGTGATCGAAGGCGTGGGCCCGCGCTATTGCCCGTCGATCGAAGACAAGATCCACCGGTTCGCGTCGAAGGAATCTCACCAGATCTTCCTGGAGCCGGAAGGGCTGACGACCAACGAGTTCTATCCGAACGGAATCTCGACGAGCCTACCGTTCGACGTCCAGCTCGAGCTCGTGCATTCGATGCGCGGCCTGGAGAACGCGCATATCCTGCGCCCCGGTTACGCGATCGAATACGACTACTTCGACCCGCGTGCGCTGAAGGCGTCGCTCGAAACGAAGGCGATCAACGGGCTGTTCTTTGCGGGCCAGATCAACGGTACGACGGGCTACGAAGAAGCGGCTGCGCAGGGCTTGCTGGCCGGCCTCAATGCGGGCCGCTATGTGCAGGAGAAGGACGCGTGGTGCCCGCGTCGCGACCAGGCCTATCTGGGCGTGCTGGTCGACGATCTCGTCACGCGCGGCGTGGCCGAGCCGTACCGGATGTTCACGAGCCGGGCCGAATATCGCCTGAGCCTGCGTGAAGACAATGCCGACATGCGCTTGACCGAGATTGGCCGCGAGCTTGGGCTGGTCGACGACGTCCGCTGGGACGCTTTCAGCCGGAAACGCGACGCTGTTTCACGTGAAACCGAACGCCTGAAGTCGACGTGGGTCACGCCGAAGACGCTGCCGGCGGAAGAAGCGACGGCGTTGCTCGGCAAGGCAATCGACCACGAATACAGCCTCGCGGAGCTGCTGCGTCGCCCGGGTGTCAGCTACGACGGTGTGTGCGGGCTGAAGGGCGGAGAGTGTGGCCCCGCGGAGCCGCTGACGGACGACCCGGTGCTGCTCGAACAGATCAAGGAGCAGGTCGAGATCGGCATCAAGTATCAGGGCTATATCGAGCGCCAGGCATCCGAGATCGAACGCAACGACGCGAACGAGAACACACGCCTGCCGGACGGTATCGATTATCGCAAGGTCCGTGGTTTGTCGTTCGAGGTCAGCCAGAAGCTCAACGAGTTCCGGCCGGAAACGATCGGGCAGGCGTCGCGTATCTCGGGCGTCACGCCGGCAGCGATCTCGCTGCTGATGGTGCACCTGAAGCGTCGCGGCCTGGGCCGCCGTAACGGCATGGCCGCAGAGGCCGCGGAGCAGGGGGACGGCACCGTCCCGACACAACGATGACGGCGCGTCGCGCGCCGGCGGTTAATCGGGACGTACTGGAACAGATGCTCGTCGACGGTACGGCGGCACTGGACCTCACGCTGACGGATACGCAGCGCGACCAACTACTCGACTATGTCGCGCTGCTCGGCAAGTGGAACGCGGTCTACAACCTGACCGCGATCCGCGACCCGAAGCAGATGCTGATCCAGCATATCCTCGATTCGCTTTCCATCATCCCGCATCTGCGTGGTCGTGCGTCGGCGCGTGTGCTCGACGTCGGCTCGGGCGGGGGGCTGCCCGGTATCGTGCTGGCGATCGTCGAGCCGGGCTGGCAGGTCACGCTGAACGATATCGTGCAGAAGAAGTCGGCCTTCCAGACGCAGATGCGCGCGGAGCTGAAGCTCGCGAACCTGTCGGTCGTGACCGGCCGTGTCGAATCGCTGCGGCCGGGGGGCGAAGTGCCGGAAAAATTCGACATCATCGTATCCCGCGCTTTCGCGGATCTGTCCGACTTCGTTAAACTTGCTCGTCATCTGGTCGCGCCGGGCGGATCGATCTGGGCGATGAAGGGCGTTCACCCGGACGACGAGATTGCGCGGTTGCCGGAAGGCAGCCGCGTCAAGCAGACGATCCGGCTGGCGGTACCGATGCTCGATGCGGAGCGGCATTTGTTCGAAGTGGCCGTCGACGACGCGAATTGAAGGCGCGCGGTAGCGCGCCGTTTGTTTGAAGGTAAAGGGAACACACCAACGATGGCAAAGATCTTCTGCGTTGCGAACCAGAAGGGGGGCGTCGGCAAGACGACGACATCGGTCAATCTCGCCGCAAGCCTTGCAGCGCAGGAGCAACGCGTCCTGTTGATCGATCTCGACCCGCAGGGCAACGCGACGATGGGCAGCGGGATCGACAAGGCCGCCTGCGAAGCGACCGTGTACGAAGTGCTGGTCGACGGCGTGTCGGTGACCGACGCGCGCGTGCGTCCGGAAGGCGTCACCTATGACGTGCTCCCCGCGAACCGCGAGCTGTCCGGCGCCGAGATCGAACTGATCAGCATCGACAATCGCGAGCGCCGCCTGAAGGCCGCGCTTGAGCGCGTCGCCGACGACTACGATTTCGTCCTGATCGATTGCCCGCCGACGCTGTCGCTGTTGACGCTGAACGGCCTGTGCGCGGCGCATGGCGTCGTGATCCCGATGCAATGCGAGTACTTCGCACTGGAAGGGTTGTCGGACCTCGTCAACACGATCAAGCAGGTTCACGCGAACATGAACCGCGACCTGAAGATCATCGGCTTGCTGCGCGTGATGTTCGATCCGCGCATCACGCTGCAGCAGCAAGTCTCCGATCAACTGAAAGCGCACTTCGGCGACAAGGTGTTCGACGTGGTGATTCCGCGCAATGTGCGCCTGGCGGAAGCGCCGAGTTACGGGTTGCCGGGCGTCGTGTTCGACCGCAGCTCGCGCGGTGCGCAGGCGTATCTCCAATTCGGTGCCGAGATGATCGAGCGCGTGCGCGCGTTCGAGGTGTCGTGATCCGGACATGAGCGAAGCGAGGAAGAAAGACATGAACGCGGTACCAAAGAAGAAGGGCTTGGGACGTGGCCTCGAAGCGCTGCTCGGCGGCAGTGCCGATATCACCGAAGCGGTGAAGATCGAAGGGGCACCGAACACGCTCGCGCTCGGCAAGCTGCAAGCCGGCAAGTACCAGCCGCGCACGCGGATGGACGAGGGCAGCCTGCAGGAGCTGGCGGCAAGCATTCGCGCCCAGGGCGTCATGCAGCCGATCCTGGTACGGCCTATTTCATCAGACAAATACGAGATCATCGCGGGCGAGCGGCGTTTCCGCGCGGCGCGCCTGGCCGGCCTCGACGAAGTGCCGGTGCTCGTGAAGGACGTATCCGATCAGGCTGCCGCCGCGATGGCGCTGATCGAGAACATCCAGCGCGAGGACCTGAATCCGCTCGAAGAAGCGCACGGCATCCAGCGCCTGCTCGACGAGTTCGGTTTCACGCACGAACAGGCGGCCGAATCGGTCGGCCGTTCGCGCAGCGCGGTGTCGAACCTGCTGCGCCTGCTGAACCTCGCGTCGCCGGTGCAGACGATGCTGCTGGCCGGCGATCTCGACATGGGGCACGCGCGCGCGCTGCTGGCCGTCGACGCGGCCACGCAGATCACGCTCGCGCATCAGGTGGTCAACAAGCGCATGTCGGTGCGCGAGACCGAGAAGCTCGTCGCGCACACGACGAAGGAAGCACCGGCCGTGAAGGCGCGCGCGAAGGACGATGGCGGCCGCGATACGCGTCGCCTCGAAGAGGAGTTGTCCGACCTGCTCGCGTCGACGGTGAAGATCAAGCTCGGCCGCCGCGGGCGAGGGCAGGTGCTGATCGACTTCGGCAACCTGGACGCGCTCGAGGGCATTCTCGCGCGTCTGCGCGGCAACGTCGCGACCGAAGAGTAACGGGCAACCCATGACGCAAAAGGGTGCACCGGCGCCGCGCCGGTGGCTCGGCTGGCTTGCGCAGGAACCGGTACTGTCGGTGCTTGCGCTTGGCCTGATCGTGCTGCAATGGGTGCGTCCGCAACCATTTTCGGTGCTCGCGGATCGTGTCGACTGGCAGACGGTCGCGACACTCGCGGGCCTGCTGATGCTGACCAAGGCGCTCGAGCTGTCCGGCTGCCTGATGTGGCTCGCGCATCGCATCGTGCATCACGTGCATTCCGAACGCGGGCTCGCGATGCTGCTCGTCGGCTTCGCCGCGGTGCTGTCGATGTGGCTCACCAACGACGTCGCGCTGTTCGTCGTCGTGCCGTTGATGGTATCGCTGCGCGCGCTGACGCCGCTGCCGTTCCGGCGGCTCGTGATCGTCGTCGCGCTGGCTGTCAACGCGGGGTCCGTCGCGACACCGCTCGGCAATCCGCAGAATCTTTTCCTGTGGCAATTGAGCGGCGTGTCGTTCGGCCGTTTCGTGGTCACGCTCGGCCCGCTCGCCCTCGCGCTGATGGCGCTGCTGCTCGCGCTGACCGCATTGATGTTCCGCGCGAAGCCGCTCGACCTGTCCGGCGACGCCGTTGCGCTTCCCGTCCAGCGCATGCAGGCGCTGATCGCGGCCGTGCTGTTCGCCGCGTTCGTGCTGCTCGCCGATGCGCATCATCTGCTGCCGGGCCTCGTCGGCGTCGCCGTCGTGCTGCTTGCCGTCAAACGCGACGCAGTCCTGAAGATCGACTGGCTTCTGCTGCTGATCTTCGTGCTGATGTTCGTCGTGTTGCGCAGCGCGGCCGCGCTGCCCGTCGTGCACGACGCGATCGCGCACGCGCAACTCGATTCGCCGCTGCGCGTCTATGCGGCCGGCGCCGTGCTGTCACAGGTGATCAGCAACGTACCGGCCGCGATCCTGCTGTCGGAGTTCACGCACGACTGGCGCGCGCTTGCATTCGGCGTATCGGTCGGCGGCTTCGGGTTCGCGATCGGTTCGCTCGCGAACCTGATCGCGGTGCGTCTCGCGAAGGAGCCGCGCATGTGGCTGCCGTTCCACCTCGTGTCGATTCCGTTCGCGCTGGTGAGCGCGGCGCTCGGCGCGTGGCTGCTCGTGCACGGTTGAACGGGGCGGCGCAGGGAAGCCGTTCGAGCGACGGGTTGGGCGCACGGCATTCACGCTGATCAACGGTTGTTGATAAGTGCCGCCATCCACAGTCGAACATCTGTGGCGGCGCGACAACTGACCGGATGAATCGCTGCGTGAACATCCTGTCGAATTTCGCGCGCGGGCGCGATGGTTGGGCCGCGGCGTCTTGCTTGTTCCCGAGCATCGGGGCGAATCGTTTCCGCCGGCTGCGTTGCAGCGAATTCCCGACGGCAATCGCGCCGCTTCGTCCTGGCCCGTATCGGGTATCGTTTCCCGCCGTTTCCCCCGTCACCTGACTTTTTCGCGCAAGAAATACCGGTGCGGAAAACCGACCTTACAACTGTCATCGTACGTCGCCGAATCGCATGTTTTTTCACATCATGAGGCGTCGTTTTATGCAGGTTTTTGTCGCGTCTAAAGCCTTGAATCACTTGCAACTATCGCTTACAATCGCCCGGATTTGTTAGCTAGGCACCCCTGAAAGCTTTCAGAAAGCTTGGGGTCGGGTTCAGGGATTTCAGCGGAAGATTGCGATGGCGGGTCAGGCGCCGGACGACAGGCACGATGATCAGCGCACGCAACGCACCGCTTCGGCGGCCGGCGAGCGGCGTGAACCCGACGATGACTGGGATGTCGAGCAGCAAGATAACAACATCGTTCCGCTGACGCGGGCAGAGGCCGAAAGGCTGTTCGGCCCGAACGTGAGCAAGCCCTCGCGCGTGACCCCCTACAAGGTGGTATTCGCGCAAGTGGTCCTGTCCCTGGTTGCAACGCTGGCGTGGTGGCTGTTTTCGAAGTCGCCGGGCGCCGCTGCGCAATCCGCGTTTTTGGGCGGAGCGATCGGCTGGGTACCCAGTGCGGTATTCGTGGCACGACTGAAGGCAGGTGGCTCGGCCACCGTGATGAGCTGGGTGATGGGCGAAGCCCTGAAGCTCGCTCTGACGATCGGAATGTTCACCGCGGTGGCGTTCGGCTGGGCCGGCGTGCACTGGGTGCCGTTCCTCGTCACGTACCTCGTCGTGCTGAAGACGTACTGGATCGCGCTGGCCTGGCGGTAAGGAACAAGCAGCGTGCGGTTTCGACAACGAACCGCACCGGCCCGTTCCCGCAATAGCGTGTTGCGGAACGGGGCAAAACGATTTTCGACAATTTGGGTGGCATTAACGATATGGCAGCTAGCGAAGGCACGCGCGGTCCGGATCCGTCCGAGTACATTGCGCACCACTTGCAGAATTTCTCCACCTCGCATCAGACGTCGATTTTCGATATCCACGTCTGGAATCTCGACACGCTGTTCTGGTCGATCGTATGCGGCATCGTGACGATCGTCCTGCTGCGTCTTGCCGCCCGCAAGGCGACCTCGGGCGTGCCGGGCCGCTTCCAGTGCGCGATCGAGATGCTCGTCGAAATGGTCGAAGACCAGTCGAAGGCCATCGTCCACGGCAATCGCACCTTCATCGCGCCGCTCGCCCTCACGGTGTTCGTGTGGGTCGCGCTGATGAACTCCCTCGACTTCCTCCCGGTCGACCTGCCGGGCCGCGTGATCGGCCTGCTCGGTCTGTCGGACGTGATTTCCCACCATCGCATCGTCCCGACGGCCGACCTGAACGGCACGCTCGGCATCGCGCTCGGCGTGTTCGTCCTGATGATCTACTACAGCATCAAGATCAAGGGCGCGGGCGGCTTTGTGCATGAGCTGCTGTCGGCCCCGTTCGGCGCCCACCCGCTGCTGTGGATCCCTAACCTCGCGCTCAACATCGTCGAATATCTCGCAAAGACCGTCTCCCTCGGTATGCGGCTGTTCGGCAACATGTACGCGGGTGAGCTGTTGTTCCTGTTGATCGCCCTGCTCGGCAGCATGTGGAGCTTCGGTGGCGACGCAACGTTCCTCGGCTTCGTTGGTCACGTGATCGCGGGTAGCGTCTGGGCAATCTTCCACATCCTGATTGTTCTGTTGCAGGCATTCATTTTCATGATGCTGACGCTGGTGTATCTCGGCCAGGCGCACGACAAGCACTAAGCGCGGCGTGCAACAAAGAGTCTTCGTTTTAGTTTTTTAAATCTCAGTTCCAAGTCTTTTCACAAAGGAGTGATCATGCAAGCTTACATCGCCAACATCCAGGGTCTGACCGCCATCGGTATCGGCATCATCATCGGCCTGGGTGCAATCGGCGCCTGTATCGGTATCGCGCTGATGGGTGGCAAGTACATCGAAGCCTGCGCACGTCAGCCGGAACTCATCAACCCGCTGCAAACGAAGATGTTCCTGCTGGCTGGTCTGATCGACGCTGCATTCCTGATCGGCGTGGGTGTCGCAATGCTGTTCGCGTTCGCGAACCCGCTCCTGTCGAAGCTCGCAGGCTAAGGTTCCTCGGAAATATGCGTCCGGCGTGAGCCGGCGCAGGGCGGAACGGAGACTTGGGGCGCTGATCGAATGCAACTCGATGAGCGCCTTACCGTTTCATTTTTCCGGAATAGCAGATAAGGAAACACCGTGAATCTCAACGCAACTCTGTTTGCGCAAATGGTCGTGTTCCTGGTCCTCGCGTGGTTCACGATGAAATTCGTGTGGCCGCCGTTGATCAACGCCCTCGACGAACGTTCGAAGAAGATCGCCGACGGCCTCGCCGCCGCGGAGAAGGGCAAGGCGGAACTCGACGCAGCGCACAAGCGCGTGGACCAGGAACTCGCGCAGGCCCGCAACGACGGCCAGCAGCGCATCGCCGACGCTGAGAAGCGTGCGCAGGCGGTCGCCGAGGAAATCAAGGCCAACGCCCAGGCTGAAGCCGCCCGCATCGTCGCCCAGGCGAAGGCGGAAGCAGAACAGCAAATCGTGAAGGCGCGCGAAGCGCTGCGTGGCGAAGTCGCCGCGCTGGCCGTGAAGGGCGCCGAGCAGATCCTGAAGCGCGAAGTCGATCAAACGGCCCACGCCCAACTGCTGAATCAACTGAAAGCCGAGCTCTGATCATGGCCGAACTTGCAACCATCGCCCGCCCTTACGCAGAAGCGCTGTTCCGCGTGGCCGAGGGCGGTGACATCGCCGCCTGGTCCACGCTCGTGCAAGAGCTGGCCCAGGTTGCGCGTCTGCCGGAAGTGCTGTCGGTCGCGTCGAGCCCGAAGGTGACGCGCACGCAAGTAGCCGAGCTGCTGCTTGCTGCGGTGAAGTCGCCGCTCGCGGCCGGCGCCGAAGCGAAGAACTTCGTGCAGATGCTGGTCGACAATCATCGCATCGCGCTGCTGCCGGAAATTGCCGAGCAGTTCGAGGCGCTCAAGAACGAACGTGAAGGCGCAGCCGACGCCGAGATCGTGAGCGCGTTCCCGCTGAACGGCGCGGATCTCGACAGTCTCGTCTCGGGCCTCGAACGCAAGTTCAAGCGCAAGCTGAAACCGACGGTCGAAGTCGATTCGTCGCTGATCGGCGGCGTGCGCGTGACGGTCGGCGACGAAGTGCTCGACACCTCGGTTCGCGCGCGCCTCGCATCGATGCAGGCTGCCTTGACCGCCTGAGCGCCACGCCGGCACGCAACAGAATTGACTATCAGGAGCGAATAATGCAACTCAATCCCTCTGAGATCAGCGAGCTGATCAAGAGCCGGATCCAGGGCCTTGAAGCGAGCGCAGACGTTCGCAACCAGGGCACCGTGATCTCCGTGACCGACGGTATCGTGCGTATCCACGGCCTGTCGGACGTGATGCAGGGCGAAATGCTCGAGTTTCCGGGCAACACGTTCGGTCTCGCGCTGAACCTCGAGCGCGACTCGGTCGGCGCGGTGATTCTCGGCGAATACGAACACATCTCGGAAGGCGACATCGTCAAGACGACGGGCCGCATTCTCGAAGTCCCGGTCGGCCCGGAACTCGTCGGCCGCGTGGTCGACGCGCTCGGCAACCCGATCGACGGCAAGGGTCCGGTCAACGCGAAGCTGACCGACGCGATCGAAAAGATCGCCCCGGGCGTGATCTGGCGCAAGTCGGTGTCGCAGCCGGTGCAGACGGGCATCAAGTCGATCGACGCGATGGTGCCGATCGGCCGTGGCCAGCGTGAGCTGATCATCGGCGACCGTCAGTGCGGCAAGACCGCGGTGGCGCTCGACGCGATCATCAACCAGAAGGGCAAGGACCTGATCTGTATCTACGTCGCGATCGGCCAGAAGGCTTCGTCGATCATGAACGTGGTGCGCAAGCTCGAGGAAACGGGCGCGCTGGAATACACGATCGTCGTCGCCGCTTCGGCGTCGGATTCGGCCGCGATGCAGTACCTGGCACCGTACGCCGGCTGCACGATGGGCGAATACTTCCGCGACCGCGGCCAAGACGCGCTGATCATCTATGACGACTTGACCAAGCAGGCCTGGGCATACCGTCAGATCTCGCTGCTGCTGCGCCGCCCGCCGGGCCGTGAAGCGTACCCGGGCGACGTGTTCTATCTGCACTCGCGTCTGCTCGAGCGTGCGGCTCGCGTGTCGGAAGAGTACGTCGAGAAGTTCACGAACGGCGAAGTGAAGGGCAAGAGCGGCTCGCTGACGGCACTGCCGGTCATCGAAACGCAGGCAGGCGACGTGACCGCGTTCGTTCCGACGAACGTGATCTCGATTACCGACGGCCAGATCTTCCTGGAAACCGACCTGTTCAACGCAGGCATCCGCCCGGCAATCAACGCCGGCGTGTCGGTGTCGCGCGTCGGCGGCGCCGCTCAGACGAAGGTCGTGAAGAAGCTGTCGGGCGGTATCCGTACCGACCTCGCGCAGTACCGTGAACTGGCTGCATTCGCGCAGTTCGCATCGGACCTCGACGAAGCGACCCGCAAGCAGCTCGAGCGCGGCCGCCGCGTGACGGAACTGCTGAAGCAGCCGCAGTACCAGCCGCTGCAGGTCTGGGAACTGGCCGTGTCGCTGTACGCCGCGAACAACGGCTACCTCGACGATCTCGACGTCAAGCAAGTGCTGCCGTTCGAGAAGGGCCTGCGCGACAACCTGAAGACCAGCCACGCTGACCTCATCAAGCGTATCGAAGACACCAAGGATCTCTCGAAGGACGACGAAGGCGCGCTGCGCGCGGCGATCGAAGCCTTCAAGAAGTCCGGTGCCTATTGATCCGCGAGTGACACACGGAGGCCGCGTGGGTGCTGATGCGCCCGCGCCGCTTCGGTGAGCGATGCATGAGCCCCGAGTAAAGCGCTAAAGCGCTAATTCGGGGCGCAAAGGAGCAAGCTATGGCTGGAATGAAGGAAATTCGCGGCAAGATCAAGAGCGTGCAGAACACGCGCAAGATCACGAAGGCGATGGAGATGGTGGCTGCATCGAAGATGCGTCGCGCGCAGGAACGCATGCGCGCCGCTCGTCCGTATGCGGACAAGGTCCGTGCCATCGCCGCGCACATGAGCCGTGCGAACCCGGAGTACCGCCACCCGTTCATGGTGGCGAACGACGGCGCGCAGACGGCCGGCATCATCCTCGTCACGACGGACAAGGGTCTGTGCGGTGGTCTGAACACCAACGTGCTGCGTGCGACGGTGCAGAAGTTCAAGGAGCTGGAAGAGAAGGGCCAGAAGGTCGAAGCCACCGCGATCGGCGGCAAGGGCCTCGGGTTCCTGAACCGCTTCGGCGCGAAGGTGATGTCGCAGGTCGTGCACCTCGGCGACACCCCGCACCTGGACAAGCTGATCGGCGCCGTGAAGACGCAGCTCGATCTGTACTCGGAAGGCAAGCTGTCGGCGGTTTATATCGCTTACACGCGCTTCGTCAACACGATGAAGCAGGAAGCCGTGATCGAGCAGCTGCTGCCGCTGTCGTCGGAACACTTCGAAGCCGATGACGGTACGCCGGCGACGTCGTGGGATTACATCTACGAGCCGGACGCGCAGGCAGTCGTCGACGAACTGCTCGTGCGTTACGTCGAGGCGCTGGTGTACCAGGCCGTCGCGGAAAACATGGCGTCCGAGCAATCGGCGCGCATGGTCGCGATGAAGGCCGCGTCCGACAACGCGAAGACGGTGATCAGCGAACTGCAGCTCGTATACAACAAGAGCCGTCAGGCCGCGATCACGAAAGAACTGTCGGAGATCGTCGGCGGCGCAGCCGCTGTTTAAGCGCGCGCCCGGGACGACAACTGCGCCTTTGCGCGAGTAAAGAATCAGGTATTTAAAGGAAAAGCGATGAGTACTGCTGCTTTGGTAGAAGGCAAGATCGTACAGTGCATCGGCGCCGTTATCGACGTGGAATTCCCGCGCGACAGCATGCCGAAGATCTACGACGCGCTCATTCTCGATGGCTCGGAACTGACGCTCGAAGTCCAGCAGCAGCTGGGTGACGGCGTGGTCCGTACCATTTGTCTGGGTGCATCCGACGGCCTGCGCCGCGGCCTGACCGTGAAGAACACGGCGAAGCCGATCTCGGTGCCGGTCGGCAAGCCGACCCTCGGTCGTATCATGGACGTGCTCGGCCGTCCGATCGACGAAGCCGGCCCGATCGAAAGCGAAACGACGCGTTCGATCCACCAGAAGGCACCGGCGTTCGACGAACTGTCGCCGTCGACCGAACTGCTCGAAACGGGTATCAAGGTCATCGACCTGATCTGCCCGTTCGCGAAGGGCGGCAAGGTTGGCCTGTTCGGCGGTGCAGGCGTGGGCAAGACCGTCAACATGATGGAGCTCATCAACAACATCGCGAAGGAACACGGCGGTTACTCCGTGTTCGCGGGCGTGGGCGAGCGGACCCGTGAAGGGAACGACTTCTACCACGAAATGAAGGACTCGAACGTTCTCGACAAGGTCGCGCTGGTGTACGGCCAGATGAACGAGCCGCCGGGCAACCGTCTGCGCGTCGCGCTGACCGGCCTGACGATGGCCGAGCACTTCCGTGACGAAGGCCTCGACGTGCTGTTCTTCGTCGACAACATCTACCGTTTCACGCTGGCCGGTACCGAAGTGTCGGCACTGCTCGGCCGTATGCCGTCGGCAGTGGGCTATCAGCCGACGCTGGCTGAAGAAATGGGCAAGCTGCAAGAGCGCATCACGTCGACCAAGAAGGGCTCGATTACGTCGGTTCAGGCCGTGTACGTCCCTGCGGACGACTTGACCGACCCGTCGCCGGCGACCACCTTCGGCCACCTGGACGCAACCGTCGTTCTGTCGCGTGACATCGCTTCGCTGGGTATCTACCCGGCGGTCGACCCGCTCGACTCGACGTCGCGCCAGATCGACCCGAACGTGATCGGTGAAGAGCACTACTCGATCACCCGTCGCGTTCAGCAGACGCTGCAGCGCTACAAGGAACTGCGCGACATCATCGCGATTCTGGGCATGGACGAACTGTCGCCGGAAGACAAGCTGTCGGTCGCACGTGCGCGCAAGATCCAGCGTTTCCTGTCGCAGCCGTTCCACGTCGCTGAAGTGTTCACGGGCTCGCCGGGCAAGTACGTGCCGCTGAAGGAAACGATCCGTGGCTTCAAGATGATCGTCGACGGCGAGTGCGACCACCTGCCGGAACAGGCGTTCTACATGGTCGGCACGATCGACGAAGCCTTCGAAAAGGCCAAGAAGATCTCGTAAGGGTTCGAGTGAGTCGCACGGCGCGTGCTAGTCGGGATTAACAGTCGGACTGATAATCCCGGCGGGTCGCGCCGACCGCAATACGCTCAATCCGCCGTGCATGGGATCGGCGCAGGCGCGCAAGTGCCCGCTCCGATCGACAGGAGTCGATATGGCAACCATCAAAGTAGACGTCGTCAGCGCGGAAGAGCAGATCTTCTCGGGCGAGGCGAAATTCGTCGCGCTGCCGGGCGAAACGGGTGAGCTGGGTATTCTGCCGGGCCACACGCCGCTGATCACCCGGATTCGTCCGGGTGCGGTGCGCATCGAAGTCGAGGGCGGCAACGACGAATTCGTGTTCGTCGCGGGCGGCATTCTCGAAGTGCAGCCGGGCGCCGTGACGGTGCTCGCCGATACCGCGATCCGCGGCAAGGACCTCGACGCGGCGAAAGCCGAGGAAGCGCGCAAGCGTGCCGAGGAAACGCTGCAGAACGCGAAGTCGGATCTCGACCTCGCGAAAGCGCAATCCGAGCTCGCGACCGCGATGGCGCAGCTCGAGGCGATCCAGCGTCTGGCGAAGATTCGCAGCCGGCACTGAGCCGCGCCGCGTATCCCGCGAAAGAAAGCAGCCTTCGGGCTGCTTTTTTTTCGCCCGCGGTTTCGCCCGCGTTCCGTTCGCGCTTCGCCCGCATTTCGTCGGAGTTTTGCGGGTCCGGTCATTCCGTCCGGTCGTGCTATTTCAACCGCCCGTCGCGATTCGATGTCAAAGTATCGTCAGCGGAGCGCGGCATCATCCGCGGTGAGGCCCGCCGTCGCGATCGTTGCGGCGAAGGCGCGCGCAGCAGGCGCGCGCGGGCCGATCAGACAAGAACGGACGGAGACATCGATGGCAGCAGACCTTGGCAAGGGGGCGCTGATCGCGCCCGAGAACGGCTTGTCGTACGTGCGCGGCGCGACCGACGTGCCGCTATCCGACGCGACGATCGGCCGGTTTCTGCTCGACACGGCTGGCCGCTTTCCCGACCGTCCGGCCGTCGTGTTCCGCGAGCAGCAGGTGCGCTGGACCTGGCGCGCGTTCGCGAACGAGGTCGACGTGCTGGCAGCGGGCCTCGCCGCGCTCGGGATCGTGAAGGGTGACTGCGTCGGCATCTGGTCGCCGAACCGCAGCGAATGGCTGCTCACGCAGTTCGCGACCGCGCGGATCGGCGCGGTGCTCGTCAACATCAACCCGGCCTACCGGCTGTCGGAACTCGAATACGCGCTGAACAAGGTCGGCTGCAAGGCCGTGATCGCGGCCGAGCGCTTCAAGAGCTCCGCGTACGTCGAGATGCTGCAGACCCTCGCGCCGGAGCTCGCGACCGCGACGCCGGGCGACCTGCACGCGGCGCGCGTGCCGAGCCTGCGCACGATCGTGTCGATGGGCGACGTGGCGCCGGCCGGCATGTTCCGCTTCGCGGACGTGATGGCGCGCGGCCGCCAGGCCGTCGATCCCGCGCTGCTCGACGCGCTCGGCGCAACGCTCTCGGCCAGCGATCCGATCAACATCCAGTTCACGAGCGGCACGACCGGCAGCCCGAAGGGCGCGACGCTCACGCACCGCAACGTCGTCAACAATGCGCGCTCGATCGCGATGGCGATGCGCTTCACCGAACAGGATTCGCTCTGCATCCCCGTGCCGCTCTATCACTGCTTCGGGATGGTGCTGGCCGTGCTCGCCTGCGTGTCGACGGGCGCCGCGATGGTATTCCCCGGCGAGGCGTTCGACCCGGTCGCGACGCTCGCGGCGGTGGCCGAAGAGCGCTGCACCGCGCTGCACGGCGTGCCGACGATGTTCATCGCGGAGCTCGACCATCCGGAATTCGCCAAATTCGACCTGTCGACGCTGCGCACCGGGATCATGGCCGGCTCGCCGTGCCCGATCGAGACGATGAAGCGCGTCGTGTCGCAGATGCATCTGTCGGAGATCACGATCGCGTACGGAATGACGGAGACGAGCCCGGTGTCGTTCCAGAGCTCGACCGACGATCCGCTCGAAAAGCGCACGACGACGGTCGGCCGCATCCAGCCGCATCTCGAAGTGAAGATCGTCGATGCGGCCGGCGACATCGTGCCGGTCGGCGCGACGGGCGAGCTGTGCACGAAGGGCTATTCGGTGATGCTCGGCTATTGGGACGACGACGCGAAGACGCGCGAGGTGCTGGTCGACGGCTGGATGCACACGGGCGACCTCGCGACGCTCGATGCGGACGGCTACTGCAACATCGTCGGCCGTCTGAAGGACATGGTGATTCGCGGCGGCGAGAACGTCTATCCACGCGAGATCGAGGAATTCCTGTTTCGACATCCGAAGATCCAGAGCGCGCAGGTATTCGGCGTGCCCGACGCGAAGTACGGCGAGGAGCTGTGCGCGTGGATCGTGCTGCGCGCCGACGAGCAGATGACCGAGGACGACGTGCGTGCCTTCTGCCAAGGCCAGATCGCGCACTACAAGATTCCGCGCTATATCCGCTTCGTCGACGAACTGCCGATGACGGTGACGGGCAAGGTGCAGAAATTCGTGATGCGCGAGCGGATGATCGAGGAGCTGAAGCTCGACGTGCAGAAGACGGCTTGAAGCGGGGCGGTGCGGGAAAATGCGGGAAAAGCGGGGCGGCCTGCGGGTCGCCCGGTGCAGGTCGCTACGTTTTCGATGGACGAAAAAAAGCGGGCTTATTAGCCCGCTAAAAACCACACGCTACGGGGTTAGCGCGAGGAGACCAAAGATGAAACCGGATCCGGCGGGGGCCGGAAACGACTCCAACAGGGATGCCCCTCGGAAGGGCTTCGGTACGTGACCGACTGGCTCGCAGCGCTTCGCGTCCGCTCACACTTGGCACACGAGACCGCATCCGTGTTGAAACCGTTGAGGCCCATTGTGGGCGAATTAACGACCCCTCGCGGTAACAAAGTGTTTCAGGTTGTAACGCCCGCCAGATAAGGCTTTCCGGGATTTTTTGCTGTTTTCGGGCTCCTGAAAAAGGTCATTTTTACCCATATTTTCCGCCGCGTTTTCGAGGTATGCGCGCGATGCGTTTTTCACGCGTATCGGGCGCGATGAATTGCCGATTTTCACGCGAGAAAGTGCACGGCACGATCGATACCGCGCATGGCGATTCATTCGTCAGAAAGATTTTGAAACGTGATCGGGACGCGTGGAAGTCGGCCATTCGGCCAATTTGGCGGGTCGCGCGCCGTTCATGGGCGCCGCGGCGCGACGCGAAGGTGTAACGGCAACGCATGCCGGCGGCCGACGCAGGCGGGATTTTCGCACTTGGCGGCCGCAGCGGGCGGTGCCCGTCATCGGCCGCCGCTTGCACGCGCGCTTACTTCAGCCACTTGTCCGACAGCGCCTGATATTCACCGGTGGACAGCGCGAGATGCAGCCACTGGTCGACGTATTGCTGGAACACGACGTCGCCGCGCGGCACCATGTACGCCTTCTCGCCGAACTGGAACGGCTTGTCCGGATGCACCGAGCAGAGGCCCGGATTCAGCTTTTGCTGCAGCAGCGTCTCCGACGCATCCGTCACCATCACGTCGGCCTTGCCCGCGAGGATCTGCTTGAAGATCGTCACGTTGTCCGGATAGACGGTCAGGTTCGCGTGCGTGAAGAACTGCTTCGCGAAGCGCTCGTTGGTGCCGCCCGGATTCACGATTACGCGCGTCTCGGGCAGGTCGATCTGCGCGACGCTCTGGTACTTGTCGGCATCCGCGCAGCGCACGATCGGCGTCTTGCCGTCGACCACGTACGGCTGCGTGAAGAACACGCGCTTCTGGCGCTCGAGCGTGGTCGACACGCCGCCCACCGCGATGTCGCACTTCGCGACGAAGTCTTGGGTGAGATTCGGCCAGCTCGTCTTCACGTAATCGGCCTTCACGCCGAGCGATTTCGCGAGCGATTCGGCCATGTCGATGTCGATGCCCTCGAAGCGGCCGTCCGCGCGGTAGTACGAATACGGCTTGTAGTCGCCCGTTGTGCACACGCGCAGCGTGCCGCGCGCCAGCACCTCGTCGAGCCGCGAGCCGGTGCCCGGCGCGCTCGTGGCGGCGCCGGCGGCAGTTTGCGCGTGTGCGGCGGTGCAGCACAGCAACGCGGCCGCGGCCAGCGTGGCGAATGTCTTCATCGGTCTCCTCCTTCGTTCGGTTCGATATGAGCGTCCGATCATAACGGAGCCATCGCGCGCGTCATATGGCCGCCATTGCATCGGCCTGCGCGGTCCGACCGCGGCTGTCCGGTAAAATGCCGCTTTGCCTTCGCATCGTCGCTCCTACCGTGGCCCATAACCTGCTCAACGACACCTTCCTGCGTGCGCTTCTGCGCGAGCCGACCGACTACACGCCGATCTGGCTGATGCGCCAGGCCGGCCGCTACCTGCCTGAATACAACGCGACGCGCGCGCGTGCCGGCAGCTTTCTCGGGCTGGCCAAAAACCCCGACTACGCGACCGAGGTGACGCTGCAGCCGCTCGAGCGCTTCCCGCTCGACGCCGCGATCCTGTTCTCGGACATCCTGACGATTCCCGACGCGATGGGCCTCGGCCTCGACTTCCAGGCCGGCGAAGGACCGAAGTTCGCGCATCCGGTGCGCACCGAGGCCGACGTCGCGAAGCTCGCGGTGCCGGACATCGACGAGACGCTCGGCTACGTGACGGGCGCCGTGCGCGAGATCCGCCGCGCGCTCACCGACGGCCAGGGCCGCCAGCGCGTGCCGCTGATCGGCTTCTCGGGCAGCCCGTGGACGCTCGCGTGCTACATGGTCGAAGGCGGCGGCTCGGACGATTTCCGCACGGTGAAGTCGATGGCGTATTCGCGCCCCGACCTGATGCACCGAATCCTCGACGTGAACGCGCAGGCGGTGGCCGCGTACCTGAACGCACAGATCGAAGCGGGCGCGCAGGCCGTGATGATCTTCGATACGTGGGGCGGCGCGCTGGCCGACGGCGCGTACCAGCGCTTCTCGCTCGACTATATCCGCCGCGTGGTGTCGCAGCTCAAGCGCGAGCACGATGGCGAGCGCGTGCCGGTGATCACGTTCACGAAGGGCGGCGGGTTGTGGCTCGAGGAGATCGCGGCGACCGGCGTCGACGCGGTCGGGCTCGACTGGACGGTCAACCTCGGTGCCGCGCGCGAGCGCGTCGCGGGACGCGTGGCGCTGCAGGGCAACCTCGACCCGACGATCCTGTTTGCGCCGCCGGCCGCGGTGCGCGAACAGGCGCGCGCGGTGCTCGACAGCTACGGCAACCATCCGGGCCACGTGTTCAACCTGGGGCACGGCATCTCGCAATTCACGTCGCCCGATCACGTCGCCGAACTCGTCGACGAAGTGCATACCCACAGCCGCGCGATCCGTAGCCGAGCGGCGGGCTGAACGCAAGCGCCGTCATGCTGCATTGCGGGATGGCGGTGTTTCGTTTTTGAAACTAAACAGGACGCAACCCCGCTCCCGTTGCCGATTCGATGCTTGTCAAGACTTGACTTATACACATTTTCCACGTTGCAGCGCGGTAGAGCCCCGTATCGGTCAATTTGTCTCGCTATGGTTGGGTAATTTGAATAGCAGCCTTATGGAATAAGGCTTCGCGGGACACGGCCGGAAGCGGCGGAAAACAGCGAAAAGCACGGCCCTGCGCGCGTTGCGGCTGTTGAGCGGCGAGTTCTCAACAAAGTTATCCACAGGCTGGGCAGGGTATACGGCGATTCCTAATGCGAATCCAAAACTTAGCGCCGAATCTGAAGTTTTACTTTAAGTTCGCCGTCGCGATGCGGGCGCGGGTGCACGTCGTCCGTCCCCTGCGTGTCGCCGCTGCGGGAGCGTGTCGATGAGCGGCACCTACCTGCGCGTGGCGCTCGACCATCCGCTCGCCACCCTGTTCGACTACCGCTGCGACGTGCAGCCCGCGCCCGTGCCCGGCACGCTGGTGCAGGTGCCGTTCGGCAAGCGGCAGGCCGTCGGGCTCGTCTGCGAAGTCACCACTCACACCGATGTGCCGCCATCGCGGCTGCGCGCGGTCGATGCGATCTGTGCCGACCTGCCGCCGCTGTCGGCGGACTGGCTCGCGCTCGTGTCGTTCGCCGCCGATTACTATCAGCGCGGGCGTGGCGAGGTCGCGTTGCCGGCGCTGCCGCAGGCGCTGCGCGACGCCGGGCGCTGGGGGCGGCTGCTCGCGCCGGAAGTGCGCTACCGGCCGACCGAAGCCGGCCGCGCGGCGCTGCCCGACGCGTTGCCCGCGCGCGGCGCCGCGCTGCGCCGGCTCGCGCAGGCGCTCGTCGACGCCGGCTCGCTGACGCTGCCCGACGCGCGCGCGCTGCATCCGAAGGCGGCCGCGACGCTCGACGACTGGGCGGCGCGCGGCTGGGTCGACGTCGAGGAGATCGGCTGGGCCGATGCGCCTGTGGTCAACCCTGTGGATAACCTGTCGACAAGCAGTGGACGGGCTGTGCCGCCGGCGTTGACGGACCAGCAGGCCGAGACGCTCGACGCGATCCGCGCGGCGCAGGGCTTCGCGCCGTTCCTGCTGCACGGCGTGACGGGCAGCGGCAAGACCGAGGTCTACCTGCACGCGCTCGCGTCGCTGCTCGACGCGCGGCCGGATGCGCAGGCGCTCGTGCTCGTGCCCGAAATCAACCTGACGCCGCAATTCGAGGCCGCGTTTCGCGCGCGCTTCGCGGGCGCGCTCGCCGACGACGCAATCGTCACGCTGCACAGCGGGCTCGCCGAAGGCGAGCGGGCGCGCAACTGGCTCGCCGCGCACACGGGCCGCGCGCGGATCGTGCTCGGCACGCGCCTCGCGGTGCTCGCGTCGATGCCGACGCTCGCGCTGATCGTCGTCGACGAGGAACACGAGCCCGCGTACAAGCAGCAGGAAGGGCTGCGCTATTCGGCGCGCGACCTGGCCGTGTGGCGCGCGAAGCACCTCGGCATCACCGTCGTGCTCGGCTCGGCCACGCCGTCGCTCGAAAGCTGGTGGCAGGCCGAGCAGGGGCGCTACACGCGGCTCACGCTGTCGCGCCGCGCGGTGGCCGACGCGACGCTGCCGACCGTGCGGCTGATCGATCTCGAAGAGGAGCGGCGGCGCGGGCGTGCGTCGATGGGCGGGCTGTCGGGGCCGCTCGTCGCGGCGCTGAAGGCGCGGCTCGAACGCGGCGAACAGAGCCTCGTGTTCCTGAACCGGCGCGGTTACGCGCCGCAGCTCGCGTGCGACGCATGCGGCTGGGTGGCCGGCTGCCCGCGCTGCAGCGCGTACGTCGTGCTGCACAAGCCCGAGCACGCGCTGCGCTGCCATCACTGCGGCTGGGAAGCGCGCATTCCGCGGTCGTGCCCCGAGTGCGGGAACGTCGACATCGCGCCGCTCGGGCGCGGCACGCAGCGCATCGAGGAGACGCTCGCCGAAGCCGTGCCGGGCGCGCGGATCCTGCGGATCGACGCGGACAGCACGCGCCGCAAGGGCAGCGCGCAGGCGCTCTTTTCCGACGTGCACGCGGGCGAGGTCGACATCCTGGTCGGCACGCAGATGATCGCGAAGGGGCACGACTTCCAGCGCGTGTCGCTCGTCGGCGTGCTCAACGCCGATACCGCGCTGTTCTCGCACGACTTCCGCGCGAGCGAGCGGCTGTTCGCGCAACTGATGCAGGTGAGCGGCCGCGCGGGGCGCGCCGGGCTGCCGGGCGAAGTGATGGTGCAGACGCGCTACCCGCGTCACGCGCTGTACCACGCGCTCGGGCGGCAGGACTACGTGGGCTTCGCGAATTCGACGCTCGGCGAGCGCCGCGACGCGCACCTGCCGCCGTTCGTCTACCAGGCGCTGCTGCGCGCCGAAGGGCGCACGCTCGATGCGGCGCTCGCGTTCCTGCTGCAGGCCGCGGCTGCGTTGCCGGGGCTGCCGGGCGCGGATCGCGTGACCGTGTACGACGCGGTGCCGATGACGATCGTGAAGGTCGCGAACGTCCATCGCGCGCAGCTGCTGCTCGAAAGCGCGTCGCGGGCGGCGCTGCAGCATGCGCTGCGCGCCTGGCAGCCGGAACTGCGCGCGCTGAAGGGTGTGCTGCGGTGGAGCGTCGAGGTCGATCCGCTGGATATCTGAGCGACGCGCCGCGCGACCATCGCGCGACGCGGTGTCCGATACCCCAAGCGTGGGCCGCGCGGCGCCGCCCCGAACGTCTCCAGCGCGTGCCCAACGCGTGCCCAACGCGGGCGCCACGGCACGTCACCTCATCCAGTGCAACCTGCTTTCGGCCGCTTTCGCGCATGCCGAAGGTTGCACACGCGTGCCGAACCGGCCCGATCAGGGAAAATACCGATCCCCGGACCACGGGCAACCCCTAGGTTGCAACCGCATAAGTGGCTGATTATATTGACTAACTTATGGGTGCAACCCATCTCTTTATTTGGTTGCACCTTTTTATTGCGTGCCGTAGGATTTCGCGCATCCTCTTACACCACACTGCCGGGCTCGCACCGGCGCACGAACCCACCATGGCAAGCACGACTCTCGGCGTCAAGGTCGACGACCTTCTTCGCTCGCGCCTCAAGGACGCCGCCGCGCGTCTCGAGCGCACTCCCCACTGGCTGATCAAGCAGGCGATCTTCGCGTATCTGGAGCGGATCGAGCACGGCCAGTTGCCGCCCGAGCTGTCGGGCCACAGCGGCGTGACGGAGCTCGCCGACGGTCAGTCCGCGGACGGCGACGACGACAATTCGCCGCATCCGTTCCTCGAGTTCGCGCAGAACGTGCAGCCGCAATCGGTGCTGCGCGCGGCGATCACGGCCGCGTACCGCCGCCCGGAACCGGAGTGCGTGCCGTTCCTGCTCGGCCAGGCGCGCTTGCCCGCGAACCTGCAGGCGGACGTGCAGACGCTCGCGACGAAGCTGGTCGAGGCGCTGCGCGAGAAAAGCTCGGGCGGCGGCGTCGAAGGGCTGATCCACGAGTTCTCGCTGTCGAGCCAGGAAGGCGTCGCGCTGATGTGCCTCGCCGAAGCGCTGCTGCGCATTCCCGATCGCGCGACGCGCGACGCGCTGATCCGCGACAAGATCAGCAAGGGCGACTGGCGCTCGCACGTCGGCCACGCGCCGTCGCTGTTCGTGAACGCGGCCACCTGGGGGCTGATGATCACCGGCAAGCTCGTGACGACCAACAGCGAAGCGGGGCTGTCGTCGGCGCTCACGCGCCTGATCGGCCGCGGCGGCGAGCCGCTGATCCGCAAGGGCGTCGACATGGCGATGCGCCTGATGGGCGAGCAGTTCGTCACCGGCGAGACGATTTCCGAAGCGCTCGCGAACAGCCGCAAGTACGAAGCGCGCGGCTTCCGCTACTCGTACGACATGCTCGGCGAAGCGGCGACGACCGAAGAGGACGCGCAGCGCTACTACGCGTCGTACGAACAGGCGATCCACGCGATCGGCAAGGCGGCCGGCGGCCGCGGCATCTACGAAGGCCCGGGCATCTCGATCAAGCTGTCGGCGCTGCACGCGCGCTACTCGCGCTCGCAGCAGGACCGCACGATGAGCGAGCTGCTGCCGCGCGTGCGCGCGCTCGCGCTGCTCGCGCGCCGCTACGACATCGGCCTGAACATCGACGCGGAAGAAGCCGACCGGCTCGAACTGTCGCTCGACCTGCTCGAGGCGCTGTGCTTCGATCCGGAGCTCGCGGGCTGGAACGGCATCGGCTTCGTCGTGCAGGGCTACCAGAAGCGCTGCCCGTTCGTGATCGACTACCTGATCGATCTCGCGCGCCGCAGCCGCCACCGCCTGATGATCCGCCTCGTGAAGGGCGCGTACTGGGATACCGAAATCAAGCGCGCGCAGGTCGACGGCCTCGAAGGCTATCCGGTCTATACGCGCAAGATTTACACCGACGTGTCGTACCTCGCGTGCGCGAAGAAGCTGCTCGCGGCGCCCGACGCGGTCTACCCGCAGTTCGCGACGCACAACGCGTACACGCTGGCCGCGATCTATCACCTGGCCGGCCAGAACTACTACCCGGGCCAGTACGAATTCCAGTGCCTGCACGGGATGGGCGAGCCGCTGTACGAGGAAGTCACGGGCCGCGACAAGCTGAACCGCCCGTGCCGCGTGTACGCGCCGGTCGGCACGCACGAGACGCTGCTCGCGTACCTGGTGCGCCGCCTGCTGGAAAACGGCGCGAACACGTCGTTCGTGAACCGCATCGCCGATAAAACGGTGTCGGTGAAGGAACTGGTCGCCGACCCGGTCGATGAAGCGTCGAAGGTCGTGCCGCTCGGCGCGCCTCACGCGAAGATCCCGCTGCCGCGCAACCTGTACGGCGACGAGCGTCCCAATTCGATGGGCCTCGACCTGTCGAACGAACACCGTCTCGCGTCGCTGTCGTCCGCGCTGCTCGCGAGCGCGCATCACCCGTGGCGCGCGGCGCCGATGCTCGCCGACGACGCGCTCGCCGACGCACCGGCGCGCGACGTGCGCAACCCGGCCGACCAGCGCGACGTGGTCGGTACGGTCAGCGAAGCGACGGCCGAACACGTGAGCGCGGCGCTCGCGCACGCGGTGGCCGCCGCGCCGATCTGGCAGGCGACGCCGGTCGATGCGCGCGCCGATTGCCTGGTGCGCGCGGCCGACCTGCTCGAAGCGCAGATGCACACGCTGATGGGCCTGATCGTGCGCGAAGCCGGCAAGTCGTTGCCGAACGCGATCGCCGAGATCCGCGAAGCGGTCGACTTCCTGCGCTACTACGCGGCGCAGATCCGCGGCGAATTCTCGAACGACACGCACCGTCCGCTCGGCCCCGTGGTCTGCATCAGCCCGTGGAACTTCCCGCTCGCGATCTTCATGGGCCAGGTGGCCGCGGCGCTCGCCGCCGGCAACACGGTGCTCGCGAAGCCGGCCGAACAGACGCCGCTGATCGCCGCGCAGGCCGTGCGGCTGCTGCGCGAGGCCGGCGTGCCGGCCGGCGCGGTGCAACTGCTGCCGGGCACCGGCGAGACCGTCGGCGCGGCGCTGGTCGCCGATCCGCGCACGCGGGCGGTGATGTTCACGGGCTCGACCGAAGTCGCGCGCCTGATCAACAAGACGCTCGCCGCGCGCCTCGACCCGGACGGCAAGCCGATTCCGCTGATCGCGGAGACGGGCGGTCAGAACGCGATGATCGTCGACTCGTCGGCGCTCGCGGAGCAGGTCGTCGCGGACGTGATGCAGTCGTCGTTCGACTCGGCCGGTCAACGGTGTTCGGCGCTGCGCGTTCTGTGTCTGCAGGACGACGTCGCGGACCGCACGCTGACGATGCTCAAGGGCGCGATGCACGAGCTGTCGCTCGGCAACCCCGACCGCCTGTCGACCGACGTCGGCCCGGTGATCGACGCCGAAGCGAAGCAGACGATCGACGCGCACGTCGCGGCGATGAAGGACAAGGGCCACGCGGTCACGCAACTGCCGATGCCGGACGCGTGCGCGCACGGCACCTTCGTGCCGCCGACGCTGATCGAGATCGGCAGCATCGACGAGCTCAAGCGTGAAGTGTTCGGCCCCGTGCTGCACGTGGTGCGCTACCGCCGCAGCCAGCTCGACAAGTTGCTCGAGCAGATCCGCGCGACGGGCTACGGGCTGACGCTCGGCATCCACACGCGGATCGACGAGACGATCGCGCACGTGATCTCGAATGCGCACGTGGGCAACATCTACGTGAACCGCAACGTGATCGGCGCGGTGGTCGGCGTGCAGCCGTTCGGCGGCGAAGGGCTGTCGGGCACGGGCCCGAAGGCCGGCGGCGCGCTGTACCTGCAGCGCCTGCTCGCGACGCGTCCGTCGGGCCTGCCGCGCTCGCTCGCGCAGTCGCTGGTGGCGGACGGCGCGACCGAAAGCGATGCGCGCGGCAACCCGGCGGCGGCGCTCGCGACGCTGCGCGACTGGCTGATCGAGCAGCGCGAGCCGGCGCTGGCCGCACGCTGCGACGGCTACCTCGCGCAGGTTCCGGCCGGCGCGACCGCCGTGCTGAGCGGGCCGACGGGCGAGCGAAACACGTATACACTCGGCCCGCGCGGCACGGTGCTGTGTGTCGCGGCGACGCCGGGCGGCGCGCGTGCGCAGTTCGCGGCGGTGCTGGCGACGGGCAACCGCGCGCTGTTCGCCGGCGCGGCGGGCGAGGCGCTGGCGGCCGCGCTGCCGGCGTCGCTGAAGGCGCACGCGGCCGTGCGCAAGCAGGCCGACGCGCCGTTCGACGCGGTGCTGTTCGAGGGCGACAGCGACGAGCTGCAGACGCTCGTGAAGGACGTCGCGCAGCGGCCGGGCCCGATCGTGTCGGTGCAGGGCGTGTCGGCGGGCGCGTTCGAGAACGGCGATGCGGAAGACTACGCGCTCGAACGGCTCCTGACGGAGCGCTCGGTGAGCGTGAATACGGCCGCGGCGGGCGGCAATGCGAATTTGATGACGATCGGCTGATCATCCTTGCCGTTCGGATCAAACAAAGGAAGCGGCAAGGCGATCCCGAAGCTGCTTCATTTACCCTGGTACCAAGGAGATGCTATGCAACACACGATGAAAAAGGTGGCAGGCGCGACGTTCGTCGCGGTCATGTCGCTGGCGGGGACGGCCCATGCGGATGACGTGAAGATCGGTTACGCAGGGCCGATGACGGGCGCGCAGGCGCACTACGGCAAGGATATGCAGAACGGGATCGTGCTCGCGCTGGAAGACTTCAACGCGACGAACCCGAAGATCGGCGGCAAGCCGGTGAAGTTCGTGCTGAGCACGCAGGACGATCAGGCTGACCCGCGCACGGGCACGACGGTCGCGCAGAAGCTGGTCGACGACGGCATCAAGGGCATGCTCGGCCACTTCAACTCGGGCACGACGATTCCCGCCTCGCGCATCTACGCGAACGCGGGCATTCCGGAAATCGCGATGGCGACGGCGCCGGAATACACGCAGCAAGGCTACAAGACGACCTTCCGCATGATGACGTCCGACACGCAGCAGGGCTCGGTGGCCGGCGCGTTCGCATCGAAGGATCTCGGCATGAAGAAGATCGCGATCGTCGACGATCGCACGGCCTACGGCCAGGGTCTCGCCGACCAGTTCGAGAAGGCCGCGAAAGCCGGCGGCGCGACGATCGTCGACCGTGAATTCACGAACGACAAGGCCGTCGACTTCAAGGCGATTCTGACGAAGCTGAAGGCGGCGAAGCCGGACCTCGTCTACTACGGCGGCGCGGATTCGCAGGCAGCGCCGATGGTCAAGCAGATGAAGGCGCTCGGCATCACCGCTCCGCTGATGAGCGGCGAAATGGTGAAGACGCCGACGTTCCTGAAGATCGCGGGCAACGCGGCCGAAGGCACGATCGCGTCGCTGGCCGGCCTGCCGCTGGAAGAAATGCCGGGCGGCAAGGCTTACGCCGACAAGTACAAGAAGCGTTTCGGCGAAGACGTGCAGACGTACTCGCCGTACGCGTACGACGGCGCGATGGCGATGCTGAACGCGATGAAGAAGGCCGATTCGACCGATCCGGCGAAGTACCTGCCGGTGCTCGCGAAGACCGACATGGCCGGCGTCACGTCGACGCACGTCGCGTACGACGCGAAGGGCGACCTGAAGAACGGCGGCATCACGATGTACAAGGTCGAGAAGGGTGAGTGGAAGCCGCTGAAGAGCATCGGCGGGAAGTAAGCAGTTCGATGTGATGCGACGCGCGGGCGGCGTTGCAACGCGTCGTCCCGTGCCTCATGCGAAAAAGCCACCGGGCCGTTGGGTCCGGTGGCTTTTTCTTTGGTGGCCCACGGCCGGCAGGGCATAGGGATCTTGCAGGCCGCGGTGCAGCAGGATCGCCGCATGCGTACGTCCATACCGCGTCGCCGTGATCGGCGGCATTGTGACGCTACTTGCCGTCGCAGCACTTGTTAGGGCAATCGGGCAGGAAGGAAATTTCCACACGCCGCCCATTGTCCACGTCGCGCTGCGAATAGACGCTGGTACTCTTGTTGATGGTCCCGCGTAAAAAACCGAGTTGCTCCAACAGCGCATACGCGGTTTGCAATCTCGATTGCGCAAGGGCCAGTGCTGCCGGTTCACTTTCCTCGGCATGGCCGCTGATCAGTGTCGTTTCCTTGGTTAGGTGATTTGCATAATTGAGTTTTTGATCGGCTACCCATTTTGCAATGCGAACGATCTCCGAATTCGATATGTACGAGCTGTCTCTCGAAAAATAGATGTCGAAGTTCTCGCTGGCGATGCATGCGAATGCCGGATTGGAGGTGAGAAGGCTTAGACAGACAATAAACTTAAGCATTGTAAATGACGTACCCTGCAATGCTGTCGGCATTGTTGATTGCTTGATTCGGATTTTCGGCTCCAAACGTCAGACACTCCTCCATGAAATATCTGTGATCCTTGGTTCCCATTGTGTCGTTGAAATGACTAACCTCATGAATCAGAGTGGAAACTACGGAATCTTTTTCCCATGAGAAATCTCGCATTGTACAAAAGTCGGGATGTATTGCAATCGTATGAGTTGCGGTATCCGGCGAACACACTGAGGCCGCGACTCCTGATTTGTTCGGATTTGGAACGCACCCAATATGTTTGAATCGCTCGCTATCCCATCGCGTGAAATTGTATCCTGTGAGTGTCTTTAGTACGCGGACGATTGCGTTCAGGCCTATTAATAGGGTTGCGCGGGTACCTTCGTCAGTTCTACCGAACCACTGTAATACGCGTGCCTTGTCAGCGTTGGACCAACGTTGCAAATCCTTGATTCTTTTTTCGACGAGAGAAACGGCCCGATCGCGTTTACTCAATACCATTTCCCGAAATTCCTTGTTTGTCATGTTATGACATATTTTTTCGGTATTGATCGTTACTTCCACCATCGACCCAGGATTGGTATTGGTGACTGCACCTGAGTGCACGAGGAACCATTCTCCGCCGTCATTCATATCGAAATTCTTCATTGCCTCAATGTTCCGTTGTATAGATTTTCAGAGTTGCCGAGGCATCGGTGGCGATTCGATGCGTTTGCCCGGCCGCGTCCGTGGTGCCCGTGAAAATCTGCCCGGTGTCGGTAACGATTCGGTAGCGGATGCTCGCGAGCGGGCGGCGGTAGCCATCGAGCAAGGTGAATTGCTCGTCGTGTACGACAGCCGACCGAGCAAATGACCGCTTGGTTGCATCCGGTTGGCGCCCAGTCAGCGTCGCTGCCTCTCCCGCAGTAAAAGTCATCCGCATGCCGCGCTCAGCGTAGAAGACCGGCGGTGGGTTGCATCCGCAGACATTGATATCGCCGCTCAATGCCCACTGTTTGCCGTTTGGGCCGGTACCGGGCCGACGCGGCCCTTGCGGTGCGATGTACCCTTCACGCTTGCAGGCCGAACAGTAGGTCTTCATATCGAGCGTGGCGATATGAACCCTCGGCGGCGGATTGGAACAAGTCACGGTGTCGAGGCCTTCGACAATCACCGCCTCCCCGGCGCGGTCGCCTTTAGCAAGAAAGTAGCGGATCATCGGCGCTACCTCAGCGGGGCATAGATGAGCAGGTGACGACGCTGAATACAACGGACGACGCTACGCCTTGTCGCTCGGGACTATCGGTGATCGTGTCGCCGTTATCGAGTTCGCTGCCAACGAATGCGAGCGGCGCGAAGCCGGGCCCGTCGGCCAGACCCAGACCGGTCGTGACGCGCGCGGTTGAACCGTCCGGATAGTGGATCAGGTCGCCCACCGTGGCAGCTTTGCCCAAGTGCGGCGCTACTTCCCATGTGCTGGACGGCTCGCGCAATGCACCGCCGCGCGCTGTTGTCGCGCCACGTACCGCCAGTCTGTAGGTGGGCGGCGCGGGTGGAGGCACATAGGTCGGATCGAACAGGCCCGCAACGCTTTGCCCATCCCGCACGTGAATGCCCCATGAGGTGCGCAGCGTTTCGGTAATGCGGTCACCGTTGCTCAACCGGCTGCCGACCAGCGCGAACGGCTTGCCTCCGCTATGGTTGTTTCCCGCGCCGTCGATAATCGAGGCTTCGCTGCCGTCGTCATAGGCCACTACGTCGCCGACGCAGGCGACTTCCAATCCAGCCAGGGTCAGGCCACTGGTTGCGGTGGTGATGCGTCCACCGCGTTCCGTGAGTGCGCCAACGGTGGCGAAAAGATGGGTCGGTGCTTTGGGTTCGTTTTTCATCCGGCTTCCCTGTCTCAGTAAATGGAATGGCTGCCTATAGACGCTATTCCAGATAAGAAACGTCGATCAATCGGACGAATATGATTCAGAGCTGTTAACTTCTATTACTTGTTCCGTTCGGCCTGTTGCATTGACCGCGCGCGCGAATGCGCTAGCTCAATCGCGGATGCTCAGTCCCTGCGCCCGCGCAGCAAGAACTTCTGCAACTTGCCCGTCGGCGTGCGCGGCAGCGCCTGCACGAACGCGAACTCGCGCGGAATCTTGTACGCCGCGAGCCGCTCGCCGCAGAACGTGCGCAGCGCATCCGCATCGGGCGCTGCGTTCGCCCGCATCACCACATGCGCGACGACCGTCTCGCCCCAGTCCGGATGCGGAACGCCGACGACGGCCGCTTCAACGATGTCCGGATGCGCGCCGAGCACGTCCTCCACTTCCTTCGAATAGACGTTCTCGCCGCCGGTGACGATCATGTCCTTCAGCCGGTCGACGATGAACAGATAGCGATCCTGATCGATCCGCGCGATGTCGCCGGTGCGATACCAGCCGCCCGGCGCGAATGCGGCGTGCGTGGCGGCCGCGTCGTCGAGATAGCCGAGCATCATGCTGTCGGCCTTCAACCAGATCTCGCCGGTCTCGCCCGGCCGCGCATCGACGCCGTCCATCCGCACCACCCTCAGGTCGACGCCCGGGCCGCCGTGGCGGCCTATCGAGCCGGCCTTCGCGATCTGCTCGTCCGGATACAGCGTCGTGCCGGCGGGCCCCGCTTCCGTCATTCCGTACACCTGAAAGAACGCGTGACTGCGATACGCACGGGCAAGCCGTTCGGCCTGCGCGGCGCCGATCGGACCGCCGCCGTACAGCCACGCGCGCACGCTCGACAGGTCGAACGCCGCGAAGCCGTCGATCGTGTCGAGCGGCAGCGTATACGACACCGGCGCGCCGAAATACAGCGTCACGCGCTCGCGCTCGACGGTCTGCAGGAAGCGCAGCGGATGGTATTCGCGCAGCAGCACGACGGTGCCGCCCGCATACAGCGTGCCGCCGAACCAGTTGTTCAGCGGCGACGAATGCCAGATCGGCATCGCCATCAACGTGCGTTCGTCACGGCCGATGCCGGTCGCGAGCGCCGCCTGCATCGCCGCGAGCGTCACCGTGCGATGACTGTGCACGCAACCCTTCGGGCGGCCAGTCGTGCCGGACGTGTAGAGGATCTGCGCGATGTCGCCGTCGGCCGGCTCGATGCCCGCGAGGCCGTCCATCGTCGCGCACATCGTGTCGAAGTTCGGCACGCCGTCGAGCTCGCCCTCGGTCACGAGCCGCCGCGCCGGATGCACGACGCGCTCGACCACCGGCGCGAGCGCCACGTCGAACAGCAGCGCGGTGCTGCGGCTGTGTTCGAGCACGTAGTCGACTTCCGGCGCCTGCAGCTTGTGGTTGATCGGCACGAACGCCGCGCCGAGCCGCCATGCGCCGAACATCAGGTCGACGAAGGCCGGCGTGTTGAAGCACATCGCGGCGACGCGGTCGCCGGCCGCGACGCCGAGCGCGCTCAGCACGGCCGCCGCGCGGTGCGAACGCTCGCGCGCGGCCGCATACGTGATCGTCGCGGATTCGCTGACGAGGAACGGTTTGTCGGGCGTCGCACGGGCGGCGCGGTCGAGGGCGGCGACGAGATTCATCGAGGCTCCGGGCGGGCGAACGAACGCGAATTCGGGTGAACGGGCCGGCGTCAGGCCGGGTACGCGCGCTGCAGCAGCGCGGCGACGTCGGTCGCATGCGGATCGAAGCCGCCCGCGATGCGGCCCCAGTCGGGCGCGGCGAGCCGCGTCGCGACGAACGCGTCGGCGACGGCCGCCGGCGCATCGCGGCGCAGCAGGCACGCCTGCGCGACGAGCGCGAGCCGTTGCGCGAACACGCGGCCCGACGCTTCGAGCATGTCGGCCGGGGCGGCGAGCATCGCGCGCAGCGCGTCGAGCGCCGCGCGAATGCGCGGTTCGCCCGCACCCAGGTCGGCCAGTTCGTCGAACAGCGCCGCGGCCGCGTCGGGCTCGCGCGACACCGCGCGCAGCACGTCGACGCACATCACGTTGCCCGAGCCTTCCCAGATCGAGTTGACGGGCGCCTCGCGGAAGAGGCGCGCGATCGGGCCGTCGTCGACGTAGCCGTTGCCGCCGAACACTTCCATCACCTCGCCGGTCAGCTCGACCGCGCGCTTGCAGACCCAGAATTTCGCGGCGGGCGTGACGATCCGTTTCCATGCGCGTTCGCGCGGCGAGTCGTCGCGCTCGAACGCGTCGGCGAGCCGCATCGCGAGCGACAGTGCCGCCTCGCTTTCGAGCGCGAGATCGGCGAGCACGGTGCGCATCAGCGGCTGCTCGGCGAGCGCGCGGCCGAATGCATGACGCTGGCGCGTGTACGCGATCGCCTGCACGACGCCCTGGCGCAGCATCGCCGCGCTGCCGAGCACGCAGTTCAGCCGCGTGTACGTCGCCATCTCGATGATGGTCGGAATGCCGCGGCCTTCGTCGCCGAGCATGATTCCCCACGCGTCGTTCAGCTCGATCTCGCTGCTCGAGTTGCTGCGGTTGCCGACCTTGTTCTTCAGCCGCTGGATCTCGACCGCGTTCTTCGTGCCGTCCGGCCGCCAGCGCGGCACGTAGAAGCACGACGGGCCGCCGGCTTCGGTGCGCGCGACGACGAGGTGCGCGTCGCACATCGGCGCGGAGAAGAACCACTTGTGGCCGCGCAGCCGGTATTCGCCGCCGCGCCCACCCGCGCCGACCGGCGTGGCGAGCGTCGTGTTCGCGCGCACGTCGGAGCCGCCCTGCTTCTCGGTCATGCCCATGCCGAACCAGATCGCGCGCTTGGCGGCGATCGGCACGTCGCGCGGATCGTAGTCGTCGCTGTAGAGCTTGTCGCGCAGCAGGTCCCACAGCGCGGGTTCCTTTTGCAGCACGGGGATCGCGGCCTGCGTCATCGTCGCCGGGCACAGCGTGCCGGCCTCGATCTGGCCGTGCAGATAGAAGCCGGCGGCCGTCGCGGCCCAGCGGCCGCGGCGCGACTCGCGGAACGCGAGCGACACGAAGCCTTCGTGGCGGTACTGGCCGAGCAGCGCGTGCCAGGCGGGGTGGAAGTCGACGCGATCGATGCGCCGGCCGCGCCGGTCGAACGCGTTCAACTCCGGTGTGTGCCGGTTCGCTTCGTCGGCGAGTTGCGCGGTGTCGGCGCTGCCGAGCCGCGCGCCGTACGCGTCGAGCTGCGGCACGGCCCAGTCGGCGCCGGCCCGGACGAGCGCGTCGCGCAGCGCGAGATCCGTCGCGAAGAGGTTATAGTCGACGAGTTCGTCGAACTGGTTCGTGACGGCGTGAGTCGGGTCGGTCATCGCGGTTGTCTCCGGTCTCGTGCTTCGCGGTCAGCCGGCGTCGTGCCGCGCAAGGCGCTTCGGCGCGGGTTCCGGCTGCCGGTAAAACGTGTTCCCTGCTGAATTCAGAGTAGCAAATATGCCGCCGCGACATGTTCAGGTTCCGGCCGAGCAGCGCGTGCCAGGCGGGGTGGAAGTCGACGCGATCGATGCGCCGGCCGCGCCGGTCGAACGCGTTCAGCTCCGGTGTGTGCCGGTTCGCTTCGTCGGCGAGTTGCGCGGTGTCGGCGCTGCCGAGCCGCGCGCCGTACGCGTCGAGCTGCGGCACGGCCCACTCGGCGCCGGCCCGGACGAGCGCGTCGCGCAGCGCGAGATCCGTCGCGAAGAGGTTATAGTCGACGAGTTCGTCGAACTGGTTCGTGACGGCGTGAGTCGGGTCGGTCATCGCGATTGTCTCCGGTCTCGTGCTTCGCGGTCAGCCGGCGTCGTGCCGCGCAAGGCGCTTCGGCGCGGGTTCCGGCTGCCGGTAAAACATGTTCCCTGCTGAATTCAGAGTAGCAAATATGCCGCCGCGACATGTTCAGGTTCCGGCGCCGCCCGGCTCGCCGGCGGCGCAACCCGCGCCCGCGTTGCGCCGCCGGCCGCGCCAGTCGCGCGCGCAGGCGAGCTCCGACGCGCTGCAACAGGCGTTCGTTCAGCTTTTGCTCGAACGCGGCTACGCGAAGGCGACGATCCGCGAGATCGCGGCCGTCGCGGGCGTCAGCATCGGCACCTTCTACGAGTATTTCGGCGACAAGCAGAGCCTCGCGGCGCTCTGTATCCACCGCCGCGTGCTGGCGCTGGCCGACCGGCTGCGCGACGCGGCGCAGCGGCTGCGCGGCGCGCCGCGGGCGGCGCTCGCCGCCGCGCTGGTCGACCTCCAGGTCGATGCGGTCGCCGCCGACGCGGCGCTCTGGGGTGCGCTGTTCGCGCTGGAGCGGCAGGTGTCGCCGCTGGCCGCGTATCGCCGGCATTACGACGCCTATGTCGCGCTGTGGCGCGATGCGCTCGCGCACGCGGCCGATCCGCCGCCGGCCGAACGGCTCGACGGGATCGCGCGGATGGCCCAGACGATCTGCTACGGCGGGCTGTCGCAGGCGCTGCTGACGCTCGGGCCCGCGCTCGATTTCGCCGCGCAACGCCGCGAACTGCGGGCCGTGCTGCTCGCGTATTTCGCGGCGGCCGACGCCTAGCCTTTCGTAGAGGAAATGCCGGATTTGCATGTCGGCCCGTCGAGCCGGCCTTGCCGTTGCGTGCTTTTCCCGGCGAGCCATGAGAAAAATGCATGGCCGCCATGACGAACTTTCGATTGTCCGCCGATATTGGCTCGGGCTAAATCATGCGGCAGATGCGGTGCCGCGCATGGCGCCGCCCGCCCGACGGACATCAGGAGGAGGAGTCATGCGAAGCGCCACCGCGCCCCGTTCGAAACTGCCCGACGTCGGGACGACGATCTTCACGGTGATCGGCCAACTGGCTGCTCAACACGACGCGTTGAACCTGTCGCAGGGCGCGCCGAATTTCGCGCCCGATCCGGCGCTCGTCGAAGGCGTCGCGCGCGCGATGCGCGACGGTCACAACCAGTACGCGCCGATGGCCGGCGTGATCGCGCTGCGCGAGCGGCTCGCCGAGAAGACCGAGGCGCTGTACGGCGCGCGCTACGACCCGGCGACCGAGATCACGGTGATCGCGAGCGCGAGCGAAGGGCTCTATGCGGCGATCAGCGCGCTCGTGCATCCGGGCGACGAGGTGATCTATTTCGAGCCGTCGTTCGACAGCTATGCGCCGATCGTGCGGCTGCAGGGCGCGACGCCGGTCGCGATCAAGCTGTCGCCCGAGCATTTCCGCGTGAACTGGGACGAGGTGGCCGCGGCCATCACGCCGCGCACGCGGATGATCATCGTCAACACGCCGCACAACCCGACCGCGACCGTGTTCTCCGCCGACGATCTGGAGCGGCTCGCGCAGCTCACGCGCGACACGGGCATCGTGGTGCTGTCCGACGAAGTCTACGAACACGTCGTGTTCGACGGCGCGCGGCACCAGAGCGTCGCGCGCCACCGCGAGCTGGCCGAGCGCAGCGTGATCGTGTCGTCGTTCGGCAAGTCGTTCCACGTGACCGGCTGGCGGGTCGGCCATTGCCTCGCGCCGGCCGAGCTGATGGACGAGATCCGCAAGGTGCACCAGTTCATGGTGTTCTCGGCCGATACGCCGATGCAGATCGCGTTCGCGGAGATCCTCGCGCGGCCGGACAGCTATCTCGGCCTGTCGGCGTTCTACCAGGCCAAGCGCGACCTGCTCGCGCGCGAGCTGGCCGAGTCGCGTTTCGAGCTGCTGCCGAGCGAAGGCTCGTTCTTCATGCTCGCGCGCTTTCGCCACTTCTCGGACGAAAGCGACAGCGACTTCGTGCTGCGCCTGATCCGCGACGCGCGGGTCGCGACGATTCCGCTGTCGGCGTTCTATACCGACGGCACCGACGCCGGCGTGATCCGGCTCAGTTTTTCGAAGGACGACGCGACGCTGGTCGAAGGCGCGCGGCGGCTGCGTTCGCTGTAGGACAACCGGCGGCGGAGACGTCGCATCGACCCGACTCAGGAGATCACAATGAAGCACACGGCTATCCTCAAACTCGCGTTCGCACTCGCGTGCGCAAGCGGCGCCGGCGCGGCGCTCGCCGATGCGCCGACGCTGCGCTTCGGCCTCGAAGCGCAATACCCGCCGTTCGAATCGAAAGCGCCGAACGGCGACCTGCAGGGCTTCGACATCGACGTCGGCAATGCCGTCTGCCAGACGGCGAAGCTGTCGTGCAAATGGGTCGAGACTTCGTTCGACGGGCTGATTCCGGCGCTCAAGGGCCGCAAGTTCGACGCGATCAACTCGGCGATGAACGCGACCGAGCAGCGGCGCCAGGCGATCGACTTCACGACGATCATCTATCGCGTGCCGACCCAGTTGATCGCGCGCACCGGCAGCGGCCTGCTGCCGACGCCGGAATCGCTGAAGGGCAAGCGCGTGGGCGTGCTGCAGGCGTCGATCCAGGAGACCTTCGCGAAGGCGCACTGGGAGCCGGCCGGCGTCGCGGTCGTCGCGTACCAGGACCAGAACCAGGCGTATGCGGACCTGGTCGCGGGCCGCCTCGACGCGACGCTCGTGCTCGCGCCGTCCGGCCAGCGCGGCTTCCTGTCGCGCCCGGACGGCAAGGGCTTCTCGTTCGTCGGCCAGCCGGTGCACGACGACAAGATCCTCGGCAGCGGCATCGCGTTCGGCCTGCGCAAGGGCGACGACGCGCTGAAGGCGAAGCTCGACGCGGCGATCGACAAGCTGAAGGCTGACGGCACGGTGAAGTCGCTCGGCCTGAAGTATTTCGGCGATATCGACATCTCGACGAAGTGAGCGGGCCGCGCACGATGCCGATCCCGAACCCGGGCGCCACGGGCAGCGAACCGGGCGGCAGGCCGCCGCCGGACGAGGCCGTCGATGCCGTGCTCGCCGCCGAACTGGGCGACGCGCTCGTCACGCGCGCGGCCGATATCGATCCGCGCTACTTCACCGCGTACAACGAGCCGGCCGGCGTGCGGCCGCGTGCGCTGGTGCGCCCGCGCAGCGTCGACGACGTGTCGCGCGCGCTCGCGCTGTGCACGCGGCTCGGCCAGCCGGTCGTGCCGCAAGGCGGACTGACGGGGCTCGCGCGCGGCGCGGTCGCGCTGGGCGGCGAGGTCGTGCTGTCGATGGAGCGCTTCGCGGGCATCGACGCGCTCGACGCGGCGGCCGGCACGATCACCGTGCGCGCGGGCACGCCGCTGCAGACGGTGCAGGAAGCCGCGCACGCGGCGGGTTTCACGTTCGGCGTCGATCTCGGCGCGCGCGGCTCGTGCCAGATCGGCGGCATGCTCGCGACCAATGCGGGCGGCACGCGCGCGATCCGCTACGGGATGATGCGCGAGCAGGTGCTCGGGCTCGAGGCCGTGCTCGCGGACGGCACGGTCGTGTCGTCGATGAACCGGATGCTGAAGAACAACGCGGGCTACGACCTGAAGCAGCTCTTCATAGGCAGCGAAGGGACGCTCGGCGTCGTCACGCGCGCGGTGCTGCGGCTGCATCCGTTGCTCGCGGCGCCGGCCACGGCGCTCTGTCGCGTGCGCGACTACGAGGCGGTGGTCGCGCTGTGGAATCGTGTCCGCACGCTGCCGGAAGTCGTCAGCTTCGAGGCGATGTGGCCGGCGTTCTACGACTACGTCGCACGCCATACGCCCGGTGTGTCGGCGCCGTTCGTCGGCGCTGGCGGCTTCGTGGTGTTGATCGAATGCGCGACGAGCGCGCCGGGCGGCGATGCGCACGAGGCGCTCGAAACCGAGCTGGGTGCGGGGTTCGATGCGGGGCTCGTCGACGATGCGGTGCTCGCGACTTCCGAGCGGCAGGCGCGGGACTTGTGGACGCTGCGCGAAGGCCTCGCGATCGATGCGCTGCCCAATCTCGTCAACTTCGACGTGAGCTTGCCGACGGGCGAACTCGGCGCGTTCGCCGAACGCTGCGAGGCGGCGTTGCGGGCGCGCTGGCCGGCGCTCACGTGCCTGTTCTTCGGCCATGTCGGCGACGGCAACGTGCATATCGGCGTGTCGCTGACCGACATGACCGACGCGGACGCCGACGCGCTCGATCACTGCGTGTATGCGGCGGTGCGCGACATGGGCGGCTCCGTGTCGGCCGAGCACGGGATCGGCGCGCTCAAGCGTCCTTATCTCGCGCACACGCGCAGCGACGCGGAAATCGGGCTGATGCGGCGCCTGAAGGCCGCGCTCGACCCGCGCGGCATCCTGAATCCCGGCAAGGTGCTGTGACGCGGCCAGCGCCCGTCGCCCGCCGGCGGAAAACGGCCGGCGCGACGCGTCAGCCGTCCACCCAGCGCAGCGCGCCGATCTTCAGGTGTTCGACGACGCTGCGCGCCCAGTCGAGCTCCGCATTGAGCAGCACGAGCGCATGTTCGTTCTGCAGCAGGAACAGGCGCGGCACCTGGTCGGCCTGCGCGGTGGCGCGCAGCGCTTCCAGCCGCTCGCGCTCGGCGTCGAGACGCGCGATACGCAGCTCGAGCTGGTGGCGCGCATCCTCGGCATCGAGCAGCGGCAGGAATGCGAGACCGGCGCCGAATGCCGGAAATTCACGGGCGGGCTCCGCGAGCAGCGCATGCAGCCACGCCTGCCCCGCCGTGTGCCCGGCTTCGGTCAGCGCATACACGGTGCGCTCCGGAAACGCGCCGTCGCGCTCGGTGTCGTGCACGGCGATCAGCCCGTCGCGCAGCAGGCGGTCGATCGTCTGGTAGAGGCTCGTGCGCTGCCGCACGTTGACGACTTCGTCGTACCCGCGGGCCTTCAGTTGCTGCAGCATCCCGTACGGATGCATCGGCGCTTCGGTGAGCGTCGCGAGGACGGCCAGCGCGAGTGGGGACGGGCGGCTCGTGGACATGAATAGTTAAAGTATGTCTAGTAATAATATAACTATTCTCGATTAGACTATCTGGTTTGACAAGGGTTTCAGCCGAGGTGCGAGCGCTTTGCGGCTGGCGCGACGGTTTCCATCGTCGCGAGACCGTGCACGATGCCGCAATCCTCGACCGAATGCTCGCCCACGCACTGGCGGCGCAATTCGGTGAGCTGGTTGCGCAGATGCGTGAGTTCGGCGAGGCGCGCATCGACGTGTCCGATGTGATCGTCGAGCAGCGAATTGATCGAATCGCAGCGGTCGGCCGGCGTATCGGTGAGCCGCAGCAATGCGCGGATTTCGTCGTGCGCCATGTCGAGCGCGCGGCAGTTGCGGATGAAGCGCAGCCGCTCGACGTGCACGTCGGTGTAGTTGCGGTAGTTCGAATCGGTGCGCTCCGCGTCCGGCATCAGACCCTCTTTCTCGTAGAAACGGATCGTCTCGGGCGTGCAGCGGGCCGCTTTGGCCAGTTCGCCAATCTTCATGCCTTTCTCCCGTGCAAGGGTTGACCTTGTAGTGGCTTCAGGGTGTTAACTCTACACCGTCAAGCCACAAAGGAGGTTGTCATGACCGACGCCAAGCGCACCCCCGACCCACGACACCGTCATGCCGGCGGCGCCGATGCGTGCTGCGCCGATGCGCGCGACCCGCAGACGGCGGCCGTGGCCGATGCGGTGCCGGCGGCTGGCGAGTGCGCGCACGGCCACGGGCACGATCACGCCGCACACGGCGACGCGGGTCATGACCACGATCACGACGACGCGCGTGACGATACGCATCAGCATGGCGCCACGTGTTCGCACGACCACCCCGCGCATGACCATGTCGGCGACGACCACGACCACGACCACGACCACGACCACGACCACGACCACGACCACGACCACGCGGCCGGCGACTGCTGCGCGCCGGCCGCGCTGACGCTCGCGCCGCTGCCGGTCGCGCAGGCGACCGCGTCGGGCCACGTGCGCTCCGCGTTCCGGATCATGCAGATGGACTGCCCGACCGAGGAAACGCTGATCCGCAAGAAGCTCGGCGGGATGAGCGAAGTGTCGGCGCTCGAATTCAACCTGATGCAGCGGATGCTGACCGTCGAGCACGTGCCCGGCGCGCAGCCGGCGATCGAAGGCGCGATCCGCACGCTCGGGATGACGCCGGAGGCCGCGACGGCCGATGCACCGTCGGCGCCCACCGCGCCGCCGCCCGCGAAGCCGTGGTGGCCGCTGGCGCTCGCCGGCGTCGCCGCGATCGCGTCCGAAGGCGCGACCTGGGCCGGGCTGCCGGTGTGGCTGTCGGCGGCGCTCGCACTCGCCGCGGTGCTCGCGTGCGGGCTCACCACGTACAAGAAGGGCTGGATCGCGATCCGCAACGGCAACCTGAACATCAACGCGCTGATGAGCATCGCGGTGACGGGCGCGATGGCGATCGGCCAGTGGCCGGAAGCCGCGATGGTGATGGTGTTGTTTACGATCGCGGAATTGATCGAGGCGAAGTCGCTCGACCGCGCGCGCAATGCGATCCAGGGGCTGATGCAGCTCGCGCCGGACACCGCGACCGTGCAGCAGGCCGACGGCTCGTGGCGCACGATCGAGGCCGCGCAGGTCGCGCTCGGCGCCGTCGTGCGCGTGAAGCCGGGCGAGCGGATCGGGCTGGACGGCGAAGTCGTTGCCGGCCGTTCGACGGTCAACCAGGCGCCGATCACCGGCGAGAGCCTGCCCGTCGAAAAGGCGAGCGGCGATGCCGTGTACGCGGGCACGATCAACGAATCCGGTTCGTTCGAATACCGCGTGACGGCCGTCGCGGCCCACTCGACGCTCGCGCGGATCATCCACGCGGTCGAGGAAGCGCAGGGCGCGAAGGCGCCGACGCAGCGCTTCGTCGACCAGTTCGCGCGCGTCTACACGCCGATCGTGTTCGCGGTCGCGCTGCTGGTCGCGGTGGCGCCGCCGCTTGTGATGGGCGGCGCGTGGCACGACTGGATCTACCGCGCGCTGGTGCTGCTCGTGATCGCGTGCCCGTGCGCGCTGGTGATCTCGACGCCGGTGACGATCGTGTCGGGGCTCGCGGCCGCGGCGCGGCGCGGAATTCTCGTGAAGGGCGGCGTCTATCTGGAGGAAGGGCGCAAGCTCGCGTGGCTCGCGCTCGACAAGACCGGCACGATCACGCACGGCAAGCCGGTGCAGACCGACTTCGACGTGCATGCGGACGATGCCGATGCGGCGCGCGTGCGGCACCTCGGCGCGAGCCTCGCGGCGCGCTCCGATCACCCGGTGTCGCAGGCGATTGCCGCCGCGGCGCGCGACGCCGGCACGACGGCATTCGCCGACGTGCAGGACTTCGAAGCGATCGTCGGGCGCGGCGTGCGCGGCACGATCGACGGCGCGCGCTACTGGCTCGGCAACCACCGCCTCGTCGAGGAACTCGAGCGCTGCTCGGCGGCGCTCGAGACGAAGCTCGACGCGCTGGAGCGGCAGGGCAAGAGCGTCGTCGTGCTGGTCGACGAAACGCGCGTGCTCGGTATCTTCGCGGTGGCCGACACGATCAAGGACACGAGCCGCGCCGCGATCGCCGATCTGCATGCGCTCGGCATCCGCACCGCGATGCTGACGGGCGACAACCCGCACACCGCGCAGGCGATCGCCAAGCAAGCGGGCATCGACGACGCGCGCGGCAACCAGTTGCCGGAAGACAAGCTCGCGGCGGTCGAGGAACTGTCCGCGGGCGGCGCGGGCGCGGTCGGGATGGTCGGCGACGGGATCAACGATGCGCCGGCGCTCGCGCGCGCCGACATCGGCTTCGCGATGGGCGCGATGGGCACCGACACGGCGATCGAGACGGCCGACGTCGCGCTGATGGACGACGACCTGCGCAAGATTCCCGCGTTCGTGCGGCTGTCGCGCGCGACGCACCGCGTGCTGGTACAGAACATCGGCTTCGCGCTCGGCGTGAAGGTCGTGTTTCTCGGGCTCACCGTCGCGGGGCTCGGCACGATGTGGATGGCGGTCTTCGCCGACGCGGGCGCGAGCCTGATCGTCGTGGCCAACGGCTTGCGGCTGCTGTCGTCCTCCGGGGCGTTCGGCGGCGCACCGGCCAAGCGTTGAGGAGCGGGCGATGAGTTTTCTGAAATGGATCTTCGGCGGCCATGGCGGCGGGCACGGCAATAGCGGAAACGGCGGCCACGGCGGCGGGCATCACGGCGGGTCGCGCCAGGGCGGGCACGGCGGCCACGATGCGCGCGGCCGCGATCGCCACGGCTGGGGCTGGCAGGCGCCGGCCGATGTGGGCAACGGTGGCCAGGGCGGCAATCTGGCGCTGAGCCAGCTCGCGTGCGCGGGCTGCGGCTCACTCAACGCGGCCGATGCACGCTTCTGCGCGCAGTGCGGCGCGGCGCAACGCGGCAAGGCCTGCAGCCGCTGTCACGCGGCGCTGGCGGCCGACGCGCGGTTCTGTCCCGGCTGCGGAACGCAGGCGGCTTGAAGATATCCGCGTGTTCGTGCCGGCTGTGCATGAGCACAGGCCGGCACGCTTCGTTCGACGGCCGGCGCATCGGCATGCCCGATGTCGTCCCGGGCATGCTCGCGCCGGCAATATCGTCGCGGTCCGTCAGGATACGGCTCCACGACGCACCGTTTAGTCAGCGCAACGGCAGATGAATCTCGGTGCGCAGGTCGGCCGGCGCCGTGTCCATCGGCGTATTGAGGTACAGCTCGAACGGCGGCGCGTCGGCGGCTTCGCGGCCCGAGTGACGCAGCCAGTCGCCGTAGAGCCACTGGTAGGCCGTCTTCAGGTCCGCATACGGCCCGGTATGCAGCAGCACCGCGTATTCGCCGCCTGCGATCGTCGCACGCTCGACCGGCGGCGCGGGCGCGACGACCGGCACGCCGTCGGCCGGCATGATGCACGCTTTCGCGCGCAATTGTGCTTCGGGCGTCGTGTCCGGATCGTCGTAGAAAATCCCGATCATCTTCGCGCCCGGGCCGATCAGCCCGTGCTGCCCGGCCCACGCGCCGATCCGGCCGAACGCGTCGCCGACCTTCAGGTACGCGCCGGTATGCGCGACCGCGTAGCCGCGCAGTTCCGGCAGACGCCGGATCTCGACTTCATGCTTGAACATGTCTTCCTCTCCTCGCTGTAGTGGATAAATCGGCCGGTGTGTGCCCGTGCGGCGATGCTCCGCCGGCAACACGCCGTACGCGTCGCGAAACGCCCGCGCGAACGCGTGCGTCGACCCGTAGCCCGCGCGCCGCGCGATCTCGTCGAGCGGCCGCGCCGTGCAGACCAGATCCTCGGACGCCCGCACGATCCGCATCCGCCGCACCGTCAGCACGATCGATTCGCCGTACAGCGCGCGGTAGACGCGCTGCCAGTGATACGGCGACAGGCACGCGACTTCGGCGAGCCGGTTCAGGTCGAGCGGGCCGTCGAGATGCGCGCCGATGTACGCGTGAACACGCGCCACGCTGGCCGCGTAGCGAGCCCACGCGGGCGGATCGGTTTTCGTGTCGGCTGGGGGCATCGGCGTGTCCGGGCTGGAACCGACGCCACGGTAGCACGGGCCGAATGGACAAATCTTGCGGAAATGCGTAGCCGTCCGAATTCCGTCCCCTTTTTATTTCAACGAAATGGGGTCTTGTCCCTCCGCGATCTATGACTAAAGTTAAAGACGGTGAAATCGGATGAACGCGTCATTTTTCTCGGGTAAGTTGCTCGGACGGGGCAGCACGCATTTCGAAGTACGCAGGTAGTTCGTCGATGTTCAATCGCAACGCCACGTTTTTCGGGAGAAGAAGAAATGGATGCTTCCAGCTTCATCACGTCGCTGCAGGCCACGCTAGGCGGATACCTGCCCAAGATCGCCGGCGCGATCGGCATCCTGGTGATCGGCTGGCTGATCGCCGTCGCGGTGCGGGCCGGCGCGCTCCGGCTGCTCAACGCGCTGAAGGTCGATCAGCGGATCACCGACAGCACCGGCCAGGGCGCGTGCGTCGAACGCATCATCGCCGGCGGCCTGTTCTGGCTCGTGCTGCTCGTCACCGCGGTGGGCATCTTCAACGTGCTCAACCTGTACGCGGTGTCCAATCCGTTCTCGCTGCTCGTCACGCACATCGTCAACTACCTGCCGAACCTGATCGGCGGCGCGGCGCTGACGCTGATCGCGTGGCTGATCGCGTCGCTGCTGCGCAGCCTCGCGAACCGCGCGCTGAAGGCGAGCAAGGTCGACGCCACGCTGTCCGAAAGCGCCGGCATGCAGCCGATGAGCGGCTATCTCGGCGACGTGCTGTTCTGGCTCGTGATCCTGATGTTCCTGCCGGCGATCCTCGCGTCGTTCGCGCTGTCGGGCCTGCTGTCGCCGGTGCAGGGGATGGTCGACAAGCTGCTCGCGATCGTGCCGAACCTTTTCGCGGCCGCGGTGATCGGCTTCGTCGGCTGGGTCGTCGCGCGCGTGCTGCGCGGCCTCGTGACGAACCTGCTGGTCGCGGCCGGCGCCGACCGCCTCACCCAAGGAATCGACAGCCCGACGCCCGTGCGCGTGTCGAGCCTGATCGGCACGATCGTCTACGTGTTCGTGTTCGTGCCGACGCTGATCTCCGCGCTCGACGCGCTGAAGATCGACGCGATCTCGATCCCCGCGACCAACATGCTGAACCAGTTCCTCGGCGCGGTGCCGGACATCGTCGCGGCGATCGTGATCGTGCTGGTCACGTTCTACTTCGCGCGCTTCGTCGCGTCGCTCGCGCAGAAGCTGCTGGAAGCGGCCGGCGTCGACGGGCTGCCGGCCGTGCTCGGCGTCGAGCGCGTGTTCTCGGGGATCCTGCAGCCGTCGGTGCTGGTCGCGCGGCTGATCGTGTTCTTCGCGATGCTGTTCGCGTCGGTCGAGGCCGCGAACCGGCTCGGCTTCACGCAGGTGCGCGACGTCGTCACGCTGTTCATCGAATTCGGCGGCCACGTGCTGATGGGCGGCGTGATCCTCGTGATCGGCGTATGGCTCGCCGGCCTCGCGCGCCGCGTGATCGAGCAGGCCGACCGCGAGCACAGCGTGCTGTTCGCGCGCATCGCGCAGTTCGCGATCCTCGGCCTCGTGTTCGCGATGGGGCTGCGCGCGATGGGCATCGCGAACGAAATCGTCCAGCTCGCGTTCGGCCTCGTGCTCGGCGCGATCGCGGTGGCCGTTGCGCTGTCGTTCGGCCTCGGCGGCCGGGAAGCGGCCGGCAAGCTGCTCGATCGGTGGTTCAACCAGCGCGGCGGCGGCCAGTAAGCACGCGCGATCCGGCCCGCATCGGAAGGGCCGGACCGGCGTTCCAGCCCGCGCGGCCGGCGTTTCCGCAAGCCTTCGGCAACCCGCGCGGCTGGCGTTTCAGCGAGCATTTCCGCAAGCGAAATGTCAGCCGCGATCTTTGCCGAATTTCGATAACACGTCGTTTAATGACTCTCTAGCATCGATTCTCAGTCGCGCGGGCCCGCAGGCCCGGCGCCCTTGAGGAGAGAGTCCGATGAAAGCAGAGTCGAATGGCCGGCCCGCCGCCGGCGCCAAGTCCGCCGGCCAGCCCGCGCTGCAGCAGACGCTCGGGACCTGGCAACTGTGGGGCATCGCGGTCGGCCTCGTGATTTCCGGCGAATACTTCGGCTGGAGCTACGGCTGGGCGAGCGCGGGCACGCTGGGTTTCGTGATCACCGCGCTGTTCGTCGCGGCGATGTACACCACCTTCATCTTCAGTTTCACCGAGCTGACGACGTCGATCCCGCACGCGGGCGGCCCGTTCGCGTATGCGCGCCGCGCGTTCGGCCCGACCGGCGGCTATCTGGCCGGCGCCGCGACGCTCGTCGAGTTCGTGTTCGCGCCGCCCGCGATCGCGCTCGCGATCGGCGCGTACCTGCACGTGCAGTTTCCGGGGCTCGAACCGAAACACGCGGCGATGGGCGCGTATCTGGTGTTCATGGCGCTGAACATCGTCGGCGTGCAGATCGCGGCGACCTTCGAGCTCGTCGTCACGCTGCTCGCGATCTTCGAGCTGCTGGTGTTCATGGGCGTCGTGTCGCCGGGCTTCGCGTGGAGCAATTTCACGAAGGGCGGCTGGTCGGGCGCAGACCATTTCAGCCCGGGCGCGTTCCACGGGATGTTCGCGGCGATTCCGTTCGCGATCTGGTTCTTCCTCGCGATCGAGGGCGTCGCGATGGCCGCCGAGGAAGCGAAGAACCCGAAGCGCTCGATTCCGATCGCGTACGTGGCCGGGATCCTGACCCTCGTGGCGCTCGCGATCGGCGTGATGGTGTTCGCCGGCGGCGCGGGCGACTGGACCAAGCTCGCGAACATCAACGACCCGCTGCCGCAGGCGATGAAGTACATCGTCGGCGCGAACAGCGGCTGGATGCACATGCTGGTGTGGCTCGGGCTGTTCGGGCTCGTCGCGTCGTTCCACGGGATCATCCTCGGCTATTCGCGCCAGATCTTCGCGCTGGCCCGCGAAGGCTATCTGCCCGAATGGCTCGGGAAGGTGCATCCGCGCTTCAAGACGCCGCATCGCGCGATCCTCGCCGGCGGCGTGGTCGGGATCGCCGCGATCTACAGCGACGAGCTGATCCAGTTCGGCGGGCAGACGCTCACCGCGAATATCGTGACGATGTCGGTGTTCGGGGCGATCGTGATGTATATCGTCAGCATGGCGGCGCTGTTCAAGCTGCGCCGCTCGCAGCCGAACATGGCGCGGCCGTTCCGCGCGCCGCTGTACCCGATCTTCCCGGCGTTCGCGATCCTGGCGGCGCTCGTCTGCCTCGGTACGATGGTGTATTTCAACGGGCTGGTCGCGCTGGTGTTCGTCGGCTTCCTCGCGGTCGGCTACGCGTACTTCCTCGCGACCCGTTCGCAGCGCGCGAGCGCCCCCGGCGACGCGTTGCTGGAGGAGTGAGCAGGATGACGACGGTGAACGTGAAAGGCCGTTCCTGACGGCATCCGGCGCGCCCCGTCGAACGGGCGCGCCGTCGGCTTTTGGCAAGGAGATTCGAACGATGTCCTATACGGAGACGATCGGTCCGCGCACGTACCGCTTCGCGGACCTGAAGACGCTGCTCGCGAAGGCGAGCCCGCTGCGTTCCGGCGATCAGCTCGCCGGCGTCGCGGCGGCGAGCGAGGAGGAGCGCGTCGCCGCGAAGATCGCGCTCGCGGGCGTGCCGCTGAAGGCGTTCCTGAACGAAGCGGTGATCCCGTATGAAGACGACGAGGTCACGCGCCTGATCATCGACGATCACGACGCACACGCGTTCGCGGAGATCTCGCACCTCACCGTCGGCGATTTCCGCAACTGGCTGCTGTCGCCCGCGGCCGACGGCGCGGCGCTCGAACGGATCGCGCCGGGCCTCACGCCCGAGATGGTCGCGGCCGTGTCGAAGCTGATGCGCAACCAGGACCTGATCGCGGCCGCGAGGAAGCGCCGCGTGGTCACGCGCTTTCGCAACACGGTCGGGCTCGCCGGCCGGATGTCGGTGCGGCTGCAGCCGAACCACCCGACCGACGACGTGAAGGGCATCGCCGCGTCGATGCTCGACGGGCTGATGTACGGCTGCGGCGACGCGATGATCGGCATCAACCCGGCCACCGACAGCCTCGCGGCGATCGTGAAGCTGCTCGCGATGATCGACGGCTTCCGCGAACGCTACGGCGTGCCGACCCAGTCGTGCGTGCTCACGCACGTGACCAACACGATCGCGGCGATCGAGAAGGGCGCGCCGGTCGATCTCGTGTTCCAGTCGATCGCGGGCACCGAGAAGGCGAACGCGAGCTTCGGGATCTCGCTCGCGCTGCTCGGCGAGGCGCGCGAGGCCGCGCTGGCGCTCAAGCGCGGCACGGTCGGCAACAATCTGATGTACTTCGAGACGGGACAGGGCAGCGCGCTGTCGGCGAACGCGCATTTCGGCGTCGACCAGCAGACCTGCGAAGTGCGCGCGTATGCGGTCGCGCGCAAGTTCGAGCCGTTCCTCGTGAACACGGTGGTCGGCTTCATCGGGCCCGAATACCTGTACGACGGCAAGCAGATCATTCGCGCGGGGCTCGAGGATCACTTCTGCGGCAAGCTGCTCGGCGTGCCGATGGGCTGCGACATCTGCTACACGAACCACGCGGAAGCCGACCAGGACGACATGGACACGCTGCTGACGCTGCTGGGCGCGGCCGGCATCAACTTCATCATGGGGATTCCGGGCGCGGACGACGTGATGCTGAACTACCAGAGCACGTCGTTCCACGACCAGCTCTACGTGCGCGAGGTGCTCGGCCTGCGCCGCGCGCCCGAATTCGAGGAATGGCTGGAGACGATGGAGATCGCCGACGCGCACGGCGCGCTGCGTGCGGCGTCGGCACGCGTGCCGCTGCTCGCGGGCGCGAACGACTGGATGGGGATTTCCGCATGAGCGACGCCGTCGAGAAGAACCCGTGGGCGCAACTGAAGTCGTTCACGAACGCGCGGATCGCGCTCGGCCGTGCGGGCAACAGCCTGCCGACCGCGCCGCTGCTGGCCTTCAACCTGTCGCATGCGCAGGCGCGCGACGCGGTGCACCAGCCGCTCGACGCGGATGCGCTGCGGCGCGAGATCGAGGCGGCCGGCCTGCTGCCGACGCTGCGCGTGCAGAGCGCCGCGCCCGATCGCGACCATTACCTGCGCCGGCCCGATCTCGGCCGCAAGCTGTCGGACGACAGCCGCGGGCTGCTGGCCGGCTACGGGGCGGCGCTCGACGAGGCGCCCGACGTCGTGTTCGTGGTCGGCGACGGGCTGTCGGCGTTCGCGGCCGCGAAGCAGGCGCTGCCGCTGTTGCAGGCCGTGCGGCCGCGGCTCGACGCGGACGGCTGGCGGATCGGCCCGGTGGTGGTCGCGACGCAGGCGCGCGTCGCGCTCGGCGACGAGATCGGCGAGCTGCTGCGCGCGAAGGTGGTCGCGGTGCTGATCGGCGAACGGCCGGGGCTCAGCTCGCCGGACAGCCTCGGCGTGTACCTGACGTGGGCGCCGAAGGTCGGCTGTCACGACGCGCTGCGCAACTGCATCTCGAACGTGCGGCCCGAAGGGCTGCCGCACGCGGCCGCCGCGCACAAGCTGCATTACCTGATGACGCATGCGCGCAGGCTCGGGCTGACGGGCGTCGGGCTGAAGGACGACAGCGACGCGCTGTTGCCGCCGGTGCAGGCGGAGCGGATCGGGGCGACTACCTGAACAGCCGTTCGCACAGGAAATCGACGAACACGCGCAGCTTCGGCGACAACTGCCGGCTCGACGGCCACACGATCGAGAACTGCCCCGGTGCGATCCGGTAGGCATCGAGCACGGTGACGAGCGCGCCCTGCTCGAGCGCGTCGCGCGCGAGGAAGTCGGGCATGTAGCCGATGCCGAGCCCCGCGAGCACGGCGCCGCGCAGCGCCTCCATGTTGTTGCAGGTCATCGCGGTGCGCAGTGCGAGCGGCGTGCCGTCGTCGGCCGCGAGCGCCCAGTCCTGCAGCTTGCCGGTGGTCGGGAAGCAGTAGCGCACGCAGTCGTGCGCTTCGAGTTCGCGCGGCGTGCGCGGCGTGCCGGCCTGCGCGAGATACGCGGGCGTCGCGCATAGCACGAACGCGAACGGGCCGAGCCGCCGCGACATCAGGCTCGAATCGGACAGCGGGCCGCTGCGGATCACCGCGTCGAAGCCGCCTTCGACCACGTCGACCATTCGGTCGTTGAAATCGAGATCGAGCTCGACGTCCGGATAGCGCCGCCGGAATTCGGGCAGCACCGGCAGCAGGAAGCGGTAGCCGATCACCGGCAGGCTCACGCGCAGCTTGCCGCGCGGGCGCTGCGCGGACGCCGTCACGGTCGCCTCCGCGTCGCGGAAATCCTCGAGGATGCGCTGGCAGCGCTCGTAGAAATGCCGCCCCTCGTCGGTGAGCGTCACGCGTCGCGTCGTGCGGTTGAACAGGCGCACGCCGAGCGACTGCTCGAGTTTCGCGATCGTCTTGCCGACCGCCGACGCCGAGATACCGAGCGTGCGGCCGGCCGCGACGAAGCTCAGCGCTTCGGCGGTGCGGACGAACGCGACGATGCCGGTGAGGTTTTCCATCGAATGAGGGGCGTGCGGCGACGCACGCCAGCGGGTCAATTGCGGAATTTTAGTCCGTTATATGCGGAGCTTTGCGTGGTTTTTCGTGAATTGAATCCGATTTATCTTCTGTCGCTCTGATGGCGCATCCGCGCCGGCTTTTCGAGGAGCGATGATGGATCACCCTGTTTCCACTGCTGCAGCCCTGGCCGCGCGCCGGCGCGCATGGGTGCTGGCCGCCGTCTGCATGGCCGCCGTCGCGCTGCCGCTGTCGTTTTCCGGCGGTGCGGTCGCGACGCCGGCGATCGGCCGGGACCTGCACGGCAGCCCGGTCGCGATGAACTGGATCACCAACGCGTTCATGCTCGCGTTCGGCAGCTTTCTGATGGCGTCGGGCGCGCTGGCCGACCAGTTCGGCCGCAAGCGCCTGTTCGCGATCGGCGTCGGCGGCTTCACGCTGATGTCGGTCGCGCTCGCGTTCGCGCCGTCGATGCTCGCCGTTGACTTGCTGCGCGCCGCGCAAGGGCTCGCGGCGGCCGCGGCGCTGGCCGGCGGCACGGCCGCGCTCGCGCAGGAATTCGACGGCGCGGCGCGCACGCGTGCGTTCAGCCTGCTCGGCACGACCTTCGGGATCGGGCTCGCGTTCGGGCCCGTGCTCGCCGGCGGGCTGATCGGGCATTACGGCTGGCGCGCGATCTTCGTGACGAGCGCGGTGGCCGGCGTGCTGTCGCTCGCGTTCGGGCTGCCGCGCATGCACGAGTCGCGCGACCCGCACGCAACGGGGCTCGACTGGCCCGGCACGGCCGCGTTCACGGCCGCGCTGACGCTGTTCACGTTCGGCGTGATCGAAGCGCCCGCGCGCGGCTGGTCGAGCCCGCTCGTGATCGCGTTGCTGGCCGGCGCGGCGCTCGGCGCGTGCGCGTTCGTGACGATCGAGACGCGCGTCGCGCGGCCGATGCTCGACCTGTCGCTGTTTCGCATCGCGCGCTTCGTCGGCGTGCAGGTGCTGCCGGTGTCGACCTGCTGCTGCTACATCGTGCTGCTCGTCGTGCTGCCGCTGCGCTTCATCGGCATCGACGGCTTCAGCGAGATCGACGCCGGCTGGCTGATGCTCGCGATCTCCGCGCCGATGCTCTTCGTGCCGCTCGTCGCGGCGACGCTCACGCGCTGGCTGTCGGCCGGCGTGATTTCGGGGCTCGGGCTGCTGGTCGCGGCGGGCGGGCTCGTGTGGCTCGGCATCGCGCTGCGCGGCGGCGCGGGTCCGGCGGCGATCGCGCCGATGCTCGCGATCGGCGTCGGCGCCGGCATGCCGTGGGGGCTGATGGACGGGCTGTCGGTGAGCGTCGTGCCGAAGGAGCGCGCGGGGATGGCGACGGGCATTTTCAGCACGACGCGCGTGGCCGGCGAGGGGATTGCGCTGGCGATCGTCGGCGCGGTGCTGGCCGCGCTCGCGCAAACGGGCCTCGCGCAGGCGGCAGGAGCTGTCGGCGCGCCGGACGCGACGCTGCGCGCCGCCGCGCGGCTCGCGACCGGCGATCTCGCGGGCGCGGCTGCCGCGTTGCCGGGCGTCGGCCGTGCGGCGTTGATCGCGAGCTACGCGCACGCGTTCGACCGGCTGCTGACCGGGCTGGCCGTCGTCACGGTGCTGTGCGCGGTGGTGGTGTTCGGGTTCCTCGGCGGGCGGCCGGTTGCCGACGAAGCGGGCGACGATGCGGACGGCCGCGCGCATGCCGAGGCGTCGGCGCGCGGCCGCGTCGCGCCGGCCGGTGCGGAGACGCATGGGCGTTGAGCGTTGCAGCGCGGTGATTCGGCGGGTCGGCGGGTCGGCCCATCGACTCATCGGCGCATCGGCGTATCAGCACATCAGCACATCGGTCGACGCAGCCGCCGTACCCGCATGGTCCTCCGTCGATGAGCGCGTCACCCGCCGCGCATCACGCCAGCACGAGCGGCGGCAAGTCCGCATCCGTTCGCGCCTGCGCGCATTCCACGTCGATCACCAGACACCGCAGCGCATCCGGCCACAGGTCCGCGTGGCGTCGCGCATCCTCGTCGAGCGTCGCGCGGCCCTGCACGAGCCAGGTCGTCTGGCGCACGAAATCGACGAACAGCAACGCGATGGCCGGATTCACCAGCAGGTTGCCGATCGTGTTGAGCAGGTTGTTGCCCGCGAAGTCGGGCAGCACCAGCGTGCGGCGGTCTGGGATATCGACGAGCGGCGTGAACGAACCGTCGGCGCGCGGCTGGCGGCCGCGATACGAACAGTCGCCGTTGCCGGCCGCGTCGGCGGTCGAGACGATCAGGAAAGCCTGCTCGCGGATGAACGCGATGGCGTCGTCGGTCAGGGGGCCGCGATCGTTCATGGTGTCGGTCGGCGCGTGCGCCGTGGCGTGTGGATCCGCAACAAGCACGCAAGCGACATGCCACGCGTCGCGGCGTTCTCCGCGAGCAGCGCCCAGCCGCGCACTGTGGAAATTCCGAACACCGGCCGCAGCGCTGCGCAACCGCGGTGTTCAGAATCGGTACACCCGTCGTGTTGCTTGCGTGAACACCGCACGGTGCGCACGCGCGCCGGCCGCGATCGACATGCTCCCGTTCCGTTTGGCACGCATGTTGCGTAAACGGGATCAGCGCATTCCAACCGGCGCTGTACTCACACAAGCACGATGAACAGGAGACATGTATGAACCCGTTTGACCTGAAACAACTGGGCCTCGACGTCGAATACCCGTACCGCCAGCAATACGACAACTACATCGGCGGCAAGTGGGTGGCGCCCGTGAAGGGCGAGTATTTCGAGAACGTGTCGCCGATCAACGGCCAGCCGTTCTGCCGCGTGCCGCGCTCCGGCGCCGACGACATCGAGCTGGCGCTCGACGCCGCGCATGCCGCGCGCCGCAAGTGGGGCAAGACGTCGGTTGCCGAACGCGCGAACCTGCTGCTCGCCGCCGCCGACCGGATGGAAAAGAACCTGAAGCTGCTGGCCGTGGCCGAGACGATCGACAACGGCAAGCCGCTGCGCGAGACGATGGCGGCCGACCTGCCGCTCGCGATCGACCACTTCCGCTACTTCGCGGGCTGCATCCGCGCGCAGGAAGGCGGTATCTCCGAAATCGACGACAACACCGTCGCGTACCACTTCCACGAGCCGCTCGGCGTGGTCGGCCAGATCATCCCGTGGAATTTCCCGCTGCTGATGGCCGCGTGGAAGCTCGCGCCCGCGCTCGCGGCCGGCTGCTGCGTGGTGATGAAGCCGGCCGAGCAGACGCCCGCATCGGTGCTCGTGCTGATGGAACTGATCGGCGACCTGTTCCCGGCCGGCGCGATCAACATCGTGAACGGCTTCGGCAAGGAAGCGGGCGAAGCGCTCGCGACCAGCAAGCGGATCGCGAAGATCGCGTTCACGGGCTCGACGCCGGTCGGCAAGCACGTGCTGCGCGCGGCGGCCGAAAGCCTGATCCCGTCGACGGTCGAACTGGGCGGCAAGAGCCCGAACATCTTCTTTGCCGACGTGCTCGACCAGGACGACGCGTTCCTCGACAAGGCGCTCGAAGGGCTCGCGATGTTCGCGCTGAACCAGGGCGAAGTGTGCACGTGCCCGTCGCGGATCCTGATCCAGGAATCGATCTACGACCGCTTCATCGAGAAGGCCGTCGCGCGCGTCGAGCGCATCAAGGCCGGCCACCCGCTCGACATGCAGACGATGATCGGCGCGCAGGCGTCGCAGCAGCAGCTCGACAAGATCCTGTCGTACATCGACATCGGCCGCGGCGAAGGCGCGCAATGCCTGACGGGCGGCGAGCGCACGGCGCCGGCCGCCGAACTCGGCACGGGCTACTACGTGAAGCCGACGATGCTGCTCGGCAACAACAAGATGCGCGTGTTCCAGGAAGAGATCTTCGGGCCGGTCGCGTCGGTGATGACGTTCAAGGACGAGCAGGAAGCGATCGAGCTCGCGAACGACACGTTCTACGGGCTCGGCGCGGGCGTGTGGACCCGCAACGGCACGCGTGCGTACCGCATGGGCCGGGAGATCGAGGCCGGCCGCGTGTGGACCAACTGCTATCACCTGTATCCCGCGCATGCGGCGTTCGGCGGCTACAAGCAGTCGGGCATCGGCCGCGAGACGCACAAGATGGCGCTGTCGAACTATCAGCAGACGAAGTGCCTGCTGGTCAGCTATCAGGCCGAGGCGCTCGGGTTCTTCTGATCGCCGAAGCCGTGGCGACGTGTCGTGGCCGGTCGGGCCCGGCACGTCGCCCGGTTCGATTTCCCTGTTCGACAGTCGGCGCCGGCTGCGTTTCCCTGCACGGCCGGCGCCGGCAACGCCGCCGGCTGCCGCCTGTTCGCGGCGGCACGGTGCGCCGATGCATGCAACCGCTCCCAGCATGGCAGAACCGCCCCGATCCTTTCCGCGTCACCCGGTATTCCATCCGGGCGAACTCGATGCGCAGCACCGCTTCGGCGTCGCCGACGAAGCCGAGCGGATGAGCGACGCCGTGACCACGCGGCTGAGCGTCGGCGTGCGGCAGTTCGTCGAATCGCAGCCGTTCATGTTCGTCGGCATGGCATCGGGCGCCGGTGCGTCGATGACCTGCGACATCGTGCAGAGCCGGCGCGACGCGAACGGCGATCTGCTGCCGGTGGTGCGCGTCATCGACACGAAGACGCTGCGCTTCGCGCTGCCGGCCGCGCATGACGGCGACGGCGCCCGGATCGACGCGGCCGCCTGCGACGGCCGCGGCGTCGGATTGCTGTTCGTCGATTTCGTGCGCGGCCTGCGCTACCGGATCAACGGTCGCGCCACGCTGCGCGCGGATCTGCCGGAAGCGGACGCGGCGCCGTGGGCGGCCGGCAGCGCGATCGTCGAACTGGCGATCGCGCAGGCATACGGCAATTGCGGCACGCGGGTCGTGCGGCTGAAGCCGGCCCCGTAGCCGGCCCGGTACCCGGGCTGCATATGCGGGCGGCGGCGCGCATGCGCGGTGGCCGCGCGGAGCGCACCGGCGGCGTGCGCGGCATGCCGCGTTCGGGTGCGCCCGCATGGCGCCCATCGGCCGGACAGCGTGCAATGGCGGATGGTTCGCCGGGCCGTGCGGTTCGGCACGGGACTTGCGTGATACGCAGGGTTCCGCGCAGGTGAGGGAGGACACGATGAATCGACATGTGGCGTGTACGGAGGAGCCGACCGCCGAAGACACGCGGCGCAGCGCGCAGGGCGACGACGCGTTCGCCGGGCAGGCCGTCGTCAGCGTCGCGCACGATGCGGACGAGCAGGCGCGCAACCTGATCGGCTGGCGGCAGACTTACGACCAGCTCGCGGCCGGCCGCTTCGTCGGCACGCTGACCGAGCTGCCGCTCGACACGATGAAGCTGTTCCGCGAATCGACCAGCCACCTGCTGCGCCAGGCCTGCGAAGTGCGCGGCGATGCGTACTGGTTCGGCATCCCGCTCGTGTGCGACGGCTCGGCGCGCGTCGATGCGTGCCGCATCGGCCCCGGCGCGCTCGCGTTCCGGCCCGGCAACGTCGAATTCGAACTGGTGACGCCCGCGCAGTTCTCGATCTACGGCGTCGTCGTGCGCGGCGACGTGCTGCGCCGCTATGCGGAGGAAGTCGAGCACCGTGCGCTCGACGAGCGGCTGTTCACGCAGCGCGTGATGCAGGTCGGCGACGCGCGGCTCGCGCATCTGTGCGCGCTGCTCGGCCGCCGGCTCGACGGCGCGGTGGCGATGGCCGGCCCGCTGCCCGATGCGCAGCGCGACGATCTGCAGGCCGAAGTGCTGGCCGCGCTGTTCGATGCGTGCGCGCAACCGGCCGACGACGGCAGCGGCGCCGCGCCGTCGACGCGCCGCTGGATCGTCGACCAGGCGCGCGACTACGTGCTCGCGCACCGCACGCGCCCGGTGGGCGTGCCCGAGCTGTGCGAACAGTTGCACGTGAGCCGGCGCACGCTGCAATACTGCTTCCAGGACGTGCTCGGGATGGCGCCCGCGACCTACCTGCGCACGCTGCGGCTGAACGGCGCGCGGCGCGACCTGTGCGGGCGCGCGGCCGGCTCGGTGCAGGACGTCGCGGAGGCGTGGGGCTTCTGGCATCTGAGCCAGTTCGCGACCGATTACCGGCGCCTGTTCGGCAAACGGCCATCCGAGACGCTGCGCGATCGCGCGTGACGCGTTCGGCGCGGTGAGCCGGGCGGCCGGCGCGGCGCTCGCGGCGGTGGTGGTGCCGCGCGCGCTGTTGCCGGTTCGATCGTTCCGCGCGCCGCCGCGCCGGCTTCGCTCAGGCGGCCGGTGCGAGCCTGGCGGGATCAGCCGGGCAGCCGAAGCGGCGCCCGTGCCGGCGCAGTGCGTGTGCCGCTGCCGATTCGATCGCCACGCTCGCCGACGCGCCGACTTGCTCAGGTGGCCGCTGCCGCCGCGTCGCGCGGCGCGGGCCACGCCAGCGCGTCCCAGTCGATTGCACGGTAAGCGGCGTCGACCGCCGCCAGATCGTCCGGCTGTTCGCTGCGATGCAGCCCGTGCAATTCGGCCGGCACGTCGAGCGTGACCGGCACGCAATGCGGATAGTCGCGCACGCGCAGCGCCGGCCCGATCGTCGTGAAGCACGCGAGCGTCGGCACGTCGAAACCGTCGGCGAGATGCAGCGCCGCCGTGTCCGGCGCGAACAGCAGGCTCGCGCCCTTGATCCACGCGATGAAGCGCGCGGTGTCGGTCGCGTGGCGGCTCACGTCCACGTAAGCCGGATGCGCGATCGGGCCGAAGCCGACCACCGGCAACCCGTAACGTTGCGCGAGCCGTTCCACGAACGCGACGCGCAACGCGGGCGGCACGCTGCGCACCGCGGTGCTCGCATTCGGGCAGAACAGCACGTAAGGCCGCCGCCATTCGGCCGGCAGCGCGGGCAGCGGCAGCCGCGCGAGCCAGCGGTTGCGTTTCCCGGCGGCCGGCACGGCGGCCGGATCGACGCCGAGCGCGTCGAGGAAGAAGTCGATCATCGGCAGCCGCGCGAATGCGGGCCAGTACAGGTGATTGCCGACGTCGATGCGGTGCGCATCGGCAGGCAGCGCTTCGGCAGGGCACGGCAGCGCGCGCGACGGCGCGACGACGTCGGCCGCGAGCGCATACAGCGCCTCGACATAGCGCGGTGCGCGCGCGGGCCGGTACAGCGTGAAGCGCAGGCCCGGATGGGCCGCACGCAGCGCGGCGACGGCCGTCAGCCCGATCACCGAATCGCCGAGCGCGACGCCCATCCCGTTGATCACGTGCACGTGCCGCGCGTCGCCGTAATCGAGCCGGAACGGCCGGTGCGCGGCGTGCAGCAGGCCGAGTGCGGATGCGGCAGGCACGTAGCCGTCGGCGCGCTCGTCGCCATGCTCGAGATCGTACGGCGCGACGAGCGTGCCGTCGGGCGAGAGCAGCGTGCCGGGGCAGGCCAGTGCGTCGTGGTGCGACAGCACGGCGGCGGGCGGTGCGGCGTGCATGTCCATCGCCGTCATGCGCCGCGCGCGCGGCGGCCTTGCTCGCGGATTTGCTCAAGTGTCGCGGCCGGCGTGCTCGCGTCCTGCGGGATGCGGATCTCGATCACCGCGGGCAGCCCGCACGTCAATGCGCGTTCGAGCGCGGGCGCGAAATCGGCGGTGCGCTCGACCGTCTCGCCATGCGCGCCGAACGCACGCGCATAGGCCGCGAAATCCGGGTTCGTGAGCCCGGTGCCGTGCACGCGGCCCGGGTAGTTGCGCTCCTGATGCATGCGGATCGTGCCGAAATGGCCGTTGTTGACGACGATCGCGACGATGTTCAGCCCGTATTGCATCGCGGTCGCGAGCTCGTTGCCGGCCATCATGAAGCAGCCGTCGCCGGCGAGCGCGACGACGGCGCGCTGCGGATACAGCGACTTCGCGGCGAGCGCGGCCGGCAGCCCGTAGCCCATCGCGCCGCTCGTCGGCGCGAGCTGCGAACGGAAGTGCCGGTACGCGAAGTGGCGATGCAGCCAGATCGCATAGTTGCCCGCGCCGTTGGTCAGGATCGCGTCGTGCGGCAGGCGCTCGCGCAACTGCACCATCACGTCGCCGAGCTGCACGTCGCCGGGCATCGGCAGCGGCGCATGCCATTCGCGGTATGCGCGGTGCGCGTCGGCGGCCGTACCGGCCCACGCGGGCCGCTCGGGCGGTTCGAGCGCGGCCAGCGGCGCGGCGATCTCCGGCATGCCCGACACGATCGGCAGGTCGGCGGCGTACACGCGGCCGAGTTCGTCCGCGCCCTGGTGCACGTGGACCAGCGTCTGGCGCGTCTTCGGGATGTCGAGCAGCGTGTAGCCGCCGGTCGTCGCTTCGCCGAGGCGCGGCCCGATCACGAGCAGCAGGTCGGCGTCGCGGATGCGTTTCGCGAGCGCCGGGTTGATTCCGAGCCCGACGTCGCCCGCGTAGTTCGGGTGCGCGTTGTCGATCGTGTCCTGAAAGCGGAACGCGCACGCGACCGGCAGTTGCCAGCGTTCGACGAAGGTGCGCAGGTTCGCGCAGGCGTCCGGCGTCCAGCCGCTGCCGCCGACGATCGCGAACGGCCGTTCCGCGCGCGCGAGCCGCTCGCGCAACTCGTCGATCTGCGCGGCCGACGGCGCGGCCGCGATGCGTTTCGCGGCTGGCGCGACGGGCTGCGGCGCGCACGCGTCGGACAGCACGTCCTCCGGCAGCGCGAGCACGACCGGGCCGGGCCGGCCGGACGTCGCGACGTGGAACGCGTGGCTCAGGTATTCGGGAATGCGGCGCGGATCGTCGATCTGCGCGACCCATTTGGCCATCTGGCCGAACATCCGGCGGTAGTCGATTTCCTGGAAGGCTTCGCGGTCGAGGTGCTCGCGTGCGCACTGGCCGACGAACAGGATCATCGGCGTCGAATCCTGGAACGCGGTGTGCACGCCGATCGACGCATGGGTCGCGCCGGGCCCGCGCGTGACGAATGCGACGCCGGGGCGGCCGGTCAGCTTGCCGACCGCCTCGGCCATGTTCGCGGCGGCCGCCTCGTGGCGGCAGACGACCGTCTGGATGCGGGCGGTGTCGTCCGCCAGCGCATCGAGCACGGCGAGGAAGCTCTCGCCCGGCACGCAGAACACGCGTTCGACGTGATTGGCGAGCAACGCATCGACGAGCAAGCGCGCACCGGTGGTGGCGCGCGGCTCGAGATCCTTGGAATGCGACATGGGCTGCCGTCTCCCTGGGTAGCGGGACGTACAGCTTACGCCGGTTGGCGGCGCGCCGGTACGGCGGACGATGAAAAGTGTCGGAACGCTGGGCGGTTCGGCGAGCGCGCACCGGCTTCGGTTGGCCGACCGGCCAGCTTGTGCAGACTGGCGCGACGGCGGAAAGTGAGTGCTATGGATGGCGGGCTGACGCTTGTCTCGATCTGGAGCGGGGCATCCCAACTAACAATAAATTGGGATGCCACTCAATAGTAAAATTTCAGCGAATGCGTGGAGAAAGGGGCGAGAATCGCCATGACGACCGAAACGATTGATCAAAAGACGCTGACGGAGCTGGTCGCAGCCGGCGCGGTGCGTGCGGCCCGCGTGGTCGGTTGCGGCAACGGTTGGGCGTTCTCGGCCCGGTGCGGCGCACACGAACGTTTCCTGTCGGCCAAGCGCGGCGACGTGCGGGTGTTTCGCCGTTTTGAAACGCTGGTCGGCTTTCTGCGCGATATCGGTATCAGCCGATTCGATGTGGACGCGTCGGCATTCGACCCGGATGCGGCCGGCCGGGCGACCCGGCCCGATCGCGCGGCGGCGCTGAAGGCGGCACACGAGGCGGCGGCCCACGATCGCTGGTTTCGCGAGCAGGTGCAGCAGGCGCTGGACGACCCGCGTGCGTCGATTCCGGATGCCGAAGTCAGCGCCGACTTCGCGTCGCGACGTGCGGCGCTGCGTGACCGGCTTGCCGGCAAGCGCGGGGATGCTTCTTGACCCTTGCGTTGCACTGGAATCCGAAGGCGTACGAGGATCGCGCCGCGATCATGGACGCCATCGCCGAGGACGACCCGCTGGCCGCCCTCGAACTCGACGAACTGCTGGAAGAAAGGGCGGCGGCGTTACCGGCCCATGCCGAGTTGTATCGGCGAGGGCGGGTGGCCGGCACGCGTGAGCTGGTGGTCGCGCCGAACGATGTGCTCGTGTATCGCATCCGGCCGGCCGAGGGCATCGTGGAGATCCTCCGCGTGCTGCATGCGCGACGGCAATGGCCGTGACGCGCGTATTCACTGCCGGCTCGTCAGCCGAAGGAACACCTGTTATGTACACACATGGATTTACATCTCGGCCCGCATCGGATAATGTACATACAATGTACATCCGGGCGGAGATCGACATGCATACCACGAGGGTATTCAGAAACGGCAACTCGCAGGCCGTGCGTATTCCTGCGGACCTTGCCTATGAACGCAGCGATATCGAACTGGAAATCGAGCGGGTCGGTGACGAAATCCGCATTCGGCCGATGCGGCGGCCTCTGACCAACGTACTCGAGAAATTCGCGAAATTCGGGCCGGACTTCATGACCGAAGGGCGTGGCGACCATGAACAGGCCGAACGCGAGGGCTTGTGATGCCGCGCTTCATGCTCGACACCAACATGTGCATCTATCTGATGAAAAATCAGCCGGAGCAGGTCGCGAGACGATTTGCGCAGTGCTACACGGGCGACGTCGTCATGTCGGCGGTCACTTATGCGGAGCTCGAGTACGGCGTGACCGCATGCACGAGCCCTGCCCGCGAGCGCCGCAATCTCGCGGCGTTGATCGAGGATATTCCCGTCGCGCCTTTCGACGCCCCGGCCGCGCAAGCGTATGGTCCGATCCGCGAGGCCACCCGCGAACGGAAGAAGGATCACCTCGACAAATTGATCGCCGCGCATGCGGTGTCGCTCGATGTCGTCCTGGTGACCAACAACGAGCGGGATTTCGTCAGCTATCCGGGATTGCGCGTGGAGAACTGGCTGAACGATTAGTGCCGGGTGTCGAGCCCGGCGGCAATACGTCGGCCGACGGGCCTCGCATTGCCGCCGGGTCCCGCATCAGCACTCGACGATATTCACCGCCAGCCCGCCGCGCGACGTTTCCTTGTACTTGGTCTTCATGTCGGCGCCCGTCTCGCGCATCGTCTTGATCACCGAGTCGAGCGACACGTAGTGCGAGCCGTCGCCGCGCAGCGCCATGCGCGCCGCGTTGACGGCCTTGACCGACGCCATCGCGTTGCGCTCGATGCACGGGATCTGCACCATCCCGCCGACCGGGTCGCAGGTCAGGCCGAGGTTGTGCTCCATCCCGATCTCGGCCGCGTTCTCGACCTGCTGGGGCGTGCCGCCGAGCACGGCCGCGAGCGCGCCGGCCGCCATCGAGCACGCAACGCCCACTTCACCCTGGCAGCCGACTTCCGCGCCCGAGATCGATGCGTTGAGCTTGTACAGGATGCCGATCGCGGCGGCCGTCAGCAGGAAGTCGATCACGCCCTGTTCGTTCGCGCCGGGCGTGAAGCGCGTGTAGTAGTGGAGCACGGCCGGGATGATGCCGGCCGCGCCGTTGGTCGGCGCGGTGACGACGCGGCCGCCGGCCGCGTTTTCCTCGTTGACCGCGATCGCGTACAGGTTGATCCAGTCGATCATCGACAGCGGATCCTGCAGCGCGCGCTCGGGGCTGCCGGTCAGCGTGCGGTACAACTGCGGCGCGCGGCGCTTGACCTGGAACGGGCCGGGCAGGTTGCCGTCGGCGTCCGGGTTGCCGATCCCGCACCCGCGCGACACGCACGACTGCATCACGGCCCAGATCTTCAGCAGCCCGTCGCGCGTTTCTTCCTCGGTGTGCCACGCGCGCTCGTTTTCCCACATCAGTTGCGCGATCGACTTGCCGGTCGACGCGGTCAGCGCGAGCAGCTCCGCGCCGGTGCGGAACGGGTGCGTCATCTGCTCGGCCGCGCTCAGCACCTTCGTGTTCGGCGCGCCGGCCGTCACGACGAAGCCGCCGCCGACCGACAGGTACGTGCGCTCGACCAGTACCGCGCCGTTCGCATCGCTCGCGCGCAGCTTCATCCCGTTCGGATGTTCGGGCAGCGCCTGGCGGTAGAACGCGATGTGCTCCTTCAGCACGAACGGCACCGGGTGCGTGCCGAGCAGCGCGAGTTGCTTCGTCTTGCGGACTTCTTCGAGCCGCGCGTCGATCGTGTCGGGATCGACGGTGTCGGGCGCGTCGCCGAGCAAGCCGAGCATCACGCCGCGGTCGGTGCCGTGGCCCTTGCCGGTGGCGCCGAGCGAGCCGTACAGCTCGACCTTCACGTGAGCCGTCGCGTCGAGCAGCCCGTCGCGCTCGAGGCCCTGGACGAACATCAGCGCGGCGCGCATCGGCCCGACCGTATGCGAACTGGACGGACCGATGCCGATCTTGAAGAGGTCAAACACGCTGACTGCCATTTCGATACCTGCCTTGCTGTGAGAATGGTGCTAGCGCGCCTGCAATGGCAGGCACGCGGCGAGCCATGCGGGCGGCGTTGGGGAAAGCTGCTGCGCGACGCGGGCATAGCGCCCGTCGAGCCGCACGGCCAGATGAAAGAGTTCGGTGGCGTTTTTCGGGTCCCACTGCCCCGTATAACCCGGCAAGCCGGCCTCGCGGCGCTTCGCGTCGAACGGCACCGGCGAATTCACGAATTCCTCGTGGGTTTTCTCGCCGAGCGCGTACGGCACGAGCCAGTCGAGCGCGGCCGCGAGCGTCGCGCCGTTCGCGCCGCGCTCGCGCAGCCAGTTGCGGTTGAAGCGGCGCGCGGCGAGCGCGGCCGTCACCAGCGGCTGCAGATCGTAGACCGCGTAATGCAGCGCATCGCGTTCCTCGAAATCCCAGGTCTTGCCGTCCGGGCCGATGTTGTCGGCGAGATGCTCGACGAACAGCCGCTGTGCGGCGTTCATCATCTTGCGGTCGCCGAGCGTGAACGCGGACAACGCGATCAGCTTGATCCGGTGGCTCTGCCAGTTGTTGCGCCAGATGCCGGTGAGCGGGCGTTTCTGCGCGTCGACCTGCGCGACGTAGCCGGCGCCGAGCTTCGCGATGAACGCGGCCGTCGCGTTGCGCGTTTTCACCGGCAGCGCGCTCGCGGTCATGTCGTACGCGACGATCAGGCTGTCGAAGCGCGTCTCGTCGATCGGGTTGAAGCTCGGCTGGTAGGTCGAGACCCACGCGGACAGGAAGCGGTCGACGAGCTGCAGATAGCGCGGCGCGTTCGTCACGCGCCACGCGAGCGCCGCATCGCGCATCAGGTCCATGTCCTTGAGCGCGGCTTCACTCTGGTCGTGGATGCCTTCATGCGGCAGCGTGCCCTCGGTATGCACGCGCGCCATCGCCTTCGGCTGCTCGCCGATGCGTGCGTCGACGCTGCGGATCAGCGCCTGCACGCCCGGCTCGGCCTGCGTCGTCTCGCTTGCCTGCAGTGCGGGCGCCGCGCAGAAATTCATTGCCGCGCGCGCACTGCCGGACACGCCGAGGCCGGCGGCGGCCAGCGACAACGATGCGACGAGCATCGGCACGTAGCGGCCTGCGCGCACGCGCGGCCGCCGCGCGGTTGCGCCATGGCCCGGAAACATCGGACGCACCATGCGGAACTCCTTCATTGGCTGGATCGCGTGTGATGTTAGCCGGATTGGCGCGCAAGCGTGAAACGGTTGGCCGGGCGGCGAACGTAAAAACCGCACGCAACCGGTGGCTGCGTGCGGGGTGGTCACGGTCGGACGCTCCGGTGCGAGACGTGCGTTATGCGTAGTCCGACATCGGCACGCACGAGCAGAACAGGTTGCGGTCGCCATAGGCGTTGTCCGCGCGGCCGACCGGCGGCCAGTACTTGTTCGTGCCGAGCGACGCGACCGGGTACGCGGCCTGCTCGCGCGAGTACGCGTGCGGCCATTCGTTCGCGGTGACGACGGCCGCCGTGTGCGGCGCGTGACGCAGCGGGTTGTCCTCGCGATCGGCGCGGCCTTCCTCGACCGCGCGGATTTCCTCGCGGATCGCGATCATCGCGGCGATGAAGCGGTCGAGTTCTTCCTGCGATTCGGATTCGGTCGGCTCGACCATCAGCGTGCCCGGCACCGGGAAGCTCATCGTCGGCGCGTGGAAGCCGTAGTCCATCAGGCGCTTCGCGACGTCGTCGACGGTGATGCCGCTCGTTTCCTTGATCGGACGCAGGTCGAGAATGCACTCGTGCGCGACCAGCCCGCCCGGGCCCGAATACAGCACCGGGTAATGCGGCGCGAGGCGCTTCGCGATGTAGTTCGCGTTGAGGATCGCGGTTTCGGTCGCGGCGGTCAGGTTCTTCGCGCCCATCATCGCGATGTACATCCACGAGATCGGCAGGATCGACGCCGAGCCGTACGGCGCGGCCGACACCGCGCCGATGCCGTCTTCCGCGCGGGCGTAGCCGGTCGAGCGCTGGTTCGGCAGGAACTTCGCGAGGTGCGTGCCGACCGCCACCGGGCCGACGCCCGGGCCGCCGCCGCCGTGCGGGATGCAGAAGGTCTTGTGCAGGTTCAGGTGCGACACGTCGCCGCCGAACTGGCCGGGCGCGGTCAGGCCGACCATCGCGTTCATGTTCGCGCCGTCGACGTACACCTGGCCGCCGTGCGCGTGGACGATCTCGCAGATCTCGCGCACGTTCTGCTCGAACACGCCGTGCGTCGACGGATACGTGATCATGATCGCCGCGAGGTTCGCCGAATGCTGCTCGGCCTTCGCCTTCAGGTCGTCGATGTCGACGTTGCCCTGCGCGTCGCACGCGACGACCACGACCTTCATGCCGGCCATGTGCGCGGACGCCGGGTTCGTGCCGTGCGCGGACGCCGGGATCAGGCACACGTCGCGATGGCCTTCGCCGCGCGACGCGTGGTACGCGTGGATGATCAGCAGGCCCGCGTACTCGCCCTGCGAGCCCGCGTTCGGTTGCAGCGACACGGCCGCGTAGCCGGTGGCCGCGACGAGCATCTGTTCGAGCTGGTCGATCATCTCGCGGTAGCCGACGGTCTGCTCGGCCGGCGCGAACGGATGGATGCCGCCGAACTCGGGCCACGTGACGGGCAGCATTTCCGACGTCGCGTTCAGCTTCATCGTGCACGAGCCGAGCGGGATCATCGAGCGGTCGAGCGCGAGATCCTTGTCCGACAGGCTGCGCAGGTAGCGCAGCATTTCGGTTTCGGAATGGTGGCGGTTGAACACCGGGTGCGTCAGGTACGCGCTCGTGCGCTCGAGGCCGGCCGGCAGCGCGGCGACGCCGGCGAGGCCCGCGTCCAGCGCATCGACGGCCGGTGCCGTGCCGCCCGCGGCCTGCGCGAACACGTCGAGAAGATCGGCGAGGTCGTCGCGCGTCGTCGTTTCGTCGACCGACACGCCGACTTGCGTGTCGCTCACGCGGCGCAGGTTGATGCGCTTGGCTTTCGCGAATTCGTGGATCTGCGCGGTGCGCGTGCCGGTGTCGATCGTCAGCGTGTCGAAGAACGTGTCGTTGACGGTCGCGAAGCCGAGCTGCTTCACGCCGGCGGCGAGCAGCGCCGCGATGCGGTTCACGCGCAGCGCGATCGTCTTCAGGCCGTGCGGGCCGTGGTAGACCGCGTACATGCTCGCCATGATCGCGAGCAGCGCCTGCGCGGTACACACGTTCGACGTCGCCTTCTCGCGGCGGATGTGCTGTTCGCGCGTCTGCAGCGCGAGGCGCAGCGCGGGCTTGCCCTGCGCGTCGACCGTCACGCCGACGAGGCGGCCCGGCATCTGCCGCTTGAATTCGTCGCGTACGGCCATGTAAGCGGCGTGCGGGCCGCCGAAGCCCATCGGCACGCCGAAGCGCTGCGTGTTGCCGATCGCGACGTCCGCGCCCCATTCGCCGGGCGGCGTCAGCACGGTCAGCGCGAGCAGGTCGGCCGCGACGACCACGTGGCCGCCGGCCGCGTGGATCGCTTCGGTGAGCGCGCGGTAGTCGCGCACGTCGCCGTTCACGCCCGGGTACTGCAGCAGCACGCCGAACGCGTTCGCGTTCGCGGCGTCGGCGGCCGGGCCCGTCTTGACCTCGATGCCGATCGGCAGCGCGCGCGTGCGGATCACTTCGAGCGTTTGCGGCAGCACGTCGTCGGCGACGTAGAACACGTTCGACTTCGGCTTGCCGGTGCGCTGCAGCAGCGTCATCGCTTCGGCCGCGGCGGTGGCTTCGTCGAGCAGCGATGCGTTCGAGATCGCGAGGCCGGTGAGATCGGCCACCATCTGCTGGAAGTTCAGGAGCGCCTCGAGGCGGCCCTGGGAAATTTCGGGCTGGTACGGCGTGTAGGCCGTGTACCACGCCGGGTTTTCGAGCACGTTGCGCAGGATCACGGCCGGCGTGTGCGTGTCGTGGTAGCCCTGGCCGATATACGAGCGGAACACCTGGTTCTTGTCCGCGAGCGCACGCAGCGCGGCGAGCGCTTCGGCCTCGCTCTTGGGCTGCGCGAACGGGCCGAGCGGCAGCGTGTCGGCGCGGCGGATCGATGCCGGGATCACGGCGTCGATCAGCGCGGCGCGCGACGCGAAGCCGAGCGTGTCGAGCATGGCCTGCTGGCTGGCGGCATCGGGGCCGATGTGGCGTTCGGCGAACGCGTCATGCGTTTCGAGCGCGGCGAGCGAGAGGGGCGTGCGGTTCATCAGACGGTCCGGGTGTTCGAGCTTCATGGCGTGACTCTGGTCCCGCGCGCGCCGAGGCCGGCGCCGCGCGGTTCGGGTAGGGAAATTAGTCGATCAGCTTGCTGTAGGCGTCGGCGTCGATCAGCTTGTCGGTCGATGCGCCGGCCGCGAGCTTGATCTTGAAGAGCCACACGCCGTACGCGTCGCCGTTCACTTCTTCGGGCGCATCGGTGGCGGCTTCGTTGATGGCGACGATCTCGCCGGACACCGGCGAGTAGATGTCGGATGCCGCCTTCACCGATTCGACGACGCCGACGGCGTCGCCCGCGCTCACCGACTTGCCGACTTCGGGCAGCTCGAGGAAGACGATGTCGCCGAGCGTGCTCTGCGCGTGATCGGTGATGCCGACCGTCAGCGTGCCGTCCGCCTCGGTGCGGATCCACTCGTGTTCGTCGGTGTACTTCAGATCGGCCGGGACGTTGCTCATCGGATGCTCCTGGATAAAAGGGTTTGTTCGTTCTGCTGGCGCGCCGCCATGGTGCGCCGGATGGGGTTGCGCCGGGCGCCATCTCCCGGCTTGCCGGGAGGCGGCCTGCCGGGCCGCTTCTCGGTCGTTACGCAGCGAGGACCTTGCCGTTGCGCACGAACGGCAGTTTTACCACGCGTGCGGGAAGATGCTTGTCTCGAATTTGCACCTGGACGGTGTCGCCGATCTGGACGGCTGCCGGCACGCGCGCGAACGCGATCGATTCCTGCATCGAAGGCGAGAACGTGCCGCTCGTGATCTCGCCTTCGCCATGCGACGTGACGACCTTCTGGTGCGCGCGCAGCACGCCGCCCGCCTTGCCGTTTTCCTTCTGCAGGATCAGGCCGACGAACGCGGCGCGCGTGCCGTTGGCTTCGAGTGCGGCGCGGCCGACGAAGTCGCGCGGCGCGGTGAGGTCGACCGTCCACGCGAGGCCCGCGTCGAGCGGGGACACGGTGTCGTCCATGTCCTGGCCGTACAGGTTCATGCCGGCCTCGAGGCGCAGCGTGTCGCGCGCGCCGAGCCCGCACGGGCGCACGCCGTTTTGCTGCAGCGCATGCCACAGCGCTTCGACGTGCACGGCCGGGACGATCACCTCGAAGCCGTCCTCGCCGGTGTAGCCGGTGCGCGCGACGGTGAGATCGCCGAACGGCGTGCCGGCAACCTGCGCGGCGTTGAACGGCTTGAGCTCGCTGGTGGCCGCGCGGGCGGCGGGCACCGTCGCCCAGACCTTTTCACGGGCGTTCGGACCCTGGACGGCGATGATCGCGAAATCGCGGCGCGGCGCGATCGTCAGGCCGTAGCCGCCTTGCTCGTTCAGCTGGTTGAACCACGCGATGTCCTTCTCGGCGGTGCCGGCGTTGACGACCACGCGGAAGAATTCTTCGGTGAAATAATAGACGATCAGATCGTCGATGACGCCGCCCTGCGGGTTGAGCAGGCACGAGTAGAGCGCCTTGCCGGGCGTCTTGAGCTTGCCGACGTTGTTCGCGATCGCATGCTCGAAGAACGCGCGCACGCGGCTGCCGGTGAAATCGACGACGCACATGTGCGACACGTCGAACATGCCGGCGTCGGTGCGCACGGCCGCGTGTTCTTCGATCTGCGAGCCGTAGTTGACGGGCATGTCCCAGCCGCCGAAGTCGACCATGCGGGCGTTGAGCGCGCGGTGCGCGGCGTTGAGCGGGGTGTGATTCAGTGCAGTCATCGAGGCCTCAGGCAAGGCGCTTGCGCGCGGATCAGAACGGCCATGTGCCGACCGCCGCGGCCGATGGCCTCGAGCGATCCGGTACATGCCCCTCTGTCCTCGATACCTGAGAGATTGCGCTGCGGGCCAAGCCCGGCGAACGCGCGCCCCTTCGGTGGGCAGCTTGCCCGCGCAGCCGATGCGCTGCGGGCTACTGCCGCTCTCCAGAGTGCGGGGAGCGTATGGCCCGCGCAGTGCGCGGACGCGATTCCCCGACGCGGTCGGTCCTTTTGCCTGAGAGTTTGCGGGTGTGCCCCTTCGGCGGCGCAACCGGTGTCGGAACACCCGGTCACACGCTCTCCCGACGCGTGCGGGCGACTGTACGCGAGCGGGTGGGCGTTGTCAATTTGAGCAAAAGAATGTCGCTTCGCGACAAGCGGCGGCAACGGGCGCCGCCGCTTTTCTTTGCTCCGGCAGGCGCCGGCGCGTTATTCGCCGATCGCGCGCGCGGCCGTGTCGAGTTCCTGGTTCAGCACGCGCTGCTCGTCGCCGGACAGGCCGCCGTTGTGCTGGGCCGACATGTCGTTGGCTTCCTGGCGGATCACGTCGAGGCGGTGGTGAAGCTGCGCGCCGTAAGGCGGCGGGTAGTAGCCGCCGTTCACGCGCGCGTCGATGCGGCGATGCAGGTTATCGATCCGGCCCTGGACCTCCTGCATGCGGTCGTTCGCGACGACCTGCGGATTCGGTCGCGGCGGCGGCGGCGCCTGCCGGGCCGGCCGCTGCGGCTGCACGATACACGCCGCGAGCGAGGAAACCAGGACGCAGCATGCCGCTGCGCGAATCAACCGTTGCATCACATTCTCCTGACGGATAGGTGTCGAATCGACTTTTTGAGAAACGCGTCAGACCGGACGACCGCTGACTTTCGTTCCCGCACCATTTGTAACGGAATGTTCCGGCCGTGCCGACGGGGCGGGGCGGCGGCAGACGGCAGCGCCGCCGCCGGCGCGTGGCGGCGTGGCGCGATGGGCGGCCGGGCCGGTGCCGCCCCGGCCGGCGCCCGTCAGACGATGCGGCGCACGAACGGCAGCCGGCGGCCGTCGTGTTCGCTCTGCGCGGCGAGCTCGATGATCGTCATCACGTCGACCGCGTCCTGCGCGGTGACGGGGAAGGGTGCGCCGTCGCGGATCGACGCGGCGAGCGCGCGGTAGAACTCCGCGTACTGGCCGTCGAGCGTCGGCACCGGACGCTCGACCTCGACCTCGCCGTCGAGCACGCGCAGCAGGCCGGGCGGATTGCCGCCGCCGAATTCGACGTCGTCCGCGGTGAGGCCGGCCTTGAGCTGGTCTTCCTGCGTGTCGAGCCCGAATTTCTGGTAGCTGCCGCGCGTGCCGTGCAGCGTGAAGCGCGCGGGCTCGATCGCCGACAGCGCGCTCGCATGCAGCGCGACGTCCTTGTCCGGATAGCCGAGCAGCAGGTGCACGAAATCGGGCGCCGTGCCGTTGTCGCGGCGCGTCTTGACGGTGGCGCTCACCGTTTCCGGCGTGCCGAACAGCGCGAGCGCCTGGTCGATCAGGTGCGGGCCGAGGTCGAGCAGCAGGCCGCCGCCGCGGGCCGGTTCCTCGCGCCAGCGCGTGCGTGGCGTCGGCCGGAAGCGGTCGAAGTGCGATGCAAAGTAGGTGAGGCGGCCGAGTTCGCCCGATTCGACGATGCGGCGCACGGTGAGGAAATCGCCGTCCCAGCGGCGGTTGTGGAACGGCGCGAACAGCCGGCTGCGCGCGTTAGCGAGCCGCGCGAGCGCGAGCGCCTCGTCGGCGGTGAGCGTCACGGGCTTGTCGACGACCACGTGGCGGCCGGCTTCTAGCACCTGGCGCGCGAGCGTGAAGTGGGTGTCGTTCGGCGTGGCGATCACCACGCATTCGATGTCGTCGAGGCCGAGCAGCGCGTCGAGGTCGGGGACGATGCGCGCGCCCGGATACGCGGCGTGCGCGCGATCGGGCTGACCCGTCGCGATCGCCGCGACTTCAGTGCGGCCGCTCGTGGCGATCACGGGCGCGTGAAACGTCGCGCCGGCGAAACCGAAACCCATCAAACCAATCCTGAGCAATGACGACATGGCAATTCCTGGCTGCGAAGGAAACTAAAGGATGGCGCGCCGGAGCGGCGCGAAGACGACCGGCTATTTTGGCATGGCGGCGTCGCTTGCACAGACGTGTCGGGCGAAACGCGCGAGGCGGAGCGGCGCTTGCGCAAGGAATGCCGGCATTTTGCGCGGGACGGGGCGCAGTGCGGTACGGTTGACCGGGTCCGGCTCTCGACTGCCCGCCTCCAGCTCCCAGCTTCCAGCTTCCAGCTCCGGGCTCCGGGCTCCAGGCTCCAGGCTCCAGGCTCCAGGCTCCAGGCTCCAGGCTCCAGGCTCCGGGCTCCGGGCTCCGGGCTCCGGGCTCCGGGCTCCGGGCTCCGGGCTCCGGGCTCGGCTCGGCTCGGACGCGACGCGGACCCGGACGCGGACCCGGACCCGGACCCGGACCCGGACCCGGACCCGGACCCGGGCTCGGGCTCGGGCTCGGGCTCGGGCTCGGGCTCGGCGCGGCGCTGCTCGGCGCTCCGAGCCGCCAGCGGCCTCATCGCGTGCCACATCATCCGCCCACCCGTTGGCGCATGGCGGCCGCGACCTGCGCGGCCCACACCGCGCACGCGGATGCGCCGGGATGGAAGCCGTCGGCGGCCATCAGATGGCGTTCGAGCGGCAGGTCGACCCGCAGGAACGTGCAGTGCGGCTGCGCGCCGGCCCAAGCCGCGAGCGCCGCGTTGAGCCGCCGCGCGCGCCGCCCGAGATACCACGCGAGCGGCTGCGGCAGCGCCGGGAAGCGCTCCATCGGCGGCACCGCCGACAGGATCGCGTGCCCGACCTGGAAGCGCGTGCCGAGCAGCTGGACCAGCTCGGCCTGCTGCGCGACCCAGCGTGCGGGCGGCACGCCGCCCGTCACGTCGTTGACGCCGAGCGACGTGACCGCCACGTGGAACGGCTCGGCCGGTTCGGTGGCGAGCCAGTCGACCAGCTCCCGCGTGGTCAGGCCGGTGCGCGCGAGCAGTTTCCAGCTCACGCGGTGCGTGGCCGCCAGCGCGTTCGCCAGTTGCCCGGCGAGCGCATCGTGCTGCGTCGCGACGCCGACGCCCGCAGCGGCCGAATCGCCGACCACCAGCACGCGCAGCGGCGGGCCGTCGCCCGCCACGCCGCTGCGCGGGCCGGCCGCCTCGGGCAGCCGCGGCGTGACGCGGCGCACGTAGCGCCCCTGTGCGAACAGCAGCGGGCCGAGGGCGGCGGTGGCGAACGGGTATCCCATGAGGTCGATCCGGTGAGGGTTCAAGTGAGTCGAAGCGGCGCGGCGCGAGGTGGCGCGGGAGAAGGGCCTATTGTGTCCGATCACGGCGCCGACAGGGCCCGATTGGCCGAGCGGCCAGCCACGACCACGCCGAACGGACAGGGGGCGCCCGCCCGGCGAGCCCGCGCGCCCCCGTCCGGCGGTGCGCCCGAAATACGCGCCGCCGACGTGTTAACATGCGCGTCCTGCCTGCGTGTCCGCCTGCTTCGCCAGCCTGCCGCGCACGGCATCCTCCCGGCGTTCCGCCGTCAACCCGCAACACCATCCGCCATCATGTCAGCAGGCCTCAATCCCGCTCAGAACGAAGCGGTGCGCTATCTCGACGGTCCCTGTCTCGTGCTCGCCGGCGCGGGCAGCGGCAAGACCCGCGTGATCACGCAGAAGATCGCGCACCTGATCGAGGCGAAAGGCTTCGAGCCGCGCCACATCGCCGCCGTCACGTTCACGAACAAGGCGGCCGCCGAAATGCGCGAGCGCGTGTCGAAGCTGCTGGAAGGCAAGACGCTCACCACGCCGGGCAAGGAAGGCCGCAAGGTGCCCGTCAACCAGCTCACCGTCTGCACGTTCCACTCGCTCGGCGTGCAGATCCTGCGCCAGGAGGCCGAGCACGTCGGCCTGAAGCCGCAGTTCTCGATCATGGATTCGGACGACTGCTTCGGGATGATCCAGGAGCAACTGGGCACGACCGACAAGGGGCTGATCCGCAAGATCCAGAGCATCATCTCGCTGTGGAAGAACGGCCTGATCATGCCCGACGAGGCGATGGCGATCGCGGCCAACGAGGACGAGCATCAGGCCGCGCTGGTCTACCGCAACTACGTGGCGACGCTGCACGCGTACCAGGCGGTCGACTTCGACGACCTGATCCGCCTGCCGGCCGAATTGTTCGCGAAGAACGAGCAGGTGCGCGACCGCTGGCAGAACAAGCTGCGCTACCTGCTGATCGACGAATACCAGGACACCAACGCGTGCCAGTACGAGCTGCTGAAGCTGCTCGCGGGCCCGCGCGCCGCGTTCACGGCGGTCGGCGACGACGATCAGGCGATCTACGGCTGGCGCGGCGCGACGCTGGAGAACCTCGCGCAGCTCGGCAAGGATTTCCCGAAGCTGCACGTGATCAAGCTCGAGCAGAACTACCGGTCGACGGTGCGGATCCTGACCGCCGCGAACAACGTGATCGCGAACAACCCGAAGCTGTTCGAGAAGAAGCTGTGGTCCGAGCACGGAATGGGCGATTCGATCACCGTCACGGCGTGCAACGACGAGGAACACGAGGCCGAATCGGTCGTGTTCCGGCTGTCCGCGCACAAGTTCGAGCGGCGCGCGCAGTTCCGCGACTACGCGATCCTGTACCGCGGCAACTTCCAGGCGCGCATCTTCGAACAGGTGCTGCGGCGCGAGCGCATCCCGTACGTGCTGTCGGGCGGGCAGTCGTTCTTCGACAAGGCCGAGATCAAGGATCTGTGCGCGTACCTGCGCCTGATCGCGAACGCCGACGACGATCCCGCGTTCATCCGTGCCGTCACGACGCCGCGCCGCGGCATCGGCAACACGACGCTCGAGGCGCTCGGCTCGTTCGCGGGGCAGGCGAAGGTGTCGCTGTTCGAGGCCGTGTACATGGGCGGGATCGAGGCGCGGCTGTCGGCGCGCCAGGTCGAGCCGCTGCGGATGTTCTGCGACTTCATCCAGCGCCTGACCGAACGCGCGGACAAGGAGCCGGCGACCGTCGTGCTCGACGACATGATGGAGGCGATCCACTACGAGGCGTACCTGTACGACGCGTTCGACGAGCGGCAGGCGCAGTCGAAGTGGCAGAACGTGCTCGAATTCCTCGAATGGCTGAAGCGCAAGGGCACCAAGCCGGAGACGGAGGCCGTCGACGGCGAGGCCGAAGGTTTCCACAACGCGGACGGGCTCGCCGATACGGGCAAGAACCTGCTCGGCCTGATCCAGACCGTCGCGCTGATGTCGATGCTCGAGGGCAAGGACGAGGACCCGGACGCCGTGCGGCTGTCGACCGTCCATGCGTCGAAGGGGCTCGAGTATCCGCACGTGTTCCTGGTCGGCGTCGAGGAAGGCATCATGCCGCACCGCGGCGGCAGCGACGACGACGGCCCGATCGACAACGAGCGGATCGAGGAGGAGCGCCGGCTGATGTATGTCGCGATCACCCGCGCGCAGCGCAGCCTGCACCTGAACTGGTGCAAGAAGCGCAAGCGGGCGCGCGAGACGGTCGTGTGCGAACCGTCGCGCTTCATTCCCGAGATGGGGCTCGACGAAGCGCCGCCGCCGACGCCGGAAGAGGCGCCGATGTCGCCGAAGGATCGGCTCGCCAGCCTGAAGGCGTTGTTGCAGAAGTGACGTGGCGGCGCTGCCGCGCGCACGAGGGCGCGGCGAACCGGCAACCCGAAAACGAAACCCCCGCGATGCGCAGGCGCCGCGGGGGTCTTTTACGGATGGCCGGGTGAGGCGTTACTTCGACGCGTTGACCATGTAGTCGACGGCCGCCTTCACGTCGGCATCCGACGCGTTCGACCCGCCCTTCGGCGGCATCGCGCCCTTGCCGTGCAGCGCGTAGTTGTAGACCGTATCCATCGATTCCTTCAGGCGCGGCGCCCAGTCTTCCTTGCTGCCGAACTTCGGCGCGCCGAGCACGCCGGCCGCGTGGCAAGCCTGGCACACCTGCGTATACAGCGCTTTGCCGGCCGATGCGGCGTCGGCGCTGGTCGGCGCGGCCGCGGGCTTTTCGCCGGCCTTCGGGATCGCGGCGATCGCGGCCATGGCCGCGGCGGCCTGCGCGTTCGATGCGTCGGCGCCCGACGCGGGTGCGCCGCTGGCGGGTTGCGCCGCGTTGGCGGCCGGCGCGGCCGGTTCGGGGAAGTTCGCGCCGTCGTTGTTCGCCATGTAGACGATCGCGCGGGCGATTTCATAGTCGCTGACGTCGTCGGGGCTCGTGCCGCCGCGCGGCGGCATCGCGCCCTTGCCCGCGAGGGCCGTCTTCAGCAGCGTGTCGAAGCCTTGCGAGATGCGCGGCGCCCAGTCGTCCTTGTTGCCGAATTTCGGCGCGCCGGCGGCGCCGGTGCCGTGACAGGTCACGCAGACGGCCTTGTAGACTTCCTCGCCGGTCTTGTACGTGCGGGGTGCGTTGGCGTCCTTCACGTCGACCTTCGCGATCGGCGCGATACGGGCGGCGACCTGCTCGTCGGATAGCGCGTCCGTGCCGGCGCCGGAACGGAATGCATGGTTCGCGTAATTGGCGAACAGGACGATCAGGACGATCGGAATCGCGAACGACGCGATGATGACGGCAATCAACTGCCCGGGGGTTTTGACGGGAGATTCGTGGGGTGCTTCGCTCATGCTTGCCTCGTCTCCGTGAATAGGAATTGTGAGCGCGGTGCAACGGCAAAATGGCAGTCCAATGAAGCACGGACGATTATAGACGGAACGTTTACATCACGGCGAGCGGCGCGATGGCGCGTGTTTACCCGCACGGATCGCGCTCTGACGCCGATTCGTCGGGCAAGGTGGACGCGTCATGGGAAACCGGGTATCCTTGCCATCTTGCCAATCGTGGACGGCCTGTATATGGGGTCGTTTCACTGTCTCACGCGCCCGTAGCTCAATGGATAGAGTACTGCCCTCCGAAGGCAGGGGTTGCTGGTTCGATCCCAGCCGGGCGCGCCAAAAATATCAAGCAAATCAACGAGATGGTGTGTGGCTTTTTCTGCTGCTAATTTCTGTACGGAAACGGTACGGAAATTCTTGACTGAGGAAGGGCGTTCTAGACACCCTCGCTAGTTCTGGTTGCAGCTTGTTCGTATATTCTCAACGATTCCTAGCGGCGCTATTTGAGCAGACCTTGCCCAAGCGACGGCGCCCAGGAAATCGATACGCTGTTGCCGTTGGCCCACTTCAAACCGAGGTCGTTCGCCTCACCGCCGCCCTTATCTCTTGGTTTCCAGCGTTACCATTCCGGAATTATTTTCAAACGGAGTGGGAAGATGTCAGCAGTCGTCGAGTTCGGGGACGAGGCGCTCATCAGCTTGTGGGACCTCGCACGTGCCATCGCGCGCGTCAAGCAGCCGGTTGCTGCTGAGGGGACGATAGGCATCGATTGCGTGGTAATGAAACATTGGGACACCGGAATCCCGCACTATTCTACCGAAAGCACCGACAGTTTCCCCGTCGATGTGCGCACCTCTGTGTCGGGCAAGAAGACCCTTTGGAACTCGTCTGAACTGAGCGATGAAGAACGTCATCGTTTGGCAGAGCTCTTGCCGCAGCTTCCGGAGGTGCGCTATCCAATGGACGAAGTTCAGCGTGAGCAGTTCTTGACGGCGTATCGTGAACTTGTCGATGGGCGTTGGAATTGGGAGCCCTTTTTGCCGACCGAAGCCGATGTGGCTCGGCAGCAAGCCGCGCGGCAAAAGCTTCAGTTTGACCAAATCAACGCATTGCGAGACGGGTTCGAAAGCGGAAAACTCGTTGTCTGTGACGCGCGACATGTCCCTATTAAAAGAATCACATTTACCTCCGAATGTTTCGTCTCTAAGCGGACCGCCATCGAATACCTGGAAGGAATAGGCGTTCCCTACCAAATAGCGTCGCAGGCACACGAAGGCCGGCAGACGTCAACTAAGAATGAGGCGGCGACTCTGCTCAAAGTGGCGCAGCGTGGCGACGTTTCAAAAGCAGAGATGGGTAGGCAATACGCCCGGCGGCCTATGTGGACGATCGAGCGGTATCAAGAGTTTGTCGAGTATCGTCGCACACACAGTGCGAAAGCCACTGCAGCTAGGTTCGACATCTGCGAGCGCAACGTGCGTGAGAGGATGAAGCTCTGGAATACTCACCCACAGAATCCAGCCTACATGTCCCAGGTAATGACGGGCGGGCCGAAGCGGGAGGGGGCCGCCCGGCCCCCTTCCGAAGCCTTATCCTGAAAGACGTTCGCAGACAATATTGATCGGCCCCTGGGGGCCGCTTGCATTCTCTATCGCGCCGGCGCTGGCCGGACCTTGCAGACGAGGAGTGTCCATCCCCGTCTGCCTAAACCGTGATGGAGATGTCAATGAACAAACCTGCACATGATGTCGCTCAGCCATATCTCTCGCCGAGCCGCCAAAACACGCCTGTTGATCCGGCGCTGGTCGCCCACCAGCCAGACAAGGCGCTCCGCGTTCTTCGAATCAAACAGCTAATCGAGCGGACCAACCTGTCGCGCGCAACCCTGTACGCGCTCATGTCGAACGACCTAACTTTCCCTCGCAAAATCAAGCTTACCGCGCGCTCGGTGGGATTCTTGGAGTCCGAGGTCGACGCGTGGATCGCAGCTCGCGCTGATTCGCGGAATGCAGCGTAATGGGGGCCGTTGAAATGTATTGTGTTCCTCACGCGTTGATGGTCGTTCGCGCGGGCGCGATCTCTCAGGCGCTCGGTGGCACCCTACTTGGCCGCATTTGCGACGAGTTGCAGCAGGCCTATCGAACTGCTTCAGACCTGACGCTCTTTCTCGTACTCGGAATGGTGACTCTGGCCTGTCAAGACGGTTGCTTCCTCCGTTTGCGGGACGGGCGGCTAATTCCATTGACTGGCTATTACGTCGCGGCTGCACCGCCTGTTAGCGGCAAGTCCGTGCTGCTCACGCGTTTGCGCGAGGCCTTCTCGAAGGCCGAGGCGGAGGCTGCCGCAGAAACGGAGCAGCATCGTCGTCACTACGACGCGGACCGCCATGTGTGGAAGGCCCGCGTTCGGCGCCTGACTCGCGAAATTGACGATGCGATCGCGGCCGGCAAGGACGTCTCGAATTTGAGTGTTAAGCTCAGTGTGCTGCTCGTCGACGAACCGCGTCCGCCACGAAAAGCATCTTGGCTAGTCGAGGATGCGACTGTGCCGGCGCTACGCCGCCGGCTGCATAAGACGTGGCCGTCCGCCGGCATTGTGCAAGACGAAGGGATTCGCTTCCTTAAAAGCAAGCTCTCGAGCACTTTCGCAGACTTGTGCACGCTGCACGATGGACGCCTTGCGAGGAACGAACGCATCACGACGGGCACCGACTCGGTCGGACATGCGTTCATGTCGATTGTGATCGCGACTCAACCGGCTCCGCTATATGAGTACCTGAACAAGCACGGCGGGGACGCGTTCAACACGGGATTCCTCGCGCGCATGCAGCTTCTCGACGCGCGGGAAACGGCCCATGCGCGAATTCTGATCGAACGCACGCTGCGATACAAAACGCTTGAGCAATATGACGAACGTGTTCTCGCTCTGTTACGGGACGCACGTAAGCGCATGCGGAAGAGCGGCGACTTCGAGCCGGTGGTCCTCGAGCTATCCAAAAGCGCTGGCGAGATGCTCCGCCAGGTACCACCGCTGGTCGGGATGCGGCTGAGGGGCCCCGAAAGGGCCCCGCAGATGGACCCATACTTGGGCCGGCTGCCCGTGTTGATCGCTCGGCTCGCAGGTGTCCTTCACCGGTTCGAAGGCCTGGAAGGCGCGATCGGCGAGCGCACGATGAGCGCCGCCATCGAAATCGGACTGTGGCTTGCGGAGGAGACCAACAAGGTCCTCATGCGTTCGCTAGAGCCTTCGCCTGCCGACAAGGCCGACATCGATATCCTCGTGCATGTCCTCAACATGCACGCCTTGCATCGCCGCCGCCAGTTCATCACCCGCACCGAGCTAAGGGACATGGCCCCAACATTCGGCCTTGACGAGGCGCGTTGCAAGCGTGCGCTGGATGCTTTATGTCGCGCAGGCTGGGTATGGATCGAAAGCCGGGGTAACGCGTCGCTTATCCGAATGTCGCCAGCCTTCTTCCCTGCCAACTGAAACCTGATACTGGATCGCCCGTACGGACGCCACGCGCGCCGTGCGGCGGCTTATGCCCGGTGCGGTGGCGGCGGTCCGCCTGCACATTGCCGCGTCGCAATATGAATGACGAATGCACCGGGTGACGAAAAGGATTTGAAATGAATCAATTTCTAGACTCCACCATCGACCGCAAGGAGAACGTTGTCGACAGAGCAGCCCCGTCGACAGGCTTTCCGAATGGCCCGTCCCACTTCCTAGCTATTGCGCTCGCGATTGTCACCACGCTGACCTCTACCGGCATTGCCGTCATGTCTGGTTTGCAACGGGCTGCAACGGTTCCGGCGCAGGCTGCCTGCGTTGCGCTTGCTGTGGCGGCCGTTGTCGGCGCGCATCTGTTGCCGGCAGTGAGTCGCGGAAAGTCGATCTTCGCCCGCTACTGGGGGATGGCGTTATCCGCAGCGAGCCTTTTGGTGGCGTTGTACGGACAGGTATCTTTTTTTGTTGTGACACAGCAAAAAGCTGGGGAGCAACGGGCTGAGACAGTGACGGCCCAGCTTTCAGCACCAGAGTGGGACGGCGCAGTTCCTCGTACTCTAATGGCGATTGCGGCCGAAGAGCAACAGATTCGAACGATGCTGGCGATCAACGATTCCCGACGTTGTTACGCCGACTGCCCGGAGAGGCTCAAGCGTCACGACGTCCTTGATGCGCGTCTTCGGGCGCTCGCGATTGAAGAGCATGAGGCGAGGCGTCGTGAAAACGAGATCGACCGCCGGGCCGACTCGTTCGCGCGACTGCGCGACTCGGCGCGCGAGGATCCGGCGACTGCTCGACTCTCGCGCGCGACTGGCATCGACGAAGACACGCTGAATCTGGCGGTCGCGCTTGTGTGCGCATGTGTCCTCGACTTTACCGGTGGCTTTTGCTGGTTTTTGGCGCTTGGTCGTAGTCGTGTGGAGGGCGAGGCGAACGAGGCGCCGGTAGTCGTGACGACTAGCGCCAGTCGCAGCGGACTCGCCATCAGTGAAGATGGGCCGGCTACCGCTCCTGAGCCGGACGTTACTTATAGTCGGCTGCTGCAACTCGTGCACGATGTCGCAGCAGGCAAGGTCCGTCCCACGATCGACGGCATTCGCGAGCACTTCAACTGCGCGCAGAAAACTGCGACGGACCTCCGGCGTCGGTATTACGCGCTGTATCAGGCCGTCCATTCCGCTGCGCCGCAGATATGAAGGGGATCCCCATGCCGATGCATAGACTTACTCGCCGCGAAACTCCGTGGATCGCAAGCGACGCCCGATATGTGTACCGCGATAGCGGACAGCAGACGTGTCAGGCAGCATTGACGTACAGTCTCGTACGCCGACGGATGCTGGATCGGATCGAAGACGACATGATGCGCGCGGTCGTAGAGCAAGGTGGACGGCGCGTTGAGATCCTCGGAAATTCGGTGGGCGCGTTGGCGAGCACCGTTCGCCGCATGGACGCTCTCGCGCAGGCGATCGTCAACACCGACGGCCGGGCGTTCGATTTTGAGCGACGCGAAGACGGCAAGCTGATTCGGGTAGAGGAACGCGCATTGGCGCGGTATTACCCGCATCTGCGAAGCCTCGTGCTGGCGGTAGTCGATCCTGAATTGAACCTCAGCCGTTTCAAGCTCCCCGCTTATGCGCAGCTGTTCCACGATGTGGCCGCCTACTACATGGATCGGTTTCCGATCCTCCACGAGTGTTTGGCCAAGCTACCGACATATTTCGACACGACCGCACATCAGTTTTCGGGCGAGATTGCGGATGGACTGTTCGATCTGCTTCGCCGCGAGGCTCGGGTACGAGGAGCGGCCACCGAAGATGTGCAACGCACTTTCGATGCGAATCGTCGACTGCGGCGTATGCAACGATTCACAGACGACTGCTTCTCGCGATCCCGAACACTATTTGTGATGCGGATAGAGTGTGCTTACCGTCCGCCAGAGCGGCCCGAGCAGACTGTCACGGTGCAGCTTGAGCAGACGAAGGACCACCATGCCACGTTTGTCAACCGGCTGCGGGCCAGTGCGAAGTTTGCTGCCGTTGCGGTTGGCGGCATCTGGTCGCTCGGGTGGGGAGAATACAAGGGGCATCACTATCGCTGGACGTTCCTTCTCGACGGCGATTTGGTCTTCGATGCGGCGGAATGGGCAAAGCTCGTCGCCGAGGCTTGGACTGGTGTTGTTCGCGACAACGACGCGTATGTACGCATTCCGGGCGTAAACGATGCGCCCTCCGCTGTTACCGGGCTCCTTCGAGTCGACGATGTGGAAAAGATGAAGTTGCTCAGAGATGAACTCGAGTATCTCGCGTTCAGCAACAACCTTATCCAGTTGAAAGAAGCCGATGGGGTCCGCTCTTGGGGTACGTGGGTTCCCGCGAACACGCGCGGAGACCGCCGTCGTAAGGCGCTGAAAGAAGTATCGGGAGAGAGCGGCGCTGAACGGCGCGACAAGGCATCGTAGGTCAGTGCAAGGGGGCTAAGCGCAGTTTGTGGATAGCGCTTGCTTCCTTGACGATGATGGACTCAAGCGGCGATCAATAGTGCTGGCGCCCCTACGAAATGTGCGATTCTTGAAAATCGCACATTTCGTAGGCCACTCGCTGACCCAGCGGCGGTTAGTGTTAGGCTAAGGAGGCGCACGCGTCCAGACGGGCACCGGAAGCGCTGGTCCAGCGATACCGCAGCGCCTGCTGGCTTATCGGTCCATCGAGCGGCATATTTCACAAGTAGTACTGAACCGTGGGAAAGAGGCGCTCAGGATGCGTCGCGTCGACGTGCTGCATGGATACCGGCCGCGCTTGGCGCTGACTTCGCCGCGCGCCTGATACAAACAGGGAAACACGTTCCCCCTCGGAGAGGTCACGCAGCACACAACAAGCTACTCCCGTTCGAACGATAGGGCGCTTGCGCCCGATAGTTTGCACGGGAGTTGCTTGTGAATAAAAGTTTTGTTTTGGTATAAAAAATTATCGTGCTGTACATGGTTTGAACCACCCCCCACTCCGAGTGAGACTTACCAGCGAAGCTAGGTAAGGCGAACGAGGCTGGATAGCGGAGCTATGCCCTTGGCATAGCGTAGCGTTACCACATTATCGGTGACCATCAAAGGTCACCGAGTAACTCTATTAGCGGAACGAGGACTACTCGTGGAGCGTCAACCGATCGAGTTCCCTTGAAGGGACGAGATCTGACTTTACACTAGCGAAGTGCTCGACGCGCCTTGTGGGCGCTGAGGGCACGCAGCGTAGTCTTCTGCTCGAAGTGGTCGCGACGACCACGAGACTGATCTTCAAAAATTGAGCAGTGTATCGAGCCCGTCCGATAGGGCAATCGAACGTCATCCTTTACTGCGCGCATCATGGCGATCTTCGGACCTAAAGCAGCCGAACGTTGCGGATCTTTCCGGTCTGATTTCATCGACATCTTTATTCAATCCGATTGGCGGTACCGATGACCGAGAATTCCGCACGCATAGCGTCAGTGGGCCTTACGTGGCAGGGGCTTGCGAGGGCCTTCAGAACCGTTGCCCACGGGTTCGTAGCAATCGAGACAGCGGATGGTGTGAATTACGTTGAGTACGACCGGTAACACCTTGACGAACCGCCTCCGCGATTGCGGTGTGCAAGACGTCTCGACAAGCGCGTCCATGTTAAATTTGCGGATGCGTTTCGAATTCGAACCGCACATTACTTTAAAGATCGGGGGGCGGTATGGTGACAGTGATAGCAAACGGGGAAGTCGATCTGACGGCAGCATTTCTAGCATCCGATGTGCGAACCTGGTTCCACCGTGTGGTACCGGGACTTGTGCGCGATGCGGAGTACGTTTGTTCGATCAACATAGACGGTATTTCCTTTGACTTTTCTGTACTCGTCGTTAAGAAGGTGCTTGGCTCGGACGACAATCGTCGCCTAATTGCGCTGGAAGCAGGGCGCTCTGACGCGGCCATGTCCTACCATTCCGAAATTCACTCCTGCGAGGTCGAGCTGTTAGGCCTCAGCAGCGACATTTCGACGCTAGATTGGCCGGAGACCGAGAATCCTGTGCTTGCAAAAGTGGCAGCTATCGCCAAGTCTCGTCCGCGCATGATTACGCCGAATTTCGCTGGAAAGGGTGAGTTCGCGGCCGATGGCACGCCTGTCATTGTCATGAAACCGACGAACTAGTCCATTGCTGGCAGGAGCGCGAGGTGGCCGCACATTTGACACGCTGTGTTCGATAAACCTCGCGCAGGCGTACTGCACGCGCATTCGAGTCTTAGCTGTCCTCGGTCGGCAACCTGATCGGGTTTCAAGCGGTTTGTTACGAGGTCGACGTCCGGCGGATAATGGGCGCATGGCACTCGGGTTCAGGGAGGTCGAGGGGCTACACCTTGGCGTCCGCCCTGGCGCTCCGTCTGCAATGACCCGAAAACGGAACGTTTTGGATATGACTGCACTTGCTTTCGAGGGAGAGCTGGAGTTCCCCGACTACCCGACCGACCTATTGTTCGTGAAGCGCTTCATCTTGCGACCGGACGGGACGCTCGCGTTCCACATGGTTGCGCAACACTTCAGTGGCAACCTGGAAGTTTCGGGTACTACAAAGCCTGCTGACGAGGTTTACGGATGGAAGACCGCGACAACCGCGAACTTTGTCGGCTCGAAACGATCGCTTGAGGTAGAAATCTCCGTTTCCCGTGCGATAGTCTCACCCGACGGAAGCTACTGTGATGTAGCCGGCGTCTGGCATGACAAAGGGAGCGGCGAAAAGTGGAAGTTCGAGGGCATACTGGAACCATACCAGAGCCAATGATTCCAGCTGTGGTCTCACGGCTGTAGGGCTTGCCAACTGTACCGGTTCAAAGAGTATGTGGTTCGCTTTTGCATCAGATGGACAAAAAAATCAGCGACGAGGCGAGCCGCAGGGAATTTCCCTGCGCCCGTTGTGCGCGTCTGAGATTACTGAGATGTCGAGGCTGCGACGCAGTTGCGATATGCAACGATATCGAAATCGTCCTTCTTCGCCCATCCAGCGAACGCATACGCCGGATTCTTCGCGTAATAGCGTGCGTCGGCGAGCTTGATGAAACTGCTCTTTCGGGCAATCACGTAGTATGCGCCGACTTCCATGATCTGCTTCGATTCGGACGTCACATTGGGTTCCTTATAGACCGTGACCGGATGTACGAGGGCGAGGCTGTAGTTCGGCAACGTCTTTGTCTTTGTATAGACGCACGTGGTACCAGCATGGACGGTTGTGAACGCACAGGCAGCAGCGAGCAGCGCAAGGATCTGTTTCATAGTCGATTTCCTTTCAAAAAGAGAAGTTGAAGGTGCCGTCGTCGGTCTGGATGGCAACGCTCTTTACGGTGTCGCATGACGACAGAATGTCGACCGTATCGCTCAAACCTTTCGGAATCGTTCGAGGGAATCGTTCGAGCATGTTCAGCGGGCACTCGCCGTCGTTGACTTTTACGCCGCTGATGGTCACGTCTTGATCGATTGCGGTGAGGCGCAGGCGGGGTATCTCGGGGAAGGCGGGATTGTTGGTTAGCCGGACCTTCAGGTGACTGTCCGAGCAACCGCCGAGCGCGAGCACGGCGCAAAGTGATGCAATGAGCGTTTTCATGGGTTTGCTTGTCGATTGAGATCGAGGTGGGAAAGCCGATGTGGCGCCCCGTAGAAAAAAGCGCCGACCGGTGAGCCGGTCGGCAAAATGGTTCTGGCGATCCGAGGGTGATGTGTGCCAGAACCCAGGTACCGAACCCCACGTGAGGTTGCTCACGGTGAGCGCAGGGTGACATGCATGACAATTGGCCGCGCGGGCGTAATCAGTTGCTGTATTGCCACGTATTTGTGTAATACAGGCCGTCGGCGTTCCAGCCAAGCTGGACGTTGCGTGAGACTTCCGCGTTCAGTCCTTCAAGCGTCGCGCCAGACTGGGTTGTGAGCGTCTCTGAATACGAGCTGCCGTTCGCTATCTGCGTTCCCCAGTCGAAGACGCTATACGCCTCCTGTGGCGCGATTTGGACGCCGTTATTCACGACTGCGGCCTGCACCGCGCCGATCGACGTCCAGAAGTTCGGGTAGGCCGCGCTGCTCGCCGGAACCGTCCAGTCGAGCTTCAGCGACGAGAGCGCGCTCGTCGTCGCCGAACCGCCGGCTGTCAGGAAGTTGGCAATCACGTCGCTGCCGAGCGTTTGCCACGGCACAAGTGGGCCTGCCGCTGCCGTTACCTTCGGACCGACGTTGATCACGTTCTGGGGCTGACCGATCGGGGCGCCGCTCATGTCGAACAGCGTGACTGTGTACTTCGAGAACTGCGGCACTGATGTCAGATCGACTTGCTGCGCGGCATAGTCAGCAGTGGCCGGGGACGGAAAGGTTCCCCCGCTCAACGAAGTCCACGACCACTTGTATTGCGTGGTCGTGCCATTCGACTGTGAACACGTGGAGCATCCTGTCCAGGGTGCGGTCAAGGGCGTCGAAGGAATCGTTAGATAGGGATTGAATGCTCCATCGCCAGCATTGCTCGCAGCGTTCAGCAGGTACATTCCGTTCGCGGGTAGTCCTGGGCCCTGCACGCGCGCTGACCCCACCGGGGTCGAGACGCCGTTGGCCGTCACCCTGCTCGGGACGTGGATGTTGAGCCCCGCTTCGTAACGCCCGTTGCCCGCATCGGCACTGTCGGTGAACTGAACTCGGCCGAGGAACGACGCGATGTAGATGTTGTATTGCTCCTGGTTACCGATGATGTCCCACCTTCCGCTTGGCAACTGCTGGACGATGTCGCTTGCGAAGTTCGGCCTGCCATCGGCACCCGTGAACAGGAAGTACACGAGCGCTGCCTGGCTACTGATGGCGGGCAGCGTATTGGCAGGAAGGAACGCGACAGTTTTCACCCCGGTCAATGTTGAGCCGGTCGCGAAGAGGCCGGAATGGCGGTTCTGCATCGAACCGTAGCCGTCGTTCAGGTAGCTCGCGTCGATCGCGCTCGTGCAGGCCGATGACGTTCCCGCCATGCACTGCCCGAGTGCGGTCAGCAGCCCGGCCAGATAGTTGGCCGGTTGCGACGGCGCCTTGAGCTGCGTCGAGACCGTGGTGTTGCGGTTCAACGGAATCGCCGCATCCGGGTCAGCGAGGCTGGCGAGTTGCAGTCCGGTACCAGTCGCAGAGGGCGATACCCTGACCGAGTCGATGACAGCGTCCGCCCCCGTCTGGTTCGTCGCGAAGGTCCCGCCGATCGGATCGAACGATGTGGCCGACAAACCGTTCGCCGAGAGGATCTTAGCCAGTGCCGAGTCGAGCTTGGCGACGGACGCGCTCACGACGGAGGGCTGTATAACAGACGAGTTACCCGCCAGCGTGCCCGGATTGCCATCGGTGGTGAGGAACGCCGCGACGGCCGTTGTCAGCGGTGTGACGTTAGCGATCACGGGAGCGCCGTTAGTCGTGGCCTTGCTCGCAACGATTGAATAGAGCGTGCTCGTGACGCCTGTTGGGTCTGTCGCCGTAATGACGAAGGGCGCGGTGAGCCCCGACAGCGGGATGCTATAGCTGCCATCGGCGCCCGAGGTGGTGGCCACGGTCTTGCCGCTCGCGTCGGTGACGGTCACGGCGGCACTAGCAAGGGCATTACCGAAGGCGACCGTACCAGACATGACGCTAGCGGTTGTCGCAGGCGAACTGTCGGCGGAGTTGACCGAATTCGAGCCGCCCCCTCCGCCGCATGCGGTTAGCAAAGCGAGCGAACTCACAGACGCGCACAGTGCATGCCGAATTCCCGAGGTACTGAATCTGTTCTTCATTCTTCTGTCCTTTCAAATGACGTGAATGTAGTGTTTACTCGACAAAGCAGGGCGCGAGCCGATCTAGGCTGTACGCCCCGGAGCTGCTATATCGGCTTGATGCAGAAAAACTGAAGAGTAAACACTACACTAAGTGAAGAGTTTATAGCGTCGTTAATCAGTCTGCGGGCGGGCATCCTGCGTGCCATGACCGTCAAGCGCTCAACATCACCCGCTGCCCGCCCAGCCCCTATCTCCATTGCCCTCGGCAAGCGGATCAAGGAGTGCCGGCATGCAGCCGAGAAGTCCCAAGAGACGCTCGCCTTCGAGGCGCACGTTGATCGCACTTACATCTCGGCGATCGAACGCGGGATCGCTAACCCGTCCGTCGAGACGCTCGCGAACATTTGCTACTCCTTGAATGTGACGCTGGCCGAACTCTTCGCCCCGCTGGATGGGGTGTCGCTGAAGCCGACCGGCGAGCGCCGCACGAATGCCGCGACGCCGCCGGAGATCAAGCGGCAGCGCTTACGGTAATGGGATAAGCCAGCGATTCGTTTTGAGCCCTATGGCGCTAAAGCGACGGGGCGCGTAGCCGGTGATTTGAATGCCGGGACCGGATATTTGCACGATCTAGTTGGGTTAGCGGCGCTGCATGAGCACTCCGGCGCCGCCGTTAGGATGTATCAGATCGCGTACCAGTGTGCCCATGGACGCGAAGGCGAAAAAGAAACCAGCGCCGTCTCTTGAGTGAGGTTTTGTTGCATGAACAGCAGTATGTCAAAAACGCGTCCATACTGACCTGTCAGCATCGGAAATCTGCTGTTTTCGGTCGCCTCGTCTAGCATGCGGAACTCTCTCGCTACGCACTCAGCGATGTAAAACGGCAGCACACAAATTCTTTTTGCATCTGCGTGTCCTTTCACCGGCATGAGGTACCGCGTTCGGGGCCGACCGCCTCGGCCGAACCCTGATAAACCGGCCATGCCCAGGCCTCTTCTTACCTGGCTATCAAATGCGGGCATTAGTCCAGCAATCAGCAACAGAGCTTTCATTGGATAGGTTACATTCGTGTTCGCAACCAGAATGACAGATGCAAGTTCGATCAACGTGCCGATGAGACATTCGTCGAAATCATCGACAGTCTTGAACGAGCAGCTTGCGTTCACGCTTCGGACGCCATCGATTAACGCCAGAGACGGGAAGCTAGCCGCCAGCTTCGTCAAGTTATCATGGAGCATCGGATTGCATAGTCCGTCTATCACTGCCTCTATCGACTGACAGGCCGGAGCGCCACGTTTACCGGCGCCCCAGCTTCGCAAGGCTTGTACGAGTACGTGAGACAACCGCTTCGCGGACCCAGTAGACGGCGCATTCAAAAGGTAATCCACCGCTTGGCTGCGGACCGTGAAGTAATCTTGGTGGTATGTAGGATTGAAATTGTCAATCGCTCTGGTAAGAGCGACGATGTCGTCGGTGATTTTTAAGCACATTTCAATACTGCCTGCGCATTAGGTCCGGAGTGCGGAGGGTTAGATGTTGATTTGCAACCGTTAGACAAAGTCTGGGGTTAAGAAACATCCACTGCTTTGTTTCTGTGCCTGATGCGGAAAGGCCTTAGGGCAGATATCGCCACGGACCGTCCACCGGGTGCCATAAATGGTTATCGATCCGCTATAAATCCGCACGCTCTAGGCGCGCCTTCATGTTTTACGTGGAGGGGCGACGTCGATATAAAGTGCCGGTGCTCAAGCCGTGACTTCAACAAGGCACACATAGTGGGCGTTGTGTTCGCGACCGATCGCCGTCGCGGTGAAAATGCCTCGCGTTACGTGGCTACCTCGCAAGGTCGGCATCGCTGCCGGATGAAATATGCAAGGACGACCGAACTCCGCAAACCGCTGATGGGGGGCTCCTCGTCCGAGGATCACGAGGAAGCTGCGGCAATTCCGGTTCCGTGCTCGCTTCGCGCGACACAATCTTGCAAGCTTGTACAAGTCCCGATCGAATGCATCAGAATTGGCGTCTTGAAACTTAAGCTCGAACATGAACCGTGTACGGTACACAAAACGGCCTTCACTATTCCGGAGACGGGCGCGAACAGCCAAGTCGCCCTTCCATTGTGTCGACTGAAAGTCCATGGGAGCGATTAACTTATACGCCGGATCTTCGAAGACCTTCATGTTCCGTGGCAGTTGCAGCTTCATCAAGCGCTTCAGATCATTCTGACGCACCCTCTCGTGAATTCGCGCCCCCTCTTCTTCTATCCATTTGGCGCCGGACAAGAAAGCGTAGCTCTGCAGGCTGAGGACCAGCCATCGCGGTACGCGCGCTGTATCGTACTGTGTCATTTGTCGAGCCGAGATTTGTGGGCGGACCGTTTCCGGCCCATTATTTCACCGTGTCGAGCGCTTGCTGCCGTGTCGTGGGTTTCGGAAGCCCTCTACTCACCGGGCAGCGGCTGCATCGGGCCAGCTTCGGGGATTATCGCGCGAACTGTAGGCGTCGCGCGAACGCGGCGCCTTCCAAGATCAAGGGGCAATGGTTGCGCCCGCAGCCGCGATAGCTCGGATTGATATAACGCCTTTCAGACAGATGACCCGTGCTGCGTTTGACAGCCGGTAAATCATTCCGTCATCGCCATGCCGGTCCAGTCTCGCGTTAAAGCATGCAAGTGCAGGTGCGTCTCCCGCAGGATCGAGCAGCAGCAATGAACGCGATTCGAAGGCTCGCCCGTTCTGGCGTCCCTCAATACCGACGACGAGCGCCGCATGTGCGCTCACCGGATATGGCTGGTTCCAGCCGACGATCACAGGGTTGCCTGCAGCGAGCTCCTTCTCGCTGAAACGCAGGATGGACGTGGTGCTTCCGTCGCGGAGCACAGGTCGCACGCCGATATTGAGTTCGGCGATGAAGCCTGCGAGCTCCGACAGTGTGAGCCCGTGCAGGTAGTGCGGCCACGCATGGTCCCACACGGTGCGTTCTGCGCCTTCGCCGTGATACGGCAGCCAGACCGGATCACTTACCTTGCCCAGCAGCGTAAGCGCCATCGCGACGCAGTGCAGGGTGCTGCCGCCGTCCCAGTGGCCCTGACGGCTGAAAAGCTTCGCGCCGGTCGCGGCGACCGCAGGCGATTCGCCGGGATACAGCGCGGCATGGAATTTCTGGATCAGCATGTCAGTAGTCTCCCGGCAGGAGGAAGGTGGTCGCGGAGCGGTCCCACTCCGTGATGACCCATACGGTCTGGTTGTTGGGCAGCACGTAGCTCGACAGCACGCGCAGCCCTGCATCGACGGCGAGTTCGTTCTGCTCGCGGTCGGACTGGCACAGGTCGCCCCAGTCACCACGAAGGTGGCGTACGAGCAGATCGAGGATCGAGACGTGCGCATTGGCGATCGCTTCGACGGCAGCAGGCGTGGCGAAAATGCGGCCGGGCGGGAAGCGCGGTCCCGCAAGACGGGTGGAAGGAAGATTCATGATGTTCTCCGTTGCAGGGGCGAACGCAGGCCTCCGGCAGGAGCCGGATGCTGGATCGCAGGAACAGGGGAAAGGGGTTAAGGCAGGTGTGGCGCGGTGAAGCGCCGGGCGGAACTGGCGGACTTCCGACGCGAGCGCGTTGGGGTAGTTGGGCTCTTACGCGGCCTGCTGTGCAGGCTGCTTTGCATAGCGCCGCAGCCCTTCCTGCACAAGCAAGCCAATGGCGTGCTTCACGCCGTCGGCATCCGACGTGTCGAACGTGGGAAGCGCGGTGACGGACAGCGAATTGCCCGACAGTCCGAACGTCGGATCGACGTGGACTCGGGAGATACCGGCTGCGGCGAGCGCGCGGTGCGCGTATTCCGCGAAGTCGTTCGTGTGGCCCAGCCTTTCGTTGCTGGCCGTGAGCCTGCGGCTGATGACGGCCATTTTCCGCACGGCGGCGCGCAGCTCGTTCAGACGCACGCCGATGTTCGAGTGGTATTCCAGCTCGAAGGCGTAGGCATCCCCGAACTGCTCGCTGAACGAGCAGCGGATGCGGATGTCGCCCATGTAGGCGTCGCCGAAGGCGTTGACGACGTAGTTACGCAGCTCGACGATGATGCGGCCGTAGCCGTATTCGGAATTGCCGTAGCAGTACGCGAAGGGTTCGTTACGCGGTTCGTTGCGTGTGGTCATGACAGTGCTCCTGGCTGGTGACGTGCGCATGCCTCCGGCACGACCGGATGCAGGCACGTCGGTGGAAACAATGGAAAGGAACGACGCCGGGCCTCGCGCCCGGCGTCTATGCCGCAGGTGAGAGCGCGGCGAGCTGGCGGCGCAGGGCGATAGCGCGCGACTGCGAACAGCCGAGATGCCGCCTGATGTCGGCGACCGTGGGACGAACGCGACCGGTGGCAACGTCGTGTGCAAGACGGGCCACCTCGTCATCGGAGACAGCGGCGTCGGGTAGCGGATCGTCGTGGGGCAGGTGACTGCCCGCAGGATCATCGTGACTATGAGTCGCGGCTTCGCGACCCGCCGTTACTTCCGCACGACTCTCCGGTACCGTTCCATTGCTGGCCGTCACGCCGACGTGACTGTCCGCTACTGCCGGGCTCATCGTGTCAGTCACGCAGGTGAGGGGCGCGACCGCTGCGACGAATCCCGGTAATGGCGCAGGCCGTAGTGCCAGCCACCACAGCAGGCAGGCGACGCCTTCGAGAACCGCAGCGAACGTCAAGCCGGACAGCAGATCGACGCGTGCAGCCGTGGTCCCGAGTAACGCCGCGAGCCGCGACGTGACCGGATCGGCGAGTAACGCGTCGCGCTGCGCGACCGCCCGGTCGTCCGCTGCCTGGCTTCGTCGCACGTCGCCCGCTTCCGCATCGAGCGCTTCGAGTCGCGTGGCCAGCGTCGCGTGACGGGTGACACGCGCGGTACAGTCACGGGAACAGCGCTGTGCATCCGCCCATGCAAGCTGCCGCACCATGGCTGCACGGTCTGCCATTACTGCGGTCAGGCTTCGATGGGACGTGGTCACCGGTGCACCTGCCATCGTCGCGGCCCGCAGCTCTCCGGCATGCTGTTGCGCGAACACGAAAAACACTGCATGCCCGTAACAGGCCGTCGCGAGACAGGCAGCCCACAGTGCGCTGCCGGTAATGCGCACGTGAAGCGGCGTATCGCGGATGAGCGCCGGTAGCAGATGGGCGGTGAAGACGAGCACGACGCCGGTGGCGACCCAGACGATGCGCTCGGGCAGCGTGCCGCCGCGCTGCCAGCCGGCGAGTACCGACAGGCTGAGCGCGGTGGCCGTGGCAGCGGCAGCGAGAGCCGCTGCCCTGCGCTGCGCGCTCATGCCGCCTTGCCGCCAAGCAGCACGGCCTTGCGGTCCAGCTTCTCGCGCAGCGTGGGCTTCGCCAGTGTGCCGGTATCCGTGGACGGCGGTGTATCGCCAGCAGAAGCTGCAGGCGATACGGAAGTGCCCGGCGCCGTGTCCGGATAGAACTCCTCCGCCACGGCGGCGCGCTCGTCGGGACTGTCCTCGAACACGCCATTGGCAAACCCGGCGCGTGCAGCGGCATCGAGCGCTGCCTGATCGAAACCTGCTGCACGGCGGCGCGCGTCCAGCTCCTGCGCTTCGATCAACGCCTGTTCGAGCGTGCTGCCCGAACGCACACCGAGATCGACGTAATAGATCGCCGACCTGTAGCTCTGTGTCGTCGACTTGCCGCGCAGCTTCAGTTCCAGCGGCAGGCATGCCAGCAGGTTGCCGGACACCGCGCTGAAGTAGTGCAGGCGCGCGGCGAGCGTACGGATCGAGTTGTACGAGGTGGTGCGGAAGATGAACGAGCCCAGTTCGTCCTCATCGCCGACGATGACGTTGAGCCGCGCATACGGCTTGCAGCCGCCCTGCGTGCCGAAGGCGCAGCCGTCCGGCGACGGACACGGCAGGGTTTCAATGCCGTTGCCCTCCACACCGACGCGCCGGCACGTGTTGCCGTCGCCCACGCACACGGGTCGTCCCGTGTCGCGGTCGAACATCGAATAGTCGGCCCGCAGGTTCAGGTCGGGAGCGTTGAACAGCATGCGCACGGGAATCGCGCGCAGCTTGCCGGTGGTGGCCTTGCGCAGCTGTTCGTTGAGCGGATGCAGCAGCCATTCGCCGCGCTGCTGCACCTGGGTGGTAAGCGTGAACTGGTCGTCCTTCTCGGGCAGGCGTTTGCCGCCCTTCTCGACGATGCGCCCGATAGAAATCCTGCCGACAACCGGCGGTGTAATGGAAAGTCCTTTGAGCATGATGGTCCTCGGTAAAGGGGGATACGGAATCAGGTGGAAACCAGAAAGCGCCGCGAACCGGGCCGGTCCATGGCGTACTGCGTCGCGAACTCCGGGTGATCGGCGAGCAGCCGTTTGAGGTCGACGGTGGATGAATCGCGGCTGCGCCGGAACGACACCGAGCCGGTCTCGAACACCGCACGCGTGGCTTCGCCCATGGCCTGGATGAGGGTCTGTCTGAGCAGCGCTTCCTGGGCTTCGCGCTGTTCGATTTCGGCACGCACCGCAACGAGGTCCGCGAATACCGAAGACAGACGCCGGTCATCGGTAAAATCCACGGTGCCGCTGTTGCCGGGATACAGGTGCCGCAGCGCACGCTCTGCCGATTCCGATCCATCCGCAGGCGGCGGCGTGTCGGTCTTCACGAAGCGCCAGAAGCGCTGCTCAAGCTCGATGAGCCGGCCAATGAGTGCATCGTCCCGCTCGACGCGAAACACTTCGAGTGCCTGACCGCAGAGCAGCACGGCGACGTGCGCTGCCGTCCTGCCCGTGACCGCGAGCTGGTGCTGCACCTGCAGTTCGACATACTCCGGCACGCCTTCGCGCCACAGCCGTGCCCCAAACTCGCCAGCCGTCTTGCACTCCAGCAACTGCACGTCCCGGCACCCCACCACTTCGCGGTCGACGTTGGCGAGCATCCATGGAATCGTCGGATGACGCAGGACGGCGTTGATGCGCCGCACCCGGTTGCCAGTCTGCTTCGTGTAGGACGCAGCCACGATGGGTTCGAGCAGCGTCCCCCAGTACGTGGGCGAGGTCGTATCGTCCGGTGCAGGACGCGGCATGCCTTCGGCCCGGCCGGTCTTGTCAAGCCAAAGCTCAAGCTGGCTCATGTACGGGTTGAGGCCGACGGCGGCGGCGGCATCCGAGCCGCCGATGCCGGTACGCCGCACGGCGAGCCAGTCGTCGCGCTCCAGGTGCTTCGTTTCGACGAGCCTCAACGCGGGCCGCCTGCGTGGCCCGTCGGGTTGTGTCGCGCTCATGGCGTCTCCAGAAGTACAAAGGCCCGACAGGTGAACCTGGCCGGGCCGGCGTTGAAGGAAAGGGGAAGGAACTACACGACGAGGCGCAGCGCTTCATCCCACGCCTTCTGCTTAAGCGCAGCACCTGCACCGAACCATGCGGCATCGAGGCGGTGATCGTCGCTGCGTGCGCGGCGGTGGTGATCGCAGTATTCCGTCACTGCGTTGAGAAGGCCCCACGCGGTACCCGAAGCGGAAGCGAGATCGGCACCCTTGCCGCGCCCGGCATAAAGCTGGCCCACGGCCTTGATGGCGCGCTCGTTCACGGCAACAGCGTCGCGGTCGGCCGTTGCTGCGGGCGAGTACGTGAGCACACGCCGCAGGAACTTCTCTGCGGCTGCATCGGAAACCTTGCGCTCCGACAGCGCCTTCATGCGCACCATGAACGCGTCCCACGACGACACGGCGATGCCGAGCTGACGTTTCACCGCAGCAGCGTCGAACTGCGAGCGGTGCGGCACCTTCACGGCGCCCGTGCCGTCTCCCAATGCGATGGCGAGGGTGTTGTTACAGACCACGCGGACACTCGTGAACTGCGCAGTCGTCGCAAGCGATCCATCACACGCCGTGGCGAGCAGCAGATAGCCATTGACGGTATCGCGGCCCCTGAGTGTGGCCGACTGCCCGGTCTTCGCGAGCGCCCACAGCTTGCGGCCCTCCTTGAGCACACCGGCCGTTTCGAGCTCGAAGCCCCCCACTTCCGTGAGGTCTCTGTAGAACTCGAGAATCTGTGCGGGCTGAACTACGTTGTACCGGGCAGAAACGACGGACAGGGGAGCCTTCGTGTCGCTCCTGTACAAAACTTTCTGCTCGGGAAACGCGTGGATGGCGCCGAGGTTGCGGTTGCCGCTGGCGACGAAGCGCACTTCGGCTTCCTCGATGGTCCAGTCCATGCCGGCGGCGCGGCTCCACACTTCGAGCGGCTGCTTGGGGGCGAGCCGGTTACCAAGGCCATGCCACGGCTCTTCACCGGCATACGCCATTGTCTGTACGAGATGCATCTGGGGACTCCTTTTGGAAAAGAACGCATAAAGCCCGGCACAGGGCCGGGCGCAATGAATGGATACGGAAACGTAAGGGCCAGTGGAGCGCTAGCGCGGCTTGCTGCTGAAGGTGCGTCCGCAGGCGAGGCACCGCCAGTTGTCGAGAACCTTCTGGTCGACTGCTTCGCCGAAGGCCGCTCCCGTGGCGCAGCCCGCCGCGCCCGCCACGAACCCGGCGAGGAGTGCGCCGGCCACGCTGCCCAGCGGTCCGCCGATCATGCCGGCGGCAGCGCCGGCTTCGGCGCCCGATAGGGCAACGGCGACGGCGCTGCCGGCACCCGCTGCGGCACCGACTGCACCGCCGATGCGCCGGGCGACGTGGCGCGGTTCCGTACGCGTCGACTGGCAGTGAGGACAGGCCTGGCTGCTGCCGGCATCGGGCTCTTCATGCATGGCGCGCGTCCTCCGAGCGTGACGCGTACGTTGTGCGGTGGGAGAGGCTGAACATTGTGGAACTCCTGTGTGTGGCAGCAGCTGCGTGCGGCCACGTGTGCAGTTGCGCTTCAATGGGCGTGTGAGCCGAAGACCTGTCCGCATGAGCGACACCGGTAGTTCGGGAGCAGGTTGTCGTCAATGGCCGCTCCGACAGCGGAGCCCGCTGCACCGCCTGCGGCGCCGCCGAGCAGACCGGCGATCACGGCACCCGCGAGGCCACCAAAGATGAAGCCGACAGGACCGCCGATAGCGCCCACCGCCGCGCCGGCTTCGGCACCCGACAGCGCCATGGCGAAGCCGCCGGTCGCGCCAGCCACGCTGCCGATCGTGCCGCCCGTCCTGCGGCCCAGATCGAGTGTGTCGATCCGCGTCGAGTCGCAGTGCGGACAGCGCGTCGCTGCGGCAGCGATGGATGGATCAGCACCGCCACCCGGCCACGGAAAGAAAGGAGAGAACATGCTTTCGGGATCGGCCGGCGTATCACGGACAGGCCGTGGTCGATCTTCTGCGTCGGGCAGGGGCGGCTCAAAGGCCGGCTTGTCGCCGGAACCGGTGCGGCGTTCGCGAGCCGGCTCCGGATTGAACGTCGAGGCAAACGGCTGTGCGGCATTCAGCGCGTGGTCGGGATATGGCGCGAACGCTTCCCACTCGTCGCCCTCATCGAAGGCGGACGGCGGATAGCTACGGGCGGCGCGGGCGGGAGGTGGAACAACGGGCGGCTGCGGTGAGCGCCTGTGCATTACGAGCCACGCGATGACTGAAAGCACTGCGACGATTGCCAGCCCTGCGCCGGTGAGTGCAGCAGCGTGAAGGGAAGGATTCACGGAACCTCCTGGGCGAAGTGCGCCGCTGCGGGATTGCAGCGACGGAGCGGCCGGGGATGGCCGTGCTCAGGTAGGTGATATGTAGCTGAGATTTTCTGTACGCCGTCAGTCGGGAGCGAAACCGCTGCGCAGCGAGGGCTGGGGGGCTGAACGAGATCTTGCTAACGACGCTCTTGCAACGGGCGATGATGAAAACGACACATACCGAACCTGGACCGTTTTAAGTTAAGATTCACCCGAATTCCAACCATGTTTTTGCCTTGGCGAGTACTTCATGAAGGTTCATTTTGGTACAAAAAAAGTACAGAAAATGGGGCGGGTTGCGCTTACCGATGCCTTGCTACGTAATGCAGGCATCCAGGAAGGTGACTCTGTCGATCTGTACTTTGACGCCACGACCAAGGCCATCATTATTGAGCGCACGCCGGTCTCCGGAGAGCCACAGGCATCCGCAGGGGTTACGCGTGTCGCAACCAAATCCAGAAAATCATGACAATCACAGATCGCTTTTCCGGACATGAGTCCTTTGTTTGCCGATATGGCTGGTTGCCCAAAGCCTATCAAGCAGTGTCAGCCGATCCCCACCTCTTTCGAGACGAAGAGCGAGCGATGCATCAGCTTGGCATTGGACGCAACATGGTGAAGTCGCTCCAGTTCTGGTGTGAGGCAATGGGCGTATTGAGCTTTGTGGCGGGGCAAGGCCATATACCTGGACCCATTGGCCGCAAACTGCTCGATCCGGACCACGGCTGGGATCCTCATCTGGAGTCTTTTGAGTCGCTATGGTTACTTCATTGGCGATTGTGTACCAACGCGGCACTCGCGGCTTGGTCGGTGGTGTTTGGAGAGGCGCGACTAGTGCGCTTCGACCGACAGAGGTTGATAGGCGCTCTGGCCGAACGTGCCGCTGGTGCTGCCCGGCCGCTCGCGCCCAGCACGCTTGAGCAACATGCCTCGATTTTTCTCCAAAGCTACTATCAGGCAGAGCGCAGCAGTGACGATACATCGTGGTGTCCGTTGCAAGATCTGTTGCTTGTACGCGCCTCGAAGGAAGAAGATGGCCGCATAGTGTTCAATACCGATTTGCGTGCTCCGGTTGGTCTTAGCTTGCGAGTTTTTGCTATTGCGCTAGTCGAATATGTGAAAACAAATAACAACGGGTCGTTTTCCGTTGAATTTCTTCATTTGCTCAAAGGCGAAAATAGCCCAGGAGTGATCTTTCGCCTAGACGAGTACCAGCTTCGCACGTTCGTTGAGAACCTAGCAGACGGCGTCTTGAACGGAGCGCTCCGATTCATCGACACGTCTGACACTCAGAGTGTCGTGGTCGACACATCTCGCGTCGACCAGCACTACGTGCTTAATGCTGACAAGGAGGCTATCGCCCATGCTTGACCGAGTCATTGATGGCCTTGAGCTTCGTGCGCAACATACACGGTCCATCTCGCTAAGCCGTGATCTTCATGACGACGCGGCAATTGCCAGATATTTACCAACGCCTAACGCCATCCAGGCGCTTAAGCAGATCGGAAGCGCATTAGCGCACAGTGATTCCCAGCGCGCATGGAAGGTGGTCGGCCCATACGGAAGCGGCAAGTCGGCATTGGGCATCGTCCTCGCGCAGTTGCTCCAAGGGCCAAGTGCGTGCCCTGCAGCACATGAGATGTTGCGTGGCGTCTCCGCGCCAGTTGCCAGCTTGTTCGCTGCGTCCAGGCGGTTTCCGATGGCGATGGTGGGCGCACGCCTATCTATCGGAGTGGCTCTTGGCACTGAAATTCAACGCGCGCTCTCTCGTTGGCCTAACGGGAAAGGTGTGAATGCCTTTAAAAAGCATCTCTCCGAACCTGGGTGCTACAAGGGGCGACCGATCAACGCTGTGGCTGGTGAGCTTATGCGCGATTTCTCTTCGATCGTTGTTGCGCAAGGGTTTGCCGGAACCGTTCTCTTGATCGACGAAGTGGGGAAGTTCATTGAACATGCCGCACTGCATCCAGACGCTGGGGACCTGATCGCGCTGCAGCAGCTGGCTGAGGAGGCGTGCCGATCTGCTGACGATTCGTTGGCATTGGTGGTGATGCAACACCAAAACTTTGCTAGCTATGCGGCTGGCGTCGGACGTGCATTGGACGACGAGTGGCACAAGGTCGCTTCGCGGTTTGAGGAGATTCCTTTCGACGAGCCAGTTGAGCGCTATGTTCATTTTGCAGCTCACGCGCTTGGCGTCAAGCCTGCCTTGTATCGCGATTCCGCGCTTGCGCAGTCCGCGCGCGTCGTGTTTGATGTCGCGTTGGAACAGGACATCCTTCGGGCACCTACCTCGGCAGACAGGCGCTTGTTTCAGCATCCAGAAAGGCTCTATCCGCTTCACCCGCTGACGCTTGCCGCGTTGGCAGTCATTTCAAAGCGCTATGGGCAAAGCGAGCGTTCGTTCCATGCCTTTCTCAACAGTAACGAGCCGGCCGGCCTGCGTGATTTCGCGCAAACCGCGTCAATGGAAGGTCACCCCTGGTATCGCCTGACGGAAGCATTTGACTACCTTGCATCCGGCCAGGGAATGCGCTTTCGGGATCTCGCTGCCGAGCGACGCTGGACGTTTGCGGTAACCGCCATTGATCGACATGGAAATGACGCGAGTGCGCTGTCCATTCTCAAGACCATTGCTGTGCTGGAACTTGTCCAGTCTTCTCTGAGGCTGCGCATTACTCCGGAGCTGGTTGCATATGCACTTCATCGACAGGATGTCCCTGAGACGAAGGAACGGCTCGACCGCCTAGTGTCGCAGAACCTGCTGATTTGCCGCCATAATCGATCGGAATACGGCTTCGCAGTTTCGGAGGCCGTCAACATCGAAGCGCTGTACGACGACGCTGCTCAGATCGCTGAAGCGGAACTCGTGGTTCGGGGGGCCAAGCATGTGCTTGGCAATCGGCTCGTTATCGCCAACAGGCACTATGACCGCCGTGGAACTATTCGAACTTTGGCGATCGACGTTGGCACCATGTCGGCATGGCCCGGTGTGGCCTCCGAGAAGAATGATGGTGAGGGGCAACCTGATGGATGGCTCCGGCTTGTTCTGGTGACGGCCGGTTCGAAAGAACAGGGCGAGGCACTGAAGCGTATTCGAGGTACGGACGCTCCTCTGAGTGTCTACTGTTGTCTTGCTTTGTCGACGCAGGGACGGGCGGCGCTCGCGGAGTTGGCCATATGGCTCTCGGTACAGCAGGACGTAACGAGCAAGCGACTTGATCCGTGGACCAGTCAATATGTTGATAGCCGCCTCCATCAGGTGAAGGAGGACGTCGATGCCGTCGTGTTTTCGGCGCTTGCCGCTGGACAAGGCATCTCGGGACCGCAGTATTGGTACCAGGGCAAGGTTATCCCGAATTGCGAATCGATGAACGTAAATCAAATCGCGTCCTGGCTGTTTGAGACGGTCTTTAAGGATGCGCCTCGAATCGTCAATGAGCTAATTAACAAGGACCGCCCGGCGTCTGCCGTGGTACTGGCTCGCCAGAGACTCATCGACTCGCTTTTGGCCGGCCCGACGGATGGCCCGATCTTTGGCGATAAGGAGTTCCCACCGGAACGTTTGATTCACGCGACATTGATACGCGACACGGGTATCTGGGAGCCGGACGGCAATAGCTGGAAGCTGCTCCCTCCGAGAAAGGGATCTCCCGTTGATATCACTATGGTTTGGGCAGAGATCTCGCGCATCCTAACAAGCGAGGGCGAAGCCCCGACTTTTGAGCAAGTTCAACGCGCACTGGCAGCGCCACCCTTTGGGGTACGTAATGGACCGAGTAGCGTTTGGCTCACGATATATCTGCTGATTCATCGTAGCCGGTGCGCCATATTCGAACGCGGTACGTTGGTGCTAGAACTCACGAGCGAGTACATCCAGCGTATGTACAAGAACCCTCAAACGTTCCAGCTAAGGGAACTGCCGCAGGGACTGGATAGCCGTGACCTGCTGCGCGACTATGGCTCAGTACTGGCTTCGCTTGGCGCTTTGCCCACGGGCGAAGTCACGTATTTGGCGCTGGCACGTTCGCTATATCGGTGGTTTGCTCAGCTTTCTGATTTCGCGAAACAGACGGGACGGATCGGTAAGGATGCAGTGCTGGTTCGCGCACGTTTGGGGAAAGCCCAAGATCCCATCGAGCTGCTGACCACGACGCTTCCGCAGGCGCACGTGCAGAGCAAGACGAGTAGTCATTTCGTCGAATGGTTGTCTTCGGCCCTGACAGATCTCGGTATGAGTCAGCGCAAACTGCAGGAGACAGTCGCCCTCGAGCTTGGGCGAGTCTTCGGTATCGCCGGCCAGCTGGGTAGGATTCGCAGCCAACTGCAGGCGGAGTGTTCCAGCGCGGCCGCTGGTTTGGCGGATGCCCGGCTCAAGAGTTTCATCTTGCGCTGCACCGATGTCTCACTGACGGATGAGAAGTGGCTTGATTCAGTGGCGAGCCTGCTGGTACAGCGGCCATTAGACATGTGGACGGACGAAACGATGGAGAGTTTCGCCCGCGCGGCCACAGAAATAGGCGGCCATTATCGTCGCTGGTTGCGACTCGTCATGCAGCGGAAGGAGGCCCCACGAGCAGCGGAGCGTTTTGTTAGCGTAACGCTGACCGGCGCGACGGGGCAGGAATCTGCTCTGTTTGTCGCAAAATCCGAACAGTCCGCTAAGTTGGCTCGCACTATTCTCGACGTCCTAGAGAAGCAGCCTGCGGCAGACCCGCATACGGCCGCCGCCGCTTTGACGGAAGCGCTGCAAGGCCTCAATGTGATGCAATTACAGTTGAACTCGACAAAGGAGAAAGCTCATGACGAGCGGGAAGCGGGTTAGGCACATTCTCAGCTTGTCCGGGGGGAAGGACAGCGCTGCACTCGCCATCTATCTTCGCGATCGAGTTCCGGAGATGGAGTACATTTTTAGCGATACGGGAAAGGAACTGCCCGAAACGTACGCGTACCTGCAGCGCATTTCGGATTATCTCGGTAAGGAGGTAACGCGCCTCAATGCCGATGTTGGGTTTGACCACTGGTATGAGATGTACGGCGGCATGATTCCGTCTAATCACCGGCGGTGGTGCACACGAGCGTTAAAGCTCAAACCGTTCGAACAGCATTGCGGGAGCGATGAGGTTGTGAACTATGTCGGCTTGCGCGCTGATGAAGATCGTAGCGGGTACATTAGTCACAAGCCCAATATTAGGGCCGTCTATCCATTTCGCGAGGACGGGTTGGTGCTGCGTGACATCGAAGAAATCCTCCGAAACTCCGGCGTCGGTATGCCTCCCTACACGCGTTGGGGGCGAACGCGTTCTGGATGCTACTTTTGTTTTTATCAACAAAAAATTGAATGGGTACGGCTGAAAGAGACGCATCCGGATCTGTTCGAGAAAGCGAAGGCATATGAAAAGCCCTACGAGAAAACGGGAAATTTCTTCACGTGGAGCCAAGGGGAAAGTCTGGCTGAATTGGAGCGTCCCGAGCGGATGGAAGAAATCAAACGCGAACACGTGATCCGCATTGAGCGCAGAGCGCAGCGACGCGAGAACGTTACTCTGATGGAGGTCTTCGCGCAGGCGGATTCGGCCGAAATCCCGGAGGAAGACGATGACCAGGGCTGTTTGGTCTGCCAGCTCTGACACATTTGAAAACGCCATCACGGATGTGGGGGAAACCCCCGCTGATTGGAGCACCATAATTGGCATTCAAGTTTGCAGCACGTGCGCTGCTCGAGCTGGGCAAGGAACTTATTAGCTCTGACGAGGTAGCGATAAACGAACTGGTGAAGAACGCAGTCGACGCGGGCTCTCCCAGCGTGCAGTTGGCGTTACAGGTCCTCTTAACGCGTAGAGACTACGAAGAAGCTGTGCATCGGTTAGGTCAGCGGGTCGCCCCTCAGGCGGTGTTAGACCGGATTGAGACACAAATGGTCGCCGGTGTCCGAGATGAGTTGAAGGGACAGTTTTTGGCGTCAATGCGTTCGCTGGTTGGCGATAGGGATGCGTTCATCGACGCGTTGCATACCAACTATCGAGCGTTTAATTGGATTGAGGTGCGTGACCAAGGGCACGGCATGAGCGCAGAGGAATTGGAGGACGTGTATCTTACCGTCGGTACGCGCTCACGCCGTAGGGACAATTTGAAAGGCGCTGGCTATCTTGGTGACAAGGGGGTTGGTCGCCTCTCGGCGATGCGGTTGGGCGACCATCTGCACCTCTGCACGAGTCGTAACGGCGAGCGCCACTGGAACGAGTTGGATATCGACTGGCTGCAATTTGGCCATGACGTGGAAGTCGAGGTAGGCAGCATTCCAATCGCACCACATGTGGGGGCTGTCAAGGGCGAGCGTAGGGAGCACGGCACCACCGTTCGCGTATCTGCTTTACTGGGCGACTGGAGCGAGCCTCGGCTGGACGAACTTCTGGCTGGCGCACTCGCGCGGATGATTGACCCGTTCGAGCGCGCTCGTGCGGCTGCGACTCGCGACACGAAGCATGAGTTGCTACGAGTGGAATATAACGGTCGACCAAAGATCATTCCTCGCATCCCGACTCCGCTACTCGAAGCGGCCCATGCCACCTGCCATGTGTCGTTGCGCTTTGACGGCAAGGATCAGATTCCGCATTTGGAGGGCATGATTGACTATCGGCTGCGGAATTCCAAGCGTGCGGTGCTTCAAGTGGGTGCGGAGATTTATTCGCTCACTCAGCAGGAGACCCCCGTGCGCGGCAAGAAAGGGCATGCTGCGACGACTGCAGTTTCCATTCGTCCTGAGACGCTGAAGTCGCTCGGGCCGTTTAGCGTCGATGTCTATTGGTTTAATCGTTTAATCGTGCAGGCGGTTCCGGCGCTCACACAGAATACGCTCGAGACGCGGCAACAGATCGCGCGGTGGTCGGGCGGTCCTATGCTCTACCGGCACGGGTTTCGAGTGCTACCATATGGCGATTCAGACGACGACTGGCTTGAACTAGACAAGAATGCGTTCGGCAAATCTGGGTTCAAGCTTAACCGCCAACAGGTGATCGGGCGCGTGGTCGTCAACGCAGCTCACACGGCACTGAGTGAGCAGACCAATCGGGAGGGGTTGGTGGAGTCGCCCGAAGCAGCCGCGCTCAAGTCAATCCTGATGTGGGTTTTGCACACAGAGATGCGCGACTTGATAAACGAGGCCGACAAGAATGAAAAGCTAAATATTAAGCGCGCGAGAGCGTCGACGCAGGACTTCCGGCAAACTGAGGAAAAGGTTTTGCACTCCTTGGCTGAACTCCGTGCCAACGCACCGGATATCAACCGAGTGGAGATCGAGCGCCTGCAGAGACGCGTGTCTGAGCTCACAGATCAATGCTCCGAGATCGTAACAGGCGTCGAGAAGGAAGCGAAGCAGATTGCTGACGATCGGGAGCAATTTGTGCATCTCGCGGGTATCGGGTTGATGACAGAATTCATCTTCCACGAATTGGACCGCGCCGTGGCCTTTGCCATTAAGGAACTGCACGAGGTGCGTAAAGCACTGCCGACCCATGCGGTGCTAAAGTCGTTGGAAGAGCAGTTGACCACGCTGCATAAACGCGTATCGGCTTTCGATGCGTTGTCTGGTGAGAAGCGTCAGGTCAAAGTCCGCTTTGACGCTGGCGAGGTGGCGGCCATGGTGCTGCAAGGTCATGAGAATGCATTCAAGCGCCATGGAATTGAGTTCAGCATTCGCCAAGACAAGCCCTTGATGGTGCGTGCTGTAAAGGGCATGTTGATCCAAATTTTGGAGAACCTTATTTCCAACAGCGAGTATTGGCTTAAGCAGCAGAGCCGATTCGAGCCAGGCTTCCTCCCGCGCATTCACGTGGAAGTGAATGCGCAGACGCGGACATTGACTGTGACGGACAGTGGTCCGGGGGTGGCGCCGGAGCGCGCTGAGGTCATTTTTCATCCGTTTGTCTCGTCCAAACCGGCGAACCAAGGGCGCGGCTTGGGTTTGTACATTTCGCGGGAGCTGGCGGCCTACCACCGTTGGACTATCCGGATGGATCCTGAAGCCCCTGTTATCCGACAGGGTCGACTTAACACCTTTCTCCTCGATTTCAGTGAGGGAGCGACGTAATGGAAGCGGCACGCATACTGGAGGCAATCAAGGCGAGTAGCGTCGAGCGCATCGCTTTCGTGGACGATGCATTCGACCCGCCTGAAATTCCCGAGGCGGATTGGGGGGAGTTGCGGGAATACTTGAGCGCGATAGACGCGGACCAAATTCGCAGAGAAGCGGCTATAGATGATGATGATTGGCAGGCGGCGATCGAGGGGATAGACAGCTCAGTGCGAGAGCCGGTTGACGAGCTGTTGCAGCAGCTCTATGCCGCCTATGTGCGCACATTCGACACGAAGTTCGACCCGATGGGACGATTCTCCGAACTCAAGGGGGCTAATCTTGCCTATGTCCGTCCGTTGCTTGCCCTCGTTCGTCAGGCCAGTCCGAACGTTACGATACAGACTTATGGATCGCAGCCCGAAGCCGTGGACGCCCAAGGTGGGCCACACGTTGTATTCGTGGACTTGTTCTTACACGCGTCTGTTAGCCCCGACGAGGTACCGGATTCGGCTCAAGCCGGGCAAGCTGTCCAGAAGTCGCTCGAGCGAATCGAGCCACTGCTCAGGTTGTCTCCCTCGGTTATCCTCATGACATCACACCCCGATGCGCCACAGGTGCAGGAATACCGCCGGAGCATGGGTGAACAGAACCGCGTATATGCTAGCCGCTTCGGCTTCGTAAGCAAGAGAAAGATCGTACAGAACGATCCGGCGGATCCAATTGTCGTGGACCCCGAGGCGAGCGACACACTGTTGGATCTTTTCCAAACCTACAATTTCGGGCGCGGCCTACACGAAACGCTCAACGCTTGGCTTAAGGCAGCCCATTCGGCAGTAGAGTCGCTAAAGGGTGAGATTGACGATTTTGAACTTTCCGACCTTGCTTACTTGGTTCGGTTCCGATTATCCGACGAAGGGCAGAGCTTAACCGACTATCTAGAGTGGTTGCTAGGGGAATCCCTAATCGATGGTGTTGGACGGAAGCTGGACGAAAGCCTGCCAAAGACCCAGCTTGATAAGCAGGCAAAGGATATTGACAGTGCATTTGACGGGCCAACCCGAAAGGTCGCGGAACTCTACCATCGCGTACGGATAGAAAATAAGCGCTCTCGTCCACGAGAGCACTTCAGATTGGGCGATTTATATATGCGCACTCCTGAGAACGGAGTGCCACATTTACTCGCGATCATGAATCCCGACTGCGATCTCGTGAAAAGGCCAGGCAAGGAGAAGCCTGCAGCTCATGCCATGCTGACGTTGCGCGGCAAATTGGAGACGTTCAACGCCCCCAGCACATCTGTAGGCGACTTCATCGTCATTGATGATAAGCCTCAGAACATCAAGTGGGACTACCGCGCAGTAGAAACACTACCGTTCAGCGGCGTCATGTCTCAAGCTGGCCATTCGGAAGGGGAGTTTCGCTATCTGGGAGCGCTACGCCCGATGTACGCGCAGGAGATTCAAGCCAAATTACTTAATCAACTAGGCCGTGTCGGCGTACCCGTGCCACCGGTTTTGGCGTTTCCTGGAACGGTAACTTTTTGGTATGCCGAGAAGAGCGGTAAGCTCACGAGCATAGATTTCGCGGGCGAAGACACTCCATGTTATTTTGTCCCGGCTAGACAGTCGGACCAAGAAGGTATTTTGGTGTTTCGGCGGCACTTCATTCGAAAGCTCGTTGCCAACTTGGAACTGATTGACGCATCGACTCTCTCGACGGACGCGGCGGGGCATCTCAAGAACTTGCTGTCTGAGGCGGGGCGGATCAAGCTACGAAAGCTTACCGCCGAGGGGGGGGAACTGGAGAAAGACATTGGCCATGGTTTGCTGCTCACTAAGAAGAAAGCCAAACTGGGAAATAAAAGTGCTCATTGGGGATGTATCGTGGTTGCGATGAAGCCTGAGTCACCGGTACAGCTAGGGGATGGCGATACAGTCAGCATCGCATCTGCCGACGCGCCTCCCGTAGCTGAAGCAGCATCACCGGCAAGTGAGCCTGCATCGTCAACTGGCGAAGCAGCAGCGTCCCCGGCGGGTGAGCCGGTGCCGCCAACGGATGAAGCAGCATTACCGTCAGCTGAGCCGATCATGCCGATGGCTGAAGCAACGTTGCCGAGACGAGAGGGGGCACCTCCGGCGAGTGAAGCGACGCCGGCGGCGGGGCAAGCTTAAGTGTGTCCCTAGCGCGGTCTCGATAGCTTGCAAGGGAGCCGCAAGTAATTTGCGCAAAGGCAAAATCGAACTGGCAACAGACGCGCCGAAAAGAACATCACGTAAAAGTGCGCCGAATCGGTTGATAAAATTCGGCGTTAACTACACAAGTTGGTGAGAGTGCTCGGTGAGTGCGTTGCTCCAATCAGTTGTCGTATCCGAATCCGTTCGGTGGTACGGGCTTGTGTAGTCCCATGGCCTTCCGAAGCCGCGCGAGGTGGGGGGGCACCGCCGCTTTGCTGCTACCGACAGTCGGTGTTTTGTGCAGCTCGCGCCATTGTTCGGCCAGCCTGTCGGGCGGCAGAACGAAGCGCTTCAGCCAGGCTTCGGTCGCGATGGTCGTGTTGAGCATCGGCGCTGTGCTGTCGAGCGTGCCGCTTTGCAGGATGTCCATCGCTTCCGCGATGATGGGGCGTAGCGCCGCGTCGAGCAGCACATACGCCGGCGGCGGCAGAGGAGGCTTCCCCGGCCCAGCAGACACACCGGATTGCGGGGCTGCGCCCGCTTGAATGATTAAGCCACCGTCTCTCAACGGCTGCCGCACGTACCAGTCGGGCGGCAGCGTCAGCGACGCGACTCCCCCGGCTGCGCGCACAAGGTCCCCGTCCAGCGCGACAAGCCAATCGACCGTCTTGATCTTCCCGACCAGGTCGACAGTGCTCACGCCCATCGGGTCGCCCACGTCGATCCCCGGACCGTAGCGGCGCGCGTAAAAATACTCGCTCGCTTCGTTTGGCTCCCGTCCCATAGGCGGCACGTTGACAGCAAATCCCGCATGACCGGAGACTGTGGGCAGGGCTTCGCAGAACCCGGCGAACAGCGCCTGAAACACGCCGGGACGGTGTTCGAGGAAGGCGCGCGGGACTGTGAAGTCGATCACGTCCATTCCGCGTCCGAGCTTCGCTTGCCAATCGGCGATCGTAAAAACGGCGAATTCGTAGAACCCCGTCGCGAGCTTGTGCTCAGCACTCGTGACCTGCACGACCAGCGCTTCGTCGGCGGGAACCGTCTTCGCCAGGTCCGCAAGACCGGGCGCTTTGTCGAGCGGCATGGGCTGCTCGCCCTCCGTATAGAACCAGCGCAGCGGACCGTCCTTCGAAGGCGTTTCTCCGAGAGCACGGGCCAGCGCTTGGGTGTACTCCTCGATCGTCGCGCGGTACTGCTCAAAGCACTTGACGATCGCGGCGCGTACGGCGGGCGAGTGGCCGTCACGGAAATACACGACACCGCGCACCACCAGCGCGGCACCGGTGATCGCTTTCTGGTATGCGGGCTCGTACACCCCGAACGGCAGCGTGTCGGCGCGGCGCTCGTCTGCGACCCACGCCTTGATTTCGGATTCAGTCATTTGGGTGTTCTATCACATGCCACATCACGGGATCAGCGGAGGGAGTCGGCCAGGCGTTGGAGGCAGTCCGCCACCACCCGGAATGTCCGGAAAGACGCTCCCGCTCTTTCCACCCCCACCAAGCAGTTCGTCCATGTCCGACGAGGATGAAGTCTTGGGCTGGCGCTGCGTCGACGTCTCGCCGTCTTGCGTATCATCACCGCATCCGCACTCTGCGGGGCCTAGCGACACGAACTTCGAACGGCCGCCTGCAATGCGGATGTAATCCCGCTCCTGATTACGACCATAGTCGTCCGGCGGAAACTTGAACTCTACAACCTGCTTGATGTTGCTTTGAACGGGCGGCTGCTCGGGATCGTTCACGATCACGACGTCCGGCCGTCGCAAGTTACCGTTCCCGGCTTTATACGTCTTGCGCCCGCCAGGCCAAAAGTCCTCGATCCATTGGCGAATGTCCGGATTCGGGCGCAACGGATCGTCCGGGTCCGTCACAGGCTCCGGCGGGGCCGCTTTCATGTTGTACGTCTGCTCCGGTTTGTAGACCGTCGGCGCACCCGTTTCGACGCGCGACAGTCCGTTCGCAAAATCGAGGCGCTGCTGGACGCATTTTTGGCGCTGGATACGACCGTTGCGCGTCGCTACACCGATGTTTTTGCACTTGCAAAGGACGGTGCAAAGGACCGCGCGGTCTTTCGCCGACAAGCGACTGTTGACCCCGACTTGATTCGTTTGCCCCTCGGGCGAGACCCCACCGGTCGAGGATCCCGGACCGTAGTCGCTCATGCGGACATGCTCCCCGGATGCTCGAACGTCAAGGACGAGGCGTCATGGTTGTTGAGCCAATCCGTAAACCCGTTGGCGTCTGTTTTCCCATGGACCACACGTCCGTCGGCGGCGCGCACGGTATACGGGTGGCCGGCGACCGGCTGGCGGGTGACGTCGTCGAGGACCTGGAATCGTCCCCGGTATGGCGTCTGAGGGGTGGTTTCCGAGACAACGCTTTTCCCACCGCCGACAGCACCTCCGGAACCGGACGTCGGCTCGGCGGTCGTGTTGTTCTGCGACGCGATAAGCGTTGCGCCACAAGCGGTCGTATCGCCTTCGGAGGCAACGGGCCGACCGTCGAACGTCACGCCGAGATTTTTGACCCCGACGATGGGATAGATCCCGCCACACTTAGGACACGACACCTTGTCGCCCAAGAGCGCGAGGGGAACTCCGTCCGACTTATTCTCCGGCGAACACGCAAGCACTCGACCACCGTGCGACGTCGTGTCGCCCTCGCGAATGAATGAAAAACCCATAATGCATGCCCTCTCTCTTTTTTGTCGGAGGAATGTAGCACATCGGGTTTTCCTGGGTGACCCTGTCAACATCGGCAGTTTCAACGTGCCGCATCCGGGTAGCGCTGCCCTTGGCGAGATTCAGGAGACGTCGGGGACGGAGGCTTGCGGAAGGTACGAAGTGCGAAACCGGCGGTAGAGGGGAGACGCTATCGGGAGATAGCGCGTTGGCCTCGAGGCTGTCGGCTCGCATCGTTTTTCGGGCGCGAAAGCGAAGGCAGTCGTCATTGCGTGACATGGACAACAGGGCCCGACGCCTCGCCCTAAGCCGGCCCCGTCGGCGCGGGCCGGTTCTGTCACCCTCGATCGAACCCTTTTTGCTAGATAATCGCGATCGCGTCGAGTTTTGCCCGCATCCGGTCATGCCGCAAATGTCCGTAATGTTTATCGATCATATCAGTCGACGTTCCGGCCATCCTGGCTACCTCAAAGCTGTCGATGCCGCTCGCGATCATTTCACTGATCGCCGTGTGGCGAAGCGAGTACATGACGACAGACGGGGGAAGCTGAGCGGCTTTGACCGCGTCCTTGAAGGGCTTCTTCCACGAGTCCTTGTTCCAAGGCTGCCCGTACTCCGTCGCGAAGACAGGGGCGTTGGCGATTTTGCCCGTGGTCTGATTCTCGAAGAAGCGGATGGCGGCCGACGACAGAGAGACGACGCGATGTCCGGTTTTCCCATCGAGGATGAGCGTGCCTTGCTGCCGATCGAAATGTTTGACGCAGGCGCGTGCGAGTTCGCCTGGGCGAGCTGCTGTGAACAACATGGCTTTGACCAGTTGCCGAATATCTTCGGCACACGCCTCGATCAAGGCATTACGCTGCTCTGCCGGAAGGAACGACTGCCTACGACGCCCGACGTCTTTGAACTTCGTCACCGTTTTCCATCCCGCATCGGTCGCAACGAGACGGTCATGTAGTGCCAGATTCAGGGCAGCTTTCAACGACGCGAGGTTGCGGTTCGCCGAGTCCTTGGCCCGCCGGAGGTCGTCTTCGTCCTCGGCGAATTCCTCGATCTCTCTGATTTGCTCGGCGAGCCAGTCTTTCACATGTGATGTCCGCAGCTTTGACAGATCGATACGGCCGATTTTGTTGTCGTAGACGAGCCGTTTGAAACGGCCCTCGGCGTCTGATTTGCTGGAGGCGCCTTTGTGCAGTCCCAGATGCTTGACGTAGTGCTCGCAGGCGTCCTTGATGCTCGTGGTCTTGGTGGACACGCCGGCATCGGCAGCCTTTGACCATTCGAGGGTAGCTTTCACTGCCTCATCGAAGCTCGAGAGTGTACCGAGCGCCTTGTATTCTTGCTTGCCAGCCTCGTTGCGCCTGCGAGCAATCCAGGTCCCATCCCCCTCCGCGAGTTTTCGGAACCCGACGTAGAGACCGGATTGAACCCGAGCAAAGTACGGTTCTCGGCGTGGAGGCAGCTTGTCGCGTGCGGTCTTGCTGACGATAGAGGTGGCCATGATTTTCGTACGGAAATGGTACGGAAATTTTAGGCCGGATCTCGCTGGACGGCAATATACTGGTTGTTCAATAAAATCATAAAGTTATCGCGCTGTTTTGGATGTTGTCAGATCGTCATGGATTCGATTTCCCGCCCTCCGAAGGCAGGGGTTGCTGGTTCGATCCCAGCCGGGCGCGCCAAGTCTAGTCAGGCTCTCAGCGGTTTCCTTCCTGTGGAGTTAACCAATTAATGTCGTTTTCGACACGAATTGGTTGTTTTGCCATAGATATCAGTCCATAGCTGGACGATTTTCCTGTCGTCGTCTGCGACGGCCTCCGCTCTTACGGCCGCCCGCTTCGCTGCTTGCATCGACGCCTGCAAGGCAACGCACTCGCTCAAGGAAGATGCCGGCTTGCTTGTACCGGAAGCTCAAACCGGTCCTTTCGAAAACATCCTGCTGTATTCGCCGTCTCACGGGCTTTTCCTGTTTCGCGACAATAGCGTCGAACGATTTCCGAAACTCGTCGAACTTTAAATCTTCCAATTCCCTTGCGGTGCGGCGCACACGCTCCTGCCCGGCATGCACGAGTTGCTGGTTCAGCGTGGGCGAGAGCGAACGCAGAAATTTGGTCGGCATCTGGAAAGCGCAAGGGCATCACGTTCCAGGCTCTATGGTGCGACAAGGCGAGCGCATGCCGGAAGTGTTCGCTCCGGACCGGTCAGGCGCATATCGCTCCCAACCCGCGCTCGGGGAGCTTGAACGCAGAGCATGAGCTTCTTGTCGCCGGCGCGGTGAAGAGGCACGCCGGCCACTCAATCCACTGACGAATTTGTTATTGCTTTCAGTGTGCTGCGCGAAAAATTACAGAGACAGACACAATGTGTCCCGACGGCTTGCGATTAACCGGAGCCTCCAACGAACCGCTGCTTACCCTCCAGACCCCAACATCATCATTCAAGCTGGCGACCAGGAGCGTGACCAAGGCAAAAAGCTTCGGGCCGAATGGAATCAGCACCGCATTGAAGTGTGGCTTCAACATATCGACGAGCGAGTTCATCTCGTGGAATAGTTGAGCAGGTTCGTTTAGGTCATACGGCTGACACCGCCCGTCAGCCTGAATGATGTCGAGCAAGGACTGGTTTGCCGCTAGGACTTGCTGGTAATACTCAGGAATTGGCCCGAGCGGATAGTAGGCCCACGTGGCGTTGTTGATTTCCAGATGGTCCACAATTCCAATAGCCTTGTTCGGCTCGTAGCCAAGGCCCACGATGGCAGCCGGCGGCCGGTCCGGCCGGGTTGTCCAGCCAGCAAACTGTGGAATGACGGGTTCCACTGTGACGGTAGGCGCAGTGTCTTCCACCGGCGGCGTAAATTCAGCGATGGAATACCGAAATGTGACGGTCACCTCGGTACTGGATAGGGCGCGCAGTGCATCAACTAGATGGGCCAAGCGGAAGCGATTGAAGCACGAGATATCGACTTCCACCTTTCGTATGCCGCCGTCCCGTGCTTGATGGCGTAGATACTGGTCGAGCGTTTCTCGAAATGCGTCGTCATCGACCTCAATCAAATCAAAGCCTGCGCTCTCGAACCATGCTTTGTTTGTCTCATATTCGAGTTCACGCTGCGACACGAAGCCAATGGCTAGTCTCTTCTTCGCAGTTTCGTGAAATTCCCGGGCGGCTGCCCGGGCACGACCTTCGTAGCCACATGCGGCGATAAATACGTCGATGTCGTCCGAAGGTTTGCTCTCAACATTTCGAATCGAAGTCAGTGTGAGCATTTCAATCCATATCAAATGAGAGTTGGGTTTGCCCGTTCCCCTGCCTCTCAGGCTGGCGCTCACGACGCGGTAGGAGGTTCGAGAGGCGAACAGTTTTTCCTTTGCGAAGGAGCAACCCATATTTTGCCGCGAGCAGAAAACTCAATCGCAAGTTCGCGTTGAGCATCTCGCCGACAATCGCTTTCGAAGATGACTCATCGACGAGCATGACCGCCCCGCGATTTACCGCAGAAGCCAATAGGGCCTGAGTTCTCTCGGAGACGTTTTCGTCCACCATGAAACTTTGTGCTGGGTCAATGCTGAAGTGCTGCTCGACAAGCTCGGCATGCAACCGGGAGCCGATTTCCTCTAAAAGCGCGTCCAGCGGCAATTCGTCACCTTGAGCGCCAGTGTGCTCTACAGGAATCGTCTTTAGAAGCGCAATCATCCTGTCGGCCGCGGCGTCAATTTCCTTCGCCTGTTCGGACCCAGGAACTCTTCGCTCACCACTTTCGACAAGAAAGTTGATAAGTGGTGAAACAAGACTGATGAACCACCGAGGATTGCCCTCCGTAATGGCGAAAATCGAGTCGGCCCCAGCATAAAGCTCGAGCGTCTTTCGTTGACGCGCAGCTACCTCGCCCTTTTTGGACTCGTGCAAGAAAAAGTCACGAACTGCCGCGACAGGTGCAGCCTTACGAAGAACGCTGTCTCTCTTGCTCGCCCAAAGGCTCTCCGCGGCGGATAGGTCGATGCTCTTCTGCTTCAGGAAACTGGAAAACGAACGGTCCTTCCTCTCAAGGGATGTAAAGACCTTATACCAAGGCTCACCTGGACTGTAAGGACTGCGGCGGCGCACTCCGCGATTGTCTTTCGGCTCGAACACCGAGCGTCCCAACGCCTCCTCGGCTGTGATTCTCAGGCCGTGCTTTTGCGTCAGGGAAGCCCACAGCGCACGACAGAAAGTCTTCGAGTCTGTACGGTCGGAGTACCACAGGCGGATTTGCTGATAGTCGTGACCGAGAGCAGCGCCGTCCTGCTTGAAGAGCGCTCTATATGCAGTAGCAGATACTGGACTAATAGCGAGCTTGAGATAGAGCCGCGGGTCCGACATACGAAGCGCGGAGAACAACTGGTCGACAATCCAATCTGGCGCTGTCTCCAGCTCGTCAAACAGAAGGCTCCACCGCGCCCCAGTCTCGCCGACCGCCTCATTGAAACTCGCACAGATATTTGAGCAGATATCAAGGAAGTCGAGATGGAGATAGTCCAACAACGCAAGCTTCTCTGAGCATTGTGCATGCGAGAGCAGGCTGCAGGAATTTGCCAGCAAACGAATGTCCGACAGGCGATTCCGCAGCGATTGACGGACGGCCAGAAGACTCGGAATCTCGGGCTTTACCCGTAGCGCCGTGGCAAGCTCTCGAGCCAGCAATGCCTCCTGGTCACTATTGAGCACGACTGCACGGTACGTATAGTCTGAATTCGCGCGTGCAGCCATTGTCTCCAGCACCGCGTGAATCACGTGTGTAGTGAAGCAGGCGAGAACAAGCGTCCGATGATTTTGCTCGTTTAGCTTTCCATATCCGAGAGAGTTAAGCTGCTTCGACCAGCTTATATCGGACGCAATAAACACGCCGCTGTACTTGACCGCAGACCGGAAGGCATCCGCCTTCGGCCCCGTCCAAGTTGCGAGCGCGCTTGGCTGCAGCATCTTCAGCAAAGTCGTCTTCCCGCTACCTCGCGGCCCTATGAGAACCGCGTGATAGTCTCCTGCTAACCTTTCGAAGTGTGAAGAATAGACGAAGCCGTTCGCGACCTCGGCTGGCCCAAGGTATTTCGCATTGAATGCCTCGGCATTGATTGACAGGCTCACGCGCTCGATTTTTGTCACGTTGACCTCACGCCGAATTCGTACGGAAGACCGGTACCGTCACACGTGATGACAATGTTATGCCTCGTATTGAGCGTGCCGCTCAGTGCATTAAATTTGCGCGGTGTGAGGTGAGCCAAGTCCGGCTGCAATTTCAGCATCTCGTCCCACTTCACCAATTGGTGTGCACCCATTGAATCAACGACGGCGCGTGCAAGTTGCTGCACGCTACCTTCGAATCCAAATCCCAAGCGGCTTGGGAAAGTGACATTGGCATTGCCATAGTCTTTCCAGCCATAGCCTTGGACCCAATTCCAGGACTTGACGACGCCGCGCAATTCGTCGTCGATACCGAATCGCTCAACCTGAACCGAGTGAAAATAATTCCGCGACACGGACGCGTTTGCACCCTCGAGTCGTCCGGAGAAGCTTCCACACGCGAGCACCACGGGTTGCTGAAACTCGCCTTGAGCGAGTTCAATTTTCGGGTGATGCTTGTGGCCGTGAATGACGAGCCACGCCCCATTACTCGACAACGTATCGAGCAATTTCTGGCCGTTGAGCATGATATCGCCACCAAGGTCAAGTTCGCTGTGCACGTGGGGATGGTGGTGACATACCGCAACATTGAACTCTGAGCCTTGCTGCCCATCGAGGTCTCGCCGCAGCTTCTCGAGGGTATAGCCGGTAACCGCACCACGCTCCAGTTCGTCACGATGCTCATGCAACCAAGAGGAATTGAGCACCAAAAAGCGTACCCGTCCAATGGTCGTCAAAAAATAGCCATGAGCCCAGAAGTGGTCGGCCAACGCGTCATCGGCAATCGGAAATCGCGGCAGCAAGCGCATCAGCGCTTCACGGGGAATTGTTCCTTCGTTGTGGCCGCGAGAGTCGACATCGTGGTTGCCGACCGTCGCAATTACTTCTTGAGCCCCCAACTTTTGCTTCAATACATGCAACTGCTCCCAAACGAACTTCAGTGCGCCACCATCGGCTCGGTTCGTCATATCTCCCGGGCAGATAACGAAGTCGGCGGTTAAGCTCTCGCGGCCAACTAGTTCGTAGAGTGACGACAACGGATTATCGTGCTGGCCGAAGCCGTCGGCGTCAGAATAAAGCTTGACTTCAGTTCCTTTCGGGTCACTGCTTTTTGGGGCAGCGTGCAGGTCGCTCAAGACCGCAAACGTGATAGGTTGCTGGCTCATCCGTCCACACCTACTCGTAGTTGCGGAGCTGGTACTCGCGTACGGACTTCCGACCTTTCGAGAACCCCGCGATGCTCCGGCGTACCGGCGCGTATGTCAGGTGCCAGCCCGGGAGGGCCTTGCGTAGCGTGTGCGCCTGGTTGTAGGAAATCAAAATCCGGACGCCACGCTCGTCCGCCGAACGGACCTCGTCAATCAGTCGCTCGACATCATCGTCTGAAAAGGCGTTCCAGCCGTATTCGCCACGGTTGCGAACGCTGCCATAGTAGTACGGAGGGTCGAGGTAGATGAAATCGTTCTCGGTCGTGCCCCGGACCGCCTGGGCGAAATCTCCACAGTACAGCTCCGCGTTCTGCAGGCGCGCGGAGAACTGGCGAAGCTCCTCTACACTGGGGAGCGGACCTGTGCGATACCCACCAAATGGAACATTGAATTGACCATTACGGTTCTCTCGGTATACGCCGTTGAAACAATAGCGGTTCAGGTAGAGAAATTTTGCAGCGTCGAATGCTGCATCTGTACCCATCGGCAACGCGCGCAAGTGGAGATACGTCTCTTTGTCGACGCTCCAGCGAGCCAGGAAGGATGCGACTGTATCCGGAGAGGCTCGTAGCGCTCCGTAGGCGGAAACAAGATGCGGATTCACGTCACCGAGCAGTGCTCGACCCGGATTCAGGGCCAAAAAGAGGCATGCGGAGCCACAGAACGGTTCGATGTAGCGTCCTTGAATCAGGGGTGTCAGGCTCGTTAACTTCGGAAGAATCTGCCGTTTGCTACCCGCCCATCTCAAGACGGGTTTCACCCTTGCATCACTTGTCATTTGGACCATTCCCCGGTAAGCGTTGTGCGATTCTAATGTACGAGACCGGCATCTGGTAAGCGTGCAGGGCGTATGGGGCAATCCCGTCTGGACTCTGCCCACCGCGCAGCGTGGCAAGCGGGACTCTTTCGACTGACACACAAAGGGCAAGCAGAGGTCGTGCACGCGTTGTGGGCGCCAGCAAGACGTACAGCATGCCCATTTTCGACGCGCCGATTGCGACACGAAAATCGTGCCGGGCGTGTGGATTGCCGTAAGTCTACCGCAGGTAGCTTAAGGTCCCATCGAGCGTGCTGAGCCGGGTCAAGTGAGGGGCACTACACTTTCACAGGCTTCACTACTCGCCTGGTGTGCTGAGCGAAACTGCAACGCTTGATGAGGGCTTCGATTTCTCGAGTATTGCTAGGCATCTCGACGACCGGACTGCGTACTCGGCCTGCCGAATCAGTTTCGTCAAATGGAGGGATTTCCATATCCAACGGCTTGACGCAAGCTCCGTACGATTCTCGCTTGGGCGGGTTCTTCACTGCCATGATGATGGCATCCGCATCGGGTACCCCCTCGCTGCGAAAGTCCACATGAAATTCTATCTCCCTTCCTTCCGCGTCAAATCCCCCTCCAAAGATACTGCTGCCAGATAGCAAAATATTGAACAGTGTATCCGCGTGCACGAAGTAAGGCTCTTCGGTACGTTCCCCCTCTAGAAGAAATGAATTTGACACCACAAGAGCCACGACTCTTTCAATCTTGGGGGGAGTTTCTGTCGCTTGTATCCGCCTAAGCCATGACGCGATAACGCTGGGATTCGAAACGAGATGTTCTCTCTTTCTCATAACTTGATGTATCTTGTCCTGAAGTGCTTCGTGAGCAGACCAAAACTCATAGGGCTCGGCTGGATATCCGATTGCTAGACATTCGAGAATGAAAAGAGTTGTGCCAGAAATAATTGCGGCGTCGACATCACCGACCTCATTTCCGTCTGCCGCCTTCTCGGGAACGGGTAGCCGTGGTCCAAGCGGTATGTAGTGCATCGCCGGACGCCCTATGGCTGGGTGTCCGAAACGGGCCAGTGCATCTAGCGCAAGGTGTACGACATCCTCGTATTTGTGCCCCTTGTCGGAAAACCTGACACCACTTTCCGTGTCAGACGTCCCCCAATCTGCCACAAGTCTCATGAGGTGGCCGTTTTGAAGCGGTTGCCAAAGCGGTATCAGGCCGGCGCCGATTTCGAGAAGCGGCCGGGTCCAGATAGTCTGACGCCCGCCCTTGTATGTTAGGAAGTTGACAATCGCTTTTGCCTCTTGAGGTTGGACATCTATAACCCTAGATAAGGCTTGATAAAGTTGTTCGGCTGGTAGAATTGTAAGGGGGAGGCTATCATTCAACCGATTTTCCTCAGATGCCCTTTTGAAGTAAATAAAATCGTCAGTCGTCAAAAGTGCGATGCAATACCAAGCGTCAAGAACTTTTTGGTAAGTAAGTTCTTTCAATGATGGATGGGATTTTTCCAAAAAGAATTTAACGTGAAGGTTGATTTGTGTGGCCTGTAAAATTGCAAGCTCCAACGCAACTTGCCGTTGCTCCTCAGGCAATGCATCGATTGTGGTGGCTACTAGGCGCGATTCTTCTGAACCTATTCGATTTAGTGCGAGAATTTGGCGTCTACCCAGCTGATGATGAAGGTCAAAATCAGTGAATTCGTCTACGTCGCGTGCGATTACAACCTGTCTTCTCTGCAAATCGACGCATGCCATTAGTTCCAAAGCAGAGGCTGTTTTATCAATGGCATAGTTGTGTGGCGGGTTGGGCCCTACATAGGCGTGAGCGCTGCCCCACAGAACGGAATGCCATAGATTTCGGAGAGATTCGAACAAGTAACCAAGTCTGATAACTACCGGTAACACGGCATCAATGCTTGCGGATTCTGGGTTGTCACCAGTTCCGCCAAACCCTTTTCTGTCATGCGTGTGACGGAGAACATGTCGAACGCTGTCAATTGTGGCCTCTAATATTTCTGGCGGGGTATAGGAGTTTCCGCAGTGGTCAGTGGCGGTTCGCAGCGTGAATAAGGCATCGCGAGTAATTTCAGTGACATTGGATAGTGCGTCTGCATATTCCGTAGACAACGTAAGTTGCTGCCTATGCGTAAAGATTGCCACCGCTGTTGCTACCTCATCATAGCTAAAACGCCGACACCTTTTCTCTACGTCATCAAGTGTGTCAAAGAGACGTTTTGCCCGCCACGCAATGAGCTCTCCGAATCTACGTGCTTGAAAGTCCTCCGCAGACCCATCATGATTTGCCTCAAAGGCTGCAAGAAATACGGAGAGGTCGAACCGCGGTTCCAATGGGTCAGGGACGAGTCGTGGTTGACCCTGCTGAACGCGTAACATTGAAACGAAGCGCATAGATAGTCTGCTCTGTAATTGAGTTGGATTTTATTTATATATGAGCATATGTTTGGCGTGTAGGCAAGTGCCATATATCGAGCATTCTCGATTTTTTCAATGCGTGAATCGTAAAGATGAATCATCGGTTGGTCGTCAGATTGTAGAGCGAGCCCCTGAAACGCCGGGCGTAGTCCCTGCATACGACTGCGCGCAACGGCTCGGGCTGCGTTCGGAGGAGAGGCTCGGTTCCCGGTCGGAGCGTCGTGTCAACACACTCCAGCACCCTCGGCTGAATTTGGGTCTCGACCATGCAACGATTAAGCGCCCGTAGACACGCACGACACGAATAGCTGGGATGGCAGGCGTGGGCGTGGGCTGGACAGGGGATTTTCGGTCTTTCCGCGCCAAGAATTGCCTGTCTGCGAGCGACAGGAATTGAATAACTGCACACTCCCTGCGGATAATCAATTAGTGTCGTTTTCGACATGAATTGGTTGCTTTCCCGTCGATATCAGTCCGTATCTGGACAGTTTTCCCGTGGTAGTCCCCGGCGGCCTTCGCTCTTACGGCCGCCCGCCCCGCTACGTGCATCGACACCTGCAAGGCAACGAACTCGCATCAAAGAAGACGCCGGCTTGCTTGTAACGAAAGCTCAAACCGGTCCTTTCGAAACCCGGCGGGGAGACGAGCTGCCACGCGTTTCGTCAGCGTCTCGCGTGGCGCGAAGCGGACTGTGCCGTGGCGTTGCAGCGCAAAGGCTGGCTCTGGCCGCCGGGGACAGCAGTTCGAGTTCTTGCAGTTCGTCGAGCTCATGCAGCTCGAGCAGTTGCGGCGGCTGTTCGAGCAACTGAGCACAGGGCGCACTGCCGGGGCAGCGCGCCGGGCCGCCAGCATCGCGCAAGCGGCACGGCGCGCGCCGGACTACGCGATCGCGGCATCGGCGGGCGTTCGTGCCTGCGCAGCACGTCCGTCGCCCGCCTCGACGATCAGCGTCCAGTCGAACGCCGGCAGTGCGCAGAGGTGCTCGACGGTGGCCGTGTACTCGTGCGCGGGCGCGTGCAGATAGCGCACCTTGTCGGTCCATTCGGGAAGCGGCGCCTGCGACGTCGTCAGCACGACCGCCAGCAGATCCTGTTCCGGCCGCCTTGCGATTTCCTGCAGGCTCAGCCGGACCTTGTCGAGGTCGCCTTCGGCGTCCAGAATCAGCGCGCCGGCGATCGGCGCATCCGGCCGGGCGGGCGGGTGGCCGACCGCGCCTTTGTCGATGCACTGCTGATACACATGGCGATAGCGCGGCAGCGCCTGCTGCAGCGCGTGATGCTTGCGGACCTTCGCCTGCGCCGTGCGCGCGAGCCCGCGGCGCAGCGCCGGATTCGCGATCAGCCGGTCGAGCGCGTCGACCCAGGCCTGCGGCGCATCCGGGACCAGCAGGCCGTCGCAGCCGTCGTGCAGCGCGAAGCGATAGGCTGGCCGGTCGCTGACGATCGACGCGATGCCGGCCGCCGCGTATTCCTGCCACTGGATCGTGCTCGTGCAGGCGTTGTAGTCATGGTCGGCGAGCGGCAGCAGCGCGATGTCCCAGCACCGTTCCCGCAGGCGTCGTGCGTGCGCGTCGTAGTCGTGAAGCTCGGGCTCGCACCCGGCGGCCGGGTGGCCAGCCCAGCCCGGCGGGACGTCCGCGCCGACGAAACTCACCCTGACCTTGCCGGGATGGCGTGCGCAGATCGCGTGCAGCGCCGCGTCGACGAGCGCGAAGTTGTCGGCGCGCAGCGACGCACCGGCGACGCCGATCGTCACGCAGTCGTCGTCGCGCGCCGTCACGGGGCGGTAGAACCGGTCGAAGTCCACGCTGTCGGGCAGCACGTGAACGCGCGGGTGCGACAGCCGGTAGCGGCTGGCGATGAACGGCGTGGATACGATCACGGCGTCTGCGTTGCGCAGCATGAGCTCGATCCCCGCGCGGGCCATCCCGCCTTGCGCGGCGAGCGGATGCGCGGCCGGCAGGTCGGTTAGCAGGTCGTCGGTCTCGTAGATCACCGGCTTTTCATGCTTGAAGATCGTGTACAGGTCGTTGCCCGTCAGCAGGCCGGGCGTCAGCCGATGCAGCAGGACGGCGTCGGCCGTGGCCAGCACGCTGCTGTCGATCTGGCCGTCCCGGATGCCCGGGACGAGTTCCCATTCGTCGCTCAGCAGACCGAACGGCAGCGTGAGGCGAATTCGCGACGACGCGCATGCGTCCGGATCGATCGAATACACGATCAGGCGCTTGCGGCGCGGTGCGGCGTCCGCGGTCGCGGCGACGGGCGCCAGCGTGCGGTTCTCCGCCAGCAGCCGCGCATACAGCGCACCGTGGCGCGCGGCGTTGCGGCCGATGTCGTGCTGCGCGCGGATTGCATCCTGCGCGGCCGCGGCGAGTTGCGAGCGGGTGTGCGGATGCTCGATCAGGTGCGCGATCGCGTCGACCCACGCGTCGGCGGTGTCGGCGACGAGCCAGCCTGTGCGGCCGTGGACAACCGGGCAGCCTTCGGCCGGCGTGGCGACGAGCACCGTGGCCGCGCCGGCCGCCGAACATTCGAGCCATGCGCGCGGCGGCGCATCGTCGCGCAACGTGACCGGCGCCGCGACCAGCGCGATGTCGAGGTCCGCGCGCTTCAGCGCGTCGGCGTAGCTGTCGTAAGGGGCAGGCTCCGCGATCAGCGTGACGTCCGGTTCACCGTCCCAGCCGGCCGGCAGCGCCGCGCCGACGAACGACACCCGGAGCTTCCCCGGAAATCGGCGGCGTAGCTCGGCCAGCGCCAGGCGGACCTGCTCGAGACGCACGCCGTCGAGACCGGTGCCGGAAACCGCGAGGTTCACGTGGTCACGCGCGCCGGGCGCCGCGCGGTGCAGACGCTCGAGATCGACGCCGGTCGGCAGCACGTGGACCGATGCGTTGACGTGACGGTATTCCCGCACCAGCGTTTCCGACGGCACGACGAGCGCATGCGCGCGCTGCACGGCGCTGCGGATGCCCGCCTTGCGGCGCGCGTTGTCGGCCGCGCCGGGGATGTCGGCGAGCAGCGTGTCGAGCGGCGCGTCGATCTCGAGGACGACCGGCTTGCCGAGCGAGAACAGGTGTTCCAGCGTGGCGGCGGACAGCAGGCCCGGCGTGTCGCCCTGCAGCACGATCAGGTCCGCGCGCTGCAGCGCGTCGGGATCGATGCCGGCTGGCGTGACAGGGAACGTCAGTGCCCATTCGCGGTCCAGCCGCGCGAACGGCTGCGCGAAGCGCAGGCTGGCGCGCGCGTGGTCGGCCGGTTCCGCGGTGACGACCGCGATGCACGAGCGCGGCGCGGACGCGGCCTGTTCCCGGGCGGCGGCGCCCGGCGCGACGGCCCGCGCATCGAGCTTGTCCGCGTGGGCCTGGGTTCGCTCGACGAAGTTCTGCAACTGCTGCCAGAACGTCTCCTCTTCCTTCAGGTAGACGCTGCGCGCTTCGTGAACCGTGGCCTTCGCATGGGCGATCTCGTGTTCGTCGAGCCCCCACGCGATGCCCTTGCCGTCCATCACCCACCGGGTCGGCTCCGACAGCGACGCGTCATTCATGATGCACACGACCGGGCAGCCGCACAGCAGTGCCTCGAACACGGCGGTGGACCATTCGTACGTGTACAAGCACTCGACCTGCCGGAACAGCGCCGCGAGTTCGTGCGCCGAACGTTCCGGCACGCGGGTCGAGATTTCGATCGACTCGGCGGTGACCGGATGCAGCGTGCCGCCGCGCCGCAGGTGGCGATTGATGAAGACGGCCGTGCCGTTGCGGCGGGCGTCGTCGACACCGTCGCTGTTGAAGATGCGCGTGTCGACCAGCGGCATGCGCAGCAGGTCCGCGTTCCATTCTTCGGGCACCAGCGACGGCCCGAACGTGAAGATGAGGTCGTCCGGCTGCAGGGCGATCGGTTCGCCGTTGATGCGGCCGGGCTCGGCCAGCAGGTAGCGCACGACGCAGCGCGCATTGAACGGATTGCCGGTGACGACGTCCGGGTAGACGACGATCGGGCTGCGATTCGCGCGGGCGTGCGCCTGCACGATGTCGTTGGTCAGCGGCGGCGTGCGCAGGTCGGGATGCACGACCGGCGTGCAGACGTACGCTTCGTGGCCAAGCAGGTTCAGCACGTGGCACAGGTAGTGCATCGCGCGGATCCCGCCGGAGGTTTGCCGGAAATTCGGCGCGAGTATGTAGTACGGGTGGTCGAGTCGCGTAAAGATGCGCGAACCGCCGTGCGCCAGGCCAGATTGGGGAATCGTCATCGTTATCGGGTGCGGTAGAAATCGAAGACCACGTCGAGGATGCGATCCTGTTCGGCTTCGGTCATGTCGTGGTACAGCGGCAGCCGGACGAGCCGGTCGGCGACGAGGTCCGTCACCGCCATGCCGGACCCGCAGCGCCCGTAGCGCTGGCCGGCCGGCGAACTGTGCAGCGGCACGTAGTGGAACACCGCGTTCACACCCACCGCGCGGATCTGCTGCAGCAGCGCGGTGCGTTCGGCGAGGTCGCGTGCGAGGAAATAGAACATGTGGCCGTTGCCGCGCTCGGCGAGCGAAATCGCGGGCAGCTCGATCAGCCCGTCCGCGTGCAGCGGCTGCAGCGCGTCCTGGTAGCGCTGCACGGTCGCGCGCCGCTGCGCGGTGATCACGTCCGCGTGCTCGAACTGCGCGTACAGGAACGCCGCGATCAGCTCGCCCGGCAGGAACGACGAGCCGACGTCGACCCAGGTGTACTTGTCCACCTGCCCGCGGAAGAACTGACTACGGTTGGTGCCCTTCTCGCGGATGATCTCCGCGCGCTCGACGAGGCGCGGGTCGTTGACCAGCAGCGCGCCGCCTTCGCCCGAGATCACGTTCTTGGTCTCGTGGAAGCTGAGGCACGCGAGGTGGCCGAGGCCGCCGAGCGGCTTGCCGTTCCACGTGGACTGCAGCGCCTGGGCGGCGTCCTCGATCACCCACAGGTCATGGTCCGCCGCGAGCTGCCCGATCACGTCCATGTCGCATGCGACGCCCGCGTAGTGCACCGGCACGATCGCGCGCGTGCGCTTGGTGATCGCGGCGGCGATCTGCGTCTCGTCAAGGTTCAGCGTGTCGCGGCGAATGTCGACGAACACCGGCGTCGCGCCGCGCAGCACGAACGCGTTGGCGGTCGACACGAACGTGTAGGACGGCATGATCACTTCGTCGCCGGGCTGCACGTCGGCGAGGATCGCGGCCATCTCGAGCGCGGCCGTGCACGAGTGCGTGAGCAGCGCGCGCTGGCAGCCGATGCGCGCTTCCAGCCAGCGGTGGCAGAGCTTCGTGAACGCCTGGTCGCCGGCGAGGCCGCCCTGCTCGACCGCTTTCGCGATGTAGTAGAGCTCCTTGCCGACCACGAACGGGCGGCCGAACGGAATGCTGTCGAGATTGGGTGGGCCGAACATGGTCAGGCTCCGCGGTAAGGGTGGGACGTTCGGCCGCGCAGCTTGCGCGCGGCACCGCTCAGATGTCCTTGCGGACGAGAATCGTGAATTCGTACAGGCCGTAGTCGTGCAGCAGCGCGACGTGGCGCGAATAGCGGCGCTTGCAGCGATCGAACAGCGCGCACGGGTCCGCGTAGTACAGGAGGTCCGGGCGCATGAACGGCGGATCGGAATACGACGTCAGGCAGTTGAACGCGAAGCCCAGCCGGCTCGTCGCGTGCAGCGTGTCGAGCGTCGCGTGGATGTAGTCGAGCCACGCGTCGTCGCCGTGACCGCGCCTGACGTTGAAGATGCCGGATGCGATCCCGTAGTCCGACGGGGCCTGCGGCTGCGCGCCGACATGAAACGTGACGTTCGCGTCGTCGCGGTAGCGCTGCCGCGCGGCGTCGACCATGTCGGACGAGATGTCGTAGCCCGCATACGCGAAGCCGTCCGGCAGCGCGCGCGCCTTCAGGAAATCGACCAGCGCGCCGTAGCCGCAGCCGATATCGTTCACCGAGTGTCCGCCGGACGCGGGCAGGATTCTGGTCAGTTGTTCGAAGCGCAGGAACTGGCCGGATTCGCCGTTCCAGTCGACGCCGCGCGCGGTCGCGCCGTGCTCCGCCAGCCGCGCGCTGTAGTACGCGGCCACTTCTTCCAGCAGGCTCGCATGCCGGGATTCGCTCATGGACATCACCTCAATCTTTCGAGGTCAGCGCGTACCGGCGCGCTTCGGGACCGCAGTTGAACAGCACGTCGAGCACCGTCACGCCGTGGACGAAATCGCCCCACTGCTGCGGATACTCGGGATAGGCTGGATAGTCGAACCAGCGCACCGCGATGCCGGCATCGGCGAACAGGTTCTCGTCGAGGTAGCTGCGCGCGGCCGGGCCGGACAGGTACTCGGTCGCGCCCGCCTGCACGCACAGGTTCAGCAGCTTCTCGGTGCGGTCGCCGTGCAGCGCATAGTCCGACGTCGACGACACGCGCGTGCCGATCTCCAGTTGCCGGAGGACCCACGTCAGCATCGCGACATTCAGCTCGCTCAGCATCCCGTAGGTGCGGCCGGTGTAGAGTGCCTCGAGCTCGTCCGCATAGCGCGCGAAGTGCGGCGCGCGCGCGTAGTTCTGCTGCAGGGCCTTCCAGTGCAGCGGCGCCCAGTCGGCACCGTCGATCTCGGTTTCGCGGATCGACTGGTGATACTTGCCCTTCACCTTCACCGGCACGCTCAGCCATTGCACGCCCTGCGGCGTCTTGATCTGGTTGCGGTTGCGCCAGTCGCGGCGCGTGTACTGCGCGTCGTCGTAGAGGATGAACTCGTCGCTGGCGGCGATCAGGTCGAAGTAGCCCTTCCACGGAATGTAGTTGGACTGGACGATCGCCACCCGCTTCGCGTCGCGGTTCATGGTCGCACCGCTCATGCCGGAATGTGGCCGTACCGGTACATGTCGACGAGCTCGGGCGGAATGCCCCAGTCCGTTGCGCCCAGCTTGTCGTGCAGCGCCTCCAGGTCCGCGCGCATCGCGTTCCGGAGCTGGTCGACCATGCGGTTGCGCGCCGGCACGAAGTCGTGCTGGTACGCGGCATTGATCTGATGGCGCACCGTCTTTGCGATCGCGGCCTCGCGCGTCATGTTGCGGATCAGCGGGCGTTCGGGCGCCAGTTCCGCGTAGCGCGGATCGATCGGCTCGCCGCGCATCGCCGCGACGAGATCGCGGCACAGTACCGGCGACAGGTGGAAGCCGTCGCGCTTGGTGCCACCGAGAATCCACAGGTCGCGCACGCTGGTTTCGCCGAACAGCGGATACAGGTCGGACGTCGTCGGCCGCCAGCCGACGTTGACGTTGACCAGGTTCGCGCGCGAGAAGCGGGTGTTGATCTGGTCCATCGCCGACTTGAGCAGCGTGTACGCGCTGCCGGCGTGGCCGTGCTCGTGCGGCACCGGGCTGATGTAGTTGCTGGCGCCGACGAGGGTCCGGTCAGGCCCGTACGGCGCCGAATACACGCCGCACGCGAGGCCGCGGTTGGTCGTGCGCACGCAGTGCGTGTGCACGTTCTCCGCGCTCTGCAGTTCGATCGACATGCCGATGCCATAGAACATCCGCTGCACCGGCAACTCGGGCAGGCTCGCCTGCAGCACGCGCGTCACGTTGGCGCCGTTGCAGAGGATGAAGCGGTCCGCGCCGAGCACGCCGCCATCGGACAGGCGCGCCCCGGTGACGCGTCCGGCCGCGGTGTCGAGCCGCTCGACCTCGGCGTCGATGAAGCGCACGTTGCCGGCTCGTGCGACCGACTCGGTCAGCGCGTCGAGAAACTGTTTCGGATTGACCCAGCCCTCGCGCTTCAGGAAGACCGCCTTCAGCGCGCGATAGCGCGGGTCCGGATGATAGTTCGGGATGCCTGACGGATCGACCGCCTCGCAGGGCTCCTCGAATTCGCGGCAGAACCGCTGCATGGCCGCGAAGTTCTCGTCGTCGAGCGCGTCGGTCGCCGCGTTGTTCAGCACGAAAGTGCCGAAGCCGTACGCGATCGCGCGCTCCGGCGTGCAGATTTCGGCGAATACGGCGGGCCAGGCCGCCGTCGCACCGCGGCTCAGCTCGAACTTGAAGCGGTCGATCGGCGTGCCGAGCGAATCGCCTTCCAGTTCGGTGAACGAATTGAGCATCGCCGCCGCGGCGCGCGTGGCCGAGCCGGGCCGATGCGCGTGGCCGACGATCACGAGCTCGACGCCCGGGTCGGCGTGCTGCCATGCGCGGGCCGTCATCAGGCCAAGAATGCCGTTGCCGAGGATCGCGATCTTCATTTGCGTGCGCCCCCGCCTTCGGGGAATGACAGGTAGCAGAGCGACGGATAGGCCGCCGCCTTGTGGATCTGGTGCGGACGGTTGCCGAGCAGGTCGCGCAGGTAATGGATACCTTCCGCGGGCAGCTGGCCGCCGCGGGTAAGCTGCCAGAACGCGACGACGCCGCCGGGCACCAGCCGCTCCATCACCGCGTCGAACGCGTGCCGGGTCGGCTCGATCACGTTCAGGTCGAACCACGCGAGCGCGACCATCTCGCCGGGATGCGCTTCGTCGAACGCCGCCAGCGTGTCGCGGCAATCGCCTTCCCACACGTGGTGCTTGTCATGCACGTGCCCCATCGCGTTGCTGCGCTCGTGCAGGTTCAGCAGCTTGCGCAGCAGGTCCGCGTACTCGCCGGACAGCGAGTACGTGCCGTCGGAGAACAGCTTGCGGTCGCGCGTGTCGTGCTCGGCGAAGCCCGTGTAGCCCGTGAACGTATCGAATGCGTGGATGCGGCGCTGGAAGTTCAGCGGCTCGAGAATCGCGCGGAAGTTCTCGCACAGCACGGCGGTCTGTCCGCGCCACGTGCCGAGATCGAGGATCGCGCCCGGCAGCGGCACGATTTTTTGATAGATCTCGAAGGTCGCGAGAATGCGTGCGAGGAGCGAGCCGCGCACGAACAGGCCGAGCGACCGTTCCAGTTCCTCGCGCGTCGCGGGGTAGGTCTGCATCAGGTCGAACAGTTCGCGGCGCGCCGCGAGCTGATCGCCATCTGCGTTGGTGATGATCGCTGATTCGTGCATACACAGGGCTCCAGGCACAAAGGGTGTGACCGGACGAGCGCGCGTCGGCGCGGCGGCATCGGAATGCGCAGCCGTCCGAGCGTCGCAGGTCGGACATCTTTCTGCGATCAAGTCTAGCGAGCGCCGCCAGGATCGAATGTCGGATTAGCGGGTGGTTTCACCCCGCATTTCGATGGATTCGCGGGTGTCCGGCGCGAATTCGGGGCACCCGCGGGTGCGGCTCGCGGTAGCGGGAATAGCGACCAATTCCAGCACTTGCTCGCCAGATTGGAACGCGACGTGCGCGAGGAGAATTCGGACACGTCGGAGACCGTCGGTGCGTGCGTCCGCGGGCGAAGGCGTGCGCCGACGCAGTGGAGCCGGCCGCGATTCGAATCCGTATTGGCTACCAGGACGACATAGCTCATGATGCCCACCTCCCCCGCCGCCGCCACGATCGAACAGGCGCTGGCACACCATCAGGCCGATCGGCTGGAAGAGGCCGAGACGCTGTACCGGCAGATCCTCGACACCGATCCCCGGCACGCGGACGCGCTTCACCTGCTCGGCCTGATCGGCCATCGGTACGGGCGCTATCAGGAGGCATCCGACCTGATCATGGCGGCGATCGAGATCAGGCCGGACGCGATGTACTACTACAACCTCGGCAACGTCATGCAGGCGGACAATCGTCACGCCGCCGCCGCCGAGTGCTTCCGTCTCGCAATCGAGCTGCGGCCCGACTACGTCGATGCGTACAACAACCTCGGCAACGCGCTGCGGCTCGCCGGCGACGCCCGCGCGGCCGTCGATGCGTTCTGCCACGCGATCTCGCTGAAGCCGGACAACGGCCAGGCCTACAACAACCTTGCGAATGCGCTGTTCGACGTGAACGAGATTCCGGCCGCGCTCGAGGCTTACCGGCACGCGGTGGCGCTGCGCCCCGAGCTGCCGGAGCCGCGCAGCAACCTGCTGTTCGCGAGCCACTGCAGCGAAGCGTTCGACCACGACGCCTATCTCGCCGAGGCCGCGCGCTACGACGAAGTCGTCACGCGCTGCGCGACGCCGTGGACGGACTGGCTCGTCGACCTGACCCCGCGCGCCGGGCGGCCGCTCAAGGTCGGCATCGTGTCTGGCGACCTGAAGGCGCATCCGGTCGGCTATTTCATCGAGAGCATGCTCGAGCATCTCGACGCGAACCGGATCGAGATGCATGCGTACCCGACGCGCGACGTCGAGGACGACGTGACCGCCCGCATCAAGCCGGCCTTCGCGACGTGGACCTGCATTGCCGGCCTGAGCGACGAAGCGGCGGCCGCGCGCATCCGTGCGGACCGCATCGACGTGCTGCTCGACGCGGCGGGCCACACGGTCTACAACCGCCTGCCGCTGTTCGCGTGGAAGCCGGCGCCGCTGCAGGCGAGCTGGCCCGGTTATTTCGCGAGCACCGGCGTGCGCGCGATCGACTACGTGATCGGCGACCGTCACGTGCTGCCGCCCGCCGAGGCCGCGCATTTCACCGAGCGGCCGTGGCATCTGCCGGACAGCTATCTGTGCTTCACGCCGCCGGCCGAGCCTGTCGACGTCGGCGCGCTGCCGATGCTCGCGAACGGCCATCCGACCTTCGGCTATTTCGGCAAGCTCGCGAAGATCACCGCTCACGTCGTCGCGGTCTGGTCGCGCGTGCTGCAATCGGTCGCGGGCGCGAAGCTGTTCGTGAAGGCGGAGCATCTCGACGATCCGCGCGAGCAGCAGGCGCTTGCCGCGCGCTTCGCGGCGCACGGCATCGATGCGCGGCGCCTGATCCTCGAAGGCCGCTCGCCGCGCGCCGAATACCTGGCCGCGTACCGGCGCGTCGACCTGATGCTGAGCCCGTTCCCGTATCCGGGCGGCACGACGACCGCCGAAGCGCTGTGGATGGGCGTGCCCGTTCTTTGCCGGCGCGGCGAGCGCTTCCTGTCGCACATCGCCGAGAGCCTGCTGCATTCGGCGCGGCTGCCCGAGTGGATCGCGGACGACGACGACGCGTATGTCGCGAAGGCCGTCGTGCAGGTCGGCCAGCCCGCCGGGCTGGCGGCGCTGCGCACGACGCTGCGCGCGCAGGTGCTCGCGTCGCCGCTGTGCGACGCGCCCCGCTTCGCGCGCCACTTCGAGGACGCACTGCACGGCATGTGGGCGCAGCACGTCGAAGCCGCGGCGGGCGCATCCGTGTGAGGCCGCGCACGACGTGACGTGCGGGGTCATTTCCACGCGGCGGCAAGCGGAACATGGCGCCCGTCGCGCTGAACGCCGCGCCGGCCGGCGTGATCGGCGTTCCGACCGGCGGCGCGTGCGCGACGCCGTCGTCGGGATGGCGCGCGACGGGATGGCGGCGCCGGCCGTGACGATCGGGCACGGCGGCAGGCTGATCGACTTCGGACGCGCACCGCATCCCTATTGAGCAGAGCAGACGAGATGGACGGAACAGGACAGGCATTGCAGGCGGCGCTCACGCATCATCAGGCGGGGCGTCTCGCGGAAGCGAAGACGCTGTACGACGCGATCCTCACCGCGCAGCCGGGCCAGCCGGACGCGCTGCATTTCCTCGGGCTGCTGGCGTGCCAGTTGAAGCAGTACGACGCGGGGCTCGCACTGATGGAGCAATCGCTCGTCGAGCGGCCGGACGCGTCGTACTTCAACAATCTGGGCAACATGCTGCGCGAAAGCGGGCGGCTCGACGACGCCATCGCGCACTATCGGCGCGCGGTGGCGCTGCGGCCGGACTATCCGGAAGCGCACAACAACCTTGGCAACGCGTTGCGCGACGCACGCGAACCGACGGCCGCGATGCGGAGCTGCGCGCGCGCGATCGAGCTGCGCCCCGGTTACGCGCAGGCGTACAACAACCTCGGCAACGCGCTGCAGGATCTGGGCGACCTCGACGGCGCCGCCACGCATTACGGCCGCGCGATCGAGCTGGACGCGTCGATGGCGATGGCCCACGCGAACCTGAGCGCCGTGCGTCACAAGCAATTGCGCTGCGCGGAGGCGCTCGCGCACGCGCTGGACGCGATCCGGCTCGCGCCGAACCTCGGCGACGCACACAACCACGCGGGCAACGCGTACCACGGACTGAACCGGCTCGACGACGCGCAAGCGTGCCATCGCACGGCGGTCGCGCTGAATCCGGCGGACGCCGGCGCGTGCCACAACCTGTCCGTCGTGCTGCTGAAGCTGCAGCGGCTCGACGAGGCGCTTGTGTATTGCCGGCAGGCGTTGCAGGCCGGCCCGCCGGCCGTGTTGATGCACGTCAATCTCGGCGACATCCTGCGCGCGCAGGGCAACGTCGATGCCGCGGTCCACGCGTATCGCGATGCGCTTGCGCTGGTGCGCGACGACGCCGACGACGTCGCGGCGACCGTGCTGAACCGGCTGCTGTTCAGCGCGGCGGCGTCCGCTTGCGTGAACCCCGCCGACTATCTGGCCGACGCGCGGCGCTACGGCCGGCACGTGGCCGCGCGTTCGACGCGCCATGTGCACGATCCGCGCGAGCGGGCCGCGCGCGCGCAAGGGCGGCCGCTGCGCGTCGGCTTCGTGTCCGGCGACCTGCGCCTGCACCCGGTCGGGATCTTCCTGGAAAGCGTGCTTGCGCACCTCGAGCGCACGCGCATCGACCTGCGCGTGTACGTGACCACGGACGACGAGGACGCGATCACCGCGAAACTGAAGCCGCACGCGAACGGCTGGCGCTCGATTGCCGCGCTGGGTCCGGAGGCGGCCGCGCGGATGATTCACGACGACGAGATCGACGTCCTCGTCGACCTCGCGGGCCATACGCAGTCGAGCGGGCTTCCCGTGTTCGGCTGGAAACCCGCGCCGGTGCAGGCGAGCTGGCTCGGCTTCTTCGCGTCGACCGGCTGCGACGCGATCGACTACTTCATCGGCGACCGCTATACGCTGCCGGATGCCGAAGCGCATCACTTCGTCGAGAAGCCGTGGCGGCTGCCGGACAGCTTCCTGTGCTTCACGCCGCCGGCCTGCGACGTCGAGGTCGGCCCGCTGCCGATGGCGGCGAGCGGCCATCCGACGTTCGGCTGCTTCGGCCAGCTCGTGAAGATCGGCGACGACGTCGTGCGCGCGTGGTCGCGCATCCTGCACACGCTGCCGGACGCGCGGCTGCTGCTCAAGGCGCACGAGCTCGGCCGCGACGGCGTGCGCGATGCGACCGTCGCGCGCTTCGCGCGGCATGGCATCGACGCGGACCGGCTGATCCTCGAGGGCGGTTCGCCGCGCGCGGAATACTTCGGCGCATACAACCGCATCGACGTCGCGCTGAGCCCGTTCCCGTATCCGGGCGGCACGACCACGGCCGAAGCGCTGTGGATGGGCGTGCCGGTGCTCGGGATGAAGGGCAGCCGGTTCGTCACGCACATTTGCGAAAGCGTGCTGCACGCGGCGGGCATGGGCGAATGGGTCGCTGACGGCGAGGACGCCTATGTCGCGAAGGCGATCGCGGCGATGCGCGATCGCGAGCAGCTCGCGGCGCTGCGCGCCGGGCTGCGCGCGCAGCTGCTCGCATCGCCGTTGTGCGACGCGCGCCGGTTCGCCGCGCATCTCGAAGCGGCGTTCGTCGCCATGTGGCAACGCTATACGAACTCGGAGCAGGAAGCATGAACGATATCCACGACACGCTGCAGTCCGCGCTGGCGCATCATCAGGCGGGGCGTCTCGCGGAAGCGAAGACGCTGTACGACGCGATCCTCACCGCGCGGCCGGGCCAGCCGGATGCGCTGCATTTCCTCGGGCTGCTGGCGTGCCAGTTGAAGCAGTACGACGCAGGGCTCGCGCTGATGGAGCAATCGCTCGTCGAGCGGCCGGACGCGTCGTACTTCAACAATCTGGGCAACATGCTGCGCGAAAGCGGGCGGCTCGACGACGCCATCGCGCACTATCGGCGCGCGGTGGCGCTGCGGCCGGACTATCCGGAAGCGCACAACAACCTCGGCAACGCGTTGCGCGACGCGCGCGAACCGACGGCCGCGATGCAGAGCTGCGCGCGCGCGATCGAGCTGCGCCCCGGCTACGCGCAGGCGTACAACAACCTCGGCAACGCGCTGCAGGATCTGGGCGAGCACGAGGCGGCGGCGGCGAGCTACGCCAAGGCGGTCGCGCACCAGCCGCAATACGCGGAGGCGTACTGCAATCTCGGCAACGCGCTGCATGCGCAGGAGAAATTCGACGAGGCCGCGGATGCCTATCGTCGCGCCATCGCGCTGCAACCGGGCTTGCGCGTCGCGCACCAGGGGTTGAGCGCGACGCTGCGCGCGGCAGGCGATCTGCGGGGGGCGGTCGACCATGCGCGCGAGGGACTCGATCCGGGCGACGCGGACGCGCACTGCGTACTGGCAAGGCTGCTGCAGCGCATCGGCGATTTCGACAAGGCGCTCGAACTGCTCGAGCAGGCGATCGCGATCGACCCCGCGCATGCACGGGCATGGGCATGGCTCGGCGATTTGCGCAACCAGCAGGGCGAATACGGGCAGGCGGTGCAGGTGTGCCGGCACGCGATCGAGCTTGATCCCGAACTGGCCGACGCATACAACTTCCTTGGCTTCGCGTATCACAACCTCAACTTGCTGGCCGCCGCGGAGTTGAGCCACCGGCATGCGATCGACCTGAACCCGGACGATGCCGACGCACATCACAACCTCGCCGCCGCGCTGTTTCGGCTCGAGAAGCTCGACGAGGCGATGAAGCATACCGAGATCGCGCGGAAGCTCGGCATCGATCCGCTGAAGGTGCAGATGACGCTCGGCGACATCCTGTGGGCGAAAGGGGATCTCGCCGGCGCGCTGGATGCGTTCCGCTCGGCGATCCGGCACGACCTGCATCGCGCGTACTCGCGGATGCTGTTCAACATGTCGAGTTCGCCCGCGTTCGAGCCGCAGGAGTGGGTCGCCGAAGCGCGCCGCTACGGCGAGCATCTCGAGCGCGACGCGCGTCCGTTCGAGCACGACCGCGCACAGCGCGTCGCGCAGGCGCGGGGGCGCCCGCTGCGCGTCGGCTTCGTGTCGGGCGACCTGCGGCAGCACCCGGTCGGCATCTTCCTTGAAAGCGTGCTCGCGCGGATCGACCGGTCGCGCATCGAGCCGCATGCCTATGTGACGTTCGTCGGCGAGGACGATGTGACCGCGCGGCTCAGGCCGAACTTCGCGAGCTGGAAGAAGGTGGTCAGTCTGGGCCGCGAGGAGGCCGCGCAACTGATTCGCGACGACGGCATCGACATCCTGATCGACATGGCGGGCCATACCAACTGGAGCGGCCTGCCGATCTTCGGGCACAAGCCCGCGCCGGTGCAGGCGAGCTGGCTGGGTTTCTTCGCGACGACCGGGTGCCGGGCGATCGACTATTTCATCGGCGATGCGTATACGCTGCCGGCCGACGAGGCGCATCACTTCACCGAACGGCCGTGGCGACTGCCGGACAGCTACCTGTGCTTCACGCCGCCGCCGTACGACGTCGCGGTCGGCCCGCTGCCGATGGCGGCTCACGGCGGCGTCACGTTCGGCTGCTTCGGCAAGCTGATCAAGATCAGCGACGCGGTCGTCGCGCTGTGGTCGCGCATCCTGCACGCGCTGCCGGACGCGCGGCTGCTGCTGAAGGCGCATGAGCTCGGCGCCGGCGACGTGAACCAGGCGACGCTCGACCGCTTCGCGCGGCACGGCATCGGCGCGGACCGGCTGATCCTCGAAGGCGGCTCGCCGCGTGCGGAATACTTCGCCGCATACAACCGCATCGACATCGCGCTGAGCCCGTTTCCGTACCCGGGCGGCACGACGACCGCCGAAGCGCTGTGGATGGGCGTGCCGGTGCTCGGGATGAAGGGCAGCCGGTTCGTCACGCACATTTGCGAGAGCCTGCTGCACGCGGCGGGCATGGGCGAATGGATCGCGGAAGACGAGGCGGCGTACCTCGCGAAGGCCGTCGCGTTCGCGCGCGACCGCGACGGGCTGGCGACGCTGCGTACAACGCTGCGCGAGCGCGCGCTGGCGTCGCCGCTGTGCGATGCGTCGCGCTTCGCACGCAACCTCGAGGACGCGCTGCACGGCATGTGGGCCCGCTACGCCGGCGGCGACACGGCGCCCCGGGACGCGTGACGAGCGGGATCGCGCCGCGGCGGGAAGCCGCGCTCGCGCATCGTCGGGCCGGCCGCCCGGGATGATCGAGGCGGCCGTCGGGCGGGCGACGCGGGCGTGGCCGGCGCGATCCGGCTCGCACGCCCGCCTGCAGGCGAAAAAAAAGCCGCATTGAAGCGGCTCGACGGTACGGCGACGACGGACCGCTCGACTGGCGGCGTCTTTTAATTCGAAATGCGCGGCGGGCGAGACGCCCGGCCGGTCACAGCATGCCGGCTTTCTGGTACTGGCTCGCGGCCTTGATCCGCTCCTGGGACTGCGCAAATTCCGCGGCGAGGCGGTCACGGTCGGTCTGCGCATGCTCCGTGATCGACGCGTCGATGGCCATGATCTGCCGCACGCGGTCCAGCGCGTCTGGCGTCTGCTCGCCGGACAGGTTCATCAGCAGCGGCGAGCGTTCGTCGGCGAGGGCCGCGACGCGCACCCAGTCGCGTGCGTCGGCCGCCGACTGCATGGCACGGGTCAGGTCGAAGGCGCGGGACAGGGTGTCGTTCGTCATGGTTCGGCTCCGAAGGGGCGGTGCGGCCAAGGCTTACTTGTTGTTGGCCAGCGCGCCGGCGCTGTTCTGGCCGCCGAACAGCTGGGTCAGGTAACGGGTGTTGTTCGCCATCGTCGCCATCAGCGTGTTCAGCGCGGTGAACTGCGCATTGTATTGCTTGGTCAACTGGTCCGAGTAGCTCTGCAGCTGCGTCGCCTGGGCCTGCACGCTCTTCAGGTCGGCGTTGATCGCGTTGGTGCGCTGGTCGATCAGGCCGGACGTCTGCGTGTACGAGTTGATGTTCGCATTGAGCGCCTGGGCGATGCCATTCGTCTGGTTGAAGATCGCCGCCACCGCGGAGCCGTTCGACTTGAGCGCGGTGGTCAGCGCGGCGGTGTCGACCGACATCGCGCCGGTCGAGTCCACGTTGATGCCGATGCTGCCGAGCGCATAGGTCGTGCCGCCCGTCGTGACGCCGCTGCTGAGCGTCGTCGCGAGCGTGCTCCTGATCGTGTTCAACATCGCGTCGCCGAGCAGCGGGCCGGCGGTCTTCGCCGTCGGGTCGTAGCTCGACAGCGATTTCGCGGTAGTCACGAAGTTGGTATACGCGGTCGCGAAATTGTTGATCGCGGTCGTCGCCGCGGCCGTGTCCTGCGACAGCGTGATGGTTTGCGTCGTGCCGACAGCGGCCTGCGACAGCGCCAGCGTGACGCCCGTCAGCGCGCCCGACACGTTGTTCGACGCGCTCGACACCGGCGTGCCGTCGATCGTCAACTGCGCGTCGGCGGCCGGCGTGACCGTCGTGTACCCCGACGTCAGTTTCGAGTTGACGCCCGTGCCCGTGATCGAGATCGTGTTGGCTGCACCGGTGAGGTTCGACTGCATCACGAGATGCTGGCCGTCCGAACCGGTGATGACCGATGCGGTGACGCCGGCATTGCCGGACGCGGAGTTGATCGACGACGCGATGTCGGACAGCGACGCGCCGGCCGCCACGTTGACGTTGAACGCGGGGTTGCTGCCGAACGTGATGCTCAGCGAGCCGGCCGAGATCGTGTCCGCCGCCGTCACGCCGGCCGACGACAGCTTGTTGGCGGTCGCGAGCTGCGTGACATTCACCGAATACGAACCGGCCACCGCGCCGCTGCCGCTCTTGATCGACGTCGCGATGCCCGTGCCGCTCGCCGTCGCGGCCAGGCTGCTGAGCGTGGTGCCGTTCGAGAGGCCGGTGAGCGCGGTCTGCAGCGCGGACAGCGCACCCTTCAGTTGGCCGATGGCGGACAGCTGCGTATTGTCGTTCGTCTGCCGGGTCTGCAGGGTCTGCAATTGCCCGGCCGTCTTCGCGTTCACCAGTGTCGTGACGAGCGTGTTGACGTCGAGCGACGAATTGGTCGCGCCGCTGATGATCGATTGACCTGCATTCGCCAGGATGGTGCTGATGTCCGTGCTGCTGACGGGGGTCGTGGTGGCCATGCCGTTGCTCCGGTCGTCCGCGCAGTCGACGTGCGCGATGCGGCGGGGCGCCGCGGTTCAATGCAAAGAGGGAGGCGCGCCTCCCTGGAGAATTCTGATCAGGGCGGTTGCGGCGGAGTCGCATCGAGTGCCGATGGCGACGCCGCCGTGCCCGGAGGCGGACGGGCACGTGGCCCGCCGCGGGTGCTGCTCGATTAGCCGAGGAGCTTCAGGACTTGCTGCGGCAGCGAGTTCGCTTGCGCCAGAACCGAGATACCGGCTTGTTGCAGCACTTGCGCCTTGCTCAGGTTCGCCGTTTCCGTCGCGAAGTCCGCGTCGGTGATCTGCGAGCGAGCCGCGGTCATGTTGGTTGCCTGGGTTTGCGTCGTCGAGATCGCAGCCTGGAACGTGTTCTGTGCTGCGCCGAGCGTTGCCTGGAACGTGTTGACTTGCTTCAGTGCCGCGTCGATCGCCGTGATCGCCGATTGCGCGCCCGACTGGGTGGCGACGCTCAGGGTGTTCACGCTCATGCCCGTGCTGTTCCAGTTCGCCGTGCCGAAGTCGACGGTCACGACCTGGTTCGCTGCTGCGCCGATCTGGAACGTGACGCTGCCGGCGCCGCCCAGGATGGTCTGGCTGTTGAACGTCGTTTGCGATGCGACACGGTCGATTTCGCTGAGACGCGTCGACACTTCAGCTTGCAGGTTCGCGCGAGCGCCCGAATCCAGCGAGCCGTCGCCCGCTTGTTGCGCCAGCGTACGGATACGCTGCAGGTTGTCGACCGTCGATTGCAGCGCGCCGTTGGCGGTCTGGATCATCGAGATGCCGTTGTTCGCGTTTGCAACACCTTGCGTCAGCGCATTGATTGCCGCCGTTTGCGACGTCGAGATCGCCAGGCCTGCTGCATCGTCGGCAGCGGTGTTGATGCGCTTGCCCGACGACAGGCGGTTGATTGCTTGCGACAGTGCGCTTTGCGAGCCCGACAGATTCGTCTGCGTCGTCAGCGAAAGGATGTTGGTGTTGATGTTCAGCATTTGCTTCCTCGTTTTGGAAAATGCCTGGGATACAGACAGGTTCTGATTTCGGCGTTGCGCTTTATCGCGACTGGCGCTGCCCGCCTTTCCTGGTTGACGGCGGCACCCGGCGAAAACTTTAGAGGGATGCGCAAGGAAATTCGGGACCGAAGGGGCGGTTCGCCGCGACGTCCTCGCCCGGCATGGCCCGCAGCGATTCCCGGCCGACCGCGCGCCGGCCTCGCGGGGCGGCGTGCGCGGCCGCGTTGCACGGCGCGACGAGCCGGGATCAACAAAAGGATGGTTTTGTCTGTGATTTCCTGCTATGATGGCGGGCTGAATTGAGATTTCTGTCACGCCTTTGCCGTTTTCGGCATGTCTGCTGGCAGTCAAACGCGGCGCTGCACGCGGTTGTGAAGCGTACTCGCGGTGCTTTCCGCCTCTCTTTTCCGGCCTCCGAGGCCGTATTTCCGCTCGTTTCGCCTGTTGTGGGAACGCTCGGATGGCCGGTGCGTGGCGCTTGGCCGCTACGTTTTTGACCGTTTAAGCAATTTAGGAACGACATGACGACGATTCTTCTGAAAGAAAACGAGCCGTTCGAAGTGGCGATTCGCCGCTTTCGTCGCGCTATCGAAAAAAATGGCCTGATCGCTGAACTGCGTGAGCGCCAGTCTTACGAAAAGCCGACCGCAGTCCGCAAGCGCAAGAAGGCAGCAGCCGTCAAGCGTCTGCACAAGCGCCTGCGCAGCCAGATGCTGCCGAAGAAGCTCCACTAAGCGCTTCTGACGGTTCGCCGCGAAACGGCGGAGTGTGCCTCGAAAGAGGCCGCTCCGCCGTTTTGCTTTTGCCGGTCGGGAAAATCCCGAGGCCGGGGCGGTGAGGTTCCGCCCCGGCCGCTGCCGACGCGCGGCGGCGGGCGGGCCGTGCGGCTGCCCGCCGCGGCGTTCAGAAGTCGATCTTCGCGCTCAGGCTGACCGTGCGCGGGTCGCCCGGCTTCACGTAGTCCGCGTACTGGTACTCCCAGTAACGACGGTTCAGCACGTTGTCGATCGATGCGCGCAACGTCACGTCGTGGCGGCCGACCCGCGTCAGGTAGCGCGCGCCCGCGTTGACGACGAGAAAGCCCGGCGCGTCGAGGCCGCCGGCCGCCCGCAGCGGCGTCGCGCCGGTGAATTTCGCGTCGACGCCGAGTGTCAGCCCCGGCACGCCAGGCACCGCATAGCCGACTTCACCGGCGAGCACGAAGCGCGGCGCGCCGGCAACCCGGTTGCCGTTGTTGCCGATCCCGTTCGCGTACCACGCGTCGAGCAGCATCGCGTCGAAGCCTGCATTCCAGTGCGCGCCGAATCGCGCGCGCGCGCCGACCTCGATCCCTTGAATGATCGATTCGCCATCCTGCACGTAGACGTTCGCGGCATTCGCGTATTCGGCGCTGCGCTCGATCCGGAACAGCGCGGCCGTCGCGCTCCAGCGCGCGTGCTCGCTCTTGATCCCGAGCTCGTACTGCTTGCTGCGCAGCGGCTTGAGTACCTCGCCCGCGTTCGCATAGACGTCGTTGACGCGGCTGCCGGGCTCGAGCGATTCGGCGTAGCTCGCGTACGCGGTGGTGGTCGGCGCGAGCTTGAACATCACCGCGAAGGTCGGCGTCACCACGCCGTTCTGGCGATAGCCGGGATCCTCGGCGCCGTTCGCCTGAAACGAGCGCTGCTCGTAGTTCATGTAACGCACGCCGGCGAGCACCGACCAGCGCTCGGTCAGCTGCACGGTATCGCTCGCGAACAGCGATTTCTGCACGATCTCGCTCGTGCGGTACTGGACGAAGCCGTGCGGGCTCTCGTAGCGGTACGGGTTCGGCGCGTAGAGATTGCCGGCGCCGAGCGGCACGAACACGCTGTTCGCCGAATAGTCGTTCGCCTGCTTCTGCCACGACGCGCCGAGCACGATCTGGTGGCTGAACGGGCCCGTGCGCACCTTGCCCTCGACCATCGCGCGCCACTGGCTGAAGCGGTGATCCTCCATGCCGACGTAGCGGCTGTCGGTGTAGTTGCCGGCCGCGTCCTGCAGGTACAGCGTGCTTTCGTTGCGTCGGCGCGTCGCCTTGCTGTAGCTGTACGCGACGTCGAGCTGCCAGTCGGGCGCGAGCTGGTATTGCAGCCCGGCCGTGTAGAGCTGCAGGTTCGTGTTCAGGTACTGGTCCTTGCCGCCCAGGTTCGTCGACCCGCCGCTGATCGTGGCGGGCAGTGCGCCGCCCGGATAGCTGCCGGTGAAGATCGACGGCGTCTGGCCGGTCGTGCGGCGGTCCTGGTACAGCGCGCCGAACGACACGGAGAGGTCGCGCGTCAGGTTCGCCTGCAGCGCGAGCGACACGCTGTCGCGGCGGATGTTGCCGTCGTTGTACGTCTTGCCTTCCTCGTGCGTCGCATTCAGCCGCGCGCCGAACATGTTGCCGGGCCCGAAGCGCTGGCCGAGATCGACATGTTCGGTCCACACGTTGGTGCTGCGGTAGCCGATGTCGACGCTGCGCACCGGTTCGGCGCCCGGCTGCTTCGTCACGTAGTTGACGACGCCGCCCGGCGTCACGAAGCCGTACAGGAAGCCGCCGAGCCCCTTCAGCAGCTCGACGCGCTCGAGCTGCTCGTAAGGCATCGTGATGCCGTACGTGACGAACGGCAGCCCGTCGATCTTGTAGCCGTTCTGCCAGTCGAGCTGCATGCCGCGCACGGTCAGGTAGCTGGCCCACGCGCTGTACGCGCCGCTGTTGTCGGACACCGACGCGTCGTTCGCGAACACGTCGCCGAGCTTGTATGGCTGACGCGCCTCGAGCTCTTCCGACGTGACGATCGTGGTCGAGAACGGCGTGTCGAGCTGCCGGCGTGTGCCGAGCGCACCGGTCGAGATCGTGTCGGTCAAGTGTTGCGGCGAATCGTGCGCGGCCGTGATGTTGAGGGCAGGCAGCAGCGCGGCGTCGCCCGGCGAATCGTCCGCATGCGCGAGCGAGGCGGCAAGGCAGGCGAGGGCGGCGACGACGCGGCGTGGACGGACGGGAGGGCGGGCAAGGCTGACGGTCATGGCGAGCGAGTAAAAATGCGAGTAAGAATCATTCGCATTGCGTTAAAATGTCGCGCATCGTATCAAAACCCGCCGAACGCGCAACAATTCCATGCCGCGCACAAGGGCATCCGGCCTCGTCCGACTGGGCCGGATGGCCGTTGCGCGGTGCCCGACCTGAAATGAACCGCATCCCGTCGAATCGGGGCCGCCGCTCGTGCCGGCCCGCTTTCCTTTCGCTGCGCACGCGATGAATGCGCTCCTGCGACCGTTGCTCGTGCGCCTGCACCGCTGGTTCGGGCTCGCCATCGCGCTGTTCCTGTTCGTCGCGGGGCTCACCGGCGCGCTGATCGCGTGGGACCACGAGCTCGACGCGGCGCTGAACCCGGATTTCTATACCGCGCGCAGCGGCGCGGCGCCGCTTGCGCCGCTCGAACTCGCGGCGCGCATCGAGGCGGCCGACCCGCGCGTGCAGGTGACCTATCTGCCGCTCGCGGTCGAACCGGGGCACACGCTGCAGGCGGGCGTGACGCCGCGTACCGATCCGGCGACCGGCCAGCCGTACGCGCTCGGTTTCAGCCAGATCGCCGTCGATCCCGCGACCGGCGCGGTGCAGGGCCGCCGCGAATGGGGCGCGCCGTCGCTCGCGCGGCTCGACCTGATGCCGTTCATCTACCGGCTGCACTACTCGCTGTTCCTGCCCGTGTACGGCGGGATCAACTTCGGGTTCTGGGTGATGGGCGTCGTCGGCATCGTGTGGGCGATCGACAGCCTGATCGCGCTGGTGCTCGCATTTCCGAACCCGAAAAGCTGGCGCAAGTCGTTCGCGTTCCGCGTGCGGCGCGGCGGCTATCCGCTCGTGTTCGACCTGCATCGCTCGGGGGGCGTGTGGGTGTGGGGGCTGCTGCTGGTCGTCGCGGTCACGTCGATCTCGATGAACCTTGCCGTTCCGGTCGTGCGCCCGCTGGTCTCGCTCGTTTCGCCGCTCGCGGAAACGCCGTATACGAATCCCGAGCATTTCCCGCCGGCCGCGCCGGGCAGCCAGGTGCTGCCGCGCGAGCGGATCGTCGAGATCGCGCGCTCGGCCGGACGCGACGCGGGCCTCGCCGCGCCGCCGGGCGCGCTGTTGTTCGCGCCGGCGATGAACGCCTATGCGGTCGGTTTCTTCACGCCGGGCAACGACCATGGCGACGTCGGGCTCGGCAATGCGTGGCTGTACTGGAATGCGGTGACCGGCAAGCCCGTGGCGGCTCAGGTGCCCGGCCGCGGTTCAGCCGGCGACCTGTTCATGCAGGCGCAGTTTCCGCTGCACTCGGGGCGGATCGCCGGTGTCGCCGGACGGGTCGCCGTGAGCGTGCTCGGCATCGTGATCGCGATGCTGAGCGTGACGGGCGTCTGCATCTGGGTGAAGAAGCGCAGCGCGCGCGTGCGGGCTGCGCGGAGCGCGCGGCCGGTCGTGCCGGCGTCGTCGCGGGCGGCGCGGTAAGGAGCGAGCGGCAAGGGCCAAGCGGTAATGGCCGAGCGGCAAGGGCCAAGCGTCAAGCAGTACGCGGACGGTGCAACCGACGCGGGCCAGCGGCGCGGCGCCTGCGCCCAGCGTGTGCCTGCGCCGTCAGCCCGCCTTGCGCCGGCGTGCCGGCTGCTTGCCGCCGAGCGCCGCACATTGCGCATGGCACGGGCAGCCGGCTTCGTGATCGTTGACCATGCCGGTCGCCTGCATCAGCGCGTAGCAGATCGTCGAGCCGACGAACTTGCAGCCGTACGCCTTCAGCGCCTTGCTGAGCGCGTCGGACTGCTCGGTCGAGGCGGGCGCGTCGCGGTACGACTGCCACGCATTCTGGATCGGCGTGCCGCCGACGAACGACCACAGGAACGCGGCGAGCGACCCGTGCTCTTCGCGGATGCGCTGCACCGCCCGCGCGTTGGTCACCGCCGATTCGACCTTCGCGCGGTTGCGCACGATGCCCGGGTTCTCCAGCAATTTCTCGATGTGCCGGGGCGTGAAGCGCGCGACGGCGTCGACGTCGAAATCGGCGAACGCCTCGCGATAGCCCGCGCGCTTGTTCAGGATCGTCGACCACGACAGCCCGGCCTGCGCGCCTTCCAGGATCAGCATTTCGAACAGGTGGCGATCGTCGTGCGACGGCACGCCCCACTCGGTATCGTGATAGTGAGCGTCCGCTTCCGTCTTCACCCAGTTGCACCGCTGCGACATCGTCTGCCTCGTTTTCAGTGTCGATTCGATCGCGCCAGCATAGCGGAAGCCCTTTTGGCGGGATAGCCGGCCGAACGGCAGATGGGCGCGCGGCGCCGATCCGGTTAAGCTTGGCGCCTGTTCGAATCAGCGGGATGAAGGCATGGCAGCATTACTTTTTGCGATCGGCATCGACGGCGGCGGCACGGGCACGCGCGCGGTGCTGGCCGACCGGGCGGGGCGCGAGCTCGCGCAGGGGCGCGGCGGCCCGTCGGGGCTCGGGCTCGGCATCGAGCGGGCATGGGCGTCGATCGGCGCGGCCTGCGCGGACGCGTTCACGCAGGCCGGTCTCGCGTTCGACTGGTCGCAGTGCGCGCTCGGCTGCGGGCTCGCCGGCGTCAACAACGCGGCGTGGCTCGCCGCGTTCCGCGCGCAGGCGCCGCTTGGCGCACTGGCGATCGAGAGCGACGCGTACACGACCGTCGTCGGCGCGCATGGCGGCGCGCCCGGGCTCATCGTCGCGCTCGGCACCGGCAGCATCGCGGCGGCGCTCGATGCGGCCGGCGCGTGCCGGATCGCGGGCGGCTTCGGCTTTCCGTCCGGCGACGAGGCGAGCGGCGCGTGGCTCGGCGTGCGTGCGCTCGCCTACGCGCAACAGGCGCTCGACGGCCGCGTGCCGCGCGACGCGTTCGCCACGGCGCTCCTCGCGGAAACGGGCACGCAGGATCGCGACGCGCTGGTCCAGTGGTCGTGCGACGCGAACCAGACGATCTACGCGCGTCTCGCGCCCGTCGTGTTCGCGCATCGCACGCATCCGGTCGCGCGCGCGCTGATCGCGCAGGCCGGCGACGAGATCGGCAAGATGATCGACGCGCTCGATCCTCAGCAGGCGCTGCCGGTCGCATTGTGCGGCGGGCTGGCTGACGCGCTCGCGCCGGCGGTGCCGGCGCGGCACGCCGCACGGCTGCGCGCGCCGCTCGACGATTCGGCGCATGGCGCGCTGCGGCTCGCGCTCCAGGCGTTGCGGGCGGCGGAGGGCGGCTAAGGTGAACGGCTAAGGCGAGCGCCTAAGGTGAGCGACTAAGGTGAGCGACTAAGGCGAGCGGCTAAGGCGAGCGGCTAAGGCGAGCGGCTAAGGCGAGCGGCTAAGGCGAACGGGGCGCGCGGCGGATGCCGCGCTGCCGCAGCCCGCATCAGCCCCGCACCAGCCCCGCACCAGCCCCGCACCAGCCCAACACCAGCCCAACACCAGCCCAACACCAGCCCAACACCAGCCCAACACCAGCCCAACACCAGCCCAACACCAGCCCAACACCAGCCCAACAC
>NZ_JAHLCL010000010.1:0-88976 GCF_029268935.1 Burkholderia semiarida | reverse complement strand
CCAACACCAGCCCAACACCAGCCCAACACCAGCCCAACACCAGCCCAACACCAGCCCAACACCAGCCCAACACCAGCCCAACACCAGCCCAGCACCAGCCCAGCACCAGCCCAGCACCAGCCCAGCACCAGCCCGCAGCAGCCCGCAGCAGCCCCCAGGCCCCGCGTGCCCGGCAACGACCCGGCGCGCTGCCGGGTACGACGTTAAAATGGCGCTTCCTCCGTGCCGCGCGCGCCACTCTCCCGCCCCATGTACAAAGTCATCGCCACCGATCTCGACGGCACGCTGCTGAACAGCGACCACCAGCTCGACCCGTACACGATCGACACCGTTCGCCGGCTCGACCGCGACGGCGTGCAATTCGTGATCGCCACGGGGCGCCACTATGCGGACGTCGCCGGCATTCGCGACGTGCTCGGCATCCGGCCGTACCTGATCACGTCGAACGGTGCGCGCGTGCATGCGCCGGACGACACGACGATCCACGCGCAGGACGTCGACGCGGCGATCGTTCGCCGCCTCGTGCAGCCCGAAGTCGCCGGCGCGCACGGCCGCGTGATCGTCAACCTGTTTACCAACGACGGCTGGCTGATCGACCGCGAAGCGCCGCACCTGCTCGAATTCCATCAGGATTCGGGCTTCCGGTACGAGGTGATCGACATGGCCGCGCATGACGGCGCCGCTATCGCGAAGGTGCTGTATATCGGCGAACCGGCCGATCTGGCGGTCGTCGCCGAGCAGATGCGCGTGCAGTTCGGCGATGCGCTGTACGTCACGTACTCGCTGCCCGACTGCCTCGAGGTGATGACCGCGAACGTGTCGAAGGGGCGCGCGCTGCGCACGGTGCTCGCGCGGCTCGGCGTCGATGCCGGCCACTGCATCGCGTTCGGCGACAACATGAACGACATCGACCTGCTCGAAACCGCCGGTCATGCGTTCATGATGAACAACGCGAATCCCGACCTGATCGCGCGGTTGCCTCACATTCCGCGGATCGGCAACAACTTCGACGCGGGCGTCGCCCGCCACCTGCGCACGCTGTTCTCGCTCGAAGACGACGTCGTCGCGTCCTGAGCGCCGGCCCCGTGCGCGTTTGCCGCGTGGAAATGAAAAACGGGCGCCAGGGGCGCCCGTTGAAATTGCCTGCCTCGATGTTCTTCGACAGCGTGAGGCTCGCTGCTCTGCTCGCTTGACCCCGTAGTGTTTATTCGCTTGTGCGAGCTGATGCGGGCAGCAGGTCGACGGCGTCGTCACGCCCGGCGACCAGCGGATAGATGATTCCGGCGAGCACCGCGCCGATCAGCGGCGCGACCCAGAACAGCCAGAGCTGACCGATCGCGTCGCCGCCCACGAACAGCGCCGGGCCGGTCGAGCGCGCCGGGTTCACCGACGTGTTGGTGACGGGAATCGAGATCAGGTGAATCAGCGTCAGGCACAGCCCGATCGCGATCGGCGCGAAGCCGGCCGGCACGCCGCGCTTGTCGGTCGCGCCGAGGATCACGAACAGGAAGAAGCCCGTCATCACGACTTCGCAGATGAACGACGCGGCGAGCGAGTAGTGGCCGGGCGAGCGATCGCCGAAGCCGTTCGTCGCAAAGCCGCTGCCGACCACGTCGAAACCCGGCTTGCCGGTTGCGATCAGGTACAGCACGAACGCGCCGAGCGTGGCGCCCACCACTTGCGCGACGATGTACGGTGCGAGATCGCGCGCCGGAAAGCGGCCGGCGACCGTCAGGCCGACGCTCACCGCCGGGTTCAGGTGGCAACCGGAGATGTGGCCGATCGCGAAGGCCATCGTCAGCACGGTCAGGCCGAACGCGAGTGCGACGCCGGCAAAGCCGATGCCGAGGCCCGGAAAGGCGGCGGCCAGCACGGCGCTTCCGCACCCGCCGAGCACCAGCCAGAACGTGCCGAATACCTCTGCAGCGAGACGCTGAGAAAGATTCATGTAGGGACCTCGTTCGAGTGGGTTGAAGACCCGGGGCGACGCAACGGATTTATTCGGTCGTCCGGAATTGGTCTGGATTATAGGAAATGAATCGGGCCCGGGAGGGTAAACGATTGTTAAATTTGAATGGCTGACGAATGCCTTTTATTAGAATAAGTCCGCATTCTCGATATAGGCGATTCGGTTAAAGATGGCAGCATTAATTTCGAAGGGCAGGGCGGCAGTGCGGATGACGTAACGGATGTTGGTGTCCCGGCCGGATTCGCCGGGGCCGCATCATCGAAAAGGGGAGTCGAAAAATGTCTCAATACGCGAAACTCAAGGCGCAGATCGCCGATCTGCAGGCTCAGGCGGACGACGTGCGCCGCCAGGAAGTGGCGGCGGTGATTGCCGAAGTCCAGCAGAAGATTGCGGAATATGGGCTGACCGCCCAGGATCTGGGCTTCGCGGAGCGGGCGAAGCGCGGGCGCCCGCCGAAGAAGGCGCCGCTGCCGCCGAAATACCGTGATCCGAAGTCCGGTGCAACCTGGAGCGGGCGTGGCAAGCCGCCGAATTGGATCGTCGGGAAAAACCGCGATCGTTTCCTGATCGAATGACCGCAAGCCAAATAGAAAGAGCCGCATCGTCGATGCGGCTCTTTCGTTTTACGCGCCGATTTCGGCGCGGTTTTTACCGCGCATTTCCCGGCGGATTTCCGTGTCAGGCGCCCGCAACCCGGCGCAATGCCGGCTGCTTGGCCGCCGCGCAAAGCGATTCGTAGGTTTCGACGTAACGCCGCGCCATCGCCTTCGCGCTGAAGCGCGTGTCGAACCGTTCGCGGATCGCGGTGCGCGACAGGCTGTCGATCCGGTGCAGCGCGCCGACCGCGCCCTGCACGTCCTCGACGATGAAGCCGGTCACGCCGTCCTCGATCACTTCCGGCACCGAGCCGCGGTTGAACGCGACGACCGGCGTGCCGCAGGCCATCGCCTCGATCATCACCAGGCCGAACGGCTCCGGCCAGTCGATCGGGAACAGCAGCGCCTTCGCACCGGACAGGAACGCGGGCTTTTGCGCTTCGTTGATCTCGCCGATGAATTCGACGTGCGCTTGGTCGAGCAGCGGCTCGATCACTTCCTTGAAGTAGTCGGCGTCGGCCTTGTCGACCTTCGCGGCGATCTTCAGCGGCAGCCCGCTTTGCGCGGCGATGCGGATCGCGGTGTCGACACGCTTTTCGGGACAGATCCGGCCGAGGAACGCGAGGTATTCGGGCTTCACGTCCGGCTGCGGCGTGAGCAGCGTGTCGGGCAGCCCGTGGTACACGGTGCCGGCCCACGCGGCCTGCGGCAGCGGCTTGCGCTGGTTGTTCGAGATCGACACGACCGGCGAATCGGGGAACGCGTCGAACACCGGCTGCAGCTCCGGCAGGTCGAGGCGGCCGTGCAGCGTCGTCACGTACGGCGTGTCGAGGCGCGACATCAGCGGGAACGGCAGGTAATCGAGGTGGAAGTGCAGCACGTCGAATTCGTGCGCGACCCGGGCGACCTGCTCGAGGAGCCGCATATGGGGCGCCATCGAGTCGCGGACCGACGGGTCGAGCCGCAGCGCGCGCGGCCACGCCGCCTCGAGACGGGCCGACGTGACGGAGTCGCCGCTGGCGAACAGCGTCACGTCATGGCCGAGTTCGACGAGCGCCTCGGTGAGATAGGACACAACCCGCTCGGTGCCGCCGTAGAGTTTCGGCGGGACGGCTTCGTAAAGCGGCGCGATCTGGGCAATTCGCATGGATGTTCTCCAGTGTCGATCCGGGGGCGCGATGGCGCCGATGGGGATCCCGTACAAGGTGGCGGAACTCGCCGACGCACGCGCTTCGCGGTACGTGGCCGGGCCCTGGGCGGGTGCGGGGGGCGCCGGACGGCAAGCTGCGGGGCGGGCCGGCACGGCTCGCGCCGCCGCCCATTGGAGTCCATTATCGATATCGCCCTGAGGGGTTCGAGTGTTTTTTCAAACACTTAAGGCTTGTTACACGATGAAATACGCGAAAACCCCGAGAAAAAGGGCACGGAATCCTGAACCGAGATAGCCTCGACTATTGTTGCGCTATCGTGAAAAACCACTATAATTTTTACCGATCCGATTGCCGGCGGCCCTGCCGGCGAGCCTTCCGCCACCGGCGCCGCGGGCATCGGTCTCCTCGCAACCGAATCCGCGTTGCAACCCGTTTTTCCAATAGCGCCTTTCAATCGGCCTTGTCAGAAAAATTCCTACACGGTTTACAGACAAATCCTGCATGGCATACGCCACTTCGCTGATACCGACATAAATCCCGTTTGGCCAAAATTCGCCCTGTAAGACTATAAACGAGCCGACTGAGCGCCTGGTGCGCACTGATCGAGCAAACGTTTTCATAACATGAATGGCCAAAGCAACGCTCTTTAACGGGGGAATCATGGGCACCACCAGCGAAATGCTCAGTGAGATCAAAGAGGTCAACCTGTCGTACCTCCTCCTCGCGCAACGACTGCTGCGGGAAGACAAGGCGATGGGTATGTTCCGCATGGGCATTTCTCAGGAACTCGCCGACGTGCTCGCCAACCTCACGCTCGCGCAGACCGTGAAGCTGGCCGCGTCCAACCAGATGCTGTGCCGCTTCCGCTTCGATGATCACGCGCTGCTGTCGTCGCTCGCCGACAAGGGCCGCAGCGATGTCGTCGCGCACGCCCACTCGGCCATCCTGATGGCCGGGCAGCAGGTCGAAGGCGTCCGCTGATCCATTCCGCCTTGCGTTCGTCCCGGCGCGCCGCGCCGGCCGGCAGCGTATTGGCCATTCATTCGAACAACGTCAAGCGGACGGTTATCACCATGGCAAGCAAAAGCGTCGTGATCGAGGTGAAGGAAATCACCCTCGCCATCGAACTGATCGAACTGGGCGCCCGGCTGCAGCTGCTGGAGGCGGAGACGAGCCTGTCGCGGGACCGTCTGATCAAGCTGTACAAGGAACTGAAGGGCGTGTCGCCGCCGAAGGGGATGCTGCCGTTCTCGACCGACTGGTTCATGACGTGGCAGCCGAACATCCACTCGTCGCTGTTCTACAACATCTACCGGTTCATGCAGGACCACGGCCGCTGCGAGCCGATCCAGTCGATCGTGAAGGCGTACCGGCTCTACCTGGAGCACGTGAACCTGTCCGGCGACGAGGCCGCGCTGAGCCTCACGCGGGCATGGACGCTGGTGCGCTTCTTCGATTCTGGGATGCTGCAGATGACTCCGTGCACGCGCTGCGGCGGCCATTTCGTCGCGCATGCGCATGATCCGCATCAAGGTTTCGTGTGCGGCCTGTGCCAGCCGCCGTCGCGCGCCGGCAAGACGCGCAAGGCCGCCGCCGCGCGCGCCGAACTGGCCGCCGCCCTGGCCTGAGCGCCGCGCCGGGCAACGCCGGGCGGGGCGCGAGCGTCGCACGGGCGGCGCCCGCGGGCCGCGCGAATCGTCCGCGCACTGCTGGTAAACACCGTCGGGCCGCCGCCGGGCGGCCGCGAAAGTTTTCCTGCCGACTGCCGTAAACCTGTTTAACGGCGGTCTTCCCGCCGGTCTTTCGTGAGGGACAGGCAGTGCTGATTATCGTGGGAACACTCGTGACGCTGTTGTCGGTCTTCGGCGGTTATGCGCTGGCGGGCGGACATCTGGGCGCCTTGATCCAGCCCATCGAGGTCCTGATGATCGTGGGCGCCGGCGTCGGCGCGTTCATCCTCGGCAACGGCGGCAAGACCATCAAGGCCACGCTGCGCGTGCTGCCGACGCTCTTCAAGGGCTCGAAATACACGAAGGACGTCTATATGGAGCTGATGGCGCTTCTTTACGTGCTGCTCGCGAAGGCACGCAAGGAAGGCACGCTGACGCTCGAGGCCGACATCGACGATCCGGAAAAGAGCCCGATCTTCACGCAATACCCGAAGATCCTCGCCGATCACCACATCGTCGAATTCCTGACCGACTACCTGCGCCTGATGGTGGGCGGCAACATGAACGCGTTCGAGATCGAGAGCCTGATGGACGAGGAGATCGAGACGCACCACACGGAAGGCGAAGGCCCGGCGCATGCGCTGATGCGCGTCGGCGACGCGATGCCGGCGTTCGGGATCGTCGCGGCCGTGATGGGCGTCGTCCACACGATGGCCTCGGCCGACAAGCCGCCCGCGGTGCTCGGCGCGATGATCGCGCAGGCGCTGGTCGGCACGTTCCTCGGGATCCTGCTGTCGTACGGGCTGATCGGGCCGCTCGCGAGCCTCGCGGAGCAGCGCGTGGCCGAGTCGACCAAGATGTTCCAGTGCATCAAGGTGACGATCCTCGCGACGCTGAACGGCTATGCGCCGGCGATCGCGGTCGAGTTCGGCCGCAAGGTGCTGTTCTCGACCGAGCGCCCGTCGTTCTCGGAGCTCGAAGAGCACGTGCGACGCGTGAAGGCGAAGTGAGGCGGAGCGACCGATGAGCAAGAGCAAGGATCGCGCGATCGTCGTCAAGCGGGTGGCCCCGGCGAAGAAGGGCCATCACGGCGGCGCATGGAAGCTCGCGTACGCGGACTTCATGACCGCGATGATGGCGTTCTTCCTGCTGATGTGGCTGCTGAGCTCGGTCACGCCGGTGCAGCTGAAGGGGATCGCCGAATACTTCAACATGCCGCTGAAGGCCGCGATCCTCGGCAGCGGCGACCGCAGCTCGCAGGATTCCAGCATCATCAACGGCGGCGGCCGCGACCTGTCGAGCGCGGACGCCGGCACGCTGCGCCGCACCGACGGCACGACGCCGCTTGCCGAGCGCCTCGCGAAGGCGGGCGACGAGCATTCGCGGTCGCAGGCGCAGGGCGCGCAGGACCGGCTCGAGCAGACGCGCCTGCACGACCTGCAGATCAAGCTGATGGCCGCGATCGAGGCCAATCCGACGCTGCGCCAGTTCAAGCAGCAGATCCGCATCGATTCGACGCTGATGGGGCTGCGCATCGAGATCGTCGATTCGCAGAAGCGGCCGATGTTCGCGATGTCGAGCGACCACGTCGAGCCGTACATGCGCGACATCCTGCGCGAGATCGGCAAGACGCTGAACGACGTGCCGAACCGGATCATCGTCCAGGGCCACACCGACGCCGTGCCGTACGCGGGCGGCGAGGGCGGCTACAGCAACTGGGAGCTGTCGGCCGATCGCGCGAACGCATCGCGCCGCGAGCTGATCTCCGGCGGCATGGACGAGGCGAAAGTGCTGCGCGTGCTCGGCCTCGCGTCGACGCAGAACCTGAACAAGGCCGATCCGCTCGATCCGGAAAACCGCCGGATCAGCGTGATCGTGCTGAATCGCAAATCCGAAGAAGCGCTGATGCGCGACGACGCGACGACGACGACGCTGTCCGCCGACGCGGCCGGTTCGAAGCTGCTCGCGCAGCAGCTCGGCGGCCCGACGCCGGCGGCGCGTCCGATCGTGGCGAGCGCCGTGGCCGTGGCGCCGAAACCCTGACGTTTCCGAGACAGACATGATCCGAACCATTCTCGCCATCGACGACTCCGCGACCATGCGTGCGCTGCTGCAGGCGACGCTTGCGCAGGCCGGCTACGACGTGACGGTGGCGCCGGACGGCGAAGCCGGCTTCGACATGGCGGCGACGGCGCCGTACGACCTGGTCCTGACCGACCAGAACATGCCGCGCAAGAGCGGGCTCGAGGTGATCGCCGCGCTGCGCAAGCTGAGCGCGTACGCGGACACGCCGATCCTCATCCTGACGACCGAGGGCAGCGACGCGTTCAAGGACGCGGCACGCGACGCGGGCGCGACCGGCTGGATCGAAAAGCCGATCGACCCGGGCGTGCTGGTCGACCTGGTCGCCACGCTGTCCGAGCCGGCTGCCTCCTGACATGAACGCGACGAATTCAACCGGTGACCGGGCATGACTCTCGACATCACTCAGTTCTACCAGACCTTTTTCGACGAAGCGGACGAGTTGCTCGCGCAGATGGAGCAGCTGCTGCTGAACCTCGACGTCGATTCGCCCGATCCCGAGGATCTGGCGGCGATCTTCCGCGCCGCGCATTCGATCAAGGGCGGCGCGGCGACGTTCGGCTTTTCCGCGCTGACCGATACGACGCACATCCTCGAATCGCTGCTCGACCGCGCGCGCAACCATGAGCTGACGCTGACCAAGGAGATGGTCGACGCGTTCCTGGAAACGAAGGACGTGCTGTCCGACCAGCTCGTCGACTACCGCGCGAGCGCCGAACCGGACGCGGCCGCCGCCGCGGCGATCTGCGCGAAGCTCGAACGGCTGAAGGCCGAAAGCGGCTCGGGCGCGCCCGCGGCAGCCGAGCCGGCGCCGGCCGCGCCTATGCCGGTCGCCGCCGCCGTGGCGCCGGCCGCCGAGCCCGTCGCAAGCGGCGATCGCGCGCCCGACCATGTGGTCGAGCAGGCCGTCGCGGCCGCGCATCCGGCGGCTGACGCCGATGCCGACGGCCCGCACCTGAAGATCACGCTGGTCGGCGTCGACGCGAAGGACCAGGCGCTGCTCACCGAGGAACTCGGCAACCTCGGCCGGATCGTCGGCCGCGAGGAAGCGGGCGCGGACCTGTCGCTGTGGGTCGAATCGGAGGTGCCGTCCGACGACATCGTCGCCGTGTGCTGCTTCGTGATCGACGAAAGCCAGATTCGCGTCGCACGCGGCACGGCGCCGGCCGCCGCCGGCGATGCGAAGGACGCCGCCGCAGTGGCCGCCGCCCCGGCCGCCGCGGCCGCGCCGCCCGCACGCGTCGAGGTGTTCGCGCTGCAGGCCGCCGCGCCGCAACCGGCTGCGCCGGCATCGACGCCGGCCGAGCCGCCCGCCGCCCCGGCCGCGGCAGCCGCCACGCCGCCGCAGCAACACGTTCGAGCGCAACCGCAGCCGGCCGAACATGCGGCGCCGGCCGCCGCCGCGCATCACGACGACAAGCGCGCACGCCCGGCCGCCGCGGCCGCGGGCGGCGCAGAAGGCAGCTCGATCCGCGTCGGCGTCGAGAAGGTCGACCAACTGATCAACCTCGTCGGCGAACTGGTGATCACGCAGGCGATGCTGGCCGAGACGGCGAGCGCGTTCGATCCCGCGCTGCACGACCGCCTGTTCAACGGGATGGCGCAGCTCGAGCGCAATGCGCGCGACCTGCAGGAAGCGGTGATGTCGATCCGCATGATGCCGATGGACTACGTGTTCAGCCGCTTCCCGCGCCTCGTGCGCGATCTCGCCGGCAAGCTCGGCAAGCAGGTCGAACTGGTCACGTTCGGCCAGGCGACCGAGCTCGACAAGAGTCTGATCGAACGGATCATCGATCCGCTCACGCACCTCGTGCGCAACAGCCTCGACCACGGGATCGAAACGGTCGACAAGCGCGTCGCGGCCGGCAAGGACGCGGTCGGCCAGCTCGTGCTGTCGGCCGCGCATCACGGCGGCAACATCGTGATCGAGGTGAGCGACGACGGCGCGGGCCTGAACCGCGAGCGGATCCTCGCGAAGGCCGCGAAACAGGGCATGCAGATCTCCGAGAACATCAGCGACGACGAAGTCTGGCAACTGATCTTCGCGCCGGGCTTCTCGACGGCCGAGACGGTGACCGACGTGTCGGGCCGCGGCGTCGGGATGGACGTGGTGAAGCGCAACATCCAGTCGATGGGCGGCCATGTCGAAATCTCGTCGCAGGCCGGCCGCGGCACGACCACGCGGATCGTGCTGCCGCTCACGCTCGCGATCCTCGACGGGATGTCGGTGAAGGTGGGCAGCGAGATCTTCATCCTGCCGCTGAACTTCGTGATGGAGTCGCTGCAGCCGTCGAACGACGACATCTACACGGTCGGCAACGGCGAGCGCGTGGTGCGCGTGCGCGGCGAATACCTGCCGCTCGTCGCGCTGCACGAGGTGTTCTCGGTCGACGACGCGCGCACCGACCCGACCCAGGGGATCGTCACGATCATGGAAACCGAGGGGCGCCGCTTCGCGATGCTGATCGACGAGCTGGTCGGCCAGCAGCAGGTGGTCGTGAAGAACCTCGAAACCAATTACCGCAAGGTCCACGGCATCTCGGCGGCGACCATCCTGGGCGACGGCAGCGTCGCGCTGATCGTCGACGTCGCGGCGCTGAACCGCGAAACCCGTGCGACGCACGGCGCCCGTGCGGGCGCCGAACTCGCCGTCTTCTGACTCTCGCCATCAACCGATTGGGGGCAAACGTGTCCGCTGAAGTTCAAATGATCAATCCGGCCGCGGCGAACGCGGCCACGAGCCGCCGCGACGCCGAACACGGCGATGCGACGGGCCAGGAATTCCTCGTCTTCACGCTCGGCGACGAGGAATACGGGATCGACATCCTGAAAGTGCAGGAAATCCGCGGCTACGACAGCGTCACGCGAATCGCGAACGCGCCCGAGTTCATCAAGGGCGTGATCAACCTGCGCGGCATCATCGTGCCGATCGTCGACATGCGGATCAAGTTCCACCTCGGCCGCGTCGAGTACGACCACCAGACCGTCGTGATCATCCTGAACGTGTCGAACCGCGTGGTCGGGATGGTGGTCGACGGCGTGTCGGACGTGCTGACGCTGCAGACCGACCAGATCATGCCGGCGCCGGAATTCGGCGCGACGCTGACGACCGAGTACCTGACGGGCCTCGGCACGGTCGACGGCCGGATGCTGATCCTGATGGACATCGAGAAGCTGATGTCGAGCCGTGAAATGGCGCTGATCGAGACACTCGGCGGGTAAGCGCGCCGCGCGCGCAGCAATTTCGGGAGAATCTGCAATGTTGCATAACTGGTCGATCCGCACGACGCTCACGGCGGTCGGACTCATCCTCGTGTGCCTGGCCGCCGCGGTCGGCGGGCTCGGCCTTTACGCGCTCAATCAGGCGAGCCGTTCGCTCGACGAGATCGCGCACGTCGACCTGCCGGCGATTCACACGCTCGACGACACGGCCGCGCAACTGCTGCGCTCGCGCGTGGCGCTCGATCGCTTCCGTACGCTGACCGAAGCCGGCAACGCGGCCGACGCGGCGAAGGTGCTCGACCGCGCGCAGGAGCTGTTCGCGAAGTCGAACCAGAACTGGCAGGCGTTCCAGTCGACGCCGAAGCTCGGTGTCGAGCAGGCGCTTCTCGACGAGCTCGCCGCACGCTACACGACGATCGTGAAGGAAGGCGTGGAGCCCGAATTTGCCGCGGCGCGCGCGGGCGACATGGCTGCGTACCACGCGGTGGCGGACACGAAGATCAGCCCGATGTTCGTCGCGTTCGACCAGACGGCGTCGGCCGTGATCGCCGCGCTGCAGAAGCGCGCGCAAGAACGTCAGACCGCGACGCAGTCGCAGATCTCGATGATGATCGCGCTGATCGCGGCCGGCATCGCGATCGCGTTCGTCGTCGTGATCGCGATCCGCTTCGTGCTGCGCGGGCTGATCGTCCAGCCGATCGAGGATGCGATCGCGCACTTCGAGCGCATCGCCGGGGGCGACCTCACGCAGCCGGTGAACGTATCGAGCACGAACGAGATCGGCCGCCTGTTCGGCGGCATCAAGCGGATGCAGGACGCGGTGACGACGATGGTGCAGGCCGTGCATCGCGGCACCGAATCGATCGACGTCGGCGCGCGCGAGATCGCCACCGGCAACATCGACCTGTCGCAGCGCACCGAGGAGCAGGCCGCGTCGCTGCAGGAAACCGCGTCGAGCATGGAGCAGCTGACGGGAACCGTGCGGCAGAACGCGGAGAACGCGCGGCAGGCGAGCCAGCTCGCGGTGAACGCGTCGGACATCGCGACGCAGGGCGGCGAGGTGGTCGGCCAGGTCGTGTCGACGATGCAGGACATCGCGGCGAGCTCCGGCAAGGTGGTCGACATCATCGGCACGATCGAAGGCATCGCGTTCCAGACCAACATCCTCGCGCTGAACGCGGCCGTCGAGGCCGCGCGGGCCGGCGAGCAGGGCCGCGGCTTCGCGGTGGTCGCGGGCGAGGTGCGCTCGCTCGCGCAGCGCAGCGCGAGCGCCGCGAAGGAAATCAAGCAGTTGATCGGCGATTCGGCCGAGAAGGTCGACAGCGGGTCGGCGCTCGTCGCGCGCGCCGGCTCGACGATGGACGAGATCGTGCAGGCCGTGCGCCGCGTGACCGACATCATGGGCGAGATCAGCGCCGCGTCCGACGAGCAGTCGACCGGCATCGAGCAGGTCAACCGCGCGGTCGGCCAGATGGACGCGGTCACGCAGCAGAACGCGGCGCTCGTCGAGCAGGCGGCCGCCGCGGCCGCGTCGCTCGAGGAGCAGACGCGCCAGATGAAGGCGATCGTGTCGGGCTGGCGCGTCGCGGGCGGCATCGCGCTCGCGCCGGCGCGCAGCGTCGCGCGGCCGGCCGCGCACGAACCGGCGGCGCTGCCGTCGGCGTCGCGCCACGACGCGCCGGTCGCCGCGCTGCCGGCGCCGCAGGGTGCGGCCCAGCCGGCGGCACGGCGCGCCGCGCCGGCGTCGCGCACGGCTGTGTCGGGCGCCGAGCACGAATCGAAGCGCGCGGCCGACGCCGCGCCGCGCACGCAGAAGGACGCACCGGCTGCCCGTGGCGCCGCCGCGGCGGGCGGCTATGGCCCGCGTCTGGCGAAGACGGCCGCCCCGGCGGACAAGCCGGCCGCGAAGCCCGCGCTCGTGCGCCCGGCGCTGAGCGGCGAGAAGCCCGCGCTGGCGGCCGCCGGCGCGTCCGACGACGACTGGGAGACCTTCTAAGCCATGCAGCACGCGCGCGCGCCGTTTCGACCCGATGCACCGGATGCCTCGCCTCGCGCGGGCGAGCCGGGGCGCGACTTCGCGTTCACCGGCGCGGATTTCGCACGCATTCGCGCGCTGATCCACCAACGCGCGGGCATCTCGCTGTCCGAGCACAAGCGCGACATGGCCTACAGCCGTCTCGCGCGGCGGTTGCGGGCGCGCGGCCTCGACACGTTCCGCGACTACCTCGACCTGCTCGAACAGGAAGACGATCCGCTCGAGTGGGAAGCGTTCACCAATGCGCTGACGACCAACCTGACCGCGTTTTTCCGCGAGGCGCACCATTTCCCGATCCTGTCGGAATTCGTGAAAGGGCGGCCGGCGCCGGTATCGGTCTGGTGCTCGGCGGCGTCGACCGGCGAGGAGCCGTACTCGATCGCGATCACGCTGATCGAGGCGCTCGGCGAAACAGCCGCGCGCGGCGCGTCGATCCTCGCGACCGATCTCGACACGCAGGTGCTCGCGAAGGCCGAAGCCGGCATCTACACGTACGACCAGGTCAAGCACCTGTCGCCGGAGCGGCTCAAGCGCTTCTTCCTGAAGGGCACGGGCGCGCAGGCCGGCCGCGTGAAGGTGCGCCCCGAGCTGCGCGCGATGATCCGCTTCGAGCAACTGAACCTGACCGATGCCGACTACGGGATCGCGAAGCCGTTCGACGCGATCTTCTGCCGCAACGTGATGATCTATTTCGACAAGCCGACGCAGGGGCAGGTGCTGTCGCGCTTCGAGCCGCTCGTGAAGCCGGGCGGGCTGCTGTTCGCCGGCCATTCGGAGAACTTCACGTACGTGACGCAGGCGTTCCGGCTGCGCGGGCAGACGGTGTACGAACTCACGCGCGACGCCGCGCAGGGCGCGCGCGCGCGCGGTGCGCCGGCGAGCGCGGCGGCCGAGCTGCCGTCGCCCGTGCGCGCACGGGCCGCGGGCGGCGCGCCGGCCCTGGGAGAGCGCGGATGAGCGCACTGCCGATCGCGACCAATCGCTACTTCGACAACCACTTCGAACGCCCCGGCGTGAAGCTGTTGCCGAACGAGTTCTACACGACGGCCGATGACATGGTGCTGATGACCGTGCTCGGCTCGTGCGTCGCCGCGTGCCTGCACGACCCGTACGCGGGCATCGGCGGGATGAACCACTTCATGCTGCCGGACGACGGCGCCGATCCGGGCGCGGCCGCGTCGGAATCGATGCGCTACGGCGCGTATGCGATGGAAGTGCTGATCAACGAGCTGATCAAGGCCGGCGGGCGCCGCGAGCGCTTCGAGGCGAAGGTGTTCGGCGGCGCGGCCGTGCTGGCCGGGATGACGACGATCAACATCGGCGATCGCAACGCCGATTTCGTGCGCCGCTACCTCGCGCTCGAGCGCATCCGCATCACCGCGGAAGACTTGCAGGGCGTGCATCCTCGCAAGGTCGCGTTCATGCCGCACAGCGGGCGCGCGATGGTGAAGAAGCTGCGGCTGCAGGTGCCGGGCGTGACCGAGCGCGAAGCCGCGCTCGCGCGCGAGGCCGAGCGCGCCCGCGCCGCACGGACGCGCGCGCAGATCGAGCTGTTCGCCGCGAAGCGGCCCGCGGCGCCGCAACCGGCGCGCCCGCGCATCGAGCTGTTCGGCGGGCGCGGCGCGGCGCCGTCCGCCGGGAGCCCGCACGCGGCAAACCTATCAAGAAAGCAGGAGGCATGACCGCAGTGCAGAAGATCAAAGTATTGTGCGTCGACGATTCGGCGTTGATCCGCAGCCTGATGACCGAGATCATCAACAGCCAGCCCGACATGACGGTGTGCGCGACCGCGCCCGATCCGCTCGTCGCGCGCGAGCTCATCAAGCAGCACAACCCCGACGTGCTCACGCTCGACGTCGAAATGCCGCGCATGGACGGGCTCGACTTCCTCGAGAAGCTGATGCGCCTGCGGCCGATGCCGGTCGTGATGGTGTCGTCGCTGACCGAGCGCGGCTCGGAAATCACGCTGCGCGCGCTCGAACTCGGCGCGGTGGATTTCGTCACGAAGCCGCGCGTCGGGATTCGCGACGGGATGCTCGACTACGCGGAAAAGCTCGCCGACAAGATCCGCGCGGCGTCGCGTGCGCGCGTGCGCCAGGCGCCGCAGCCGCAGGCCGCCGCGCGCGCGGCGGACAGCGCCGCGGCCGCGCCGATGATCAACAACCCGCTCGTCAGTACCGAGAAACTGATCATCATCGGCGCGTCGACGGGCGGCACCGAGGCGATCCGCGAAGTGCTGACGCCGCTGCCGCCGGATGCGCCGGCCGTGCTGATCGCGCAGCACATGCCGCCGGGCTTCACGAAGTCGTTCGCGCAGCGGCTGAACGGGCTGTGCCGGATCGCGGTGAAGGAAGCCGAGCACGGCGAACGCGTGCTGCCCGGCCATGCGTACATCGCGCCGGGGCACGCACACCTGTTGCTCGCGAGAAGCGGCGCGAACTATATTGCGCAACTGTCGGACGAGCCGCCGGTGAACCGGCACCGCCCGTCGGTCGACGTGCTGTTCCGCTCGGCGGCGACGCACGCGGGCAAGAACGCGATCGGCGTGATCCTCACCGGGATGGGCCGCGACGGCGCGGCCGGCCTGCTGGAAATGAAACGCGCGGGCGCTCACACGTTCGCGCAGGACGAAGCGAGCTGCATCGTGTTCGGGATGCCGCGCGAGGCGATCGCGCTCGGTGGCGCGGACGAGGTCGCGCCGCTCGCCGACATGAGCCGCCGCGTGATGGCGCGCCTGGCGACGATGGGCGACCGCGTGCAGCGCGTGTGAATGGAATGTCACGGGGCGCGTGCCACGATGCGCGTCCCGACGGAAACGAATCTGGAAAGGAACGACGATGGACAAGAGCATGAAAATCCTGGTGGTGGACGATTTCCCGACGATGCGCCGGATCGTCCGCAACCTGCTCAAGGAACTGGGCTACACGAACGTCGACGAGGCGGAAGACGGCGCGGCCGGCCTCGCGCGGCTGCGCGGCGGCGGCTTTGACTTCGTGATCTCCGACTGGAACATGCCGAACCTCGACGGCCTCGCGATGCTGAAGGAAATCCGCGCGGACGCGACGCTCACGCATCTGCCGGTGCTGATGGTCACGGCCGAGTCGAAGAAGGAGAACATCATCGCGGCCGCCCAGGCCGGCGCGAGCGGCTACGTCGTGAAACCGTTCACGGCCGCGACGCTCGACGAGAAGCTGAACAAGATCATCGACAAGATGGCCAAGACCGGGAGCTGAACGTGAACGAGCCGATCCATGCGGCGCTCGCCGGCGCGGCGGTCAACGCCGACGGCCATGCCGAAGGCGCCGATTACGCGAGCGACCGGATCCTCGCGCGCATCGGCCACGTCACGCGCACGCTGCGCGATTCGATGCGCGAGCTCGGGCTCGACAAGCATGTCGAGCGCGCGGCCGAAGCCGTGCCCGATGCGCGCGACCGCCTGCGCTACGTCGCGACGATGACCGAGCAGGCCGCGGTGCGCGTGCTGAATGCGATCGAGATCGCGAAGCCGATGCAGGAGCGCGTCCAGAACGAGGCCGAGGCGCTTGACGCACGCTGGGCGCAGTGGTACGCGGCGCCGATCGAGCACGCGGAAGTGCGCGAGCTGATGGACGATACGCGCGCGTTCCTGCGCACGCTGCCCGAATCGACGGCGGCGACCCGCGCGCAACTGCTCGAAATCATGCTCGCGCAGGATTTCCAGGATCTGACCGGGCAGGTGATCAAGAAGATCATGGACATGGTCTACCTGATCGAGCAGCAGCTCCTCACCGTGCTCGTCGAGAACATCGCGCCCGAGCGGCGCGAGCAGTTCGCGGCCACCGCCGCCGCGCTCGCGGCCGAACAGATCAGCGCGACCGGCAGCCCCGAGTCGCTGCTGAACGGCCCGCAGATCGCGCCGGAAGGCAAATCCGACGTGGTTCAGGACCAGGGGCAGGTCGACGACCTGCTCGCGAGCCTCGGTTTCTGACCCGCCGCGGCGCAGCCGCGCGCCCCTTCGCCGGGCGCCCCATTGCCGGGCGCCCCACTGCCGGGCGCCCCTTTGCCGGGCGCCCCGTTCCGCGGGGTCGCCGATGCGCGCATTCCCCGTTTCCTGCGTCGTTTCCCCGAGCCCGCCACCGCTGCGCTGCGCGGCGTGATCCTGCGTCGAATTGACAATTGGACACACTCCGCAGGCATACTACGCGTCAGCAGCAACGCAGGGTCATTCGTACGATTCATCAGTGGACAGGCGGCGCGGGCCGATGGCGGCGCCGTCGGCAACGCAGCCAGTCCCTTGGGGGGGAACGTGAAGCTGAAACGCTTGGGCTGGACCGTCGCGCACGCGACGGCTGCAATGGGTGTGCTGTGGGCCGTCCACGCACACGCGGAACTGGGCGGCGCGCCGATGTCGCCGCCGGCGGACGATCAGGCCGCCACCGTGCGCGCGCTGCAGCGCGCGATGCGCTCGGCGGACGGCGTGCAGACGAGCGCGGCCGCCTATACCGTGCGCGAGATCACGCTCGGGTCGGGCACCGTCATCCACGAATACACGTCGGCCGCCGGCAGCGTGTTCGGCCTCGCCTGGCGCGGGCCGACGATGCCGGATCTCGCGTCGCTGCTCGGCAGCTATTTCCCGCAGTACACGGCCGGCGTCCAGGCGGCGCACCGGGCGCGCGGGTGGCGCGCGCCGGTGGCCGTCGAGACGAGCGGCCTCGTGATCCGGACGGGCGGCCACATGGGCGCCTTCTCCGGCCAGGCATGGCTGCCGTCGGCGCTGCCTGCCGGCGTGGCCGGCACCGATATCCAGTGACAGCGGGAGAGCGATCTTGAGCATTCCTCGTACATTCAAGCGCTGGCTCGGCGTGCTGGGCCTCCTGGCCGCGACGGCCGTGCTCGTGACGGCATGCGGCGGCGGCGATGGCGGCGGCGGCAGTGCGGGCAACAACGGCAATACCGGCAACAACGGCTCCGACGGCAACAGCGGCAACACGGCCGTCATCACGGTCGGCGCCGGCGCCGCGAACGTGATCAACATCCCGACCGTCAGCGTGAAGGTCTGCGTGCCGGGCACGTCGAACTGCCAGATCGTCAACAACGTGCTCGTCGATACCGCGTCCTACGGGCTGCGGCTCGTCGGCAGCGCGGTGTCGGGCGTGCTCGGCAGCCTGCCGCATGTGACGAGCGGCGGCGCGCCGGTCGCCGAATGCGGCAAGTTCGTGTCGAGCTACACGTGGGGGTCGGTGCGCACGGTCGACCTGTCGATCGGCTCCGAGCAGGCGGCGTCGCTGCCGGTGCAGATCATCGGCGACCTCGGCACGGCGAACGTGCCGAGCTCGTGCACGAACGGCGGCGCGTCGGCCAACTCGACGGGCGCGCTCGGCGCGAACGGGATCCTCGGCATCGGGCCGGCGCCGTACGACTGCGGCACGACGTGCGCGACGTCGACGTCGTCGAACAACAACAACTACTACGCGTGCCCGAACGGCGACAACGCGAGCTGCGCGGTCGCGCTCGTGCCGCTCGCGCAGCAGGTGGCGAACCCCGTGCATCGTTTCGCGAACAACGACGGCGTGAGCGTGCAGATGCCGACCATCTCGGACAACGGGCAGGCGAGCGCGACCGGCACGCTGACGTTCGGTCTGCCGAACCTGAGCGGCAAGACGGTGATGACGTCGACCACGACCGGCGACGTCAGCGCGACGTTCCAGGGGCGCAACGTGATGGCGTTCTTCGATACGGGCTCGAACGCGTATTTCTTCAACGATTCGGCGCAGACGGTCTGTTCGAGGAATACGGAGTTCTACTGCCCGTCGTCCACGACCACCTATTCGGCGACGCTGAGCGGCCAGAACGGCGCATCGGGCACCGTGTCGATGCCGGTCGCGAACGCGGATTCGCTGTTCTCCAATTCGTCGACGTTCGCGTTCAACGACATCGCGGGGCCGTTCGGCTCGTCCAACTGGCTCGACATCGGCATGCCGCACTTCTACGGCAAGACGATCTACTTCGGGATGGACAAGACCGCGAGCGGCGGCGCGCAGCCGTTCGTCGCGTTCTGACGCGGCACGGCCGCGGGCAGCAAAGAGGGGGCGAGCGATCGCCCCCTTTTTTTTATCCGACAGCCGCGCGCGCACTACGGATCGAATCGCCGCCGTGTGCGCGCGCAGCGCCTACGATGTAAGACCGGCACCGGTGCCGGCACGACATCGAGGAGACAGCGCCATGACCCCGCGCATACAACGCATCACGCCGTTCCTGTGGTTCGACCGCGACGCCGAGGCGGCGGCCGATTTCTACGTATCGGTGTTCGACAACGCGCGCATCGTGCACGTCGCGCGCTACGGCAAGGCCGGCGCGCACGCGTCCGGACAGGCCGAGGGCACGGTGATGACGGTCGCGTTCGAACTCGACGGGCAGGCGTTCGTCGCGCTGAACGGCGGCCCCATGTTCCAGATGACGCCGGCCGTGTCGTTCGTCGTCAACTGCCGCGACCAGGACGAGATCGACCATTACTGGGCGCGCCTGGCCGAAGGCGGCGACGCGCGCGCGCAGCAATGCGGGTGGCTGCGCGACCGCTTCGGCGTGTCGTGGCAGGTCGTGCCCGTGCAGATGGCCGAACTGATGACGGGCGACCCGGCCCGCGCCGAGCGCGTGATGGCGCAGGTGATGACGATGAAGAAGCTCGATCTCGGCGCGCTGCAGCGGGCGGCAGCCGGTTAGCGGCGGCCGGCCAGGCCGCTTCGCTCGGTCTGGCCGTTCAGGCTTTTCACGCCTTTCACGCCTTTCACGCCTTTGAGGCCAGTGGCCGCCCGTGCCGTATTGCCGTCGGGCGAGGCGATGCGGCCGGTATCGACAATGGCGAAGGGTGACGCGACCGCCGCGCCTGCGTATTGCCGGCTGCCCGGTTAATCGCACGCCGGATCCTCGAGTCGATTATCGGGGCGGCCGTTTCATTCGGCTGTAATCGAATGTCGGATTATCCGGGCCGTCGTTTCCGTCAGATCTTCACGATTATTAAAATGACGCGGCGTGCAAGCCCCGGCCAAGCCGAAATGCGCCATTGCAGCCATTTCCGTGTCATATGGGCGGGCGATACGCCCCTGTGCGCGTAGTGCGCCGCATGCGAAAAGAGATGGAGCGCACTGAAATTCAACCCTATAATTTCGGCGTTGTTTCCGGGGTGCCAATATAAAACAGGAGGGTAATAAGATGAATTTTTCCGAAGCCATTCGTGCCGTACTGAATAAATACGCCACGTTCGAAGGCCGTGCGCGCCGCGCCGAATACTGGTATTTCGCGCTGCTGAGCTGCGTGCTGTCGATCGTCGGCCAGATCATCGGCGCGGCCGGCCGCGACGGCGGCCTGATCACGCTGCTGCTGCTCGGCGCGATCTCCCTGGTGTCGCTCGCGCTGATCGTTCCGGGCATCGCGGTCAGCGTGCGCCGCCTGCACGATACGGGCCGCTCGGGCTGGTTCCTGCTGCTCGCGCTGATTCCGATCGTCGGCAGCATCCTGCTGCTCGTGTGGATGTGCTCGCGCGGCACCGAAGGCCCGAACCGTTTCGGCGCGGACCCGATTCCGGCCGTCTGACCGACGCTGGCCCCCGACGCGCGACGTCGTTGGGGGCCGTTTGCCCCGCTTTTCCCGCTTTCCCGCGCTTCTCCCGCTTTCCCGCCCGCCGTTTCACCGTTCCCTTCGCATCGCACCGTCACCGTCCCGCCTGCGGCCGCCATTTCGCCGACGCGCCGCCCGGCCTGCTTTCGCGCCGCGCCGCGCGTCGTTCCGCCCCCGCTCCGGCCGCGTTCGCGGCCGCTCGCCCGATTCCCCGAAATACCCCCCTTTCCCGGCTTTGCTCGACCGATCGGCGTTTGACGCCTCCATGAATAATCGGTGTCACTGAAAAACGGCATTCCGCCGTACCCGACTGGAGGCCCCGTGGCAGACGAGAGCGATCTCGACAAGACCGAAGCCGCCACTCCCAGGCGCCGCGAGAAGGCGCGCGAGGAGGGGCAGGTCGCGCGTTCGCGCGAACTGGCTTCGTTCGCACTGCTCGCGGCGGGGTTCTACGGCGCATGGCTGTTCGCGGGCCCGTCGGGCGCGCATCTGCAGGCGATGCTGCGCGGCGCGTTCACGTTCGATCGCGCGACCGCGTTCGACACCGACCGGATGCTGTCGGCGGCCGGCAGCGCGAGCCTCGAAGGCTTCGCCGCGCTGCTGCCGCTCCTCGCGCTCACCGGCGTCGCCGCGCTGCTCGCGCCGATGGCGCTGGGCGGCTGGCTGATTTCGCAGAAGACGCTCGAACTGAAGTTCGACCGCCTGAACCCGATCTCGGGGCTCGGCCGGATGTTCTCGATCCAGGGGCCGATCCAGCTCGGGATGTCGATCGCGAAGACGCTGGTCGTCGGCGGAATCGGCGGCGTCGCGATCTGGCGCAGCAAGGACGAACTGCTCGGCCTCGCGACCCAGCCGCTCGGCGCCGCGCTGCCCGATGCGCTGCATCTGGTCGCCGTGTGCTGCGGCACGACGGTCGCCGGGATGCTGGTGGTCGCCGGGCTCGACGTGCCTTACCAACTCTGGCAGTACAACAAGAAGTTGCGCATGACGAAGGAAGAAGTGAAGCGCGAGCATCGCGAGAACGAGGGCGACCCGCACGTGAAGGGGCGGATCCGCCAGCAGCAGCGCGCGATCGCCCGCCGCCGGATGATGGCGGCCGTGCCGAAGGCCGACGTCGTCGTCACGAACCCGACGCACTTCGCGGTCGCGCTGCAATACACGGATGGCGAGATGCGCGCGCCGAAGGTCGTCGCGAAGGGCGTGAACCTCGTCGCCGCGCGCATCCGCGAACTCGCGGCCGAACACAACGTGCCGCTGCTCGAAGCGCCGCCGCTCGCGCGTGCGCTGTATCACAACGTCGAACTCGAGCGCGAGATCCCCGGCTCGCTGTACTCGGCGGTCGCCGAAGTGCTCGCGTGGGTCTACCAGCTCAAGCGCTTCCGTTCGGAAGGCGGCGCGTTCCCGGCGGTGCCGGTCGATCTCGACGTGCCGGCCGAACTCGACAAGGGCGCGTCGGTCGCCGCCGACGACGAACGTGAAGAAGCCGAAGACGCGCTCGGCCAGCAAGGGAACGCAGCATGAGCACCCCGAACACCGGCCTGTTCGCCAAACGCACGAACCCGTTCGCGGGCACCAACCTACGCGCGCTCGCGGGCCCGATCCTCATCTGCATGATCCTGGGGATGATGATCCTGCCGCTGCCGCCGGTGCTGCTGGATCTGCTGTTCACGTTCAACATCGCGCTGTCCGTGATGGTGCTGCTCGTCAGCATGTACACGATGAAGCCGCTCGACTTCGCGGCGTTCCCGAGCGTGCTGCTGTTCTCGACGCTCCTGCGCCTGTCGCTGAACGTCGCGTCGACGCGCGTCGTGCTGCTCGAAGGCCACACCGGGCCGGATGCCGCCGGCCAGGTGATCGAGGCGTTCGGCCACTTCCTCGTCGGCGGCAACTTCGCGGTCGGCATCGTCGTGTTCGTGATCCTGATGATCATCAACTTCATGGTGATCACGAAGGGCGCGGGGCGGATCGCCGAAGTGTCCGCGCGCTTCACGCTCGACGCGATGCCCGGCAAGCAGATGGCGATCGACGCCGACCTGAACGCGGGCCTCATCAACGAGGAACAGGCGCGCAAGCGGCGCCTCGCCGTATCGCAGGAAGCCGAGTTCTACGGGTCGATGGACGGCGCGTCGAAGTTCGTGCGCGGCGACGCGATCGCCGGCCTGATCATCATGGCGATCAACGTGATCGGCGGGCTGATCGTCGGGATGGTCCAGCACGACATGAGCTTCGCCGCGGCCGGCACCAACTACACGCTGCTGACGATCGGCGACGGCCTCGTCGCGCAGATCCCGTCGCTCGTGATCTCGACCGCGGCCGGCGTGATCGTGTCGCGCGTCGCGACCGACGAGGACATCGGCACGCAGATCACCGGCCAGCTGTTCACGAACCCGCGCGTGCTGAACATCACCGGCGCGATCATCGTGCTGATGGGGCTGATCCCCGGGATGCCGCACTTCGCGTTCCTCGCGCTCGGCGCCGGCGCGATCTGGCTCGCGCGCACGCAGACCCGGCGCGCGGCGGCCCGCAAGGCGGCCGGCGACGTCACCGACATCGCGCCGCCCGCCGTGCTGCCGGCCGACAGTCACGAAGCGACCTGGGACGACGTGCAGCTGATCGACCCGCTCGGCCTCGAGGTCGGCTACCGGCTGATCCCGCTCGTCGACAAGAACAGCGACGGCGAGCTGCTCAAGCGCATCAAGAGCATCCGCAAGAAATTCGCGCAGGAAATCGGCTTCCTGCCGCCGGTGATCCATATCCGCGACAACCTCGAACTGCGGCCGAACGCATACCGGATCGCGCTGAAGGGTGTCGAGATCGGCTTCGGCGAAGTGTTCCCGGGCCAGTGGCTCGCGATCAACCCGGGCCAGGTGACGGCCGCGCTGCCGGGCGCCGTCACGCAGGATCCGGCGTTCGGGCTGCCGGCCGTGTGGATCGACGTCGCGATGCGCGAGCAGGCGCAGGTGTACGGCTACACGGTGGTCGACGCGAGCACGGTCGTCGCGACCCACCTGAATCATCTGGTCGTCCAGCATGCGGCCGAGTTGCTCGGCCGCCAGGAAGTGCAGGCGCTCGTCGAGCGCACCGGCAAGGACGCGCCGTCGCTCGTCGAGGACCTCGTGCCGAAGACGATCTCGCTCACCACGCTGCAGAAGGTGCTGCAGAACCTGCTCGAGGAAGGCGTGCCGATCCGCGACATGCGCACGATCCTCGAGGCCGTGTCCGAGCATGCGGGCCGCGGCGACGCGTTCGAGATCACGGCCGCGGTGCGCCTCTCGCTCGGCCGCGCGATCACGCAGCAGTGGTATCCGGGCAACGGCGAAATGCAGGTGATGGGCCTCGACGCGAATCTGGAGCGCGTGCTGTCGCAGGCGCTCGCCACCGGCGCGAACCCGGGCCTCGAGCCCGGCCTCGCGCACAACCTTCTGACCGGCACGCAGCAAGCGATGCTGCGTCAACAGAATCTCGGGCTGCCGCCGGTGCTGCTGGTGCAGCACGCGCTGCGCGCGATGCTCGCGCGTTTCCTGCGCCGCAGCCTGCCGCAATTGAAAGTGCTGTCGTACGCCGAAGTGCCGGACACACGCACGATCAAAGTCGTTAACGTCATCGGGGGTTCCGCTTGAACATTCGCAAATTCACCGGCGCAACGAGCCGCGACGCACTTCGTCTCGTGCGCGAGGCGCTCGGCGCCGACGCGGTCGTGCTGTCGAACCGCACGCTCGATGACGGCAGCGTCGAAATCGTCGCACTCGCCGATTCAGATCTCGCCGCGGTGGCGCCGCCGGCCGCGCGGCCGCGCTTCGCTTCGCCGCGCCTGCCGGAATCCGTGCCGGCCGCCGCCGTGCCGGGCATCGTGTCGCGCCCGGGCATCGCGCCGCGCCCGGCCGTCAATCCGTATGCGGCGGGCGAAGGCGGGCTGCCTGACGTGTTCTCGTCCGTGTTCGGCGCGAGCGCCGACGCGCAAGAGGCTGACATGCATGCTTCGTCGAGCGATGCGGACGCGCCGGCCGCCGCGCCGTCGATCGCCGCGCCGACCGCCGGATCGCCGGCCGCCACTTCCGAACCCGCACCGTGGCTGGTCGAGCACGCGAAGCGCCTGACGCAGCAGCGCGACGCGCTGATCGCCCGTGCGCAGGCGCCGGTCGAGCCGCCGGCAAGCGCGCCGCAGCCCGCGGCCAGCGCGACGCCGCCCGACTGGGCCCGCGACATCGTGCGCGAGGCCGAACGCCGGATGCCGAACGCAGGATCGTCTGCCGCCGGATCGCCTGCCGCCACGAAGCGCACACCCGACACGGGCGCCGCGTACGCGGCGAGGGCGGCGGACCGCACGCGCCTGCCCTCCGACGCGGCCGCCGCGGTGGCCGACGCGGTGAAGTCGCGCATCGAGCGGATCGTCAACGACACCGTGATGCACGAGCTCGGCGAGCTGCGCGGGATGATGGAGGAGCAGTTCGACAGCCTGATGTGGCACGACCGCCAGCGCCGCAGCGCCGTTCACGGCGCGCTGACGAAGCACCTGTTCGCGGCCGGTTTCTCCGCGCAGCTCGTGCGGATGCTGGTCGACAACCTGCCGGCCGGCGACGGCGCGCAGACCTTCGAGCAGGCCGCCGAATGGGCGCAGTCGGTGCTCGCGTCGAACCTGCCGGTGCTCGACAGCGAGGACGCGCTGATGGAGCGCGGCGGCGTGTTCGCGCTGATGGGGCCGACGGGCGTCGGCAAGACGACCACCACCGCGAAGCTGGCCGCGCGCTGCGTGATGCGCTTCGGCGCGAGCAAGGTCGCGCTGCTGACCACCGACAGCTACCGGATCGGCGGCCACGAACAACTGCGCATCTTCGGCAAGATCCTCGGCGTGCCGGTGCACGCGGTGAAGGACGCGGGCGATCTCGCGCTCGCGCTGTCCGAGCTGCGCAACAAGCACATCGTGCTGATCGACACGATCGGCATGAGCCAGCGCGACCGCGCGGTGTCCGACCAGATCGCGATGCTGCACGGCGCGAACGCACCGGTGCAGCGCCTGCTGCTGCTGAACGCGACGAGCCACGGCGACACGCTCAACGAAGTCGTGCAGGCGTACCGCAGCGCGGGCGAGCACCCCGACCTGGCCGGCTGCATCCTGACCAAGCTCGACGAGGCGACCCACCTCGGCGGCGTGCTCGACACGGTGATCCGCTACAAGCTGCCGGTTCACTACGTGTCGACCGGCCAGAAGGTGCCGGAGAACCTGTACGTCGCGTCGACCCGATTCCTGCTGAAGAGCGCGTTCTGCGTGCCGCGCGACGGCTCGCCCTTCGTGCCGCAGGACGACGACATGCCGACGCTGCTCTCCGCACTGACCGCGCGTTCCACCGCCGAGCTGCACGAGGTGCGATTTGGATAAACCGATCATCGATCAGGCCGAAGGGCTGCGCCGCCTGCTGGCCGGGCGCGCGTCGCGCATCGTCGCGGTGACGGGCGGGCCGGCGGGCGTCGGCTGCACGTCGACCGTCGTGAATCTCGCGGCGGCGCTCGCGTCGCTCGGCAAGGACGTGCTCGTCGTCGACGAGCGCGCCGACGTGCGCTCGGCCAGCGCGACGCTCGCCGGCGCGTGGCTGCGCGACGGCGCGCGCACGCGGGTCGCGGCCGGTTTCAGCCTGTGCGCGGCGGCGCGGCTCGCGCGCGCCGGCTACAGCGACGCGCAACTGAGCGACTTCATCGACGGCCCGGCCGACATCGTCCTCGTCGACGCGCAGCTCGGCGCCGACGGGGCGTTCTCGGCGCTCGCGCGCGAAGCGCACGACGTGCTGGTCGTCACGCGGGTCGCCGCGCAGGCGATCACCGAGGCGTATGCGTGCATGAAGCGGCTGCATTTCGCGCACGCGTTCGCGCAGTTCCGCGTGCTGACCAACCAGGTCGGCAGCCACGCGGACGCGAAGGCGGCGTTCGACAACCTCGCGGGCGTCGCGAACCGCTACCTGACCGTGTCGATCGCCGACGCGGGCTGCGTGAGTGCCGATCCGCTCGTCGAGCACGCCCGCGAATTGATGCATGCGGTGGTCGACGCGTTTCCGTCGTCGTCCGCCGCGCGCGACTACCGGCAGATTGCCGCCGACCTGTTGTACTGGCCGATGCGCCCGCGTTCGGGTGCGGGCCGCGCGGTCCACGCCGGCGGCAAGCCGTCGTACGAGGCGGGCGCGGCACACGCCGCGTGAGCGCCACCCGGAGGAGGGAGCCATGATGTACAACGCTCAAGGAAAGATGTCCCAGGCCGACGTGCTCGCGCAATACGCGCCGCTCGTGCGTCGCCTCGGATTGCAGCTCGTCGCGAAAATGCCGGCGAGCGTCGATCTCGACGACCTGATCCAGGCCGGCATGATCGGCCTGATGGACGCGGCGGGCCGCTACAAGGAAGACCAGGGCGCGCAGTTCGAGACCTACGCGACGCAGCGCATCCGCGGCGCGATGCTCGACGAGCTGCGCAGCAACGACTGGCTGCCGCGCAGCCTGCGCAAGACCTCGCGCGAGGTCGAGCACGCGGTGCACCAGGTCGAGCAGCACCTCGGCCGCTCGGCGAGCGAGACCGAGATCGCGCAGCACCTGAACATGCCGCTCGACGAATACCAGGGGATGCTGCAGGACCTGCATGGCAGCCAGCTCATCTACTACGAGGATTTCGATCGCGCGGCCGACGACGAGCCGTTCCTCGACCGCTATCGCGTCGATCACGCCGATCCGCTGTCGGCGCTGCTAGACGAACACCTGCGCGAGGCGCTCGTCGAGGCGATCGAGCGGCTGCCGGAGCGCGAGAAGCTGCTGATGTCGCTGTACTACGAACGGGGTCTGAATCTGCGCGAGATCGGCGCGGTGCTCGAGGTGAGCGAATCGCGCGTGTGCCAGTTGCACAGCCAGGCCGTCGCGCGCCTGCGCGCGCGGCTGCGCGAGCAGGCGTGGGTGGGCGCGGAGTCCTGACCCTCTGCCGACGGCGGCGGCGCGCCGGCGCCGCGCGCTCGCGCCGTATGCGGTGCTTGCGCATTTCGCGCGCCGATTTGCTACAATCCCCTCCGTTTTCCGAGGAGCGTTGCGACGGACCATCCTGCGTCCGCCAGGCTCGGAAGGCTTCACCAAGCAGCCGTGCGACGATTTTTTCGCGCCGGCCCCGCTTCCTGAACGGCGCTCACGTCACCAATCTAGAAACTTTTTAGAAAGGAGGGCGTGATGAACGCCATTATCGATTCCAAGGCTTCCCACGATTACGTCGTCGCCGACATGGCGCTGGCCGGCTGGGGCCGCAAGGAACTCAACATCGCCGAGACCGAAATGCCGGGCCTCGTGCAGATCCGCGACGAATACAAGGCGCAGCAGCCGCTGAAGGGCGCGCGCATTGCCGGTTCGCTGCACATGACGATCCAGACGGGCGTGCTGATCGAGACGCTGAAGGCGCTCGGCGCGGACGTGCGCTGGGCGTCGTGCAACATCTTCTCGACGCAGGACCACGCGGCCGCCGCGATCGTCGAAGCCGGCACGCCGGTGTTCGCGTTCAAGGGCGAGTCGCTCGACGAATACTGGGAGTTCTCGCACCGCATCTTCGAATGGCCGAACGGCGAATTCGCGAACATGATCCTGGACGACGGCGGCGACGCCACGCTGCTGCTGATCCTCGGCTCGAAGGCCGAGAAGGACCGTTCGGTGATCGCGAAGCCGACCAACGAGGAAGAAGTCGCGCTGTACAAGTCGATCGCCGCGCACCTCGACGTCGACGCGAACTGGTACTCGAAGCGCCTCGCGCACATCAAGGGCGTGACGGAAGAAACCACGACCGGCGTGCACCGCCTGTACCAGATGGAAAAGGACGGCCGCCTGCCGTTCCCGGCGTTCAACGTGAACGATTCGGTCACGAAGTCGAAGTTCGACAACCTGTACGGCTGCCGCGAGTCGCTTGTCGACGGCATCAAGCGCGCGACCGACGTGATGATCGCGGGCAAGGTGGCGGTCGTCGCGGGCTACGGCGACGTGGGCAAGGGCTGCGCGCAGTCGCTGCGCGGCCTGGGCGCGACCGTGTGGGTCACCGAAATCGATCCGATCTGCGCGCTGCAGGCGGCGATGGAAGGCTACCGCGTCGTGACGATGCAATACGCGGCGGACAAGGCCGACATCTTCGTGACGGCCACCGGCAACTACCACGTGATCAATCACGATCACATGAAGGCGATGCGTCACAACGCGATCGTCTGCAACATCGGTCACTTCGACTCGGAAATCGACGTCGCGTCGACGCGCCAGTACCAGTGGGAAAACATCAAGCCGCAGGTCGACCACATCATCTTCCCGGACGGCAAGCGCATCATCCTGCTGGCCGAAGGCCGCCTCGTGAACCTCGGCTGCGCGACCGGCCACCCGTCGTTCGTGATGTCGAATTCGTTCGCGAACCAGACGCTCGCGCAGATCGAACTCTTCACGCGCGGCGACCAGTACGAGAACAAGGTCTACGTGCTGCCGAAGCATCTCGATGAAAAGGTCGCGCGCCTGCACCTCGCGCGCATCGGCGCGAACCTGTCGGTGCTGTCGGACGAGCAGGCCGCGTACATCGGCGTGCAGAAGGACGGCCCGTTCAAGCCGAACCACTACCGCTACTGATGCGCTGCCGCCGCCGCGCCGTGCGTGCCCGTCGCGGGCCGCGCGCCGCGGCGGCGCTCACCGATCGTACCGATCGACAACCGAACCGGAGCCCTCCATGAGCGTCATCCTCACCTGGGTCATCAACGCGCTCGCGCTGCTGATCATCACGTACCTCGTGCCGTCGATCCACATCAAGAGCTTCGGCACTGCTTTGATCGTCGCGGTCGTGCTCGGGCTGATCAACACGGTGATCCGGCCGGTGCTGATCCTGCTGACGCTGCCCGTCACGATCGTCACGCTCGGGGTGTTCATCCTCGTCGTGAACGCGCTGTGCTTCTGGTTCGCGTCGTCGCTGCTGAAGGGCTTCGAGGTGTCGGGGTTCTGGTCCGCGTTCTTCGGTTCGATCCTGTACAGCATCGTGTCGTGGCTGCTGTCTGCCCTGATCTTCGGCCAGCGCGACATCGGCTGAGGGCCGGCGGGCGCAGGCCCAACCCCATCGAATCATGAAACCGATCGAACTCTCGTTTGAATTCTTCCCGCCGAAGACGGCGGACGGCGTCGAAAAGCTGCGCGCCACGCGCGCGCAGCTGCTGCCGCTGAAGCCGAAATTCGTCTCCGTGACGTTCGGCGCCGGCGGCTCGACGCAGCAGGGCACGCTCGATACCGTGCTCGACATGCAGAAGGACGGCCTCGAGGCCGCGCCGCACCTGTCGTGCATCGGCTCGTCGCGCGACAGCCTGCGCGCGATCCTCGACCAGTACCGCTCGCACGGCATCCGGCACATCGTCGCGCTGCGCGGCGACCTGCCGTCGGGGATGGGCGCGGTCGGCGAGCTGCGCTATGCGTCGGAGCTCGTCAGCTTCATCCGCGCCGAGCACGGCGACTGGTTCCACATCGAGGTCGCAGGCTACCCGGAGTACCACCCGCAATCGCGCTCGCCGAAGGCCGATCTCGAGAATTTCGCGCGCAAGGTGAAAGCCGGCGCGAATTCCGCGATCACGCAGTACTTCTTCAACGCGGATGCGTATTTCCGCTTCGTCGACGACGCGCGCAAGCTGGGCGTGGACGTGCCGATCGTGCCGGGCATCATGCCGATCACGAACTTCTCGCAGTTGATGCGCTTCTCCGAGATGTGCGGCGCCGAAGTGCCGCGCTGGGTCGCGCGCCGGCTCGAGAGCTTCGGCGACGATCGCGAGTCGATCCGCGCGTTCGGCGCGGACGTCGTCACGGGCCTGTGCCAGCGCCTGATCGACGCGGGCGTGCCGGGGCTGCACTTCTACACGCTGAACGCGGCGGTCGCGACGCGGACGATCTGCGAACGGCTCGCGGTGTAAGCGCCGTCACGCGGTTGCATGCGTGAAAGCCCCGCCGGTTTGCGCCGGCGGGGCTTTTTCATGGTTCATCGAGCAGTGCGACGCGCGGCGCAAACGCGCGCGCGTCAGCGCTGCGCCTGCATCAGCGGCGGGCGGCGGTCGAACCACGGCCGCGCCTGTTCGAGCTGCCGCGCGAGCCGGAGCAGCAACGCGTCGTCGGCGTGGCGCGCGGCGAACTGCACGCCGATCGGCAGCCCGCGCGCGTTCCAGTACAGCGGCACCGACATCGCCGGCTGGCCGGTCAGGTTGAACAGCTCGGTGCAGCCGGCCCACGCGAACGCCTTCTCCGACGACTTCGCGAGCATTTCCTTCAGCAGCGGCTTCACCGGCAGCGCGGCGACGAGCTTCATCTGCGCGGATTCGAACGGCGTCGGCTGCAGTTCGCCGATCTTCACCGGCGGCCCCGCGAGCGACGCGCACAGGATCGCGTCGTAGCGCGACACGAGGCCCGCGACCTGCACGGTGAGCTGGCGCTGCCATTCGAGCACGTCCGCCAGGCGCGTGCGCGCGAGGCGGCGGCCGACCACGGCCATCGCCCACGTCGCGGCCTCGAATTCGCCGCGCCGCGGCGCGCGGCCCGTCAGTTCGCGCGCGCCGAGCACCATGTCCTCGGCGATCGTCGCCCACAGCGTGAGGAAGGTTTCGGCCGCGCGCGCGTAGTCGATCGGCAGCGTCGCCGGCTCGACGTGATGGCCGAGCGATTCGAGCAGCGCGGCCGCGTCGTCGAGCGCCGCGCGCGTGTCGGCCGCGAGCGCCGGCGCGAGCATCGGATCGGCGACGAGGCCGATCCGCAGCGGGCCGGGCGGCGTATCGAGCGCGCCGAGGAAGGTGCCGGGCGCGCCGGGCGGCCGCGTCTGGCCGGTCGTCACGTCGAGCAGCAGCGCACTGTCGCGCACGCTGCGCGACACCGCGTGCTGGACGACGAGTTCGCCGTTCGACGGCAGGTCGACGAGCACCGGATTGCGGCTCGGCTTCAGGCCGAACAGCCCGCAGCACGACGCCGGAATGCGGATCGAGCCGCCGCCGTCGGACGCATGCGCGAGCGGCACGATGCCGGCCGCGACGGCCGCCGCCGCGCCGCCGCTCGAGCCTCCGGGCGTGTGGTCGAGGTTCCACGGGTTGCGGCACGCGCCGAACAGCGCCGGTTCCGTGTACGGCATCTGGCCGATTTCGGACGTGTTGGTCTTGCCGAATATGTTCAGGCCCGCCGCGCGGCTGCGCGCGATCACCGGCGAATCGTCGGCCGGCACGAAGTACCGGTAGTGCCGGCTGCCCATCGACAGCGGCAGCCCGGCGACCGCCGCGCCGAGATCCTTGACGAGATACGGCACGCCCGCGAACGGCGTATCGGCGCCGGGTGCGGGCGCGGCCGCCGCACGCGTGCGCGCGGCTTCGTAGTCGTGCAGCACGATCGCGTTGATCGCACCGTTGACCGCTTCGGCCTGGCCGATCGCGGCGTCGAGCAGTTCGCGCGGGCTGGCCTGGCGGTCGCGCACGAGCGCGGCGAGGCCGATTGCGTCATGCGCGAGATAGTCCGAGTGCATCGCGGTCACCCCCGTTGTGACGCGTGGCGATGGTGCGAGCATAACGCGGGCCCGGCGTGCGGGCCCGCGGCCGTGCCTTTTTAAAGATGCTCGGCGAGGAACGTCAGCGTGCGACCGTGCGCGAGCGCCGCGGCACGCTGGTTGTACGATGCGCGGTCCGTGCAGTTGAAGCCGTGCTCGGCGCCCGGGTACACGTGGAACGACGCGTGGCCGCGGCCGGCGAACGCGGCCTTCACCTGGTCGACGGCGTCGAGCGGAATGCCGTGGTCGTTTTCCGCGTAGTGGAACAGGATCGGCTGCGTGATCTGGCCGGCGAGGTCGAGCGCGTTCTGGATGCCGCCGCCGTAATAGGACACCGCCGCGTCGAGCTTGCCGGTCGCGGCCGCGCGATACGCGAGCTGGCCGCCGAAGCAGTAGCCGATCGCGGCGAGCTTGCCGGCCACTTCGGGACGGGCGCGCAACGCGTCGGCCGCCGCGACGATGTCCGCGACCGCGAGACCCACGTCGGTCTTCTTCAGCAGCTCGATGCCCTTGTCGCGATCCGCGCCCTCGTAGGTCAGCTCGACGCGCGGCTGCGTGCGCCAGAACACGTCGGGCGCGAGCGCGACGAAGCCGTCGGCCGCATACTGGTCGGCGACCGCACGGATGTGCGCGTTCACGCCGAAGATCTCCTGGATGATGATGACGGCAGGCCCCTTGCCGCGCTTGGGCAGTGCGAGATAGCCGCCGAAGCTGTCGTTACCGGTCGGGATGTCGATCCATTGGGCAGTCACGTTCTGAACTCCTGGCGTGCGGGGTGCGGGAGGCGCCCCGGAGTGATAAGAGGCGGCCTAGTGTGCCACCAATCGCCCGCTGCTGCAGCGCACGCGGGCGCTTCTCGCGCAGCGATCGTTTCGATCTCGATTATTCATTTTTCGGCGCCGCGCCGCTTCGATAAAGTCGATGTGCCGGCCTTTACAAAGCGCTTTCGCGCACCGTCATCGAAGGATTCGCCATGTCTGCCCGCTCGTTTTCCACGCCCTTTTCCGAACGCTTCGGCCTGCGTCTGCCGCTCGTGCAGGCGCCGATGGTCGGCGCGACCACGACCGCGATGGTCGCCGCCGCATCGAATGCCGGTGCGCTCGGCAGCCTCGGCGCCGGCGCGCTCGCACCGGAGCGCATCGGGACGGAAGTCGCCGCGATCCGCGCGGCGACCGATCGCCCGTTCGCGATCAACCTGTTCGTCTTGCCCGATGAAGTCGCGCCGGACGCGGCGACCGTCTCGCGCGCACTCGCGGCGATCGACCCGCTGAACGCCGCGCTCGGCCTGCCGCCGGGCACGGCGCCTGCGCGCTACGCGCCCGATTTCCGCGCGCAGCTCGATGCGCTCGTCGCGCTGCGCGTGCCGGTCGCGAGCTTCACGTTCGGCGTGCTCGACGCGGCCGACGTCGCGCGCCTGAAAGCCGCCGGCACCTATGTGATCGGCACCGCGACGCACGTCGCCGAAGGGCTCGCGTGGCGGGCGGCCGGCGCCGACGCGCTGTCCGCGCAGGGCGCCGAGGCGGGCGGCCATCGCGGCACCTTCATCGGTTCGGCCGCCGACGCGCTGATCGGCACGCTCGCGCTCGTCCCGCAGCTCGTCGACGCGACGGGCCTGCCGGTGCTCGCCGCGGGCGGCATCATGGACGGCCGCGGCATCGCCGCCGCGCTCGCGCTCGGCGCGCAGGGCGCCCAGCTCGGCACCGCGTTTCTCACGTGCGCGGAAAGCGCGATCGCAGCCGACTGGAAGGCGCGCCTGCTCGCGAGCGCCGATACGTCGACGCAGGTCACGCGCGCGATCACCGGCCGTCATGCACGCGGGCTGCGCAACACGCTGATGGCGCGGCTCGGCGAGCACGAGGCCGACGCCGCGCCGTATCCGGTGCAGAACGCGCTGACCCAGCCGCTGCGCCAGGCCGCCGCGCGCGCGAACGACGGCGACTATCTGTCGCTGTGGGCCGGCCAGGGCGCGCCGCTCGCGCGGCGGCGCGGCGATGCGCTGACGACGGCGCAACTGGTCGCCGCGCTCGACGTCGAATGGCGCGCATCGGCTGCCTGAACACCGCTTCGGCCGCTTGAACCATTCATGTCATCGGGCGACGAAACGCGCGTGGTGTCACGCGCGTTTCATTCAATGATCCAGGTCACAAAATACCGAATCGAAATGCCTCCGGGAATGGGCTGAAACGACCTTTCGACGGATCGCCGTGAATTAGCGGAAACCCTTATCCGGCGGGGCCTGCAGCGATATTCGAGTCATTTCTCCAAAGCGCCGATATCGGTAGTGTTACCACTACCCCAAAAAAGTCCCACAAATTAATTTGATCACCTACACTTGCGCGCAAGTACGGGCGGGCGGCTGCTAAAAGCGGCTGTTTTCACGTGCTTGAGGCCAAGTGCATGAAGGATGCAACCGGCGAATCGTCCAGTGATTGCAAACACAGGGATGGCAGCGGGGCACCGGGCGATGGCGTTTATTGGGACCGAACTGGAGACTTACATGAATATCAAGATGCAAAAGCTGTTGCCGATCACCGCAGCGGCGATGCTGTGTGCTGCAGCTGCAAGCAACGCGTCCGCCGATCAAGTCGTCAAGATCGGCCACGTCGCGCCGTTGACGGGCGGCATTGCACACCTGGGCAAGGACAACGAAAACGGCGCGCGTCTCGCCGTCGAGGAACTCAACGCGAAGGGTCTCACGATCGGCGGCCAGAAGATCACGCTGCAACTCGACCCGCAGGACGACGCCGCCGACCCGCGGCAGGCGACGCAGGTTGCGCAGAAGCTCGTCGACGACAAGGTCGTCGCGGTGGTCGGCCACCTGAACTCCGGCACGTCGATCCCGGCCTCGAAGATCTACAGCGATGCGGGCATCGTGCAGATCTCGCCGTCGGCGACCAACCCGGCGTACACGCAGCAGGGCTTCAAGACCACGTACCGCGTGGTCGCGACCGATGCGCAGCAGGGCCCGGCACTGGCGAACTACGCGCACTCGAAGGGCATCAAGAGCGTGGCGGTGGTCGACGATTCGACCGCGTACGGCCAGGGTCTCGCGAACGAGTTCGAGAAGAAGGCGAAGGCGCTCGGCCTGAAGGTGATGTCGCATGACGCGACCAACGACAAGGCGGTCGACTTCCGCGCGATTCTGACCAAGATCAAGGGCGAAAACCCGGACGCGATCATGTACGGCGGCATGGACGCCACCGGCGGCCCGTTCGCGAAACAGGCGAAGCAGCTCGGCCTGCGCGCGAAGATCTTCGCGGGCGACGGCGTGTGCACGGAGAAGCTGGCCGACCTGGCCGGCGACGCGACCGACAACATCGTGTGCTCGGAAGCCGGTGCCTCGCTCGAGAAGATGCCGGGCGGCGCGGCGTTCAAGGCGAAGTACGAGAAGCGTTTCGGCCAGCCGATCCAGATCTACGCACCGTTCACGTATGACGCCGTGTACATCATCGCCGACGCGATGAAGCGCGCGAACTCGACGGACCCGGCGAAGATCCTCGCGGCGATGCCGGCGACGAAGTACACGGGCGTGATCGGCACGACGACGTTCGATTCGAAGGGCGACCTGCAGCACGGCGTGATCTCGCTGTACAACTACAAGAGCGGCAAGAAGTCGCTGCTCGACGAAGTGAAGATGTAACGCGGCAAGCGGCCGACAGAAGGGGTGAAAACGCGCATGCGGCAACGCATGCGCGTTTTCTTTTGGGGCCGGCGGGCCGTCAGATCTTCAGGTGCGCGAGCACCCTCGGCGCGACGAGTGCGACGAGCGCCGCGCACAGCGCGACGACCGACAGGCCGACCGTCAGGTTCGCGGCCTGCGCGACCGCGCCGATCACGACCGGACCGAACAGCAGACCGAAATACGCGAGCCCGGCCACGTGCGCGAGCCCTTCGGCCGCGTGGATGCCCTTCACGCGCGCGGCGGCCGCGAACAGCACGGGCATCATGTTGGCCAGCCCGAGGCCCATCAGCGTGAAGCCGGTGAGCACCGCGGCCGGATACGGCAGCAGCAGCGCGCCGATCATCCCCGCGCAGGCGAGCGACGCGCTCGCGAACACGAGCTGCGGCGCGCCGAAACGGGCGCGCACGGCGTCGCCCGCGAAGCGCGCGATGGCCATCCCGCCCGAGAACGCCGCGTACGCGGCGCTCGCGAGCGCGGGGCTCGCCGCGACGACGTCGCGCATGTAGACCGTCGCCCAGTCGTACATCGCGCCTTCGGCGATCAGCGCGATCAGCGCGATGCCGCCGAGCATCCACAACGCAGGCGAGCGCCAGCGGTTGCCGCCGCCGTGCGCGTGCTCGTGATGCGGCACGTGCGGCAGCACGGCAGGGCTCGCGGCCACGAGCACCGCGGCGCTCACCGCCGCCGCGAGCGCGAGATGCGCGACGGGCGCCATGCCGGCCGACAGCAGCGCGCCGCCGGCCGCCGCGCCGGCCATCCCGCCGATGCTGAACATGCCGTGCAGCGACGACATGATCGGCTTGCCGAGCGCGATTTCGACCGCGCTGGCCTCGGCATTCATCGCGACGTCGAGCGTCGCCATCGAGAAGCCGAACAGCGCGAGCACCGCGATCAGCATCCAGTAGTCGGGCACGACGAGGATCAGCGCCGCGCACGCGGCCATCACGAGCCCGCCGGCGAGGCACGCGGTGCGCGAACCGACACGCGCGATCCAGCGCGCGATGGTCAGCATCGCGGCGATCGACCCGCCGGCGACCGCGAACAGCGCGATCGACAGCAGCCCGGGGCTCAGCGCGAACTTGTCGCGCACGGTCGGCACGTGCACGCCCCACGACGCGTACATCATGCCGGCGACGAAGAACAGCGCCATCGACGCCGTGCGCGCGCGCTGGCGGGCCGGCAAGGGCAGCACGCGGTGCGCGTCGGGCGGCGCGGCGAACGGAGACGATGATTCGGGGGAGGAGGATTCGGGCACGGGAAGGCTCGTCAGGGAAATGCGCGGGCGCGGGCGGCGCCGGTCGGATTTGTCCGATTCTATCGAACCGCTTACGATCCTGCCGGGCGCTGGCCGTTCGGCCGAGGCGCGGGCGATCGCGCCATCCCGCGGCGGCGTCCCCGATCGCGCATTGTCCATCCGGCCGATGCGCGGCGCGCGGCGCCCGCGGGTAACATCGAAACCATCCCCGACGCCGCTTTTTCACCGCAGGAGTCCCCTTGAACATCGATCCCGCCCTCGCCTTGCATCTGCTGCACCGTTGCGCGTTCGGCACGCTCGCCACCCATACGCGCGAACCGCAGGGCTTCCCGTATCCGACGGTCGTCCCGTTTGCGCCCGATGCAAGCCATCGGCCCGTGATCCTGGTGAGCGGCCTGGCCGAGCACACGCGCAATCTGGCCGCCGATCCGCGTGCGGGCTTTCTCGTCGTCGATGCAGGCGGCGACGATGTCCTGGGCGCCGAGCGCGCGACGCTGCTGGGCCGGTTCGTGCCGCTCGGCGACGATCCGCACGTCACCGCGCGCTACCGGCGCTACGAGCCGGACGCCGAGCGCTATCTGGCGCTCGGCGATTTCGCGTTCTGGGCGCTCGAGATCGAGCGGCTGCGCCATATCGTCGGGTTCGGGCGAATGGGCTGGGTCGACGGCACGCGTCTCGATACGCTGCCGCCGCTCGCGTTCGACGACGAACAGGCGCTGTGGCATGCCTACGACACGAGCGACGCACGCCGCGACGGGCTCGACCTGCTCGGCGTCGATCGCCATGGCGCGGACTGGCGATGCGACGGCCGCCGCGTGCGTACGCCGTTCGACGCGCCGTTGGCCGATACCGCGGCGTTGCGCGATCGGCTGATTGCCTGCGCCCGGGATGTGACGTGACGTCGCGGGTCAGGATTTGTCCGGTTAGCGAACGGCGTCATGTAGTTTTCGCAAAACTGTCGTCTGATGAAAGCTTTGATTTTTTCGAATGCGGGTAATTGCGTATGTTGATAGACCGAATAGCCAATCGCTAATGTCCTAATCTCTGTACGGGAGCGTGAAAATTTGAGAAAAGGCCGCGGCCGGTCAAAATGACATGGGCGAATTACAATGCGTCTCAGGATTTTCATGAATCTCGCTTCTATCAAATCTTTTTTGTGCTAATCTCTGCCTTCGAAAATCCGAGGCACATATATTTCATGAATGGTGAGCTGGCTGCAGACCGGCGCCATTGGTCAGATAGAAAGGGAAACTATGTCTTCTTACAAGGACCTGCTGGCCCAGCGGGAGAAGCTGGAGAAGCAAATCGAAGAAGCGAAGTCGCGTGAATACGCTGAAGTACTGAATGACGTGAAGCAGAAAATTGCCGACTACGGCTTTTCGCTCGCCGAACTCGGTCTCAGCCGCGCGAAGGCCGGCAAGGTCGGCCGTCCGCGCGCTGGCGTGGCGGCAAAATACCGCGATCCGGAAACGGGTGCGACGTGGTCGGGCCGTGGCAAGCCGCCGCGCTGGATCGCCGGCAAGAACCGCGAACAGTTCACGATTTAAACGTTCGTTCAGGTTGCCCGCTCTTCGAAAGAGCCGCGTATCCGTCGAGGAGCGCGGCTTTTTGTTTTCGGGCTGCCGGCGGCCCGTGTCGGCGCTGTCACGAAAATGTAAGAATCCAGTGTGAATGAAAATGCGACACGTTCGCATAAGCGATTGATTTAAATGGGAAATTTGTGGGTATTGGAAGGGCGTGCGGCGCGTCTTTGATAGAATTGCGTATCGCACACCGATGCGCACACCGATATCTCATATTTCATGTCCACGTTTTCCGGCGACGCGCAGAGCGCAGATAAGCACGCCGTTGCGCGCAAGAGCACGCTCGTCAGTATTGTGCTGAATGTCGTACTTGCGACATTTCAGATCGTCGTCGGCGTGATTGCGCATTCGCAGGCATTGATTGCCGACGGCGTGCATTCGATTTCCGATTTGATCTCGGATTTTGTCGTGCTGGTTGCGAATCGGCACAGCGGCGCGTCGCCCGATGCCGACCACAATTACGGCCATAGCCGCTACGAGACGGTCGCGTCGCTGTTTCTCGGCGCGATCCTGATTGCGGTCGGTATCGGCATGCTCTGGCGCGCCGGCGACCGGCTCGTTAATCTCGAAAATATTCCGGCCGTGCATTTTTCCGCGCTGATCGTTGCGCTGACGGTGCTCGTGTCGAAGGAAGCGCTGTTTCGCTACATGCTGCGCGAAGCGCGGCGCGTGCGCTCGGCGATGCTCGTCGCGAACGCATGGCATGCGCGTTCGGATGCCGCGTCGTCGCTCGTCGTCGCGATCGGCATCGTCGGCAGTCTGGCCGGCGTGCGGCTGCTCGACCCGATCGCGGCGGCGATCGTCGGCTTCATGGTCGCGCGCATGGGCTGGACGTTCGGCTATGACGCGTTGCAGGACCTCTCCGACCGCGCGCTCGATACGGCCGACACGGCCGAGATTCGCGCGCTGCTCGTCGCGACGCCCGGCGTGCGCGACGTGCACGACCTGCGCACGCGCAAGATGGGCGATGCCGCGCTAGTCGATGCGCACATCCTCGTCGATCCGAAGATCTCCGTCTCCGAAGGCCATTACATCGCCGAGACCGCGCGTGCGCGCGTGCTGTCCGACCCGCGCGTGCTCGATGCGCTGATCCATGTCGACCCGGAGAACGACGCGGCGCGGCGCCCGGCGCTCGCGCTGCCGCCGCGCGGCGAGCTTGCGGCGCGGCTCGAGGCCGCGCTCGCGCAGCGCGGGCTGCGTGCGGCGGCGATCAACCTGCATTACCTGAGTACGGGGCTCGAGGTCGACGTGACGCTCGACAGCGACCCGCGCGACACCGACGCGGCGCTGGCCGGCCGGCTCGACGTCGAGACGCTGAAGCGCGAGTTCGGCGCGCGCCGGATCAGCTTCACGCGCACGCTGCCCGCGCCGACGTGACCGGCAGGTAGCCCGCGACCGCGGACGCGGCCCGCCGCAGCGGCAGGGCCGCGCGTTACAGCGGCAATTGCGTGTCGAACTTGATTTCGCGCAGCACGACGCTCGTGCGCACCTGCGACACGGCCGGGATCTTGAAGATGCGCTCGTGGAGGAACACGTCGTAGGCCTTGATGTCCGGCGCGACGATCTTGAGGATGTAATCGGCTTCGCCGGTCGTGCTGTAGCACTCGGTGACTTCCGGGCAGGTCGCGATCTCGCGTTCGAACTGCTCGACGCCGCCCTCGTTGTGGCGCGTCAGGTGCACGTGCGCGAGCGCGCAGACGTGCAGGCCGAGCTTCTCGCGATCGAGCAGCGCCGTGTAGCGCTGGATCACGCCCGACTGTTCCATGTCCTTGATGCGGCGCCAGCACGGCGTGCTCGACAGCCCGACCTGGTCGGAGATTTCCTGAACGGAACGGCGCGCGTCGAGCTGCAACAGGCGAAGGATTTTTTGCGAAAAGGAATCGAGCGTCACCTGCGCCTCCATGCGGCAGCTACAACACGCTGAATGTTAGAGGGCCGGGAAAGGAAAGGCAATCTGGCGACGCGTCGCTGAGCGAGATTCGCTAATTTGCTCGCGGATCCGTGGGATTTTGTCCCGCCCCCGCGCTTTCCGACCGGTCGGTATCCGACACCGCGAGGCCCGCCAGCGCGGCCTGCTGCCGGCGCAGGTCGGCGAGCATGTTGCAGAACAGCGCGCCTTGCTCGATCGCGTCGTCGAGCGCGACGTGCGTGTGCGGATGGTCGTCGAACCAGTGCTTCGGAAAGCGCGGCTTGATCGCCTTGCGGTACGGCAGGCCCGTCATCGCGAACGCGAGCGTCTTGATGTCGAGCGCCGACCACGAGAACGGGCAGCGCCCCGCGAAGCGCATCATGTACCAGAACATGAACGTGAAGTCGAAGCCGGCCGGCATCGCGACGAACACCGGCTTGCCGGGCAGCGCCTCGACCCATTCGACGTAGGCGACCAGCGCCGCCTCGGGCGTCTGCAGATCGCGCCGGCACGCGGCCCAGGCTTCCGGCTCGGTCTTCCACCACGCTTCCTGCACCGGGTGCGCGTGCGCGCCGGGCAGCGTCTCGAGGTTCGCCGAGAACGTCGCGATCAGCTGCTTGTCCTCGGTATAGGCGGCCGACGCGAAGCTCAGCATCGAGTGCGGGCCGGGAATCGGGCCGTCGGCCTCGACGTCGGTGCTGACGTAAATTTCCGGGATGGCGGTCTGGTTCATCCGAATACCTTGTCGGACACGAACGGGTTCGTGCGGCGCTCGTCGCCGAACGTCGACACGGGGCCGTGGCCGGGCACGAACGTGACGTCGTCGCCGAGCGGCCACAGCTTTTCCTTGATCGAACGGACGAGATCCTCGTGATTGCCGCGCGGGAAATCGGTTCGGCCGATCGAGCCCGCGAACAGCACGTCGCCGACGATCGCGACGCGATGCGCGCGGCTGAAGAACACCACGTGGCCGGGCGTGTGGCCCGGGCAGTGATAGACCTCGAGCGTTTCGTCGCCGAACTGCACGGTGTCGCCGTCGTTCAGCCACCGGTCGGGTTCGAAGCTGTCGGCGGCCGGAAAGCCGAAGCGCTCGCTCTGCGTCGGCAGCTTCTCGATCCAGAAGCGCTCTTCTTCCTGCGGCCCCTCGATCGGCACGCCGTAGCGCGTCGCGAGCGTCTTGGCGCCCGCGCAGTGATCGATGTGCCCGTGCGTGAGCAGCACCTTGTCGACCTGCACGTTCTGCCGCGCGATTTCCTGTTCGATCCGGTCGAGATCGCCGCCTGGATCGACGACGGCGGCGCGGCCCGTCTTCTCGCAGACGAGCAGCGAGCAATTCTGCTGGAACGGCGTGACCGGAATGAGCGTGACTTTCATGGAGGCACCGGCGGCTAAAAGGAGCGATTGTACCGGTCGCGCGCGCGGCCTGCCGTGCGTGCGACGCGCCCCGAGGTGCACGCATCAGGGCATTCCCGGAGCATGCCGATTGTTACAGCCATAGCGAGAATCAATGGTCCGCCGGGGACCCTTTTCGAGACAAGGTTTTGATTTATGTATAATGCGCCCCATTGCGCGTGAATTTCACGCCATTCGCTGGTGTTTCGGCCCCGTTAAACGAGGCATCCGATTCACCGTCAAGCATCGGCCGCCGGGGAGTCCGGCGGTGTATCCAGCACCGAACATTCGGTGCTCACGTCTTGTCCGGCCGGGCGCTGCGCGCCCGCCTGCGGCCTTGCTGCCGCGCCGCCGGATGAGGCCTGTGCCGCCGTTCCTGTGCGTTGGTCGTATCGACGCGCGCGAACGTGGAGCCATGTTCGATGGCGGCATGTGGGGTCTGGTCAGGCTGTTGGGGACAGGTTGCGCCAGACGTGAAAACTAATCAGGACGGTTGCGGCCCAGACGAACGCCGCGCCCATGCTAGCCGCCTGCTCGCATTCGAGCGGGGCGTGCACGCATTTGCCGTCCGGGCCGCATCGCGTTGTGAAGCAGCGTTGTATCGATGCGGCCCGAACCAGAAGGCGACACGTCGATGAATTTACGTTTTCCGAGCCGATTCGGAACCATTGCATTGTTTTTTGCGCTGACGGGCTGTGCGGTGCCACCCAGCCAGACCACCGGCAGCGTGAACCCGAAGCGGGCGGTCGACAAGACGGCCGCTGCCGCGAAGGCGGACGACGACAAGCAGCCGCTCAATTTCGATTCCGCGCTGGCATCGATGCCGGCCGCCGACAGCAAGGACGCGAAGAAGTCGTCGCTGGCCGACGCCGAGCCGATCGACGGCAAGGATGTATCCGATTTCCGCCAGAGCGGCCGCGCATCGTGGTACGGGCGCGATTTCCACGGCCGCCGCACCGCGAACGGCGAGCGCTTCAACATGAACGCGTTCACCGCCGCGCACCGCACGCTGCCGCTGTCGTCGTACATCAAGGTGACGAACGCATCGACCGGCAAGTGGGTCGTCGTGAAGGTCAACGATCGCGGGCCGTTCAAGCGCGGCCGCGTGCTCGACCTGTCGTATGCGGCGGCCAAGGTGATCGGCCTCGTGCACGCCGGCACGGGCCGCGTGAAGATCGAAGGGCTGTCGCCGCAAGAAGCGCGCGAGGCGCGCGACGAAATGTTCGCGTCGATCTCGGCGAAATAACGCGGCGATCCCGTCCGGAGAATCCACCGCTCATGCACAAAGGGCTGCCTTCCGGCAGCCCTTTGTACTTTTCGCGCGGCGGCGGCGCGCGTCAGTCTTCCCTGCCTTCCTTCAGCACCAGCGCACGCGCATACAGCGTGTTGCGCGATGCGCCCGTCAGCGCGGCCGCGAGCCGGGCCGCGCTCTTCACCGGCACCTCGTCCAGCAGCAGCCTGAGCAGCGCGTCGTGCGCGGTGTCGTCCGCTTCGCCGCTTGCCGCCGGCGCGCCTTCGACGACCAGCACGAACTCGCCGCGCTGGCGGTTCGCATCGCCGGCGAGCCAGCTCTGTCCTTCGGCCAGGGTGCCCTGGAACAACTGCTCGTGTAGCTTGGTGAGCTCGCGCGCGATCAGCAGCCGGCGCGCGGGGCCGAACGCGTCGGCGAGCGCGGCGACGGTTTCGGCGATCCGGTGCGGCGCTTCGTAGAACACCAGCGCGTACGGGTGCGACGCCAGCGCCTGCAGCGCGGTCGCGCGCTGTTTGGCCTTCGGCGGCAGGAAGCCCGCGAACGTGAACGCGCCGGCCCAGTCGCCGGCCACGCTCAGCGCGGTCACGGCCGCGCTCGCGCCGGGCAGCGGAACCACTGCGAAGCCGGCCGCGCGCACGGCGTCGACGAGCCGCGCGCCGGGGTCGGAGATGCCCGGCGTGCCGGCGTCCGACACATAGGCCACGCGTTCGCCGCCACGCAGCAGTTCGATCACGCGCTGCGCGGCTTCGCGTTCGTTGTGCTCGTGCACGGCCACGAGCGGTTTCGAGATCCCGTAGCGGGCGAGCAACTGGCCCGTGTTGCGGGTGTCTTCGGCCGCGATGCGGTCGGCGAGGCCGAGCACGTGCAGCGCGCGCAGCGTGATGTCGGCCGTATTGCCGATCGGCGTGGCGACCACGTAGAGCGCGGCGTCCGGGTAGTGCTGCGTATGCGCGAGTTCGAGGAGGGCAGTCATGGCAGGCAATGCACGCAATCGCGGCACGAACGGAACAAGGACGGCATTGTGCCACGCGGCGCCGGCCCGGCCGGACGGCGCGCGCGGCCGGCCGCCTTCGGGCGACAACTTTTCCGGCGCGACGCGATCCAAACCGGTCGGCGCGGCGTTCGAGCAGCGCGCGCGGCAGTTTCTCGAGCGTCATGGTCTCGCGTTCGTCGCCGCCAATGTGACGATGCGCGGCGGCGAGCTCGATCTCGTGATGCGCGAGCCCGACGGCATGCTCGTGTTCGTCGAGGTGCGCGCGCGGCGCAGCACCCGGCATGGCGGCGCGGCCGCGAGCGTCGGCTGGCGCAAGCGGCGGCGCCTGGTCGCGGCCGCGCTGCAGTTCTGGTCGCGGCACGGCGCCGGCGCCGCGTGCCGTTTCGACGTCGTCGCGTTCGAGGCCGGCCGGCTTGCGTGGCTGCGCGATGCATTTCGTACCGACGATGCGTAGCCGCGAGCTGTGACGAGATGTAAAGAGTTCTTGCCGGACCGCCGGAGAGGGCGCCGGAGTACGGTAAACTCGCCGCACCCACGATGTCGCGCGAGTTGTGCCGCGCGCCCAGTTCACCAGGAATCGATGTCAGTCGAACGTATTCAGCAACAATTTCGCGACAGCGCCGCGCTTCACGCCGAAGCGGCCGACGCGCTGTCGCTGCCGATCGCAGCCGCGGTCGATGCGATGTTCGCCGCACTGGCGAACGGCAACAAGATCGTCGCGTGCGGCGACGGCCCGTCGGCCGCCGCCGCGCAGTACCTCGCCGCGTCGCTCGTCGGCGGTTTCGAGCGTGAGCGTCCGGGCCTGCCCGCGATCGCGCTGGCCACCGACGCGTCGCAGGCCGGCCTCGCGGGCGTGGCGGCCGCCGAGCAGTTGTTCGCGCAGCAGGTGCGCGCGCTGGGCCAGACGGGCGACATCCTGCTGGTGCTCGATGCGGGCGGCGCATCGCCGCGCGTGCTCGCGGCGATCGGCGAGGCGCACGAGCGCGAGATGACCGTCGTCGCGTTGACGGGCGGCAACGACCACACGGTGGCGGCCGCGCTGTCCGACACCGATATTCCGATCAGCGTGCCCGCCGTTCGCGCGGCGCGCATCCACGAAGTCCATCTGCTGACCATCCACTGCCTGTGCGACGGCATCGACGCGATGCTGCTGGGTGAGGATTGAACGAAGGAGAGCCGTCGATGAATCAAAGCCGCGTCAAACAGACGCTCGTCAGAACCACGCTGCTCGCCGCGCTGACGGCGGGCCTCGCCGTGTCGCTGCAGGGCTGTGTGCTCGGGGTCGTGGGCGCAGCGGCCGGCGGCGGCGCGCTGATCGCGACCGATCGCCGTACGCTCGGCGCGCAGACGGAGGATCGCGAGATCCAGGTCAAGTCGCTCTCGCAGATCAACAACGGGCTGCCGGACCAGTCGCACGTGAACGTGACGGTGTTCAACCGCCGCGTGCTGCTGACGGGCGAGGTGCCGAACGATGCGTCGAAGCAGCGCGCCGAGGAAATCGTGCGTGGCATCAACAACGTGAACGGCATCGTCAACGAACTGTCGGTCGGGCCCGCGTCGTCGCTGTCGTCGCGCGCGAACGACTCGTACCTCGAAGGGCGCGTGAAGTCCGAGCTGATCGCGACGAAGGGCATCTCGGCGAACTACTATAAGGTCGTTGCCGAACGCGGCAATCTTTACCTGATGGGGCTCGTGACGGTGGACGAAGGCAATCGCGGCGCGGAAGCCGCGAGCCAGGTGCCGGGCGTCGAGAAGGTCGTGAAGGTGTTCCAATACGTGAAGCCGCAGGACGCGCAGGCGCTGCAGGACGCGTCGCCCGCGAGCGGCGCATCCGGCGCGCAGGCGGCTGCCGCACCGGCGGACAGCGCGACGGTCGGCGCGGTGCCCGACGCGTCGGTGCAGTCCACGCCGCTGCAGCCGCCCGCGCCGATCTCGAATTCGTCGAGCGTGCATCCCGGCAATCCGAAGGCGAAGGCGCAATGACGGGCATGCAGATGAAGCAGATGAAACGCTGGATGGTGCACGGTGGCGCGGCCATGGCGCTCGTGGCCGGCACGCTGGGCGCGGCTCACGCGGACGTCGGCGACGGCCTGAAAGTGGCGCGCGGCAACGCGTGCATGGGCTGCCACGCGGTCGACCGCAAGCTCGTCGGCCCGTCGTTCAAGGACATCGCCGCTCGCTACAAGTCCGATCCGCAGGCCGTCGCGAAGCTGTCGAAGAAGGTGAAGGACGGCGGTTCGGGCGTGTGGGGCGCGATTCCGATGCCCGCGCATCCGCGCATGAGCGACGCCGACGTCCGGTCGGTGGTCGAATGGGTGCTGGCCGGCGCGCCGTCAAAGTAACGCGTCGCGCGTGACGTAACCCCTATTGCCAAGCGTGGAAATGCGTGTGTATGATGGTCGACTGTTGGGGCGGTAGCTCAGCTGGGAGAGCGTCGCGTTCGCAATGCGAAGGTCGGGAGTTCGATCCTCCTCCGCTCCACCAACGGAATTTGAAAGGCCCGATCGCAAGATCGGGCCTTTTTGTTTTCCGCAAGCCATGGGCGCGACGCGCTAGGTCGCCAACTGGCAGGCCAACCTGAACGCAGGCACCGACAGCACGGCGAACCCCACCGTCATGGCCGCGAGCACCGCGGTTCTTCTCCGCAGCAGCACGCACAGGGCGATCGACAGCCCGTAGACCGCGCAGGTCAAAATGATGATCCACCCGAGCGTCGCGTAGCCCGCACCGCCTTCGAAATTCGACACGTTCCGCGTGATCCGGGTCGCGACATAGCCGGCGACGGTCACGCTCGCGGGCAGGCACAGCGCCGAATACAGCACGAAGACGATGATCTGCCGCGGTGTCGGGCCGGATGACGTCATGAAAAGCGATATTTGCGAATGGACGAGGAGCGCCCGACCGTCCGCCGCACGGGTCGATCCAGGCAGCCGGCAGGATGCGGCCGTTTCCCGTATTTGGCAACCGCCCCCGTCAGCACACCGCCCCGTCACCCGCGCCCGAAACTCGGCCGCTTCGGATCGTACGTCCACCCCGGCACCAGATAGCGCATCGCCACCGCATCGTCGCGCGCGGTGCCGCCCACCTGCCGGTACAGCGCATGCGCGGCCTCGACCTGTGCCATGTCCAGCTCGATGCCGAGCCCCGGCCGTTCCGGCACGGCCACCTTGCCGCCGACGATCGCGAGCGGCTCGCGCGTGAGCCGCGCGTCGCCTTCCTGCCAGATCCAGTGCGTGTCGATCGCGGTGATCGTGCCGGGCGCGGCCGCCGCCGCATGCGTGAACATCGCGAGCGACACGTCGAAGTGGTTGTTCGAGTGCGAGCCCCACGTGAGCCCCCAGTCGCGGCACAGCTGCGCGAGCCGCACCGAGCCCTGCATCGTCCAGAAATGCGGATCGGCGAGCGGGATGTCGACCGCCTGCAGCCGCACCGCATGATCCATCTGCCGCCAGTCGGTCGCGATCATGTTGGTCGCGGTCGGGATCCCCGTCGCGCGGCGGAATTCGGCCATCACCTCGCGGCCCGAATAGCCGCCTTCCGGCCCGCACGGATCTTCCGCGTACGCGAGCAGGTGGCCTTGCCCGCGGCACAGCGCGACGGCCTCGTCGAGCGACCACGCGCCGTTCGGATCGAGCGTCGTGCGCGCGTCGGGAAAGCGCGACTTGATCGCCGCGATCGCTTCCATCTCGTCCGCGCCGGCCATCACCCCGCCCTTCAGCTTGAAATCGGCGAAACCGTAGCGCTCGACCGCCGCTTCGGCCTGCCGCGCGATCGCGGCCGGCGTGAGCGCCGCTTCGTTGCGCAGCCGGAACCAGGCATCCGAAGCGTGCGCCTCGTCGCGATACGGCAGATCGGTGCGGCGCCGGTCGCCGATGTAGAACAGGTACGCGAGCATCGGCACCGCGTCGCGCTGCTGGCCTTCGCCGAGCAGCGCCGCGACCGGCACGTCGAGATGCTGGCCGAGCAGGTCGAGCAGCGCGGCCTCGATCGCGGTGATCACGTTGTCGAGCCGCAGATTGATCTCGTGCGGCTGGCGCAGCACGGCCGCCTCGCCGGCCGACGTCACTTCGTGGCGGATCGTGCGCCCGGCGCCGGGACCGGCGCCGGACAGCGCCGCGCGCACCGCGTTGAGCGTCGCCTGGTAGCGCCCGATCGGCTGCCCGACCACGCGATCCGTCATGCGCTCGAGCGCGTGGCGGATGCCTTCGCCGCCCGGCACTTCGCCGACGCCCGTATGCCCGCTGCTGTCGTCGAGGATCACGAGGTTGCGCGTGAAGTATGGCGCGTGCGCGCCGCACAGGTTGAGCAGCATGCTGTCGCGGCCGGCGACGGGAATCACCTGCATGCGCGTGATGCGCGGGGTGCCGGCACGGCTGGGTTCGGACATCGGTTCGCTCCTGGTTCCGGTGGCGCGCGGGCCGACGGACGCGCCGGCGCGGCCCGCGCGGTTCATTGAAGCTCGACGCGGCGGATCTCGCCGACGACGAACAGGTAGCAGATCACGGCGACGAGCGCGTGCGCGACGACATAGACGAGCGCGCCGTTGAACGACCCGCTGCGGTCGACGATATAGCCGATCGCGATCGGCGTCGTGATGCTGGAAAGGTTGCCGCAGGTGTTGAGCAGCGCGCCGCTCAGCCCGGCGATCTGGCGCGGCGCGGTGTCGGCGTTGACGGCCCAGCCGAGCGCGCCGAGCCCCTTGCCGAAGAACGACAGCGCCATGAACAGCACGACGAGCACGTGCGAATCGGTGTAGTTGCAGACGATCATCGACATCGACAGCAGCATGCCGATCACGATCGGCACCTTGCGCGCGACCGACAGCGAGCGGCCCTGCCTGAGCAGCGCATCGGACACGACGCCGCCGAGAATCCCGCCAAGGAAGCCGCACACGGCGGGAATCGACGCGACGAGCCCCGCGTTGAGGATCGACATCCCGCGCGCCTGCACCAGATAGACGGGAAACCACGTGATGAAGAAGTAGGTGAGCGCGTTGATGCAGTACTGCGCGACGTACACGCCGACCAGCATCCGGTTGCGCAGCAGCGCCTTCACGTGGCGCATAGACGGGCCGCCGTCGCGCCCGCCCGTCGCCTGGTCGATGTTGACGAGCGCACCGCCTTCGGCGAGGTAGTCGAGTTCCGCGCGGTTGATGCTCGGGTGCTCCTTCGGGTCGTACATCGTGCGGTTCCACACCAGCACGAACGCGAAGCCGAGCACGCCCATCACCGCGAACACCGCCTGCCAGCCGAACGCGTGCACGAGCCAGCCCATCAGCGGCGCGAACACGACGGTCGCCGCGTACTGCGCGGCGTTGAAGATCGCCGACGCGGTGCCGCGTTCGGCGGCCGGGAACCACGCGGACACGATCCGGCTGTTGGCGGGGAACGACGGCGCCTCGGCCGCGCCGACCAGGAACCGCAGCCCGAACAGCAGCGCGAACGCGGCCGCGCCGCCGAAGAAGCCGATGCCGCCCTGCAGCAGCGTGAACAGCGACCAGAAGAAGATGCTGAATGCGTAGACGATGCGCGATCCGTAGCGGTCGAGCAGCCAGCCGCCCGGCAGTTGCGCGACCACGTACGACCAGCCGAACGCGGAAAAGATGAAGCCCATCTGCACGTGGCTCAGGTGCAGCGCGCGGGCGAGGCTCGGGCCCGCGATCGCGATGGCCGCACGATCCGCGTAGTTGATCGTCGTGACCGCGAACAGGACGGCGAGCACCAGCCAGCGCACGCGGGTGCGCCGGGCCGTTGCCGACGCGGACGCCGGCAGCGCGTGAAGCGGATTCATGACTTGTCTCCTCCGAAGGGCGGAAGGTGCCGTCGTGCGGCAGGCGCGTCGGTGCGCGCGTGATGTGGGTGGATGCCGCCGGCGGGAGGCCGGGCACCGGACGCCGATGCGAGGGCGTCCGGGCCATTCTGTCATGTCGAAACTTGCGTTTTCATGCCAATTGCTGACTTGATCGATTCAGCATTTGAATCGATCGGGCGAGGTTCCCCGCGGTCGACCCCGCAGGATGGGAACTCGATGAGGGCAATGTTTTTACCCGGATAATATTGACATCCGATTAATACCCGGATAAAAATTGCGTCATTCCGATTTCAGCCTGCGGGCGACCACGATGACCTCCTCCACGCTCCTTCCTTCGTACACGGCCTTCGACGGCCACCGGCGGCTCGCGTCGGGCCCGCTCGCGACGGTCGCGCTCGCTGCCCGGCAGGCGGCCGGCGACGCGACGTCCGGCACGATCCTGATCTTCGACGACGCGACGGGCCGCTCGATCGACCTCGACCTGCGCGGCACCGCGGACGACGTCCGCGCGCGCTATGCGGTGCCGTCGGGCGGCGCATCCGGAGCGTCCGGCGGCGCCGGCGAGCCGGCAGGCGCGGGCGCCGGCGAACAGCGCGGCCGCGGCCGGCCGAAGCTCGGCGTGGTGTCGCGCGAGGTCACGCTGCTGCCGCGTCACTGGGAATGGCTCGGCGCGCAGCCGGGCGGCGCGTCGGTGGCGCTGCGCAAGCTGGTCGAGGACGCGCGGCGCACGCATGCGGCGGCCGACCGGCGCCGCGACGCGCAGGCGCGCGCGTACCACTTCATGTCCGCGATGGCGGGCGACCTGCCCGGTTTCGAGGAGGCCGCGCGGGCGCTGTATGCGAACGACCCGGCGCGGCTGGCCGAGCTGATCGCCGGCTGGCCGGACGACGTGCGCGACCATGCGCTCGCGCTGGCGCGCGGCGATCTGCCGCCGGCCGCCGAAGACTGCTGACGGAGCGCCGATGCGATGACCGTATTCGACCTGAACCGCGGCGCGATCGCGCCGGTTGCCGACGAAGTCGACTTCTTCGACCTGCGCGTGACGGGCACCCTTCCGCGCGAACTCGACGGCACGTTGCTGCGCAACGGCCCGAACCCGCCGGGCGGCCGCTTCGAAGGCAACGACCTGCTGTCGTGGTGGCCGGAGGCCGCGATGCTGCACGCGATCGCGTTCGACGACGGCCGCGCGGCCGGCTACCGGAACCGCTGGGCGCGCACGCGGCGCTGGGCCGCCGTGCACGCGCCCGCGCGGGCGCCGCATCTGCCCGACACCAATCCGAACGTGAACGTGCTGCAGCATGCGGGCGAATTGCTCGCGCTGGCCGAGGGCGGCGCGCCGCTCGCGATCACCGCCGCGCTCGATTCGCTCGGCATGCCGGCGCGGCACGCGGGCTTCGACGGCGGGATGGCCGCGCATCCGAAGGTCGACCCGGCAACGGACGAGCTGATCCTGTTCCGCGCGGACTGGCGTGCGCCCTGGCTGCGCTACGGCGTGATCGACGCGACGGGCGTGAAGCGCGTCGATCTCGAGATCGAGCTGGGCGCGCCGTCGATGATGCACGACCTCGCGATCACCGAAACCCGCAGCCTGCTGCTCGACCTGAACGTCGGCTACGACTTCTCGCTGCTGAAGCAGGGCCACCGGATGCCGCTGCGCTGGCACGACGACCGGCCCGCGCGCATCGGCGTGCTGTCGCGCCACGGCGGCGACGTGCGCTGGTTCGACGTCGAGCCGTGTTTCATCCAGCACGTCGTCAACGCGTACGACTGCGACGCATCGTGCATCGTGCTCGACGCGGTGCGCTATCCGTCGTTCCTGCGGCTCGACGCGCGCACGGGCCGCTTCGCCGACGACCCGGTCGGCGAGCTGTGGCGCTATGTGATCGATACCGCGAACGGGCTGATCGACGAAGGGCCGCTCGCCGACGGCGGCATCGAGCTGCCGCGCATCAACGAAACCCGCACCGGGCGCCGCTACCGCTATCTCTATGCGGCCGAGCAGCCGAACAACGCGGAAATGCGCGGCGTGATGCGCTTCGACCACGCGCGCGGCACGACGATGCACTATGCGGTGCCGGCCGGCGACCAGAACGGCGAGCCGGTGTTCGTGCCGCGCCCGGGCGGCGCCGACGAGGACGACGGCTGGCTGCTGGTGATGGTCTACCGCGCGGCGACGGATACGAGCGACGTCGTGATCCTCGATGCGCGCGCGATCGACGCGGGGCCGGTCGCGACCGTGCATCTGCCGCGGCGCGTGCCGGCCGGGTTCCACGGCGCGTGGGTGCCGCGCGAACGTTGAACGTGAGCGGCGGCGCGCGTCACTGCGCGCGCAGCGCGTCGACGATCTTCAGCCGCGCCGCGCGCATCGCCGGCAGGAACCCGCCGACGAGCCCCATCACGAGCGAGAACCCGAGCGTCTTCACGACGATCGCGGGCGTCAGCACGAAGCGGAACGACAGGTCCGAGAAGGTCTGGAAGTTGGTCGTCGAGAATGACGCGAACTGCATCAGCGACGCGCACGCGAGCCCCGCGACGCCGCCGACGAAGCCGAGCAGCAGCGCCTCCAGCAGGAACGCGGCGAGCACGTTGGTGCGCTTGAAGCCGAGCGCGCGCAGCGTGCCGATCTCGGCCACGCGGTTCGCGACCGACGCATACATCGTGATCATCGCGCCGATCATCGCGGCGATCGAGAAGATCGTCGACAGCGTGATGCCGAGGATGTTGATGAACGTCGACAGCGCCTTCGACTGGTCGCCGTAGAAGGTCTGCTCGCGCTTGGCCTCGTCGGTCAGGCGCGGGTCGACGTCGATGTCGGCCTTGAAGCGCGCGAAGCCGTCCGCGCTCGGAATGCGCAGCACCATCGACGAATAGCTGGTGCGCCGGAACGACTGCATCAACTGGTCGACGTCGCCCCAGATCTCCGAATCGAAGCCGCTGCCGCCCGCGTCGAACACGCCGACGATGGTCCAGTCGCGCTGCGCGAAATGCAGGCGGTCGCCGAGCTGCGTGCCGCTGAAGCCTTTCGCGATCGCGCTGCCGACGACGATCTCCGACGAGCCGGGCGCGAAGGTCCGGCCGGCCGCGAGCTTCACGTGCGGACGCAGCGCGAGGCCGGCCGGCGACACGCCGCGGATCACGACGTTCGACGGCTTGCCGCTCGACGTCTTCACGAGCGAGATCAGCACCACGGCTTCCTTCGACACGAGCGGCCGGCCGTCGGGGCCGAGCGCGACGGCCGGGTGCATCTCGAGCGCGTTGGCCTGCTGATGGTCGATCGAACTCTGGATCTCGGTCTCGGCGCCCTTGCGGATCACCACCGCGTTGTCGGGTTCGCCGGTCGACACGAGCGTTTTCGTGAGGCCCGCATCGAGCATCTGCACCGTCGCGAACACGAAGATCACGAGCGCCATCCCGCCCGCGGTCAACGCGGTGGTGAGCCGCCGGGTCCACAGGTTGCGCGCGATGTAGGTGAGCGGGATCGCCATGTGCGTCGCTATCCGATCGCCCGCAGGCCTTCGACCACGCGCACGCGCGCGGCCTGCCACGCCGGCACGAGCGCGGCCGCGAGGCCGACCGCGACCGAGCACGCGGCCTGCAGCACGACCGTCCCGGTCGATACCTTGAACACCGGGAAGATGCCGCCTGCCGCCTGCTTGAACAGGCTCGCGGCGGGCGGCGTCGCGAGGATCCCGAGCGCGCCGCCGACCACCGCGATCACGACCGATTCGCCGAACACGATCAGCGCGAGAAACCCGGGGCCGAAGCCGAGCGCCTTCAGCGTCGCGTATTCGGCCGTGCGCTCGCGCGCGCTCATCGCCATCGCGTTGGCCATCACCGCCATGATGATCAGGATCACCACGTACGACACCAGGCGAATCGCCGCGATGATCTGGTTCGACATCGCGACGAAGCCGAGCTGGAACGCCTGCTCGGTCTCGGTGAGTGTCTCGGCGAGCGAGTTCTTGAACACCGCGTCGACGTTGCGCGCGATCGCGGCGCCGTCGTCGGGGTTCGCGACGCCGAGCACGAACACGCCGACCTGGTCGGCCTGCTTCGGCGTGCGCTTGCGCACCGTCTCGTTCAGGTAATCCCAGTGGAACACCAGTTGGCGCGTGATCGTCGAATCGTCGCGGCCGTCGAGAATCCCGCGCACGACGAAATCCCACGTGCCCGGATAGATCGTGCCCTTCAGCGGGATCACGTCGCCGACCTTGAAGCCGAACTGCGTCGCGAGCTGCCGGCCCACCAGGCAGCCGCGGCGGTCGCGGTCGTAGTCGGCGCGCTGCTGCGCCGGCAGGATGAATTCGGGATACAGGTCGAGGTAGTTCTCCGACACCGCGAAGCTCGCGAAGAAGTTTTTCGGGTCGCGATAGATGCCGCCGAACCAGTTCGAGCGGACCACGGCCGTCACGCCGTCGACGCCGCGGATCCGGTTCTCGTAGCTCACCGGCAGCGGAAACACCAGCGAGATCGCGTTGCGCGTGACGAGCCGTCCGCTGGACGCGGCCGCCGCGCCCGCGTACCACGCGTCGACGACGGTGTGCAGCAGCCCGAACGCGAGCACGGCGATCGTGAGCCCGAGCACGGTCAGCAGCGTGCGCAGCCGGTGCCGCAGCGCATTGCGCGCGATCAGCTTCAGCACATACACGGCGCGCGCTCCTGTCGCCGCTCAGCCGGCGTGCCCATCGATCAGCTCCCCCTTTTCCAGATGGACGAGCGAGCGCGCGGCGCCGGCCGCGTGCGCGTCGTGCGTCACCATGATGATCGTCTTGCCGAGCTCGGCATTCATCCGCTGCAGCATCGCGAGCACGTCGGTGGCCGACGCGCGGTCGAGGTCGCCGGTCGGCTCGTCGGCGACGATCAGCACCGGATCGGTGATCAATGCGCGCGCGATCGCGACGCGCTGCTGCTGGCCGCCCGACAGCTCGGACGGGTAATGGCTCGTGCGGTCGCCGAGATTCACCATGTCGAGCACGAGCTCGACGCGTTCGCGCCGCTCGCGGCGCGACAGGTGCGTGAGCATCAGCGGCAGCTCGACGTTCTCGAACGCGGTGAGCACGGGCATCAGGTTGTAGAACTGGAAGATGAAGCCGACGTTCGCCGCGCGCCATTCGGCCAGTTGCGCCTCGGCGAGTTGCGAGATGTCGAGTCCGCCCACGCGCAGCTCGCCGCTGTCGGGCCGGTCGATGCCGGCCACGAGGTTCAGCAGCGTGCTCTTGCCGGAGCCCGATGGCCCCATCAGCGCGACGAAGTCGCCTTCGCCGATGTCGAGCGTGATGTCGGTCAGCACGGGCACGATCTGGTTGCCGCGCCGGTACGACTTCGCGACGTGGCTGAGCTCGACGAGGGGCGGTTGGGCGTCGTTCACGCGCGCTACTTCTTCGCGACGGTCACGTTCGCGCCGTCCTTCAGCTTCGCGCCCGGGGCGAGCACGACCGTGTCGCCGGGTTTCACGCCGCGCACCGCGACGAGCTCGCCGATCCGCGCGCCCTTCGTCACGGCCACCGCATGCACGGCGTCGTCCTTCACGACGAACACGACCGGCCGGCCGTCGCGCTCGACCACCGCGCTCGCCTGCACGGCCGTCACCGGCTGCCGGTCCTGCGGCGACGCGGGTTTCGACAGGAACGCGATCTTCGCGCTCATGTCGGGCAGCACGCGCTCGTCGCGGTCGACGAAGCGCACCTTCACGAGCACGGTGGCCTTCGAGCGGTCGACGGTCGGCACGATGCGCGACACGCGCCCCGCGAAGCGCATGTCGGGCAGCGCGTCGAGCTGGATCTCGCACGGCTGCTCCGCGCGGATCTTCGCGATGTTCGATTCGGCGACGTCGGCCTCGACTTCGAGCGTTTCCATGTCGGCGATCGTCACGACCGCGCCCTTGCTGTCCGACGCGGACGAGAACGGTGTGATGTTGTCGCCGACGTTCGCATGCTTGGCGAGCACGATGCCGTCGAACGGCGCGCGGATCACCGTCTGGTCGACCGCCACCTGCGCGGCTTGCGCGTTCGCTTCGGCCGACGCGATCGCGGCCTGGTCGCTGGCGAGCGTCGCGCGCGCCTTGTTCACGCGGGCCGTGTCGGTGTCGAGCTGCGCGGCCGGCACGGCCCCGCGCGGCGCGAGTGCGGCCGTGCGGCGCAACGCGATCTCCGCATCCTTGAGCTCGGCCTGCGCGACGCCGAGGTTCGCGCGGGACACCTGCACCTGCGCGCGGGCCTGCCCGAGCGACGCCTGCACGTCGCTGCTTTCGAGGCGCGCGATGATCTCGTTCTGCTTCACGCGCGTGCCTTCGAGCACGCCGAGCCACTCGACGCGCCCCTGGCCCTTCGACGCGACCGCGGCCTTGCGCTGCGGCACGACGTAGCCGGTCGCATTGAGCTGCATGTCGTTCTGGTACGGGTAGGCGGACGTGACGGACGTGGTGTCGACGCTTGGCCGGCCGGTGAGCGCGAGGCCGGCGCCGATCGCGACGACGACGAGCGCGGCGGCGAACGCATAGCGCGCCCACCGGCGCCGGCGCGGCGCCGGTGCGAGCGGACGCCGGTCGATTTTCAGTTTGTCCAGATTGTGATCGGGCAATTTGAGCGCCTCGAGACGGCGGCGGTCGTGCGACCGGCCGCGATCCGGTTTCCCGGGAAAGGGACGGATGGACGCCAGTATAAGCGTCGCCTCGGCGCCGCGCGAGCCGGTTTGCGGCGCGGTGCGACGGCGGCTCCCCCGGCTTGCCGGTACCGGGTGACGCGGCGGCCCCCGGGAAAACCCGAGGATGCAGGCAACGTGTCAACTTGCCGCGAACGCGGTGCGTTATGGAACCAGTGCGTCAGGTTTCGTCGCGACGGAACGGCGAAAGCCGGCCTCGCGGCCTGGGGCTCCGGTGCGAATGCCTCGCATCTTTAATTACCGGTACGTTTGATTTTTTCTCCGCTAAAGGAAAAACAATGAAGAAGACGCTCGCTTCGATCATCGCCGCAGCATTCGCGCTCGCATCGGTTTCGGCATTCGCACAGGCGTCCGCGCCGGCAGCCGACACGCCGGCTGCCGCATCGGCACCGGCCAAGAAGGATCACAGCAAGCCGAAGCACCAGCTGAAGCACCACGGTTCGAAGAAGGGCCAGGCGAAGGCCGCAGCCGCATCGGCCGCCGGCACGAACGACGCAGGCACGCAGAACTAAGCGGTTCGCCGCCACGGCCGGCGTTGCCGGCCATCGATCGGCCAGCCCCGCATGCTCCGGCATGCGGGGTTTTGTTTTTCAGGCGCCGAATTCGCCGGGTTCGTCGGATTCGCCCGGTTCGTCGAGCCGAACGGGCGGCGGCGCGCGCATCGCGTCGACCACCGTGCGCATGCGCCGCCAGTGCGAGCCTTCCCAGAACACGCGCCGGCACACGTCGCACGCGACGAAGCGCCGCTGCCGCTGCCGGACGCCCGCCGGCACGCGCGGCGCGGCGGCGGCCGCGTCGAGCGGATGCAGCGGCGCGTTGCAGCGCAGGCACAGCCGGAACGGCCGCATGTGCGGGGCGAGATCGAGCCGCTCGAACAGTTCGCGCAACTGCTCGGCCGGCTGCCGCGCATGGAGATAGCAGCCGCGCACGACCGCACGCCGCTTGAGCAGCTCGCGGTCGCGGGTCAGCACGATCCGGTGCTCGCGCTCGGCCAGCGCCGCGAGTTCGTCGTCGCGGTAGTGGTTGTCGTAGCAGGTGTCGAAGCCGGCGAGGCGCAGCAGTTGCGCGAGGCCGCCGAGATGCGCGTCGGCGACGAAGCGCCATGACGCCGGCGGCAGTCCGGTGGCACCGTTGGCCGCCGGCCGCGCGCGCTCGGGAAAGACGTCGACGCGGTCGCCGTCGTCGAGCGGGCGGTCGAGCGCGGCCGGCGCGTCGTTCACGCACAGCCGGCCGATTTCGGTATGCGGGACGCCGAGCGCCTCGATCGCGTGCTTCACCGTCGCATCGCGCGCGCACGCGTGGGCGAACGCCCGATCGCGCCGCGGGCGCGCGAGAAAGGCGTTCAGTTCGCCGTGAAAGCGGAAGGTCGCGGTCGCCATTCGTGCAGTATCGCACCGCGCCGGCCGGCCGGCGGCAGGCGGCAGGCGCTGCAGACCGTCGGCATCTGTGTTTAACTCGCGGCTTCACGGAGCGAAGGAGCGGGTGATGGATCTCGGGTTTATCGGGCTGGGCGAAATGGGGCAGGCGATCGCGACGAACCTGCTGAAGGCGGGCCACACGGTGCGGGTCTGGAACCGCTCGCGCGAGCGGGCCGAGCCGCTCGCGGCGTTCGGCGCGCGGATCGTCGACACGCCGGCCGACGCGTTCCGCGGCGACGCCGTGTTCTCGATGCTCGGCGACGATGCGGCCGCGCGCGCGGTGTTCGACGACGCGCTGCTGGCCCAGGCGCCGCGCGGGCTGATCCACGTGAACATGGCGACGGTATCGGTCGCGCTCGCCGAGTCGCTCGCGCACGCGCATGCGTCGCGCGGCATCGACTATGTCGCCGCGCCGGTGATGGGGCGGCCCGACGTCGCGGCCGCCGCGCGCCTGACGATCATGGCCGGCGGTCCGGCCGAGGCGATCGACCGCGTGCAGCCGCTGTTCGACGCGATCGGCCAGAAGACCTGGCGGTTCGGCTCGCTGCCGCAGCACGCGAACGTCGCGAAGATCGCCGCGAACTTCACGCTCGCGTCGGCGATCGAGACGCTCGGCGAGGCATCCGCGCTGCTGGGCGCGCACGGCGTCGCGATGCGCGATTTCCTCGACGTGATCACCAGCAGCGTGTTTCCGGGGCCCGTCTACGAGGGCTACGGCGCGATGATCGCCGAGCGGCGCTACGAGCCCGCGCGCTTCAAGGCGCGGCTCGGGCTGAAGGACGTCCGGCTCGCGCTGGAGGCCGGCGACGCGACGTCGGTGCCGCTGCCGGTCGCGAGCGTCGTGCGCGACAGCCTGCTCGACGCGCTCGCGCACGGCGGCGGCGACCAGGATTTCGCGGTGCTCGGCGAAGCCGCGCTGCGCCGCGCCGGCCGCTGACATGCGACACAAGCGTCGTACGCACGGCATAATCGGCAGTTCGTTTTCCGTCCATTTCAGGCAGAGGCAGTCATGAACTTGCATACGTGGTGGCTTTTCGTGGCGACGGTGTTCGTCGTGTCGGCGATTCCGGGCCCGAACATGCTGCTCGTGATGACGCACGGCGCGCGGCACGGGCTGCGGCGTTCGTCCGCGACGATGGCCGGTTGCCTGAGCGCGCTGGTGCTGATGCTCGCGGTCTCCGCGGCCGGGCTCGGCGCGGTGCTCGAAGCATGGCCGGCGATGTTCAATGCGTTGCGCTTCGCGGGTGCGGCCTACCTGATCTATCTCGGCGTGAAGGCGTGGCGCGCACGCGTGGACGACGCGCCGGCGGCCGACGTCGATGCGGTGTCGCAACAGGCATCGGCATCGCGCGCGGCGCTGTTCCGCAACGGCTTCCTGGTCGCGGGCAGCAACCCGAAGGCGATCCTGTTCGCGGCCGCACTGCTGCCGCAGTTCATCAACGCGGCCGAGCCGACGCTGCCGCAGTTCGGCATCCTCGTCGTCACGTTCGCGGTGATCGAGGTGAGCTGGTATCTCGTCTACGCGGCGTTCGGCACGCGCATCGGCGCCACGCTGAAGAGCCAGAGCGTCGCGAAGGTGTTCAACCGGCTGACGGGCGGGCTGTTCGTCGGCTTCGGCGCGATGATGGCGCTGGTCCGTCACTGATTCCCGGCCGGCGCCGGTGTACCGAACGCCCCGTCCCTCGCGAGAGGGCGGGGCGTTCGGCTTTCGAGCGCCGCTTCACCGCTGCCCGCTTATGCACGCGGGCGATCGAACGCCGCGGCGCCCGCCGCGCGCCCGGCCGCCAGCCCGAACCCGGCCGCCGCGCCGGCGAACGCGAACCCGACGCCGCACACCGCGCTCCAGCCACCCCATGCCCATGCGCTGCCCGCAAGCGCCGCGCCGAGCGCGCCGCCGATGAAGAACAGCCCGACGAACAGCCCGTTCAGGCGTCCGCGCGCGGCCGGGTTCAGCAGGTTGATCGCGCGGCGGCCGATCGTCTGGTCGACGATCACGCCTGCGTCGAGCAGCGCCGCGCCGCCGGCCAGCAGCGCGAGCGCGAGGCTGCGATGCGCGTACATATCGAAGCCGAACCAGCCCGCGCCGGCGATCCCGAGCACGGTCAGGGCCGCGAGCATCGTGCCGTGCGCGAGCCGCTGCGCGGCCGCGCCGTGGCCGCGGTCGCCCGCGCGGCCGGCGAGCGGCGTGACGATCGCGCCGCTGGCGCCGGCGAACGCGAACAGCGCAATGCCGTGCAGGTCGAGCGCGAACGGCGGTTGCGCGAGCCGCAGCCCGACGGCGGTCCAGAATGCGCTGAACGCGGCCATCGCGAGCGCGGCCGACAGCGCATGCCGGCGCAGCACCGGCTCGTCGGCGAGCAGGCGTCCCATCGACGCGAGCAACGCGCGGTAGCTGGCCGTGATCGACGGCGTGCGCGCCGGCAGGCGCAGCGCGAGCACGACCGCGATCGCCGCGTTCGCGAGCGCGGCCAGAAGATAGAACGCGCGCCAGCCGGCCGAGCCCGCGATCAGGCTCGCGAGCGGCCGCGACAGCAGGATTCCGAGCATCAGCCCGCTCATCACGTTGCCGACCGCGCGGCCGCGCTGCGCTTCGGGCGCCATCGACGCGGCCATCGGCACCAGCATCTGGATCACGCTCGACGCGGCGCCGGCCGCGAGCGTCGCGAGCAGGAACACGGTGCCCGAGCGCGTGAAGGCGGGCAGCGCGAGCGCCGCCGCGCAGACGGCGAGCGTCGCGACGATCAGACGGCGGTTCTCGAGCAGGTCGACCAGCGGCACGAGCAACGCGAGCCCGGCCGCGTAGCCGAGCTGCGGCAGCATCGCGACGAGGCCGGCGAGGCCGGGCGGCAGGTGCAGGTCCGCGCTGATCGGGCCGGTCAGCGGTTGCGCGGCGAACAGGTTCATCACGATCACGCCGACCGTCGCGGCGAAGAACAGCGTCATGCCCGTGCTCAGCGCGGGCGGCGCGACGACGGACGGGGAAACGGCGGCGGACGGGGAAACGGCGGAGGGGCAGCGGTTGGCAGGGCAGTTCATCGGAAGGCTGGGTGGTGGGTCGAAGGAATTCCCATCCTAGGTGCCCGATGTTTATGCAACAATTGAAATATGTCTAACATGATTATGCGAGTTTGTTTTGAATACGCGTGATCTCCAGGCGTTCGTCGCGGTCGTCGACAGCGGGTCGATGGTGGCCGCGGCCGCGAAACTCCACCTGACGCAGCCGGGCCTGACGCGGCGCGTGCAGAACCTCGAGACGCTGCTCGGCGTGCCGCTGCTCGAACGGCAGAGCAAGCCGCTGAAGCCGACCGCCGCGGGGCGCGACGTCTACGCGCTCGCGCGCAACGTGCTCGGCGCGGTCGACGAGCTGATGGCGGCGGGCGCGCCGGACGGCGAGCCGTCCGGCGAGTTGCGCATCGGCGTGCCGCCGTTCCTGTCCGAGCTCGCGCTCGAGCGGCCGATCGACCGGCTGCGCGAGGCGTTCCCGCGCCTCACGCTGCGCGTGACGGCCGGCTGGTCGCCCGCGCTGGTGCAGGGCATCGAGCGCGGCGCGCTCGACGTCGCGACCGTGATGGTGCCGGCGAGCGCGGCGCTGCCCGACGCGTTGACGGCGACGCTGCTCGCCACGCAGCCGACGGTGCTCGTCGCCGCGCGCGATTTCCCGCTGCCGGACGGCCCGCTGTCGCTCGACACGCTGTCCGGTTTTCCGTGGGTGCTGAGCCAGGACGGCTGCGGGATGCGCTCGGCGCTGAGCCGCGCGCTCGGCGCGGCCGGGCTGCCGTTCGACGTCGCGGTGGAAGCGTTCGGCTCGGAGCTGCAGTTGTCGCTCGTCGCGCGCGGCGCCGGCATCGGCATCGCCGCGCCGAACGCGCTGGCGCGCAGCGCGCATCGCGACGCGCTGAGGGTGGTGGAAACGGCGGGGCTGGAAACGCGGATCAACGTGTGGATCGTGCACGGCACGTTGCCGGGCCGTCTCACGCGGCCTGTCGCGCTGCTGCGTAACGCGCTGGGCGAGGTGCTCGAACGGGAGAACGAAAAGGGGTCAGGCGCCGTCACGGCGAACTAGAGGCCGCATTCGAGGGAAAATCCTTATTTTCTCTACGGAAATGTTGCATTGCGGAAACCGATTCGCTATAGTGACACCTGTCTCCTCCATGTCTCCTCTGATATGGATTCAGCCCGCCACTTAGGCGGGCTTTTTTTTGCCTGCGATTGTGTCGCGGCCATCCATTCGCGCCGGCATCGCCGCGCTCAGAACTTGTACGTCATCCCGACGTAGCTGATGATCGGGTCCGCCTTCAGATCCGATTTCGACTCGGCGAGCACCGAGCCGTCGGCTGCCTTGATCGTCACCGTCGACGTCGTCTTCAGCGGGATGTAGGTCACCGACGCGACCAGCCCGAAGTGTTCCGTCAGGTTGTACTGCAGGCCCGCGTTGAACACCGGCTGCCACGACGACGACGCCTTCGCCTCCACCGAGGTCGTCCCCGGCTTGCCCGCGCCCGCCGCGAGGATCGCACCGAGGTTGTCCTGCGTCTGCTTGATGAAGTTCGTGTTGAGCTGCAGGGCGCTGAACCAGTTGTACGACACGCCAAGGCCGAGGAACGGCCGGAATTTCGCGGTCGCCTGCCCGAAGTAGTACTGCAGGATCACCGCCGGGCTCCACTGCCGCACGCTCTTCACGATCGGGTTGACCGACCCGAGCCCGATGTTCTGCGTGCCGAGCGCGCCCGCCGGGCCCGGCGGCTTGATCGTGCCCTGGCCCGACACCTTGAACACCGGCGGCACGCCGGCCACCGACGTGACCGCGATGTGGTCGGTCAGGAAGTGGCTGACCGTCAGGCCGACCGTGTCGGCGCCGCTCGTGTGCAGCCCGGTGCCCGCCGACGTGAACGACGGCGGCAGCCGCAGCGGCGTGTTGATCGGCGTCGGCGCGACGTTGGTCGTCATCGGCGTGCTGCTCTGCTGCGGCATGATGTGGAACCAGCCCAGCGTGACGACGTTGCTGCCGGCGCTCTGCGCGTGCGCGGCGAGCGGCGCCACGGCGGCGGCGCCGGCCGCCGCGCAGAGAAGGGTTTTCTTCATCACGGCTTTCCCCTCCGCTTACTGGACGAATGCGCCGATCGTGAAATACGGCGTCGATCCCGCGTTGTCGAGGAAACCGAACACGCCACCCGAGAAGATGAACTTGCCGGTCGGCGACGTGCTTCCCGAACCCGTGTGGATCGTCGTGACCGTGCCCGGCACCTTCTGCGTGTAGTCGAGGTCGAGCACTCGCGTGAGCGACGCCTGCGACGGCTGGAACGGATCGAGCAGCGTGGCCTGCTTGTCGATCAACGCGGTGGTCCGGTAATCGAACTGGCTGTCGACGCCGATGTACTCGCCGTTCTGCGAACCGGCCGCGACGGCCGTCTGCGGCGCGAGGATCGAGATGCTCGATTCGTCGTCGGCGGTCAGGCCCGGCACGCCGTTGCTGTCCGGCGTCGGGTTCGGGTTCGCGACCCCCGTGCGCACGAGGATCGGCACGAGCTGGTTGCGCAGCTTGCCGACGATCATGAAGCCCTTGCCCTGCGGCGTGGCCGACAGCGTCGGCTTCATCTGGCTCGCGTAGTTGTTCGACTGGAACGCGCCGCTGCCGTCGGCCGACTGCACGAAGTTCGTGCCCTGCTGCGTGCACGCGCCGCCGGCGAACTGGCCGGTCGTGTCGCACTTGGTCCACGTGCCGTCCGCGTTGATCGTCACCTTCGCGTCGATCGACGCCGGCGCGAATTTCTGCGACGGCACTTCGCCGAAGCCGATGTGGCTGTACGTGCCCGCGACCTTCGTGATGTCCGTTTCGATCGACGAGAAGCCGATGAACGGGTAGTACGGGAATTTCGTGTCGGGCACCGCGGCCTGGCCGAGCACGCCGTCGAACTGGATCTCCTTGCCGGGAATCGTGCCGCCCGCGACGCCGAAGCCGACGAAGATGCGCGCCGGACGCGACGCATCGAGGCTCCCGCCGTTCAGGCGGAACGCGCACTGGTTCAGCTTGTTGGTCGGCAGCAGCGTTTCCTGCGTGAGCGTGCCGCTGTCGACCGTGCCCGCGCGGGTCGGCACGACGGTGCCGGTCTTTTGCGGCACCGGCGATTCGACATAGGTGACCTGCCAGGTCATCTTGGTCGTGTCGAGCTGGACTTTCGCGAGTTCGCCGCTGCCCGCGCCGCCCGTGAACACGGTGTTGTAGTCGAGCGTGGCGGGGCAAAGCCGCTCCTCGACGAGCGGCGGCGGATTGTCGCTGCCGCCGCCGCAAGCGGAAAGAAGGGGGGCGGCGGCAGCGGCCGCCAGAATGAGGTTGCGCTTCATGTTGCTCCTCCAGATTTGTCTTGTGTGGCGGCCAGCTCCCTGTCGGCCGCTTCTGTTGGTCGTGCTCGTCCTGCCCGCGCCGTGCCGGGCGCCTTCGTGCCTTCCCTGCAACGCGCGGCGGCAGGCCGGCCGCCGCGTCCTCGATCGCTACTTGCTGATCTGCGCGCCCACGCCGAAGTACGGGGTCGACGACGTCGTCGAATTCGCCGACGTCGCCGTGACGCCGCCGTTCACCGTGCCCTGGATCAACGCCGCGTACAGCCCGCCCGTCGCGATCACCACGCCCGATGCCGACGGGTAGCTCGCGCCGCTCGGCGGGGCGGTCTTCGCGTTCAGCAGGCCCGGCGTCGTCTGGCCGTAGTCGAGCGTGAAGCCGTCTTCCTCGGCCTGCGTGGACGGGTTGATGAACGACGCATTGCCGCCGCGGATCAGCGCGGCCGTGTACTTGAAGTTCGAGTCCGCGCCCGCGTAGCCGCCGTCGATCGCGCCCGACGTGATCGCCGTCGCCGCGCCGAGCACCGCGATGCCCGATTCGTCGTCGACCTGCGCATCGAGGTGCAGCGGCGGCGTGCCGAGGTTCACGTTGCCCGTGCGCACGATCACCGGCACCGTCGCGCCGTTGAGCTGGCCGATCACCATGTGCGCGGTCGCCGACTTGCCGGTCGCGCCGACAATCGGCAGTTGCGTCTGCGGCAGTGTCTGCGGCGCCTTGGCGCTGTCGAAGTAGCCGCCGTTCGCGCTTGCCTTCCACGGATCGCCGGTCGTCTGGCAGCCGCCCGCCCCGCTCGACGTGCACGCGCCGTTCGCATCGAACGTCTCGCTCGAGTTCGAGCCCTTGGTCGCGTAGTTGCCTGACGGCACGAGGTGGTAGAGCAGCGCGTTGTACGTGCCCGGCAGCTTCGAGAGGTCGGTCGTCGTGTTCGCGAAGCCGAGGAACGGATAGAAGTCGAAGTGACGGTTCGGCACCTGGCCGACGTTCTGCACGACGCCGGGGATGATCGTCAGCCCGTCGTACTGGATCGTCGCGCCGGGAATGCCGCCGCCCGCCACACCCATGCCGACCAGCAGCATTGGCGGGTTCGCCTGGTTGAAGTCCGCGGCCGTCGAATACGTCGAGCCGTCCGGCGCGGGGCCCGTGCCCGGCGTGAGGACGAACGCGCAGCGCGTCTGCTCGGCGGTCGGCAGCGTGCCGGTCGGCGGATGAACGACCTTGCCGGTGATGGTCGTGCCGACGCGGCTCGGCGTGACGGTGCCCGTCTTCAGCGGAATCGGCGATTCGAGCCACTTGAGCGTGTAGGTCATCGCGACCGCGTCGATGTTGACGCTGACGATCTCGCCGCTACCGGCACCGCCGAGATACGTGCTCTTCACGATGTCCGCGTTGGCCGGGCACAATGCGCCGTTGATCGGCTGCGAAGGCGGCTGCCCTTGCGGGCCGCAGCTCGAGCCGGAACATTGGGGCGCATCGATCGGCGCGAGCGCGCCGCCGGAGTCCCCCCCGCCACATGCAACCAGGAAAGGGGCAATGGCAAAGGCCGTTGCCACCCCCTTCGATAAGGTGTGCGACATGCCGCTGTCTCCAATCGTTTAATTGTGCGAGCTAATGTCGCTGCCTGTGTTTTTGCTGTCAATTGATGAACCCGTCTAAAAAAGGCGATTGAAACGGGATCTGCCAATTGAATCCTTTCCTGATAAGGCTATTGGTAAGAATTTAAACGCGAGACAGGCTGTCGAAAGCTGCCGGAGTGGGGCGTGCGCGACGCTCGGCAGGCTCTCGCAACGCCTTCCCGCGTATAACGGCAGCGTTTGAATTGACGGGTATCCGGTTTATCCCTATTCGGGATTGACTGGATAAGGAGGGGCTGGATTAGTTCGCGGATAATCGCGCAATGGAAAGCTTGTAAATATTTGTAAATGCGCGATCCGGCGTTTTTATATATTGCCTGATACGGGTAAATAAAAAGCCGGCCAGTGGCCGGCTTTGCATGGCATGCGAGGCTGAATCAGCGTTTGAGGCCTGCGTCCTCGGCCGCGCCGATGTTGAGATTCATGCACTGGATCGCGGCGCCCGACGCGCCCTTGCCGAGGTTGTCGAGGCGCGCGACCGTGACGAAGCGCTCCGCGTTGCCGAACACGAACAGGTCGACGCGGTTCGTGTCGTTGTTCGCCTGCACGTCGAAGAAGCCGCCGTCGAGGTTCGCGTCGGCGTCGAACGGTGCGACGCGCACGAACGCCTCGTCCGCGTAGTACTCGGCGAACACGCGCTGCACGTCCTGCGGCGTCGCGCGCTTCGCGAGCTGCTCGGGCGTGAAGTAGGTCGTCACCGCGAGGCCCTTCAGGAACGGGCCGACGATCGGCGTGAAGATCGGTGCGTTCGCGAGGCCCGTGTGCGCGGCCATTTCCGGCAGGTGCTTGTGCGCGAGGCCGAGCGCGTACGGGCGCGGGCTCGCGAGCTTGCCGCCCGGCGCGGCGTTTTCGTATTCGGCGATCATCGACTTGCCGCCCCCGCTGTAGCCGGTGATCGAGTAGCTGTGCGCGGCGAACGTCGGCGCGACGATGCCCGCGTCGACGAGCGGACGCATCGCGAGCACGAACGCCGATGCATGGCAGCCGGGCACCGCGATGCGCTTCGACGTGCGAATCTTCTCGCGCTGCGCGCGGGTCAGTTCCGGCAGGCCGTACGCCCAGTCGGCATGCGTGCGGAACGCGGTGCTCGCGTCGATCAGCGTGGTGTTCGGGTTCTCGACGAGCGACGCGGACTCGCGCGACGCGACGTCCGGCAGGCACAGGAACGTGACGTCCGACGCGTTGATCAGGCGGCGGCGCTCGTCGACGTCCTTGCGCTTCGCTTCCTCGATGCGCAGGATCTCGATGTCGCTGCGTGCCGACAGGTATTCGAAGATCTTGAGGCCCGTCGTACCTTCCTGGCCGTCGACAAAAACTTTGGTGCTCATTTCGCTCTCACTGGATGAAACGGGAGCCGCGGCGCCCTGAAACCGCCATTTTAAGACGTCATCCGGCGGCGCTGGGCCGCGCGGGACGAAAAAAGACGGCCGGCGGCCGTCTTCGTGTCCCTTTGACGCCCGCGCCGATACGCGCGCGGGCCGGGTGAGGGCGTGCTCAGCGGGCGCCGGCGTCCCAGCGGGCGGTCGCTTCGGCGACGCGCCGGCCGAATGCCTTGCCGGTTTCGAGGTCGCCCGGCAGCGGGCCCTCGTCGGGCGTCGCATCGGCCGGCGATTGCGCGAGCAGGCCCGTGGAGCCGCCGAGATAGTTGATGTCGTTGCGCGTGGCCGCCTTCGAGTTCGCCGGCATCAGGCTCGTGCCGACCCACACCATCCCGTGCTGCATCGCCAGCGTGACGAAATATTGAATCGTCGAGAACTTGTCGCCGTTCATCGTCGCCGAGTTCGTGAAGCCCGCGGCGATCTTGTCCTTCCACTTCTGCGTGAACCACGCTTTCGACGTGGCATCGGCGAATTGCTTGAACTGCGCCGACGGGCCGCCCATGTAGGTCGGCGCGCCGAAGACGATCGCGTCGGCCGCGTCGAGCGCGGCCCAGCCCGCGTCGTCGAGGTCGCCGACGGCGATCAGGCGCACGTTCGCGCCGGCGTCCTGCGCGCCCGCGTGCACGGCCTCGGCCAGTTTCTGCGTGTGACCGTAGCCGCTGTGATAGACGATGACGATGTTCGACATGAAGCGTTCTCCGGAAAAGGGGCGGAAACGGCGGGCCGCCGCGGCTCGCCGCGTCACGCGTCGCCGGCAGGCGGCGCGACGGTCGCGCGGCAGGGCATGCCGCGACCGGTGACGACGAGTCTAGCAAGCCGAAATGACGAGACAACGTGCGCGCGCGGCGCACTGAAATTCGCGGCGGCCGGCAATCGCGGCGCCGCCGCCGGGCGAGGCACCGCGCGGCTACTGCCCGTACGTGACCGTGAGTCGCGCGGTGCCGATCGCGAGCGTGCCGATCTCGTGCTCGAACATCGGCGCGGGGCGGCCCTGCGACACGCGCAGGTCGGTGCCTTTCAGCGCGTAGACGGTGATCACGTAGCGATGCGGCTTGCCGGGCGGCGGGCACGGACCGCCGTAACCGTCGATCCCGTAGTCGTTGCGCGCCTCGCTCGCGCCGATGCGGCGCAGGAAGCCGGATGCGCTCGCGTCGGCCGGCAGGCTCGTGACGGTCGCCGGAATGCCGGCCACGGCCCAGTGCCACCAGCCGTGCCCGGGCGCGTCGGGATCGAAGATCGTGACCGCGTAGCCGCGCGTGCCGGGCGGCGGGTTGTGCCACGCGAGTTGCGGCGAGCGGTTCGCGCCCTTGCAGTCGCCGCGGTCGAACACGTTCGCGGCCCGCACGCGGGCGCCGGGCGTCAGGTCGTCGCTCGTCACGGTGAACGGGCCTTCCGCATGCGCGGGCAGCGCCGCGAAAACGGCGGCGCAGAGGAGGGCAGGGAGGAGGAACGGAGACGGGCGACCCGATGGCGCAGGCGGAGCGATCCGGCGATCCACACGCATATGGCGCTTCTCCCGTCACGTGGGCCGGACCGAGATGCCCGGCATTGTTGGCGTTGTGTGTTGCCCGCGCAGCTGAGGGCGGCGATGGATCAAGTCTAGCATTAGGGTTCGATGAGCGATGCCCACCGCCGCCCGCGATTGCGCTCGGTCAGGGTGCATGGCAACGGACGAAAAAAAGCCGCCTGCGGTGAAGCAGGCGGCTTGTTCAGCCAGTGCGCCGGCATGCATGCCGGCGTGGCGTCATTCCTTCGCGGCCGTCGCGCCGCCGTGCGCGGCCGACCATTCGGCCGGTGCGTGCAGGAATTTCTCGACTTCGTCGAGCGTCTTCGTCTCGAAGTAGCCCGAGGCCTTCGCGACACGCAGCACGTCCCACCACGTGGCGAGCGCGTGCAGGTCGACGTCGATGTCCTTCAGGACCGACACGCTTTCCTTGAAGATGTCGTAGTGGAACAGCACGAAGCAGTGGTTCACCGTCGCGCCCGCGGTGCGCAGCGCGTTGACGAAGTTGATCTTGCTGCGGCTGTCGGTCGTCAGGTCTTCCACCAGCAGCACGCGCGAGCCTTCCTCGAGATGGCCTTCGATCTGCGCATTGCGGCCGAAACCCTTCGGCTTTTTGCGCACGTACTGCATCGGCACCATCATCCGGTCGGCGATCCATGCCGCGAACGGGATGCCGGCCGTCTCGCCGCCCGCCACCGCGTCGATCTGCTCGAAGCCGATGTCGCGCGTGATCGTCGTTTCCGCCATTTCCATCAGCGCACGGCGCACGCGCGGATACGAGATCAGCTTGCGGCAGTCGATATAGACGGGGCTTGCCCAGCCGGACGTGAAGATGAACGGTTTTTCGGCATTGAAGTGCACCGCCTGCACTTCGAGCAGGATTTTGGCGGTCGTATCCGAGATCGACTGACGATCGTAGCCTGTCATGGGCATTCCTTGGGTGATGAGCGAGGAGCGGGCGCGGGCCCGGTGGCGCAGCAAGGGGAACCTGCCCGGAGGGCCGGGGCGCGATCGGCAGGCCGACCGCATCGCTGCGCGCGTAGCCGGCTATTTTACCCGATCCAGGCCGGTTTTCGGCGGAATTCGCGCGGTTCGGCGCGCGGCTCACCACAGGCGAAACAAACGGGGCTCGATCAGTCCGATGCGGATGCCGGGGATGCGGCGGTGCACCAACGGAGGTCATTTAGGGGGTGTACACTAGGCGACCCTAAGAAATCGTTCAGTACTTTGTACTTTCCTCTTGCCATCCGCCAAGGTTCGATGGCGTGCCGATCCGGCGCGTCGCGGGCCGTCTCGCAGTCGACCATCCCCTCGATTCAAGCAGACGCGGCCGAAGGTGCTGTGTACTGAGTCGTCAATATTTCGCATGTCTCTCGCAGGTCAATCATGGACGAACAACTGAAGCAGGCCGCTCTCGCTTATCACCTGAACCCGAAACCCGGCAAGATTTCGGTCACTCCGACCAAGCCGCTGTCGAACCAGCTCGATCTGTCGCTCGCGTATTCGCCGGGCGTCGCCGCCGCGTGCGAGGCGATCCACGCCGATCCGCTCGACGCGCAGAAGTACACGTCGCGCGGCAACCTCGTCGGCGTCATCACCAACGGCACGGCCGTGCTCGGTCTGGGCAACATCGGCCCGCTCGCCGCGAAGCCGGTGATGGAAGGCAAGGGCTGCCTCTTCAAGAAATTCGCGGGCATCGACGTGTTCGACATCGAACTGTCGGAGTCCGACCCCGACAAGCTCGTCGAGGCGATCGCGATGCTCGAGCCGACGCTCGGCGGCATCAACCTCGAGGACATCAAGGCGCCGGAATGCTTCTACATCGAGCAGAAGCTGCGCGAGCGCATGAAGATTCCCGTCTTCCACGACGATCAGCACGGCACTGCGATCATCGCGTCGGCCGCGATCCTGAACGGCCTGAAGGTCGTCGGCAAGAAACTCGCCGACGTGAAGCTCGTGTGTTCGGGCGCCGGCGCGGCCGCGATCGCGTGCCTCGACCTGCTGGTGAACCTCGGCCTCACGAAGTCGAACATCCTCGTCGCCGATTCGAAGGGCGTGATCTACGAAGGGCGCGGCAACCTCGATCCGTCGAAGCAGCGCTATGCGGCGAACACCGACGCGCGCTCGCTCGCCGACGCGATCGTCGGCGCGGACGTGTTCCTCGGCTGCTCGAGCGCGGGCGTGCTGAAGCAGGACATGGTCAAGACGATGGGCGACAAGCCGCTGATCCTGGCGCTCGCGAACCCGGAACCGGAAATCCGCCCGGAAGACGCGAAAGCCGTGCGCCCGGACGCGATCGTCGCGACCGGCCGCTCGGACTACCCGAACCAGGTCAACAACGTGCTGTGCTTCCCGTTCATCTTCCGCGGCGCGCTCGACGTCGGCGCGACGACGATCACGGAAGAAATGAAGCTCGCGTGCGTGCGCGCGATCGCCGAGCTGGCCCAGGAAACCGACCAGAGCGAGGAAGTCGCGAAGGCGTACGAAGGCCATTCGCTCGAATTCGGGCCGGACTACCTGATTCCGAAGCCGTTCGATCCGCGCCTGATCATCAAGATCGCGCCGGCCGTCGCTCAGGCCGCGATGGATTCGGGCGTCGCCACGCGCCCGATCCAGGACATGGACGCCTATCGCGAGCAGCTCGGCGCGACCGTCTACCGCACCGGCATGGTGATGCGTCCGGTGTTCGCGACCGCGAAGCAGAAGGAGGCCCGCATCGTGTTCGCCGAGGGCGAGGACGAGCGCGTGCTGCGCGCCGCGCAGTTCGTGCTGCTGGAAAAGATCGCGAAGCCGATCATCATCGGCCGTCCGTCGGTCGTCGACATGCGCCTCGCGAAGATCGGCTCGAAGCTGAAGGCCGGCACCGATTTCGAAATCGTCGATCCGGAAGACGATGCGCGCTACCACCGCTACTGGCAGGCGTATCAGGAGATCGGCGCGCGCGACGGCGTGACGCCGGAAGTCGCGAAGGCCGCGATGCGCAAGTTCAACACGCTGATCGGCGCGATGCTCGTGCATCTGGGCGACGCGGACGGGATGATCTGCGGGATGATCGACACGTTCCACAGCCACCTGAAGTTCATCGAGCAGGTGCTGGGCCGCGCGAAGGGCGCCGAGCACTTCGCCGCGATGAACCTGCTGATGCTGCCGGGCCGCAACCTGTTCGTGTGCGACACGTACGTGAACGAGCTGCCGAGCGCCGACCAGCTCGCCGACATGACGATCCAGGCCGCGGCCGAGATCGAGCGCTTCGGCATCACGCCGAAGGCCGCGCTGCTGTCGAACTCGAACTTCGGCAGCGCGCCGTCGGCGTCGTCGCGCCGGATGGCCGAGGCCCGCAAGCTGATCGTCGAACGTGCGCCGAACCTCGAGGTCGACGGCGAAATGCACGGCGACGCGGCATTGTCGGAACTGATCCGCAAGCAGGCGTTCCCGGGCACGACGCTGTCGGGCGAGGCGAACCTGCTGATCATGCCGAACGTCGAAGCGGCGAACATCGCGTACAACCTGCTGAAGATGGTCGGCGGCGAAGGCGTGACGGTCGGCCCGTTCCTGCTCGGCGCGGCCAAGCCCGTCCACATCCTGACGCCGGCCGCGACCGTGCGCCGGATCATCAACATGACGGCCGTTGCCGCCGCGAACGTGAACACGAAGTAAGTCCACGCCCGCGGTGCCGCGCGTCACGCGCGGCGCAATGAAAAAGCCACGGAACCTGCGTTCCGTGGCTTTTTTTGCATGAACCGTAAGGGGCGACGGCGGCGCGGGAAGGGCGTCCAGTCCGCGAACGCCCGCCGCGCGCGCTTACGCGACCTGCTGGTGCGACTGGCCGCCTGCCGGCGACCGCCACTTCGCGAGCAGCGTGTCCCACTTCTGGCGTACCGCGCGCAGGTTGTTCTCCTTCACGTGGCCGTAGCCGCGAATGCCGTCCGGCAGCGCCGCGAGCTCGAGCGCGAGCGGCCGGTTGGCCGCGTTCAGCTTGGCCAGCACCTCGTCGATCAGCGCTTCGTACTCGCCGATCAGCGCGCGCTCGGTGCGGCGCTCCGCGGTGCGGCCGAACGGGTCGAGCGCCGTGCCGCGCAGGAACTTCGCCTTCGCGAGCAGCCGGAAGGCCGACATCATCCACGGGCCGTACGCCTTCTTCACGAGATGGCCGTGGGCGTCCGTCTTCGCGAACAGCGGCGGCGCGAGGTGGAATTTCAGCTTCCAGTCGCCTTCGAACTGTGCGGTCAGGCGCGCGAGGAACGCGGGATCGGACTGCAGCCGTGCGACCTCGTATTCGTCCTTGTACGCCATCAGCTTGAACAGGTTGCGCGCGACCGCTTCGGTCAGCGGCTCCTGCACCGTGTCGCCGTCCGCCAGTGCCCGCTCGGCGGCGCGCACCTTGTCGACGAACGCCGCATAACGCGACGCGTACGCGGCGTTCTGGTACGCGGAGAGGAATTCCACGCGCTTCGCGATCAGCGCGTCGACCGCCTTCCTCGTGTGCAGCGAGATCACCGTGGCGCCTTGCGCGGGCCGGGCGTCGCCGGCCGCGGCCTGCTTCACGCTGGCCAGGTCGTACGCGGCGCGGCGGCCCCAGTCGAAGGCCGCGCGGTTCTTGTCGACCGACACCGCGTTCAGCTCGATCGCGCGTTCGAGCGACGCGAGCGTCAGCGGCAGCCAGCCCTTCTGCCATGCGTAGCCGAGCACGAACGGGTTCGTGTAGATCGCGTCGCCGAGCAGCGCGACCGCGAAGCGGTTCGCGTCGATGAAATCGACCGCTTCACCGGCGGCCGCGCGGATGTCGTTCTCGGCGGACAGGCCGGGGAACGCCCAGTTCGGGTTCTTGATGAACTCGGCGGTCGGCGTCTGCGCGCTGTTGACGACCACGCGCGTCGCGTCGTGCCGCATCCGCGACGTGCATTCGTCGCCGGCCGTGACGATCGCGTCGCAGCCGATCACGAGATCGGCTTCGCCCATCGCGATCCGCGTCGCATGGATGTCGGTCGGCGCGTGCGAGATCTGCACGTGGCTCATCACGGCGCCGCCTTTCTGCGCGAGACCCGTGACGTCGAGCACGGTCACGCCCTTGTTCTCCAGGTGCGCGGCCATCCCGAGCAGCGCGCCGATCGTGACGACGCCCGTGCCGCCCACGCCCGTGACGAGCACGCCGTACGCGCGATCGATTTCCGGCAGCGTCGGTTCCGGAATCGGCGGCAATGCGCTGCCGTCGACCGACACGGCCTTCGGCTTCTTCAACTGGCCGCCCTCGACCGTGACGAAGCTCGGGCAGAAGCCCTTCACGCACGAGAAGTCCTTGTTGCAGCTCGACTGGTTGATCTGGCGCTTCGTACCAAATTCGGTCTCCAGCGGCTCGACCGACAGGCAGTTCGACTGCACCGAGCAGTCGCCGCAGCCTTCGCACACCGCTTCGTTGATCACGACGCGTTTCGCCGGGTCCGGATACGTGCCGCGTTTGCGGCGGCGGCGCTTCTCGGTCGCGCAGGTCTGGTCGTAGATCAGGATCGTCGTGCCTTCGATCTCGCGCAGCTCGCGCTGCACGTCGTCGAGCTGGTCGCGGTGATGGATCGTCACGCCCGGCGCGAGCAGCGCCTTCTGGCTGTCGTATTTCTCCGGCTCGTCGGTGACGATCACGATTTTCTTCGCGCCTTCGGACGCGAGCTGGTGCGTGATCTGCGGCACCGTCAGCACGCCGTCGACCGGCTGGCCGCCCGTCATCGCCACCGCGTCGTTGTAGAGGATCTTGTAGGTGATGTTCGCCTTCGACGAGATCGCCGCGCGCACCGCGAGCAGCCCCGAATGGAAATAGGTGCCGTCGCCGAGGTTCGCGAACACGTGCTTTTCGTCGGTGAACGGCGCCTGGCCGATCCACGGCACGCCTTCGCCGCCCATCTGGCTGAAGGTGCTCGTGCTGCGGTCCATCCACACGGTCATGTAGTGGCAGCCGATCCCGGCGATCGCGCGCGAGCCTTCCGGCACGTTGGTCGACGTATTGTGCGGGCAGCCCGAGCAGAACCACGGCTTGCGCTCGGTCTGCACGTGCGGCTTCGCGAGCGCCATTTCCTTCGCGTTGATCACCGCGAGCCGCGCCGCGATGCGCGCGCGCACGTCGGACGGCAATTCGAATTTATCGAGCCGCGTCGCGATCGCCTTCGCGATGATCGCGGGCGACAGCTCGTAGTGCGCGGGCAGCAGCCAGTTGCCCATCGGCACCGACCATTCGCCGCCGGCGCCGTCCTTCTCGTCGAACTTGCCGAACACGCGCGGGCGTTGCGCATCGGGCCAGTTGTACAACTCTTCCTTGATCGCGTATTCGAGGATCTGGCGCTTTTCCTCGACCACCAGGATTTCGTCGAGGCCGCGCGCGAACGCCTGCGCGCCTTGCGCTTCGAGCGGCCACACGCAGCCGACCTTGTAGAGCCGGATGCCGATCCGCGCGCAGGTTTCGTCGTCGAGGCCGAGGTCGATCAGCGCCTGGCGCACGTCGAGGTACGCCTTGCCGCCGGTCATGATCCCGAAGCGCGCATGCGGCGAATCGATCTCGATGCGGTCGAGCTTGTTCGCACGCACATAGGCGAGCGCCGCGTACCACTTGTAGTCGAGCAGCCGCGCTTCCTGCACGAGCGGCGGATCGGGCCAGCGGATGTTCAGCCCGCCTTCCGGCAGGATGAAATCGGTCGGCAGCACGATCTCGGTGCGATGCGGGTCGATGTCGACCGACGCCGACGATTCGACGACGTCCGTCACGCACTTGAGCGCGACCCACAGGCCCGAGTAGCGGCTCATCGCCCAGCCGTGCAGGCCGAAATCGAGATATTCCTGCACGTTGGACGGGAACAGCACCGGCAGCCCGCAGGCCTTGAAGATGTGCTCGGACTGGTGCGCGAGCGTCGACGATTTCGCCGCGTGGTCGTCGCCGGCGAGCACGAGCACGCCGCCGTGCTGCGCCGAGCCGGCCGAGTTCGCGTGCTTGAAGACGTCGCCGGTGCGATCGACGCCCGGGCCCTTGCCGTACCACATGCCGAACACGCCGTCGTATTTCGCGCCGGGGTACAGATTCACCTGCTGCGAACCCCACACGGCCGTGGCGGCGAGATCTTCGTTGAGGCCGGGCTGGAAGACGATCTGGTGGGCGGCCAGGTGCTGCTTGGCTTTCCATAGCGACAGATCGAGGCCGCCGAGCGGCGAGCCGCGGTAGCCGGAGATGAAGCCGGCCGTATTGAGACCGGCGGCGCGGTCGCGTTCCTGCTGGAGCATCGGCAGGCGCACGAGGGCCTGGATGCCGCTCATGTACGCGCGGCCGCGTTCCAGCGTGTATTTGTCGTCAAGCGTGACGGACTTCAGCGCGGCTTCTAGCGACGCGCGTTGGTCTGCGTCTAGCGGGGCATTCATTAACTGTCTCCTCCACCCGGTCTGGGATCACCAAAACTTCGGTTGCGTCGGCATCTTTTGGACGCGTCTGCAGTGGCCGGCATGTTCGCCGGTTTTAAGGGATGGTAGCACTGGGGCAAACCCGCCGCCCATCGGTCGCGACGCGGGGCACGGGCGTCCGCACGTCGCGAAACAGGGCGAGATCATGCGTTACATCATGTAAAAGCATGTAAAGCGGCATTGATCTGCGGGCAAATGCCGTTAATCTTGTCGGCCTGCCGGAGGTGCCCGGCCGCGTGGGTGCGTTCCGACGCGCTCGGGGAGGCGCCGGCAGTTTTACAGGAGGTGCAATGAATACACGTCATATCCAGAGTTTCCTGATCGTGTCCGCCGCGTTTTTCGCGATGACCGGCCCGGTGCGTGCGCAAGGCGCGAGCGCGCTGGCGGCAGCCGGCGCGCAGATGCTTCAGATCGTGCCGGCCCAGGACGCCGTGGCACAGCCGTCGGCCGCGCGTGCCGCCGAGTCGAAGGCGAGCGTGCGTTGATGCGATCGCGCGGCCCACGGGCCGCGCCGGCATGCAAAAAGGGCGGGAATCCTCGGGTTCCCGCCCTTTTTCTTTGTGTCGCCGGATCGTGCGGCTGGCCCGGTGGCGCGGCGCCGCCCGCCACCCGGCGGATGCGTCAGGCCTTGTCCTGCACGACGCCGCGGCGGATCTGGTCGAGTTCGATCGATTCGAACAGCGCCTTGAAGTTGCCTTCGCCGAAGCCCTGGTTGCCCTTGCGCTGGATGATCTCGAAGAAGATCGGCCCGATCTGGTTCTCGGTGAAGATCTGCAGCAACAGGTCGTCGCGCGCGCCGTCGATCAGGATCTTGCGCTTCTTCAGTTCTTCCAGCGATTCGCCGTGGTTCGGCACGCGGCGGTCGACCAGCTCGTAATACGTGTCGATCGTGTCGAGCAGCTTCACTTCCTTGCTGCGCAACCCGTCGACCGCCTGGTAGATGTCGCTCGCGCCGAGCGCGATGTGCTGGATGCCTTCGCCGTGATACGCGTCGAGGTATTCCTGGATCTGGCCGGCCGTATCCGAGCCTTCCTCGTTGATCGGGATGCGGATCTTGCCGCACGGCGACGTCATCGCCTTCGACTTCACGCCCGTCACCTTGCCTTCGATGTCGAAGTAGCGCACTTCGCGGAAGTTGAACAGGCGCTCGTAGAACTCGGCCCATTCCTGCATGCGGCCGCGATGCACGTTGTGCGTCAGGTGATCGATGTAGGTGAGGCCGTGGCCGACCGGGTTCGGGTTCGCGCCGGGAATCGGCTCGAAGTCGACGTCGTAGATGCTGATGTCGCCGATCGCGCCCGGTTGCGCGCCGTTCTTGCCGCGCCAGCGGTCGACGAAATAGATCAGCGAATCGCCGATCCCCTTGATCGCCGGGATGTTCAGCTCCATCGGGCCCGTCTTGTTGTCGAAGCCCCACGCGCCGAGTTCGAGCGCGCGCTGGTATGCCTTGGCGGCGTCCTGCACGCGGAACGCGATCGCGCAGATCGACGGGCCGTGCAGCCGCGCGAAGCGTTGCGCGAACGAATCGGGTTCCGCGTTGATGATGAAGTTGATGTCGCCCTGGCGGTACACCGTCACGTCCTTGTGGCGGTGGCGCGCGATCGCGGTGAAACCCATCCGCTCGAACAGTTGTCCGAGCGCTTTCGGGTCCGGCGCCGTGTATTCGATGAATTCGAAGCCGTCGGTGCCGACGGGATTGTCCCAGGTGGGGATCTGCATGTCGTGTCTCCTGTGCGGGGCGATCGGCCGGCGCGGCGTGCGCATGTCCGGCCTGGTTCGATGTCGACGGCCGTGCCCGTCACCAGCATGCGCGGCAAGTCGATACATGCGACAGAGTGTAGCGGGCGGCCGCGAGCGGAAACTTGCGAACTTAATCGCCCGCGCCTACGATGGCGCAATTTCCAGTCTCAAAATTATCGATGGAGGGCAGAAGATGGCGCAGGCTGAATTGGATGCCATCGACCGGCGGATTCTCGCGATTCTTCAGGAGAACGGGCGCCTGTCGAACCAGGAGATCGCCGAGCGCGTGAACCTGTCGCCGAGCCCCTGCCTGCGGCGAATCCGGCGGCTCGAGGAAATCGGCGTGATCACCGGCTATGTCGCGCTGCTGAATCCGCAGAAGCTCGGGCTCGACCTGCTCGCGTACGTGAGCGTGCGGCTCGAGAAGCGCGGCGGCCTCGCGCCGGTCCGGGCCGACGAGACGTCGGCGCGCGCGGGCGCGACCCACGCGGAACTGTTCCGCGCGGCCGTGCAGACCTGGCCGGAAGTGGTCGCGTGCCACGCGATGACGGGTGACATGGATTACCTGCTGCGCGTGCAGGTCGAGGACATGGCGCATTTCTCCCGCTTCGTGCAGGAGCATCTACTGCATCACCCGTCGGTGATCGACGTGAAAACGAGCTTCTCGCTCGATTGCTTCAAGGAAACGACGGCGTTGCCGATTCGCTGACGGCGACGTGTGATGTAGATGCGACGCGCCGGCTTGCCGTACCGCCGGTGCGGGGGCTACGTGCGCGTGCGGCGCGGATCGGGGCCGTATTGATTACCGGCGTTGCGGGGCGCGAGCCACAGCGACACGAGGATCACAATGGGGGCTGCGAACAGGAAGTAGCCGATGCACAGCAGGCCGGAGCGATTGCTGTCGTGCAGGCGCCTGACGTTGTAGGCCAGGGTCGCGCATAGCGACGCGAGCCCGGCGCAGAACAGCAGGAACGACGTGAGCGTTGCGTCGGCGGAAAGCCGAGTGTGGGACCATTTGATCAGCGTGATCAGAAGATAAAAGAGCGGGTAATGGCCGAGCAGGAAGCAGAGGAAATCCCGGCGTCGCTCTCGGCCCCGAAACGACAGCATGCGCCGATAGCCGTTCAGCCATGCATGCAGCGCGGTCTTCATTGTCATCTCCAACCATGGCGGCGGCGCAGGAACAGCATGGTGATACCGACGTCGATGACAACACAGACGGTTGCTGTTCCCGCGATCCAGAAAGCGGGAATGTGGGGTAAGGGGAGTAATAAAGGGATGTTCAACTGCGCTGTGGCCGCCGTCGTCGCGGCGAGTCGGGCGAGAATAATCGCCTGCGCGCCCCATGTACCTGCTACCGCGACAGCGATAACCAGCAACGTCGCCACGGTGCAAACCTTGGCCGATGCGATGTGTGTACGGAAGAACGAAATTCCGATGCTCACGGCCGCCCCAAGAGTACCAAAGGCGATAGTGGTCCGAAGTTGATCGACGAACATCTGTGATGGCGGGCCGGCGACGAACCATACGGCATGCGTGCTAGCGAGGCTCTCTATGAACCTGTTGTGGAGGGTGAAGCCCAGCAGACCGCCTAGCACTGTAAAGAAGGCCAGCGATATCGGTTTGGCGATGGTGAGGCGCATGTCGTGATAGACGGAAGTTCAGAAATTCAACGACGGAAGTGCCGTGCGCAGACCGCGCAGGACGGTGTCGATTTCGCTGATTGTATTAAGTCGGATCAGCTCCCTGGTTCGGCGATTGTATTTCGCCATTGCCGTGGCTGGAGACTGGCCACCATTGCGCTGCATAAATACGGATTTGGCATGCCTGTAGAGTTGGATGTCTGGTAGGGGATCAGTACCGAAGATATAGGGAGAACGAAGCTTCAGCGTATATTCCTTGGTAATGAGTTCGGGCAAGAGGTTGCCGATTTTGGGCAATGGTGTGATGTTGCTGACGAAGCCCGCATATTCAAGCACCAGCGTGGTTTTACCATTGGGGCGCGGACGACATCGATGCCGAATGCTCCCTTTAGCATTTGCCACATGGTCATCTCGCCAGACACGACCCGTTGATTGTCGATGTAGATATCGGCAGTTTCATACAGTTGGGCAACGGTCCGATAGATTTGCAGATTGGATGCACCAACCGTGTTAGCCAACGATGGCAGTCCGGACTTCGCATGCAGTTGTTCGATCAACAGATACATTCCGGTAGGCTGCCCGTAATTGATGCGTTGTCCCGTCATACCCTTCGCAACATGAAATAGACGAATCGGGAAAATAGGTTCGATGGATGAAGGCGTGGCCCGAGTATGGAGAAACCACGGGTAGACAGCCTGTCACTTCGACCTTTCGCCGAATGAAATAAGCGACCGATCATCTATCGGCGGGCGCTCAAAGATCAATGGGACGGATACGAAAGTAGATGTTCTTCTGCGCGAGCACTGTCCGGCGACAGAGGAGCTTGAACCGCACTGCCAGCGGACGCGCTGCGCCGGAGCGCGGGAAACATGCCGTGATGTCGGCTGCAAGGGCGGCCGTATCGGTGAGGCGATGGGGTGACAATGACGTCGGCAGCCGCCGGACACGCGAAGCGCGAAAGGGGCGAGCCCTTTTTCGCGGGCTGCAACGGCAGCGCGTTGGGGCTTGAGGTTGGCGAGTCGGGCCCGGCGTCAGGCCGGCATCAGCGATTCGATGAACTTCGTCGTGCGGCGCGCCTGGCGCTTCATCGCGTAGTCGAACACCGCGGCCTGTTCCTGCAGCATCTCGGCGATGATCGTCGAGTGGTCGGCCGGCGGCAGCGACAGGTACGCATCGGCTTCGCCGTACGCGTACTCGATCCGCATCCCGGATTTCTTCGCGATGTGCATCATCGTCGCGTTACGCGACAGGCAATGCATGTACAGCATCGTCACGTGCGTGTTGCGGCTGCGGATCGCCGCGCGCTCGAACAGCTTCGAGCCGACGCCGCGGCCGCGCGCGCTTTCGAGCACCGACACGCCGAATTCGGCCGTGCGCGTGTCGCCCTCGGCCGGCAAGTAGGCCAGGTGGCCGACGCCGATCAGTTCGAGGTCGTGGTCGAACACGCCGAACACGGTATCGCGACCGAAATCGATCGTGCGGACATAGTTCTCGATCACGTGGTCGGGCACCATCTGGCCGAAGCGCAGCAGGCGGTCCTCTTCGTCGAGCGAGAGAAAGTGGGTGAGCATTTGCTCACGGTCTTTGGAAGCCAGTTCCCTGACGAGAACCGGCGCAGTACCGACCTTGCCGACAGCATCGGCACGGCCGTTGAATTGCGTGTTCATCGTGGGTTCCTCAGTGTGGGTGCACAAGCGGGTTGTGCAATGCAACAGCATTTTACCCGAGCGAGGTTGGGGAAAACCCGTATTTGACGTTCTTTGTCCTGAGGGGGAATTCTAAATCCGCTTAGTTCATTCCGTAACTTGCTGATTTTGAAGGGATTTAAAATTCATCATATGAAATACGCGACGGGTGGTGCCACTGTGCCCGTCGCGCAACGCATGCTGCTGCGCGACAATCAGGCCGCCGTCGATAGCCCGCGCTCGATCAGGTCGATCACCTGTTCGGCGAAGTCGCGGTAGCCGAGGCGGCCGCCGGGCTTCAGCCACGTGAAGGTCCAGTTGATCATCCCGAACACCATCATCGTCACCGGGGTCTGGTTTTCCTTTGAGATCCGGTCCGGGTAGGCGCGCGCGAGCTGTCGCGTGAACGCCGCGACGATGTCGCGCTGGCGGTCGAGCACGATTTCGCGCTGCGCGTCCTCCAGATACTTCACGTCGTTGAGCAGCGCGACATGGCGGCTGTGCGACGTCTCGTATTCGGCGAGGAACGCGCGCACGAGTTCGGCGAACGCGTCGCGCTCGCTGAGGCCGCGCCGCTGGCTCGCGCCCTCGACCTCGGCGATGATCAGCATCAGCCGCTTCGTGTAGCGGTCGAGCAGGTCGAACAGGATCGCTTCCTTGCTCTCGTAATAGTGATAGAGCCGCGCCTTCGACGTACCGCTCGCGGTCGCGAGATCGGACATCGACGTGCTCGGGTAGCTCGTCTGCGCGAATTTCTCGGCGGCCAGGTCGAGGATCTGCTCGCGCTGGGATTCGTGGTCGGGCGCTCGGGTTCGGGCCATGGTCGAATACGGAAGATTAGCGGTGCGCCGCCGCGGCGGCTGCGCGCACGTGCGTGGAAGAGAGGGCTGCGGGCGCATCGTCCTGCAGTTCGAGCCGGCCGGCTGCCGCGAGGTCGCGGCAGCGCCACCAGGCGATCGAGTCGCTGACGAACAGCCCGCCGCGGTCGGCCGCGGCCATGATGCTGCCGACGAGGCGCTGCGCGGGCTGCCAGTCGGCTTCCGCGCGCGCGACGATCAGCGCGTCGAGATCGGCGTAGTGGCCGCTCTTGATCGTGTTGCTGACCCAATAACGCAGTTCGGCGTTCAGGTGCTTCGCCTCCTGCCATTCGAGCGCGAGGCGGCCGATGCGCAGGACCGAGACCGGCGCGGCCGCCGGCCGCTTGCGCGCCAGTTCCGCGGGCGAGAACATTCCGGTCGCGCACGCCTGGTCGGTGCGCGACAGCGCTGCGCGCTGCGCGGCGTCGAGGTCGGCGGCCGACAGCCGCACCTCGTTCAGGCGCTGCGGCACGTTGCGCAGGTGATAGGCGACCCGGCGCAGCAGCAGCTTGTCGCCGACGCTCGGCGCGTGCCACACGACGACCTGGCCGGCATCCATCGCAAGCTGGTCGAGGCGCGCGAATTCGGCCTCGATTTCCGCGTTCCAGTCGGGAATCTGGTCGCCGAGCACGTGCTGCCAGAACGCGGCGCGTGTGTCGGGCGTCTCGTCGACGCCCTTCAGCGGCCCGACGCCGAGATCGTCGAGCAACCCGACGACGCGCTCGTCGCGTCCGGCTAGCGCAAGGGCCTCGCGCAGCGACGCGGCGGCGGTGCCGCCCTGAATCACATGAATGGTACTCATCGGCCTGTCGTCAACAAAAGAAAACCGCCGGCCGGGCGGACGTTGCGATGTCCAGCCGGCCGGCGGCCCCTAGGGTCTGTTTACATATGGAACGCACATGCGAATGCCCGAAATCGCTCGTAGGGCAAGGAGTGAGAAGCGCCGTTTGGCCGCGCCAAACAAGCGACGAGCGACGCCGCCATACGGGCGATTTCGGGCATTCCCCTGACATGATTTTTTTAATTTGGGGTTGCCACGAGAACGGCCGCTCGCCGCGTTGTGCTCCTTGCGAATACGTCAGTATTCGCGGCGTCGCACGCCTCGCGAGCGGCCGTTCTCGTGGCAACGCATGCGCGTTCCATATGTAAACAGACCCTAGTGTAAGCGAGATGTGTGACGGCGAGAAACCGCCCGGCGCCGCGACGCGACGCCGCTCAACGTTCGTCGAAGCTCACTACGACCTTGTCGCTGATCGGGTGGCACTGGCACGTGAGCACGAAACCGTCCTTCACTTCGTGCTCCTCGAGCGTGTAGTTCTTCTCCATCCGCACTTCGCCTTCGATCACCTTCGCGCGGCACGTGCAGCACACGCCGCCCTTGCATGCGTACGGCAGCGCGAGGCCCGCGCGCAGGCCCACGTCGAGCAGGCTCACGCCTTCGTACGGCAAGCGCAGCTTGCGCTTCTTGCCGTCGAGCACGATTTCGAGGTCGGCGGCAGGCGTCTGCGCGGTGATCTCGACGACCGGTGCGCCGGCCTGCGGCAGCGGTGTGCCGAAGCGCTCGACGTGCACCTTCGCCTGCGGCACGCCGGCCGCCTTCAGCGCCGCTTCGGCGGCGTCCATCATCGGCGCCGGGCCGCAGATGAACGCCTCGTCGATCGCGTCGGCCGGCGTCAGCGTCGCGAGGAATTCCGCGCATTTCGCCTGATCGAGCACGCCGTTGAACAGCTCGACGTCCTGCAGGTCGTCCGACAGCACGTGATAGAGGACGAAGCGGTTCATGTAGCGGTTCTTCAGGTCCTCCAGCTCCTCCGCGAACATGATCGCGTCGACGCTGCGGTTCCCATAGATCAGCGTGAACGTGCTGCGCGGCTCGAGCTCGAGCGTCGTCTTCACGATCGCGAGCACCGGCGTGATCCCCGAGCCGCCGGAAAACGCGACGTACTGCTTGCCGTGGTCGGCGTTCAGGTGCGTGAAGAAGCGGCCGTCCGGCGTCATCACGTCGATCGTGTGGCCGGGCTTCAGCGTGTCGAACGCGAAGTTCGAGAAGCGGCCGCCGCGCACGCGCTTGATGCCGATGCGCAATTCGCCGTCGCGATCGTAGTCCGTCGTGCCGACGCAGATCGAATACGAGCGGCGCGTCTCCTCGCCGTCGATGTGGGTCTTCAGCGTGACGAACTGGCCCTGCGTGAAGCGGTACGCGTCGCGCAGTTCGGGCGGCACGTCGAACGAGACGGTGACGGCATCGGCGGTCTCGGGCCGCACGTCGCGGATGCGCAGCGGGTGAAATTGCGGGGTCGCCATATTCAGTAGGGTTTGAAGTAGTCGAAGGGTTCGCGGCAGTCGACGCAGCGATACAGCGCCTTGCAGGCCGTGGACGCGAATTGCGCGAGACGTTCGGTGCGCGCGGAGCCGCAGCGCGGGCAGGTGGGCGCCGCGACCGGCCGCGGCACGAAGCGCACGACGTTCTCCCGCGGCGCGGTGCTGCCGCACTGGCCGACCGGCGGCGCGATGCCGTAGGCCCGCAGCTTGTCGCGCGCTTCCTGCGTGATCCAGTCGGTCGTCCACGCGGGGGCGAGCACCGTCTCGATCCGGTGCGGCGGCAGATCGGCGGCCTGCAGCGCGGCGGCGATGTCCTCGGCGATCTGCGACATCGCCGGGCAGCCCGAGTAGGTCGGCGTGATCACGACTTCGAGCCGGCCGTCGTCCGCGCGGCGGACGTCGCGCAGGATGCCGAGCTCGCGGATCGACACGACCGGAATCTCCGGATCGGGCACGGCTTCCAGCACGTCCCATGCGCGGGCGAGCAGCGGATCGTCGCGGTGCGCGGCGGGAGCGCCGTGGGTAGGGGCGGCGGTCTGGGCGGACATCGTCGGGCTCCGTGGCGTGGGGCGGTTACCAGCTCGCGCCGGGATGCTGACGCGCGAGGCTCTGCATTTCGGCGAGCAGGTAGCCCATGTGCTCCGAGTGCTCGCCCTGCTTGCCGGTCGTTACATGCTTCACCGGAGTCGGCGGCGTGAGCGTGGCCTCGGCGAGCGCGTCGTCCACGTCCGCGCGCCACGCGGCCTCGATCGCGGCCGGCGCCGGGCCGATGCCCGGTGCGACGATCGCGTCGTCGATCGCATCGGCGGTGAAGAATTCGCGCGTGTACGGCATCAGGTAATCGAGCGCGGCCTGCGCGCGGCGGTGCGATTCGTCGGTGCCGTCGCCGAGGCGCACGAGCCATTCGCGCGCATGCTGGACGTGATAGCGGGTTTCCTTCACCGATTTCGCGGCGATCGCGGCGAGTTGCGTGTCGGTCGACGTTTCCAGCGCGCTCCACACGTGCAGCATCAGCGCCGCGTACAGGAAGTTGCGCACGATCGTCACCGCGTAGTCCTTGTCGGCGTGCGCGGTACCGGAGAGCGGGCCATAGTGCGGCAGCTCGGCGAGCGTGAAGTTCGCGAATTCGCGCTCGGTGCGGAAGTACGCGTAATCGTCCTCGGTCTTCGTCGCGCCGGTGAGCTGGCGCTCGAGCTCGGCCGCGTGCGTGTACAGCATGCGCGCCTGGCCGATCAGGTCGAGGCTCATGTTGGTGAGCGCGATGTCTTCCTCGAGGATCGGGCCGTGGCCGCACCATTCGGCGTTGCGCTGACCGAGGATCAGCGCATTGTCCGCGAGGCGCAGCACGTAGGAGAGGTGTTCGGGCGTGATCGTCATGGCGCGGGCGTTACATGTGGTTGACTTCGTCGGGCAGCGTGTAGAACGTCGGGTGACGGTAGATCTTGTCGCCCGCCGGCTCGAACAGTTCGGCCTTCTCGCTCGGATCCGACGCCGTGATCGCCGACGACGGCACCACCCAGATGCTCACGCCTTCCTGGCGACGCGTGTAGACGTCGCGCGCCATGCGCAGCGCCATCGTCGCATCGGCGGCGTGCAGGCTGCCGCAGTGCTTGTGGTCGAGGCCCTGCTTGCTGCGCACGAATACTTCCCAGATCGGCCATTCCTTGTTCATTACCTTCTCCTGATTCATGAATTCGAGGGGTGCCGCTCAGGCGGCGTGCTGTTCGGCGCGGGCGCGGCGCTTCGCTTCGTGCGCGAGCGCGGCTTCGCGCACCCAGGCGCCGTCCTCGTGCGCCTTCACGCGAGTGGCGAGGCGTTCCTTGTTGCACGGGCCGTCGCCGTTGACCACGCGCCAGAATTCGTCCCAGTCGATCGCGCCGTAGTCGTAGTGACCGCGCGCCTCGTTCCATTTCAGGTCGGGGTCGGGCAGCGTCACGCCGAGCACCTTCGCCTGATCGACGGTCGCGTCGACGAATTTTTGGCGCAGATCGTCGTTCGAGATCCGCTTGATGCCCCATTTCGCGGACTGATTGCTGTGGACCGAATCCGCATCGCTCGGGCCGAACATCATCAGCACCGGCCACCACCAGCGGTCGACGGCCTGCTGGACCATCGCACGCTGCGCGTCGGTGCCCTTCATCATCGACAGCAGCGCGTCGAAACCCTGGCGCTGATGGAACGACTCTTCCTTGCACACGCGGATCATCGCGCGCGCGTAGGGGCCGTACGTGCAGCGGCACAGCGGGATCTGGTTCATGATCGCGGCGCCGTCGACGAGCCAGCCGATCACGCCGACGTCGGCCCAGGTCGGCGTCGGGTAGTTGAAGATGCTCGAGTATTTGGCCTTGCCCGCGTGCAGCGCGTCGACCAGCGAATCGCGCGATACGCCGAGCGTTTCGGCCGCGCTGTAAAGATAGAGGCCATGGCCGGCTTCGTCCTGCACCTTCGCGAGCAGGATCGCCTTGCGCTTCAGGCTCGGCGCGCGCGAGATCCAGTTGCCTTCCGGCAGCATGCCGACGACTTCCGAGTGCGCATGCTGCGAGATCTGGCGGATCAGCGTCTTGCGATAGGCGTCGGGCATCCAGTCCTGCGGTTCGATCTTGCCGTCCGCGGCCATCACCGCATCGAACCGCGCCTGCTCGGGCGACTCGGCTGCGGCGTCGAGCGGCGCGACGTTGCCGGGGATGTCGAGGGATTGCGTGTACATGGCGGAGGCTCTCGTCCGGTTGAATGTGTGCGAAGTATAAACCAACCGACCGGTCGGTTAATAAATTTCTTGCGGATTTGCGGCGGGACTGGGGTAAACGAGGGACATCGGGGCGCGATCGAATGGCGCAAGTGCGGCTTCGCGCGAGGGTCCGGCGTCTTCTGCGGCACAATGCCCGCTTTCCGATGAGGATCTTGCCGATGTCATTTCGAAGCAGTTTCGCCGCGGCCGTGCTGGGGGCGGCCGTTTTCGTGTCGCCGCTCGAGGCGTCGGCCGCGCCGGCCGGATGGGTCGCCGCGTGGGCGACCGCACTGCAGCCGATTCCCGACCTCGCCGCGCCGCCGCCGCTTTACCGCGCGCCCGACGTGGCCGGCCGAACCGTGCGCCAGGTCGTCTATCCGACCGTGTCGGGGCGGGCCGCGCGGATTCGCGTGAGCAACGCATACGGTCGCGCGCCGCTGGTCGTCGAGGCCGCGAGCCTCGCGCGTGCCGGCGAAGGTGCCGCGCTCGCCGGCGGCGCGGCGGTGCCGGTCCGGTTTGGCGGCAAGGCGTCGGTGACGCTCGCGCCTGGTCACGAGATCGAAAGCGATCCGGTGACGATCGACGTGACGGCCGCGCGCCCGTATGCGATCAGTCTCCAGATGGGGCCGAACGAGCGGATGACGGTCTGGCACCGCGTGTCGAACCAGTTCAATTATGTGTCCGCGCCGGGCGATCACGTGGGCGACCCGGGCGCCGACGCGTTCCGCACCCGTTTTACCCAATATGCGTGGGTGACCGAGTTGGCTGTCGAGTCCGGCGCCGCGCGCGCCAGCGTCGCCGCGATCGGCGATTCGATCACCGACGGGCTGCGCTCCACCGTCAACCGGAACCGCCGTTGGCCGGACGCACTCGCGCGCAGGCTGGCCGCGTCGGGCGCCGATTCGGTCGGTGTCGTGAATCTCGGCATTAGCGGGAACCGGCTGCTCAGCGACTCCGCGTGCTACGGCACCTCGCTGGCGTCGCGATTCGAGCATGATGCGCTGTCGCGCTCCGGCGTGAAGGCGGCGATCGTGCTGATCGGGATCAACGACATCAACTTCGCGGCGATGCCGCCGCGCGCCGGGCTCGATTGCGATCACCCGCATACGCAGGTAACGGCCGCATCGCTGATCGACGGCTATCGCCGGCTGATCGACGCGGCGCATCGCCAGGGCGTGAAGGTCTTCGGCGCGACGCTCACGCCGGCGGCGTTGCCGGCCGGGCGCGAGGCGATCCGGCTCGAGGTGAACCGGTGGATCCGGAGCGGCGGCGGGTTCGACGGCGTGGTGGACTTTGACGCGGTGCTGCGCGATCCGGCGCGTGCGAGCGTGTTGCAGCGCCGATACGATAGCGGCGATGGAATCCATCCGAGCGATGCCGGTTACACGGCGATGGCCGATGCGGTGCCGCTCGAGCAATTGCAGGCTGCCGTGGGCGGCAAGTGACGCCCCTCTATATAGAGAGGAATATTGCAGACGGCCTGTCGGCGGACAGCGCTACATCGTTCGTCGAGCCCCCAGCCTCCGTGCGCGACAGCGCACGGAGGCTTTTTCAAGCTTTCTTCACAAAGAGCTTGCGTGGATGGGGGCGGGTGCTTAGAATCACGCCTCTTTCGCGCTACCGGAAACGCGGCGCGGGGGGAGGGGAAGCGGTGCTGTTGGGGTTCGGTGGTAACGAGCCTCGGCGGCGCAGGAAGATGGGCCCCGCAGTCGCAACGAAGTCGTTCAGAAAGTTGTTGACGAGTTGCGAAACACGGTTCATAATCTCGCTTCTCTGCTGCTGAAAACGCAGCGCTGCTGGGAAACGCGGAGTTTCTCGCAGACATGCTCTTTAAAAATTAACAGCCGATAAGTGTGGGCGCTTGATGAAAGCGAGCTGATCCTCGGATCAGATAGCGAAAGTATCAAGAGTCTCA
>NZ_JAHLCL010000001.1:608945-754231 GCF_029268935.1 Burkholderia semiarida | reverse complement strand
CCATTTCCTCGAGGCCGAACAGGTAGAAACTGCCGAGCGCCTTCTGCGCGTTCAGGTCGCCGCGTTCGGCGGCCTCGCGCATCCACTTGAGGGCCTGGTAGCTGTCCTGGCGCACGCCGTCGCCGCGGAAATAGCGCAGGCCGAGGTCGTAGGCGGCCTTCGGCTGGGTCTTCGCGGTTTGCTCGTGGTCTTACGGGGAACCAGCTAGCATATCGAGGTCGAAACGCGACATTTCTAAACGGCTAGAACACGACATTTTTATAAAGCTACTACAATGTACGAGTTCGTTAAGTTTAGTTATGTAAAATAGTTCGGATTGCTATCAAAAAGGTGGGCAACATGGAATTGGAACCTCGGAGCATTCTCTCGCCCGGAACAGGTTTGCTGGAGATCTTGGGCTACGGCATTGCCTGGATCGCTGTTGTCACAGCACTTATCTATCTTTTTGGAAGGATCAATCGGACTGCTGGAATAGCCGCCGGGATTGTCGGTATGGTCGGCGGCCTCGCGACACTGCTGCCGCACTTTCTAAAGTGAAATAAGGGACGCTCGACTCACGAAGCGACATAAACCGCTTTGGCGCGCGGATATAATGAACCGCTCTCTCCGGAGCTATCTCTCAAAGGAAACTTTTCCACATTTATGGCTACCTATCTCGAGCTGAAGGCCCAAGCAGAGGCGCTGGCACGGCAAGCCGAAGAAGCGCGGCTTGCTGAGCTTGACAGCGTCATCACCACGATTCGCGAACAGATCGCCGAATACGGCATCACGCCCGACCAACTCTTCGGTCGCCGGCGTGCAGCAGCGCCGAGCGCACGTGCCCCGATCGCACCGAAGTATCGTGATCCGAAGACCGGTGCCACCTGGAGCGGACGTGGGAAGGCACCGCACTGGATTGCTGATGCGAAGAACCGCAATCGATTTCTGATTTCGGACGCGGAATAACGCCGCGGAAATTGACGTGCCGGGCCCGGCCGCTGCCGGGCACTCGACCTCATCAGCTTGAAATCTCGTGCTGATCGTCGACATCGTCGCGTGTGTTCGAGTTCGCTCCAGCGACGATTTCCCGATGAAGCCGGGCGGCCGCGATCGGCGAGTCGACGGTGGCATGGAGAGATGTTCCATCCCATAGCTCGACGACCCACTTGTCGCGTACACGGCAGACACCGATCGTCCAGCCGCTGATGACCTGAGGCGTTTCTTGTAGCCATTTGGCAAGTGAGTTCTCTTTTATCCTAGAGGCAAGGAGAACTCGATGAAGAAGCGATTTACCGACGAGCAGATCATCCGCATCTTGCGAGAGGCCGAGAGCCGGGATGAGCCGGTGAAGGATCTGTGCAAGCGCCACAACATCTCGGAACAGACCTTCTATCGTTGGCGCAACAAGTTCGGCGGGATGGACGTGGCTGACGCGCGTCGACTTAAGGAGCTGGAATCGGAGAACGATCGGCTCAAGCGCCTGATCGCCGAGCAGATGCTGGTGATCGACGGCCTGAAGGAATTCAGCCGAAAAAAATGAGCACCCCGACGGGCCGGCGCGAAGCGCTGGAAGTCCTGACTCGGCGGGGGCTCTCGCAACGCAAGGCATGTTGCTACCTGGGGCTGAGTCGCCGGGTGGCAACCTATACGCTCAAGCAACCGGAGAAGGATCGGAGCCTGGGCGAGCGACTGATCGCGGCTGCTCAGGAAGTGCCGCGCTTCGGCTACCGGCGGATGTCGGCTTGGCTGGCGCTGGGCGAATCGCGCGTGCGGCGAATGTGGCGAGCCTTGCAGCTCAACATTCCGCGGCGGCGTCCTCGCCGTCGTCGTTGTGGTAACGACATTCGCCTGCCCGGTGCGACACAACCCAATTCGGTATGGAGTTACGACTTTGTGCACGATCAACTGGTGGATGGGCGGGCGTTGAAGATGCTTTGCGTGATCGACGAATACACCCGCGAGTGCCTGGCGATCGAGGTCGACGCCAGCCTGCGGTCGCAGGATGTGATTCTGACGCTGTCGCGACTGATGCGGCTGTACGGCAAGCCCGCATTCGTTCGGTCGGACAACGGCGCCGAATTTACCGCTGCCAAGGTCATGCGCTGGCTGCGAGATGCTGAAATCGGCCCGGCCTTCATCGCGCCCGGCAGTCCGTGGCAAAAGGGGTGCCCTTAATTTCCGCGCATTTTTCCGGTCAGCCGCCTTTAGGCCCAGTAAGGCTTTGTCTTGCGGCCCGAATAAATATCCATATAAATCAACGTGATACTGTCTACCCCCTTGCTTGACGGGTCGTGGTCTTTGTCGGCAGGTTGTGTCGACCCGAAATTCCATCACTGCCAGCTTGCAAGCAGCCCCGAAAGGGCCTTCTTGTTAGGCTCGCTGACTGGACGACGCGATGGCGTTGTCGGCCGCGGTACTCGGCAGGATCCGCTTCGCATAGGGCGCCACTGGGAAATTGAAGGTGCCGCGCAAGTTGATACCTTCCATATGAGTAGGAGCGATTCGCCGCAGCTGGTCTGCTTCGATCGGTTGATGCCCGACTCGCCGCGCTCGAGGCGTCGGGCGGCGTCAACGTTAAAACCAAACCGACGTGATGTGCGACCGGTGGCGGGCGGCGGGGCCAGATTCATCCCGGCCCCAGCTTGCTCCGGCGGTGATCCCGCCGGGGCCCGCCGCACGGCTCCCTGTCCCGATCCGCAAGCGCTCGCCTAGCTGCGGCGGCTGCCGAAGAGCCGCATCAGCATCAGGAACAGGTTGAGAAAGTCGAGATAGAGCGCAAGCGCTCCCATGATCGCCTTCTTGCCGGCGATCTTGCCCTCTTCGCCCGCTATGTAGATACGCTTAATGCGTTGCGTGTCGTACGCGATGAGTCCCGTGAACACGAGCACGCCGATCACGGAAACGACGAACTGCAGCGCCGACGAAACCAGGAAGAGATTCACGAACCCCGCGATGATGATGCCGATCAGCCCCATGAACAGAAAGGAGCCGAAGCGCGAGAGATCGGCCCGTGTCGAATAGCCATAGAGGCTCGTTGCACCGAACGTGGCCGCGCTGATGAAGAACACGCGCGCAATGCTCTCGCCCGTATACACGAGGAAGATGCCGGAAAGCGAGAGCCCGACCAGCGCGGCGTAGGCCCAGAAACTGATCTGCGCCGCGCCGAAGCTGATGTGCTCGATGCGGAAGCTCAGAAACATGACCAGTGCCAGCGGTGCGAGCAGTACCACCCAAAAGAGGGGCGTTCCGGCGATCGACCGGTAAAACCCGGTTGATGCGCCGAAGTACGCAACGGCGCCCGTCAGCGCCAGGCCCCCGGCCATATAGTTGTAGATGTGCCGCATATACTGCCGAAGGCCGACGTCGTCGCCGCCCAATACGCGCTGCGACTCTTCTGCTCGCGCTCCCTGCCGAAAGTCGTTGCCCATGATCGGTTCTCCTCGGATGGCAGTCGTGGCGGCCGCGCTTCGTCGTGGCCGTTCCCGTGATCAATCTCGCCCTTCGGGTCACCGGGCACATTGACGCACATCAAGCCCATTCGGCGTCGCACCCGCTCTACAGGGCCGCGCGCGCGCCCGAATTGCAGCGCACGAAGCCGCGGATCTGCTTAAGTTGTGTCAAGCCGCGCGCGATACGCACCGGCATGACCTGCCGCATCCGGCTCGGTTGACGCATCTCAATCACCGCGCCCGGAACACGGATATCGTGGCGCGAGCGCTCGTGAATCGCGGCAGCGCGAGCGCGATCCGGCGTCCCCGGACGTCGACAGCGGTTTCACCCAATCTGAACACGGGCATTTCCATGAAACGCAGCACACGGGATTCGGATCGAAGCTCACCATACGAGTCGCCCTCCACACCGACCTCGGGAGAATCCGGAAGCGCGCCGCGATAGCGGGGTTGCCCATGCTGTGTGATGTAGATCGGATATTTCATTAACCGCTCCCGGCTGAAGAACGTGACGAACGTCATCGTGCATCGCGCGGGCTCGTCGAGTCGGTACGCTGAAGAACAGTCTCCGGGAAGCGTTCCGTGGTGCGCTGCACGTCGTTCAAACACCGGATCGCCCGATATTTCGCTATCCGGTCACGCAAGCGCAGCGCGCGCGATCGAGGTACGGCACCGTACCGATCGGCATGGCGATAGGGCGCACGCTCGCATCAGGGCTTCTGCCCCTGTTGCCAGAACGCCCAAGACGACCCGAGATGCAGTGCGCCTCTTCGCTCATGCGCCAGGTTGTCGTCACCGAAACGCAGCGTAACCATGAATCCCATCACACTCGTGTTATCTGCCGCGTTCGTCCTCGCGGCATTCGCCATCGGCGCGTGGGGCCATCGGCAGCAACAAGGTACGGGCGAGTTTCGCATGCGCGGACTGCTGGTGTCGTCGTGATGAAGGTCCGCGTCGATTCGACATGGCGATCTTTCGTCAAGCCTCTCAATGGGCCTTGGGTGCTGCTCTGAAGACACGGAGCGCGCGTAGACACCAGCGCAGCCACGTTGAGCGCTGGCCCCCCTGATCGTTGAGATGCTGAGTCGGGATCCGCGTGCGGCCTTTGTCTTCGACGATACGGTGTGGATGCATGGTGGTTTGCGAGGAAGGGAGCGAACTCACTGTTCAGCCAGCTGCTCGAGCTCGTCTAGGTCGCCGAAGAAGTCTTGCTGCCCGGGTATCGGCGCCGGCGGCCGCCGTGCCGCGCGCGGCCGCGGGTGGCCGGCGCGCCTCAACGTTCGCGCGATCGCCTGCAGTTGCGCCCACAGGTGGTCCGCCTCGGCAGCCGACAATGTATCAGCCGCCACCTCCAGTGCGCTGACGAGCGACTCGAGCTGCGCAGGCGCGGCGGCCAGCGTCGTGCGTGCATCCGTGCGCCGCTGGCCCTCTCGGTAGACCTCGAGCCAGCGCGCGAGCGCTTTGCGCTCGTCACGGCTCAGTGCATCGAGCAGCTGGGCCGGTATCGGCCCGTCGGCGCGAAACGTGCCGAGCACGTGTTCGCGCCGACGCCCCCTGGTCCGGGGCGGTGTGGGAGGTTCGACGCGCAGCACCTTGATGAGGCGTCCCTGTTCTCGAATGAGCATCGACTCGTCTCTGATTTCACACGATCACACCAAAGCATAGCGCAACCGCGTGTCGCGTTGATGCCGCGACACGCGGACCTGCCTATCCAGTCTCGCGGCCTTGGGGCCGCGAGAGGGGGCGCTCGCCGCCGGCGAGCTCGCCCTGCTTCGCGTATCCACATGCCTTCTGCCGCCGCGCTCCCCGTTCCACGCGTTCGTGTGGGATTTGCCGTCGGCCCTGGGCGCCTCCCTTCGCTTCGCTACGGGCCGGGCTTTCGCGCTGCGCGTCGAGCCTCGCAGCGCGAGTCTCGCCCCCTTCGGGCTTCAATCCCTGACGCAAACCCGATACCCCCTATACAGCCGGGGCTCCGCCCCGATTGGGCGCTCGCCGCGCGGCGAGCCGGTGCTGTCTCAACTTTTCGCGTACCGCCAGCCCCTGAGCTCGCCGTCCCAAACGCGACCGTAGCCCACCGTCGTTCGCATTCAAGGGTCCGCTTCGCCGGCCGCGGCACCCGTTCGGTGCTCGCCCTACGGGCTGCGCTCCGCGTGCGGCTTTGCGACCGCTCTTGAACACGCCCGCCGGCAGGCTCCTTCAGTCGCGGGACGACGAACTCAGGGGACTGGCGGCAGCAGTTCTGCCGAAGTCCAGGCAGCACCGGCACAACCCCTACGTGGGGACTCGGAATCTTGGGTCCCGGTCGGCCTGAAGAGCAAACCAACCGCAGATGGAGGTCACGATGGAAACGAACCGACTGCACCATTGGATAGTAGTCCTGCACTGTGCGTACATGGAATACACGTACACGCCGTGGGATGGACGGAACTACTACCGGCGCACCGTCGCTTACGACTACGTCGTCTGGTGTTGACGGACGCCAGCGAATTCCTGAACGACCCGCATCGAACCTGAATCTTCAACGGAGAAAACCATGCAACTCGCAACCAAGTTTGGCAGTAACGCCCCGATCCTTCGCTCGAACACGCCGCTCTCCGATGAGCAGATTCGTGAGGTCGCGCCGTCGATCTTCGCGGCCGACAAGCACGACTCACGGTCGGACCGCTACACGTACATTCCGACCATCGAGATCCTCACGAAGCTGCGCGCAGAAGGGTTCCAGCCCTTCATGGTTTGCCAGACCCGCGTGCGCGTCGACGCGAAGCGCGAGCATACGAAGCACATGCTCCGGCTGCGTCACGCGTCGCAGGTCGCGTCGCCGGAAACCCCGGAAATCATCCTCCTCAACAGCCACGATGGGTCGAGCAGCTACCAGATGCTGGCCGGTTACTTCCGGTTCGTCTGCCAGAACGGTCTCGTATTCGGCGACACGACGCACGACATCCGGGTGCCGCACAAGGGCGACGTCGTCGACCACGTCGTCGACGGCGCGCACGAGGTGCTCGACGGGTTCGACCTGATCCGCGAATGCAAGAGCGAGATGGAAGCCGTGCAGCTCGATGAAGGCGAGCAACAGGCGTTTGCGCGGTCGGTGCTGGCGCTCCGGTACGACGTGACCGAAGCGCCCGCGCCGATCACCGAGGATCAGCTGCTTCGCGCGCGTCGCACCGAAGACAACCGCCCCGACCTCTGGACTACGTTCCAGCGCGTGCAGGAGAACGTGATCAAGGGCGGATTGCGTGGTCGCTCGGCCACTGGTCGTCGGATGTCGACACGCGGTGTGACCGGCATTGATCAGGATCTCCGCCTGAATCGCGCCATGTGGGTGCTCGCCGAAGAGATGCGCAAGCTGAAGGGCTAAACCGAATGCGCCGGCGGCCGCCGCCGGCGCCCTCGCCTCACGTTGTCCCGTCCACCATCATTCGAGGTTCAACATGTTCCATCACATTGCAGATCGCCATACCCAAATTTCCGAGTCCGTCCGCGCGCGGGTCAGCCGGGAATCCGCCACCGCGCCCGCGGTGCTCGCCGACGTGCTGACGCTTGTCGAGACCGCGCAGTTGGTGCAGAGCGTGTTGCGTGAAGGGTTCCCCGCGACGTCGTTCGCGGTGCGCGTCGCGAAGAACGAACACGGCACGCAGCTGAGCATCGAATGGACCGACGGCCCCCGAGACGTGCAGGTTGCGCGCCTTGTGATGCCGCTGCAGGCCACGCGTCTGGCAGACGGCGGTAGGGTCGAGCGCGTCGAACACTTCATGTTGACGTCCAGCGGCCGGCAGACGGTTCGTCTCGCTGCAGATCGGATCGCGCTGTCGCGACAGTTCAGCGATCGCGCGATTGAGCGTGCGCTCGCGCGGCTCGCGTCGCGCTACGGCGATCGGCTGGCGCCGGACGTGCGCGCCTCGATGACGGTCGACGGATATCGCGCGGGGAACCTGCAGCTGCTCGAGGTGATCGGCGTGCACCGGGCGGGCAGCCTTCGCTCGGGGTCCAACGTGCAGATGGATGTCGCCGCAATGCTTGCCGAGACCTCCGACGTGCACGGCTTTCCCCGTTCGGCCACGGCCGCGCGACTGTTCGTACGGCGCGATGTCCACTGACCGGAATCCCCAAGGAGCGAATGATGACAGCGATCGAAACTGCCGCAATTGAAGCCGCCCGCGCGTATGGCCTTCAGCTGCGCACCGTGCCGGATTGGAACGACGAGGACGGGAGCGAGTGGGCTCGTGCGCGCAAGGCTGGCCGCGAGCAGCTTCTGACGGCCCTGGCCGCCCTGAGCGACGCAGATGCATTGCGCGTCATTCTGGAGAACCCTGGTGTCGAGCCTGACGGCGAGACCCCGTTCGAGCTCGTGAAGGTTCACGAGGTGCAGGCGTGGCGGGAGCGTCCCGACAGTTCCCGGTGAGCTGACGCCGATCGTCGCGCACTTGGTGATGATGGATGGTGCGCGATCTCACATTTTGCGGGGCAGCCGGCCGTCGTGGTTCCGCTACCCCGAGCACGACCAGGAGACCCCAATGAATCAGCTTTTCCTGAAGATGCCCAATCTGCATCGCGTCATCGACCGGGCGCACGCCGATCTGATCGCGCGCGGCGCGGCGATCGCCGCCGAATGTGGTCTAGTGCCTTGCGGGCCAGTGGGATGGACCAACGGTCGGCGCGATGCCGATCGTATCGCTCTGGTCGTATACCGGCCGAGGCACGGCGGCGGAGAAAGATATGGCGTAACAAGATTCTTTGACGGCCAGTACGCGTCGGCCGACTGCGTACTGCCGGAGCATGCCACGCGTGCCCTTTTGGCCGCTACGCGTGCGGAATTTGAGCGTATTGGTGCGGCCGACGCCGCGCGAGGTGCGCATATTCCGCTCGACGCGAGCGTCGAGGACTCCGACGGTGCATCGATCGAGCTGCTCGCGAGCGACGTCGACGTGCAGAGCAAAGACCGGCGCTTCGAGCCGCAGCAGTTGGCGCTGTTCTGACGCTGCAGTACCTCACTCTGCTCGGCCGTCGTATGGGCGAGTTTGCGCGGCGGCCGCTCTCGCGGCCGCGCTGACGGAATCGCGATCGCGCCGCGCGATCGGAGATCGCTGCGGCGCTCATGACCAGGACGCAGCACCGTCGGTCCGCTGCGCCCTTCAGCTCCGTCCCCTTCCTCCGGTATTCGACTGCCGTCGACCTTTCAACCCGGAGCCCACGTTCGCCCGCCGTGTCCTGGCGGACGGACCGCTGCGCCGTGCGCGACCAATGTCGCACGGCGCCCCGCTCCTGCAAGGGGCTTTCGCGGCATATCCTCGCGCGCTTCGCGCACTCCGGTATTCCACGGTCCCCTTGCCCGCCATTCCCCTGCGGGCGCTCGCCAGCTCCGGGTAGCACGGTTTGCGAGCCGCATCGCTCCGGCTGCCCCTATCTCGACTCTATGGAGCTGACCGTGAGCTATTTGTACAACGGCGACTGCCTGGTCGCCATGCCCAAACTCGCCCCCGAATCCGTCGACTGCATCGTGACGGACCCGCCTTACCTCGTGAATTTTCGCGATCGGAGCGGCCGCTCGATCGCGAACGACGTGAACGGCGACTGGCTGGCGCCGGCGTTCGCCGAAATGTTCCGCGTCCTGAAACGCGATGCCGTCTGCATTTCGTTCTACGGCTGGAACAAGGTCGACCTGTTTTTCGACGCCTGGAAAGCCGCCGGCTTTCGCGTGGCCGGCCACTTCGTCTTCACGAAGTCCTACGCGTCCAAGGCCGGCCTGGTGAAGTACCAGCACGAATCGGCCTACCTGCTCGCCAAGGGCCGGCCCGCGGCGCCGGCGGCGCCGATCGCCGACGTCATGCCGTTTCCGTACAGCGGCAATCGCCACCATCCGACCGAAAAGCCGGTCGCCGCGCTGCGCACACTCATTTCCGCTTTTACGCAGCCCGGCGACGTCGTACTGGATCCGTTCGCCGGCTCCGGCTCGACGTGCGTTGCCGCCCGCGAGCTCGGGCGCCGGTATATCGGCATCGAACTGGACGCGACCTACTTTGCGGCCGCCAAGGCGCGCCTGACGGCGCCCGTCGCCGGCGCCGCGTTGGCCGCCGCCTAAGACCCGAACAGAGGACATTCATCATGCAACTGATCGTTTCAGCCTATTCCGGTCTCGAGCAGCTCGACCATCCCCGCACGAACGAAAACGGCGACCCTGTCGACGTGTTTTGCGTCCGCCTCGACGCCGCGGTGCGGTTCCCGCACCGCGCCAGCGACCTGGACATGGCGCGTATCTATCGGTACCGGAATTCGTTCGAATTCAGCGCCGGCACCTACGTCATGCACGACATTTTCCGCGAGCGCCTGGCCGAGCTCGCCGATTACCCGGCGATCTCGATCGGCGCCGCGCGAATCTGCCATACGAACGGCGCGATCGCGGCAAAGGACGGCCCGTTCAAGGAACTGATCGATTTCTCGATCACGTCGGGAACGCTCGGATCTCGGACTTCCGCAAAGCTGGCCGACGATTTCAGTCAGTTCCTTGGGGCAATCGACGCCGATTGCGATCACCTGTTCGCCGAGCTGTACCGAAATTGGTATTTCGCCTTCTGCCTGGCCGAGAACTGCGGCGCAGTGCAGCTCTCTTGACCACACAAGCGCCGGCCGCGGGCCGCGGCCGGCACACCTGGAGATCAGCATGCCCCGATATTTGATTGATGCAATTTTGGCCGCGATCGCAGCCAACGCCTTCGGCCCGGAGATCTCGGACGTATGGGATTCCGACGCGGAAATTGAAGTCCTGCCGGCGTCGTTGCGTTACGCGATGCTGGAAGCGTTCCAGGCCGGTCAGTGCGCCCGGCGATAAATTCACCCGCCTGCCCGGGCTTTGCCCGCGGCAGGCCTCTGCCGAGACACCCATGAACAAAGGCGAATTCGAAATGTTGCTGTTTGCGATCGCGCGTATCCATCTGAACATCGACACGCTTGAAACGCGTTACAGCGACCGGCTGGATTTCCACGACTGTGCCGTCTGGTGTATCCGTGCCGCATTGGTCGCGGCGTACGACGCTGGCGTTATTGAAGGGCGCCGAAACGCTTCGAAGTGAGGCGCGGCCGCCGGCGCGCGCCTGGCGCCGGCGGCGTTCGCCGCTAGACCATGTTCCACCGCCGGCGTGGGCCCGCGGGCCCGGCCGGCGCCTGGAACGCGGAAGGCCGATTCCGTACCACGAGATGTACCACTGATCCGGGGCGGCCCACCCCGCCCGCATCGAGCGGCCGGCGCGGGCGGGGACTGCTCGCCCCAGCTGGCCGCGGTAGATCTTCACCGTTCCCAATATCCAGCCGGCGCGCGGCACCTTGCGCGCCCGGCTGCGCCAAGCACGCAAGCCGCACGCACCCGCGCGCCAGAGAAACGGGCTGTCCGCTCCTGGGGCTCGGCCGCCGCCGGCGTCCGGCCCCGGCGCTGGCCGCCCCGCCAGCCGCGCGGCGAGCCGCGCGGAGTTCGCGCTCGGGCCGCGCGAGCGGCCCGGCGCCGGCGACGTCCGGGCCTCGGCAGCCGTCCCCGCGTTCCAGCCTCCCCCGTCGGCGCATCAGCTGCCATCGGGCCGCCTCATCCCGACGCATAGTGCGGCCCGCCGTCACCGCAAGGGTTCGCGCTGCCGCGCGCGGCGCCCGGTCGCCCGGCCTGGCGGCCGCGGCGCTGCGGCCTTGCGCGCGCCCTTGCAGTGCCTGCGCGTCCGCACTCCCCATGCGTCGAGGCGGCTCCGAATGGCAGCTTTTTCCACCCCGACGTAATGGAGGCTTTTATGAACGCAGTGACCACCGAGATCCCGGCCCTCGCCCACGATGCGGGCGTTCCCCCCGCACCCCCCGAGGCTCACCGAACGGCAGACGAGCTGCGCGACATCCCGCTCAAACGGCTCGTCGCGTCCCCCTACAACGTGCGGCGCGTGCCGCCCACCGGCATCAAGGAACTCGCTCTCAATATCTGGAAAGTCGGTCTGCTCCAGAACCTGATCGTCCATCCAATGAAGGTCGGCGCGCGGAAGGCGCAGACGTTCGGCGCGGCCGCTGGCGAACGCCGCCGCCTCGCGCTCATCTACCTGTTCGAACACGACTACATCCCCGCCGACCACCCGGTGCGCTGCCGGGTCGTGCCGGTCGAGGACGCCGTGCTGCTGTCGGCAACCGAGAACGAAATGCGCGAACCGATGCACCCGGCCGACGCGTGCGACGCTTACCGGATTCTGGTCGAATCCGGTCGGTCGATCGAGGAAATCGCGGACCTGTACGGCGTGCATCCGAAAACTGTGCAGCGCCGCCTCAAGCTCGCGCGCGTCTCTCCGAAGCTGGTCGACCTGTTCCGCACCGGCGAGATCAAGCTCGATCAAATGCAGGCGCTCGCGCTGTCGGACAGTCACGACGAGCAAGAGGCCGCGTGGTTCGACGCCGAGCCGTACAACCGCGACGCGCACGCGATCCGCCGCCGCTTCGTGCGCGACGAACAGTCGTTCGTGAGCAACCGCGTCGCGAAATTCGTCGGCGTCGAGGCGTTCGAAGCGGCTGGCGGTGCAGTGCGACGCGACCTGTTCTCCGCAGCCGAGGATGCGTGGTATCGCGATCACGCGCTGATGCTGCGCCTCGCGACCGAGCAACTGGAAGCCCTCGGCGCGTCCGTGCTGGCCGAAGGCTGGGCGTGGGTGAAAGCCATGCCCGAACGGGACCATGCCACGCGGTCGCAATTTCGCCCGGTGCTGCCGCGTCGAACGGAACCCACCGATGAGGTGGCGAAAGAACTGGCGGCGATCGATCAGCGGCTGGCCGAGATCGCGGCACAGTGGGAAGCCGACGACATGGACGACGAAGCCGCCGAGCGGCTGGAACTGGAAGAAGGCGCGTTGAGCATGCGTCAGGACGAGATCGAGGGGTCATTGCTCGTCTACCATCCCGACGACATGGCGCAGGCTGGCGCGCTTCTCTCGCTCGATGCGAACGGCGAGCCCGTGATCGAGCGCGGACTCGTTGCGCGTGAGCCGGTTGCAGCCGCGACGACCGAAAGTGGCGAGAATGGTGACGACGATGACGACGACTCGTCAGATGGTCAGCCCGCGCGCGTCGCCGCGTCGGCTGTGAAGCCCGCGAAGGGGCCGCACTCCGAACGGCTGACGCTGCGCCTGAACGCGCATCGCACGGCGGCCGTTGCCGCCGCCCTCGCGCAGCAGCCGCACGTCGCGCTCGCCGCGCTCGTGCACCGGCTGCTGGCGGGCGAGTACGGCCACAGTACCGAAGGGAGCGCGCTGGACGTGACGTTCCGTGACCACTCCCACAACCTGACGAAGCATGCGCCGGAACTGGACGACGACCTTGCGTTCACGATGCGGCGAGAGCAACGCCGGGTTTGGGGAGGCGTCATCCCGAATGACAGTGACGCGCTGCTGCGCTGGCTGATCGAGCAGACCGACGAGCGCCTGCTGCTGATCCTCGCGCAGTACGTCGCGGCGAGCGTGGACAGCGTGCGCCCGGATGAGCGGCCGCACGCGATCAACGCACTGATCCCGGCGCTCGGGCTGAATCTCGCGGATGCGTGGCAACCGACGAAGGCGGGCTACTTCGACCACGTTTCGAAAGATCGGATCGTGGACGTCGTGAGCGCGGCCGTGTCGCCTTCCGATGCGATGCGCGTGGCGAAGCTCAAGAAGGGGGACGCGGCGACCGAGGCCGAACGGCTGATCGCGGGGCGCGGTTGGTTGCCCGAGCATTTCGTCACGGCCGAAGCCGTGCGGATGAAGCTGTGGGACGTTCCGGCGAAGGCGTCGCATGCCGACGAAAGCGCCGAGGAAGCGGAGGCCGACGAGCCTGCGTTGGTTGCGTCGGCCGACGACGTCCGCGACGACGCGTCTGTAGCGGAAGGCGAAGGCATGCCGCCGCGAGATTGACCTGATCGACGCCAGCGGGTGCGCCGCGCCCGCTGGTGCGGCGTGCCGGTCAGTGTCCTTCGGCGGGCCGTACGCAGCATGATGATCTACTCCCGAAAGTTCTCACTTTCCGATTCTCTGCCGCTCCCGTAAAGGATCACCTTTCCGATGCTGCGCATGCGCGCCCGTCGCTGTGGCGCATGCGCTGGCGGCACTTCCCTGACTTGCTGCTCGGGCGTCTCCCTCCGCTTCGCTCCGGGCCGGGCTTTCGCGCTGCGCGTCGAGCCTCGCTGCGCGAGTCTCGCCCCTACGGGCTTCAATCCCTGACGTCTGCGCGCCGTGCCGGCGCTGCGCGCTTCGCTTGCTCGTGGAGTACGCGCCCGCTACTCGCGGGCGGACAGCAGGTCTAGCGGCCGGCTACGCCGGCCGAGGGGGCGCGGGGCCGGCTGCCCCGCGCCGTGTGCGCGATCCGGCCGGGGAAACCGCGTGGTTGCGCTCCATCCTTTTGCGCCGGGTTAAGCGCGTGGATCTGCCATTGGGAGCCGCCCCTTTTCGACGCATAGCGCGGGCGGGCACGGGCGCAAGGGTAAAGGCTGCGCTTCGCCCCGCCCACGTCCTCACCCGTTCGGTGCTCGGCTACGCCTGCGCTCCGCATGCGGCCTCCGGGCGCGCCCTTGCACCCGTGCCCGCCCGCGCTAAACCCGCGTCGAGGCGGCTCCCAATGGCAGATCCACAACCCGACACAAAAGGACGAAATCGTGAGCACAACCACCCCCGACCGAATCACGCACACACGCGCGGGCGTTCCCCCCGCACCCCCCGAGGCTCACCGCCAGGCAGGCATTCGACACACGAAAAATCGCCTGCGTGCCACGGCCGCGCATTGGTTCGAATGCCCGTTCGACGCGCCGATTCGTGTCCTGCACCGCTGGACCCGTCCCGATGACGATGCGCGCGCCGTGCGACTCGAAACGAACGTAGCCGGTCGCGTGCAACGCATCACCCTGTTCCGCCTGACGTCCGGCGCTTGGTCGCCGGTTTGGCAATAACCCGGAGATTCACGATGAGCTACGAGACTGACGAACTGATGATCGACGGTATTACCGAAGGTTTTTTCGCAATTGCGTGTTCTGAACGTGCTGCGTCCTCCATCGCGGTACATCATGGCGACGATGGCGAACTGGCATTTACGCTGCCCACGATCGACTGGACGGCGTGGCAAATCAATGTCGCGATCATGATCTACGAAAAGGCGTACGCACGGGGCGAGCGCTACGGCGCTGCGAGCGCTCAACGCGTCATCCGTGAAGCCCTCGGCATCTTCCATTGACCGTTTTGCGGGCGCGCCGACGCTGGCGCGCCGATCGGAGCGAACCGTGAAATTTGATCGCACTCCCGTCGACAGTTTCGATTTTGCCCTCGAAGCGCGCGCGCAACTTGCGCTGTTTCGCATCGCTGCAACTGCCGGCAACGAAGATAAGGCCGAGCAATACCTCTGGCATGCTGAAAGCTGCGCCCGCGCGAGCGGAGCACGTGCATGCCTCGAAGGGGCCGACATGTCGCTCTTGCTGGCGGTCGAGCCCAGTCTGATTCCGCATTGGGATGACGGCTTCGAAGCCGAGGAACGCGGTCGGGTCGTTTGGTTCGGGGAATGGCTCAGCGACATGGACGGCTTGAACGAAACGCGCCCGAGCGTGAGCCTCACGCGGGACGGCTATGTCCCTGCCCTCGAAGTCTCTCATCGGGGCGGCGATTGCGAGCCAAACGCCGGCCATCCGCGCGCGACGCTTCAGGAGGCAATCGGTGCCGCCAAGGAAATGGAATCGCGCTGGCACTTCGAAGAATGCATCGACTAACCTGCGTGCGCCGCGAACACGGCGCACGTCACGGAGCGAAAGCGATGAACAACCCAACAGTTTTGCATATCGAGCAGATCGAGCGCGCGATCAACATTTGGCGCGCACGCCAACCGAGCGTAGACGGTGATCCAATCCTGTGCCGCGAAGCGCGGATTCTTGCCGAACCCTACGCGCTGATGATCGTGAACCGCGCGACGCAGATCGACGCGGCGCACTTGTCGGACACGCAACGCGCCGCGTTCGACGGCGCGTTTTCGCAATAGCGCGTCATCGACGCGACCCGCGTTCGTTATAGCGGGACTTCACGAAGGAGATATGACATGCGCGCTCAGTGGGCGATCACCTACAAGACAGCGACTGGATTCGACGTCGAGATCATCGACGCATGCAGTTACGAAGAGGCTTGGACCCGTGCGGAATCGCTCTTTGGCTCGCAGTTTGTAGAGGTCGAGCGCGTCGCGTGAAAACCGTACCCCCTTCGACGGGCGCATTTCGCGTCGCCGGGGCGTTCAGCCGGCACCCAGAATGCACCTTGAAATCGTGTATCCTATGGGATACTATATAGGATATGAGAATCGAGCAGACAGACGACTTCGCGAAATGGTTGCGCGGCCTACGCGATCACATCGCGCGCGCGCAGATCGCCAAGCGGATTCAACGGCTCGCGCGCGGCCAGTATGGGGACGTGAAGCCGGTGGGTGCCGGAGTGAGCGAAATGCGGGTGCACGTCGGCCCCGGCTATCGCGTCTACTTTGTCCAACGAGGCTCAACGCTCGTCGTCCTGCTATGCGGTGGCGACAAGTCAACGCAGCAGCGCGACATTGAGCGTGCTATCGCGCTTTCGGCGCAATTGGGAGATTGACATGGGTATCAAGACAACGCCGTTCGATGCGGCCGAATACCTCGACACGCCCGAGGCGCAGGCCGAATATCTGCGGATTTCGTTCGAGACCGGCGATTCCGCCGACATTCAGGAAGCCATCGGCACCGTGGCGCGTGCGCGTGGCATGACGCAGATTGCGCGCGACGCGGGCGTCGGCCGCGAAAGCCTCTACAAAGCGCTGGACGAGCACGGCAACCCGGAATTCGCGACGATCCTGCGTGTTGTGCGCGCGCTCGGCCTCACGTTGACCGTGACGACGCCCGTACACGAGCACGCCTGAGCCGGGATTTTCGCGGCGTCGCGGGCTGGCGGGCGCTCGCCGCTACGCCGCGACCACCCGCCAGCCCGCGACCAATGCGTTAGCCAGTTTGCGCGCTGCGCAAACGAATCGGGGCAATCCCGCTCCGCGCACACTTCGTGCGTCGCCGGATTGCCCCAACGATCACACCGACGCGCCGTCGGCGACGGCGGCGGGCGGCACGCCCTGGGCGGGTTTCGCCGGCACCGGGGTCTCGCACGGTTTCGCGAGTGCGACTTTTACCGCATCAAGCCGCTCTTTCCACTGTTCCGCCGAGATCTCGTCCAGCCCTTCCGCGCGCAGCAGCTCGAGCACCGCCTTATGATTCCGCTCGCGATCCCTGCGGATCATCTCGCGCTGTTGGTCCTGCAGCTTTTTCAGCTTCGCCGCCGTCCGCGCGATCTCGTCTTCGATCGATCGCGGCTTCCGTGCCGTCTTCCCTGCATCTGCCGTCATGGCCTCTATCACTCCATTGCGCCCCTCCCCCTTGCCGCGCAGTGTAGCGGAATTCGGCCGCGCAACGTAAAGCACTGAGGCCTGATACCCCGCTGTCGCACCGCTGCCCCGCGCATCATCCGTCGCGGCGCAATTGCCCGCTGCGCAACTCGCGCGCAGCGGCCGGCACCGTCGCGGCCGCAGACGCAACCGCTCCGAGCGCGGACCACCTAGCCAGAGCGCAATGCTCGCATTGCGCAGCTCCAGCACGGCGGCCGCCACCGTCGCGGCCGCCGGCCCGACGCCCCGTGCACCGAGCCGGCGTGCCCGCGTTTTTCCTGCTGTCGCCGCGCCGGGCGTCGCCCGCGCCATTCCGCGGCCGCCGCCCGGCGCGGACCATCCACCCAGACGCAATGCACGCATTGCGTAGCTCGAGCACGGCGGCCGCCACCGTCGCGGCCGCCGACCCGACCAAGCCAGCGCGCCGAGCGCCCGCCCCGCGCTTTTTTCGCACAGTCGCCGCGCGGGGCGTCGCCCGCGCCGTTGCGCAGCCGCCGCCCTGCGCGGACCACCCATCCAGTGCGCAATCCTGAATTGCGCAGACCGTGATCGGCGGCCGCCAAGTCGCGCCCGCCGAATACCGCCAAACCGAACGTGCTCACAGCGTTTTCTCTCTGGCTGTTGCTCGACACCCCATCGATCCACGACCGAAATCCGCGCACGCCGGCAGGTTTTCCACATATCCACCGGTCCCCGCGCTTCTTCCGTTTCCCACAACCAACACCGTTGTGGAAAACGGCGCGCGGCCGCCGCTCTTGCGATGTTGATGCATCGCGACGTCGGTCCGGACCCGTGGATATGTGGAAAACCTGCGTGGCATAACCACCCTCGTCGCTCCGAATTTCCCCCTGTCCGCTCCCTGCCTCCGTTCGACCTCCCTATTCCGTTTTTTCCCTGTGCGGAACGGATCGACGCTCGCCTCGTTTTTCTCTCTTTCGTGTCGGTGACTCAACCTTCACTTTTCTGCAAAATTTTCGCGGTGCTCCACCCAGGCGAACGCCTCAACGGAACGAAATCCTCGCTCTTGCTGGCTGCGATGCCGATCGCCACGCCTGCTGAAAAACCGGTGGTGCCCGGACCCGTCCGGGCACCACCATCCAGATACCGTCCGTTCAGGGGGCGACCCGTGGGGCAAGCCCCACCCCCCGACCAGACGGTCACACACCACGCAACTCCGTTGCGGGCGCTTAAAGCCTTGCTGCGCAAGCCTTTAAGCGGTACGACGCCTAAAAGCGCGATATCGCTAAGCTAGAGCCGAAACTCAAAGCTGGATAGAGCGTATGCCGGTATGACGCCCGTAAAACCCCTTTAATACCGTTGGACCTACGATCGAAAGCTCGCGTGACAACGGCTATATGCGTATTACACCATTGGCGTCACGGTAGTACACCTAAATTCAATGAAGATCCAGATATACAGAAAACGATAATTAAATCAGTGCTTTAAAGACGCGAGGCGGATGTTGATGGAGAAAACAATGCGAAACGGCAAGATTGTCGCCGTTCCCAGAAAAACACATAGCCGTATGACGAAACAGCGTGACCATGTGCTAACATCTTCACACGACGGAAGCGCGTATCGGCAGCTCAATCCGCAACTAACCACGGCCACAAAAAGGTAAGGATCTCTCGCTACGAGGTCTTCATGCCGCGTCTCAAAACGCCGGGAAAAGGTGCGTCCAAACCCATCTCCTTCAAACTCGATCCCGAGTCGGAACGCTTCTATCGGCGCAAGGCCCAGGAGAACGGTGTCTCGCTGTCCGACTACATTCGCAAGCAGCTTGCGCTCGGCGTCGTCACCGAAAATGTCTCGCTCATCGACCAGCGTCTCAAGGCGCTCATTCAACAACTGAGTGGGCACACGCCGTCCGATGGCGGCCCAGGCAAATCCGTCCAATCGCTACCGTCCGAACTGGTTCAAGCGGTGTTCTTCAGCCGCGAAGTCCTGACCAGCATCATCAGCGACAGAAACATCCAGTTCTTCCATCAGGCACAGGATCGCGCCGAAGCCGCTACCAAGAAACTGCTGGGAGAGCTCAATGGCTGATCAACGCTCACCCAGCGGACTCGCCACCTTTTCGCGAGGAACTGCCCTCTGGTGGCAACAGGCAAAGCTTCTCACCAGTGCGATTGTGGCGGTTGTCATCGCGGCAATTCTCGTCGGTGCGCTGGCCGGCGGTGCATACCTGTATTTCGTCACGTCGGCCGAAACTCGCTATTTGACGATCAAGCACGTTGAGGCGGAAATCCTCACCGTCGTTCCGATGGCGAATCCGAACGTCTCGTTCCATCTCGGCAACGACGACACGGTACTGCCGCCCGGTGCGGCGCTGTCGTTTACCGAGGATGCGGCCGACGAGTTCTTCGTCTATGCGCGCAATGCTGCCCTGTACGCTGTTCTAACGGCTATTGCCGTCACGTTCCTTTCCGTCCTGTTTTGGATGGAGTACGGCCGCGGAAAACTTACCGACAAGCAGGTGCGCGGTGCCAAGCTCGTGAAAGCAAAGGAGCTCATCAAGGAACTGGAGGCTCGAGACGACGCCAGCCCCTATCGCATCGCCGGCGTGCCGATGCGGAAGAAGGCCGAAGTGCTCGGCACACTCTTTTCTGGTGCCCAAGGCAGTGGCAAGTCCCAGCAGTTTTTTGCGCTGATGGATCAGGTGCGCGCCCGCAAAAAACGCGCGATCGTCTATGACCCATCAGGTGAATTCACCGCTGCGTATTACCGCGAAGGGAAGGACGTCATCCTGAATCCCCTCGACGCGCGGAGCCCGAACTGGAATGCCTGGCGCGAAATCCAAAGCGAGATCCATTACGACGGGCTGGCTGAGGGGCTCATCCCAATTCCGCCGAATGTTGCGGACCCATTCTTCGCGATTGCGGGGCGCATGGTTTTCAAGGGGGCGATTCGTGCGCTTGGCGGCGACAACAAACGAACCAACGCAGCGCTGTACAAGGCTATCGCCCATAGCAATCTCGAGGAATTGCACGCGATCCTAGCGAACGAGTCCGCGGCGACCTACGTCGATCCAGTCACTGAGCGTACGGGCATGAGCCTCAAGATGACCGTGCAGAACCAGCTCGATTGCTTTCGTTACCTGCACGACGAAGGCGAGCCATTTTCGATCCGAGAATGGATCCAGAATGAGGATGAAGAGGACGATTCCTGGCTGTTTATTACCGTCAACGAGGAGCAGAAAACCGCCCTGCTTCCGCTGATCAGCCTCTGGTGCGATATCGCGATCCGCTCGCTGTTGACGCTCAAGCCGATTCATCGCGAACGTCTCTGGTACTTCTACGACGAGCTCCCCACTCTGCAAAAGCTCGAGATCATGAAGCTCGCCGTCACCAACATTCGGAAGTACGGCGGTTGCTTCGTGCTCGGCATCCAGGACTTTTCCCAACTGTTCCAGATCTACGGCGAGCACTTGGCGCGCACGATCATCTCCGGATGCCAGACCAAGCTCCTGCTTCGCGTGACAGATGGTGATGCGGCCAAGGCGTTGGCCAACGCGATCGGACAGGCCGACTTGGACGAAAAGGAAGAAAGCCTGAATCTCGGCATCGACGAGCGGCGCGACGGCATGAGCGTTTTTGCGCGACGCAATCTCCGTGATCTCGTCCTCTCATCCGAAATTCTGCACCTGCCCGACATGCAGGGCTATCTGGTCACACCGAGCGACTATCCGGTTGCCCGGGTCAAGTACGAGTACGTCCCCCATCCCCAAACGGTGACGCCGTTCGTCCCGCGCCAAACGTACGATCTCTGGCTACCGGCAAGCGCTGCTGCTGACGGTCCGGCTGCCTCGGAGCGGCGATCCACTGTGCTGCCTTCCCCGCCCAGCCCGACGGAGAAATCTGGTACGGACCCGTCCCGCTCCCCGTCACCCAATCCTTCGGACGCTCCGACTGCGACCGCCGAGTACTCGTCGACCAACCCCGCCTCTGCCGGCCCGGATGTTGATCCGGCCGCGCCGAGCACTTCTCGTTCCGTAGCACAGCCGTCCAACGTGATCTCGCTGTCGACTGGCGAAATCGTGGACGGTGACACCGGCGAGGTTCACGATACGTCGGCTTCCCGCGAGCCAGGCGCCGGCGAACGGCCCACCGGCCGCGCCGGCCTCGGTGACCTGTTGGGGTGACACGCCATGATGAGCATGCACAATGTCGGCAGCGCCAGCCAGGCGCTCCACTATTTTTCGAAAGACAACTACTACACCACCGATCAGGGACTCGAACATTCCGCCTGGTTCGGCAAGGGGGCGGCCACCCTCGGTCTGAACGGGCAAGTCGATCGGAACGTGTTTTTCAAGCTGCTGTCTGGGCAGGTGGGCGATCAGCAACTCGGTCGCGTCGTCCTGGACGAGAATGGCGAGCCCGAGGTCGTGCATCGGCCCGGCATCGATTTGACGTTTTCGGCACCGAAGAGCGTCAGTATCGCTGCCGAAGTTTTCGAAGATCGCGAGGTCCGTCTCGCCCACGAGGAAGCCGTCAAGGAGGCGCTCGAGTACGTCGAGGCGTATGTGGCGCAGGCCCGCAAAACGGTCGATGGCGAGACGCTGGTCGAGCCGACCGGCAATGTAGTAGCCGCCCTCTTTCGACACAACACGAGCCGAGATCTCGACCCCGATACGCATACCCACGCCCTGGTCATGAACGCGACCCAACGCGCCGATGGCGAATGGCGATCGCTCACCAATGACGAGTTGTACGTGCAGCAGAAGGTGATCGGGGCAATCTATACGTCCTCGCTCGCGCGCGGGTTGCAGAAGCGCGGCTATGCCATCACGGCACCCGACGAGAACGGGAATTTCGAACTGGTCGGCGTCACTCGAGAGCAGATCGAACACTTCAGCCAGCGCTCGGCAGCGCGCGATCGATGGCTGCGGGCCAACGGAATCGATCCTGCAAACGCCACGGCCGCCGAGAAGGAGCGTGCCGTGCTCGCGACCCGCGAACGCAAGGTCGGCGTCGACCATGAGGTCTTGTCGGTTCAATGGCGTGAGCGCGCACAAGCAGTCGGCCTCGACTACAGCGTCATCCAGCAGAAGGCACGGGAGGCGCGGGAAGCGGGAACGGATGCACGGGTCGTCAAGTTGTCCGGTATTGAAGCCCTACGGTTCGCTGCGTCTCACCTCGGTGAGCGCGAAATTGTGCTGAACCAATATGACCTCGTCCAGACCGCGCTCGAACATGCGGTCGGCCGAACGTCTCCGAATCAGATTCTCGATGCCTACAAAAAGCTGGTCCATCAAGGCAAGATCGTCGACCTTCCGGACGGCAACATTACCACCGAGAAGATGCTCAACACGGAGCGCTGGACGGTCGAGAACGCGCTCGCGCAGCGAGATGCGACGCCGGCGATCGCGCCTGCCGAATTAGTCCGGTCCAGAATCGAACAGGCCATCGCCACCGCGCGTGCGGAGCGGAACGATTCCACCTTCGACTACACCCCCGGGCAGCGAGGCGCGATCGAGCATGCGCTGACGAGCAGAGACCGGATCGTCGCGGTGCAGGGGCTCGCCGGCGTGGGCAAAACCACGATGGTCAAGGGAACAGTCCAGGTCGCGCACGAGCAGGGTTGGCTTGTACGAGGGATGGCCGCAACCGGGCAGGCTGCCAAGCAGCTCGAGAACGACTCCGGTATCCAGGCCGATACGGTTACGATGTTCGAGATTCATGAGCAGCGGCGCCAGGATGATTTGAAGCTCCTGCGCGAGTATGTGCCGAACCTATCACGAGAGCGCGAGCTCTGGCTCGTCGACGAGTCATCGTTCCTCGCCCAACGGCAAATGGCTCGCCTATTTAAGATGGCGGAACGAGCGGATGCGAAGGTCATCCTCCTTGGCGACCGCCTCCAGCTGCAGGCCATCGAGGCGGGCAAACCGTTTGAGATCCTGCAGGACGAGGGCGTGACCACCGCTCAGATGACCCAGATCCAGCGCCAGAAGAATCCCGAGTTGCAGCAGGCAGTCGCGATCACCGTGGGCACCGCCGACCTTGCACCGGATGAGCCCCTCACCGACCTGAACCTCGCACGTAACGCTCGCGCCTTCGACTTTCTCGAGCGAGCTGGGCGCGTGACGGAACACGAGGATCCGCGAGACCTGATCGACCTGTTGGCGCGCCAGTACGTCGACCGGGGACCACGAAGAAATCAGACGATCATCATCACCCCGTTTAACGAGGACCGCGTCGAAATCAACAATGCGGTTCGGGCGGAGCTGCAGGAGCGTGGCGATCTCGATGTCAACGACTCGGCACACACCATCTTCCGGTCCGACGGCGATATGACCCGGGCCAAGCAGAAGGAGGCGCAGTACTACAGCAAGGATATGACCGTCCGGTTTGGTCGTGACTATCAGAAAATACTCGCCTCCCGCGGCGAATACATGCGCGTTGTGGGCACTCGACCCGACGAGGGTATCGTCGTTCTGCGGAAGTCCGACGGGTCTCTAATGGAATGGGAACCGAAGAAGTACAACCGGGTGGAGGTGTATCTCTCGGAAACGAGGAATCTCGCCGCGCGTGACGTCATCCGCTTCACCCGCGGCGACGAGCTCGTCAAGAATGGCCACGAGGCGACCGTCGTTTCTGTCAACGAGAACCAGGCGGTCCTGCGGCTCGCGGATGGCAAGGAAATTCCTTGGGATCTCGACGCGCAGCGTCATTGGGATCACGCGTACGCGGTGACGGTTCACGCAGGCCAAGGCGCGACCCGCGAGCAAGCCATGCTGCATATCCCTTCACACAAAATGGAGCGTGATCCGGAAGATGCTCGGCGCCAGTCAGACGTCGCGATGACGGTGCGTAGGATCTTCGGCGACCGGAGCTTCTATGTCGGGCTCACCCGGGCGGTCGAGGATCTCCAGATTTTCACGACCGACGCAATTCTCGCTCGAGCGGCCGTCTCACGCCACCAGGACAAGTCAAGCGCCATCGAGACGCTGCGTGAGCATGAGTTGGGCGAGCAGGCGAATACCCAGCCGCAGCGCCAGCGACGTCAACAAGCTGCGCAACAGATGCAGATCGAGCCGGACTGAGGTTGCGGCGCGCGCCCGCGACGCACGCTGTTCCATCGCCTCGCCGTTACGGTTATAGGGACGTTGCTCGGTCGCCGGCGCGCTGCGCGTTCAAATTAAATCAAATCGAAAGAATTCTGTTGGAGTCTCGAATATACCTTTCGATTTGTTGACATCTGTTCGCCGCGGGAACCTCCGTATTGCAAAGCGGTAAAGAATTTCAAATCGATGTCGATATCATCGTGTAGGATCAGCAGCGGTACTATTTCCCCGTGCACCTGCGGTCTGGCGATGTAGTAGAAATTTCAACTAAAACCACATCGTATGTTTGCGAAAAACAATAAATTTATGTGTAGAGGGCCGAAGGGGGTGATTCCAAGAGTCACCTTCGTTTCGATTTTTGTAATAATTTTCATGATATCTGCGGGAAACGTTATGTCAAATTCAAATCGCAGCAGACCGCACGAATCTAGGGAATTCTGGATGGGGAAACTCGGTCTGGAGCCTCATCCGGAAGGAGGCTATTTTAGATACGCGTTTGGTTCTGACATTTATCGAAAAACGGCGAGCGGCGCTGAAAGGAAAAATTATAGCGGAATCTATTTCATGGTGACCCATGATAGCCGGTCGCACTTCCATCAGATGATATCCGATGAAATATGGTACTACCACGCTGGCGACCCACTTACCATGCACGTCATCGATGAAACGGGAGCATATCGGACGGTCCGTCTCGGCCCGAACGTGGAACATGGGGAGGTACTTTCTGTAGTTATGCGCGGAGGATGGATCTTTGGGGCGTCGGTCGATTCAGGTGATTACACTTTGGTCAGTTGCACTGTTGTGCCGGGATTTGACGATGCTGATTATCGAATTCTTACTCAGTCCGAGTTGCTGGGAAAGTATCCGCAATATCGAGATATCATATTGAAGATGGCGTATCAGAATCTGCCCAAGTGACGTAAGTGTTCGGTTTTCCATGGTAGGCCGGTGGTGCTTTTGGTTGTTTGGTGGATCGATTTTGAACAGGCGCAATTATGGTAACGGCAAATAGTATCCCGAGATGCCAGGTAGAGGCGATTCTTCCGAAGGATGGTGAAAAGCGATTTTCGGTCGCGAGAGTGCGCGTGAATGATACGGGTATTTCGATGAAGCTACCCGTTGGTGAACTGTTAGAGGCGGATTGGATCGGCAAATTCTCTGCGAATGATGTCGCATTGCTCGCTACGGTAAATGCCAACGACGTCAATATCCAGAACATCACCGAGCGAGTGCCGCACTTCCCTTACGGGATTATTTATCTTACTGCACTATTCAGCGTCATGTTGGTCACGACCAATTTAATCGGAGATAGTATCACCACCATCAACCTGCCGTTCCTGCATGGGTACAGCGTCCTCTTTCCGACCGCGCTAGTCGTCTTTCCGTTGACGTATTGCTTTGGGGCTTGCATAACGGAGACTTATGGATTTGTCGTAAGTCGCCATGTGATATGGGGTGCGTTTTTAGTGAACATCCCGGTTATTCTGATTATTCTGTCGCTCGAGAAGGCGGGATGGCTGGGCGGTAGCGTTCTCGGAGTGTCCCATCAAATGATGAGGGCGCTGGGCGCATCGGCTGTCGGCTACTTCGCAGGCGAGTTATCTAATTCGCTGGTCGTATCTAGGCTGAAGATCGCACTAAGAGGCCGCGCCCTGATTCTTCGTTTTCTTGCGGCCAATGCAGTCGGAGCAGTCGTCGATAGCGTTCTATTTGGGACACTATTGTTCTACGGTGTTGTGCCGTTGACTGTGCTTCTCAAGATCGTGCTTGCACAAATCACGATAAAGATGCTGTACGAAATGGCGTTCTCTGTCTTGTTTTCCAGAATCGTTCTCTGGATAAAGTCGCGTGATGGTGTCGATCATTACGACTATAAGGTGAATTTCATTCGGAGCTAGCGCCCATTATGATTTCCACAACTTTTCCGATGATCGCTTGCTCATTTATCAATATGGGCCGGCGCTTTGAGGTTGATTCTATGTCGTAACCGATGAGTTTTTCGCCATCCGTCAACTTAACGAAGGTGTAAGTTTGTTCATCTACTTCGACAAATGCAAAATCGCCTGAATCAAGAGAGGCATAATCTCCGATGACAAGGATGGCATTGTGCGGAAGCGGTTCGGTGCGGCTCTTGGGGGCGAGTGCAATCGCAAATCGACTCGAATTTGCGTTCGATACCCTGATCCACAGCTGACCGTGGCGCGGCGCCGCGGATACTTTTCGCGCGTCGCGCAGACTCCGCTGCTCATAGACAGGCACGAACCCCCTGCTCTCTTCGCCGAAGAGGGACGACATCGGAACGGCGAAAAACCGGGCGATTGCTGAAATCGTGCTCAGTCTCGGATCGATAGTTTCACCCGACAACAGGCGGCTGAGCGTGCCCCGGTCAAGATCGATCGCGCGCGACAGTTCCGAGTCGTTGACGCCGGCCTCCTGCTGCAAATGTTTGACCGTTGCCACAAACGTGGCCGCTAGGCTTGCAAGTTCTTCCTTTTTCTTCACGCGCTATGCCCGACCCTAATTTTTGTTCAACGAAGGAGTTGAAAATTTTCAACATCCTGTTACAGTTGGTAACGTCATTTGCTGGTCGACCGATCGGCGCTGGTCAGGGTGGGAGGACAAGATCGTAGTCTCCCGCTGCGCCTTGCAAAATATGTTGTTTTGCAATGCAATTCATGTTCTAATGCAGTGCAATACAGGTAATGTTGGTAGAAATTGAATCGAACCATCCGAATCGGTAGCTATCGCTTTACTATCCTCCAGTTGAGCACATTGGAGGGTGGGTTGAGCAAGATTACTGAGGCGGAATTTCGGGATGCCGCGAAGAACAACGCTATCAAGCACGCATCGGTTTTGCGCACGGATAGGGGCTATCTCTTCGTCGTCGAACTGTCTTGGAAAGAGGGTTTGCACACGTTGTATACGTTCCGCAATGAACCGAGGACATGGGCAAGCCTGGATAGCATGATGAAGTACTTTGAGAAGCACGAGCTGAACGTTAACGTGATCACCCTGCAGTGGAATCCAAAGGGATGAGCGGTACGAACCTGGTAGATCCCGGTAGCGGCAGTCGTCGCCAAGTTTACCGATACGAAGTCGGCCCGGCCTCTGAGCCGCTCGTGCGAAAGCGTAGTGAGTTCTGAGCGCTGCCCACGTGTGACTAGCTGTTCTGTACGCGATCTTGGTCAATTGACCGCCGTGGGTTTTGAAGTGGACAAGAAAACATGTGCAGCGCTGCGAATATCGTCACGCCGCAGATTCGGAAAATCTCCGAACTTTCATGTCTGTGTTGTGCAGTTGTAGTTAATTAAGACGGACATACAGGGTGCGCCAACACCCCATATGTCCTGACCACAAGCAAATAGCTGGGAAAGCTGAGAGAGACCACTCGTGGCTACAGATATTGTACGTCAATCCTTCGGGCTTGACGCGTTCGATGCGTCCCTTTTTAAGGCGACGGCGATACGCCTTGTCCAACGCACTGGAGTATCGCGCGAGCGCAGGCCATTCGTTCGCTTTTCCGCGTCAAACCTCCTCCGCGGCCGCATGTCTTGCCCTGCGGGTTCGGTGTCACGCATCTATTCGGACATACCCCCTTTTTGCTCCATGTTGCTCTTTCGGTACGAGCAGCTTCCGCTCGTATCCCGCCTGTCGCTTTCTTCTCTCAGTGCCTCGACTGCAGGCGGTCTCGTAGCGTTTCGGGGCAACCCGATACGCTACGTTTTTTATTCCGTGCGTCGCCACTCATCGCATGCGATGCGCACCTTCTGCGTGGCAGTTGCTGCCACGATCGCCCTGCTCGCTGCTCCGCCTGCGACCGCGGACGTTTGCAAGGGCAATATCTTCAATGAGGCTGCAGCCCTCTATCACCTCGATCCCGATCTCCTGCGGGCGATAACCTGGGTCGAATCTCGTGGCATGCCCGGCGCCGTTGGGCCGCGCTTGCCCGACGGCCACCGGGCATGGGGAGCAGCGCAAATCAACGATGTCCATCTTCCCGAGCTCGTCAGCTACGGCGTCACCCAACGCGACCTCCTGAACCCGTGCGTGAACCTCAAGCTCAGCGCGTGGGTGCTCGCCAACTGCATCCAGGCCAAGGGCGCGACCTGGGCCGCCGTCGGTTGCTACAACACCGGGCCCGGTTCGACGAACATCGCCGCCCAGGCGCGCTATGTCCGGCTGGTGCAGCGTGCATATGCGGGCTATCGCGCCCAGTCGGCGCTCGGCAAGGTCGCCGAAGGAGGCGCGCGATGATGCGCCTCGTCCCTCTTCTTGGCCTGATTGTCGGGACCCTTGCGCAAGCCTGCTTTGCGTCTTCCCGACTTCCGGACTACGACGTCACGCAGATCGGCGAACCCGGCTCCGGCCGCTACGTGTTCTGTTCCGGCGACTCATGCCCTGAACCGACGATCAAGCACCTCGCGACGCCGGCGCCTGTCGTTCAAGAGAATCTATCGCTCCCTGTATCGGCTGTAGAAACCCGGCCCATTCAAAAGCTTTCCACGCCGATCGTCAAGCGCCATCGATCCCTGCACGCGCGAATCCGACATGTCCACCGAGTCGCGAAGGTGGCGAATCGAACGCTTTGCACCGCGGGCGCCGCGGTCGGGACGGCGTCGAAGCACCTGGCGGGCCGTTAGTCCGCGCAGCTCACCGATTCACCACTCGGCCAAGGAGGAAACACGATAGTAAGTAATCCGTAATGAAAGTTCGATTGTTCGTTTAACTACTTTCCCCCTGAATTGTGCTCGCGCTGCATGTAGCGCGAGCACAACCCCCGGCCCGCGCTGCTGGCTAGCTACCACATGAGGACTAGATGAATACCGCTCAATTCAACCAGCTCGAGATGCTCGAATATCGAGCCGCGAGCGCCCTCGTTGCTTTCGAGGATCGCGCGAAGGCGCTTCTGCAGAAATCTGAAGTGCGTGAAACCCTGAACTTCATCGCTGCCGTGATACTTGCGGTCACGCTGATGATGGTCGCGCGCTATGCGTTCGGAACGGACGGCGCGGAGTTCCAGCAAGGGTCGACCACCGTAGAAGGTTGGGCAAAAGGCAACCCAGGTAAGACCTGTGCTCTCGCCGGCGTCTTGTGGGGCAGCGTCCGAGCGATGTTCGTGAAGGACTACGGTGCGTTTGTTATTCCGTCCGGTATCGGCATCGCAGTCGGTGTGATCGTCGGCATCATCGACGCCAGCTACACCGCGACGATTTGAGCGGGGGCGGCGATGTCGGATGATCTCAGTCACTACGTACCCAGTCGCCTTGACGACCCGGAGAAGTTCCTGTTCTTTCGCAAGGACGTAGCAGCGATCGGGCTCACTGGCACGATCGGCGGTGTGTTGCTCAACCACACCTTGCTCGGTCTGGTCGCGGGCGTTGCGGTCGCGGCGCTTTGGCAGAAGTTCAGCTCTGGCCAGCATCCCGGTATGTCGGCTCACGTCATGTACTGGGTATTGGGTCAGCCGGCGCCGAAGAAGTTTCCGCCGTCCGATCTTCGCGAACTGAACGGGTGATTCGATGACACCCGATAAAGCCGCCCAATCACGCGAACAGCTGCAGGCAGAGAACCGCTTTCTGAAGAAAGTGCTGCTCGGAAACGGCACCACCAGTGTGGTCATCGCGCTCACATGTGCGTGGCTGGTCGTCACGCAGCGCGTCATCATCATGCCGCCAGCCGTTCGCGGCACCTACGTCATCGGGGCCCGGTATGCGAACGACCAGTACCTCGCCGATCAGGCCGCGTACGTGCTTTCCCTTTCCAAAAGTGTCACGCCGACCACCGTCGACAACAACGTACGGATTCTCCTGTCCATGGTCGACGACGATCGGCGCGCCGCGCTCAAGACCGAATGGGAGGCCGACGCGCTGCAGATCAAGCACGACGGCGTGACGAACGTCTTCGAGCCGATGGGGGTAGGTGAGGTGGACTTCCGCAACAAGGCCGTGAAAATCACCGGCACCTTGACCACCTACATCTCCGGCAAACGCACGAGCTCGGAACAAAAGACTTATGAGGTCTATTTCGGAATCACCGTCTTCGGCCGCTTGGTCCTCCTCGACATCCGAGAAGCCACGCGCGGCAAACAAGGCGTCGAGCCGCTGGTCACAACGGAGACTCCCGCATCATGAAATTTGCCTTCAATCGACAGTCGCCGAAATTGTGCACGGCCTTCAGGCCGCGTCTCGTGTTTGCCGCCGTGCTGTTCCTGACTACCGCTAGTGCGCATGCGATCCAGGTCGTCAAGGGAGCGGATCGGCAAGCGCAGCAGGTCTCGATCTCCGCGGCGGAATACAACGTTCTGTCAATGTCCGGGGGGCGCAGCTTTTCGAAGATCGTGCCAGCCGTACCAGGCTCGATCTCGTGGACGCAAGACGGCGGGAAGCTCTGGCTCATGCCCGCGAATCCCACCGCGCTGAATGAGTCGATCACGGTGTTCGTGATCGATGACGCTGGCACCACCTACCGTTTGTTGCTCGTACCTGGTCCGCGACCGGCCGAAGATATCCGTATCGAACCGCCTGCAGCGCGCTCGACCCAAGCGCTCCAAGCATCGGCCTTTCAACGACGGGTGAAACTCATGATGCTGGCGATGGCCGGTGGTCGGGGGGCACCGCAGCTGTCGTACACGTCGCTCGACACTGTCGTGCCGCTCTGGAAGGAGGCTGTATTGACGCTGGTCCGTCAGTACAGCGACGGCGATTTCATTGGCGAGACCTACACGCTCTCGAATACCTCGCACACCGACATGGCCATCGACGAGCGCGAACTCTACGCGCCAGGTGTGCTCGCCATCGCAATCGAAAACGCAAACCTGCCGGCCGGCGCCAGCACGATCGTCTATGTCGTTCGTGAGCGGGGCGACCATGAGTGATGTCAACCAAGCAACCAAGCGCCGCCAGCGGATCCTGACCGTGGCCGGTTTCGCCGTCCTCGCTGGCCTCTTCGCCGTTGGTATGTTTTTCACGCAGAGCGGGCCGGCCAATCGTCAGTTCACCACGAAGGTGCCGTTTACGAGCCTCGGCGACCAGAACGATCGCAATGCCTGGCGGGCTCACTCCGAGGCGCAACTCGCAGATCTTACGCGCAGGATGTCGAGTATAGATTCGCGCGCCGACGATGCCGTGTCGCAGATGAAAGCCTTGTCGAAAGCCCAGGACGAGCTCAGCAAGCGGATCGACGCGATGAAGAGCACGCCGGCAAGCGCGCCCGCGCCCGCGTCCGGAGCGACGGCAGACCACGCGGCCCTGGACAAGCCAATTCCCCTCAACGGGGCCCCGGCCAAGACGGGCGCAATCCTGAATTCGCCATTCGGCAAATCCGGCAAGCCCGGTGTCGACATGGCTGCCGCCCCTCCAAAGCTCGCCATCATTCAATTCAATACACCGATCGGCAACGGGGCCGACTGCGTCGACCCCCGCTACTCGTCGTTGCCGTTGGATCAGGCGACACGCGCACAGCAGGACTGCCTGAAGGCCAACGGCAAGAAGAAAGTCAGCTTCATCCCGGGCTCCTCATTTGTTCGCGTATTCATGATGAACGGTGTCGACGCCCCAACGGGCGGTGAGGCGCAGCACGACCCCCTTCCCGTGTTCCTCCAGGTATTGGACCCAGCCAATCTGCCGAACAGCCGGAAGCTCGACATCACGGAGTGCCGGATTCTGACGCAGGCGTATGGCGATGTGTCTAGCGAGCGCACTCACATGCGCGGCGAAACGCTCGACTGCATCTTGAAGAACGGCCGAACCGTGGAAATGCCGATCAAGGGCAACGTGATGGGCGAGGACGGCAAGGAGGGTGTGCGAGGGCGGCTAGTCTCGAAGGCAGGATCGGCATTGGCCATGTCGGTGTTCGCCGGTATCTCGTCCGGGATTGGGCAAGCGTTCAATCAGTCCGCCAACACCCTCAGTAACACCGCCCTTGGGTCGACCTCCATTATCAATCCGAGCCAGGTCGGCCGTGCTGCTATCGGCAGTGGCGTCTCTGGAGGCGCCGACGCTCTTAAGCTGTACTACATCCGCACGGCTGAGAAGCTTTTCCCTGTGATCGAAACGGACGGTGGTCGCATTGTCGAGTTCGCCGTGACAAAGGGAGCCGAATACGACGGCGCCCTCTCCGATATCAGCAACATCAACGATGGCTTGGCCAACGATGGCCGTGCTAACGATGGGGGCTACACCGATGATTGATGAAACGAAGAGCGTGACCATGGCCGCGTTCGAGGCCGCAATGCAGCGGTGTGCGGACGAAGCGGACCACGAAGCGTCGTTCAGGCCGGATGGAGACGGCAACTACCACCAACCGGAAATGCGCCGGGCGCTTGCCGGTTGGCTCGGTGCGGCTTTGCTCGTTGCCGAGCACGTGCGGGGATTCGCGGATATCGGTGCCGATCGATTTCGCGGCGATCCCGCGTTTCAATCGGGCTTCCTGGAATTTCTTAAGCAAGCTGCGGATCTGCTGGACCTCTCCAGCAACGAGCTTGGGTCGTCAGCCGTTACCGACGTGACCGACGCGAATCCGCTGACCAGTGCGGCAGCGTTCGACGACGCGGCACTCGACGGGTTCACCAGCGAGTTGAAGGCAAAGATGGCAGTGGGGAGAGCCCAGGGGCGTACCGGCTGGTGGGGCGCGCAACGGGATGACCTGTCGACGATGTTGCGCTCGCACGTCGACAAGGGCGACCCCATCGATATCGGCCTGCTCGCCATGATGCACTGGTACAAGGGCGAGGCCATCGCGCCTGCCCCTGCGTCGCCCGAGATCGTTGCAGGTGGCGAGCTCACGAAGATTTCCAGCAGTCCGGTCATGGGCGGCCAACTCGACATCAGGACGCCGGCCGGTGCCATTGGCATTACCGGCTTTCCGAACGAACTTGCGCGCGACTGCAAGCCCTGGCTCTGGGAACAGGTGGAGATTGTGATCCGTTCCACGGCCGAAGCGCGCCGCGCCGGCGCCGTCAAGCTGGACGCAGGCGCGGATCGTGGAGTCGCCTGCCAGGATGCTGCCGCACCTGCCGTGGAGCATAAAGCGTGAGCCGACTGACGAAAGCACAGCGCGATCGGCTCCGGCGCAAATACGACGGCCGCTGCGCGTACTGTGGAGTGCCATTGCCCGATCGGTGGCATGGCGACCATGTAGACCCGGTTGTACGCGCGGTCGAGACCAAGCGAACCGCGGATGGCCAATGGAAGCTTGTGAGCGGCCCGTCGAGGCATCCGGAGCGTGACGTCGAGTCGAATTACATGCCGTCCTGTCCGCCTTGCAACATCAGCAAGGGGCAGATGTCGCTTGAGCAGTGGCGCCAAGCGCTCATGAAGCATGTCGCCTCCCTCAACGCGTATCACCCGATCTATCGCCTGGCGAAGTGCTACGGGTTGATCGAGGAAACCGGGGCGCCTGTCGTCTTCTATTTCGAGCGGGTCGCTGCGCGCGCGGCCGTCTCTGGAGCACTTCAATGAACTCTCCCCGCGATTATCAACTTGTCCCGTGTCCGTACTGCGACCTTGACGCGGTCATGCGTGTTTCCGAGGCGATGTTCGGTGGGAGTTGCGTCGAACTCGCGTGCCCCGGCTATCAGATGGTGCTGCTCTTCAACGACGCCGCTGCCGCTGCAGCCGCCTGGAACCGACGCGCCGGCTCAGTACATCCGGACGATGTCGCCGTTGACCTCTTCGCTGCGCGGATGAAACGCAAGCTCGCCAAGAAGCGTCAAGAAGGCCGTAGCGGATGGCGCGACCCCGCGACCGTCTCGGCGATGACGCTTGCGAGCGAGCTTATCGAGGTCGTCGCGTTGGGCGATCCCGTGGATGTTGCCAACGTCGCGATGATGCTCGACCAGCGAGGTGCAGAGGCGCGGTTCTTGCCGGCAGCGCTGTGGGACTTCGTGCAACGCCGCAAGCCCCTGGAGGACTGACCATGCCTCGTGCCAAATATATGCCGACTGCCAACGATGTACTTGCTGCCATGCGCCCACGTGTCGCCTATGCAGCCTACGCGTTGGCAAGCGAGTTTCACCTGAGCGCGGCACGGATTCGCCCGCTGCTCGAAGCGATGGTCTCGCAGGGCACGCTCTCGATTGCGCATGTTCCGAATTCGCGGGGCTACAACGTCTGCATTGCCGGAGATAAGCGGACCGCGGATTCCCCTGTTGAAGAGTATGTCGGTGTGCCGGCCGCACCGCGCACGCATGTTGTGTTGACCGGCGACTTGACCGTATACGCGGCTGAGATCAAGCGCCGGGCGGACCTTTGCATGATGGTGCGGCGATGACCGAGATCAGCAAGATCGAGTGGTGCGACCGCACGTGGTTCGGAGCGTGGGCCAAACGGAATGGCCAGGTCTACGACGGCAGCGATTCAGCAGCCAACGACGACCGCGACGCCCGCATGCTGCGCGTTGGTAAGAAGCTGGCTGGCCGCACGATCAATGGGGTCAAGCATCACGCTTTTTCAAAGCCATCTCGGCAAATGACCGTCCCTCCAGCGTCGCCGCCCACGTTCGCCGCCGGCACCTCGCCCTCAACATGCTCAATGATCCAATGAAACACGCCAAATTCACTTTCGCTCTTCTGATGACGACGTGCATCGCGTGGGGCTGCACCACCCAAGGTACATCCGCGGTGCCATCCACGGTTCCGGCGCGTGTCGCCGGGCTGAGCTCTGAAGTCGGTGTCACGGTGTCCGTCGGTCAGGCTACCACGTCGCAGATCAACCCTGCCGACCCGAACCTTGATCCCGGCGTAGCTGCGCTCAAGGCGGCGCTCCATGCACGCTATCCGGCTACCCAGTTTCGCGAGATCGCCGCCACGCCGTCGGCTGGAATCTACGAGGTCGTGATGGGTAACAAGGTTGCCTATACGGACGTCACCGGGCGGTACTTCCTGTTTGGCCACCTCTTCGACATGGTGACGCAACAGGATCTGACCGTACCGCTCGAGCAAGCACTGCAGAAGGTGCGGTTCCCTGCGGATCGGCTTCAGGACGCGTTCGTCGAGGTTCATGGTAGCGGCCGTCGCAAGCTCGCGATCTTCGACGATCCCGATTGTCCCTACTGTCTGGCCTTAGAGGATGACCTCTCCAAGCTGAAGGACGTCACGATCTACCGTTTCATGTACCCGCTCGAATCGATTCATCCGCGTGCCCGCGCCCATTCCATAGCGATCTGGTGCGCCGACGACAGGCTTGCCGCCTGGCATGCGTGGATGCCCCTCGCATTGTCGCGCTGGATGCGCGACCGAGGATCGACTCCGGCTGGCGGCGGTGCCAAAACGCCTGCCCCGCCACGCGTCGAGCCGAAGCTCGTGTCGTGCGCAAATCCCATCGACGCGAACGAAGCCCTGGCCGCAAGCATTGGAATTTCCGGCACGCCTGCGCTCGTGAGCGAGGACGGGCGGGTGCTGCCGGGCGCCGCCAGCGCCGAAGCAATCGATCAATGGCTTGGAGCGAAGTGACGATGAAAAACAAGATCATGCTCGCCACGCTTTCGGCCCTTCTCAGTCTGACCGGCTGCAGCTTCAGCGGCTACGACGCGAGTTCGCAATTCGCCTGCAAGGCGCCTGAAGGCGTGCTCTGCAGCAGCATGTCCGGCATCTATGCCAACGCGATCGCGCATAACCTGCCCGATCAGCGCGTTCATACAGGCGCCGGCGCGACGACCAATATCGCACTCGGAAGCTATGCCGGAGATACCGGCCCGGCATCGAGCGCATCGGGTGCTGCGGTCAGTGCCAGTTCTCGACCCGTCGTCGGCGCCGCCGGGATTCTCCCCAAAGCGCTCGATAGCGGCGCTCCGCTTCACACGGCTTCGCGCGAAATGCGGATCTGGTTCGCGCCGTGGCAGGACGCGGACTCCGACTTGCATGACCAGGAATACGTCTATCTGATCGTCGATCCTGGCCACTGGTCGATCGCGCACAACCAGCAGCGCATCCAGGCCGCGTTCCGGCCGGTGATGCCGCCGACTCCTGCGCAGGATGCTAGCAGTAGCGGGAGCAAGGCAGCTACCTCTAGCTCCAACGGCGATTCGACGTCGGGGTCGATCTCGAGTGCTGATCGGGTCATGCAGGGCATTCTCACGCCTGCCGGCGCAGTCGACCGTGCAGCGGCTGCGATGCCCGCAGCGACGGACCATTGATCGAGGAGTCATTGATGAGCACCTTGCAGGCCTGGATCGATGACGCGAAATCGCTCGCGCGAACTGCGATCAGCGAAGCAATTCTAGGTACCGAGGACGATCTCGGACCGCCCGCCCCCGTTGCCGCGGACCAGCGGCGCGTCGAGACGGTCGGACTTCATAACCTGCTGCCGTATGACCAGTACGACCCCGCTACCGAGCTCTACTACAACACGGATTCGGTTGGCTTCGTGCTTGCGGTTGCACCGCAGACGGGCGCCGACGCGGAGTTGACCCGCAGTCTCCACGGCCTATATGACTCGATTCCGGCCGGCTATGGGCTCCAATGGATGCTGTTGGGCGACCCCATCATCGAGGAGTCATTGAACGCCTATGTCGACCTTCGGCGCGAGTACGCCGAGGCGGGACGTGCGCCCTCGTTCTATCTGGAACAGGCCGAGCGCCGCGCCGCGTTTATCCGCGGCAAACTCGGCCAGCCGCTGTTTCTTGGCCAAAACTACTCGATCACGGACAAGCGGCTGTTGCTGTCGATCGTGCGCAAGGGCTCGCTCGCCGATCTGAAGCTGATCGAAGAAATTCAGAATATTCGCGACGTCGTGGGTGCAACGTTGAGTTCCGCAAGCCTGGCAAGCCGTACCGCGGAGCCCAACGATCTGCTGCGCTTTCTCTGGCCGATCCTTAATCCCGGTGCGTTCTTTGGCGATGGGACTGAAACGATCGATCAGACCTACAGCGACGACAAGCCCATTCGTGACCAACTGACGGCTTTCGGTCACCACATGCGGGTGAAGGCAAAGCAGTTGCTCTACGGAGTGCCGCCCGAGGATGCCGACGAGCCCGACGCACGCATCGCTGTGCGCAGCTTTGGGGTGCACCAGTATCCGAAGAGCAAAGAGCTGTGGGAGATGAACAACATCGTCGGCTCGCTCTTCAACGATGTCCATCAATACCCCTGCCCGTACCTGATCACGCTCGGCGTCCTGATTCTCGATCAGACCGCCGTCGAGACACGGGCCGCTTTGCGTAGTGCGCGCGCGACGCAGAACGCCGAATCGAAGATCGCGAAGCTGCAGCCCGAACTGGCGCTGCAGAACCAGGACTGGAAAGCCGTCTCGATGCAGCTCACGCAAGGGGGCTCGATGTGTGAGCTCTATCACACGCTCACGCTCTTCGCGCCGCGCAAGAAGATGGAGCAGTGTGTGGCGGCCGCGAAAGGCATCTGGCGTTCCGAGCGCTTCAAGCTGTTCCCGATGCTGACCCAGCAGCTCACGACATTCCTGTCGGCCCTGCCCATGATGCTGACAAGCGACATGCGGGACGACCTCAAGAAGTTTCGGTTGATCACCACCAAGACCACCGTAAATGCGACCGATATGGCACCGGTGCTCGGCGAGTGGTCGGGTACGAATGGACGGGCAAGCCTGCTCTTTTTTGGCCGTCGCGGTACACCCGCGCTCGTAGACATTTACTCGAGCGGAACGAACTACAACGGCTTTGTCGATGGTACTTCCGGCGCCGGTAAATCGGTGCTCATGAACGACATCATCGGAGCGTTCCGCTCGGTCGGCGGAATCATCCGGATCTGTGACGTGGGCTATTCGTACGAAAAGCAGATCGACATGGGGGACGGCCAGTACATCGACTTCAAGCCTGGGTCGCGAATCATCATCAATGCGTTTTCGACCGCTGGCATCGATACCGAAAATGGTCTCGACAGCGAGGTGAAATTCATCCGGCCGATCATCGCGCGCATGGTATCGCCGACCGCTCCTATCACTCCGTTCGAGGGCGCGTTGCTCGATGTCGCAGTGCGCATCGTATGGAAGGACTACGGCCAGGAAGGTAGTCCCACGTTGGTGCGAGACGCCCTGCTGAGCCTGAAGGACCAGAATGGGCAGCCCGAGCGCATCGCGTATGAACTTGCCGTGCGTCTCGAACCGTTCTGCAAGGGGGGGGTTTACGGCGACTACGTCAACGGGCGCACCAACGTACGACTCGACAATGAAGTGGTTGGACTTGAGCTCGAGCACCTCAACAGCGATCCCCAACTGCGCACGGTGATCATGCTCGGCCTGACCAATCAGGTCACCAACGAAATGTACCGCTTTGACCGGTCGCGACCGAAGCTGTTCCTGCAGGACGAGGGCTGGCAGATCGTCGGTGACGATCAGGAATCGGCCGACTTCATGGAAGAAGGCTATCGGCGTGCGCGCAAATACGAAGGCAGCTTCTTTTTCGCAACGCAGGGGATCACCGACGCCGGGATGAACAAGGCAACGCAGGCCGCGTTCGACAACTCCGCATGGAAGTTCCACCTCAAGCAAAGCGACGACACGCTCAAGAAGATCGAGAAGGGCGACGTGATGGATCTGTCGCCGGGGTTGAAACGCATGTTGAAGTCGCTACGCCCGGTACCCGGTCGCTATAGCGAGTTCGTCCTCGTCGATCCGAACGGCGGCACGCACCTGCTGCGCCATATCCCTGACGAATTCACGCTGGCCATGGCGACCACGAAGGGGCCGGACTACGAATTCATGCAGCGTTTGCGTGCCGGCGGCACGTCCACAGAAGACGCGATCCGCGCCCTAATCCAAGCCAAACGGAAGTGACCATGCGACACGATCTCGTACTCACCGGCCTTATATCGATCGGCGCCTCATTGGTGCTGGGCACCCCGCTCGTCTACTTCTGGACGCAACGCGAAAAGGTTGCGCCGGTCGTCGTGGTCGATGTGCAGAAGCTCATCAGTGATGAGCAGGAAACGCTGCTGAAGACCTTCAATAACGGCGATCCCGTCCATATGACGGACGACGCGAAGAACAAGGCGACCCAACACGCCGGCGATTACGCAAAGCGCCTGTCGGCCGCGCTGGACCAGCTCGGCGCGCAGTGTGGCTGCGTGGTGATCAACAAAGCTGCCGTGCTTGCAGGTGATGCGCCCGATCTCACAGACCTGATCGCCAAGAGGATCGCCAAATGACTCGTCTCCGATCGACGGTGCACCCCGAGTTTTCTGCACGCCCGCTCGGGACAGAAACGGCGGGCGAGCGATTTGCACCGACCGACGTTGGCGACTATCTGGCCGCCTCGGCCGGTACTTGTGCGGCGGCCCTTGTAAACGTAACGGCTTGCTTTGTCTTGCGTCGATCGGCGTGTGCGATTGCCGCAAGAGCCGACCTTCGCGGAGATGAGCAGTGATCGCGCTCGTCGCCTACACCAGCGGCCTGGCTCGCTATCGGCGGTTTGTTCGCACCGTGGTCGCCCTGGCGATCGTGGCGGCTGTCGCATGGGGGCTCACGCCCTGGTATGGGCTGACGTTCAACATGTCGACCAGTCTGCCGGGGACGCTCTACTTCATCCGCAAGGGCCCCTGTCGGCCGCGCCTCGGCGACACCATCGCATTTCGGTGGCACGGTGGGGCGACCTACCCCGCGGGACTGACCTTCATCAAACACGTGGCTGGTTTGCCTGGCGATGTCGTGCACGTCGTTGGTCGCAACGTCTGGGTCAATCAGACCTATATCGGCTACGCCAAGCCGCTCTCACTTGCAGGGATGGCGCTGTTTCCGACAGAGGATGGCGTGATCCCGCCCGGACACTACTTTGTGGCCACCCCGAACCCGAACAGCCTTGATTCCCGGTACTCGATCGCCGGCACCGTTCCTCAAACCGCAATCGTTGGGGAGGCCTATGAAATTTTTTAACCGCTGCCGTGCCCTTAAAACGTCGGCCGGCGCTTCGAATGGAGGTTCAGATGATCGTTCTGATGCTTGGGATTGGCTTGTTGATATCGGCCTTGGTGATGTCGGTCGGACTTCAGCCGCTGCTCACGTTCGTCACACACGGCGAGATGTATCAGCTCCTGCAAACGCACGTGGCGCTGGATGGCCCGGCGAGCGCCCTGATCGGAACCGCGTATTTCGTGCCGACCGTCGTGACCCTGCTCTGTCTTGGAGTGGGGCTGTTGGCGGCTTGGTTTATTTGCACGGCTGTGGCAAGCGTCGCTTCCCTATTTTTCGAATACTGGACACGGGGATAACGTCAACCCGCTCCCTCCTTGTTCGGCTCCAGCCGCGACAGCTTGTGGGACGCGCAGCAATCCTTTTGATCGCAGGTTTGACGCTGGAGGCGTCCCCAATCTCCGCGATCGCGGAGGACTTGGGCGTGGTTGGCCCGACGTATCCGATTGCGGAGCACGATGCGATTGCGATGCTGAAGCATCGCCTGGTCGAACTGCAGGCCAATGGTGGGCTGGCGGCCATCGAGCGCCGTGCGCGCCAGCGCGCGCTGCATGACGTCACGTCCCTGCCCCCGGTGCCGGGCATTTCAACCGTCAGCGAGTACTCGAGTCGCCTGATTGACCCGACGGTCACCTACTCCAAGCCCGTCACCAACGACGAGGGCGCCGTGATCGTCGCCGCCGGCACGCGTATCAATCCGCTCGACATTGTCACGCTGCACGAGCGCCTGGTGTTCTTCGACGGCCGCGATGCGGGACAGGTCAAGGCGGTGCAGGCGCTCGCGGCCCGCTCCGGCGATTCCATCAAACCGATCCTGACTGCTGGTTCGTGGTTTGACCTGACGAAGTCGTGGAAACGGCAAGTGTATTTCGATCAGCAGGGTCGACTTAGCCAGCGTTTCGGGATCACCCGCGTGCCGGCCGTCATCAGCCAGCGTGGTAACCGGCTACTTCTTGAAGAAGAACCCGCGGAGCAACTGCGTTGACCCGGCGACCAAACCACCTGTCACCTCCCAATTTATCGGAATCGCGATGAACAACTATGACCGTCTGGACTTCACTGCCGACCCCGCCGTTATCGACGTCGTCGAGAAGAACTCGCCCCACGACGGCGCTGCTGCTCTTCAGCACTTCAATGCGACAGTCGAGCCGATCCGGTATGTCGTAGACGTCACCAATGATCAGGTCGTCGTTTCAGGAAAGGGTGTGCTCGCAACTTACTACTGGCGCGCGAGCCCGTACGACAGCAGGGTCGCTCGTCTATCCGTTCAACCTGACCGCCAGATCGTAGGAGACAGCAGCGGGGAAACCTTTCGTGTTGTGGCGGGTGCTGTAGATGATGTCCACCGTCCTGCTGCGGTCCTCGCCGAGCATCTGAGCGAGGTCGAAGCCGTTGAGCTGATCGGTCGTATCGAGAAGGGGGTGAAGGCCGCCCTCGGTATCGGCGTCGAATCGACCCATACGGTCCAGTTGGATGAGCCTCTTCCCGTCTCCGGCGTTGTTGAGTCCGCACGTCGTTCGATTGGAGCGAAGCTGCTCGACATCCTGGCCACGGTAACGTCACGTGTGGTCTGGGTCGCCGCTTGGGGCGTTGCCGGTGCGGCGACCGGCGGTGTTGCAGTGATCCTCCTGCCGATCGTCTATCGCCTTGGCCATCACGTCGGCGCATACCTGATCGACTTCGTCTTCCACGTGTATCCGGCGATGTGGGAGCTGCTTTCATGAGCATGCGCCCTCTCCTTCGCCGCTGGATTCTCGCGATCGCGGTGGTTGCCAGCTGCTTCTCGTTCTCGGCGCCGGCCGATGCGGGTCAGTGTGTCGGCCGATTCGCCAATCCGATCACGGATATCTGCTGGGAATGCGCTTTCCCGATGGCCATCGGTAGCGTCACGTTCCTCAATATGGGCCAGGACGACACCCCGAACCCGGGCGGATTCCTCTGCTTCTGTAACGGCACGTTTGGCGTCAAGTTCAGCTTCTGGGAGCCGATCCGGCGCGTCGACGTCACGCGCTCGCCCTACTGCTTCGTGTCGCTCGGCGGGATCTCGCTGAACCCGGGCATCCACGCCCCGGAGGGGGAGGTGCGCGAGCAGAAGGACGACACCAAGCAGAGCTTCTATCAGGTGCACTGGTACACCGATCCGGTCATGTACTACACCGAGATCCTGCTAGACGACCCCTGTATGGAGACGGGCAGCTTCGATGTCGCGTACATGACCGAAGTCGATCCGACGTGGAGCGACGACGATCTCACCATGCTCCTCGAGCCGGAGACCTACCTGTTCGGCAGTCCGATCGCCCAGGCCGCTTGCGCAGGTGACTGCGTGCTCTCGAGCCTGGGTTTCGGCAGCAACCTGCTCTTCTGGTGCGCGGGCTGCAACGGCTCGATCTATCCATTCAACGGCCACGTTCAGGCCCATGTGTCCGCGATCCAGGCGTCGTCACTGCTGGTCGAGCGCATGACCGCAAAACTGCATCGCGAGGGTTTGATGTGGGGCACGACAGGTGACGGGGCCATGTGCGGCTACTACCTGCAGCCGGTGATGGACAAGACCCAATACAAGTACACGATGCTCTACCCCGTTGCGCAAACCGACCAGATCAACGGTCAGTGCTGTCAGCCGTATGGCCGCACGTCGGCGCTCTGGGGCGCCGGAAAGATGATCCCGTACACGGGGGAGGACTTCGCGTACGAGATTTTCCGCAAGCGCAACTGCTGCATGGGTGCGAACCTCGGAGACCTGCCCCAATGAGTCGGCTCACTTTCTCCATCGTAGCCGCTGGCACCATCGCCCTCGCGGCCGTTCACGTGTCGGCACAAACCGTGTCGAATGGCGCGCTCGCGCGTGAGCAGCAACAGATCAATACCACGCGCCGAGCGACCTTTGATGAGGCAGCCAGCAGCACCGCGCGTTACCGCGGCGTGATGCCATCGTCGGATGCGATTGATGCCGAGATGAGCCGTATCCAGGGCAGTCGCGATCGGCAGATGGCCCAGGCGGCAGCAAATGCAGCTCACGATGGCCACGCGTTCCCGAACCTGCCGACGCCGGCGCCAGCCGCCGCCGCTGCGGATCCGTTCGCCGTCGCCAAACGGTACGAAAGCCGTACGCAGCGTCGTGTGACCGATTCCTTCGTCGCGTTCGCCAGCTTCTCGATGCCCGCTGCCTCGCTGGTACGCCTGGTGAAGACCATGAATCAGGCCGGCGGAACTGTGGTGTTCCGGGGCTTCAAGAACGACTCGCTGAAGGCCACGGCCGCTGAAATGCAGAGGCTGGGGATTGCGTCCGGCGGCATCGTCGTCAACCCGAAGGCGTTCACGCAGTATCGCATCGCCCGCGTGCCCGCTTATGTCGTCACACGCGGTGGAGACGCCAACAGTCAGGTCGACAGCAGCGGATGTGCGCTGCCGGCGTCGTACGTCTCCTTGTCGGGCGACGTGACGCCCGCGTATGCCCTGCGCCAGATCGTCGATCGCGGCCCTACCTACGCGGGGATCGCCGAGCGATATCTCCGTGCACTGGGGGATGTCGAATGAACGGAATGCGGGCGACCCTGCGCCGAAGCGCACCACTGGCCATCGCTACCGCTCTAGCTGCGGTCGCCGTGTGCGCTGCTGCGGACGCCCCATCCACCGGGTCTGCGTTCACTGAAGGCCAGTCGTTCGGTAAGTCAGGAATGAACGCGGCTCACGGAAGCATCAGTGGCGGTGGCTCGAACGTGCCGAACTACACGAACCAGGACGGCGAGCTAACGCCGCTGTATGGCGGTGGGCAGGGCAGTCTCGGGCCGGCCGGGTCAGGCAAGGAAGCAGATTGCTCGACGCAGCCTGCCAACCCGAGTGCCTATTGGCGTCAGGAATGCGATGCCGTGAATTACCTCGCGAAGAAACCGCCAAATCGCATGCCGATCACCGCGAGCGATCCGATCGTGACCGGGAGCAAGGGCACGATCAATAACCCTGGGTCTACGACGAGTTCGCAGGACTGCCACAACGTGACGTCGACCGTGCCGGCGACCTACCGGAAGGAAACCTGCGAGCAGGCCGTGGGTACGCAAACCTATACCTGCAACCGCGTCAATGACCCCGTCTGCACCGAACCCTACCAAGGCTGCGCAGCTGGCGGGGTCGTCGAGGGAAGCTTCACCGGCGGGTTTGCCGCGCGCCTGGCATCGAACTCTGCGCTCTGGAACTTCGGCGCTGACACGGGCTATCACGACAACTCAGGCTACAACGGACTGACCGTGTCCGGCTCGATGAGTTTCAGCGTCCAGAACCTTGGTCAAATCGGTACCGCAGTCATCAGCCAGATCACGGCAAACAATACGCTGCGCAGCGTCGACATTAACGGCGTCACGGTCTACACCGATGCGCCGGACGGCGGGCGCATTCTCCAATGCGGAGTGGCGACGCTGCCGGCGTCGGCCGGCGGTATTGATGGACGGCAGACCACCGGCTATCTTGCCGCGTCCTCGCCTGGTGTGACCTTCACACACAATTTGATTTACAACGGCATTCGGAGCGTGTGTTCGGATAAATCTGCCTTTACGGCAGATGGCGGTCTCACGGAGTATCGACCGTTCTTCACCTTCGGTAGCGAGTACGAGGGGAACCCGTCGACCATTGCGCCCAACACCGACATCCGCTCGTATTTGCACGAGGGCGTCAATACCGTCGAGATTCAAGCGGCGATAGGCGGGTACGGTTTCCAGGGCGGCGGGCAGGCCCGAGTTCAGCTCACGCTGAACCAGATCTGCGCCGCGACTTGCACGCCGAACTGGATCGACCAGTGCAGCTCGTTCGAACAGCGGGCCGCACAATGAATATCCGCGCTCTCATGTTCGCCGCGCGTGCGTTCACCCTCGTCGGCAGTGTAATGACGGTCACCCTGCTCGCAGCGCCGGCAGCGTATGCCGCGCCGACCTGCCAACGCACTGGTTCAATCTGCATCGAGCCGGCCGGTACACGTGTCATCAACGGGATTCCGCTCTACCAGGATTGCTGGAACTACCAGGATACCTACGAATGCCAAGCCGCTTCCACCGTTAACGACTGCACGCCATTGCAGCAGCAAGGCTGCGGCCTAGTGAATCAGCAGTGTGTGTCATACAACGACGCGGTGCAGGGAAGCTGCGACACGATGCAGTACACGTACCAGTGTCTCGATACTCCGGCGCACACCACGACCGTCACCCAATGCACGAACACGATGTGCGCACCGGGTGCCGGATGCTTCTCGTCGAGTAGTGGTGCGGACGGCGCGCTCGGCAAGGTCGTCGCAGGGCTGGAAACCGGGCGCGAAGCCGGTGCCTACGGTGTCGGTGGCGGTAACGTGAATATTTTCAAAGGTTACGACAGCAGCTGCTCGATCAAGGTGCTGGGCGGCCTCGAGATCAAGAGCTGCTGCACCAGCAACGGCGGAGGTGCAGCTTACTCGAACAACGCGATCGGAAGCGCCGCAGTCAGCGCTGGACTGTCGGTTGGCGGAACGGCGGCGAAGCAAGGCATCGCGTTAGGGTCGAAGTATGTCTTTGACCAACTGTACGAAACGGTCGATAGCTCGATCGTGAACTCTGGTCTCTTGCAGATGGGCGCATGGGCGGACAGGGCGTTGTCTACCTCCGGAACCTTTGGTGCCTACGGCTTTAGTTTTTCGTTCTCCCTCACCAATGGTGTTCAGCTTGCCGATTTCAATCCGTACGTATTCGCGGCCGAGATCGCTGCGCAGCTGATCCAGATGTGGCTCGCCTGTTCCCCTGACGAGCAGGTCCTAAGTCTGAAGCGTGGCCAGAACCTCTGTGTCCAGTACAACCAGGGCTGCTCCAAGCGCGTGCTCGGTGTGTGCGTCGAGGAAAAGAAGAGCTACTGCTGTTTCAACTCGCTGATCGCGAAGCTTGTCAACCAGCAAGGCAAGGCGCAACTCGGCATCCCGTTTGCCGGCTGCGGGGGCTTCACGGCCGAACAACTCCAGCGTATCGACTTTTCGAATATCGACTTTACCGAGTTCGTCAATTCGATCCAGTCCAAGGCCGTCGACGAGGACGCGATTCTGCAGCGCGTGCGGCAATCGATCGGAAGCGGCAAAGGGGTATCCCAATGAAGCGCCTCGTCTCCGCAGCGTTTGCTACTGCGATTTTTGCGCTGCCGGCCGCCGCCTTCGCCGGCAGCTACGACGACTTCAGTGCAGTTCTCATCGACGCGATTGATCACGGGTCAGCGTTTGGCGCGCTGCGTGGGCCCGTTGCGGGTTCACTCATCACCAAGCTGCACGCCAACGGTCCGGTCTACGTCACGGCTCGCTCGATCGGCGACTTGCCGCGGCCTGGCTGCAAGCGTCTGGATGTGGTGTTCGACGTCCGCGGCGTCCAGACCGAAGCGGGCGAAACCAGCGGGTGTCTGGACGTGAAGATGAACTACTGCCGCGATCGAATTCCGCCGATTGGCTTGACGCCGATGGCGCCGGCGCAACCTGCAGGAGATACACCGTGACGCAGGGCCGCCCACTGGTTGCAGATTTCAAAACCCTCACTACGCAGGAGCGTTGATCATGTCCATCGAAAGCCTGTTTCCCCCTTCGCGTGTCCGCTCGAACTGGCGCCATGCGCTGCTCGCCAGCCTGCCCTGCTACGTGCGTCGATTCCTCTTCGCTTTCGTCATTGTGCCGGCTGCCGTCCCCGTCGTCGCGCTCGCAATACTGAATCACGGGTCGTTCACGGGTATGGCAACGACCGTGCTCGAACAGGCGGCTGGAAGCGGTACGAATCCGGGCACGATCCGACTGCGGACATGCACCGATACGGCCGCTCGCCACGCGCCGTCGGCCGCCATTTGTATGCACTGGCGCACTGACGACGTGCCGATCACGACGCTCGCCCCTCAGGTTGGTCACGGCTTGTTCGTCGCGTGGCTCGTTGCTGTCGTCGTCATGCTTGCTACGGATTTCGGCGTTTCCCCGCCCTCGCCTATCGGACTGCGCAGACGCCTCGACTCGATCGGACGGCCGCGTGCCGAACTGAGTCGTGCAATCCGCGAAGGAGAGTGAAGTGAAACTGCAGATTACGATCACCAGTATGCGCGCCGCGCCGGCGCCCGACTTGCCGAGCCATCTCTTTGCTGGTGCCGCCAGTGACCGCGCGACCTTCCGGGTAACGCACGGCGCCGCGCCGTCGCGCGAAGCCATTTCCGTGTTGCTCGAAGACGCCGGCTTTGACGTCGACGCGCAGCGGAGCCGGCCATGAGCGCATTCCGTGGATTCCGGCTCGCGGTAGCGGTCCTGCTTCCTGCAGCGCTGCTGGTGTCGCCGTTTGCGGACGCAGACGGGTTGGACTACAAGTCCGCCTGGAGCTGCGACGGGCAAGAGAAATTCAACTGGTACTGCGATGACGACAAGCCCGCGGCGCCCGCGGGTGCGAGCGCGGCCAAACCGGTCGATTCCGACGACTTCGATCAGATCAAGTCGGCCGACGAGATGCGCGAGGCACTGAAGCACCGACTCGACGTCGCAAACATGGACCCGACGCCCGAGCACATCAAGGAGTACATCAAGCTTTGGGAGTACGTCCAGCAAAAGAGCGCTGTCTTCGCCGATCAATGGCGCCGCGTCGTATGGCAGAACCCGAGCCTCGATTACTCGCTCAAGCGACCGACCAACAACGTCGCTGTCCATACCTATGATCGGACCCGGGATTCAGACCAGGACGGGCAACTGCGTGCACTCGCGCAGAAGCACGGCCTGATTTTCTTCTTCCGCTCGGACTGCCGGTACTGCCATGCGATGGCCCCGACGATTGTGCTGCTCGGGCAGCGCTATGGCATCGACGTGCTGCCGGTCTCTCTGGACGGTCGGGGTATTGGCGAGTTTCCGAACCCGACGCCTGACCACGGTCAGGCGTCGGTCTGGGGTGTGCAGCAGGTGCCTGCCCTCTTCATCGCGTCCAAAGAGACCGGCGACCACGCAATGATCGGCTCGGGAACGATGTCCCTCCAGGACATCATCGACCGCATTTTCGTTCTCACTGCCTCGCAGCCCGGGGAGCTTTTCTGATGAAACCGACACGCTGGATTGCCGTACTGACGGCTGCAGTGGTTACCATCGCCCCGGTGTGTGCGCAGGCGATGTCGATGCAGCAGGTCTTCGACTCAATCAACGCCATGGGCAACGTATCGAGCCCGCGGGCGTTGCAGGGCGAGACGATGGATATGTACAGCGGCGGCAGTGTGTTCATGCGCACGCCACACAAGACTTACCAGCTCGCGAGCGTCACCGCCCCGGAATGGGGTGCGGGTTGCGGCGGGATCGACCTGTTTGCCGGCGGGTTCAGCTTCATCAATAAGGAGCAGTTTGTTGCGCTGCTGCGCAACATCGGCTCGAACGCCTTGGGCTACGCATTCAAGCTTGCCCTGCAGAACCTCTGCCCGACCTGCGACAACGTCATGCAGTCGTTGCAGACCATCGCCCGCGACGTCAACCGCATGAACATCGACTCGTGCCAGGCCGCTGAGGGCATCGTCAATGCGGTGACGCCTGTTGCATGGAAAAAAGAGCAGGCGAACCTGGCCGACACGCTCGGGCCATTCACGAACCTGTATTCGGATATGACCGATGCCTGGACAAATACCGGAAACAGCTCGGCGCAAGCGGCGCAGACGATCAATACGGCCACTGCATCGGATTCCAATCTCGCGGCCAAGCAGCCGTACGGCAATGTGACGTGGCAGGCGCTGCAGCAGCTGCCGGACCTGAGCACGTCGGATCGCGAATTCCTGATGTCGCTGGTGGGGACGGTCATCTTCCCTGACCCGTCGGATTCTGGCGGCACGGAGGTGAATCCTGTATTCCTGCCCCGAATCGGTAGCCTCACGGTGCAGGAGCTGGTCGGTAACGATCCCGCTGCGAACAGCGGCACCACGATTCAGGTGTACGTGTGCGACGAGACGACGAAGTGCCTGAATCCGTCAGTGCAGGAAATTGGATACACCCCCTTCCGTACGCTCGTACAGCAAAAGCTGCAGGTGATCACGGATGCGATCGCATCGCGCTCGGCGATCCCGAACCCGGCAGACACGTTTCGGTTCCTGAGCATGACCGACCTGCCGGTCTACAAAATGATCGCGGTCGGCACGCGCCTGAACAATTCGTCTCTGGCCGACCAACTGTTGAGCACCTACCAGGCGCTGATCGCGGCTAAGTACGCCGAGGCCTACATCCACGGATCTGCTGAAGACCTCCGCCGGGCAATCGCGCGATACGGCACCGTGAAATCCAGCACGTCGCTGCTCGACGAGGCCACGAAGCTCAATGCCAACATCGACACGGTCGAATCGGAAGCACGCAGCGTCGTGATGCAAGCCTTCAGCCAGACGTCGAACGCGTGGCAGCTGGTCGAGCAACTCCAGTCGATCGAGCGTGCCGTGCACGCGAATGTGTCGTCTTCGCTTCGGAACTCGTTGGCGTTCGGCCAGACGCTGAACGGCGGGAGCACGCAATGAACATGGAAATCGACACCTATGGGAACGTCGATACCTTGTACTACGTCATGCAGGGTATCGCGTCTTTCATGGGTAGCGGCACCTGGACAGGTCTCATCCGCTACACGCTGTTGTGCGGGGTAGTGATCTGGACGATTGTCGCGATCGGTCGGAAAGGCTACGAGATCTTCCGCTGGTTCGCCGCCGCGATGCTGATGACGCAGCTGCTGTTGCTGCCTATTGAGAACGTGTTCATCACCGACGTCAACAACGTGCAGCCGACTCGGGAGGTGGATCACGTCCCCGCGTATCTCGCCGCCGTTGCCCAGAGCTTCACGCTCATCTCTCGCGTGCTGACGCAGTCGTACGAAACGATCTTTTCGGTGCCGGATACGCTGACCCTGAAAAAGGGCGATGTGGGTTTCGGCATCTCCGTGCTGCAGAAGGTAAACAAGGCTGAAATCACTGATCCGGGGCTGCACGCCGACCTTATCCAGTTCTTCAAGGAGTGCACGGTCTACGACATCCAGGACGGCGCAATTGATCCGAAGACGATCATGAACGGCACGGACCCCTTCAATACCGTGTTCACGTCGACGAGCCCTGCACGATACGTGACGACGAACACCCTTACCGCGAACCCTACGACGGACACGTGTTCCGCGACCGGCACTTTGTTGCTGCTGCGCGTACAGGACGCTGAGCAAGCGGCCGAGCAGATGTATGGCAGCGAGATGTATCCGGAGATCGCCGACCCCTCCATGGCGAAGGCGGAATTCGTCAACGCGATCGGAGATTCGTACGGCTTCATCCTCCAGTCGTCGCAGAACGCGTCGTCGGCGCTACGACAGGCAATGTTCAACAACGTATGGCGTCAGGCGGGCGCGGAGCTGCCCGCGATGCTGAACGATCCGGCGCGCGTGGCCGAGGTCAATGCGTTGATGAGTTCGGCACAGGCTGCGGTGGCGACGAACGGTTCGCTTGCCTCCATGGCGATTCTGGCCAAGAACACGCTACCGACTGTTCGCAACTATGCCGAAGCGATTATCTATGCGGTTTTCCCGCTCATTCTGGTGCTTTGCTTGATCAGCGGCGCGGATGGGGCCAAGCGAATCCTCGCGATGTACGCGAAGACGGTGGCGTGGGTATCTATCTGGCCGATGCTCTTCGCGGTCATCAACGGGCTGTCGCTGATTCACCTGAGCCATGAGATGCGCTCGATGTCGCTTCAGGCCGGGGTGCCGTTCGGGATGGCGGCGAAGTTCGGGCAGACGTTGCTCGACGAGCAGGCGCTGCTTGGATACATGGTGGTTATTACGCCACCCCTTGCCTGGTTGTTGCTGAACTTCGCGTCGGCCGGCGTCGTAGGCGCGTTCTCTCAACTGAGCGGCGCGTTGACCGGCTCTGCTCAACAGATCGGTGGCCAGCAGGCGCAAGGCGACGAAAACATCGGCAACGTGCACATGGATTCGTCGTCGATCGATAACGCGTCGCGCAACGTGACCTCGGCGAACAAGTACGACAACACCGTGCAATCGCGCACTGGCTCGATGAACGTCGATACGGGGACCGGGTCGGCCTTCACGAATTTTGCCAATGGCCTGATCGCTCGAACCGAGTTTCAAAACAGCCTTGGCGTTTCGGCAACCTCCCAGGACGCATTCGAGCGGTCGCTCGGCACCGACACCTCGACGGGTGTCGCGGCAAACCGAACAAATTCGACCTTCGCTGCGCGCGAGCAGCTTGCGTCCAGCACGAATAGCGTCTCGAGCAGCCAAGAACGGGGAAGCTCGCAACGGCTTGCCGATGAGGCCAGCTCTGGTACGCGGGCCTCTTCGACACAGTCCGGCGAGCGCCGGACGTCGAACGACCAGCAGTACTCAGTCGATCAAGCACATTCCGTTGAAGGGCAGACGTCGCTTGGCGGAAGAGGATCCATCATGCTCGGTGGTGGCTTCGATAAGTCGTTTGGTGACGATGCGCAACCTGCTGGCAATGTCGGAGGTGGCGGTGGAGGATCGTCAGGTGGCAATGGTCGGGGCCCGAGCGGCAATGGGTCCCACGGAACCACCAATGCCTCGGCGAACTCACCACTATTCAATCAAGCCGAGGAAGACCGGCTTGCGCGCAAGGCGGAGTCGCTCGGAAAAACGCCACAAGAAGTGCAGGCGGTGCGCGACGCGTATCGGTCGAAAGTGCGCGCGGCAGATTTTGTCAACGGCGGCGGCACTGGAAAGGGGCGGTCCAGTCTGAAATTTGGGCTCGACGTTTCGGGTGAGGGTGGCTATACGCGATTCTGGCGAAATTCCGATGCACAGAAGTTCGTCGACCAGTACGGAAGTTTGGGCGCCTATACCGAAAGCGATCAAGTTAGCCGGGAAGGCTCACAGATCCATTCGGACTCGACGGGGATGGAGTCCGGGCAACACGTTCGCAGCGACCGTTCCGCGTCTCTGACGGACCAGGTTTCGTCCGGCTCTCGCGTTGCAGCGGATCTCACTCGCAGCGCAGACGTGCGCCAGCGCGGATCGACGCAAGTGGTTTCGCGCGTAGATACCTCGATCAACCTGATGACGCCTGAGAACCTGCAGGCGGTCGCTGCGCGCAACGGTATGCGATACAGCCAGCTGATGACGTTGCCGTCTCCGCAGATCGCTCAGCTGGTCGCCCAAGATGCAGCGATGCGCGACATCGTTTCGCGCAACTCGACGTTGCCGACCACGGCTCGTGATGGGTCTGCTCTCCCTGCGAGCGGGATCGACGTCGCTCGCCAGGACCGACGCAACCAGTCCGGTGTTGGTGCAAGTGCCCCCGCGTCGTTCCAGCGATTTGCAGGTGCGGTTGGACAAGTGGATACGACACCCCTGGATGTTGCGACGCCGATGCCCCAAATCGTGACCGACGCTCAGCAGCGTGTGGACGCTATGCAGCAACGGGTCGCAAGCGAGTCCGCCGCGCCAATCAAGCAGGTGCGTGACCGCGTCGATCCGTCGGCTGACAACAAGCCGCTCATGATGCCCGAGCGGGCGCCGGGCCGCTCGCTTTCCTCTCCGCCGGCGGCGACCTCAGCTTCTGATAGCAAGGGGCCTCTATCGGCATGGGTGAACTCGATTCAGCCGACCGAGCCGGTTGGAACTACGTCCACCTCGGCACCTATTGAAAACTTCCTGCATCCGCGAACGACGGGAAATGGCCCGACTCTTGAAGCCGCTCGAGCGGCGGGACCCGGCACGGGCTCGCCCGCCACTCAACCGCGCCTGTCTGAATCTGACTTCAGGATCGTGACTCTGCCGGCCGGCAATGACCACATGTCACATCGGCAGAGTGATCGTCGAGCGCCCGATGCTCTTGACGGGACATACAGCCGGCCGTCTCCGGAGCTATCCAGCCCTGATCAAGAAGCTGTAGGGCGAGCCGTCGACCCGATACGGGGTCACCGAGGGGTTGACGATGGAAGTCAGGGACGTGGCGTGCCGACCGCTTCAATGAAGCGCAGCGGCGGGGTCTCAGTCGTGGCTCCGCGAACGACGGCCGTTAGCTCCGGCTCGCGAATTGACAACGTCAAGCCTACTAACGCTGGTCCAGTGGGGGCTATGCCGGTGCCTACTGCGCCTGGAACAGCTGCCCGGAGCAGTTCGACGTCCGGCGGCGTCGGCCTCCCAACCGTCGAGTCACAAGTCGGCGGTGTTGAAAGAAAGATGGAGATCGATCGCGCGCCAGCCGGACCTTCTGCTGCTGGGGCTGTCTTGCCTACGACACCTTCGCCGTACCCCGATCCCTCAACCGCCGAAGGCGACCCATCGGTTCCGCGCGTCGAGTCGGCGGCCAGCGGCGCCGTCACTTCCCCGAGCGCTCTGGTGTCGCCCGGTCGACTAGGGCGCGATTCGGCCGATGACGAACGTGGAGTCAAGTCGATCCCGCGGGCGGACGTTGCAAACGATGACCCCAAGAACCAATGAAAAAGGGGCCTTGCGGCCCCCTCAGAATATGAAGAACTCACTGTCACCAATTTCGGAGAGAATCATTCGGCCCGTGGTAGGACTGCTTCCAGCTATTGGTGTACTCGTCGACAAAGCTACGCGACATAGCGAAATTATCGTCATATCCACCGCCCGACCTGTCGGTAATGGCGAGGTGTCCGACTTTCGCAGCGATACCGATTTCTGCGAACACGCCGAATATGCAGGAAGAGAGAGCGCCAAACGCCAAAATGGTAAAGGGCAGCTGCATTACCGTAATCACGATGGCCGCAACCAGGAGCGTGGTCAGGTAGCCCCACATGATTTTCCGGTAAATCAATCGGCCACTGCGCGAGGCGATAAACGATGTGAAAACCGAGAAAATCGCTGCTGCCATTATCGCCATGAAATTCGCAAGCACATAGTCCATGATGAGCGCCCCCGTACGCAATTAGTATCGACGTTACGCCTGATTTCTCGTACTGGCAAGTTAATCCTTGATGACGTAATTCGTCGTGGTGTCAATTCATTTGCGTCTTTAATTAGCGCGATCTCGACGGTGAGTCGAGTGCGTCTGGTCGCGCTCACGTTTTCTGCCCTGCTTCTTGCTGCTTGCGCCTCGGTGCACAGCGACGACGCCTGCGCCCGCTCCTATTCAGCGGATGGCCACGCCTCCCACGTCGGGAGGTCGGCATGAAGTTTCTCCTCTTCCTCGCGATCACGGCCGGTGTCGGCTACTACGTGCTGCATGACGGGCCGACGCCGGATCTCGGCAATTTGTCGTCGTCCGTTGGGCATTTTGCGAGCTCTCTGAAGCACCCAGCCGACAACGCCTCACATTCTGAAAGCGCAGGCTCTGGCGGCCACGCCTCCGTCCAATTCGCGACTTCACCCGACGGCCAGGCCGAGGCGCTCGCGCTGAGCGTGATCGACAGCGCGCAGTCGGAGCTCGACGTCGCCGCTTACGAGCTCACCAATCGTCGCATCGTTACCCATCTGATCGAGCGCGCCCGCGCTGGTGTCCAGGTCCGTGTCGTCCTCGACCGCTCCCAGCTTGACGGCCGCGGCTCGAAGCTCGCGGATCTCGTCGCGGCCGGAATACCGGTTCGCATCGACATGGCCGTACCGCTCATGCACGACAAGTTCATCGTCGCTGATAGCGATACGACCCAGACAGGCTCGATGAACTACACGCAGGCCGGTGCCAATCACAACGCTGAAAACGTCCTCGTCATCTGGCATCACGCCACGGTCGCCGCAGCCGTGCGCGCCGCGTGGGCGCGCCTATGGAATGAATCGAAGCCTTACCCAGGTGTTTGACCCCGCAATCACGCGCGTAAGCCGAACTTTTTAATGGAGAACACGATGCCTCATGTCGATTTCGAAGTCGCCTGCCAGACGATCGGGCAGCTGATCGCCCACTATGTCGCCGTCATCGCTGAAGAGGAGTCGCGCAGCGAGCCGGATGCGGAGTGCATCGCTATAGCCGACGCGGAACGCAAGACTCTGGTTGCCGCTCGCGATGCGCTGCATCCGGATGATGCGGCTGCGATCGCTCGTGCGCTGGACATCTACGGCCTGCGTGTCCGTCGCTTGAACATCGGTCACGCCTGATTCCGGAGCCCATCATGGACACTATTCCGGATGTCGTGATGCAGCGCGCGTATGCGCGAGTGGAGCGCGAGGCGATTGACGGCAGCCGCGAGCAAGCCGAGCCGAAGGCGATCCTCATCGGTGGCCAACCCGGTGCCGGCAAGACGGCCATTGCGCGTCAGGCGATGGGCGAACTCAACGAGCGCGGTGGTGCCGTTTTGATCGACGCCGATCGCATGAGGGAGAACCTGCCGCAGTACAGCCGGCTTCTTCGCGAGGATCCGCAACATGCAGCCGACCTGACGCATGCCGATGCTGGCCGGTGGGCGGGCCGGCTAACCACGGCCGCATCCGACGTGCGCCGTGATCTTGTGGTCGACGGCACGATGCGTAACCCCGATAGCCTGCGCAATCTGGCGCGGCGGCTCAAGGACCGCGGTTACACGCTGGAGGTTCGGGGCGTGGCCATGCCAGCGGACGTGTCGCTTACGCGTGCGCAGATGCGTACCGAGCGCGAAATCGCGACGACGGGCGTGGGACGGGTGGTCAATCGCGAGCAGCACGACCAGGCGTATGCCGGCATGGTGGAAACGGTCGCATTGCTCGAGCGTGAGAAGGCAGTGGATCGAATTCTGGTCGTCGATCGGCATCACCGTGAGATATACCGCAACGAACTGCATCAGGGTGAATGGCGCGAGCCGCAAGCGGCCGCGGCGTCGATCGTGCATGAGCGCGAGCGTCCGATGACCCGCGACGAGATAGCCCATCACGTTCAAATGCTCGATGACATTCGTGACGCTCGTACAGGCCGAGGCGCGCCGGCGCCGGAAATTGCCGACATCTCGCTGCGTCGTGAGCAGGCGCTACGCGTCCCGGAGAGGGATGCGCAAGCACGGGTCAGCGGAGCGTCTGCGGATGCGCGGCCGGCACCGGAGCGCGGCTTGCGCGACGTCCTCCGGTCGATGACGCGTGACGTGCCGAACGTCGGTGGCCACTTCCCCGATCCGGTCGCCGAGGAAATCGCTGCGTCGCGCCATCTGCCCGCCCTCGAGGCCAGGCTTCGCTCGCACGGGATGACTCACCTGACACCGCTGGACGCCGGCGCGTCGTCGGTCGTGCTGGCGGCCGACGACAAGCATGTGGTGCGGCTCGGAACCGGCGATCTTGCCGTTCGGCCAAAAATTCCCGAGGTCTTGCAGCCGGTGGCGAGCGGCACCGAAGGCAATCTGCGATACCAAATCATGCCCCGCGCCGATATGCGAGGCGTGACATCGGCCGACGTCGCGCGCACGGCCGACGCGCTTCGTCAGCGCGGATACCACTGGAGCGATCAGGGCGTCGACAATCTGGGCATCGTGGACGGTCGTGTGGTCGTCGTCGATCCGGGTGGCATAGAGCCGGTACGCGAACGGGCCATTCTGCCGTCTGCACGCCAACCGGATCAGCCAAAGACGGAGGTCGAAGTCGATACGGCGCGCGCGCCGCGCCGGCGTACCGTTGACCACGCGCGCGACGCGGAGCGCGGCCGCGCGTTCGACACGCTGGGCCGTGACCAGGCGCTCGCCCTCTTCCCCGAGCTCGACGCGGCCTACCACCACCTCGAAACGCGGACCTCGATCAGCACGGTTCCCCACCGCGAAATCGAACGCGCCAACCTGTCCGAACAGATCCATCGGGGCCAGCTACCCGAGGGTGACGTGCCGGACGATGTTTCGCGCCGGGCGATCGGCCTGGCCGGCGATCACCACAACCTGATTCTGCGCGATGCGCAGCAGCTGGAGCGCCACTACCGCGGTGAGGTGCTCGCCAACTCGACGCACCACTCGCTGGTCAAGATCGGTCAGACCGTTGGCATCGTCTATCCGCGCGTTCGTCTGTCCCGCGACGTCGAGGTCGGCGAGCAGGTCGCCATTCAGTATTCGCCGGACAGCGCGCTGCACCAGGTCAAGGCGCGTGTTCAGGAAGCAGAACGCGCAGACCGATCACACGACCACCAGCTTTCGATCGAGCGATAGGGCCCGCCATGTCTATTTTCAATCGCCCCCGACGTGTGCGTCCCGTTCCGCATTTTACGCGGCTCTATCTGGCCGAACGTCGACACATTCGCCGTCGGCTGTGGGCCAGTCCGAGACTGCTGCGTATCGAAGCCGATTGGGCGACGCGTTACGTCGTGCAGTGGCTCGCGCTGTGCTGGTTGGCATGGGCACCGGCGTTGTTGCTCTGGGGGCGGCTGATCTCCAACGGATTCCACCTCGACTACCCGATCGTCGTCGAGCCGCGCGCTTCGCTGCCGATGTACGTGTTCGCCGGCCTCGGCGCTTCGTTGTTCTACGCGTGGTGGCGACCGTACATCAGCTACGTCGAGCTGCAGGTCAGGCGCCACATGGACGACTGGTATCGCACTGTATGTGAAGCGGAGCGATCCGGCCGCCTGTATTAGGCCAGCAACGAATCACCGCCTTTTTTTGACTGTTGATCACACCGAGAGGAAGACCATGAAATTCACGAAGAACACGCTCCTGATCGTCGCCTTGTCGGCCACTTCGTTACTTGTCGGTTGCGCCACCACCGGCAACGAGCACCTCGAATCCGTGACGCAATCAACCGTTCAGGCCCAAATCCAGCAGGGCAAGAGCACGAAGCAGGACGTTCAGGATGCTTTCGGTTCACCGAACAAGACCACATTCACCGATTCGGGTCTCGAGATCTGGACATACGAGCTGGCGCACGCCACGCCGCACGCTATCAACTTCGTCCCGATCGTCGGTGCGTTTGCACATGGCGCTGACGTGCGGAAGAAGACGTTGACAGTGCTGTTCGACGACAGCGGGGTCGTCAAGAAATACACGTTTGCCGAGACCACCGACGTGGCCAAGGGAGGCATCGGCCAGTAGCGCCTGCCTGATCGCAATTTAGTGGCGGGAAGGTGCTGTTCCTTACCTTGCGCCTTCCCTTTGACGCCAGCCGGCTTGCCGGCTGGTCTTTTTCCCCGATCTCGCGTTTCTGTAGAGGCACCCGCAATGAATCGATATCGCGCATCCTCCATCGAGCGCCGGCGAGCTGCAGCCTCGATCACCTGGCCAGAAGGCACGTTGATCCTGACCAATCCGGATCCCTCTGCCCAACGCATGCTGAAGGGCGCGGCGGTCGCGCTTGCGGCGGCGGCTTGCCTGCTTTCCATCACCGGCACAAACGGGCCCTTGCAGTCCTGGGCTCGCTCGCGCGAGTACCTCGACATGCGACCTGCGATGGAGGCCGCGCTGAAAGGCGGAAATCGTTCCGCCGGTACATGGCTTGCCGTTCATTTCAATCGCGACTATCCGGGCTTGCTCCAGGCCGAGTCGGACGCTGGCGAACCGACAGCGATGTACCTGGTTGCTCGCATGCACCTGCAAAAGCACGCGGGTTTCGGCCACACCACGGCGGCGACCGATACTGATCAGGAAAGCGGCATGCAACTCATGCGTCGAGCCGCGGCGGCAGGCAGTCAGGACGCCCTGCGCTTTTTGGTCAGTGGGCATGCGAACTGAACACCACGATGGAATTGGACAAATACGCGGCATGTAAAGGAGAAAGCCGTATGCATACGCGTCCCCTTCAACCCCCGGTTCATCGTCGACATGTGCGAATCATGCTCGGCGTGTTGGCGGTCGTTACCTGGTTACTGATTGCGCCTATTGCTTACCTTGATGCGCTCGGATTCTGGAATAGCACGGAGCCCGTGTTCATCGCCGCGTTTGTTACGGCGCTACTGTTCTTGCCGGCTGTACGTTCGACGTGCACTCGACGTGGAACGTGGAGCGCACTACGTCGCGCGCAGCGCGGTTTGCACCGTTTCGGCATGTGTGTCTATCTCATTTGCATGCTCTTGATGATCGTGATCGTCGGGAACTTCGATTCGCCGGCGGCCGGGTTGGCGGAATCGGCTTTCGACTTGTGTTTCGACGGAATGGTAGCCGGCGCAACGTTGTACCTCTGGAGCCTACTGGCGCTGCCGGTCTTGCACGGTCTCGCCCGCACTGAATCGGCGTGGAAGCAGCGAGGTGCGCGATGACCGGTCGAACTCGCGTTCTGCGCGGCTTCGTCGTGGCCGTGTTGGTGGCGTTGCTTGCGTGGATCGTTGGCGGTGTCCTCGCTCGCCAGGCACACGCGCAGGGGTTTCTGTCGCCGGAGCAAGCGTTCCGCGTTCGCATGACCGAAGAACGTGGCGCTGTCGTCCTCCATTTTGCGATCGCCGACGGTTACCGACTTTACGGCGACCGCTTCCGGGTCGCGAGTGATGACGGCCGCGCGCACCTCGGTGCAATTCAGCACGGCGCCGGCAAGGTCGTCGCTGATCCGAGCGCTGGGCGTCCGGTTGAGGTGTTCGAGCGGGAAGTGACGTTACGTGTGCCGGTCAATGCTCGCGAGATGTTCGGCCTCACGGTGACCTATCAAGGCTGTGCAATCAACCAGATCTGCTATCCGCCGATGCAGCGGACCTTTCCGGTGATTGCTGCTGCACTGCTGTCGCAGTCGGAGGCGTCGCAATGACGGCCGTCCTTTCTCCCTTCTCGCGTGTCCAGTACGCCTATGCGGTCTGTACGACAGACCCCGGATCGCCAGAGTGGTTCAGCCACCTCCATGCCGCTCGGCACCACGCGATAGCACTCGCTCGTGCGTGTGTTGGCGTCCACGGTGGGGAATTCCCTCCGCTGACTGCCGATATCCGATGCTGCGCGACGCCTTCGAGGGTGCCGTGCTTGAGCTTCACCAAAGGCAGCGCCGTCAGATCGATGGCGATGTTGCCGAAAGAAACCCCCTCTGTTCCCGGAATCTTGGCGGAGGACAGGAACAGAGGGCTCCAGGTCCTGCGCGAGCGCAGGCGTAAACGTCCCGTAGACCGGGCACTCGTTGTTAAGCGGGGATTGTAATGAAATTTTCGAAACGCCCTACACCAAGCGGTTTATCGATCGCGATCGCCGCGGCGATCGCATCGATGGCTGGTCCAGTGCATGCTCAGGCGTCCGGAGACGGTGCGCTTTCAGATGGGAATGGTGCCGTTGCCTCTGGCGATTATTCCGTTGCGATCGGCACGGCGGTTGCCTCTGCCGGGCCGCGCTCGTTGAGCTTTGGTTACGCGTCGACGGCGGCCGGAGCCGATTCGATCGTGCTCGGGACGTCCAGCGCCGCGCAGACGAATGCGGTAGCGGTCGGCAATACGACGGCGGCCGGTACGAATGCAACGGCAATGGGTTCCGCCGCCACTGCCGCGGGCAATGGTTCCGTCGCGATCGGAACCGGCGCCGTCGCGAACAATTCGCAGGATGTCGCAATCGGATCGGGATCCACGACCGGCGCCGCGCACCCGCTTAGTAGCTTCGGTATTGCTGGTGAGAACTACTCGGTGGCGGGATCAACGTCCAACGGGGTGGTGAGTTTCGGTGCGCCGCAAAGTCCGAGGCAACTGACTAATGTTGCCGCCGGCGCCGTTAGTGCAACAAGTCTCGACGCCGTCAACGGATCCGAGCTCTATCACATGGGACAGGCAGTTGGGAGTCTCTCAACGTCGACGAGTCAGTCCGTGACGTCGCTGTCGACTGCGACCGCCAACAATGCCACAGGAGTTGCCGCCGTCTCTTCCGGACTCGCTACGCTGTCAACCACCGCCTCACAATCTTTGTCGTCGCTATCGACGGGGCTCTCGAGCAACACGGCCAACGTCACGAGCCTGTCGAGCAGTGCAGCCTCAAGCGTAGGTTCGCTCTCAACCAGCGTGGCCGGCGCCGGTACGGCGTTGGCCAGCTTGTCGACCGGTATTGCGCAGTCAGCCACGTCGCTGTCAACGGGCCTGGCAAGCAACACGGCCAGCATCACGAGTCTGTCGAGCAGTACGGCATCAGGCTTTGGTTCGCTCTCAACTGGGCTGTCCGACGTCGGCACGACGGTCGCGAGCTTGTCGACGAGCACGGCTGCAGGGTTCTCGTCACTATCGTCGTCGACCGCTCAAACGGTCAGCAGCCTGTCAACCGGCGCGGCCAGTGCGATCGGTTCGTTATCGACCGGGACCGCACAGGCTGTCACGTCGCTGTCGACGGGCCTTGCCAGCAACACGGCCGGCATCACGAGCCTGTCGAGCAGCTCGGCATCGGGCTTTGGATCGCTCTCAACCGGACTGTCCGTTATCGGCACGACGGTCACGAGCTTGTCCACGAACACCGCTGCCGGGTTCGTGTCGCTCTCGACGTCGACCGCACAAACGATCGGAAGTCTGTCGACGGGCACGGCCAGCGCGATTGCGACGTTGTCGACTACGACAAGCCGATCGATCTCGTCTCTTTCGACTGGCCTGGCTGGCGACGGCGCGACACTCTCGGCAATGCAGTCCGCTTTGGCTGCAGGGACCGTTGGTCTGGTTCAGCAAACAGGCGGTGCCGGCACGGGCGCGATCACAATCGGCGCCAGTACCGGCGGTACGGTGCTCAACGTCGCCGGCAACGCGGGCGCGCGGCAGGTCAAGGGTGTGGCCGCAGGCACAGACGCTACCGATGCGGTCGACCTGCAGCAGCTGCAGAGCGTGGCGGCTCAGGCAGGCGCAATCGGCTCGAGCGCGGTTGTCTACGACGATGTGTCCCACACGCGCATCACCTTTGGTGCGGTGGGTGTGCCAGTCACTTTGACTAACCTCGCGGACGGCTCCGTGAACGCCGGCAGCACGGACGCGGTCAACGGCCGGCAACTCTATGCCGCGCAGCAGGCGACGAATGCCAACAGTGGTGCGATCGCCGCATTGTCTACTTCAACGCAGGCGGTCACGTCGTCGCTTTCGACGGGCGCGGTTAATAGTGCGGCCTTGTTCGGAAGCTTTTCATCCAGCACGGCTGCTACTTTCTCGCTCCTGTCGACTGGCTTGTCCTCGACCAACGAAAGTGTGTCGTCTCTCACGTCGAGCCTGGTGGCCGGAACCGTCGGGTTGGTCCAGCAGACCGGCGGGACCGGCAGTGGCCCGATCATGGTCGCGGCCAACACCGGCGGTACGGCCCTCGACGTGGCTGGCACATCTGGACCGCGTCAGGTCAAGGGCGTTGCCGCCGGCATCGACGGCACCGATGCGGTCAACCTGCAGCAGCTGCAGAGCGTGGCAGGCCAGACGGGCGTAATCGGCGCGAGCGCAGTTAGCTATGACGACGCGTCGCATACCCGCGTCACGCTCGGTGCATCAGGTTCGCCCGTGAGCCTGACCAACCTCACGGACGCCTCGTTGAACGCGAGCAGCACCGACGCTGTGACGGGGCGGCAGCTCTATGCCACCCAGCAGGCGACGAACGCAAACGTCGGCGCGATCGCGGCTCTGTCCACGTCAACGCTGGCGGCAGCGTCCTCGCTTTCCACGGGCATCGCCAGCAACGTCGTATCGATCGAGAGCCTGTCGACCAGCACGACCACGGCGCTTTCTTCCCTCTCGACGGGCGTCTCCCATGGCCTGGCGTCGCTGTCGACCGGCTTGTCCTCGGCCAACGCCGGCGTATCAGCCCTCGCGTCCAGTCTTGCGATCGGGACAGTCGGGCTGGTTCAGCAGTCCGGCGGTGCCGGCAACGGCACGATTACGATCGGCGCCAGCACCGGCGGCACCGCGCTCGACGTCGGCGGAACTGCGGGCGCACGGCAGATCAAGGGCGTAGCCGCCGGCACGAGTGCCACCGACGCAGTCAACCTCCAGCAACTACAGGGCGTAACGGCGGCTGTGGGTGCCGTGGGCGCCGGCGCAGTCTCCTATGATGACCCGACGCATTCGCGCGTCACGCTCGGCGTCCCCGGCACAGGCTCGCCCGTCCTGCTCACCAACGTCGCAGACGCGACACTGACGGCCACCAGCACGGACGCCGTGTCTGGTCGGCAGCTTTACACCGCCAACCAGGCGATCAGCGCCAACGCGGTCTCGATCGCAATGCTGTCGACGTCAACCGGCCTCGCCGTGTCGTCGTTGTCCACCGGCGTCGCCAACGGCGGGGCGACGCTGGCCGCGCTGCAGTCGGGACTGGCGGCCGGGACGATTGGCCTGGTGCAGCAAGCCGGCGGTTCCAGCACGGGCACGATCACGATCGGCGCCAGCACCGGCGGTACGGCGGTTGACATCGCCGGCACTGCCGGCGCGCGCCAGGTCAAGGGCGTAGCTACCGGCACTGACGCCACCGATGCGGTCAACCTCCAGCAGCTGCAGGGCGTGGCATCTCAGGCCAGGGCGCTCGGCGCGAGCGCGGTCGCTTACGACGACGCCTCGCATACGCGGGTCACCTTCGGCACGGCAGGTGCGCCCGTCGCCCTGACCAACGTCGCTGATGCTGCCTTGACGGCGAACAGCACCGACGCGGTCTCGGGACGTCAACTCTATGCGACGAACCAGAGCGTCTCCGCCCTGGCTGGCCAGCTCGCTACGGGTACCGTCGGACTCGTGCAACAACGCGGCGGCTCGAGTGCCGGCGCGATTACGATCGGTGCCGGCACAGGCGGCACCAACATCGACGTCAGCGGCCTGGGTGGCGCGCGCCGCGTCTCTGGTGTGGCAGCGGGTGTGAACGTCACCGACGCGGTCAATGTCGGCCAGTTGAACCAGGTTATCGGTACGGTCAATACGATCGCCGGTAACGCACTGTCTTACGACGATCCCACGAAGCTCAGCGTGACGCTTGGAGGGCTCGGAGCCGGGGCGGCCGTCACCATCCATAACTTGGCGCCCGGCGCGTTATCAGCAACCAGCACGGATGCGGTCAACGGGGCTCAGCTCTTTGCCACGAACGCGAACGTCGCCGCCAATACCAGCGCGATTGATGCACTTTCTGCCCGACTTGGCGCGATCCTTCCGTCGAGGTTCAGCCAGAGCCTCCCCGAGCCGGGCCAGGGCAGCCTCAAATATGCCGCGTTCAACAGCACCGGCGCCGGTTCAGTCGCAACCGGTGCGGATGCGACGGCTATCGGCAGCAATGCGGCAGCCACCGGTGATCGCAGTGTTGCACTCGGTGTGGGTGCCGTTGCCCAAGGCAGCGGCTCGATCGCGGTCGGCAGCGGTGCGAGCACAACTGGCGCCAATGCCGTGGCGCTGGGCGCCGGCTCGGTGGCCGATCGCGACGATTCGGTGTCGATCGGCAACTCGGCGACAGGTACGACGCGAACACTGGCCAATGTCTCGGCCGGAACGGCCCCGACCGATGCCGTCAACATCCAGCAACTGAACGACTCGGTGACGAACCTGAGCAACCGCATCGAACACGACCGACGTGACGCCAATGGCGGCATCGCCGCGGCTGTCGCGATCGCCAGTCTGCCCCAGGCGCCGGCGCCGGGAAAGAGCATGGTGGCCATCGGGGGCGGGACGTACGGCGGGCAGTCCGCCATGGCGCTCGGCATTTCAACGTATGCCGGCCACTGGATTCTGAAGGCAAACGGCTCGACCGATACGCGCGGCACCGTGGCCGCCGGTGTAGGTGCGGGATTCGTCTGGTAAGCATGGAGATCACCATGAATTCGAAACTTCCTGCTGGACCGGACGTGGTGACAGGCATCGGTCTGCGCAATCCTGAGGTGCCGATTGCTTTCGAGCGCGCGCTGCAGGCTCGGGTCGACTACGCGATGGCGATCTGCACGACCGATGAGGGATCCGAAGCGCGGAACGCACTCCTGAAACGGGCACGCTATGGGGCGAGCGATCTCTGCCGAGATCTTGTCCTGGTCGGTGCCGACGATCTCGGTTGTTCGCCGTTGCTCGCCGACGTGCCCGTGTTGCGAGACACATTCGAAAGTGCCGTCGAGTGGGCGCAGGTCGACCAGGCCAACGCCGAGGCTGAACTGGCGGAGGCCTTGGCTGAAGCCGAGAACGAGCTGGCGCGAGAGAAGGCGGCCGACGAGCGACGTGCCAACACGAAGGCGGCAATCGAAGCCGGCGATTGGCCGGCGTTGGATCTCCCAACGCCCGACGCCTTCGTGCAGGCGCTGGCCGCGGGCAAATCGGTCGACGTCGACGGGCACTGTTTCGACTTCGTCAGCGGCGAAGGTCTGTGGTGTACGAATCCGTATGGCGTCGATGCCTATTTCGGAGACGCCATACCGTCGGTCACCTACGCCCGTGAACTGCTCGGTGCGATTGCGCTCGGCACCGTATTCGGCGACGTCCCGCCTGACAGCGATTGAGCCACCCCATCCCCATACCGGAGCTTCCCATGCCCGATCAGGTGTTTCGAAGTGGCAAACCCGTGACAGCACACAGCATCGTGTCGGCCGCGATCGCTGGCGACATGACGGCCGACGAGGCCGTGGAACTCGTCCAGTTGCTGATTGAGGCCCGCGCGCGCGGCCTAGATGTCCGAGAGGCCGATCCCCGCTCTGCCAAAGCGCCCTTGAGGAGCTCGGCCAAGCGCTCAGCCGCCGTTTAAACCAGGAGATCTGGCATGCAGAACTTTGAATTAGACGGGTTGGAATACGAGGCGGGAAGCAATAGTTTCCTCGCGAAACTGCCAGCTGCGCACGAGGCAAAGACACGTCCGCTCTGCCTGTGCTCGACCCCACCGATTCCGATGTACATCGCACGTTTCGAGGGGCGGTATCAGGTCAAGCGTATGCCCGGTACCGGCGCGAAGCACAAGCTCGGCTGCGACTCGTACGAAACCCCGCCCGGCCTGAGCGGTTACGGCGATGTAGAGGGGGCGGCCATCGTCGAGGATCCGGAATCCGGAGAGGTCACCCTCAAGTTCGGTTTCGCGTTGGCGAAAGGTGCCTCGCGGGAGATGCCGGAGTCCTCTGGCGACGAGCCTGACAGCATCAAGACGGATGGCAAGAAGCTGACCTTGCGGGGTTTGCTGCACTACCTCTGGGAACAGGCCGGCCTGAATCGCTGGTCGCCGGCCATGGCCGGCAAGCGGAACTGGTCTGTGGTCCGCAAATATCTGCTGTTGGCCGTCGCGGGCAAGAATGCGAAGAAGATGAGCCTCGAGGACATGCTGTACGTCCCTGAGATGTTCGTCGGCGACCAGAAGGACCGCATCGCCCAGCGACGCACCGAGCATCTCGCCCGGATTTCTGTTTCCGAATCCGGGAAGCCGCACTTCGTGTTGGTGATCGGTGAGCTCAAGGAAATCGCGACCGCTCGCTTTGGCTTCAAGCTGGTCATCAAGCATCTACCCGACTATGGCCTGATGGTCGACGAGAAGACCAAGAAGCGGATCGAGAAGGTCTTCGCGTCCGAGCTCGAGATCTGGGCGGCAACGGAAGGCACCCACCTCATGGTCATCGCCACCGCGAGCCTGTCAGCGGCCGGTATCGCCACCGTCCAGGAGGTGTCGATGATGCTGACCAACGAATCGTGGATCCCGTTCGAATCGCTCGCCGATAACGCGCTTCTGAAGGCCTTGGCCACCCGTCGTTACCAGAAGTGCCTGCGCTACAACCAGACCGCTAAGCATCCAATCGCCACGGCGTTGTTGACCGACGCCGAGCGCGGTACGGCGCTCTATGTTGTGCCGGCCGACGTGTCGTCCGGCTACCAGTCCGAGCTAGACACGCTTATCGCGGAGTCGGAACTGGATTCATGGATCTGGCGGCCGGGGACCGAAGTGATGCCCCCGCTTCCCCTGACCGCCTTCGACGCGGCGCGGAAGGCCCAACGGCAACCGCGGCCGCTCGCATCGGCAGCGGCCACCAATGCCCTAGCGGTACCGGGCTCCGCGATTGCGCGCGAGTTCGAAAACAGAACGCGCACGGTGGTTAAGGCGCCCGAAACGGAATCGGATCCGACTCCGCTGTTCGCCGAACCACCGGTCGTCGATGAGCCGCCCCCGAGTTTCGATGATCAACCGCCCTATACCGATGAGGATCGACCGGCGAATTGGTTGTGAGTGCAACTGGTCATGGAATCGCCTAGTTCCGCTGGACTGAAAGCGATTCTTTTGGAATGTTGTGTAGCGCTAACGAATACGGAGGACTGGATAGGCCAGTCAAAAAAAACGCCCCGATTGCACTCGGGGCGCGACCAAGATGACGTACGACAGGACCTTCGGCGTCGCAGGCGTCAAACCAGAAAGTTCGGATTCTAGAACAGAAGCGTGCCCTGTCAAGCGTCATCTATGTGACAGCAACTTAACGAATCAGCACATCAGATGATGATCCAGAACAACATTGGCCGTATTGTCGGTGAGGCATTGAAAACAGATGCAACGGCGCTGCCGCTCCGCCCCGTGGTAGCGGCTGGCGGCGACCCGGATATCCAAAATTCGAGGGTATCGGGTACGGACTGAACCAGCTCATGACTCGGCTGATTCCCGGTACGTCGCCGAATCTGGCGCACGCCCCGATGAATCCGACCTGTCCGGCCGCCAGCGACGACTGGATGGCCGCGCCTACGCACGCCCCCCGTCGACGCGCGTCGCTGCCCGAGCGCGTTTGGCCGGCGGATATTCCGTGTCCGGCGCCGGCGAACAGCCCCCGGCTGCTGCGCGAGTTGAAGTTGCGCCTCGGCCGATATCTCGAAACGCCGCAGGCCTGGTTGCCGGCCCTGAACGCTGCCAATGGAAGCCGCCGCCAGCAGCGCAGCGAGCGCCGTATAGCGTGCGTGCAACTGGTGCGAGCGCTCGTCAAATTTTGTGATGTCTCGACGTTACGTATTGCAGTGCCGGCGCAGAGCGGCTGGGTGGATTTCACCCTGCCCTACCTGGCCGAGCAGGCGGGTCTCTCGGTGCGCCGTGCCGAGCGCGCGCTGCGCGACCTGGTCACCGCACGGCTGGTGAAAAGCCGGCCGCAGTGCGAGGTGGCGGTCGGCGACGAAGGGCCGCGCTATCGTGGGCTTGCCGCCATTCGCTACGTGACGCCTGCACTGTTCGAACAATTCGGCCTGGGCAAGTGGCTGCGCCATGAGCGCACTCGCGCCCACCTGCGTGCGCAGCGCCGGCGTAATGCCGCGCGCAAGTCCGAGCGGAAGGCCCATGCCAGTGCCGGCCAGCTGCGCACTCTGCTCACCGACAAACTGGCCGCTGCTCAGGCCAAGGCCGTGGCTCGGAGCACGCGCTCCGACGACGATCGTCGTGCCGATCTCGAGCGCGCGATTATGATCCGCGCCGGCGAACTCAAAGATATCTACCCGGACTGGGACCGCGACCGGTGTTTCCGGGTCGCGCATAACCAGCTCGCCCCACCCGCCTAGCGTCCAAATATCGCTACCGCGAGGATGGCGCTTGCGCGGATCCGCCGTCGTGCCGTCTTCTGCCGGCATTTCGTGTCTCATTCGCTGGTTTGCGGCCTGGATTCTGACGCCGTGTCGCCGCCTGGCCGTTCGCAACTGTGGATAAGTGCATTTAACTGTCGGGACGGCTCGCCGTTAAGTGTCGGGGCTTAGTCAGAACCTATCTCTACCTATACCCCATATCGACCCGCGGCAATGCCGCGGTGTCACGCGGGCTCCGCCCGCTTCGCAGGAAACCCCCACGGGCTGCATGCGCTTTCCACCGGCAGGCCGTAAGCGCTACGGCGGCCGCTGGCCGCCGCACCGCTAACGGCGCGACAAAAGATTTCGGGGTGCGTCAAAGCCGCACCCCGAAATCAGCGCGCGCGCGTGCGCGCCCGACTGCCCGCAAGCGCGATCGACTATCCCCGGCAGCTTAGCTTTCAGAGAGGGGGCGATTTTGATACGCAACTAACGGTCGAGCAACTCGCCCCCGCCAACATTATCCTCCTGCCACTCCATGCCCCCGTGTCTACAAGAACGAGGCCTCCCCAACCCTACCGGAATCCGCACAACTCTGTTCGGCCCGTGCCTGAGCGCGATACTCTGTCGAAAGGGCAACGGTTATGGGAGACGGCGATGTGCTCCTAGGCAAAGATCCAGGCGAACTATCGAGAGTACGTCCGACGTTACGGCGCCGACATGGACATCGAGACGTTCCGCCGACTGTTTTTCGCGCGTGCGGTCGGGAGCGACATCAAGATCCCGAAAGCGGTCGACGCCGCGTTCGCTGGTGTTGACGAAGAGATCACTGCTGCGATCGCCGCGTATCGGAGTCAGTGGACACGGAAGCTCGAGACCGATCTGTTCAAGCAGCGAGCGAGGCTCGTCGCGCCGAGAAGGAGCTCGCCACGAAGATCACGAAGAAAGCCAGCGAGGACGTGCGGATCGCCACGAACAAGATCGATGCGGCAACGCGCGGGCTCGACGAGCTTCGCAGGCAGGACCTGCAGGAGCGTGATTCGCGGATCTTCCCCGGCTGGTACGCACCCGTGCTGATCGAACTAGGCGGCAAGCGCCTGGTCGTGCCGATGCGGTATCGATGCCGCATACCGGGCTGGACCGAAGCGGAAGAAAAACGAGCCTGTCAGATTTAATGAGATGGTCACTCCCACCCTACTTGCGAGTTACGCTGTAGGGTGTTTTGTTTCTGGAGACCCATCATGCAAAGCGTGACGCTGGTTGGAATCGATCTGGGCAAACACTCGTTTCACCTCCACGGTCAGGATCAGCTCGGTCGGGCGGTGTTTCGCAAGAAGGTAAGCCGCAAGCAGCTCGTCGAGTTTTTCGCCACCTTCCACGCGTGCACCGTCGTGATGGAAGCCTGTGCTGGTGCGCATTACATGGCCCGCAAACTGGCTGGTTTGGGGCACCAAGTCAAACTCATCTCGCCGCAATTCGTGCGGCCGTTCGTCAAGAGCAACAAGAACGATTTCGTGGACGCTGAGGCGATCTGCGAGGCGGCATCGCGCCCGGCCATGCGGTTCGTTACGCCAAAGACCGAATCACAGCAAACGCTATCAGCCTTGCATCGGGTGCGCGAATCGCTGATCCGCGACCGCACGAAGACGACCAACCAGATGCACGGTTTCCTGCTGGAATTTGGCATCAGCCTACCGGTTGGTCAGGCCGTTATCGCCGGTCTACCGGCAGTGCTTGCCGAGCATTCGTTGCCTGCACGCCTGATCTCGATCCTTGAGAGGCTACATGCGCACTTCAAGTACCTCAGCGAACAGATCGGTGAGATCGACAGGGAAATGGTCCGGCAGCTCGCTGACGACGACCTCGGTCAGCGCCTGCTGTCGATTCCCGGTGTCGGTCCTGTCACAGCGAGCGTGCTGGCGGCCGAGATGGGCGACGGCAAGCAGTACGCCTGCAGCCGGGACTTTGCTGCCTCCATCGGCCTGGTGCCTCGCCAGTACAGCACAGGGGGCCGGGCTAACCTGCTAGGCATCAGCAAGCGAGGTGACAAGAACATCCGGCGTCTGCTGGTGCAGTGCGCCAGAGCCTACATGCTGCGGCTCGAGCGGCAATCCGGCCGCTTGGCCGAGTGGGTTCGCGCCATGCTTGCACGCCGACATTCCAACGTGGTGGCCTGTGCGTTGGCCAACAAGCTGGCACGAACGGCCTGGGCTCTCGCTACCCGCCACACCACGTTCAATGCGGGAGTGGATCCGACGTCAAGCTGAGCGTCGGACTCCGCATACGTTTTACCGAAGTGCACCCACCTGGTTTTGCGATCGCTGAAATTTGATGACGTGAACGGCACACCGGCCTGACGGACAACCTGAACACTAAATTGGCTTCCGAAGCCGAAGATTTTTTCAGGATCGTCAGGCGCGACTCTCATCGTGGCGCGGGGAGCTATCTCCACAACGACGCCGGATAGATTTACGCAAGCCAATCCACAACATCAAAAATCAGCCTTGCAAAAACGGGAGTGACCATAGATTTAGTGTGCCGAGGTCATGAGACGATAACGGAACTAACGTCCTATGACCGATGCAACAGTGATCAAGAAGAGCAAGAACCCGAAGGCACCGAAGCTGTTTCCCGATGAGCTGATCGATCGGTTGCTTGACCAGGTTCAGGGCAAGGATGCCGAGTCTGACGACCGCGACCGGTCGCTGCCGTCGGGCTGCACCCAATCGCCGTCGATGAAAAAGCGATCGAGCCTTCCGGCTTGCATTAGGTGAACAACTGGGGAATTCATTGAAGAGTGTCCTTGAGTCGATACCAAGCGCCGACGAACGGCAAGAACCACGGTTTGCCGATGTGGCCCGGAATCGCGGGCCAGTCGAAAACTTTCCACGGGTTGAGGTCGGCGCGTCCGTCCATGATCTCGGCCATCAACGTGCCCATCAGCGTGGCCATGTGCGTGCCGTGGCCGCTATAGCCCATCGAGTAGTAAACGCCGTCGCGTTCGCCCGCGCGCGGCAGCCGGTTGGCCGTCATGTCGACCATCCCGCCCCAGCAGTAGTCGATGCGTACGTCGGCCAGCTCGGGAAACACGGCGGCCATCTGCTGCCGCAGGATCGCCCCGCTCTTCTCGTCCGAACGCGGATTCGACGCGGCAAACCGCGCGCGCCCGCCGAACAGCATCCGGTTGTCGGGCGTGACGCGAAAGAAATTCACGAAGTTCTTCGTGTCGGTAACCATCCGGCGCGTCGGCAGCAAGCGGTCGAGCAGGTCGTTCGGCAACGGCTCGGTGACGATGATGAACGCACCGACCGGCACGATCCGGCGGCGCACCCAGCCGAACGGCCCGACCTGCGAAATGCCGCTCGCGAGCAGCACCTGGCGCGCGCGGATCTCGCCGAGCGGCGTACGCACCGCGTATGCGCCGCCCGCTTGCCGCTGCAGGCCGAGCACCGGCGCATGCTCGAGAATATGCGCACCGCGAGCTTGCGCGGCGCTGGCGAGGCCGCGCACATAACGGCCGACATGCATGCCGGCGCTCTTGCCGAACAGCAGCCCGCCGTGATACCGGTTCGAGCCGACCTCGTCGCGCAGCTCCGCCTTCGTGAGCAGGCGCGTGTCGGGGTCCACGCTCGCCGCGAGCAGTGCCTGACTGCGCGCGAGCTTGTCGTAATGCTCGGGCTTCGCCGCGAGCTTCAGCTTGCCGCGGCGCACGAAATCGCAATCGATGGACTCTTCCCTGACCAGCCGCTCGACCGTGTCGACACCCGCGTCGAACGCGAGATAGAGCCGGTTGGCCAGTTCCGTGCCGATGCGCTGCGACAGCGACGCGTAATCCTGCGCGAAGCCGTTGTTGCACATGCCGCCGTTGCGTCCCGATGCCGCCTGCCCGACGGTGCCCGCCTCGCAGACGATCACGTGCGCGCCTTTCTTGGCCAGCGCCAGCGCGGCGGCCGAACCCGTAATGCCGCCGCCGACGACGACCACGTCGCAACTTCCGTCCGGCAGTTCCGGCGAACGGCTCACGAATGGCTGCGACGTATCGAGCCAATAGGAAACGAACCGCATCACACACTCCAATTCCGTCAGCGCCGGACCACCGCAAGTGGCGGCTGTTCACCGCATCGATGTCGCCGCTCGCCCGCGGCGCGCAACGCTGCGCATCGTCGACAGGCCGTCACCTCATTGCAAGTGACGGCGCCACCTTGGAAATCCACGACCTTGCCCCATGCCAAATCGATGAGCCGTCCCCGGGCCGGGCCACACCGCTCGAGCTGCGTCGCTGCCGCGTGTTCGTAAATGCGCGCCGCGGCGTGCACGGTCGCTTGCGCGAGCCACACGCCGAACTTGCCCATGTGCATCCGCGCGCCGTTGCGCTGCAGCAGCCCACCGTAGAAACCGTCGGACGCGATTTCATCGCCGATCCGCGACGTCTCTTGCTGCGATGACGATCGGCGACCGCTCAATGGGAATCATTTAATCACCGTCAAAAACCGCAGTTGCCGCGTATTCGCGCGCGGCACGCGTACACATTGCCGTTTTGCATGACCGCCGCGGCAGATTATGCGGCGTTCCGTCCGCCACGCCGCGCGATGAACGGTTCGCGCGCCGCGAACTACAGCTGCACCGGCGTAACGCCGGCCGGCGCTGGCTCCGCCCGGAAACGCGCGCGATCTTCCTCGCTGCGATGGCACAGCACCTGCGCACCGATCTGCACCAACGGCCGATGGCAGTGCGCGGCGGCGGCGTCGAGCCAGTTCGGGCGCGGAAGACACGAGCAGGTGCGAATACGGGTGGTAAGGCGGTGCGCACAGCGCATGGCGGCTGCCGATTTCGACGCGGCGGCCCGCGTACAGCACGACGATGTCGTCGCTGATCGCGAGGACCTTCGCGATGTCGTGCGTGATGAATACGCACGACACGCCGAGCTTCGCCTGCAGGTCGCGCATCAGCTCGATGATCGCGGCGCCGACTACTGTGTCGAGCGCCGACGTAACCTCGTCGCACATGATCAGGTCGGGGAGCTCGGCCGCCAGTGCGCGCGCGAGGTTCACCGGTGTACCCCATGGCCCGAATCTCGCGCAGCAGTCGCTTGACGCTCAGGTCGGGAAACTCGCGCACACGTTCGGTGACGTAGTGGACGAACGGATCGACCACGCACGGTCGCGGTGCGTGCGGACCGTAACGTGGCGCCTGAACGCCATTCCTGATGTATTTACGAACGGTCTTGCGGTCCATACCCAGTCGAGCGGCGATGGCCGAAATACTCAGCCCTTGCCGATGCAATTCTGCACAGGCGGTGGCGCGAAAGCTGGACGTCGACAGGGTGACGCTGTACGACTGGAAGAACCAGTTACTCGGCCGGGAGGCCGCTGCGCCCATGAAACGCAACAAGAGATCAAGCGCAGAGACGGATCGGGACGAACTGGAACGGCAGGTCGAACAGCTCCGGCGCGACATTCGCAATCTGCAGCTTGAACACGACCTGCTGAAGAAGGCGAATGAACTCCTAAAAAAAGACCTGGGCGTCGACCTGTCACGCCTACGTTCGCTGGTACAACCAGAAACGGATCAAGGGCTCCCTTGGCTACCTCAGCCCCATCGAGACCGTGAAAGCTTGGGCCTAACAACGTAATTCAGTCCAAGAAAAAAGCCGCATCCCCAGTGGTCAGTTCTGTGCGGACATCAATTTAATTTTTATCACAACAGCACGATTGCCCGCTAAAACTCGGGTGTCGCACGACGCGCGACAGGAACTTCCCGTGCTCTAGGAAGTTGACACCGATCTTCGCGACGCCGCGGCCGGTGACAACTTTAATTCGCGACGTGCAACCTCGCGAATTCATGACGGTTTCGCCCTTCATCGCCAGCACGAGGCGGCGAAGTGACATTTTTACTTCGCAAACAGTGACAACTTTAGTTTGGTCTACGGCAAGGTGGCCGTAGCGCGCAGCAATCAGCGATGGTGCTCCGATGGATTCGAGTTTCCCTGTGACAACGGCGAGCCGCTGCGCCTGACGTTTGCGCTGGACTGCTGCGACCGCGAGGCGATGACCTGGGCGGCCACGACGGCAGGCCACAGCGGTGACATCCTGCGCACGTGATGCTCGCTGCAGTGGAAAATCGGTTTGGCAACGAGTTGCATACGCCATCCGAAATCAAGTGGGTGAGCGACATCGGTTCGGGCTACACGGCTGACGATACGCGCCGGTTCGCAGCGGCCATCGGCCCCAAGCCATTGACCACGCCGGTGTGCAGCCCACAAAGTAACGGGATGGACGAGAGCTGCGTGAAGACGATGAAACACGACTACGTCAAGCAATCTTAGCTGTGTCCGGTATTACAGGGGCAACTCCACCTGCGCCACCCCCGTCGATTCCCGCACCACGAGCTCGGGCGCGCCGATCGTATGCACGGCCGCGGCCGGCTCGATCCCGTCGATCATGTCGAGCGTCAGCGCGATCGCCCGCGCGGCGATCTGCGCGGTCGGGAACCGCACCGTGGTCAGCGCGGGACGGAACTGGTGGGCGAGCTGGATATCGGTCATGCCGACTACCGACAGATCGGCCGGCACGCGCAGGCCGAGATCGGCGGCGGCCTGCATCGCGCCGATCGCCATCAGGTCGTTGGTCGCGAACAGCGCGGTGAGGCCAGGCTGCTGCCGCAGCAACGCGGCGGCCGCTTCGTAGCCGCCTTCGATCGAGTCGTGCGCCGATACGGTCGTCAGCGTATTCGCCGGGTGGCCGCGCGCCGCGAGTTCGTCGGCGAAACCGCGCAGCCGCACCGACTGCGGACCGCCCGACCCCTTGCCGACGAGCGCGCCGAACGCGCGATGTCGCAGCCCGGACAGATGCGCGGCCGCCAGCGCGCCCGCCGCCGCGAAATCGACGGTCACGCACGGCAGCGTACGCGACGCATGCACGTGTTCCCACATGCACAGCACGATCGATGCGCCGTGACGCGCGATGTCGGCGAGTTCCGCTTCGGCGAGATCGGTGTTCATCACGATCGCACCGGCCGCGAGCGTCCCCGCGATCCGCTCGAGGTAGTTGCGGGTGATCGCCGGATCGTCGTCGGTATTGGACACGAGCAGGTAATGGCCGCGCTTGCGCGCCTCGCGCTCGGCTGCCAGCACGAACTCCGGATAGAACGGGTTCGTGATGTTCGACAGCATCAGCGCGAGCGTCGACGTGCGGCCCTCGGCGAGCGCGCGCGCGGTCAGGTTCGGCCGGTAGCCGAGTTCGCGGATGGCCGCCATCACGCGTTCGACGGTCGCCGGCTTCACCTTCTGCGGATTGCGCAGCACGTTCGAGACGGTCGCCGCCGTGACGTTCGCGCGCTGCGCGACTTGCGCGAGCGTCACCATGCGCGGCCTCCGATCGGCCGGTTGGCGTGATGCAGCGGAAGTGAAGCGGGAGAGTGTCTGCTCATATTCTGGGAGTGCGTCCCACAAGTTGCACGGGGACAGCCGATACGCTAATTTCTCGACACATCAGAGGAAGGAGACGACATGGTACGGCGAAGCGGGCGAATCGCGCCATCAAAATTTAAGCGTTTAAATTTTCCGATCCGATGCGTGTAACCGGCAAGAGGAGAACGCGATGACCGCCATTTCAATGAAGGATGTCTCGAAGCGCTACGGCGACCATGCGCTGGTGTTGCGCGACGTGAACCTCGAGATCGCGTCGCACGAATTCTGCGTGTTTCTCGGCCCGTCGGGCTGCGGAAAATCCACGCTGTTGCGGATGATCGCCGGGCTCGAGGACGTGACCGACGGCGAGCTGCGGATCGGCGGCGCGCGGATGAACGACACGCCGCCCGCGGAGCGCGGCGTCGCGATGGTGTTCCAGAGCTATGCGCTGTTTCCGCACATGACCGTGTTCGACAACATCGGCTTCGGGCTGCGGATCGCCGGCACGCCGAAGGACGAGATCCGCCGCCGCGTGACCGAGGCCGCGCGCGTGCTGCAGCTTGAAGCACTGCTCGATCGCAAGCCGAAGGCGTTGTCCGGCGGGCAGCGGCAGCGCGTCGCGATCGGCCGCGCGATCGTGCGCGAGCCGCGCGTGTTCCTGTTCGACGAGCCGCTGTCGAATCTCGACGCGACGCTGCGCGGCCAGACGCGCGTCGAAATCGCGCGGCTGCACGCGCGCTTCACGCAGTCGAGTTCGGTCTACGTCACGCACGACCAGATCGAGGCGATGACGCTGGCCGACCGGATCGTGCTGCTGCATGCGGGCGACGACGTCGCGCGCTTCGGCAGCATCGCGCAGGCCGGTGCGCCGCTCGAGCTGTACCACCGGCCGGCCAACCGCTTCGTCGCGGGCTTCATCGGCTCGCCGCGGATGAACTTCCTGCCGGCCGTCGTCGACGCGGACGATGCGCACGGCTGCCGGCTGACGCTCGAAGGCACCGGCGAAACGCTGACGCTGCGCGATCGGCCGTTGCCGCGCCATATCGGCCGCGGCGCGCGCGTGACGCTCGGGATTCGTCCCGAGCACCTGATGCTCGCCGCGTCCGGCGATGCCGGCTTGCCGTCGATCGTGCGCGACATCGCGCTCGTCGAGCAGCTCGGCGAAGCCGCGTACGTGCATCTCGACCAGCCCGACGGTGCGCCGCTGCTCGCGAAACTGCCGGGGCAGGCCGCGTTGCGGCGCGGCGAGCGGCATGCGTTTCGCGTGCCGCCGTCGAGTTGCCATCTGTTCGACGAAGCCGGCATCGCGTTGCCGGCCCTTCACGCCGAAGCGGCGTTCGCGTAGCGGCGCCATGCCGACCGGCCGCGTGCGACGCGGCATTCAACATACCGACATAAGGAGACGACGATGAGACTTCGTGCGAGCCGACTGCTGCTTGCCCTGACGACTGCCGCGGCGTGCGCCGCGGGCACGGCCGACGCGGGCACGCTGAAAGTGAACGTTGCCGCGCGCGGCAACCAGCGCGCGACGTGGCAGGCCGCGTTCGACCAGTTCCACAAGGCGAATCCGGATATCGACCTGAAGGTCAGCTACGTCGGCGAGGAGGCGTACAAGGTGCAGATGTCCGGCTGGCTCGCGACCGATCCGCCGGACGTGCTGAGCTGGAACAACGGCGAACGGCTCGCGTACTTCGCGAAGCGCGGGCTGATCGAGGACCTGAGCGCGGACTGGCAGAAGAACGGCTGGAACGACACGTACGCGTCCGTCAAGCAGTCGTCGACCTACGGCGGCAAGCTCTACAGTTTGCCGCTCGGCTATGACGCGTACGGACTGTTCTATCGCAAGGACCTGTTCGAGAAGGCCGGCATTCACGGCGAGCCGGCCGACTGGCCGCAGTTTCTCGACGCGTGCCGCAAGCTGAAGGCGGCCGGCATCGCGCCGATCGCGGTGGCCGCGCGCGATGCATGGACGCTCGCCGCGTGGTTCGACTACCTCGACCTGCGGATCAACGGCTATACGTTCCACCAGAAGCTGATGGCCGGCGACGTCGCCTATACCGATCCGCGCGTGCGGGCCGTGTACGCGGCATGGAAGAAGCTGATCGACGACAAGTACTTCATCGACAACGCATTGTCCTACGACGTCGATTCGCTGAGCCCGCTGATCGTCAATGGCCAGGCCGCGATGACGCTGATGGGCACCTGGTATTCGGCAGGATTGCTGAGCGCGACGCGCAACCCGATCAGCTTCTTCCGCTTTCCGGTGATCGACGCGTCGGTGCCGCTTGCCGAGGACGGCCCGGTCAATGTGCTGATCGTCCCCGCGAAGGCGCACAACAAGGCCGATGCACGACGCTTCCTCGCGTTCATGGGGCAGCCGGCGGTCAGCGGCGAGTTCGCGAAGGGGATGGGGCAACTGCCGTCGAACAACAAGGCGCCGGAGCCGCAGGACCCGATCTCGAAGATCGGATTCCATACGCTCGCGACGACGCCGGGCGGCATCGCGCAGTTCTACGACCGCGACATGACGAAGGAAATGGCGGACGAGGGGATGAAGGCGATGCAGCAGTTCCTGTCCGATCCGACGCAGCTCGATGCGATCCTGCAGCGCCTCGAGCAGACCCGCAAGCGCATCTACCGGAAGTAATGCGCCGTGCGGCCGGGCCGGCGAGGATGTCGGCCCGGTGCTGCGTCGTCACCGTCACGTTCGTTTCATCGAAGGCCATCTCATGTCAACCAGCCTTTCCGAAAGCGCCGCGCGCCGCGATGCCGGCCCGCGGCGGCCCGCGCGCGCGTCGCTCGCGCGGCGGCGCAACCGCGCGGCCCTGTGGTTCGTGCTGCCGGGTTTCGCGCTCTTCACCGTGTTCGTGCTGTACCCGATCGTCAGCAGCATCTGGCTGAGCTTCCATCACTGGGACGGGATGACGCCGATGACGTTCGCCGGGCTCGACAACTATCGCGAGCTGCTGCAGTCCGACACGTTCACTGTCGCGCTGAAGAACAACGTGCTGTGGCTCGTGTTGTTCCTCGCCGCGCCGCCGCTCGGCCTCGCGCTCGCGCTGTACCTGAACCAGAACGTGTTCGGCATCCGGCTCGTGAAGTCGCTGTTCTTCGCGCCGTTCGTGCTGCCGGGCGTCGTGGTCGGCCTCGTGTTCTCGTGGTTCTACGACCCGACGTTCGGGCTGCTGAAGTTGATCGTCGGGCACGGGATCCCGGTGCTCGGCGATCCGCGCTATGCGACGTACGGTGTGATCGCCGCCGCGCTGTGGCTGCAGATTCCGTTCTGCATGATTCTCTATCTGACCGGGCTGACGGGCATCAACAGCGAAATCGTTGAGGCCGCGCGGATGGAAGGCGCGCGCGGCTTCACGCTGCTGTGGCACGTGATCCTGCCGCAACTGCGGCCCGCGACGTTCATGGCGGTCGTCTTGACCGTGATCGGCGCGCTGCGCAGCTTCGACCTGATCTCGGTGATGACGGGCGGCGGCCCGTTCGACAGCTCGACCGTGCTCGCTTACTTCATGGTCGACCAGGCGATCAAGTACTACCGCGAAGGCTATTCGGCCGCGATCGCCGTCGTGCTGTTCGCGATCATGCTCGTCTATATCGTGTGGCAGCTGCGCAAGCTGGTGCGCGTCGAATCGTAAGGATCGCCAACATGTACCCGATGCCCGTGTCCCGTTGGGGACGTCCCGCCCGCCTGCTTTACCGGTTGTCGCTGCCGTGCGCGCTCGCGCTGTGGCTCGTGCCGCTGCTCGCGGTGCTCGTCACGTCGATCCGCTCGACCGACGAGATCATCGCCGGTCATTACTGGAGCTGGCCGAAGCAGTTCGCGCTCGTCGACAACTACGGCGCCGCGCTCACGCAGACGCCGATGCTGCATTACTTCGCGAACAGCCTCCTGATCACGGTGCCGTCGGTGGCCGCGTCGATCCTGCTCGCGTCGCTCGCCGGGCATGCACTGGCCAACTACCGGTTCCGCGGCAATCTCGTGCTGCTCGGGCTGTTCGTCGCCGGCAACTTTGTGCCGATCCAGATCCTGATGATCCCGGTGCGGCAGATCATGCTCGCCGTCGGCCTGTACAACACCGTGTGGGCGCTCGCGCTGTTCCACACCGCGTTCCAGACCGGCTTCTGCACGCTGTTCCTGCGCAACTTCATCCGCGAGCTGCCGTTCGAGCTGATCGAGGCCGCGCGCGTCGAAGGCGCGTCCGAGTGGGCGATCTACTGGCGCGTCGTGCTGCCGCTCGTGCGGCCCGCGCTCGCGGCGCTCGCGATCCTCGTGTTCACGTTCGTGTGGAACGACTACTTCTGGGCACTGTGCCTCACGCAAGGCGACGACGCGGCGCCGATCACCGTCGGCGTCGCCGCGCTCAAAGGGCAGTGGACGACCGCCTGGAACATCGTGTCGGCAGGCTCCGTGCTCGCCGCGCTGCCGTCGGTCGCGATGTTCTTCGCGATGCAGAAGCACTTCGTCGCGGGGCTCACGTTCGGCGCGACGAAGGGCTGATCCGTCCCATCCTCTTTCTTCAGCAAGGAATCCACGATGCACCTCGGCGTTTGCTACTACCCCGAACACTGGCCGCGCGAACAATGGGAGCGCGACGCACAGCGCATGGCCGAACTGGGTCTGACGCGCGTGCGGATCGCCGAATTCGCGTGGAGCCGGATGGAGCCGGCGCCCGGCCGCTACGACTGGGCGTGGCTCGACGAAGCGATCGACACGCTTGCCGGCCAGCAGTTGAAGATCGTGCTCGGCACGCCGACGGCCGCGCCGCCGAAGTGGCTCGTCGATCGTCATCCGGAGATTCTGCCGGTGGGCGCGGACGGGGCGGTGTGGCAGTTCGGCTCGCGCCGCCATTACGACATCGCGAGCCCCGTGTATCGCGAGCACTGCGTGCGCATCGCCGACGCGATGGCGCGGCGCTACGGCGCACACCCTGCCGTGATCGCGTGGCAGACCGACAACGAACTCGGCTGTCACAACACGTTGCCGAGCTATACGCGGGCGGCGCTCGAAGGGTTTCGCACGTGGCTCGCCGCGCGCTACGGCGACATCGGCACGCTGAACCGCGCGTGGGGCAACGTGTTCTGGAGCATGGAATATCGCGGCTTCGACGAGATCGAACTGCCGCGTCATACGCCGACCGACGCGAATCCCGCACACCTGCTCGACTTCCGGCGCTATCAGTCGGACGAGGTCGCGCGGTTTCATGCCGCGCAGGTCGACGCGATCCGTCCGCACGCGCCGGGCCGCGACGTGCTGCACAACTTCATGGGCTTTTTTACCGAGTTCGATCACTATGCGTTCGCGCATGGCGGCCTCGACGTTGCCGCGTGGGACAGCTACCCGGTGCCGCGCACCGAAGTGCTGCCGCTCGATGAAGCGGACAAGGGACGCTGGGCACGTACTGGCCACCCGGACGTGTCGGCGTTCTCGCACGACCTGTATCGCGGCGTCGGCAACGGGCGGATGTGGGTGATGGAGCAACAGGCGGGGCCCGTGAACTGGGGGCCGTACAACCCGGTGCCGCATGCCGGTGCGGTGCGGTTGTGGACGTGGGAAGCGTTCGCGCATGGCGCGGAACTCGTGTCGTATTTCCGCTGGCGACAGTATCCGTATGCGCAGGAGCAACTGCACTCGGGGCTGAATGCGCCGGACGACCGGCTGTCGCCGGGCGGCCACGAAGTGGCGCGCGTCGCACGCGAACTGGCCGCGCTGGATATCGGGCTCGTCACCGGCACGCACGAGCCCGCACGCGTCGCGCTGCTGTTCGATTACGCGGCCGACTGGATGATCCGGATTCAGCCGCACGGCGCCGACTTCGACTACCAGCAGCATGCGTTCGACTGGTATCGCGCGTTGCGCGAACTGGGGCTCGACGTCGACGTCGTCGCTGCCGATGCCGACGTGTCGCGTTATGCACTCGTCGTCGCGCCGACGCTGCCGGTTGTGCCGGATCGTGTCGTCGAGCAGGCGGCGTGCGGAGACGCGCACTGGCTGTTCGGGCCGCGCACGGGCTCGCGCACGGCGGAATTCGCAATCGCGCCGGGCCTCGCACCCGGCAAGCTGCGCGACGTGCTGCCGGTGCGAATCGGCCAGGTCGAGTCGCTGCGGCCGTCGCTCACACCGCGCGTCGCGTTCGACGGTATCGATGGCCATGCGCTGAAATGGCGCGATCACGTCGATATGGAATCGGCGACCGGCATCAACGTGCTTGCTGCCTGCGACGACGGCGTGCCCGCGCTCGTGCGGCGCGGCCGCGTGACGATGGCAACCGCCTGCTTCGACCACGCGCTGTTGCGTGCGGTCGTCGCGCGCTGCGCGCGCGACACCGGACTGCCGGTCCGCGCGTTGCCGGATGGCGTGCGCTTGCGCCGGCGCGGGCGCCTCGTGTTCGCGCTCAACTATGGCGACGCGCCATGCACGCTGCCTGCGCCGGACAGTGCGCGCTTCGTGCTCGGCGGCCCCGAACTCGGCGCGGTCGACGTCGCCGCATGGGTCGAGCCGAACTGACGCGATGCAGTCGCCGCGGTTGCTACAGTCGCATTTCGCGCGCCTCGCCGGGATCGCGCATTTCTTGCCGCTGTCCGCGGCCGCGCTGATGCTCGGTGTCGCGATGTCCTTTACGGCGCCGTACCTGTCGCTGTTCGGCGTGGAGGCGGCGGGGATGTCGCCATTTCTCGCGGGCATCTTCATGACGCTGATCGCGGCGAGCGGTGTCGTCGCGAGCACGTGGGCCGGGCGCTGGTCGGATCGCCGCGACCGGCACCGGCCGTTGCTCGTCGTCTCGCTCGCGGCGGCCGCGCTCGGTTTCGCGCTGCTATGCGTGCTGCGTGCGCACGGGCCGGTGATCGCAGCCGGCACGATCCTGCTCGGTGCAGGGGCCGTGTCGCTGTCGCAGATCTTCGCGTTCGCGCGCGCGGTGCTGCCGGTCGACGACAATGCGCAGCGCGATCTCGCGTCGGCGGCGCTGCGCACGATGCTGTCGGTTGCATGGGTGTTCGGTCCCGCGCTCGGCGCGCTGATCCTCGCGCAGACGGGTTTTGTCGGGCTTTTTCTCGCTGCTTCAGCGGGCTTCGTCGCATGCGCGGCGATCATCGCGCGGATTCCGGAGCCCGCGCGGCGGCCGGCGGCGGCTCATGTACGCGCAGTGAGCCATGCTGCGCCGCTGTCCGCCGAGGCACCGGCGGAGATCGTCGTTGCACCGCGCGCAAGCGTGCGGCGCACCCTCGTCGCGCTCACGCTGATGGGGCTCGCGGCGAACGCGACGATGATCGTGCTGCCGCTGTACATCGTGCGTGGGCTCGGCGGATCGCCGGGCAACGTGTCGGCCGCGCTGGGTCTCGCCGCGTTGCTCGAGATCCCGATGATGCTTTGGCTCGGCATTTGGTCGACGCGGCTCGACAAGGCGCGCTGGCTGACAGCGTGCGCGGCCGTGCATGCGGCGTATTTCATCGGACTCGCGGCGGTGACGCGGGTGGACATGATCCTCCCGCTACAACTGCTGAGCGCTTGCGTGGTCGCGATTACATCGTGCCTCGGCATGACGCGCGTGTGCGACCTGATGCCGACGCGTCCGGGCACCGCGACCGCGATGTTCTTCAGCACCGCGCGCGTCGGCTCGATCGCATCGGGCGTGCTGTCGGGCGCGTGCGTCGACCTGTTCGGTTATCGCGCGACGTGCGCGGGGTGCTGCGTGCTCGCGCTCGTCGCATTCGCACTGCTCGCGCAGGACGCGCACGGCGAACGGGGCGGTGCGAGTGGCGCAGGCGACACGACGGCATCTGCCCGACGCCGCTTCGATGCACCGCACTGACGCGTGATGCGTCGGTGCGGTGATGCGGTGACGACGCGAATGCGTCAGCGCTGGCGATACGCGTCGAGCGACGGCAGCGCGTGACCGTGGAAGTCGAACAACGTGTTGTTGTCCCATTGATCGCCGGCGCCGAGCTTCCAGCCGACACCCGGCGTTGGGATCCATTCCGGTTCCCACCAGAACACGCCCTTGCCGCGATTGCCCGGCACGCCCTTCACGATATCGACGACCGCCGCGAGGAACTGCGCCTGGCCGGCCGGCGACGGCGGGAACGCGGTCGAGCCGGTGTTCGTCATCGCGTTTGGTTCCGAGTCGCCGTCACTGGTGGTCCACGGATACGCGGTCTCGACGATGATCAGTTCTTTGTCGTATCGCACCGCGAGGTCGTTCGCATTGTTGCGCAGGTCGTCGAGCGAGCCTTGCCACTGCGGGTAGTACGACAGGCCGATCATGTCGAACGCGACACCGCGCTGCGTCGCGCTGTCGAACCACCAGCGGCTTTTCGCGTTGTCGCCGCCGCTGTCGATGTGCAGCATCACCTTGATGCGCGGATCGATGGCCTTCACCGCATCGCGGCCCGTCTTCAGCAACTGCGCGAGGTTGTCCCACTGGTCGTAGCGGCCGAGCGGCCACAGCATGCCGCCCGTGATCTCGTTGCCGATCTGCGCCCACTCTGGCCGCACGCCGGCGCGCTGCAGTTGGCGCAGCACGTCGGTCGTATAGGCCGAGAGCAGCGCGCACGTGTCGGCGAGATTCTTGCCGGCCCACGCATGCGGCGGGTATTGCTTGCCGGGGTCGGCCCACCAGTCGCTGTAGTGGAAATCGATCAGGATACGCATCCCGAGCGCCGCCGCACGCTTCGCGAGTGCGACGACATGGGCCGCGTTGTTGTAGCCGGCCGCATCACTCTGGTTGGCCGGGAAGAATGCCGGATTGCCGGGATCGTTCCATACCTTGATGCGGATCGAATCGACACCGTGCGCGCGCAGAATCTTCAGGCAATCGGTCGCGCGGCCGCGGTCGAAGTACTGCGCGCCGTGCGCCTCGAGCTCAGGCAGCGTCGACACGTCGGCGCCCATCGCGAACGGGATGCCACCCGCCGCGCGCGCGATGGCCGGCAGCGCGCCGGCCAGGTCGACGCATGCGAGCGCCGCGGTCGAGACACTCCAGCGCAACATCGATCGTCTGTTCATCGTCATCCTCCAGTGTCGGACCCGGTCGATCGATCGCACGATCGCGGGCCTCCTCGGTTTAAGCGCTTAAATTTCAGCCTCGATGAGAGGCCAGATCGAGCGTAGCGCAGCCGCCGATGCCGATGCAAAGAACGCGTGCGTTGCCTACTATCTGGCGACCGGCATGTCCGCTACGCAATGCCGCAAGCTGCTGGGCTAAACGGGGCATGACGATGGTGGCGGCTTGCGTGCCGGGCACGGTCACGCCTTGTTCGCTCAGTGCCTGAACGATTTCGGCCGCTAAGCCTTTGCCCATGCGCGGAGCGAGCTTGGTCAGGCGATTGGCGAGCGTCTTCTCGCTGGTGCCGGCAAGCGCGGCGGGCGACGGATAGCGCTCAAGCAGATTGAGTACCGCTGGACGGTCAAGGCGCGGTCCGAGAACACGCTCGAGCGCCGGATGGATCTGGGTAGGCAGCCCGCGAATGCGGTTGCTGGTTTGCGTGACCTGAGCAGCGAGGTCGTCATCGAAGCCGCAGAGCATGGTCAGTTCGGCGAGTTGCTCGTCGGCCAGTCGAAGCGAGCTCAGCGTATGCGGCATCGAGCGAGCGGCTTCGGCGATGATCGCGGCGTCGCGAGCATCGGTCTTGGCTTCGCCGGCGTGCAAATCAGCGATGCGGCGCACCCACCAGGCCCGGTGACAACACCCCCCGGATCATGACTGCGACTGGGGGCGAGAATCATGCCGGGCCTGGCTGGCCATAGCCCCGATTATCGGGGCGCGAAGATAGTAACGGGGCGGCCCTCGATGTGACCTTATTTAAAGAAAAAATCGCTGACATCCCGTGAAATTTGCAAAATCTTTCCCATCGCTATGTTCCATACTTCCGGGCATATTGATTGCGTCTGTGGAGAGGATGCGATGCCTACCGTATGCATGCAAGCCATCGTATGCAGGAAGAACGTCCAAGTGGTGCTGTCGACTGGGAAGGCGAGCGCCAAAGTGTTCATTGTCGATAGCGACGGGAGTTCGCGTCTCCCGAGAACAATGAGCGTTCAAGAGTACATCGACTCTGGCATGTCGAGCGAAGAAGTCGTTCGGCATATCCTCGATATCGTTACCGAGTCCATCGAACAAATGGATCAGGTGCAAGGACATTGATCGAGGGGATCGGTATCTGCGGACGGCCGACGCAGAGCGGTCGGACCTGAACCCGCGAAGAGTACGCGTTTTCTTCCATACTCGGCGCACGCCGCTCGTCGCTGACATCGACAAAGTCCTATCGCCAAGGGTGCTTCATTTCGTGGGCTTCCATCGCTGCGAGTCGTTCTTCGCTGGCCGACACACATTCTATGGCTTCGTTGACCGAAGCTATGCATATTCGCAGGCCAGTTTCGTTTCTTCGACAGTAGGCTCTGGCTCTTCGTCGTCGGTGAACCGCACCGGGAATCGTGGAGGCTGGTTGGTTTAAGTTAATGCTGACACGTCAGCGGCATTTCTGAGTTGCCTGTAGTAGTTTGCCTCAGCTTCAGCAGGCGGGATATAGCCGAGCGGTTCCATCAGCCGATGATGGTTGTACCAGGCGACCCATTCCAGCGTAGCCAGTTCGACGGATTCCCTCGTTTTCCAAGGGGCGCGCCGATGAATCAGTTCCGTCTTGTACAGGCCGTTGATCGTTTCGGCTAGCGCGTTGTCGTAGCTGTCGCCCCGGCTGCCGACCGACGGCTCGATGCCGGCCTCAGCCAGCCGTTCGCTGTAGCGAATGCTGACGTATTGGGCGGATTCAACCGGTCGTCGCAACACTAAATTGTTGAACAGATTTCAGGTACTCGTCCAGAGCTTCGGCCGGCGTCTTCCAGCCGAGCGCTTTCCGGGGCCTGGTATTCAATGTATTTGCAACGGCTTGAATCTCTCGAGCGCTCCACCGGGATAGGTCGGTGCCCTTTGGGAAGTATTGTCGTAGAAGGCCGTTCGTGTTTTCGTTCGTGCCACGCTGCCATGGGCTGTGCGGGTCCGCGAAGAAGACCTTCACGCCGGATTCGATCGTGAAGCGAGCGTGATCGGACAGTTCCTTGCCGCGGTCCCACGTCAATGATCGCCACAACTGGGCAGGCATGTCCGTCACAGTTTTTTTGAGCGCATTGGCCATCGTGACAGCTCCGTAGCCGGCCAGCGCGGGTCCATTTTTCGTGCGCGGAATCACCCCATAGCCGCTCTCCCTAGGTAAGTGCACGAGCATGGTGAAACGGCTCGATCTCTCCACCAGTGTCCCGATAGCGGACCGGTTCAGGCCGATGAGCAGATCCCCCTCCCAATGGCCCGGCACCGCACGATCCTCTGCCTCTGCTGGGCGGCTGGAAATCATCACGTCCTCACTTACGTGTGCCCACGCCTTGGCTTGCGCCCTGGCTCTGGGAACGCGCAACGCGCGCCCGGTGCGCAGGCAGCCCACCAGTTCGCGCTTGAGCGCGCCGCGTCCTTGAATGTATAGGGCTTGGTAAATGGCTTCGTGAGAGATGCGCATGGAATCATCATCGGGGAAATCGATCTTCAGCCGGTTAGCAATCTGTTCAGGCGACCAGCCATTGACCCATTTGCGGTCACCGCGACGTGGCTTGTTTCGCCCCTTGAACGGTGCCTGCCGAGGCCCGACAATCTCGCGACCATCGGCGTCATGCACATTGCCCTCCAGGCGCTCCTGTACGTAGTGGTGCAGTTGCGCGTTGGTCGCCAGTTTCGCCGGCTTTGGTCGTTTGGCAAACCGTTCCGCCTTCCACTGCGCAACCGAAGCACGATACTCAAGGCAGCCACCACGAGTGGCAGCGTTACGCGTGAGCTCCCGCGAAACCGTTGATGGGCTGCGTCCGATACGACGGGCGATCTCGCGCACGCCAAAGCTTCGGGCCGACAGCAATGCTATCTCTTCTCGCTCACCGAACGACAAGTACCTACCGGATATCGGATTCGTCATGAAAAGTGGCATGCCGCCACGATAGCGGAACCAACGCGAACCTACCGCCGGCGATACCCCAACTGTCTCTGCTGCTCTCTCGCTCGTGATACCGGTGGCGATCTGCTTCCAAAATAGACGCTCGGTTTCATGCCGAAGCGATGGTGCGCCCGGCGAGTGCATCGCTCCTCGGCCTGTCAACTGATACACCCGCTTTGCGCTTCGCCCCATGCAACACCTCCTCGATTAAAGGTGTTGCGACGACCGGTTGAATTCGCCTTGGGCCCCTCTATCAGAGTGGTGTATCAAAGTCCCGTCCTCGCCCGGTTGGCGGGCGTACAGCGCTTGTTCAAGTGCATCCAGAACAAAGTCCGTGGTTATCGAACTGCTGACTCGCCAGCCGACGATATGCATTGACGAGGCCGTTCGCCAGAAGATCGCGCACAAGGTCGGATTACCGCCGCAGGCGGTCGAACAGATATTCAGCCAGGCCGGTCCGATCGTGATTGCAGCGCGGGCCGTGCGCGCATCGGAAGGCCGCCACGAAACCATCGCGATCTTCGGTGCGCTCATGTCCCGCAATATCAATCCGCGCATACGTGACGAGTGTGCGGATTGGGTCGACTCGGCCAGCAAATTGAAGGATCTCGAGCACGCGGGTTTCACGCTCGTGGCACACGCGACCGGCAACGACGCGACGGAACTCGGCGACTACCTTGCGGCGCAGATCGCCGTGCCGGCACAAGCGACATGCGCACTCACGTGTATTTGCGCGGCGATCATCGGCGGCCTCGTCAAACATCACCTGCTCATCGAGCTAGGCGACGTATCCGAATTGCCGGGGCTCTTTGCATCGCAGATCGCACCGATCGCAGGGCATCTGGATGAAGGGGCCATCGACGTGCTCGGGTATTTTCAGGCGGACGTCAGCGCGTTTCTCGACCAGCTGTCCCTTCGGGTCGCGGCCGTCGCCGCCGATTTCGAGCCGCCGCGAGCCCGCATCGGCGCGCAGGCAACGCCAGCGCAGCCCGAGCAGACGCAACCGCCGATACCGGCTCACAGCCGGTACGAAATCGGCAAGGTGTTCGTGAACGACATTCGCTTCACGAGTGCAATGCAACCGTCGCAGTTCGGATGGGCTGGTGCCGCAGCAAAACGTGAGAAGCCCAAATCCCGTCGCACGTGGAAGGTATTCGCGCTGACGACTGCGACGGTTCTGGTAGCGGTGATCGCATGGGCAAAAGTCTACTGCTGGCCGGAAGTGCAGTCGGCGTTCGCGCAGGCCATGCATTCGACAGCACAAGGAAAATCGGCCAGCATCGCCTCCACTGTCATCTTGCCTCCGGCTGCGACGGTCGCAACGAAGTAGTTTTTGCACGAAATCTACTCAACTGAGTAAATTCTCCGGTCCGACATGCCTCCTGAATCGGACCACTTCAGCCGGCGGGGCGCGACAACCTCGCCGGCTCTATTTAGGTTCATCGCTGAATCGCGGGAAGGCGCTCGAGCATCCGCGCATGTACGATCCACCGCTTGGGCCGATTGCGCTACGCGATCCCGTCGCATGGATCCGCGCTAGCACGTGAGCGCAACACGCGCTATCGCGCCGCAGCGTCAGACGGCCCCTCGCATCCGCGCCACACCTGCCGCGCGCACCGCGAACGTCAGGATCACCGCTCCGGCAAGCGCCGACGCGCCCGCGAGCACGAATGCGCTCGCATAGCCGCCGCCATACTCCACGAGCCAGCCGGTCAAGCTCGGCGACAGGATGCCCGCAAGGTTCGCCAGCAAGTGAACGAAGCCGCCCGCCGACCCGACGCGTTCTCGCGGCACGATTTCCTGTAGCAGCGACCAGCACGCCTGCGGCGCCATGAACGCGAACAGGCTCGCGATCGCGATCAGCGTCACGGCCGCTCCGAGCGAACTCACGCGCGACGCGAGCAGCACGCAGACGGCCGCAACCGCGAGCCCGACGACGATCACGATCTTGCGCGCCAACAGCACGTCGCCGGTGCGGCGGTAGATGCGATCCGAAACGGTGCCGCCGGCCACGAAGCCGACGGTCGCGCCAAGCCACGGCAGGATGCCGACGACGCTCATCTGCTTGATGTCCAGATGCTGGTAGTCGGTCAGGTAGCTCGGCAGCCACGACAGGAAGAAATACAGCACGTAGTTGAAGCTGAAGAACGCGAGCGCGACGCCGAGCACCGGCCGCGACAGCAGATCGCGCAGCAGCGGACGCGCGGCGCGATCGATCGCATGAACGTCGGGCGACACATCGATCATCCGGTCCGAGGCGATCTCGCGCGCCTCGTCCGGCGATACACGAGGATGGGAAGCCGGATCGTCGCGGAACAACGTCCACCACGCGGCGAGCCACACGAAACCGAGCGCGGCAATCACGATGAACGACACGCGCCAGCCGAACTGCAGCGCGACCAGTCCGACGATCGGCGCCGCGATCGCCGCGCCGAGAGGCTGCCCCGCATTGGTCCAGCCGACCGCGCGCCCCGCTTCGCGGCGCGGGAACCAGTTCGAGATTGCCTTGTTCGTCGTCGTCCCCATCGGCCCTTCCCCGATCCCGAACGCGACGCGCACGACGAGCAGGTGTGCGAACGAACCGGCCAGCGCGGTCGCGCCGCAGAACAGCGACCACACGCCGGCCGCGCACGCGAACACGCGACGCGGCCCGAAACGGTCCGCGGCCCAGCCACCGATGAAACAGAACACGCAATAGCCGATGAAGAAGCTGCTGAACAGGATGCCCATCTGCGCGTCGTCGATGCCGAGCTCGCGCTTGATGATCGGTGCGACGACGGACAGCGCCGCGCGGTCGAGATAGTTGAGCATGCCGGCGCCGAACAGCAGTGCGCCGATCCACCAACGGTAACGCGTTTTCATGTTGTCTCCTGTTGACCGGCGGCGCCTGCGTGCGCGTCAGCCTGGCTTCATGTTTTTCGGTCACGCCGCCGGTACGTCGACAGCGACTTTCCACGCGTGCGTCCGCTACGACACGCGTCCGAAATGCCGGGGGCGCCGCACGCACCCGGCTGGCACTCAACCGATCGTTGCGCGCGCAATCGCGTTGCGCGCCAGCACCGCTTCGTCCGGAATGAATCCCAGCCCCGGCACGCCAGGCAAGCGCAGCCGCGCGCCCGGCCTCTGCGCGTCGTGCAGCCGCTCGGGCCAGTCGAGATACGGAATTTCCAGCGCGACATCGGCCGGCAGGGTCGCGACGACATGCGCAGTGGCAAGCAGCCCGGCACCGTAATAGAAGCAATGCGGCACGACGCGCACGCCGTGATCCGCGGCGAGCGCGATCACCTCCGCCATGCCGGTCGGTCCTCCGATCTTCGCGACGCTCGGCTGCGCGACGTCAAGCGCGCCATGCTCGAACAGGTCGCGAAAACCCGCGACACCGGACGCGTTCTCGCCAGCCGCAACCGGCACGCCCGTGTCACGCACGCGCGCGATGCCCTGCGCGTCGTCGCATGGCCAGACTGGTTCCTCGATCCAGCCGAGCCGCAGGTCGGCCAACTCGCTCACGCGCCCGACCGCCTCGCTCGTGGTCCATGGGCAATTCACGTCGACCATGAGCTCGCCCCCTGCCGGAAACGCGGCGCGCGCTGCCACAATCGCCTCGCGCTGCGTCTCGTGCAGCTTGATGCGCCGGAACCCTTCGTCCCACGCGCGCCGCACATGACGGGCGACTTCGTCGGGATCGTTGTCGTAGCTGACGAGGCTCGCATACACGTCGATTTCGTCGCGATGGCCGTCGAGCCAGCGATATAGCGGCAAGCCGGCCGCCTGCGCGGCGAGGTCGTGCAGCGCAGTATCGATCGCGGACAACGCGTACAACACCGGCCCCGTCCGCCCGAACGCATGCAGCGCGCGATCGGACGCATCGCGCAATGCGGCGATCCCTGGCCGGGTCGGCTCGAACTCGACGCCCTTGAACCAGCGGCCGACCGGACCCTCAAGCGCGGCGAAGGTGACGGGGTTGACCAGATGGCCGAATGCCTCACCCCAGCCCGCACGCCCTGCGTCGTCGGTGAGTCGGACCAGCAGCGACTCCATGCAGCGAAGTGTACGGTCGGCGGCGTTGTAGGTATCGGCGGTGGCCGCTTGGGCACCGGTAACGGGAAGGCGGCCCGCGTCGAACGCGAGCGACAGGCGGATGACTTCAATGGCGACGATTTTCACGAACGAATTCCCGATGCGGCGGATCGGCGGCATCATGCCGAACCACTCAAATAGTCAGTCATCGTATGACTAAAATCGACTGAATGCAAGTTGACTCGCATATAGCCACACCAGAGGGGACGAGATTTCGGCGCACAATCTCATGAGACATCCTATAACTTGTCACGAAATCCTAGCCAATCCGGACAGCCGGCGGCGGCCCACACGACTGAACCGCCCCGGCCAACCGAAAAAGTTGGGTGTCACGGGCTCCCGGGCCAACTTCGCAGGGGCCTTGACCGAAAGCACTCTTGCCGCAGGCAGCGCAGGTTGGGACGAGCGTTTGGCCGCCAAGTGCGCCACACGCATCCGTCAGGCGTCACACCGAACCATCGCCGCCGGCATGACCGCGTTGCGCAACACGCCGAGCTGCTCGATCTCGACTTCGCACACGTCACCGGCCTTCATCCAGAGCTGCGGTTCGCGCGCCATCCCAATGCCGGCAGGCGTACCCGTGACGATCAAGTCACCAGCTTGAAGTGTCATCACTTCGCTCAACATCACGACGAGTGTCTCGATATCAAAGATCATGTCCGACGTCGAAGCCTCCTGCACAACCGCACCGTTCAAGCGCGTCTGAATCCGCAGCCCCTTGCAGCCGCGCGGCAGTTCATCGGCCGTGACGAACCACGGCCCGAATCCTCCGGTTCCGTCGAAGTTCTTCCCCATCGTCCACTGTGGAGTGCGGAACTGGTAATCACGCAGCGTGACGTCGTTGAAAAGCGAATAACCGGCGACGTGATCGAGTGCATGCTCGCGCGTGATGCCGCGGCCAGCCTTGCCGATCACCGCCACCAGCTCGCCCTCGTAGTCGAGTTGAGACGACTGTGTCGGCAACGCGATCGGTTCGCCGTGACCAATCAGGCTCGATGCGAACCGCGCAAACACGGTTGGGTAAGTCTGCTTCGCAAACCCGGTTTCCATCGAGTGGTCGAGGTAGTTCAAGCCAACGCATAGGATCTTGTTGGGCCGCCCGAACGGCGGCAGTACGCGTACCGCATCAAGATCGACCGGCGCTCCACGCGCGAGACGCGCGGCAACTTCGGCAAGGTCGGCGCCCTGCGCCAGCAGCGAATCCAGATCGCCCGGATAAGCGGTGTCCTCTGCGGTCAGCCCAAACCATTGCCCCCTGTGCTCGACCGCGATGCCGCGGTGCCCATTCTTTTTATAGATTGCAAATCGCATCGCACACTCCTTGCTCGACGTCCATGAAGGCGTCGGCAGCTCCTTCAATGTCCTGTTGGACCACCGCTGGAAGTGGCGGTGGTCCTTCTTTCATCTCGTTGCCGTTGCACATCAGCTGCTAGCGCGTACCCCTCCAAACGACCATCATTTGCGCACTGCCATCACCCCCGCGTCCACATTCCAGATGGCACCGGTTACCCACGAGGTCTTGTCCGAAAGCAGGAAGACAATCGTGTTTGCAACGTCTTCGGGCGTACCGACGCGTCCGAGCGGATGAAACGACTCGAGCGCTTTCATCGCACCGGCAATGTCTTCCTTCGCCATGAAGCCTTCGTAAATCGACGTCTGTACGATCGCCGGCGAGACAGCGTTCACCCGAATACCCGCATCGGCAAGTTCAATCGCGAGATTGCGCGTGAGCGCGTGCAGACCTGCTTTCGCCATGGAATACGCGGATGCAGCCGAGTCGCCCAGCGCTGCCTGCGCGCCGATCGACCCGACGTTCACGATCGCGCCTTGGCGCTTCGCAGCGAGCATGTTCCTGACCACGTCCTGCGTAATGAAGAAAGTGGCGCGATTGAGCGACAGGTACATGTCGTAATCGGATTCTTCGTGGTCGATGAAGGCTTTCGGAACAAAGATGCCCGCAGAATTCACCAACAGCGAAATATCTTTATGATTCGCGTTGATCTCCGCACGGATGGCGTTCATGCCTTCCTCGGTCATAAGGTTCGCCGCGATCACGGAGACCGGACCGAGCCCGCTCAATTCGGCGCGCACCGCTTCAGCCTTGTCTTTTCTGTTACCCGTCAAGACGACGCTACCGCCACTTTTCAGTACTTGTTTGGCCGTTGCGAGCCCGATACCGCTGGTGCCACCGACGACAAGAAGTTTTTTACCGGAAAAATCGTTCATTTTGGTTTCCTTAATTTGAATGTCTGGACCAGTTCCGTATGCGCGGCCGTGCCAAAGCGCACCATCACTCGCCTTGTCGCGTCCATGAATCAGTTCGCCCCGCGTAGAACGCGGGACGTGGCTGGCATCGCAATACGTGCGCCGGTTAGCCTTCGTGGACTTCGAGCGTCGAGACCACGCGGATCGCCTTCGAGAAATTCGCGCGGTTGACCGAAGTTTTCGTCACAACCCGGTGCAACTCCTCGACACGCTCGCGCGAAGCGTCCGTGTGCAGGCGAACGACGTAGCTCACTTCGTCGTACCCCGGGTTCACGCTCTCGTCGAGCCCGAGGAAACCGCGCAAGTCCAACTCACCATCCGTCTCGATTTCCAGACTGTGGACAGTGATGCCCATCGCGGCGGCGTTGACGACGTAGCCGACCGTCAAACAGGCATTGAGCGCGGCCATCAGCAGTTCCTGCGGGTTGGGCGCGCTATTCGTACCCAGAAGCTGCGTGGGTTCATCCGCTGCGATTTCGAAATGCCGCTGGTGGGTTACCCCGCCCAGCTCATAGTGGCTGACGGTTGCCACGGAGCGCGTCTGGTGCGCCCATTTCGTCTTGACGTTGAAGCGTGCATTCCGCTTCGTGGGGTCCGTGGCGACCTCTTGCACGAATTGCTGCAAAGCCGGTACGTCGATTCCGTTCGGGTGGGTACTCATCTGGTGGTCCTCCTGGGGGCGCTCTCGCGCAGGGAAAATTGAAACTCACCGGAAGCCTACCATCTAGTTGGTAGCTTCACAAGGATCTTTCTCACCCCGGCGGTCGCGGTGTTCCTGCGAGATTGATCACACAATTTGCCGCGGCTGCGGCTCACTGCAAAAGACCAGGTGCGCCGCCATGGTTGACAAGAAACCAACTAGTAGGTAGACTGTGCCTCATTGAGTTTGGGAGTGAGCCGGAGGATGCATGGCAGTAGGTACGCGCGACGCGCTGGTTCAAGCTGGAGAGGGCCTGATGCGCTCGATGGGTTATGCCGCGTTCAGTTATGCGGATCTGGCCGAAACCGTTGGTATCCGGAAGGCAAGCATTCACCACCACTTCCCGACGAAGGAAGGTCTGGGCGTTGCAATCGTGGAAGCCTATGTCGCGAGAGTGGTGGAAGCGTTCGAGCGAATCGACCGCGAGAATGAGGACTTCTGGGGTCGCTTGAACGGATTTTTCGATACCTTTCGCGCCAGCAGTGACGGAAGCCTGCTCCCGCTTTGCGGTGCACTTGCCGCCGAGATGGCTGCTTTACCGCCCGAACTGCAGAAGCTCACGCATCGGTTTTTCGAGCTGCAACTGCGCTGGCTGACCAAGGTCATCGACAAGGGCATCAGCGACGGCGCGATCCCCGCTGGCGTGGGAAGCTACCAGAAGGCGCATCAGGTATTGAGCGTTCTTGAGGGAGCCAGCGTTGTCGAGTGGGCGATGAAGAATGGCGAAACGCTCGACCGCGGCATTATCCGACTCATCGTCTCCGCAGCATAAAAACGAATCGCTTTCCCAAGCTATTCATCGTTGCACCAACCGTAGAGCCGTTTTCCACGTGGACATGGCTCTTTTATTTGGCCTCGAACCCTACCAACTAGTTGGTTGTTACTTGGAGAGAAACCATGGAAAACTGGACTGAAACAATCGGCGCCGTCACCCGCCGCGTGCATGAACTTGCACGGTACACCCCGGACACGCTCAAAGGCGTCGGTTTGCTCGGTGCCGCCGGCGCCAAGACAAATCACCTCGACGCAAAGACGCGAGAGCTGATTGCGCTGGCAGTCGCTATCACCACACGCTGCGACGGCTGCATCGCTTTTCACGCGGCAGAAGCCAACAAGCTCGGCGTGACGAAGGAAGAAGTCGCAGAAGCCCTCGGTGTCGCCATCAATCTCAATGCCGGTGCCGCTTTGGTCTATAGCACGCATGTGCTCGACGCACTGGACCAGCTCGGCCGCGAGTAAATGTCCTGCCCGGCGCTACCGCTGCGAGCGGAGCGCCACTAAGCAGCAATTTCCAGCTGAGGATGAAACATGAAGCGGGTCAATGTAGAAGTATGGTCGGACTTTGTCTGCCCCTGGTGCTGGATCGCAAAACGACGCCTGGAAAAAGCGATAGAAGGCATGACGCAGCACGTCGACGTTGCCGTGACACACAAGTCCTACCGTCTCGCGCGAGGGATGGTTCCGACTGGCTTTACAGACGCGCTTTATGCCAAGTTCGGAAACCCCGCGGCAGCGCAAAGAATGATGGATGCGGTGTGCTCGGCCGGCGCCCAGGAAGGTCTGAACTACCGATTCGAGACCATGCGCTTTGGTGACACGAGCGACGCGCACTTCCTCGTCAAAAGCGTCCAAAAGCCTGAAGACAAACAACGATTGATCGAAGCGATCTACCGGGCCGCGACGACCGACGGTGTGGACATCTTCGACAGAACCGCGCTCGTCGAGCTCGCGAAGAGCATCGGTATTTCCGCTGCGTCGCTCTCCTTCGACGATCGCGAGATCGTATCCGAAATCGCGCGAGATGAAGCAGAAGCGAATCGGATCGCAAACGGCGTTCCGCTGTTTGTCTTCAACAACCGAACGTACCTGTCGGGCGCACGTGAAGTCGCTGTGTTCGAAAAAGCGTTGATCGACTCCGCCGAGAACGTACCGGACGAAAGCGAAGACACCGGAGGCATGAGTTGCAGCATCGACGGATGTGCTGGCTAGGCGGCTGTGCCCGATTCATAGGGGAGCCAATTTTCGGGATTTGTTCAATATCCGCGTGAAGCAGCGATCCACCGCGATTCGATAACCGTCCAGTTCATTTCGCATTCAGCGCCACACTTAACCAGCGCCCTGGCGCACCTTCATTTTGAGCAACATGATGAGCAAATTGTTTACGCCCTACGATCTTTCCGGGACGCAGCTCGCCAACCGCGTCGTGATGGCACCGATGACGCGCACGCGTACGCCCGATAACATTCCCAACGACCTCACCGCGCTCTACTACGCGCAGCGTGCTTCCGCCGGCTTGATCATCACCGAAGGTCTTCCGGTCTCCGAAGAGGGTCGCGGCTATCTGTATACGCCGGGCCTGTACACCGACGAGCAGACGGAAGGATGGCGAAAAGTCACCGATGCCGTGCACAAAAAGGGCGGCAAAATCTTTGCCCAGCTCTGGCACGTTGGCCGGCTGTCCCACGTTTCCATCCAGCCTGGCAATGCGGCTCCGGTGTCGTCGGGCGAAGTGCCGGCGACGACGACCATGGTCTACGCATGGGTCGAACCCGGCAAGGAAGGCCCGGTCCTCCCGAGCGTGCCGCGCGCGCTGACCACGGAAGAAGTGCAGCGTGTCACTCAGGACTTCGTTGCATCCGCGCGCCGGGCGATGGACGCAGGCTTCGATGGCGTGGAAGTGATGGCGGCCAATGCCTTCTTGTTCGACCAGTTCCTGAGCAGCAAGCTAAACACCCGCACCGACCAGTATGGCGGTTCCATCGTTAATCGTCAGCGCTTTCTGCTTGAGACGATCGACGCCCTGGCGGACGCCATTGGCGGTGAAAAGGTAGGCGTGCGCGTCTCGCCGTTCGGGCGTATCTACGATATGGAGGCCTTCGAAGGCGAAGCGGATGCATGGGCGAGCATGGCCTCTGCCTTGAACGAAAGAAAGCTGGCGTTCGTGCACCTGAACTATCAGACGACTATCTCCGCTGCCGGTACGCCGGATGGCTTTGGTGCGGCTTTCCGCAAGGCTTACCAGGGCACGCTGATCGGCGCCGGCGGCTTCACACAGGAACTGGCCGAAGCCGAACTCGCGAAGGGAGAGCTTGACCTGATCGCATTTGGCACGGCCTTCATTTCCAACCCCGATCTGGTGGAGCGGATGAAGAACGGCTGGCCGCTCACGGAGCCCGATCGGGCGACCTTCTATGGCGTCATTGGTGCCAAGGGCTACACCGATTATCCGACGTTCGAGCAGGAAACCGCGTAATCGGACTGAAATGCCGACGCACCAGTTCGGTCCCCGACATGAAAGTGAGATGAGGTACGGCGGCTCGGACTGCTTGCATGGGAAGTCTTCGAATCAACTTTTTCAGGTCATTCGAAGTACTTCCCGTCGGCATTAAAAATGCGTCCAAAGATCTGGCGAAACCACGCCGGCCGCCCATGGTCCGGACCGGTCGACGCGTCGCCTCACGTTGCATGCCACATTCAGACCGCCCCATCGACGTCAATGCAGGCCATCGAAGCTGTTGCGCGTCATGGGGCCGAAAGGTCAAGCGGATATGCCGTCGTACGTCGGTGCGATAGACAAGTAGCTGCATCGCGCGAGGCTCGTCGAATGCTTGATCTCGTACATGGAGAATTCAGTATGGGCTATAACTTTGATCGCTCGATCTCCCGCCGCGACACAAATGCGATCGCGGAGGAAGGCTTCGCGAATTATCTGTTCGGAGCGGATGCACCTGCACTTGCGCTAGAGATGCCGAGAGAAGAGCTGATTTCGATGTGGGTGGCCGACATGCAATTCGCGGCGCCCGATGCCGCCATCGATGCCATTACCGAGCGCCTCAAACATCCCATCTTCGGCTACACAGCCGACCTGGACGAGCAGCTCTATCAGGCTTTCCACTCGTGGTGCGCGCAACGATACGGTTGGCATTTCGCTCGCGAGGAAATGCAGGTCTCACTCGGCGTCATACCCGCACTCTTCGCGCTCGTCGAGTACGTGTGCCGACCCGGCGACAAGGTGCTTGGTCTGACGCCGGCCTACGGATACTTCAAACACGCAGCGATGCAGCGCGGCCGCGAGTTCGTGACGTCGCGCATGCTCGCATCCGACGATGGCGAATACACGATCGACTTCGACGACTTCGAAGCGAAAGTGAGTGACCCGGCAGTGAAGCTCTTTTTCCTGTGCCACCCGCATAATCCGACCGGCCGAATCTGGACAAACGATGAGCTGCGTCGCATGGGTGAACTCTGTATCGCAAACGGTGTGAAGATTGTCTCCGACGAGATCCATTGCGACTTGCTGAGAACCGGCAATGCACATACGCCGTTAGCGAAGCTTTTCCCGGGTAGCTCCGACATCATCACGTGCATGGCGGTTAGCAAGACGTTCAATCTCGCGGGAATGATGATCGCAACCGTCATCATCCCGGATCCGGAACTGCGCTCGGAATGGAAGCGTCGCCACTACCCATTCGTGAATCCGCTCAGTCTCGCGGCCGCCATCGGCGCGTATCGCAACGGCGCTCCGTGGCTGGATGCGTTGCGGCTGTATCTCGACGAGAACTTCGCCTTGACTCAACGCTTTCTGGGTGATCACTTGCCAGAAGCGAAATTCCACGTTCCGGAAGCGACCTATCTGGCGTGGATCGACCTGCGGACCTATTTCGACGATTCAGTCAACCTCACGCGATTCTTTCTTGAAAAGGCGGGTGTCATTCTCGAGGGCGGTGAAATGTTCGTCGAGAACGGCGACCGAAGAGTGCGACTCAATCTTGCGTGCCCTCGGGCGCAGCTCCAACTGTCTCTGGAACGAATCCGCGATGCAATTTTGAGCCAATACCATTGAATCAAGCAGACGCAAGGCAAGACAGCGCCATCAACTCAAACAAATCCAGGGAACACTTATGCCGCTCATCAATGTAAAAGTCATCGAAGGCGTTTTCTCCGCAGCCGACAAGGAAAAAATCATTTCTACCCTGACCGACGCGATGGTGTCGATCGAGGGCGAAAACATGCGGCCCGTTACCTGGGTCATTGTTGAAGAAGTCAAGAGCGGTGACTGGGGAATTGCCGGCAACGCACTGACAACCGAAAAAGTTAAGGCACTGGCCGCTGGCCAGTAACTCGCTGGCCCCACCGGGCTCCAGCGGCAGTGAAGCGACCATCGCTTACGCCGTTGGAGCCTTTCATTGCTTCCACGGCATGCGACCTATAACGCGGATCGATCGAGTCAGCCAGGTCACAGGATAGGCAATTCGTCCGCAGGGCTAGCCTATACGATACCCGGCACTGCCGCAGGCACCCGAACCCCAGTTCGATGTATTGGATTGACGCAATGGCGCCCCCGCTACCGGAGTCGTCTAAGTATTACTGGCCGAAGAATGCTGGTAAGCACTCGATCAGCACCGTAGCGTAGGTCGACGACGACGGGGAGTCGCGATGCTATCGGATGGGCACGACGTGAGCAGTAGACGGCAGCGACAGAGCTCCATTCACGCGGCAGTTTCAGTCGATACGACACCGGCAGGCTCGCGTCTTCGTCGCCACCGACGGGCATACCGCAACCTTGCAGTTGTCCGGCTTGCCCAGCTGACCGCAGCATTGCCGTGCCACGCCGACCAAATGCTCACCCTTTTTGGGAAATCCCGTGTCGTCAATGATCCAGTACAACCCGCGCCCGGTCCAGGTGCGCCACCACCCAGCGCCGCACCTGCTCGAGCAGCTCCGAATCGGACCATTCCGACTTCGCCACGAAATGATGCAGCCACTGGTGCCGCGCGCTCACATGCTCCGGTTGCAGATGTGCCGCCATCGGCTCGACACTCGTGCGCCGAATCGGCAGCATCAGCGCTCGGCAATAGCCCTTGAATCCTGATTCGCGATCTTTATGCCCAAGCGCTTCACACAAATGTTCCGGACCCGCATCGAATGACGTTCCCAGTCCATCATTCCTCACGCCGTGGATGAAGAATCCTATAACGGCATGAATATATTGACACTGTAAGACTAGATCCGAAAGCGACTCGCTGCCGACCGGAGTGTCTGTGCCTGAGCCGCAAGTGACAGCGCTGCCGCAGTAGTTTCCTGGACCAGCGCTGCGTTCCGCTGTGTCGTTTCATCGAGTTGAGAAACGGCACGGTTGACCTGTTCGATCCCATCTCTTTGCTCATTCGACGCCACCACCACTTCCTGCATGACGTCGCTCACTTTTTCGATCGACTTGACGATCTCCGTCATCGTTCGGCCGGCACGGTCGATCAGCCCTGATCCCTCTGTAACACCCGTTACGGCTTCATCGATAAGCATCTTGATTTCTCTTGCCGCGCTGGCGGAGCGCTGTGCAAGCGTGCGGACTTCGGCGGCAACGACAGCAAATCCACGGCCTTGCTCCCCCGCGCGGGCAGCTTCCACGGCGGCGTTGAGAGCCAGTATGTTTGTCTGAAAGGCAATCGCTTCGATCGTGCCAATAATGGACGCGATCTTTGTCGACTGATTCGATATGCCTGCCATGGTTCGCACCGCGCGGTCCATCACAACGCCGCCTCTCTTCGCAACGTCCGACGCGTTGTTGGCATAATCGGTCGCAAATCCGACACGTTCGTTATTTTGGGCGACGGTTGCTGTGAGTTCTTCCATGCTTGCCGCCGTTTGTTCCAGCGCTGCGGCCTGCGCTTCTGTGCGCTGCGACAGATCCGCGTTCCCTGACGCGATTTCGCTCGTTGCAGTTGCCATCAACTCGCTGCTCGAGAGCACGGTCGTGACAGTCGATTTCAGGCCGTCCTGCATCGACAAAAGACCTTGCATAAGCGCACTCATCTCATGGCGGCCGTCGACCTGCACCGTGCTGGATAGGTCCCCGTTGGACATCGCAGAACAGACCTCGAGCGCTCTCGTCAACGGCCGACCAATCGCGCGATGCAGTCCAATCGCGCATACCAGCGACAGAAGAATAGCGGTGCACAGCGCCGCGATCGAAGCGCCGCTCACCGTGCTGAGCGTCGACTGAAAATCCTCGTAGCTCGATGCGCCGCTCGTCATCAGGTAGTCGTTGAGCGCGTCGGTGCTTTTGGTAAACGCGAGCGCCAGCGGCGGCATCACTTCCATGGTGACCCGATTTGCCGCCACTGCATCGCCCGTCTCAAGCGACTGCAGCGTGGGCTCGATTGCCCCTTTGATCAGCCGGTCCAAAGTCAGCGAGACAGCGTCCGCCAGCCTTTGCTGTCCAGTCGATTTCGGAAGGGCAAGATAGCGGCCGTAGGCCTTTTTTGACGTTGCGAGGTAGGCGCGCGCCTTTTGCAGAAGCACCCTGACATCCGGCGATTCCGGATGCAAAAGCGCCCGGTCCATCGAGACGCGCGCGATCGCCAGGTTGTACTTGGTATCGCCAAGCGCTACTGCTGACGACAGCTGCACGGCATAGACTTCACGGAGTGCAGACTTCCCCGCTTGCGTTCCCCACTGACCGAACGCGGCAACAATCGACACCAAAGCGACCAGTAAGCCGAAGGCGAGCGAGATCCGCGCCCTGATTGAGACTCTCGAAAACATTTGTAGATCCGCTGAATGAGATGGGGCCCTCGAGGGCATAAACTGCAGGAATATGTCCGTACATATTAATATCGGCCCTATTATCTCAATGATGATAAGGATAAACCCTACCTGCCAGCGCAAGCTTAGAATCACACGCCTGAGCGCTTCAGCCTCATCGATACAGCAAACCGATCGGCGGGATGCACACTCACCGATACTTCAAACGCCACGCCCGTCGAATCGATATAACGCCGTACGATCTCGAGTGCTGCCGAACCGACGGGTATCTGGAGGCGGCCCGCAATCTCTTTCGTGACATTCAAGGCCTGGATTTTTTGCTGAATTTCAACGACACAGCGGCCGTATCGTGCCTCGATTAACGAACTGATCAGCGTGTCGGGCGCCCTTCCCGCTTCCTCGGCGATTTCCCGATACGAGGCATCGATGTAGACATCCGTCCACCCAACAGGTGGACGTGATCTGTCGCGTTCAATTCGCAGGCTCGACACCCGTAGCCAACGCGTACCTTCTCCGCAGTGGAGAACTTTGGCGAGCTTGCCCGCCGCGATAATCTCTTCCACCGACTGAATGACTCGCAGATGTTCCGAACCGAACTGCACCAGATCCTCGACTGAAGCCAGCGAAGGGCGGAAGTCGTTTTTCGGCTGGGCCGATTCAACGCGCGTTCCCGCGTTTTTGCGCCGCGTCACGAATCCGAGTTGCTCAAGCTCGTTCAGCGCCGCGCGGATCGTATGCCGGCTCGTGTTGTACTGGTCGCGCAATTGCAGTTCGGTGGGTAGATAGGAGCCAACCGGAAAGCAACCGCTCGCGATCCCCTTGGTCAGGTCGCGAGCGATGTCAGCGTAATGGGGTCTTTTCATGCTCTATAGAAGCTGCCAATAGTCGGGGGGGTGCTAGTTCAGGGTAAATCATAGCTTGAACAACATGTCCGGACATACTAAATTCAATATGTCCGGACATATTACGTTTCGACCTCGCGCCCAATAACCGAGTGACCCCGCTTCCTTCGACTCAAGACCTCGTCATGACTACTCGCACGACCCCACTTTCCAGCACCGTCTTCGATTCGATTCTGTTTCGCGACGCCTTCGGCACCGCAAAGATGCGCGCCCTGTTTTCCGATTTCGCGCTGGTGCAGCGCTATATCGATGTCGAAGTAGCGCTCGCGAAGGCGCAAGCTCGCGTCGGCGTGATTCCAGCCGGCGCCGCCGCGGTAATCGCACGCGAGTCACTGATCGAACGGATCGACTTCGATCACATGCGTGAGGAGACGGACATCGTCGGCTACCCGATCCTTCCGCTCGTGCACCAATTGGTAGATATGTGCGGCGAAGCAGGCCGCTATGTGCATTGGGGCGCTACGACGCAGGACATCATGGATACAGCCGCCGCGCTTCAGGTCCGCGATGCGCTCGACTCGATCGATGCCGATATCCGCGAACTGCGCAGCATCCTGGTAGATCTGTCGAAGAAGTATCGCGACACGCCGATGGCGGGTCGAACGCATCTGCAGCAGGCGCTGCCCATCACATTCGGCTACAAAGCGGCGATCTGGCTCGCAATGTTCGACCGCCATCAGCAGCGCCTCGCGCAACTTCGCCCGCGCGTGGCCGTCGTCGAATTCGCTGGCGCGGCCGGCACACTAGCATCGCTGGCTGACAAGGGTTTCGAGGTGCAGGAGGCTCTTGCCGCAGAGCTGCGACTCGGTGTCCCCGCAACCACCTGGCATGTGGCTCGCGACGGATTCGCGGAGGCCGTCAACCTGCTCGCGCTCGTCACCGGTTCACTCGGCAAGATTGCGACTGACATTATGATCATGGCGTCCAACGAATTTGGCGAAGTGTACGAGCCGTTCATCAAGGGACGTGGCGCGAGCAGCACGATGCCGCAAAAGCGCAATCCCATTTCGAGCGAACTCATGCTGGCAGCCGCGAAAGCTGTCCGGCAGCAGGCCGGCCTGATGGTCGACGCGATGATCCAGGACTTCGAACGGGCAACGGGACCATGGCACGCTGAATGGATTGCCATTCCCGAAAGCTTCATCCTCGCGTCGGGTGCGCTCCACCAGGCTAAGTTCGCGCTGCGCGGACTGATCGTCGACACTGATCGCATGAAGCACAACCTCGGCATCAGCAAAGGACTAATCGTCGCCGAAGCGGTGATGATGCAGATGGCACCGTACACAGGACGCCAGCAGGCGCACGACATTGTCTACGATGCGTGTCGCGCCGTGAACGAGAGCGGCGGCACACTGGCCGAAGCGCTGGCGAAACTGCCCGAAGTCACCCAGCATTTCGATGGCAGCGCGATCGACGCAATGACCGATCCCGCCAACTATTTGGGCCTCGCGCCGCAAATGGTGGATCGCGCCATCGCGCTGTCGACCGAAATCCGATGAACGGTGGGAGCCATATCATGACAAACGACAGCACATCACATAACGAGTCCGTCGCGCCACTAGCCAAGCGGGCGTGGTATCGCAGGCTGGGCATGCAGGTCCTGATTTCCCTCGCGCTTGGCATTGCCGTCGGGCTGATCTTTCCGAAGTTCGGCGCGCAGCTGAAAATCCTCGGCGATATCTTTCTCGCGCTGATCAAGGCGGGCGTTGCGCCACTCGTGTTTCTCACCATCGTGCACGGCATCGCTTCCGCTGGCGATGTGAAGAGCGCCGGACGCGTCGGCTGGCGCGCGATCGTCTACTTCGAGGCGGTGTCGACGATCGCGCTGACCTTTGGCTTGCTGGCGGGCAATCTGTTGCAGACAGGCAAAGGCATGACGGCTGTCACCCCCGGCGCGGTGCCCGTCATCGCGACAAAAGCGGCTCCGCAAGGCTTCACCGAGTTCGTCATGCATCTGGTGCCAGACAACTTCATTGGCGCGTTCGTAAAGGGTGAATTGCTCCAGGTCGTGGTACTGGCCGTCATGGTCGGGATCGGCATTCTCGCGATTCCGGAAAGCCGCCGCATGCGCATCAACGAAGGATTTGATCTCGTTTCGCAGGTGCTGTTCTCGTTCATCAACCTAGTGATGAAGCTTGCGCCGCTCGGCACCTTCGGCGCGGTGGCATTCGCGGTCGGCAGCAACGGCACCGGTGTGCTCGTCGCTCTCGCGCAACTCGTACTGAGCTTCTATGCCGTCATCGCTCTATTCATCGTCGTCGTGATCGGCATCGCGGCGAAGCTCGCGGGCTTCAGCATGTGGCGCTTCATGCGCTACATCAAGGACGAAATCCTGATCGTGCTCGGTACCGCATCATCGGAAAGCGCGTTGCCGCGGCTACTCATCAAGCTCGAACGCCTCGGGTGCGCAAAACAGACAGTGGGCCTTGTCCTGCCCACGGGTTACGCATTCAATCTGGACGGCACGTCGATCTTCATGTCCATGGGCGTCATGTTCATCGCTCACGCGTACAACGTTCCCATTACGATCGAACATGAGATCGGCATTCTGCTGCTCATGCTGCTAACTTCGAAAGGCGCGGCGACCGTTTCGGGCGGATCGTTTGTAGTATTCGCCGCGACGGTCACATCCACCGGAGTTCTTCCCGTTGAAGGACTCGCGGTCATCTTCGGCGTGTACCGCTTCATGTCGATGGCGATCGCCACGTGCAACACGATCGGCAACAGCGTCGCTACCGTGGTGGTCGCGCGTTGGTCGGGCACATTCGACATCGAAGTCGCCAAGCGTCATCTCTATCCCGAACGTTATCCGGATGTTGCTGAAGCGTATGAGCGCGCTACGAACAAGATTCTCTCGCCAGAAACTTTCAGTCCGGAGAATCCTCGCCCGGCGACGCCGCGATAACGCAAGCGATCAAACGCATGGCGCGGGTAAAACTCATGGATATGCCGATGAAGAAAAAAGACAACCGTAGCGCGTCAGGCAGCAGCCTGCGGGCCGCTGCCTGAACTGCCCAAGGAACTGCTAGACCAGTTGGTCAAGGGGCCGATGGCACCGGCCGAGGTGCAGGACCTGATGCTGGTGTTCAACAAGGCAGTCATCGAGCGCGCGGTGGGTGCCGAGATGAATATGGACCTGGGCTACCCGTCGGGCCAGCGCAAGCCGCCCGGTCAGGCCAACGAGCGCAGCAGCGCCCGCGGCAAGACGGTCATCACCGATCGTGGTCCGGTTCGGGGCGAAGTCCCCCGCGATCGCGACGACAGCTTCGAGTCGATCGTGATTCCCAAGCATGAGCGCCGCTTCACCGGCTTTGACGAGCGCATCATCGCGATGTACGCCCGCGGCATGAGCGTGCGCGAGATTCAGGCCTTTCTGGCCGAGAGCTACGGCACCGAGGTGTCTCCCGACTTCATCACCTCGCTCACCGACGAGGTGACAGCCGAAGCGCTGAGCTGGCAGAGCCGCTCACTGGAGACGATGTATCCGGTGTTGTTCTTCGACGCGCTGCGGGTCAAGATGCCCCGGCCCTGAGTTGTATCCATCACACGCGCGTCGCGTCGCGAAGTGCGACCGGCGACGCGCCATAGCGCTCGCGGATCGCGCGGCTGAAATGGGCCTGGCTCGAGAAACCCCAGCGAAACGCAATCTCGCCGATGCTCGTCTTGCGTAGCCGCGCATCCGTCAACTCGCGGTAGGCATGAGACAGCCGCTCGGACCAGATGTGCTGTGTCATCGACTCTCCTTCGGCCGCGAAGAGGCGGCCCAGATGCCGCAGCGACAGACCGACCGCATCGGCGACGGCTTGCGGCCCGAGCTCCGGCTCGCCGAGATGCATCGCGATGTACTGCTTCGCCGTCAGGAGATACGACAGCGACGTACGCGATGCACTCGTGCCGTTCACTTCTCCATCGATGAGTTCCACGACCAGTGAGCGCGTGTGCTCCGCAAATCGCGCCGCTTCGTGCTCGACGGGGTCCCGCACGAAGCGCTCGACGCTCGTGCGCAGTGTCGTGCCGAGCATCGCACCGGCACCCGGCTTCGGCGTGATGCGCAGCGGTAGCGCGGCCAGATCCGCATCGAGCCTGTCGTCGAGCGTCGTGAGCGGGATGTCGATCAATAGCTGTCGCATTGGCGTCAGGAAGCCGTACAGATATGGCACACGCGTGTCGTAGACGACGATGTCGCCGATTTCCGCAAGCAGACACCGGTCGCGTTGGATAAAGTATGCGCGACCGCTGAGAATCTGGCACGCAAACAGTGACTCTTTCGGCAACTGACGCACGAGCGCCGGGCTACGCTCGATTAGGTGATCCTGGCCGCTGATATCCGCGATGCCCAGGCCCGGCAGCGCGATGTCGGTCTTCTCCACTTCGAGCCCGGCCGGTGACAGCGACGAGCAACGCAGGCCGACCAGCGTCGCCGCACATATTGCGTCCCAGTATGCCATCCGGTCGCGGGGGGGCACGTCGGCCGTCGAGCCTCGCGTGCGCGAAAAAACCGTCGAATTATGCGTCACGTTGCCTCCTGCTGGTACCCATCGAGCGGCGCGGCACGGATGGGAGGATGGTTCGTCTATTTGTTAGTGCAGTGCAATGTCCGGCCCGATCAAGCAATTTGTCCAGCCCAGTCAAGAGCGGTGCGTGTCGGATGGCTACAGTCGAGCCCAAGACACCTAAACACAAGGAGACAAACCATGGTCGACCAAGCCCTAGCCGAATTCTGGCGAAACATCCCCCCGATTGCCAATCCGTTCATGCCCGATGCCCTGCCGGAAGCTTACATCTCGAACGCGGCCACCGAAGACGAGCGCTATTACGTTCCGTTTACCGAAACGGTTTCGTCACGGCCGCTGTGGATTTCGCCATCGCAAAACAAATGGTGCGACATCCTAATGGCAAAGGAAGCGGGCCTCGTGAACCGGCACTATCACCCACACGAGGTATTCGCCTACACACTGTCCGGCAAGTGGGGCTACCTCGAGCACGATTGGGTCGCGACGAAAGGCGATTTCGTGTACGAAACACCAGGCGAAGGCCATACGCTCGTCGCATTCGATCATCCCGAGCCGATGCGTGCGTTCTTCATCGTCAAGGGACCACTGATCTGGCTCGACGAAGAAGGCAACCCCGATGGCTATTTCGATGTGCACTCGTACATCGCGATGTGCAAGGCGCATTACGAAAAGGTCGGTCTCGGCGCACGAGCGATCGAGAAGCTGTTTCGCTAACGTGCGACGAGGTCCACCATGACATCTCATCGGTTTCCCCGGCTCACATGGACGTACGAGAACAAGCTCCTGCTAATCCTGTTCATGACGTTCGGTTTCGTATTCTTCGACCGCCTCGCGCTATCGTTCCTGTTCCCGTTCATGTCTGCGGAGCTGCATCTGACGAATACGCAGCTCGGCATGGTGTCCTCCGCGCTCGCACTCACGTGGGCGCTGTCGGGTGCTGCGACCGGCGCGTGGTCCGACGCACGTGGCACGCGCAAGCCACTGTTGATCGCTGCAGTGCTTGGCTTTTCGGCATGCTCGGCGCTGTCTGGGCTCGTCGGCGGCTTCGCGAGCCTGATCGCCTTTCGCGCGCTGATGGGCATCGCAGAAGGTCCCGTGCTGCCGTTGGCGCAATCGTTGATGATCGAGAGCTCGACGCCAAGCCGCCGAGGGCTGAACATGGGCTTGCTTCAGGGTTCCGCCGCGGGGCTGCTCGGCGCGATGATCGGCCCGCCGGCCGTGATCGGCATCGCCACCGCCTACGGCTGGCGAGATGCGTTCTACGTGTCATGCATTCCCGGCGTCCTGATCGCGTACTGCATCTGGAACTGGGTACGCGAAGTACCACCCGGTGGCGCACAGCACGCGCAGACCGAAGGCGCGACCGCACACGCCGCAGGCCGCACGACGGTCAGCCCTTGGTCGTTGTTGAAGAATCGAAACATCCTGCTGTGTATGCTGATTAGCTGTTTCTTCCTCACGTGGTTCGTCGTGATCATCTCGTTCGCCCCGGTTTTCCTCGTCGGGGACCGCCACCTGTCGCCGTCCGGCATGGGCATCGTGATGACGTGCCTCGGCGCCGCGTGGGTGTTCTGGGGCTTTGCAGTACCAGCGATCTCCGACCGGATCGGCCGCAAGCCGACGATGATTGCGTTCGCGCTGATTGCCGCCCTCTGCCCGATCGCGATGATCCACGTCCCTTCGGTCTGGGCGCTTGGCACGCTTGTGTTCGCCACGTACACGGGCCTTGGTTGTTTCACGCTATTCATTGCGACTATTCCTGCCGAAACCGTGCCCCCACGCGCGATCTCCAGCGCCCTCGGCCTGATCATGGGCGCAGGCGAATTGATCGGCGGCTTCGTCGCGCCGACCGTCGCCGGCTTCGCGGCCGACAAGTACGGCCTGCAGTTCGCGATGTGGACATCGGCAGCCGGCGCGATTCTCGCGTGCGTGCTGTCGTTCGGCCTCGTCGAAACCGCGCCCGCCGTACTTCGCAAGCGCGCGCTCACCGGCGCCACCGCCCGTCTCGATGTCCAGAACCTCGGTCGACGCTGATATGCGTGCACTTCAATGGCACGGCCCGCGCGACCTCCGCGTGGTCGATCTGGACACCTCGCGCGCCTGGCACAGCCAGGTCCGCATCGCAGTCGCGTATTGCGGCATCTGCGGCAGCGACCTGCACGAATATGCGGGCGGCATGCACGGGATTCCCGTCGACACGCCGCTTCCGCTGTCCGGCCGCACCGCCCCGCTGACGCTCAGTCACGAGTCTCGCGGCTCCGTCGTCGAGGTCGGCGCGGGCGTGACGACGGTGACTCCGGGCGACCGCGTCGCGGTCGAGCCCGAGTATCACTGCCACCAGTGCGCGTACTGCCGCTCGGGCTCGTACAACCAGTGCGTATCGATGGGCCTCGCCGGCCTGATGGGCGACGACGGGATGGCTGACTTCGCGGTCGTGCCGGCCTACAAGCTGCATCGGCTTCTCGATGACGTCAGTCTCCAACAGGCCGCGGTGATGGAACCGGCAGCCGTCGCGCTGCATGCGCTTCAGCGCGGCGAACTGCGACTCGGCAACACCTGCGCGGTGTTCGGGCTCGGGCTGATCGGCCTGCTGCTGATTCTGCTCACGAAGCTGCAGGGCGCGACGACCATCGTCGCGGTCGACGTGTCGACGGAGCGGCTCGCCGCGGCCGCGCGCTTCGGCGCGACGCACGGGTTCAACGCACGCGCGCTCGACGCGCCGGTGCTGCGCGACGCGATCCGCGAGGCGGCAGGCGAGCTCGGTGTCGACGTGAGCTTCGAGGCGGCGGGCCTGACCGCCACGTTCGAGGCCGAGATGCAGGGGCTGCGCAAGGGCGGCCGCCTCGTGAGGTCGGTCTGATGCCGCATGCCGGTTTCGCGTTCCGCGCGCTCAACGACGAGCCGACCTTCACGGCGAGCGTCGGCTACCGGCACGTGTACGAAGACCTACTGCTGCTGAACGGGTCGGGCGCGCTCGATCTCATGTCCATCGTCACGCGTACTGTCGCGCTCGAAGACGCCGTCGACGACGGCTTCGACGCGCTGCTCGCCGATCGTGCGCAGATCAAGATTCTAGTTTCCACCGCGCAGCGATCACTCCGCTGCGAACACACTGTCGAGAGTATCGAAAATGAATCGTACATTGACGTTTGAAGGCAAGACCGCCGTCGTGACGGGCGGCACATCGGGCATCGGCGCGCGCACCGCACTGCGGCTCGCGGAAGCTGGCGCATCGGTCATCGCGATTGGGCTCGACGCCAACGGCCCGCATGCGCCCGTGCATGAACGCATCCGGCGCATTGAGCTGAACGTGACCGACGGCGGTACACTGACGAGCACAATTGCCTCGCTGTCGCGAATCGACGTCCTGGTCAACGGCGTGGGCATCAGCAGGCACGCCGACGAATACCGTATGGACCAGTTCGAGCTCGTATTGAACGTGAACCTGACGTCAGTGATGCGTGCCTCCGACGCCGCGTTACCGGCACTGTCCCTATCTGGTGGCAGCATCGTCAATGTCGCATCGATGTACACCTACTTCGGCAGTAAGGATCGGCCTGCGTACAGCGCGAGCAAGGGTGCCATCGCGCAGCTCACGCGTTCGCTGGCGCAAGCGTGGGCCGATCGCGGCATTCGCGTAAACGCGGTCGCGCCCGGCTGGATCGACACGCCGCTGAGCGGCGTGCTGATGGCTGACCCCCAGGCGTCGCAGAAGATCCTAGAACGCACGCCGCTAGGCCGCTGGGGCACAGCCGACGAAGTCGCGGACGTGATCCTGTTTCTGTGCTCACCCGGCGCGGCGTTCGTGACCGGCGCGATCGTGCCAGTGGACGGCGGATACTCGACGGTATAGCGGCCGGCGGACGCAGGCATCGACGCACCCGTTGCGCGCCACTGCTCGGGTGTGCGATCCGGTTCCAGCCCGATCCCCACGCGATCGAATCGGTAGCCGCCTGATTCATGACCTTCATATTATTCAGTAATGCGATATAAATATTTCGGCATGACCGGAAACGTGTGAGGAGCATTTGGAGATGACGAGAAAGACCTTGCTAGCTGTGAAGCTTCAATAGGTTGTATCGATGGTTCATCCGGACTGAGTCTGGGAGACTGGAAGTCGCCAAACACCCAACCTTCCAGGAACCCAGCCGGATGAACACCCATAAGAATGCCCGACTCACTTTCGCGCGTCGACTTGAGATGGTTCAGGAGATCACCGAATTCGGTTCGAGTGTGCAGCAGGCCGCAGCCGATCATGGCGTGACAGCGCCGACCGTGCGTAAATGGCTGGGCCGCTATTTGGTCGGTGGTGCACCAGCGCTGGCTGATGCCTCGTCGCGCCCGGCCCGCTCCCCGCGTTCAATCGCCCCGGCGACGGCCTTGCTGATCGTGGAATTGCGCCAGCAGCGCTTGCTGCAGCGCCAGATCGCCCGACAGGCAGGCGTGTCTGCTTCGACCGTCAGCCGCGTACTGGCGCGTGCTGGGCTATCCCGGTTGAGCGACCTGCAACCGCGCGAACCCGTTCAGCGCTACGAACACGAGGCGCCAGGCGATTTGCTGCACATCGACATCAAGAAGCTCGGTCGAATCGCGCGTCCTGGCCATCGTGTCACCGGTAATCGGCGCGATACGGTGGACGGCGTGGGTTGGGAGTACCTCTTTGTCGCCGTGGATGACCACGCCCGGGTTGCCTTCACGGCGATGCATCCCGACGAGACGAAACGTAGTGCTGTGCAGTTCCTGCGTGACGCCGTTGCGTGGTACGCCGGGTTCGGCGTGCGTGTGCGCCGGTTGCTGACGGACAACGGTTCGGCGTTCCGTTCGCACGAATTTGCTCGGGCCTGCCAGGAACTGGGTATCCGACACAAATTTACGCGGGCGTATCGTCCGCAGACCAACGGTAAAGCTGAACGCTTCATCCAATCGGCTTTACGTGAGTGGGCCTATGCATGGACGTACCAAAGCTCGGCTCATCGCATCGAAGCCTTGGCGAGTTGGCAGCATCACTACAACTGGCATCGAGCTCATAGCGCCATCGGCGGCATTGCGCCGATGGCGAGACTTCCTGCGTCGAGAAACAACCTCTTGACGCTTCACAAACGCGAAATTCGACGACAACATATTCTTCCCGAACCTGCTCGGCTTCGAAGGCAAGGAGGACCTCGGCGCCGGCACGCGAGCGATCTTCCGGCTCGTCAGTCAATTCTCGCTCGCAGACGGCTCGATGATCGGCGTCGGGTTATTCGCGCGCACGGCCTATGTCGGGCTGCAAAACGACCGTTACGGCACGCTGACGCTCGGCAACCAATACGAGTTCATGGTCGATTCGCTGGCCGCCAGCGGCAACGAGATCGCGCAGGACGTCGTCGGCTTGTACGGCTTTCGCAACGGGCCATTCGACAAACTCGGGCTACCGAACAACCCGACCGGGGCATTTGACTGGGACCGCGTCGCTGGCAGCAATCGTGTAGCGAACTCGGTCAAATACACGAGCCCGTCCCTGTCGGGACTGACCATCGGCGCGCTGTATGGCTTCGGCAACGTCGCGGGGTCGGTCAGCGCGAACAACACGATCAGCGTCGGTGCGAGCTACGACAACGGTCCGTTCGGCGCCGGCGCGGCCTATACGAATCAGAAATATGGCGCGTCGCCGGGGCTACTGCCGACCAGCGTGCGAAATTGGGGCGCTGGCGCGCATTATTCGATGGGCGCAGTGACGGGCAAAGTGCTCGTGACGACCGTGCGCAACGCTAGCAGCGGCGCTGCCGTATGGTCGACGGAAGGCGGCTTTGCGTGGAAGCCATCGCCGGCCTGGGAGATCGGAACAACCTATACATACATGAAAGGCAACAGCACGCTCGACAACGCGCATGCGCAGCAAGTATCGGCCGCCGCACAATATTGGCTGACCAAGCGCACTATGGTCTATGTGGCGGGCGCATATCAGCGCGCGAGCGCCGGCAACCACGCACAAATCAACGGCGTGATGGATCCGGACGGCGCGTCCGGCGGTGTGTCGCAGTCGGTCGCGCGGGTCGGAATTAGCACGCGATTCTAGACTACGGAATACGGCCATCGGGCCCAGATTGTCCCGGGCGCGGCCCGCGCTGAGTGCGGCCCGCTGCAGCTTTTACGCAGCCGGCTCACGCATTTCACCGCGATCACCTAAAAGGCCTTCGGATCCACACGAGTAATAACCAGCACACGTTATAGCCAGTCGCACAATGGGCGGTACACGCATTATCGCCCGTATGAGCCAGTGCCGGACCTTGCTTGGCTGCTCGTTACCTTTGCCATGAAGGACAAGTTGCATCGATGCAAAATCGGCGTCTAACGCGGAATCCGCGATCGACCACCCCCCTCTTCATGCATGGTTCACTATGCACCCTTCTGTAGCAGGATGGAGGTATGTTCAGTTGCTTGTGACTAGGACGCCGTGCGCCTGTTCATTCAGCGTGACATGCTCTCTCCGACAAAAGACAACAAGCATACGCGCAGACTCCCCGACGACAAAATGCTCGAGCGTCACTTCACGTTGTATTGGATACTCAATACGCCGGCTCCGTCAGCACGACGGTATTGGGAATTGAAGCGATGGGAGTGGTCCACCGCGGTTCCGACTAAGCGTCAAATTGCGATGCCTCGGGATTCACCATGCTCGCCAACGATGGACTGAACAACGCTACTGCGAGGTACAGTACTTCGCTAAACCTGCGCGGGCCAGCCCCTTCGCGGCTTTGGAAAATCTGTATATGTTAATAGGCAATATTCGCTAGAACTTCGCTAAAGTTTACGCAATGGCATGTCTTCGTCGGAACTTGGTTTCAGTACTTCCTTCATGCAGCAGTTAGCCACGAGTATCGATGAGGCACCCAGGCAGGTTGCTTGCGGGCCGACTTCGCCTGCAGAAATGACCGCTTTATCAGACGTCTGACGGTCAATGTGCGATTCGGCCCGGCACCCACGGACTCAGCGCGATCAACCGTATGACAAGTGATTTAATTACCTCGCTGTTCGCACGGCAAATCGTGGGAAGCTGGCCTGCCCGATCGCACGATCAGTCTTCCCACGCATTTCAACGTTGTCGGATGCAAGTCAAATCTGCGGCGGAATGTTGATGCTGCTGGGGCATGATAAGGTCGCACCGGTATCGATGATCGGTACCACTTGACCGTTCCCAGCGATCGAAGTCGTCACGCTGCTATGGTTGCCCACATGCAGTTCGCCATTTGTTACCGAGAAGGCATCGCCGCCGCTGATCTGACTATTGGTGATGCGGATTCCCGGATCACCCGTGCCCATTAGATCGTTGTCAAGCCCAATTATGGCGCCTTGCTGCTTGATGGCGGTCGCGATCACGTTGTCGATCGTGACGTCAGCGATGATCGGCAGGGCGCCGCCAGTGCCCGAGGCATAAGCGTAGGTGAATAGGAAGGGCTGTTGGACGTTGCGCATGCAGGTGTTCGTGTAGGTAACGCCAGTGGTCGCGCCGCTGTCTTTGGCGGTCTGGTCAGTCTTGATTCGGTAACCATAGTCTGTGCCACTGAACTGCACGGTGTCGACGTTCACCTGCGAGACGCCGGGGTTCGCCAGCGTGGTGCCCGCCGCTTCCTGCCCGCCAATCGAAATACCGTGGCCGCCGCCCACCACGCAGTGGCTGATGTTGACGTGCGAGGTCGCCGCGCCACCCGCGTTGGACTTGATGGCGATATCGTCGTCTCCGGTATCGAGCAGGCAGTTCTTGATGATCGCGGTCTGGGTGCCGATGATGTCGATCGCGTCCGTGTTCGGCGCGAGATCGTCGCCATGTGCGTTGCGGTTCGGATTGGCGTAGATCCACACGCCGTCGATAGTGACGTTCTTCGAGCCAGATTCGATCACCAGCTGTTCCTTCGGCGAATTTCGGATGATAAGGGCGTTGCTCGTGGAGTTTGACGAACTCGGGAACCCGACAATAGACTGCGGTGCGCCGGTGTCGGTGAAGTTGGAACCGATCTGCAGGTTCGAGCCTGTGATCGCGATGAGCTTCGGCCGGGCGGTGTTATTCTTGCCGACCGCAGGCGGCCAGTAGTCCTGGCCGTCGCCGTCGATCGCGCCGGTCCCGGTAATAGTCAGGTTGGAGAGATTGCTGCCGGTAAGCATCGCGCCGTTGGACGGTTGCGAGGGCGAACCCTTCAACGTGAAGCCCTTCTCCAACTTCAGCACAATGTTGCTTGCCAGATTCACGCTCGTGATCACCGCCGTCGAGATGCCGTTGTTGATGCCCAAGTCGATTAGACCCGGGGCATCACTGGTACCGGTGGCGGCGCACTGCTTAATGGCGTTCTGCAGGTTGGTGGTATTGGTGCTCGCAGAGCTGCTCCACTGTGGCGTGCAAGTAGCTGCCTGCGCAGATACTTGAGCCGAGAGACCAAACAGAATTGGCAGCGCCAACGTGACCCGCGCCATATAAATTTTCATTGCTTTTCCTTTTCGTTGAATAGATAGCATGGACGCAAACGCCCACTCCCCCGCCTCATACCGATAGCAATGGGCGACACTCCGACTTTAGGATCTCGATACTGCGTCTTTACACAGATTTAATAAAATACCAGATTCATAGCACCGCCTTATCAAAAATAACTAATTCTAGTGATCACTCACGCGGCTGAAAAATCTGTATGCGCGATTAGTGTGAGGCTGCCCCGCGGACAGTTCGAATAGATACTTCAAATCGGCATGACCATCACTTCGCCCTCGCGAATTATTTTTCTCTACTTCAATCTTCCATCAACGCAGCAGATTTCGTTGATGCGCCATACCGATGAGACAAGTATAACGTCATACAACCATGGGTTGTCCAGCATTTTTATGTCTGAATTCGGCTTGCGCGAGCTAAAGGATTTAGTAATTTACAGAGATGAAAATATGCGCCATTTTGGATCGGATATTAAATTTCACAATTATATTCTTTCAAAATCCCTTCTCTAAAATTATTGTTTTACAACAAGACCATCTGCAAGTCGCGGGTAGATTACCCACCCGATGGTGGTACAAAATAAAAGTGCCACCGTTTGCGAAGCAAAAGTGTCACTTCGACGCCCCGCACCGACGGTAAGCAGCAAAACCGTCGTGAATTCATGACGTTGTGCGCCGCAAATTAAAAGCGTCACCGACCTTGGCGTCGCGAAGCCAGTTGTCAACTCCGCATCGTCCTGTTTGCGCGAGCGCGGTCGAGGGCACGCGTTGCTCCGATTGTGAGTTTCGACTCGTAATCGTGCCGTCGTGATAAGCGCGCTTATCTCGCTAGTCCATCCATCCTCGATGTCAGGATCTACGCGGGGCGGCCAATGTCGGTTCTGGAAGGACACGAAAGGCTCTGAACGACCCAGTTCGGTCGATCAGCCAGGCGCCAAGCCTAAGGCTGCTTTCAGGATGATAACGGTCATACCCGCAGGCGAGGTTGGCGGACAAGTAACCAGCCTGCTTGCCTCGTCGACACTCGCAGCAAATTGCCGCATGAAGGTAAGCGGCCGGGCAACCCGTCTTGAGTTGGGGTAAAGCTCTTGGGAGTATCGTGTCCACCTAACGAATAAGCGGACACGTGAACACTATCGAATCGGAAGCACTCCCCGAGCGTCGTCGCCGGCAACGGTACAGCGAGGAGTTCAAGGCGCAGGTGGTAGCTGCGTGCCAGGGAATCGGCGTATCGGTTGCTGCGGTCGCGCTGGAACACCGGCTCAACGCGAATCTGCTGCGGCGCTGGATCGATCAGGCGGAGGGGCGACTTCCCAAGAGACCGCTGGGTCGTCCACCGGCCACGCCACCGTCGCTGACAGCCTTTGTGTCGGTGCCAGTGGGAGCGCCGAGTCCGCACTCGGCAGAGATCCGCGTCGAGGTGCGCCGCGGAGATCAGTCGATCACGGTCAGTTGGCCCGTGTCCCAAGCCGCCCAGTGTGCCGCCTGGCTGCGCGAGTGGATACGGTGATCCGCGTCGACGAGATCTGGCTGGCGACCGATCCGCTGGACATGCGTGCCGGTTTCGACACGGCCTTGGCGCGCGTGGTCAAGGTATTCGGTGCCGCGCACCCACACCATGCTTATCTGTTCGCCAATCGCCGCGCCAACCGCATGAAGGTCCTGATCCGTAAGCGGTCAGGTAATGACGCCCCTCTATGAATGGAGCTTCTTGGAGAGTCGCTGGCCGTCCCTCAAGAAACCATGCCGCTCGTAGAAGTGATGAGCAGCCGGTCGGTGGTCGCCGCTCGTCACTTCCAACTTTACACATCCGACCTGCCTAAACCAGTGTTCTGCAGCGTCAATTAGTCCGCTACCAACTCCGCTTCCCCGATATCGTTCGTCGACGACCATGCTAGTTATGCGTCCGAGATTGCCCGCCGCGTGGAACAGAGGTAGTGCGTGGAGGCTGATACTACCGATGACTTGTTCTCGCACGGATGCCACAATGATTTTGTCCACCGGACTCGGAAGAACCGCTTCAATCTTCTCGAGGATTAGCGCCGGAGTTGTCTGGTAGCCTAGTTGCTGCAGCAAGAGTGCGATTGTTGCGTGATCCGATAATTGCGATTCACGGATGAGAATGTCCGATGACTTCATCACGTACAGTGCTCCAAGGTAAAAGATCTTCGTAGTCGCTGAGAGTTGTTGCCTTCGGTAATGCCCTAAACAGCGAGACCAGATAGCGATACGGCTCGACGCCGTTCGCTTTGCAGGTCTCGACGAGGGAGTACAGGTTGGCACTGGCCTGCGCGCCGACGACCGTATCGGAGAACAGCCAGCCCTTGCGGCCGACGACGAACGGCCGGATCGCGTTCTCGCATAGATTGTTCGAGATCGGCCAGTCGCCGTTCTCGACGTAGCGGACCAGCTTGGGCCACTGTCCGCTCATGTACTGCAGTGCCTTGCCGAGCAGACTCGACGGCACGATGGTGGGCAGATGCTCGCCAGCATGCGATCGATGAGGGCGAGCACGCGGGCGCTGTATCGCGCACGCAGGCGCTGCCGACGTTCAGGCTTCCACTTCGCGGTGCGCGCCTCGGCCTCGAACAGCTTGCCAATCAGCACGACGAAGCGCGTGGTTAGCAGATCCGGCGAGCGTGCTGCCTTCGGCACCGACTCCTCGGCCTTGATGAAGCCGCGGCGCACGTGCGCCCAGCACCCGAGATGCACAAGCTGGTGATCGTGGGCGATTCCATTGTAGAGCTCGTATCCGTCAGTCATCAGCACGGTGCCAGGCTGCACGCCAGCATAGAGCTTCTGCGCATGCTGGGCGCCGCGCCCCGGCGAGTACGAGAACATCCGCACAGGTGGCCCCGACCCGTTGACCTGAGCCCACAGGTAACTCTTCGCCTGCGGCCTGCGTCCTGGCTCCTTCAGCACTTGAAACGTTGTCTCGTCGCCGTAGATCAGGCTCGATTCGAGCAGCGCGTCGCGCATCAGATTGATCACCGGTTGCGTGGCGAGCCCCACTCGGACCACGCTGGCGGCCAGCGTGTTCGACGAGATGTCGCCGCCGAAGCGACGCAGCAGCGTGGCCTGGCGATACAGCGTAAGCCGTCAATCAACGACGCCCTACCAATGGTAGGCAGAAGGTCAGAAGCTAAGTGTCCGCGTGGACACATGCATTCAGACCGTGATGACAGAGAAACAGGACCTTCGAAGCAGACTGGTGGTCGGCCGCCGACGGGATGGCCGACGGGAATTTGATGAGGCGGCCGTCCAAGAGCTGGTCGAGCTTTGCCTGAAGCCGGGCGTGTCGATTGCCCGAATGGCCATGGATCACGACGTCAACCCGAACCAGTTGCGTCGCTGGATTTCGCGCTATCAGCAGCATACGCTGCAAACGCCAACTAGACCGGACCGCTGGTGATAGACGGCGTATCGATCGACATCCCGGGTTCGGCGCGTCGTGTTCCGGTGAGTGAAGCGCAGGCATTTGTCCCTGTCGTCACCGCGCCATCGACAGTGCCCGCCGTTTCCCCTGTCCTGCCACCGGACACGTCGTTGATGGCGCTCTCGTTACATGTGCGCCTGTCGAATGGTGTCGAATTTGATCTTGGCGAGGCGAGCGTCGATGAGCTGGCCACGGTGATCCAGATGCTCGGGAAGCTGCCGTGTTCCGGTTCGACGAAGGGTTGAAGGTCTACCTGCATCGCGATCCGGTCGACTTCCGCATGGGCATTAACGGGCTGTCGATCCTGGTCGAACAGACGATGCGCCTGAACCCAATGACCTCGGCGCTGTTCGTCTTCGGCAACCGCCGTCGTGATCGAGTCAAGATCCTCGGCTGGGGCGGCAACGGATTCTGGTTGCTTCTCAAGCGACTCGAAGCCCACCGCTTCGTCTGGCCGAACGGTGGCGACACGATCACGCTCAGCACCGAGCAGTTGCACTGGCTGCTCGACGGCATCGACCTGGCCGTGATCCAGAAGCATCCCCAGCGATATTACGCGCGGATGAGCTGAACACCACGCAGGTGGCATGGTCCAATCGGTCATGCAGAACAACCCCGTCATGTTGAGCGCCGAGGAGTACGAGGCGCTGATTGCCGCGAGCGCCGAACGCGATGCGCTGCGCGGTGAGCTTCGGCCCGTGACGGCTCAGCGCGATCTGGCCGAAGAGAAGCTGCGGGCCTACAAGCACGAACTGCTCGGCGCATCGAGCGAAGCGCGCCATGCCGATCAGCTCGGCCTGTTCAACGAAGCCGAGGCACTTGCGACGGCTACCGACGCGCCCGCGCGCGAGGACGTGCCCGGCACATCGGTCGCCGCCCACACGCGAGGCAAGCGCGGGCGCAAACCCTTCGATCCGAACCTGCCGCGCGAGGTGGTGCGGCACGAGTTGCCCGAGTCCGAACGGTTCTCCGCGCATGATGGCCATGCTCTCGTCGAGATCGGCGTGGAAACGAGCGAACAGCTCGACGTGATTCCCGAGCAAGTGCGCGTCGTTCAGCACCAACGGGTCAAATACGCGTGCCCATGCTGCGATCTCGGCATCAAGGTCACGCCGGCGCCGACACGCATCATTCCGCGCGGGCTGCTCACGGAATCCGCGCTGGCGTGGATCATCACCGGCAAGTACCAGTACGGCATGCCGCTGTATCGTCAGGCCACACTGCTGCGTCGCTTCGACGGTGACATCTCGTCGAATACGCTGGCCGCCAGCGTGGTGTGGGTAGGTCTGGCCACGCAGCCGGTGATCAACCTGATGCGCGACGCGCTGCTCGAATCGGACCTGATCTACGGCGACGAGACAACGTTACAGGTGCTGAAAGAACCGGGACGAAGACCGCCGGCGAAGAGCTACCTATGGGCGCAGGTCAACGGCTCAGGACCGCCTGTACGGATGTTCTCCTACTCGCCCGGGCGCGGTGCTCAACATGCGCAGAAGCTGTATGGCGGCGTACAGCCCGGCACTGCGCTGATGACGGATGGCTACGAACTCTATAACGGCATCGCCCACGATCGTCGTCGGCCGGAAGGGCTGGCTGTTCTCCGATACGGTCGGCGGGGCGCAGGCCACGGTGCGCAGCTGGCTGCGGCAGACCGATGCTGTCGAGCCAAAGTATCCGGAAGCTGGCATCGACTGCCGTGCGCTCGTGCGCGCCGGCAAAGCCGGTCCGTCAGGCGTTACGACGGTCGAGGGCGATATCCTCGATCCTTCCTCGCTGGTCGAGGCCGTGAAAGGCGTGGAAGCTATCATCCATCTTGCCGCCGTCCTGCGCACGCCGAAGCCCGAAGATATCTGGACAGTCAACCTCGACGGCACCCGCAATCTGATTGCGGCCGTCAGGGAACACGCGGCCCATGCCCGGTTCATCATGGCGAGCACCGGTCTGGTCTACAACGACGAGAGCCCCAAGGCTTCACAGGAAACAGACCCCGTCGCACCGAAACGCGACTACCCCGCCAGCAAGGTCGCAGCCGAAAAGCTGCTACGCGACAGCGGCTTGAACTGGTCGATATTACGCTTCGGCTTTGTTTATGGCGACGCGGATGGCCATATCGGGCAGATCCCTCATATTGCACAATTGTTGAAACTGCACCCGGCCAATCGCCTGAGCATGATCCATCACTGTGACATCGCAACCTTCGTAAAAATGGGTCTCGGTGGCGTCCTGGACGGTCGCGTCGTCAACACGGTGGACGATGCTCCGATGACTATCTTCGATTTGAGCGTGATGGCCGGAAGGCCATGGAGCCGAGCGCCGAGCCGCTTAACCATCCCTGGTCCGGCGTTCTGGACGGATCGCTGGCGCTAAGCTTGGGCTTTAGGCCCGAAGTGGCGACGACCTGGCAAGCTGCGCGTGAAGGTATGCTCTGACGTCTCGTCAGGAGGAGACCTTCCCGGTTCCAATCGGGTCGCACCGGACTGGAAAACCGGCTACTACGACAATCTTTTCAGCACGATTCTTGTGTCGTTATAAACTGGCATGCATCATGCGCCTCCTAGACGAAAATAAAGTCGTCACCGGTCCCGGCGTTGCGAAGACAGGTGTCAACTCGCCCGGGACACACTTGCACCGCCCGCAGTCGCGGTCACGCGTTCCGCGAAGCCCGAGTTTGACCGGGCAGTCATGCTGACCAATTGCTTGGAAGGCCGCCTGACGACAGACCGGTTGTGAGCTGCTTAAAGTTTTTGCAGGTGCCGAGTTGTCCGGGCTCAACGCGTCAATCGCCCCGCCTCCTGATACCGCCGATCAACAATGAGATCGCGGTACCCAATAGATCGCCGATGTGATCGACATCCAGCCGAAGGCTATCGGGGCGCCACATCAGGCTGATAACGCCATTCATCATTGCCCACAGCGCCGTCGACGCGTGTTCCGGCTCGACGTCTGCATCCACCCACCGTTCGTCGATACCTCGGCTGATCAATGCGGCCAATTTGGCGTTTTGCTGTCTGATCAGGGCAGCAATGCGCGCGAGCGCCTCCGGCTCATTCGGTGGTTCGACCAGGATACGGAACTGGTGCGGGCGCTCCTTGGCGAACCGCGCATAAGCAGCCGCCACGCAACGCAGTTTCGTCTCGACATCGCCATCGGACGCATAGGCTGCGTCCATGTACTCGCGGTTTTCTTCCAACGCGCGCTCCGCCACCGCAATGAGCAACGCGGAACGGCCACCGACACGGTTATAGAGCGTCTGCACCGCGACATCCGCTCGGGTCGCCACCGCCTCAGGCGTGACCGCGTCCAGTCCGCCGTCCATCAGCAAAGTCTCGGCGGCCTGCAGGATCGCCAAGCGGGTCGCGGCAGCCCGACGCTGAGTTCTCGATTCCATACGGGGGTTTACCTCACTAGATGGATCGCATTACAAAGTTAGAATGCATTACAACATTGGATCGAACTCTATTCTCGCACACCTTGGGGGACACATGACCGGGCGAAAAAGTGTCGAGTTCGCAGCAGGCAGCCGCGGAGAACATTGCCGTGGCTGGCTGTACGAGCCTCGCGGGACGGGCCCGTTTCCCGTCATCGTGATGGCGCACGGACTGGGCGGAATCAAGGAAATGCGGCTCGACGCCTATGCGCAACGCTTTTGCGCGGACGGCTATGCGTGCCTCGTGTTCGACTATCGACATTTCGGCGCGAGCGACGGCTCCCCGCGCCAATTGCTCGATATCGCTCGTCAACTGGAAGACTGGTCGGGTGCGATCGCTTTTGCACGCGGGAACAGCAATCTCCGTCCGGATCAGGTGGTCCTGTGGGGAACATCCTTCGGCGGCGGTCACGTGATTCTCTCTGCGGCACGCGACCGGACGATTGCCGGGGCCATCGCGCAATGCCCGTTCACGGACGGGGTCGCGTCGTTGTTCGCGTTGAACTGGCGTAGCGCGCTCAAGGTTACCGCGCTGGCTCTATGCGATGTCATGCTGTCCCTCGTCGGCCGGGCGCCGGTGATGGTGCCGACGGCGGGTCGACCTGGTTCTGCCGCGTTGATGACCGCACCGGATGCCCTGGATGGCTATCTCGCGCTCGTACCTGACGGTACTGCATTTCGCAATCAGGTCGCGGCACGCTTCGGCCTGAACATCGTTCGGCACCGCCCGGGTCGCAAAGCAGGCGACATTTCCTGTCCGATTCTGTTTTGCGTGTGCGAAGCCGATTCCGTCGCTCCGGCGGGGCCGACGAAACGGTATGCCAGGCGCGCGCCCAAAGGGGAAGTGCGCGTGTATCGGGCCGGCCACTTCGACATCTATGTGGGCAAGGACTTCGAACAGGTGGTCGCCGACCAACTGGCGTTTCTCCACCGCCACGTTCCAACGAAGCAAGGAGACGCACATGTCGACTTATAAGCTGGCGAACAAGGTGGTGGCCATTACCGGTTCCACCGGAGGTCTGGGATCGGCCTTGGCCGAAGCGCTGCACGCACGGGGCGCGCGCCTCGCCCTTTTCGATCTGGAGGCAGACAGGCTCACGGCGCAAACTCGCAGCTTCGGCCACCCTTCCGACGTTCTTGGCTGGACCGCCGACGTCCGCGACTTCGAAAGCCTGGAAGCCGCAATGGCCCATGCGGCGCATCACTTTGGTCAAATCGATGTGGTCATCGCAAACGCGGGCATTGACACCATGGCCCCAATGGCCACCCTCGACCCGGCCGCGTTTGATCGTGTCATCGACATCAACCTCAACGGCGTGTGGCGTACGTTCCGGGCCGGCTTGCCATTCGTCCAACAACAGCGCGGGTACATGCTGGCGATTTCGTCAATGGCCGCGTTTGTGCATTCGCCGCTACAGGCGTCCTATACGGCCAGCAAGGCGGGCGTCTGGGCGATGTGCGACAGCATCCGTCTGGAGCTTCGTCATCTGGGTATCGGCGTCGGCAGCGCGCATCCGACGTTCTTCCCGACACCCCTGATGGACGATGTCGTTGCCGATCCTGCCGGCCGGGCATTGTGGGGAGGCAACGATCGAGGCTTCTGGAAGATGATCCCGCGCGAGCAGGTCGTGCGGGACATCGTGGCAGGCATCGAGCGCCGCGCGGACATGATCGTCGTACCCAAGATCAACACAATCGTGGCCAAGGCACCTGGCTTCTTCAGGCGCTTCGTCGAACGCGCCGGCTTTCGCGGCGAGGACATTGAACGCGCCATCAGTCTCGCGTCGGCAACTGGCTGGAACGATTCGGCCGCGCACGCTCCGGCGAAATGAATGGCAATCGGTGGCCGTGGCAACCGATCGGCTTCGCATGATCAGCGGAGCCGATGGCCCGGCATCCATCGCCCCGTGTTTGCGCGGCAATGGAAATCCAATAGCAGAGGAGCAGGACAAAGAGAGGTGGCCGCGCAAATTCGGACAGGCGGATAAGTGGGGCGGCCGGGGCCTTGAGCCAGCGATAATGCTGGCAAAGGAACCGGAAAGATGACGAAGAGAACCCGACGGACGCACTCAGCGGCGTTCAAAGCGAAGGTGGCGCTGGCAGCGGTCAAAGGCGAACGGACACTGGCCGAACTGGCACAGCAGTTCGATGTGCATCCGAACCAGATCACGGAATGGAAACGGCAGTTGCAGGAACGCGCGGCCGACGTGTTCGGTACGGCCGGGGCGTCGTCGAGCGAGCCTCCGGTTGACCTGAAGGCGCTGCATGCCAAGATCGGTCAGTTGGCCCTGGAGAACGATTTTTTAGAAGGCGCGCTCACCAAGGCGGGCTTGCTGAGCGCAAAGCGATGATCGACCGTACGCATGCGCTGCCGGTTTCGCAGCAAGCGCGGCTGGTCGGCATCGCAAGATCGAGCGCGTATTACCGGCCACGGCCGATGAGCGAAGCAGATCAGCTGCTGATGCGACGGATCGACGAACTGCACATGGAGTTTCCGTTTGCCGGCGCGCGGATGCTGGCGCGACTGCTGCGTCGCGAGGGACACGAGATCGGCCGCCGGCGCGTGCGTACGCTGATGAAGCGCATGGGCATCGAGGCGCTGTACTGCAAGCCGAACACGAGCCGAGGCAACGCGCAGCACAAAATCTGGCCGTACTTGCTGCGCGGCATGAAGATCGAGCGGGCCAACCAGGCGTGGGCACTCGACACGACCTACATTCCGATGGCGCGCGGTTTCGTGTACCTGACGGCGGAGGTGGACTGGGCGAGTCGCAAGATCCTTGCGCATCGCGTGGCGATCACGCTGGAAGCCGTGCATGCCGTTGAGGCACTTGAAGAAGCGTTCGCCCGCTACGGGCTGCCGGACATCGTGAACACCGATCAGGGCAGTCAGTTCACGGCGGGCGCGTTCACCGAGACCGTGCTGGGTCGAGGCATCCGTCTGTCGATGGACGGCAAGGGTGCCTGGCGCGACAACGTGTTCGTGGAGCGCGTCTGGCGCAGCATCAAGTACGAAGAAGTCTATTTGCGGGCCTATGAGTCGGTCAGCCATGCCCGGCGCGCCATCGGCGAATACATCGATCTGTACAACCGGAAACGGCCTCACTCGAACCTGGCCGACCGCACGCCGGATGAGGCATACTTCGCGACGCTGCCTGCGATCAAATTGGCAGCATGATTGCCTCGGACGTTCCACTTAAAAATCTCAGAACACTGTCCGAACGAGTGAGGCCACCTCTAAGTGGCTTACGATCTTCAGGGAAAAGTCGTGCTTATCACGGGTGCTGCAGGCGGCATTGGTGCCGCGACTGCGGGTGAGTTGCATGCATGTGCAACCTCGGACGTAATTTCCCCAGAAGGGGAGGCAGCTCTTTTCTTGGACTGATTTACGTCGTTATGCCCAGGCTTTCACGGTACTCGATGGGGCTGAGGTAGCCAATGGAGCCCTTGATCCGCTTCTCGTTGTACCAGCAAACGTAGGCGTTCAGTACCTCGACGATCTGCCTGCCTGAAGCGTGGTCGCCAATGTGCTGACGTCGCGCGCGATGTGCAGCTCCAGATCATGTGCCTGACGGATATTGATGGGTGCGCCTGCCTGCTCCCAGACCCGTACAGACTACCGGGACGACAATGACGATGACAGGAAATCCAACGATCGCCCTCGTAGGGCCTGGGGCAATCGGCACGACCGTGGCAGCAGCCCTTCATGAGGTCGGCGAGTCTTCTGTTGACTTCCCCTACTCCACGTTCTTACCCGACGTTCGAGCGGACCGAGCGCGTCTGCATGAAAACGTAGAGCGAGAACGCTGCTCGCAGGGTTTCATATTGCGAAAATGATGCGTCATTCAAGTCGGCCATCGGGTCGATACTCAATCGACGCATCGTCAGCTTTGCAGCCGGCGAACGTTTGTAGTTGCGACGCCATTCCTCTCGTTGCTGCGGCGACGCGGCCTGATATGCATCCCAGCCCTGCCGAACCTCATCGCTTATCCGCTCCTGCGCACTCACCTCGTGCGCCACGGCCTGCAGTGCCACACGGTTTTGAGCTTGTGTCTTTGCTGCGGCCTCCTGTTGCTCACGCTCGATGAGGGACTGCTGAACCTGCACCATCTCGCGCTCAGCATCGGACACTACCCAACCTTCTTTGAGAGCCTTCATAAAGAAGCCCGCCGGACTCTTCGTCACCTTGCCCATTTTCAAGCTGAAACGGGTGCGGTCGATGGCTTGCTCAAGACGTTCATCGGTGTAGGTGTCTCGGTCGCCAACGATCTGATTGAATTGCGCTGTCGAAAGGCCAAACTCCTGCTTTAAGGTTTGATAGATCTCCTTGGCGTGCTCGTGCGTATGCAGCACCCGCTCGGCGAGATCTTTGCGGCTAATTCGAAATCGAAGACTGCCAATCTTTCGCGAGCCCGGTACGTTCCGCGTTTCGTATGCCAGAGAGAGGTCAGAAACCTCGTTGATCTGTTGCACTGCCGGCTCAAGCCAGTCCCGTTTAAAGTACTTGAACACCTGCGCATTCGCGCCCATCTCGCCTTGCCATCCACGCAGTTCGTCAAGCGGGATCCAATCGGTCTGCCCTTCGTCCGCGCGCGGAAGCAGATGGTCGTACAAGACGCGTGCGTACGACAAGGTGAACATCGAGGTGATCCGCAGACTCAACCAGTGCGACTGGCCCTTCCCTCGGATAATCCCAATGAGATCGGGCGGTACACGGAATTGAAAGCGGCCGCCCTGGTAGGAGATTCTGCCGATCAGTTGTGTCGAGCCGAAGGGCCGCTCATCGTCAGCGTCTGTCGGCCCTGTCGCTTGAATAAGAGCCTTTTGCGCTTCTGTGATCACTTGCTGGAGGTGAGTGTTGTTGCGGCTTGAGTAGCGCATGAGCCATTTGAAGTAGTCCAACTCCACGTCGTAAAGATCACGGGGTCGATCGTCGTAAGCGACAATGAAGTAAGCTGCGTCGATCAAGCGGCGGGCGGCCACTCCAAGGTCGACGATACGAATGAGGACGTTATCGCGCGAAAAACCAATGTCGGAGCGAGCGCTGTCGACCGGCAGCCCCTCGGCCGACGCATCGTCGAAAAGGGCAAGCGCCAGCTGCTGAGACGTTGCCAATTGCCCTCTTTCCGCCATGCCGTTTCTCCACCCTCACGCTGCATTTGCCATGTTGGAGCGTAAGGTACCGACGACAAAGTGACGTGTCAACACACACAACCTCACCTTTCGCAAGAAGGGCTCACAAATTTGCGCACCTTTGAGCCCATTCCCCTCACCATCCCGCCCAAGAACCTCACCATATCAGCCAATTCCTCTCACTCTGCTGTGGATTTCCCCTCACCTTGCATCTCAATTCACAGCGCCGTCAGCACACAACCCCTCACCTTGCCGATCTAAGACATTGATTTATCAGTGTTTTTCTATCGCTGTTTGTGGTCGGTAGGTTTTCTTTTGTTTACAACAACAACCAACTTTGCCGAAGTGATACAAAAAAGACGCCAGACTCCGGGGGCTCCAGCATGTGCTCGAAAAGGCCCGCGCAAGCTGTTGTCCCGAAGATTCCGGGCTCGCAGGACGCGTTCGAGGGTGAGGTGGATTGTGTAGGTGTGTGAGCGGCGAAAAATTACCCCCCGCATAGTCCGACTAAGGTGAGGGAAATTGTGCGCAGTGGCGAGAAGCCCAGGGCCACGCACCACTGGGCTGCCCCACAATCCACCTCACCTTACGGGTGAAAAAGCCTGCCGGGCAAGGCAATGTCGAGGCTGCCTAGAAAAAATCGGATCTGGACGCGAATTACATAGTCATTCTTCGGTCTAGCGAGTATTCTACGGTTCGTGTCGAAAAAGTGCAGAACCGTATAAATCTCCAGTGAGTGTGAAAAAAAAACCTCACCGTTGAACTCAGGAGGAAGCATCCAATGAAAATGAGCGAGTTGCCCGCAGTCGAGCGGCAGGTGAAGCTATCTCAGCTTGGCGAGTTCGCGAAGCGATTGTCCGTGATGACGGACGAGCTTCGTGAGGACATCTTGGCTCCGCGGCCCCGCAAGACTCCGCCGGTATTTACGATCGGCGAGTTGAGCGAGATGTGTGGACTTGATCGCCAGAAGATCAACTACATGGCGACGAAGGAAGGCGGTGAATTACCGCCTGGCGAAGCGCACGGTTCGGGCCGTGCCCGCATCTTTACGCTGGCTGAGGCACGCACATGGGTACAGAAGGCTTCGAACATCTATCAGACCGCGCTCGTCACTGGCGAGGGCAAGCATCGCGGCCGAGTCCTGATTACGGCGAACTTCAAGGGAGGTTCGACGAAGACGACAATAACGATGTGCGAGGCGCAGGCCCTTAGCTTGCGTGGTCGCCGTGTCCTCGTCATTGACCTCGACCCGCAGGCTTCCCTCTCAGAACTTTGCGGGTTGTATGCGGAGAAGGATGTGACGTGGGAAGACACCGTGCTTCCGTTTATCTACGATCCTTCTATCGAGGGTGGGCTCGCGGCGAAGGTCCAATCCACCTACTGGGATGGGATCGATGTCATTCCCGCGCACAACTATCTGCATGATGCGGAATTCCACCTTCCGACAGCACAGAAGGAAAATCCCCAGTACGAATTCTGGTCGGTACTTCGTCGCGGTATCGAGCCTCTTCGTTCGGAGTACGACTACATCATCCTCGACACCGCTCCGTCCCTGTCCTATTTGACACTGAACGGGCTTATGGCTGCCGACGCGATGGTCATGCCTTTGGTTCCTGAAAGCTTAGACTTCATCTCTTCGGTGTCTTTTTGGTCGCTGTTTTCCGAAATTGCAGCCGGTTTTGTCGACCATGAGCTCGACAAGACTTATGACTTCATTTCGGTATTGCTATCGAAGGTGGACTACGGCGCTGTGTCGTCTGCGCCGGCGGTTCGGGTGTGGGCTCAGCGAGCCTACGGCGATTGGCTTTCGGCAACCGAAATCCCCGCTAGCTCAGTGATGAGCAATGGCGCACTTGCCCTCTCGACGGTCTTCGATCTATCGAGATCGGACGGCGTCGCGAAGACTTTAGCACGGGTGAAACAACCGTTGATGGACCACTGTAAATGGATCGACGATCAGTCGGTCGCGCGCTGGAGGGCGGAGGCGTGAGTAATCTGCGAGAACGAATGATGAGCAAGACGGCGGGTCTGCGTGCGGCCAAGGACATTGAGCTCACAGCGCAACCGGAGAAGCCTGCTACCCCAAGGACCGCTCCTGGTATGGCTGGCGCGCTGGCGACAGCGCAGGCCAGAATCTTGGAGCTTGAGCGGAGCACTGCTTCTCACGAATTGCCCGTCGCGGACATCGTGCCTAATCCGTGGCAGCCTCGCAGGGTCTTCAACGAGGCGAAGCTTGCCGAACTCGCGGAATCAATCCGTGAGTCGGGTTTGATTGAACCAATTGTTCTCCGTAAGGTGGCGTCGGGCTATCAAATCGTGGCCGGCGAGCGGCGTTGGCGTGCACACAAGATGATCGGGAAAGAAGCGATCAAGGCGGTTGTCGCCGACGTCTCGGACGGAGATATGGCGGTGCTCGCCTTGGTCGAAAACGTTGTTCGTGACGGGCTGACTGACTATGAGATTGCTCGCTCGATCCGAAGTACAGAGAAGGAGTTTCCGAACCGAAAGAGGATGGCGGAGGCGCTCGGGATCTCTCGCTCGGAGCTCTATCGGTATTTGGCTTTCAGCGATTTGCCCGAATTCGTTATCAAGGATCTCGATCTTCAGCCTCGCCTCCTCGGCGCCCATGCGGCCGAGGATGTTGTTGCGGCGCTTCGAAACCGTGAAAGCCGAGCTTTTGAGATTGCCGCGGAGCTATGGGTAAAGGTCGTGGCTGGCGAGCTCGATCAGACGAAGCTTGCGAAAGAAATCAAACTCGCGATCGAGAATGACGGTAAGGCGAGCGCCGTGAGCGACCGCAAGATCGAGAAGATTTTTGCCGGAAAGAGCCAGGCTGGGTCAATTACCCGGGACGGGGGGAGCTTTACGGTGAAGATCAAGGCGGGGATGCTGACGGCAGAAAAGGAAGAGAAAATCCGGGCGCTTATTTCACAGCTGTTTTCCGAGCGAGACTGAGCCCCTGATCCAAGCTCGCAGCTCGAGGATTTTTTACTATCCGTCCCGTGTCCCCAATGGGGACACGGCCGCCGCGAGCGTAATCCGATGCCACACGTTTCTCAGGGGGTGTCCCCACTGGGGACAGCCAGCTTCGAACCGATCGCTGTAGTGTCTGGAACACCTAGGCGTCGATTCGAATGTTCTGTCACGCCTTTCATTCAAACCGAAGGCGGCTTGCTTTAACTTGCGGTGCGGTAGTTCGGGTCCCTCGGGACGTCGAGAAGTGAAGGTTGCAGGACTATCTGATTGAGCACGAGTTCAGCCAACTCCTTCGCAGGCTGGACGTCAGGAATGTCCGTGTTCCCCGCGTGCGACAAATTCGATCGCACGGTGTAGAGATCAGGCGCCTTCTTCTTGAGGGCTTGCGTGGTCGCGACGTCGAGCCTCTTTGGCAATTGCCGCCCGGCCTACCAAATCGCTGGCCGCCTTGCCCTGCGAAATCATCTGGAGATTCACCACCGCATCGGCCAACCCTGATCAGCGACGACAATGGAATCCTGCAGGCGGCCGTCGATCCACCGAGTTGCAGTCCATGCCGCGGCCACTGCCTCGCAAGCCAGTTGAGAAGGGGGAGGTACGTCAGGAAGCGACAGCGCTCCTCCGAATCATCATTCCCACTGACGTACCGTTCGACGGCGGCGAGCAAGCGAGGGTCTTCAACCGCCGGACAATCGCCCGGCCAAGCCTCCCATCCAATCCTACCGTGCTGATCGACTTCTCTGACCTCAACGGAGCCGGTACGTATTCGGCTGCGATGAAGGTCGGCATTGGGCCGTTGTAAGTCACCTGCCTAGCGACGCTCAGGTCGGCCCACCGCCCGATCCTGAACGATGCGGTAATGCGCAAGGGCAAAACTGGCACCCTCACGCAGAACTCGTTGCACCGCGGCTCGGCTTCGACTCGAGGCATCGGATCGAAAAGAAGCCCACTGATGAACGGCCGCGTGTGGTTGCGGAGAGGGCTCAAGGGTATGTAATAAGACATCGTTCCTAGTGCGGTGACTGGCTCAGGGGAGGCTGCGGCACATGCTCCTATGCGCGTCCAAGAAGGTGGCCACGGCGCGGTTCTAGCGGGATATTGAGTCAATCCAGAGGCTGGCTGTTGTCGGGGCACACTTCTGACACAGAAAGTCCCATAGGTGGTCGAAGGGATCTTCTTTAACGTCAGAGCACAACGGTTTCAGTAATCAGTAACAGGCTCGCGCACCATAGCCCTGCCGGTAGTGGCGAGCTTGCGGCAGCTGTTTGCGAATTCAATTCAGGTTGTATATGCTGTGGCATATGCAAGCCGACTAGGGATCACTACCATGCCAACTCATGACACCCGCCATGCGCGCCTGTTTCGTAACGGGCGCAGCCAGGCCGTGCGGATCCCGCGCGAATTCGAGCTGCTGGTCTCTGAGGTCACCATCCACCGGGAAGGCCGGCGCCTGATTATCGAGCCGGTGGAAGCCGCGCCCTTGCGTGAGCTGTTCGCCCAATGGACCCCGTTAGACGAGACCTTTCCGGACATCGAGGACCTCCCGCCCGAACCGGTTGACATCGAATGACGCTGTATCTGCTCGATACCAACATTCTGTCGAACGTGATCCGCGACCCGCGCGGCGCATGCGCCACCCGGATCGGGGAAACGCCGCCCGAACAAGTGTGCACCTCGATTATCGTGGCCGCGGAGTTGCGGTTCGGCGTCTGGAAGCGCGGCTCGTCGACGCTCGCGCAACGCGTCGAGCAGCTGCTCGCGAGCCTGACCGTGTTGCCGCTGCAGCCCGACGCGGACCGGTGCTACGGGCGGTTGCGGGCCGAGCTCGAGAAGCAAGGCCAGCTGATCGGCGCCAACGACATGCTGATCGCCGCGCATGCGTTGGCGGTCGACGCCGTGCTGGTCACCGACAACACGGCGGAATTCACCCGTGTCGCCGGGCTGCCAGTCGAAAACTGGCTGCGGCCGGCGACGTAACACGGCGTGGCGGCCGCCGGCGGCACGTCGATGGGAGCCACCGACGCACGACAGTGCGCCTGAGAACAGAATAGGAGCGGGGATGAACGGATTCGGCGGTGCTGCGATTTTTGCCTTTTAATTGACTGTCGGGTGGGTCGCGCTCGGCTGGCCGCAGCTCGCGGCGGTAACGCTTGCCGCGTGCGTCCCGGCGCGAGCCCTGAGCGCCGGCCAACGAGAGGGCGCATCAGGTTTGCCGATCGCGGCCCTGCGATAGGTGGGCGTGGCGAAGGAGAGGGCGAAGTGACAACGCCGATGACGGCTGTCCAGCAGATGTTCCTCGAGTGGTGCATCGCCTACATGAAATTCCGGATCGCCGACGCGATGTCGGTCGGTCTGATGTCCCTCGAGGCTGAGCGCTACGATGCCCTGTGGACCATGCTGCAAAAGGGCCGGTACGGGTTCCTCTGCGACGACATGATCGAGACCGGCCGGCGCCTGTTTCCGGACGCGCCGAACGCCCCGGAGGGTTCCGGGCTCGACGCGGCCTACGAGCGCGTGTGTACGACCCTGGACGACTGGTTGCCGAGCCTGCCGTTGCTGGCCGTGTATCTGATCATGCGGTCCTGAATGACGTCGAACCCGGCTGCGGCCGGCTTTTTGTGCGGTTAATGCCGATAACTCTCCTTATCGGCATTGCGGTTAATGGTCTAAAATGCCGTGGGGCCGGATTACACCTCAGAAGAGCAAGGGAAAACCCTTGTTTTGACGTTCGATGACTATCGGCCAGGGCGCCGGCACAGCGCATTCTTGAACACCTGTAGGGGCACCTTCACGACGAGCACAGGTGCTCACATGAAACTGGAAACGGTGATTCTCATGCTGCGCGGCGCAGCGGCCAGCGCCGCGCTGGTGTACTGGACGTGGAAACTGGCGTTGTTGATGACGGGCCTACACTGACTATCCCGCCCGCCCGTGAAGGGCGGGCGGCCCTGACCGAAAAGGAGCATCGGATGTTCTCTTGGCTCACCTGCTGGCTCGGCATGCACCGCCCGGACGCGAGCGGCCACTCGCCCTCGATCCTCTCCGACAGCGGGGACTACGTCTATCGTTGCGCGCGCTGCGGCACCATGTTCGTCGGGCGCGCCCCCAGGTAAGCGGACCGGCCAGCGTGCATAGCGCGGGCCCAACACGACCCACCCCCATGACAATTCAACTGATCGAAATTCCGTTTTTCCAGCTCGACACCAACATCCGAAAGGCACCATTGGACGCCGCGATCGACGCCTTGAATGCGCGTCTCGCGCATGCGCCCAATGTCCTCGAAGTGGTGTCGATCGAAACCGTGTGGGCGCCGCGCTTCCTCGGACTCGGCGCTAAGCAAACCGGCATTCGTGCCTGGTGCCGCACCCGTGTCTAAGGGGCCCCGCCGTGCGCCGCTGAGCAAAGCTCAGCTGCTGCCGCTGCCGACGGCGCAAACCCGCAGGCTATCGCTCAAGCACCACCTCGCGCAGACTTGCCTGGCTGCGGGGCAGGGCGGTATCGAATCCTTGTCGACGTTGTCGAACGTCATCGACATCGCGCAACGGATCGAGAACACGCAAGCGTCGGCATTTGAAAAGGCCGCGGCGGCGATCGAATCGTGTGTCGCGCGCGCCGAGCGCGACCAGCGGTTCACGCTCACCGAAGTCGAACGGACGGCGATTGCAGTCGCGCTGGTTGTTCACGACGCGCAGCTGGCGCGCGTTCCGTTTCATCGCTACCTCACGGCCCTCGAGCAAAGTACTGCTCGACCACGGTCACTCGACGAGCCGGCTGCGCAATAACACGACGGGCACATCCACCATGAACGTTGCATTCGACCGACCAGGCGCACTGTCCATCGTGACGTCCACACGGGTCGACGCGACCGCGCGGATCCGCACTGACCAGGAGAGACCACGTGGGCAGCAAGCGATTTCGAAATAAGACGTGCGTGTACTGCGGGCTGGAGCAGGGCGCGCATACGGCGGACCACGTGATCGCGCGCCAGTTTTTTCTGACGAGCGGACGCGACAACCTGCCGATGGTGCCGGCCTGCCTGGAATGCAACACGACGAAGTCGCGCCTCGAACATTACGTGCTGTCCGTGTTGCTGATGGGGGGCGTGCACGGTGATTCGATCGAGGCGCTCGCCACGCAGCTCGGTCCGCGGCTGGCCAAGAACGACGCGTTGCGCCGCGCGTTGTTTATCGGGCAGCGCGATCGCCTGATCCGACAGCCTGACGGCAGCTGGGCCACCGGGATGTCGGTGCCGTTCGACGGCGAGAAGTTGGCCATCCTGTGCTGCTACATCGCGCTCGGGCTCGCCTGGCACCACTGGCATCTCCAGATTGCACCGCACGCGGTGGCGTCCGCGAATATGTTTACGCGACCGGGGCAGGCGACGTTCGAAGACCTGTTGGCGCGATGCGAGGCCGGCGGCCGCGTCGACCACACGCTCGGAAACGGCGTGTTCGAGTACAGCGGCGTGTATCTGCGCACCAATCCGCGCATCACCTTATGGCAGATGAAGTTCTTTGGCGGCGTCGAGCTCGGTAGTGATCGCCAGAAAGGCGAGACGGCACGCAGCCTGTTTGTCGCGACCAACGACGCGCCGGACTGGATCGCGGCACGCAACACGAAACGTGTGCCGGGTCGCGCACCGATTGGACTCGGTGCGGCCGATGGCGAAGCTGACCCCTTGACGCCGGCCGGACCAGCGTGATTTCACACGCCGTCGTGTCGCATCGATTCAACCCGCGACGGCTTTGACCAACAACCAACGAGGAAGCCAACCATGATCGAAGTCCAGCGCCTGCAGGCCGGCGTCATACTCGCAGGCCCGCACTACATGATCCAGCTGACCCCGGTCAGCTCGGCCAACACGCTCAGTTCGCCAACCGTGAGCGTGAGTGTCCTGGCGCGCGCTGAGCTGACTGGAGATGACCGGAATGTCCGCCTGGAGGCATATGACGTCCGGCACGAGTTCAGGTTAGTCGACATAGCGGTCGACGCGCGCGAAATGCGCTGTCTGCGCGTCGCGTACGAGCGGGCGCCGCTGTTTCGCGAGGGTTTCACGCTGGCGCTCGAGGAGGGCATGGCCGAACAGCTGTCGGCCTATCTACCGCGCATCGATCTGATTAGCCTGGTCGCACTCGGTGTAGGCGACGCGGCCAAGCCGATGCTCGGCCGTGCGCCGGCGCCGCACGAGCAGGCGGTGATCGCCGACGTGGTGGCCAGCACGGTGCTCGACCAGAGCACGCCCGCGCAGGCGATGGCGTTCGCGATGGGGTTCGGCAGCGAGTGCGTGTTTTCGGAGACACGGGGCGACCATCCCGACTATGCCGCGATCGGCGCGGCCCTGCGCACCTCCGCCGTCGTCGAAATTCTTCAGAACGCCCAGCGAGGTCGGTGATGCTTGACGCGAACCGCTTCGCAGCGCCGATCGACGAAATCCACCTGACGGTACCGTACAGGAGTTGAATTCATGGCCCGTAAATCATCCACGAAGCCGCCCGCGCGCCCGGTACCCCGTCGCGTCGACGCGATCGTGTTTTCGCTCGCGATGCAAACCGGCGACGTCGAAGTCATCGGCATCCCGTTTGACCATCGTGGACGGACGTGGGCAATCCATGCCATCGTCGGCCTGCCGATCGAGGCGGCGCCCGTCTACACGGTGTCCGACGTCCTCACGGGCCGGCATGTGCCGGGCAGCGAGGCACAGACGCTCGACGCAGCACGCGCGGCGGCGATTGCGACCCTCGATGCCGTCACCGACACGTCCTGGGCCGAGGCCTTCGGCGTCACAGCGCAACCCGCAACCGCCTGAACCATGGCCAACCGTCCCCAGCAGCTGGCCCAGATGGCCTTGCGCAGTTACAGCCGCACCGAATTCACGGCGCTGCGCGCGCGCGTGAAAGGCCTGCCGATCGAGACGATCGAGCGGCTGTACTTCGATCGCGATGCCGCCGAGCCGGTCGATGTCGCGCAGCTGTTACGCACGATGCGCGATGACCTGGTTGCGGCCGCGCTGCGCGACGGGTCGCCGATATTGAAATCTCACCTGCAGGCGGCGATCGAGAAATACGGCGAGCCGCGCCTGACGCCCGTGTCGCTGCAGCTGATTGAGCAGGTCGCCGCGCAGTGGGCAGTCGCGCTGCCACAGGCCGAACATCCGGTCGGTCGCTGGTTCCGCTCGATCGTCGCCGCGCGCCTGGAGGGCGAGGGCATCCACACGCTCGGCGAGCTCGTCGCGTTCGTGAACCGCCGCGGCGGGCAGTGGTGGCGATCGGTACCACGTATCGGTGTTGGCCGGGCACGTGCGCTGGTTGCCTGGCTCCGGCGTCACGCGGCGTCGATCGGCGCCGCTGTGGAGGTCGAAGTCGACGCCGGCGACGCGCTCGCGCCGACGTCCGCAGGCGTCACCGCCGGCGCTGGACAGCTGGCGCCGCTCGAGCGCCTCGCGCTGCCCGACGCGCTGTCCGGGGTGCACGGTGCGAACCGGGCGCCCGTGTTCGCGTACCTCGGTGCCGCGCACGATCTGGATGCGGTCCGCGCGTACCTCCATCGCTACGACGACCGGCCCGCGACGCAGCGAGTCTACAAGAAGGAGCTCGAGCGGCTCGTGTTGTGGTGCGTGGCGGAGCGCGGCGTCGCGCTGTCATCGATGCGCGTCGAGGATTGCGAGGCGTACAAGGCGTTCCTCGCCGCGCCGGGCGAGCGCTTTACGGGGCCGCCAGTCGCGCGCACGAGTCGCCAGTGGCGGCCATTCGCGCCGGGCGGCCTCGCACCGGAAAGCCAGCGATATGCGGTTCGCGCGATTCGCGCGGCGTTCGCGTGGCTGGTCGCGGTGCGGTATTTGGCCGGTAACCCGTGGGCGGCCGTCTCCGATCCCAGCGTCGTCAAGCGTGTGCGCAAGCTGCAGGTCGAGCGGGCGCTCCCGCTCAGCCTTTGGACGCGCGTACGCGCGACGCTGGCCGAACGCGGCGAGCTGCAAGGCCCGAGCGGACCGCGCTGGCGCGCCGCGCGTGCGCTATTGCTGCTGATGGGGGATGGCGGCCTGCGGATCGCCGAGGCGGCCGCCGTGACGCGTGCCGCGCTCGTCTGGATGCCGGCGGAGGACGACACGCCGGCCAGCTGGTTGCTTGAGGTGATCGGCAAGGGCAACAAGCAGCGTTACGTGCCGATCAGCGACGAGTGCGTCGACGCGCTGCGCGCGCACTGGCGTGACCGCGGCCAGGATCTCGACGCGGCGGCCGCGACCGAACCGCCCGGCTTGCCGCTGGTGGCGCCGCTGGTGATTCCGCCGACGCCGCGGGCGCGCGAGAAATTCGGCGAACCCCTCGACACTACCGAAGCGGTAGCCGGCAGTGCAACGGGGGCGGGTTATTCCGTGCGCGGCGCGCGCGGACTCACGCAATGGGCGATCGCCCAGCTGCTGGAGGTGATGGAGGATCTGACCGAGCCAGAGCGGCGCAAGCTGGCCAGCACGTCGCCTCACGCCTTCCGCCACACGGTCGGCACCCAGATGTTGGCCGCGGGCGTCGCGCTCGAGGTCGTGCAGCGCACACTCGGCCACGCGTCGCTTGGCACGACGTCGATCTACGTGTCGCCGGAAGAGGCGCGGATGCGCCGGGAGGCGGCGAAATACCACGCCCGGCTCGGACGTTCTGCCTAAGTGGCGCACTCGCCCGTCCGGGGAGCTGAAGGTTTGCCGAGCCTCCGATTGTGATGAGCGATGCTTTGCCGCCATAATTCCTCGAAACACGATACGAAATCGATGAAATGACAGATCGGCAAAGGCACCTGTTATCGAGCTTCGTCAGATTCGACACGCACCCAAAGTCGCAACCCGGCTTATCTGCGATAAGGAAGGCGAATCGAGGGAGGCGCTATAGATTCGATTCGTATCGATGGATCGAGACTTTGTTGACTATCTCCGCAGCAGAAATTTTCCTTTTCAAGAAAACTGACGAACTGTTGCGTGATCGGCCTCCGAATTCTGTTTAACGGATACGGTTTTCCCCGGAGGGGCTTTGCATATCTTCATCGACGAATCTGGGACTTTCACGGGCATTGGCGCAGGCGCGCCGGCCGTCTCAACGATTGGTGCGTTGATCCTCACCTCGCACAGCCTGTCTAAACTGTTTAGAAAATATGAGCGGCTACGCATCAATCTTCCGAAGAACGGCAAGGGAGAGGTAAAAGGAAGCAAGCTCAACGAAACGCAGGTCGCGGCGGTAGTGGAATTGCTCCGCAAGAACGGTGCGATTTTCTGCGCGTCGATGATCGATCTTGCCGGGCATACGACCGACGACATAGCCGCGCACCGTAATCGCCGAAGCGCTAGTCTCGCCGCCAACCTTACCGATGGCCACACGCAGGAATTGCGCGACTCCGTTGCCGCTTTACAGGCGAGGATGGCCGGGTTCCCCGATCAACTGTATGTACAAGGCGCAGTGACGATTGACCTGCTCTATCGGATCATGCAGGACATGATCATGTACCACTGTCAGCGGTTCCCGAAGGAACTTGCCGAGTTCCACTGGATCATCGATGCAAAGGCCCCAGCCGTGGTCACCGATTGGGAAGATTGGTGGTCGAAGACCTTGGTCATATGGCTACAGGCAATGTCTCTAGAACGGCCTGGCGCGATGCTACCCGGCGGCGATTATCGGCATTTCCGGCGGTTCATCCTAGCCGAACTACCTGCCTATCTCCGCGATGTTGCGCCGCCTGGGGACCGAGCGTACGGAGCAGGCGTCGATCTCCAATTGATGTATGGCGAGAGCTTTCGGTTTTCGAGCGAGCCTGAGCCCGGGCTCGAACTGGTTGATATTGTAACTAATGCTCTCCGGCGCGGGCTGGCCGGAAACTTGGGTGAGGAGGGGTGGCTCCCGTTGCGCAGCCTCATGATCCACCGCAGCGATGTTTATGTAAGCCCGGTTGGTCTCATCTCCGACGACAATCGGAAGCTAGCGCAGTCGCTGCTCCCCGTGATGAACAAGTTCCGCACGGGCGGGCGGATCATGGCCACCCGAGGTCTTCAATGGCCAGATGAGGTTCTTCGGGATCGATAGGTCGAGCACGATGGTAGTCGATTCATCTCTTCTGAAAGGAGAACGCAGTGGCAGATGTGGACAGCTCGCGCGTCAAAGCACTCGTCGAACGACCGAGCGAAAGCCTCTCGGTCGAAATTAAGACATGGTTTGATCCCGATTCCCCAGAAGGGAAAATGAAGCTCGTTCGTGGCATGCTGGCGCTACGAAATGCGAACGGTGGTTACTTGCTCATAGGTTTCGACGACAAGTCGCTGAAACCGGACCTCGCGCGTGTCCCGCTAGATGTGAGGAGTACCTTCCATCCTGACAAGATCTTTGCTTTGGTTGCCCGATTTGCATCGGAGCAATTCGACGTAGCGGTCGAGTTCGTCGAGCGGGATGCCGTGATGTATCCAGTAATCATAATCCCTCCCGGTGTCCGGACGCCGGTGGCGGCAAAGTCCGACCTGAAATTGGACGACAAAAGCGTTGTTGCGGTGGGCGACGTTTACGTCCGGACATTAAACGCCAATCGAGTACCCAGCAGTGCCAAAGTGCAATGGAATGACTGGCCCGCGCTGATTGACATCTGTTTCGACAATCGGGAGGCGGATATCGGTCGCTTTGTCCGCCGTCACTTGAGTGGCCTCACCCCGGAGACGGTCACGGCGATATTCGGCGCGATGGGTGACGTCGATGCTGGGGTGCCCGCCGAGCAGGGGCGCCTGCAGAAGCTACTGGACACCGGAAAGGATCGATTTTCGGCGGCAGTTGAGCAGCGCAGTTTGCTAGTGCCGCAGACCGGCTATTGGGAAGTGGCGATGTACCTGGACGGCCCGATTCCGAAGCAAGATTTCAGCAGGTTCATGAACCTGATGAAGTCAAGCAACCCCGAGTACACCGGTTGGCCAGTTTGGCTCGTGTCTGATGATTTCGAACACGAGGCGGATCGCCCATATGTAATCGACGGTGTTTGGGAAGCACTGATTGCGCTCGCGCACGGCCGTCACATTGATTTCGAGCGTTTCGGTACCGAAGGCCATTTCTATTATTTGCGGGCGCTGTTCGATGATTCCCAATTGACCAACTACAGCCCGACACCAGGCACAGCATTCGACTACGCGCTACCTGTTTATGACTGCGCGGAGGCCATCGCCGTGGGATTGGCTTTTGCCAAGGCGATGGGATGTTCAGAGGACGACTGCACGCTGGAATTCGCTTTTCGCTGGTCTGGTCTTAACGGCCGCGAGTTGGCTGCGTGGTACGACCGCCGAGGCGGTGTCATCTCCCCGGGAAGAATAGCGCATCAGGACACCATCACGGTGTTTCAGTCTGTGCCCTTGAGCACGCCACTTTCCGCGATTGGTGGGTTGCTGGCTCGATCGCTGCAGCCGTTGTATTCACTGTTCAAAGGTTTTGAACTCGGGGCAAAGATTATCGAAGACAAATCGAGATTGCTGGTCGAACGCAAAGCGGACTTCTAATTTGATTTTTCAGGATTGGGGGAGCCGCCGCGACGCGTCGCCCAGTCGAAGCTGAAGTGGTCTGCCTCGGCGAACACCAAGGGGTAGCTCGAATACGGTTCAATTCGGCAATCGGCCAACACGTCGAACTCAGGTGAAATCAACGTGGAATATCAGGCCCGCGGCCAGCGCCCGTGACGAAGCTGAAGCTCCCAGTAGGACAGGATGAGAGGCCGCCCGGACAGGTTGCGGATGGTGATGGTGTTACCGAGCTGCTCGTCGGTACAGAACGAGTATCTGATGTCGATGCGATGCCGATCTCGCGACAGTTCCCCGAGCTTGATTCCTGCGAGTGTCGTCGAGAGCACTGCGCCCCACGCGGCGAGCATCGGTGACAAAAATTGCCCATTCATACGCCTTTCCCTGCGGCGTATGCCTGATGTGCCTCGTCGAGACAGTCCCCGTAGTAGGTGGAGAGGTCTTCCGGCAGGGGCGCGCGACCCGGCATCGTAAGTGTTGATGCGGGGAAGTTCGAGCGGATGTGCGCGTACAGAAAGAGGACACACTTCAATGCGATCGCCAGTGACGGAGTGTGCATCTCGTCGAGGTCGTCCAGATGTGCGACGAACTTGTCACGGTAGACGCGCACGGTGTCCAGGTACCGCTTCCAGTCGTTCGGACTCGTGGCTGCATCTTGCAGCATGTCGCCAAGAAATCGTTGCCGCTCGGTGTCGTCCCGAATCACGCGCTTCCAGTGATGAACCGCATTGCGGTCGGCAAACAGTTTGCACCATTCGAGCACGGCGATATCGAGCATATTGCCGTTGACCGTTGCCCCGAATTGCGTGTGCTGCTTCAGCGCACCCGAGCCATCCTCGTTGACGAAGCCCATACGGTAGTACGCGATATTGCGCACGCAGTGGCAGCAGAGCAAACAGACCCGCCGCACGAACCGCGGATCGAGTAACGTGAGTGACATAGCCCCCCTTTCTTCAAATTGGTTCGATCGAATGCGGCCTAACGCGCGACGAGATCAAATCGCCCAACGCGCTCGGTGGTCCCAAAGCAAGTTCTGCAGGTCTCGATGGAGTCCTCGTCAACCTCGACCGGCAACGCTCGCAGGCCGTGATCGCGCAGCCAAGCAAACCGATGGCGTCCGTCCGTGAAAGAGACCGTTCCGTCGACCATCGAAACAGTCGGGATGAAAATTGGGCGCGCTCCGATCGCGCTGCGCAGAAACTGGCCGACCGCCTCGTATCTGCCATCCTGGTCCGATCCGAGACCCTTTCGGCCGACGTACTCGGGCGTGCCGCGCCATACCGCGTCGAGCGATTCCACGGCGGCCCAGATGACCGGATCAGGCTCGTCGGTCCAGCCGTTGCCGATTGGGTGCTGTATCCAAACCAGCTGCTCGAAGTCCATCGCTGTGCCCGCGTTGTGGTTGTTCCACCGCCACTGTAACGTGGAAGCGGCACAGGGACCGATTCCGGTGGCACCGCTCGGCCTCTCGTTACCCTTGACACGACAAAATGTCGTGCTAAGGTTATGGGAACGACATTCTGTCGTTTAACGGAGGCGGCATGGCCAATGGAACGGAACACCTCACGATCGGGGAACCCAATAACGAGACGTTGCGCGCATTGCGCCTGCGCAGTCGTCGCACTCAAGGTCAGATGGCGCACCTGTTGCTCGTCACCGAACGCCAGTATCAGCGCTGGGAGGCCGGCGAATCCGAGATGCCACTCGCGAATTGGGAATTGCTGCTGCGCGTATGGGGAGCCCGCCAGCCGATCGACTTCGAGTTCCGGACCGATCCGACACGCGGCTGGGACACCGAGCGCGACACGGTCCGCGACACGATCGAGCCGGGCGACGTGGTTGAATTGCAGCCCATTCAGGGACCGCTGCTGCGTGCGACGGTTAGCAAGGATCCCGCGCCCGAGCCGCCCTCTCATGACGAGCGCTACAGTGCGCTCGTGACGGAATTCGTCGGGGTCGAGGATGCCGGCGACCACTATGAAGGCTTTCGGATTGGCGAGCGCGTGACCTTCTCGCGCGGCAATGTTATCCATCTCGAACAACGTGCACCGTCGCACGGTCATCCTCGCATCGCGGCACACCCGCTAACGCACGGCAAGTCCTCGGCGGAGCTGCTCAAGCAGCTGAAGCGTAAGCTGTCAATCAACACACGAGCCACCGGTATCCTGCATCGTGCGATCGTCGCGTTGCCTGACGAGTTGTGCGAGCCCGGTCGGCTTTCTCAAGAACGTGTTGTGTTTTATGAGGCGCCGAGCTCCGCAGGATCGGCGGCGCACCTGGAGCGGCTGCTTGCCGTTGCCTGGGGCGTCGATACGAACCGTTGGACGGACCGCGGCTACATCTACAACATCTACAGTTCGTACGAGCTGCAGGAACGGTCGTTTGGCGAAACGGACCTCGGCGAGCTGAGCCTGTTTGAAGTCGGCGGCGGTGGCATGTCTGGCGTCGGCCCGGACCGCCTCGAGTATGCCCGCCGGTCCGACGTCGACTTGCTGGTGTCGCCGCGGGTCGCGACTCGCCTGCACGAACTGCTCGCGATCGTAGAATTTCTATACGAAGTGGCCGGCCGTACCGAACCGCTGCGTTAGGAACAACGGACGGCCACGCCGGGCGCGATAACACCACGAACACAACCACCTTGAGGGACCACCCATGAACGACGCGTCGATCATGGAGATGCGCAAGGGTATGGTCGAGGGTCGACGGGCAAGACCTCAATTGGATTTGGTACCAGCGGGGATTCGAAATGACACGAACGGCATATTCAGAACAATTCGGCCGGGAACTGGACGTAGAGCAGTTGGCGCGCCTTTGCACGGGGACGCCGACAGACACTCCGATCAACCTCTCTCTAGCGGCGACGCGAGACGCTCTCGATGCCGCGATGCCGGGGCTCGAGTGCCCGTCGTGCTTCGCGAAAGGAGCTGTCCTGATACGCGAAGGCCGTAGCAGCAACGGGAGGGTGGTTCGACAGGCTCATTATCGCTTCCTCGATTCCGGAGAGCAGACCGCGCATCATCCCCTATGTGACTTCTATCGCAACGATACATCCGACACTAAGCGGGAGGGCAGTGTCGACTTCGGTGAAACAAAGTCCGCGTTGACGCGTGCGATCGGGCAGCTTGTATGCGTTGGCATTGAGCGGAAAATGTTCGATCAGTCCGATATGCGCGCGCTCCGGAAGTGGCATTTCGAACTTCGATCCACGCATCAGTTCCGCATCACCCGGCCGGCAGCAGCCGTCAGCTGGTGCGTCGAGCTTGTAGGTCGGCGCGGCCACGCAAGCGATTTGCCATTTCAACCGTGCTTCGGCGATCTTCTTGATTTCGACTGGAAGCACGCGGCAGCACGCGAGCTGTCCACTCGATATCGCGTCGTGATCGAGCGGTTCCTCGCAATACTTCCATTTGGCGTCGGCTGGTTCCATGCGAAAGAGCGAGCGATGTCGCTGATTAACCAGCATATGGGTCATACCATGTTCGACGCGACGCCGCTTGAAATCCACTACGGCCGCACGATCGCGTTGGCCGATTTTGCCGCCTTTCACTGGCAGCCGCTCAGGCGGGCATTTAGCAGACCGAATCTGATCGGCGAGGAATCGAAGGGGGCTCCGGTTCTCGCCCTTTGCGCGCTTCTCTTATTTGTATCCGGATGGGACCTATTGACGGCTGCAGAGAAACTCGTTGCGCTGATTTCCGCGGCACAACCTAGCGACAACACACTCGGGAACTTTATTGGCTTGAACCCATTTCACGATGTGTTGGCTTTGCGCCTGATAAAGGCCGTCCAGGACGCCACCGAGGGAGTGACAAGCAGCTTCGAATACGGGGAGGAACTGCGTGCCGAAATCCTGACGATGCAGGCGCAACACGCAGCGTATCGTGCTGCAAGGTCGCTGGAGCAGCCCCCTGAAACGCCGGACACAGTCACCCACTTACAATAACGGGTAGGCATAAGACTGTGTTTTTGACTAACACCAGGCAGGAA
>NZ_JAHLCL010000001.1:0-608845 GCF_029268935.1 Burkholderia semiarida | reverse complement strand
CGGCTTATGGGTCCGTGCGAACTTCGATAAGCCCCCCGGCGTGGCGCGCGATGGTGGTCTCCCCGCGGCTGCCCCCGTTGCTTCAGGCCCGGTCAGTAGTACCAGTACGTCTGCTGCCAGACGCCGTAGTACGGATAGCCCGAGTACCAGTAGCCGTAATAGACGTCACGCCACTGCGTGCGCCATTTCCAGTCTTCTTCGTCTTCCTTCTTCGCCTTGCGCGCGAGATCGAGCAGCTTTTTCGATTCCTTGTCGCCGCGGCCGGCCGCGATCGACAGCCACTTCTCCGCTTCGCGCGCATCGGCGCCCATTTCCTCGAGGCCGAACAGGTAGAAACTGCCGAGCGCCTTCTGCGCGTTCAGGTCGCCGCGTTCGGCGGCCTCGCGCATCCACTTGAGCGCCTGGTAGCTGTCCTGGCGCACGCCGTCGCCGCGGAAATAGCGCAGGCCGAGGTCGTAGGCGGCCTTCGGCTGGGTCTTCGCGGTTTGCTTGAGCGCGGCGATGCGCGGATCTTCGCGGTCGTCCGCATCGTCCCTTTTTTGATAGGAGACCTGATCTTTAGGGCGATCGGAACACCCCGTGTCGTCGCAGATCCGTACCGTGCTGCTGGTGATGGACGGATCCTGCGCGCAGGCGGCCAACAGCAACAGCAGCCCCGGTGCGAGTAAACGGCGATACATGGGTACTATCCTCAGGTTCTTATTGGCACCGCAATGCTTCGAGCTATCCACCCCGTGAGCTCGTACCCGGTTGCGTGCGGCGCACCGGATACAATTCCATCCGCCAACGCCGACACGCATCCCAAGGCTCTCTCAGGTTCTCTCTTTGAATCGTTCCGTCACTGTTTATTGCCGCCGCTTTTCGCCGCCCGCCCATGGCCGGCATCGACCTCCAAACATGACGCAACAAACAATAGTGACGTGGTGAGCAATAATAATGGAGAAAAATGGCATGTCAAGTTCCATCGCGCGTTTAAAGTTTGCGTGGCGCGTCAGCTTTGATATGCTCTTCCTCGCCAAAACCCTTGGAGACCCCCTCGAGATGTCCACCACCGAGCAGGCCAACGTCGATCTCATCACCGCCAACAAGGTGCGCGATCTCCTGAACCGGAACGGCATTCCGCCGCGAAGTCACAACACGACGATCGCGAACGTGCTCGGCCTGAGCTTCTCGGTCGTCACGCGCAAGATGAAAGGCCTGATCCCGTGGAACCTGTCGCAGTTGCAGGACATCGCGACGCACTTCGGCGTGCCGCCCGCGATCCTGCTCGACGACAAGGGCATGCAGCCGGCCGCGCCCGAGATGATCGACGCGACGTTCGTGATCGAATCGAAGCGCTTGCGCTGCCGCGCCGCGATCTCGACGAAGGCCACCAGCCAGATCGAAACGGATTTCGTCGCGCTGCAGTGGCAGGGCGAATGGATCGTCACCGAGCGCGCGCACGCGCGCGAGGGGCGCACGTATCCGGTCGACGTGATCGAGCTGCGCTCGGCGCAGCCGAACGTGTATGCCGCGCGGATCGCCGTGGTCGACGATTCGCACGACGTCGCCGAAACGGTCTGTGAATATTTCATCGAGAAAGGCGTGAACGCGATCCCGTACTTCGACGGCGCGAGCTTCCGCAAGGCGCTGGAAGTCGAGGATTTCGACGGCTACATCCTCGACTGGATGCTCGGCGACCAGACGGCCGCCGAGCTCGTGCGCGGCATCCGCTCGAGCGAGAACAGCGGCGCGCCGATCTTCCTGCTGACCGGCAAGATCTCGACCGGCGAAGCGAGCGAGGACGAGATCGCGCACATCGTGTCGCACTACAACGCGCGCTGCGAGGAAAAGCCGGTGCGCCTGCCGATCCTGTTCGCGGAAGTCGCGCGCGAACTGAAGCTCACGCTGCCGGGCGCGGCCGCCGCGAACTGAAGCCGGAGCGACACACCACCACACGAACCACCAGACCGAGGGAAAGACATGCGCGTTTCAACCATCTGGATCAAGACCGTGCTCGCGGCCTGCGTGCTCGGAATGGCCGCCGCGGCATGGGCCGCGTCGTCGTTCACGTTCACCGTCGACGGCAAGATCAGCAAGAGCAATCAGCAGGGGAAAACGGCCTACGTCTTTTCCGAGCCGGCGCTGATGGCGCTGCCGCAGCATACGATCGTCACGTCGACGAGCTGGACGCCGAAGGCGACCTTCACCGGCCCGCGCCTGTCCGACGTGCTGAAGACGGTCGGCGCGCAGGGTACGCAGATCGAATTCCACTGCATCGACGAATACACGTTCACGATTCCCGTTTCCGATGCCGACAAGTACGGCGTGATCCTCGCGCGGACGATGAACGGCAAGGTGCTCGGCAACGACAACTACGGCCCGCTGTGGATCATGTATCCGCGCGATCAGTATCCCGACGAGTTGAAGACGCCGCTCGGCGAAGCCAAATTCGCGTGGCAGATCATCGGCCTGACCGTGAAGTGACATGACGCGGCGGCGCTGGAGAAACAGAAAGATCATCCTGATCCTCGGCTCGCTGTGGATCGCGGGGTTCACCGCATGGGCGTTCCTGCTGTGGGATCTCCTCGCCACCTCGGTCAACGAGGGCGTGCTCGAGGGGCCGCGCGAAGGCGTGTTCTGGACCGCCGCGCAATACCGCAACGTCTATACGCGCTTCGACCGGCAGCTGATTCTCTACGCGACGCGCGAGGACGACGATTTCGATCACGTGCAGATGCAGCTCGACAGCCTGTCGGTGTCGTTCGGGTTCCTGCAGCGGCCGTCGGAAGTGTCCCGATACTGGCTGCGCATCCCGCGCGCGCGCAACGAGATCGACGCGCTCGGCGAATTCATGACGCGCCTGAAGCGCGAGGTGCCGCTGCTGCGCGACGCGCCGAAGCAGGCGCATCAGGTGATCGACGAAGTCAATGCGTACTGGCCGAAGGTCAACGGCCTCGCGAACTACTTCCGCGCGATCGAAATGGCGCAGCGCGATTTCACGTTCCATCAATTGAAGGAAAAGCAGCGCGCGATCCTGATCCTCGGCATCGTGCTCGGCGTGATCCTGTGCGCGCTGTTCCTGCTGCTGTTCTATACGATGCGTACGCGCGACGACCTGCTGGCGCGGCAAAACGCGGCACTCGATGCGGAACGCAAGGCGTCCGACCGCGCGTTCGAGATGATCGAGGCGAAGAACGCGTTCCTCGGGATGGTCAGCCACGAACTGCGCACGCCGCTGCAGGCGATCTGCGGATCGATCGAGATCCTGCTGGCACGCCCGCAGTCCGACGCGAACCTGAAGACGATCCGGCGGCTGCAGAATTCCGCACTGTCGCTGGAAGCGCTCGTCAAGGACCTCACCGACTACATCAAGCTGCGCTCGACGAAACGCGTCGCCGAACTGGATACCGTCGGCATCGCGCCGCTGCTCGCCGAAGTGCTCGAACCGCTGCGCGGGAAGATCGCGGCCAAGCGGATCGCGGTCACGCAGCTCGTCGAGCCGCCCGGCCTCGCGATCCGCTCCGATCGCAAGCTGCTGCGGCAGGTGCTGTCGAACCTGATCGAGAACTCGGTCAAGTACACCGTCGGCGGCTCGATCACGGTGGCGATCACGCTCGCGGACGCGCCGGCCGGCGAGCAGGTGCGGATCGCCGTGCGCGACACCGGCGCCGGCATCGCGAAGCAGCATCTGCCGAAGATCTTCGAGCCGTTCTATCGCGCGAACGACGCGGTCGGGCTGCACGTGGACGGGATCGGCATGGGGCTCGCGGTCGTGCGCGAAATCGTGACGACGCTGCGCGGGCATGTGGACGTGCGCAGCGTGGTCGGCGAAGGCAGCGAGTTCGTCGTGACGCTGCCGGTCGAAGCACCCGGCGTCGAACCGGCCGGCAACGCAGCAGGGGACGCGCCCGCGCTACCGCCCGCGCTTCCGCAACGCGACCGGCGCGCGCTGGTGGTCGACGACAACGACAACGCGCGCGAAACGCTCGGCGCGATGCTGTCCGCGCTCGGCATCGAGGCTGACCTGTGCGGCACCGGGCAGGAGGGCGTCGCGCGCTTCGGTTCGGGGCGCTACGACCTCGTCGTGCTCGATCTCGAACTGCCGGACCTGAGCGGATTCGACGTGGCGCGGCGCATTCGCGCGGTGGCGCAACCCGACGGCGACGGCCGGCATCCGGCGATCCTCGGCGTCAGCGCGTATGAATCGGCCGCGTTGCGCGAGAACAAGCGGGTGTTCGACGCGTTCCTGCCGAAGCCCGTCCACCTGCGCGAACTCGGCGCGCTCGTCGAGAAGCTGCTCGCCTGAGCCGCACGCCGGCGCGGCATCGCGCGCTTCGCGCTTGCCCGGCCACTCGCCTGCTCGCCTACTCGCCGATCAGATGCAGCACGATGTCGCGCCGGTGCGCCGCGCGGCGATGCTCGAACACATAGATCCCCTGCCACGTGCCGAGCACCATACGCCCATGCTCGACCGGGATCGACAACTGCACCTGCGTGAGCGCCGTGCGCAGATGCGCGGGCATGTCGTCGGCGCCTTCGGTATCGTGCTCGTAACGCGTGTCGTCCTCGGGCGCGAGCGTCGCGAAATAGCGTTCGATATCGCGCCGCACCGACGGATCCGCGTTCTCCTGGATCAGCAGCGACGCCGAGGTATGGCGGCAGAACACGGTGAGCAGGCCGGTGCGGATCGCCTGCTGATCGACGAACGCGCGTACCTGCGGCGTGACTTCGACGAGGCCGCTGCCGCGCGTATCGACGCCGATGTGCGTGATGGCCTGTTGCATCGCCGTGACCTCAGGCCAGCGCGGCGAAGCCGTCGGCTTCGATCTGCTTCGCGTCGGTGGGGCGCACGACGCGCGCGACTTCGACCCCGTCGCGCAGGAATACCAGCGTCGGCCACAGCTTCACGCCGAACGAACGGCCGAGCGGACGGCCGGGGCCGTCCTCGATCTTCAGGTGCCGCACGGCAGGATGCGCGGCGAACGACGCCGTGATCGCGGGCTGCGCACCTGCGCAGATCCCGCACCAGTTCGCGCCGAATTCGATGACGGTTGCGCCGCCCAGTGCGTCGACTTCCGCGCGGGTCGGCGCGTTGGCGGTGTAGCGTTGCTCGGTGTCCATCGGGCCCTCGTGTACGTTGGCGAAACGCGACCGCGCGCGTCGGCGTGAGGCAGGCGCGCGGCCTTCGATTTCCTACTGTAGCGGAAAAGCCCGGCCGCTGCCGGTGTCGGCCCGGCGCGGTACCCGTGCCCCTTTGCGCACCCTTCGGAATGACACGACAAGAATCGGAGCGCCGCGCCGCCGCGACAGGATCAGCATGCGGACTGACCCGTCACCGAAGGACTCGACCATGAACGCGCCCCATTGCGTCACCGAACCGAACATCCTCTACTTCGGCACGCCCGTCGTGCTGGTCAGCACGCTCAATGAAAACGGCACGGCCAATCTCGCGCCGATCTCGTCCGCGTTCTGGCTCGGCTGGCGCGGCGTGATCGGCATCGCCGCCAGTTCGCAGACCACGCGCAACCTGCTGCGCAACGGCGAATGCGTGCTGAACCTGCCGTCGTCGGCGCAGGCGGACGCCGTGGACCGGATCGCGCGCACGACGGGCACGTATCCGGTGCCCGACGGCAAGCGCGCGAAAGGCTACGCATTCGAACCCGACAAGTTCGGCACGGCCGGGCTCACCGAGGCCGCGTCGCAAACCGTCGCACCGCCACGCGCGCTCGAATGCCCGGTGCATCTGGAGGCGGTCGTCGCGGCCACGCACGGGATCGGCGACGACATGCCCGACCTGCGCGGCCGCATTCGTGTGTTCGAGGTGCGCATCCAGCGTGTGCACGTGCATCCCGACCTGCTGATGGACGATCATCCGGACCGCATCGATCCCGACAAGTGGTCGCCGCTGATCATGAGCTTCCAGAAGTTCTACGGGCTGGCGCCCCGGCAGGTGCATGCGTCGCGGCTCGCCGAGATTCCCGAGCATGCGTATCGCAGCCCCGATATCGAGCGCTCGCGCGAGGCGGGCGTACTGACCGGTTCCGTGCGGTCATGACGCCGCACGCGCCGGCACGGCGGCATCGCTGATGAACGTGACGCGGATGACCGGCGCGGTATTCGGCGGGGCGATGCCGGGCGCGCTGTACGACGCGTGCGGCGGTGGTGCGACCGGGCTGCGAGTCGCGATGCTGACGGGCGGCACGCTACAGCTCGCGGGCGCGGCGCTCGCGTGGCGCACGGCCGGCGCGCCGGCGCCGATCGGATAAGATACGGCCGGCCACGCATCTGGGCCCATGACCGAACCGACGGAGTGTTTTCAGTGATTCAACCGACCGCAGTATTCAAGGACAACCTCGCGCAACTGCCGGCCATCGACGGCATCGCGCGCATCGATCTCGTCGGCGCGAACGGCGACGTGGTCGCGACCATCGAGAATCAGCCCGGCAAGCAGGGCTCGCTCGCGGTGTACCACTATCTGAAGCAGGCGTTCGGCACGCTCGACGCGAAAGCGGCCGAGCACGGCCTCGCGGTGTTCGCCGAGCATACGGCCGACGCGCGCAATCGTCCGGGCGCGCATCCGAACGTCGATCGCCTGCTGGCGATCGTCGCGGGCGGCGATGCGCTGCGCATCGACGTGGTCGCGAAGGGCTGAGTCGTTGGCGACACGCGCGTGCCGCCTGGCGGTGCGCGCAACCGTGATGGACGGGCGGAAAAACGCGATTGCCGCGCCCGCCCCACTTTCCCCGGAGACAGCCCGCGTGTTCCTTTCCGTTGCCTCACCGCTCGCCCGCAATCTTGCTTCGATCGTTTCGATCGCGGTATTAGCCGGCGCCACGTTCGGCGGCGCGGCATCGGCCGAGCCGCTGCGCACGGGCTCCGATATCGCCGGCGCGTCGCTCGTGCCGCTCGGCACGCTGCCGCACTCGCCTGAAAGCGGTGCGCTCGATCCGTTCTGCGCGCAATATCGCGCGAAAACGACCACGGCCGCCGGCCGCGAAGTCGCGCAGCGCGACTGGATCGTGACGTCCGAGGCACCGCTCGGGCGCTATACGGTCGTGACCTTCGCAAGCGGATTCAACGCCGGCACGAGCGCGATCTGCTTCGCGCGCAACGGCAATATCGGCGTCTTCGACGGCACGACGCTCGTCGCGCTCGGCTACACCGCGCGCAAGGCCGGCTGGCAGCTCGGCTCGGTCGATCGTCTGGAAAACGGCGCGCTGCTCGTCTGGGGCGGCGACGGCCCCGGCGCGCCCGTCGGCGAGTTGCACGCGGAAAGCGGCGGCCTGCGGCTGACCCGCGTCGCCGCCGAAAGTACGCACTGCAACGGCCGCGCGGTCGTGCCGAACGTGTATGGCAAGCCGCTCGACGCGGCACGCAAGATGCTGATCGCGCATGGCTGGCAGCCGCTGCGTCCGCGCGAAAAGCCGGACGCGGCGGATGGCGCTGCAACGCTCGCGAAGCACGGCATCGTCGAAGCCGAAGCGTGCTCGGGCACCGGCGTCGGGTATTGCGCGCTGCGCTACCGGAACGCGGCCGGCGTGCTCGGCGTGACCACGGTGGGTGGCGCGCCGGACAAGCCTTCCGAGAACACCGTGATCGACTATCAGGTTGCTTGCCGCAAACAGTGAGTGGCGTGCAGGCGGCACACGCGCGATGCGTGCCGTCTGGCCATCGGGCCATCGTCCGTTCGCTCGATTGACCGGCCTCGGGCGCCCTCCTAAACTGACCTCCCTTTAACGCCGCACCGGCAAAAGGGGCCGCCATGATCGATCTCTCCACGCTCGCGCTGTTCTCCGGCGCGTGTCTCGCGCTCACCGCCACGCCCGGCCCGGACATGTTGCTGATCGCGTCCCGCAGCGTGAGCCAGGGCCGGCGCGCAGGCTTCGCGACGCTCGCGGGCATTCAGGCCGGCACCTACTGCCATGCGCTCGCTGCGGCGCTCGGGTTGTCGCAGCTCTTCGTCGCGGTGCCGCTCGCGTACGACGTCGTGCGCTTCGCTGGCGCCGCGTATCTGCTGTATCTCGCGTGGAAAACCTTCCGTTCGGATGCGACCGCGCTGTCGCCCGTCGCGTCGCAACGTCGCCACTCGACCGCGACGATCTTCCGCCAAGGGCTGACGACGAACCTGCTGAACCCGAAGATGGCGCTGTTCGTGCTCGCGCTGTTCCCGCAGTTCGTGCGGCCCGAACATGGCTCGATCGCCGTGCAGATTCTCGTGCTCGCGACGGTGCTCAACCTGATCGGGATCGTCGTGAACGGCGCGGTGATTCTCTCCGCGAGCCGGCTGAGCCAGCGGATCGGCGCGCGCCGCCGGCCGTCGAAGGTGCCGCAGTATCTACTCGGGTCCGTGTTCGTGGGGCTGGCGGCGCGGCTCGCGGTGGCGGGGCGGAACTAACCCCGTCGCGAATCCGTAGTACCCACTCCAAGCTGACACCGAGTCGCGCTGCTTCCCGGGCCCGAATTCCCGAGCGCGCTCGGTTCCGTGCATCGTCATCGACATCGATATCTCCGACCCAAGAAATACGGTCGCGAACTCCCTCACGTGTGACCAACCGCCTGTGTCCGCATCTGCGGCCCGTCGTCGTTCTTGTCGCAACATAACATATTTGTTACTATGTCGACTCATGGTTACGAGATCCAGTTCTTCAACGACCGTGTAGCGGCGGGAGTCGCGTCGTTGCCGACAACGCTGCTTGCCCGGTACTTTGCACTCGCTGACCGCATGGAACGGTACGGTCCGAATCTCGGGGAGCCTCACTCCCGACCGATGGGAAACGGCCTGTACGAAATGCGATTGAAGGGCGCGGAAGGTATTGCCCGAGTGTTTTACTGCGCGATCGTCGAGTGGCGTATCGTCATGCTGCACTGTTTCGTGAAGAAGACGCCAAGGGCACCTCTGAAGGAACTGGAAATCGCGCGTCGTCGATTGAAGGAGGTTCGAGATGGCAACGTATAAGGAACTACGTGAGCGGGCATTGGCCGACCCCGCGGTGCGCGCGGAATACGAACGATTGAATCGCGAGGAATTCGCGCTGCTCGACGCGATGCTGGCTGCGCGGCGAGAGGCTGGCTTGTCGCAAGCCGATGTGGCGGAACGGATGGGCACGAAAGCGCCCGCCATTACGCGACTCGAGCGTGCGCTCGCAACGGGGCAGCATTCCCCGTCCGTCGATACGCTGCGCAAGTATGCGGCGGCTTGCGGCAAGAGGCTCGTGATCTCGTTCGCCTGAATCACGCACGCTCGAAACGGTCGGCTTCCATGACGGATTTCAATACCGGCATGGCGCGCGAGCGCCGAAGCCGTCAGCGCGTCGCGCCCAGCGCCACGCGCAGCCGCTCCATCAACTGCGTGTAATGCTTCAGCACGTCGTCCTTCGGCACGACGTTCGCGGTCGCGAAACGCTCCGACCACGCCGGCTTCCATTCATACGAACCGTGCACGCTCCGGTCGCCGTCGGGCGCCTGGATCAGCGAGCGGATCCGCGCGTCGCGGCCCGGCCCCGTATGCATCTCGAACAGCGCATGGATGAACGTGTGATATGCGTCGTACACGTCATCGTCGAACAGGTAACGGTAGATGTGGAATGTGCGGTCGAGGTCGCGCTTCGCGCGGATCACGTCGTCCGGCGAGATGTCCTTCCAGTAGCCGATCCACGTGTAGAAGCACAGCAGCGCATTGAGCTGCGGCGCGACCGTGTCGTACAGCGCCAGCCGCTTCTCGATCAGCCGCTGGTTGGTCCACTGCACGAGTTCGAGCCGCTTCAGCCGGCGTGCGACGAGCCAGCCGAGGCACGCGACCGACAACGGCGTCAGCACGCCGAGCACGAGCTTGACGATTTCCAGTGAATTCCACGGCGTATTGAATGGCTGCATGCAGGACTCGACAGGAAAAAACGTATCCGCTGCGACGCACGACCCGGCGCGCCACGCCGCGCCGCTGGGCCGACTGCATCGGCATTGACCGTTAGTTGCTTGCACATCGAACAGTGCGCGATCGCACGGCTCATCCGGTGCGACGCGACCCACCCCATCAGTTTATCGGGCGATTGTCACCGCGCGATGACCGCGCATCGATGCGCCGCCACGCGCCCACTCCGCGCTAGGTCGGCAGCGCCGACGTGAGCTTGACCTTCTGCATCGGAATATCGGTCTTCACGCTCAGCACGCCGGGAATGCGCGTCAGATATTCCATCTGGAAGCGCCGGTAATCGTCGATGTCGGCCGCGACGACGCGCAGCAGGAAATCGCAGTCGCCGGCCATCAGGTGGCATTCGACGACTTCCGGCATCTGCTGGACGGCCTCGGCGAAACGGTTCACCGATTCCGCGTCCTGCCCCTTCAGCCACACGCGCGTGAAGATCGTCAGCCCCTTGCCGACCTTCGCGGGATTCAGCACGGCGACGTACTTCTCGATCACGCCGGCTTCCTCGAGGAGCCGCACGCGCCGCAGGCATGGCGACGGCGACAGCCCAACCTCGTGCGCGAGTTCCACGTTCTGCATGCGGCCGTCGCGCTGCAGCGCGCTCAGGATCCGGCGGTCGATAGCGTCAAGCTTCATTTGGCACCCGATTCCAAAAAATTCGCGTATCACGCGTTCAATGCCAAATTCTGAGAAAAATCTGGCCACAACGCAACCCGATTCGAGTCAAAAAAGCAGACAATCCCTCCCCCGAAGGAGGAGTAATGAGCAGTAGCGTTTCAACGTCGTCCGGGCTTCGCGACAGGCCCGCCCATGTCGCCGAGATGGGTCGCGGTTTGCGCGCGGCGCTGCCCGTCATGCTGGGTTTCGTGCCGTTCGCGCTGGTGCTGGGCGCGCAGGCCGCGCAGAAAGGGCTGAGCCTGTTCGAGGTGCCGATGATGACGGGCCTGAACTTCGGCGGCGGCTCCGAATTCGCGGCGATCCATCTGTGGACGTCGCCGCCGCATATCGCGCTGATCGTCGCGATGTCGTTTCTCGTGAATTCGCGCCACATCCTGATGGGCGCCGCGTTCGAGCCTTATATCCGGCGCCTGCCGCGCCGCCGCGCGTTCGTCGCGCTGTTCTTCATGTGCGACGAGAGCTGGGCGATGTCGCTCGCCGACGCGCGCGAGCGCTCGGCCACGCACATCAGCGTGCCCTATTACGCGGGCATCTGCATGGGGCTCTATCTGACGTGGATCTCGATGACGACGCTCGGCGCGGCGGTCGGCCCGACGATCGGCAACGTCGAACAGTACGGCTTCGACATGGCGTTCACGGCCGTGTTTCTGGTGCTGCTGCGCGGGATGTGGAAAGGCGTGCGCGCGAGCCGCCCGTGGTTCGTCAGCCTCGTCGTCGCGGCAGCCACCCATCTCGCGCTGCCCGGTGCGTGGTATGTCGCGGCCGGCGCGTGCGCGGGGCTGATCGCCGCGCTGCTGTGGGAGCCGCGCGATGCCTGAGCTTCCGGATTTCAGCACGGTCGCGACGATCGTGCTGATGGCGTCGACCACGTACCTGTCGCGCATTCTCGGCTATGTGCTGCTGCGCAATCGCACGCTGAGCCGGCGAATGGCTTCGGTGATGGAGAACGTGCCCGGCTGCGTGCTGATTTCGGTGATCGCGCCGGCCTTCGTGTCGACGCGCCCCGCCGACCTGCTCGCGCTCGCGATCACGCTGCTCGCGGCGACGCGCCTGTCGATCCTGCCGACCGTCATCGTCGGCGTCGTGTCGGCCGGCCTGCTGCGCTACCTGCTCGGCTGAGCGGGGCCGGCCGGCCGCACCGGCAATCCATTCCGCGACACGACGAACGCGGTGGACGGAAGTGGACGGGGGGAAGCCGCGGCATCATCCGGGGCCGTTGAAACGCGAAGAGCCGGGGGGGAAGCTCAGTTCGAGGAAGTTGATAGAAAGCTTGGCGGCAGTCCGTCGACGCGGGACGGTTTCGCGCCCGGCAGGGCGGAATCGCCGCGACACGCCGGATACCCCGGAATCTCGACGACACGACCTTGCAGCGGCCGCGGCACCCCCGGGTAGACATTGAAGCGGGGCACTGCCTGCCCGTCGACCGTGGCATCCTTCACCGCATAGCGTATGTTGCCGGTCGCCGTCAGAAGCGCGCCGTGCGCATCGCACGCGACGGACAGTGCCTCGCGCGTACTCTCGGGCAACTGGCGCACGAGTGCGCGGAATGCGAAGTTGACGACAATACTGCCGGTTGTGTTCTGCTGCTCCTGGGTCGACACCTTGATTTCGGGCTTGACGTCCAGCCGATATACCGTTTCGTTCTGCACCGGCTGCAGCGCTTTCAACACGATCTTCTTGGATTGCCCGGGCGCAAGACTCAGCTTGAACGGATACGCATACAGCGCCGGCCTGGCCAGGGTTCCGACGGGTTCGAGCTTCTCGTCGTCCAGCGGCACGCCCGGATTGAGCAGACGAGACAGCGAAATGGTCACGTACTCGGGCCGGTCGCCGTTGTTGACGATCTCTACGTTCGTCGTATTCGAGCCAACCGTGATTTCCTTCGGAAGCACGTCGATCGCGGCAAGCGCCGGGCTCGATATGAACCCGGCGATCACTACCGCAATCGGCACAATCGAAAAAGAGAATGTGTGCAGTTTCATGTTCGCGTCTCGGTGAATCGGCATCGTGCTGAAACATGCCGGAGGGGCGTCTTGCCGGTTATCGCTCACGTGCGCGTCATGCTCGAAAAAGCGAAATCAACGACGATCGGTAAAATGCACCGCTCGCGCGCGGGCGAACGATCATGAACCCGGGCGGCGATGCCGCGAGCAGCGGCCGCGCTATTTCTGTTTCGGCACGATCGGCTCGAAGACTAGCGACAGCGTACCTGTATAGGTTCCGGTCGTACTCTTGAAATCGCCTTCCGGCGGATACGCGGAAACGTCAAGCGTATAGTAGCCTTCCGAGTCGATTTCCTCGGATGGTGGCGCCGGATTCACGAATTCGATCGCCTGCCCGACGGTGAACTGCTTCAGGGCGGCGTTTTCGGCGCCCATGCTGACGACCGGCTTCCGGAACGCGAGCGTCGGTTTCGCCTGGTTACGAATGTCCAGCGGCTGGTCCATGCGGACCTGAAACGTGCCCGTCGTCGATACGACGCGCAGGCGCGCCTTCACCTCGTAAGGGGTATCCCACGCGCCTAACTGCTGCATCGTCAGGCCTTGCCCGAACCAGCCGCCCTTGTCGTCGGTGATGATCAGATTGTTCGGGCGAATCACCTTTGCCGTGACCCTGCTTTCGGTCTTGCCGGTGAGCGCCGCAACTTGCGCCGACGCAAACGTCGGCACCAAAGCCAGAACCGCCAACGATCCGCTCAGGATGATTTTCTTCATGTCCACTCCTACGATTTCGTCACGACCGTGAACAACAGCACGTCGCTATAGTCGCCAGCCCCCGCGGACATGCCAACGGACGTCTTGAATGTCGGCACGAAACACGTGCGATTGCCAGTGTTCAGCCTGATCGCGCTGGCGCCGATGTTCGGTAACGGGAAATTCGCGCTGCCGCCGTTCAGCGTCACGCTGTACGGAACGGTTTGCTCCGGCTTGCTGGTATTCCTGAGCAGATAGCGATTACCGGACATTCCGTTCGCATTCGTCGCGTTAATGACGAAATTGCCAGAGCTGGCAAACCCCGTGTACGTGAAGCAGAGCTGCTGCGATGCACCGGCAAGCGTCTTCTGGCTTTCCCCTCGCGGCAGTTCGCCGAGATCCCAATCCGGCGCGACCGTGTCGAGAACAAACGACGGCGCCGGTGGCGGCGGCTTCGCAGGGTCCAGCACGATGCAGGTACCGTCGGTGCTCGCCATGGTGAGATAGGCTGCGCCCGTTACCTCGCCGAAATCGTTACCCTGCGTGTAGTTGGCGGCACGAAGGGACATTCCAGGCCAGTCCGCTATCTGGGAATTGTCGATCAATACCTCGATGTTGGCCGTAAAAGCTCTCTCAGTTCTCCACTCAGTCGACAAACCATAATAAATGGCGTAACCGTCTCCGACATAAGACGAAAAATTATAGCTGCCATTCAGTATAATACGTTTGGCCGCCGTGGTACTGGGCCTCAGATTTCCCATGCGATCGTAGTTGTACACCAGTATCCCTCGGGAGACGTATGCCACATTCCCGTGATTGCCGGCGGCCGGGCGGAATTTTATCGTGACACCGAGCGTGCTGGTTCCATCGCCATTGTTCTTCCACCTGCACGCGCTATAGCTATCGATGACTTTCGCGGTTTCGAGTATGAAGGCGGATGCATTAAATGAAAGCACGGAAAGACATACAGCCAACGCACAACTCCGCCAGTACTTGATGATTTCTATCCTGCCCATCGATTTAATCCTTTCGCTTAATATTCAATCCATTTCACCATCTCACCCGATCGCACATTTCCGCGTGCTGGCGGATACGGCAACATGACGGACACCTTCGTCGGCCCGGCGCGCGATACGCGATTGCTCACACCTTCAACGGCGCCGAAGGCGCAAGCCCATGCCGTCGCATGGACGATTCAGTGCTTCGCCGCCCCGTGCTGGTAGATCACCACGCCATAGCCGACATTGACGAATAACGGTGCCGGCGCACCGTCGCTCGACGATGCATCGACGAGAATCCGCTCGTTCGGCCTGAACGTGATCCGCCACACGTTCGTCTGCGACGGCACGGCCAGCACCTTCAACCCGATGCGATACTTCTGCCCGGGCGCCACCGCCAATCGACCAGGCGACACCAGCAGGGTCGGCTTCTCCACATCCCCGACCGGCACCAGACGCTCCGGCGTATCGCCCGGATTGAGCAGCAGATGTTGTTCGACATCCAGATAGAGCGGCGTATCGCCGGCGTTCTCGACGTAGAGCTCGCCCGCCGGCTGGCCCGGCTCCAGTGTCAACTCCGCGCGCGACAGCTTCAGGACGCCGGCGGCCATGCTGCACGTGCACATGAGCGCCGCCAACGTCCCCAGTGCAATGCGCGACGCACCGCCCATCACGAGCACTCCAGCGTGTGCGGTTTGTCGTCGACCGTCAGCGACATCCGCTTCGTCGCGAAGTGCTGCGGCGTGCCCGGAAAGACGGCAATGGTTTGAGCGGTAGGCGCCTGGTCGTATTTCACATCGGTGAAGACTTCCCGCACGTTGCCGGTGTTTTCGAGGGTGAGGCCGCCATCTTCGCAGCGATGCGTCCAGCCGCTACGTTGCTTGCCGGGGGGCGGCATATGCCGGACAAGCACGCCATACCCGACGGCTACCGACATCGGCGCGGTGATCCTGTCTTGCGGCGCGTCGTCGACCTTCAGCGATCTGACCGGCAAGATATAGAGCCGATACAGTTCCTCACTGGCCGGCTCCACGAGCGACTTGAGCACGATCGAGCGCGTCTGGTTCGGCCCGAGCGTCAGCTTGTCGGGGCTCGCGAGCATGCCGGGATGCGGCAGGTTGCCGATGTCCTCTTTCTGTTCGGGCGTCTTGCCCGGATTCAGCACCTTCTGGGCCGAAATCGTCAGATAGAGCGGCGCGTCGCCCATGTTCTTCACGGTGACGTGCTGATCGTGAGCGCTGAACACCTTGGTCGTGGCCGGCATCACCATCAGCTCGCCTTCGGCCTTGGCCGGTTGAGACGCCGCAATCAGCAGGCCACATAGAATCGGAAGCGTGGTTCGCAAGTTGTGGATCATGTCGTCAATTCCTGGATATGGTTGAATGCATCGTCATTGGCAACGGAAGTCGTTTCCGTTGGCGTCTTTCAGGCTGCACGTGTAGCGATGCCCGTTCTGGTCGAGCGTGATCTGCGACAGCATCTCCTTGCTCACTATCGAGAACAAACCGTTCGGGTGCACCTTGTCGCCGGTTTCAAGCAACTTCCCGCTCAGCGGGTTGCCGTTCATATCCTTCAGGAAACCGCTGTACACCATGTTGATGTCGACCTTCGCCTTCGCCGCATAAACCTGGCCCGGGTGAGCCCGAACGATGTTTGCCGGCACTTCGACGTTCATGTCGATCGTTTCGCTATTGCTGATCACGCGTGCGAACGGCACGTCGGCGTAAGCGTTGAGCGGCACCGCATACGTGCTGTTGCCCGCAACCGGGCTGCCCTCGACGTTGAAGCCGTACTTCATGCCCGGGATATTCGGCGTCTTCAACAACATCGCGCTGCCGCTCGAGCTGTAGCGCCCGAACGCCACGCCTTGCTTGCTGGCCGCGACCATCCCGCGATAGTTGAAGTCGACGTTGCTGCCCGAGCTGCTTTGCCCGAGGTTCAGCGACGCGTCGCCGCGCGTGCCGGAGCGCGTGCCGTAGACGTTCACGCCGTAGTCGGTGCCGATCCGGCTCGCCGACAGGCCGACGGACGTCGTGCCGAAACTGTCCTGGAAATCCTTGCGAACGTCGCCGCTGAGCTGGGTCTGCCCGCGCGCATGCGCGGCGCTGAAGCTGCCCTGCACCTTGTCCAGCACCATGGTCATGTTGAAATACACGCCATAGCCGCCGCTGCCCTGATAGCTGCCCTTCTGGACGCCCAGCGCGAACGTGCCCCACAGACCGTTCGGCCGGTAGTTCCAGCGCGCCTCGGCCTGCTGCGACTCGCTGAATTTCGAGCGCTGATAGTTGTAGCTGAACGTCACCCCGCGGAAGAGGCGGCTGTAGGACACACCCGTGCTCGGCTGACCGAAGTAGAAGCGCGACACGTTCGTGTTCTGATAGCGGCTGACCATCAGGCTGCCGAGCGCCTCGCTCGCCACCGACAGGTTGACGTAGCCGCCTGTGCTGCGTTCCCCGCTCAACAGGCCCAGCGTGGGCGTGACGTCGACCCCGCCCAGCCGCGTCGGCCGCGTGACGTTGACTTCGGCCGCCCATTTGCCGCTCTGGCCGGCCAGCATCGATCCGTTGAGATAGAACTGCTTGAAGTTCCGGCTCATCGCGACTTCGAGCAGATAGCCGCCGGTACCCATCTCCTTGCCGGCCGTCACGTGCCATGCGTTGCCGCTGCTCGCACCGAAATTGAGGTTGTTGACCTCGCGGGTTTCCCGGTTGACCACGTTACCGTTGCGGTCGACGAGCCGGATCTCGACTGAGTAGTAGCCGCCCGGCAAATCGGCAAAGCTGATCTCGTTGCGGCCGAGCACGGCCGGCCGCTTCAGGATCAACCGGCCATTCCGGTAGAACTCGTAGTTGCCTTCGGCCGATGAATAGAGGATCAGCGAGCCGGTGTTGGCGTCGACCCGCAGATGGGTCTGACTGCCGACGGTCACGAACTGGTCGAAGCTCGGCGTCAGCAGCGTGCTGACCGATCCGGCCTCGTAGTCGATATTGTTCTGCTTGCCTGCCCGCAAGTACGTGCGGGAAAAGTTCTTCTGCAGGTAGTACGACGACAGCCCCTGCTGGCCGCCGCTGTAATTGCGCGTTTCGGAACGGTTCGCGTACCAGCTCATGTAGCCGAAGCTCTGGAACGGAAGCCCGACGTACGTGTTGCCGCTCACGTTGACGGCACGGTACCCGTCGGACGACGCGCGCAAGTCGACCGCCTGGTTGTTGACCAGCCCGAAACCGGTTTCCGGCGCGATGTAGTCCTCGCGCGAATCGCGGATCGCGATCGACCGCTTCAGCTTGTCGACCGTGACGTAGTACCCGGCGATCTCGACGTCGCACCCCTTGCTGCAACGCTTGTAGTCGAGCCTCGAGATGACTTCCCGGATGGTGTCGACGTCGTCGGGCGAGATGCCGTTCGCCGCATACTTGGCCGCATCGAACTGGAGCGACGTGTTGGCTGACGAATAACTGATGAACCCCGGCAGCGTGCGCCCGTTGAACGTCCCGACATAATTCGCGCTATCGTCGAGTTCGACCGCACTGAACCCCTCTGGCACCCCGTACGTGACCTTCAGTTCTGCGAATGAGTGCGACGAAACAAAAAGAAACGCACCCAGCCACAGCTTGTTGAAACGGAAAGGAGCTTGATAGGCGATCACGCTGATTTCTTCTCTTCTATGGAGGACTGGGATTTGGACGAGCGGCCATGGGAACTCGACAGGAAGCGAGCCCCGATCGAATCGGGGCTCCAGGTGGAACGATTACGGAGCGGCGGCTGCGACCGGCTCGAACACCATCACGAGATCGCCGCTGTAGCTGCCGTTGGTGCTGTTCGTACCGATCATGTCCGGCGCTTCGACGTCGATCTTCAGGTTGTGGACTTCGTCGTAACCATCGAGCGTCTTTGCCACTTGCGTGATCTTCTGGGTCGAGCCGAACGCGACCGCCTTGTCGCCACCGTTGCTCGACAGCGTCACTTGCGCGTTCTTCATCTCGTACCTGCCGCTCGACATCTTCAGCTCTTGCGCGAGCGACACGTTGAAGTCGGGGTTCTTCGTCCAGATGCGGATCGGCAGCGTCTTCGTGAATTGCTTCTGCTTGTAGTCCGTGGCATTCAGTTCTTCCGTGCCGTACCAGGTCGAGCCGTCCGGCTTCGACACGAACATGGCGTCGTTGATCTGCGCCGTCAGCGTGATCTTCTTCGAAACGGAGTCGAGCTTTGCCGTTTGCGCCTGTGCCGTTTGCGCCATGCCGAACAGTGCAGCGCCCATACCCAGTGCCAGCGCAATTTTGTTGAGTTTCATCGAATGATCTCTATGTAAAGAATTGATTTCGGAGCGAATTTCGATTAGCTAACCGATCGAAACCCGACGCGTGGAAGAATGAATTCCACTGTTGATATTTTATGAATGTTGCCAAAGTCGATAAACTGGACGATTTCGAATTTGCACGGCAAATCAGATAGGACAAGTACGAAAAATATAGATTCGTGGCTTTAAATCGTTGATTGTCAGGACGATTTGACAATGTTCCGAGCGAGATGATTAAAGTTTTGGTCGAGCGAATCGCACGCACGTCGTCGCCGTACGTTGCATCGAATGACAAAATCCGGAAGTTGGCAGCGAATGGTGGACGATCCGCGACGCGGCTTGTGGCGCCGGACGCGGCGTTCCCGAAAGGCGGACCGTGACGCACCGGGCGAGCGCGTCAGCACGAAATCACGTGTGGGCGCGTAGGGACTGAGGTGCCGGTGCCATGCGGGAGGCCTGCATCGAGCGTGCGGCGCGTCGGCGCCACGACGGGCGGTGGGAAACGCGACTGCGCGGAGCTTGCCACGGGGCCGGCGAACGCCCGAAATGATTTACACGATGCGCCAACCCGTGGGGGGGCATGACGAAGTATGGCCGGTCGTTCAAGCGATAGATGTCAAGGCGTAAGCACCATAACCCGACATGAATGCATCAGGTCACCGCGGAATCGCGGGCATTCGATCATGCTCGCCGGTACGTCGTCAGATACGAGCGGACGCCGCGCCATATCCGGTTCGGTCTGCTGCTCGTGGCCCTGCCCGGCGTAGCCGGCTTCTCCGCCGCGGGCATGTGCGTCCACGCCCGATGTCTTGCTCGCTTCGCCGATCGGCCGAGCATGCTTCGTGACGGCCGTGCCGGGTGCTCCATGACGATCGCCAACAATCGGTTCAGGCGCCACCTGGCCCCGCTTGTAACGCCTGCCGACGGCAACAATCACGGATGACTGTCACGGCGGGCGGGAAAACCGTCCGCATCCTGATAACCGTCTTCGACCCCGCCTCATAACCGGTGTCCTGGCCGCAAACCGTGACTGAACCGTTGTTGAAGCAGGCAACGGAGCCAACGCATCCGTTCTCGCGCCGAATCGATTGGCCAGCCCCACGCGCAGGATTTAACAATTTACAAGACTTTCCTAAAAATCTACACCGCCTTTTACATATTTAGTACTTGTACTAGTTATTTTCCCGTCAATTTGGATGCCGTCCCATTCACCATTCCTTCCCATATCTGGAAAATCCGTCTTGAAATGCACATGCCGACATTCATCGCGCACCCGCTCCGCAGCGGCTCTCGCGTTCGCATTTCACCCTCATATCAATCACCGTTTGGAACTAGATTAATGAAAATCACGAAAAGCACTCATGCTCTTTCCTTGATCCTGGCTGCCGCCGGTCTGGCTGCCGCTTCGGCCGCGCATGCATCCGACGGCACGATCACGTTCACGGGCAGCGTCATTGCCTCGACCTGCAAGGTGACGAACGGCTCGGCCAACACTATTGCCGTGACGCTGCCGAAGATCGGCGCGAACACGCTCGGCGAGGCGGGCAAGACGGCGGGCCGCACGCCGTTCTCCGTGGTGCTGGAAGGCTGCACCTCCGGCGGCGCGAACCCGACGAAGGTCGGCGTCGTGTTCGAATCCGGCTCGAACGTCAACCAGTCGACCGGCCGCCTGACGCTCGACGGCGGCACGGATGCCGCAAAGAACGTCGAAATCAACGTGCTCAACGACAAGCAAACGCCGATCAAGATCGGCGCGATGGGCGATCAAGGCGGTCAGCTCGTTGACATCGCGGCAGACGGCAAGGCAACGCTGAACTACTTCGCCGAGTACTACGCAACGGCCGCGGCCACCGCCGGCCAGGCCAACTCGAAGGTTCAGTACTCGCTGACCTACCAGTAATCGATCGCAACGGAATCCGAGGGGCTTTTCCAAAAAGACTTCCGGCCGGGCCTTTCCGGCTCCTCGGCATTCCGCCTGATAAGAACTACTACATATTTACCGGAGTTGACCATGCTGTCCGCAAAATATTTTTCGACGTTCGCGCTGTTTTCCGCCCTCGTCACGTCCCACGCCTGCGCCGACGTGGTGATTTCCGGGACGCGCGTGGTCTTTCCGGGCAACGACCGCGAGGTCACGGTCAAGCTCACGAACGAAGGCAAGGCACCCGTGCTCGTGCAGGCATGGCTCGACAAGGGCGACCCGAACGCGTCTCCCGACAATATCGACGTCCCGTTCACGCTGACGCCCGCGATGTTCCGGATGGAACCCGGCAAAGGGCAGACGCTGCGCATGATCTATACGCGCGAACCGCTTCCGGCCGACAAGGAATCGCTGTTCTGGCTCAACGTGCTCGAGATCCCGCCCAAAGCGGCGCCCGGAAACGACCGCAACCAGCTTCAGATCGCGTTCCGCTCGCGCATCAAGGTGATGTTCCGCCCGGAAGGCCTGACCGGCAACGCCAGCGCCGCGCCGAAGCAACTGAACTGGAGCCTCGTCAAGGCTGGCGAAGGGTATGCGCTGCAGGCCAGCAATCCGACGCCCTACGTCGTCAATCTGGGCAGCGTGTCGCTGAAGGCCGCCGGCCATCAATACGACGCGGGGATGGGATACGTGCTGCCCGGCGGCACGCAACAGTTCCCGGTCAACCAACTCGGCGCGCTGCCGTCGAGCGGTGCGACGGCCTCGTTCGGCAGTATCGACGACTGGGGTTCGTCGTCGGACAACGAGCGCCCCGTTTCGATAGCGCACTGACGCGATACCCAGCCGCGCCGCGCGCTGCGGGTTCGACATCCGCAATCGCAACGCGCACCGCCGCTTCACATCTTCGTCGGAGGCCAGGCCTCGCGAACAACACCGATTTTTCTATTTGCAACGAACGCCGAGCGATGCCGCGAAACACGCAGCCCGTAACGGGCTTTGCGCGTGGCGCCGTGCACCCGATCACGACAGGAGCAGCTGGGAATGACTTCGAATCGACATGTGCGCACGTACGTGCCCGGCATGCCGCACCTCAAGCCCATCTACGTGCTGGTTCTGTCCTGCATCGGCGCGTGGTCGCAAAACGCGCGTGCGGAAACGCCCCCGCCGTCTCTGCCCGCGCCGATCCAGGTCGCGCAGACGGAGTTCGCGCAGGTCGAATTCGATCCCGGCTTCCTGAGCAACGGCAACGGAAGGCAGGTCGACCTGTCGCGCTATGCGCGCGGCAACGTCGCGCTGCCGGGCGAATATAGCGTCGACCTCTACGTCGGCGCCGACTGGATCGGCCGGTACGACGTCCCGTTCAAGGCCGCGCCCGGCACGCCGGACGCGCAGCCTTGCTTCGACGAAAAGATGCTGAAGCGCATCGGCGTCGATTTCCGCAAACTGTCGCCCGAGCTCGTCGCGCAACTCGCCGTCGCAGGCGAATGCCGCCGCATCGGTCAAGTCATTCCGGAAGCGAGCGCCGCGTTCGATTTCAGCGAGCAGACGCTGACGTTGAGCATCCCGCAAGCGTCGCTCGCGCACCAGGCGCGTGGCTACGTGAGCCCCGACCAGTGGAGTTCGGGCGTGCCGGTCGCGATGCTCGGCTACAACTTCAACCTCTACGGCTCGAAGAACTGCGGCAGCTCGACGCAGACGCAAGGGTATCTCGGCCTGAGCGGCGGCGTGAACGTCGGTAACTGGCACTTCCGCCACGACGGCTCGTATAGCTGGTCGTCGCAAGGGAGCAGCCAGTACGACGACATTTCCACCTACGCTCAGCGCGACCTCCCGTCGCTGTCGTCGCAGCTCGTGATCGGCGAAACCTACACGTCCGGCGACCTGTTCGACTCCACGCAGTTCCGCGGCGGGCGACTGTCATCGGACGATCGCATGCTGCCCGATTCGCTGCGCGGGTACGCGCCGGTGGTGCGCGGCATCGCCAACACCAACGCGAAGGTCACGATTCGCCAGAACGGCGTGATGCTTTACGAGACGACCGTCGCGCCCGGTGCGTTCGAGATCAACGACCTCTATCCGACCGGCTATGGCGGCGACCTGCAGGTGTCCGTCACCGAAGCCGACGGCTCCGTGCATGCGTTCTCGGTGCCGTACGCGGCCGTTCCGATGTCGCTGCGACCCGGCATCAGCCGTTACAGCTTTTCCGTCGGCTCGCTGCGCAATCCGCAGGGCAGCAGCCATCCGTTGTTCGCGCAGGCCACGTACCAGCGCGGCCTGACAAACCTCATCACGGGCTATGGCGGCGTGACGGCCGCGACCGGCTATGTGTCCGCGATGGTCGGCGCCGCGCTCAATACGTCGATCGGCGCGTTCGGTGCGGACATCACGCATGCGACCACATCGATCCCGGGCGTGAAGCGCTTCAACGGCTCGAGCATGCGGGTCAGCTATTCGAAAACGATCGCGCGGACGAATACCGATATCGCGATCGCGGCGTACCGCTACTCGACGAGCGGCTACTTCGGCCTGAACGACGCGATGCGCACACGCGACACCGTGCGCGAGGGCGGGCTTGTCGACTCGATCTGGCGTCAGCGCAATCGCGCGTCGCTGACCCTCAGTCAGCGCCTCGGCGACAAGGGCGGCCAGCTCGGCGTCACCGCGTCGGCCTCCGACTACTGGAATCGCCAGGGCTCCGACACCAGCTATTCGGTCAGCTACAACAACGCGTACCGCAATATTTCGTACAACCTGTCGGCCGCGCGGCAGCGCAGCCAGGGCGGCGAAATGAGCACGCTGTACTACGTCAGCGTCACGATTCCGCTCGGCCGATCGCGGCCCACGACGGTGTCGGGCAGCGTCACGCACGATACCCGCGGCCGTACGCAGGTTCAGACGACGCTGTCGGATTCGCTCGGCGTCGACAATGCGCTGTCGTACAGCGTCAACGTGAACCACGCGTCCGATACCGGCAGTTCGAGCACCGACGGCGGCGGCAGCGCCACGTACCGTGCACGCTTCGCCGAACTCAGCGCGAGCGGCGATTATCAGCAGGGGTCGATCGGCATCCGCGGCGCGGCGGTCGCGCATGGCGGCGGCATCACGCTGTCGCAGCCGCTGTCCGAAACGTTCGGGATCGTCGAGGCGCCGGGCGCTGCCGGCGCGCGCATCACGAATGCGTCGGGCGTGCGCGTCGACGGTCGCGGTTATGCGATCGTGCCGTATCTGACGCCTTACAACCTGAACACGGTCGAGCTCGACCCGAAGGGCATCTCGATGGATGTCGAGCTGAAGGAGACGAGCCAGCAGGTCGCGCCGCGCGCCGGCGCCGTGCCGCTGCTGAAGTTCGCGACCGATACGGGGCGCGCGATCGTCATCAAGGCGCGGCAGGCGAACGGCGCGCCGTTGCCGTTCGGCGCGACCGTGTACGACCAATCGGGCAAGGAACTCGGCGTCGTCGGGCAGGCAAGCAAGATCTTTGCGCGCGGGCTCGACGCCCACGGCGAACTCACCGTCAAGTGGGCCGACGACGCGAATTCGTCCTGCCGCATCTCGTACGACCTTCCGGTTCGACAGGGCAAGCACGGTTCGAACGGATATAGCCAGATCGCCGGCGTCTGCGCTAAACCCTGACCGGCGTGGTGTGGCCGCGCGTGGTCCGGCGCGGCTGATCGCCCGCGAGCATGCCGTGCACGACATGAACCACGACCCATTCATTTACGAAGCAAGCGTACGCCTTGCTTCTTTTCAAAGGAGCAACGGGTGAAACCATCCACGAAACCTCGCTTATCCGCTTCGCGCGGTTGGAATGTCCTACTGTCGCTTCTTGCATTGGGATGTGCACCGTTCATCCTGTCGGACGCCGCTCGCGCATGTTCGTTTCCCGGCGATGCGCCTCCACCATTGTCTCCGACGCTCCAGACGAGCATTACGAGCAACCGGGACGCGAAAAATCCCGGCACGCTCGTGAATTCGGGCGCACTCAGTGAACAGCAAAGAACCACCTACTTCATAGGCCCGGACTGCGACGGCAAACAGTATAGAGTCCGGTCACCGGGAAAACTGGTTCCCGGCATCACCTTTTCCTATGGAGGAAAATCGCACCCGGTATATGAAACCGGCATTCCCGGAATCGGCTACGCACTCATGGCAGCGGTACAGAACGGCGCCAGCCCGCTATCACCGTGGTCCCCCGTTACTTCGGACTGGACACAGATTCCGGTGTACCCCTCCAGCTCGGACCTCTACGCTCGCGTTGCGCTTGTATTCAGCGGAGCACTCGTTTCGGGCTCCTATTCCATCCCCTATACCAAAATCGGAGACGTTTACTTGGACCAGGGCTCTGGAGGTCGTGCTTCCGCGATTTATATGAACCCGCTCAGGATCAACATCACCGCCACCAGCTGCTCACTGACGTCGGCCACGCAGAGCAGCGTCGCGCTACCGGAGCTGTTTGCCCCCAGGCTGGCTTCGGTGGGCGACGTGTCCACCGAATCCGGCACCACATCGCTCATGGTCAATTGCAAGCAATCGACCGGCGTCTACGTCACGTTGACCGATGTCGTCACGCCAACGAACACTGGAAACGTTCTCAGTCTCGCTCCCGAGGCGACGGCAACGGGTATCGGCATCCAGCTCTTCAAGGAGGGAAGTTCGACGCCGCTCGGTTTCGGCCCCGATTCCTCATTGAAAGGCAACACCAATCAGTGGCTCGCAGGCAGAGTGACGGGAAGCGGCACCCTGACCATTCCGATCGTCGCGAAATACGTGAAGACCGCACCTAAAATCACACCGGGGCAAGTCAACGCGCGGGCGTCCTTTACGCTTTCGTATCAATAGAGCCGAAGCGGATCGGGACAACCAGCCGTGCGCCGCCATCGGTCAGTTCGAGGTACGCGGCGCTCGCGTTTCGGCGCCGGACAACCGCTCCAGCGCGGCCGCGATCGTCGCGCGGCAGGCCGGCCATGCCGGCGCGAGCCCTTCCACGCCTTCATCCATCGCGATACGTTCCGCGCGCGCGCATGCGTCCCGTGTCCGCGTGTCGCCGGCCAGCGCGAAACCGCCTCGCAGCGAGTGCAATTCGGTCTTCAGCGTGCCGATATCGCCGCTCGCCAGCGCCGCGTCGATTGCCGCGAGCGAGCGAAGCGTCGCCTCGCACAGTTTCAGCCGGATCTCGTCGGTCATCGCCGGCTGCTTGCCGTGATCACCATGCTCCACGGCGGGCGAGCCGGAAGCCGCATGCCGCCTCAGCGCGGCATCGAGCGCCGACATCGACAGCGGCTTGAGTACGACTTCCGCGGCACCCACCCGTGCGCAGCGTCGGTAGTCTTCCTCCGTCGCATGCGCGGTCATCGCGATCACGGGCACCGTTGCCCCCTGTTCCCGCAGGAAATTCGTCAGCGCGTAGCCGTCGAGCTCCGGCATGCCCAGATCGGTCAACACGACATCGAACGGATGCTCGAAGAACGCCCGCATCGCCTCCACGCCGTTGCTGACGATTATCGCGTCGTACCCCAGCGCATCGAGCTGGTCGCGCAGCAACGCGCGGCTCGCGGGATGGTCCTCGGCAACGAGCACCCGCAACGGCGCGCGCGTTGGGTCATCCGGTTCCGGCCTGGCGTCGGCCGCCGCGTCGTGCTCGAACGTATCCGCACGCCATCCGGCCGGGGCGGCCGGCAGCGGCAGTGTCGCGGTGAACGTCGTGCCTTCGTCGACGCGGCTGTCGACGGTCAGTTCGCCGTGCATCAGCGTGGCGATATGGCGGCATAGCGGCAGCCCGAGGCCGGTGCCGCCAAAGCGGCGATAGGTCGATGCATCGGCCTGGATGTAGACGTCGAACAAAGCCGGCATGCGGTCGGCGGGTATGCCGATGCCGGTGTCCGCGACGCGTATTTCGAGGCCGCGCCTGTGGGCGCCGATGCGCGCCGGCCCTGCCGAGAGCGTCACGCTGCCGCGTTCGGTGAACTTGATCGCGTTGCTGACGAGGTTCGACACGAGTTGCCGCAGGCGGGTCGGGTCGCCGACATAACCATCGGCCAACTCCGCCGACACGGCGCACTCGAGCGCCAGTCCCTTTGCATCGGCGAGCGGACGGAAAAACGCCGCGATGTCGAGCAGCAGACGGCGGGGGTCGAACGGCATGACTTCCAGCGTCATCTGATTCGATTCCGCCTTCGACAGGTCCAGCACGTCGTTGATCACGCGCAGCAGCGCATCGGACGACGACACGATCGTGCCGAGCCGGCGCCGCAGCGGCGGCGCCATCTGCGCGTGCGCCATCAACTCCAGGTTGCCGATGATCGCGTTGAGCGGCGTGCGGATCTCGTGGCTCATCGTCGCGAGGAACGTCGACTTCGCCTTGTTCGCGAGTTCGGCCGCTTCGCGCGCCTCGCGCAGCTTTTCCTCCGCCTGCTTGCGCACCGTGATGTCGAGCAGCGTGCACAGCAGCACGTCGATGCCGCGGTACTTGGTGCGCGCGATGTGCGCGTCGAAATAGACGATGCCGGCCCCCGCGCGCTCGACGGCCAGCTCTCGCGTCACGCGCTTGCGCGCGTTGCCGGCCGGGGCGCCGTCCCGGTACGCGCGCCACAGCAGTGTGCCGAGCGGCTCGCCCGCCACCTCCCGCTCGTACGCGATCATCGCTTCGTTGCGCATGATCGCCTCGCCATCGGCAAAGGACAACAGCACGAGCCCGGCCGGCGCGGTCCGGATCAGTGTACGGTTGAGCGCCTCGCTTTCGATCAGGCGAATTGCACGGCGATTCGCCGGACGCAGCGCGCGCCGGTCGAAAGACACGATGGCGCCCCACAGCAGCCCAATGGCGAACACGGCGGCCCCGAGCGTCACGCCGAGGGCGGCGGCAATATCGTACAGAACGCCGCGCCACGAGAGCGTCGCCATCAGCACCGCATCCGATTCCCGTATCTGGCTGCCGATGACGAAGTGCGTGCCGACACGACGAACGACCGTTTGCGTGCGGCGCGCGTCGGCGAGCGCCAGGGCGGCTGTCACATCATCGGGTTGACGGCCGACCAGCAGATTGCCGCCGACGTCGACGAGCGCGTAGTCCGCGCCGATGCTCGACGGACGCACGATCTCGTCCATCTGCGGCCGGCTGTTGGTGATGAACCAGGCGACCGGCTTGCCGTTCGCGCCGCGCACCGGTTGCACCAGCCGCAACACGGCGCGCCCGAGCACCGGGTCGAATCGACGGTCGAGCGTGATCGCGTTCGCCGCGGAAGCCGCCGGGGCGGACGCGCCGTCGTTCAGCGGCCGCAGTTGCCGAACGAGTGCCCGCACGTCGAAACCGGCCGGCCACGAGAGCGCTCGCTTGACCACCGGATACCCCATCGCGACAAGATAATCGCCGTTCGAATCGATCAGATAGGACGCGAATACCGAAATCGCCGGTTTCGGCGGCAGCACGCCGGTCGTCTCCACCTGTCCGAGAAAGTTTTCGAGATAGGGCAGGCGCGTATTCGCCGGATCGGCTGACGGGACATCGACGAAGGCCGCGACCGCAACCGGCCCGATCCGGCCGACCAGGGTTTGTTTACCGCGCTTGCCGTCGAACAGCCCGGGCGAGCCCGGCGCAATGACGGGGCCGTGCGCCCAACGCTGCTCCATGTTGTCGACATAGCGATTCTGCAGCGCCTTCATCACCTCCAGCTCGGCAAAGAACTCCGCCTTGCGCTCGGTGAAGTCAACGCGGGCGCGCTCGAGGGATTCCTTCACATCGAGCAGCACGACGAGCGCCGCACACACCAGAATGAACACCGAGATCGCGGCGCCGCTTGCATACAGCAGGAACTGCTGCTGTCGCCTCACGCGAGCCGGTTCGAATGACTTGCGACCCGTCGGCGTGGCGGACGAAAGAAGTCTTTTCAGTTTTGCAGGCATGTCGTGTCGATCTCGTCACACGCGGCCGCGGATGCCGCATCGTTTACCGACCTCCACGCGTCGGCGCCCCGAAAACAGCGTTGTCGCGCGGCGCGCACCGCCGACACGCACATGCATCGTTTCAGCGGCACTGGCCCGCAGCGGAGTCGGAGCACAGCCGGCCCGCGGGCGCGTCACGTCCGCGACGCCTCGTCGTCGGGTGCGCCGTCGAGATCCTGTTCGCCGTTGTAGCGGATCAGATCCGCGTCGCGCACGATACCGAGTTTCTTCATTGCGCTCGACTTTTGGGAACTGACGGTCTGCTTGCTCCGATGAAGCTGCGTGGCGATCTCGCCCACCGTGTAGCCCGCACCGAACAATCGCACCACCTCGATTTCGCGCGTGGTCAATGCGCGCGCGGTGGGCTCGGGTTTGGCGTCGTGCAGGAGTTGCTTGATGTATGGCGACGTGTAGCTCGCACCGACGTACGCGGCATGCACGGCGCCGATCAGGTGCGAGATCGCATCGGACTTGCTGAGAATGCAGCTCACGCCCCGCTTGTGGATCGCGTGCAGCACGCTCGGATTGTCGATCATCGTGATCGTCACGATGCGCAGCGCCGGATAGCGCCGCTGCAGGAACGACAGCAGCACGAGCCCGTCGCCGTACTTGCCGCCCGGCATCACATAGTCGAGCACGAGCACGTCGCTCTGCTGCACGTCGAGCGCTGCAACCAGGTCCGTCGAATTCGAAACGGTGCCCACGAGCCCGATCGTGCTGTTGCCTTGCAGCGCCTGCGACATGCCCAGCGCGGACGCGGGATGATCGTCGGCTACCATCACGCGCACAAAAAATTCTTCCATGTTCCTGTTTCCGCCGAGGCTTTCGGTGATGCGCCGCTTCCCCGCCGCGATGGGAAGCATGCTCCCACCATCGTGTTGCAGGCCGTACTCGGCATACCGGGCAATAGCGGCTCAATTTTAGAATAATTTCCGGTTCGTCCGGAAATCGGCGTGCGGCCGAGCAGCGGACGGTACGCGCACTGCGCCGGCAGTGCACAGGATATGGCCGCACGTCCCCGTCGTGCGGATTTTTCGAAGTTATCGACGACTCGCCGCTTTTTACACGATACCGGAGCCGGCCACGCGCCCGCGAGGCATGGTCGCCACGCTACGTGGCGCGCTTTGGACAGCTCGGCTCGCCGGGCAGTTGCGAATTGCCAGGATGTCGGTGAGGCACCGCATAACGGCATTACCTGAAGGCGAATCGCTGAAATTCTGGCAACATGACTCGAGAAACCGATCCCCGGTCGACGCCGGGAGTCATATCAGCCTCGTGGCTTGCGCCACGCCGCACTTCCCCTCATTGCCTTCCGCGAGGATCGTCCCGATGCAAGAAACCCGCCCGCTGTTCGATCGCGTCCTGCTCACCAACGACGACGGATTCGACGCTCCCGGCCTTGAAATACTCGAACAGGTCGCCACGCAACTCGCCCGCGAAGTGTGGATCGTCGCGCCCGCCGAAGACCAGAGCGGCACGTCGCATTCGCTGAGCCTGCACGAACCGCTGCGCGTGCATCGCAAGGGCGAGCGCCGCTTCGCGGTGCGCGGCACGCCCGGCGACTGCGTCGCGATCGCGGTCAGCCACCTGATGAAGGGCGCGCGGCCGGACGTCGTGCTGTCGGGCGTGAATCGCGGCGCGAACCTCGGCACCGAAACGGTGTTTTCCGGCACGGTCGGCGCCGCGATGACGAGCATGCTGGTCGGCGTGCCGGCCATCGCGCTGAGCCAGGCGTTCACGGATCGCAACGCGGTGCCGTGGGGCACCGCGCTCGCGCACGCGCCGGACGTCATTCGCCGGCTCGCCGCCGCCGGCTGGGACAGCGATGCGTGCCTCAACGTCAATTTCCCGCCGCGGCCGGCCGACGACGTGCGCGGCCTGAAGGTGACGAACCAGGGCGCCGGCACGCTGCAGGGCGTCGAAATCGTGTCGGGACGCGATCCGCGCGAGATCGACTATCACTGGCTGAAGCTCGCGCGTGCGCCGCGCGATGACGATGCGGATTCGGAAACGGTCGCGCTCGGCGAAGGGTATATCGCGGTCACGCCGCTGAAGTTCGAACGCACGCACGACCAGGCGCTCGCGCGGCTGCGGTCGAACCTCGGCTGATCGATCCCCCTGCGAACGAACCCGGCGGTTGCGTACACGATGCGCGCACCGCCGCCGGTTCTCCGCGTCACCCCGTCACGTCAGGTTCAACCCGCCATCGAGCATCACGATCTCGCCCGTCACGTAATCGGACGCGACGAGCATCGCGACCGTCTGCGCGATATCGTCCGGCGTCGCCGCGCGACGCATCGGCGCGCGCTCGCGCCACAGCTGCTGCGCTTGCGTCCAGTCGGCGGTCAACGGCGTATCGACAAGCCCCGGCGCGACCGCATTGACGCGAATCGCCGGCGCAAGCGTGCGCGCGAGCAGCCGCGTCGTGTGATTGAGCGCGGCCTTCGCGGCCGCATACGGAATCGACGCGCCCTTCGGCCGCACGCCCGCATGCGAACTGACGTTCACGACGCACCCGGCACGCCCGTGCGACGCCGCCTCGCGCAGGGCGGCCTGCGCTTCGGCGACGAGCCGGAACGGCGCGATCACGTTGATCTCGTGCATTTCGCGCCACACGTCGGGCGTGGCCGCCGCGAGGTCGTCGTGCGCAATCACGCGGCTGACGCCCGCGTTGTTGACGAGCACGTCGAGCCGCCCGTGCACGGCGAGTGCGTCGCGGATCAATCTCACGCGCTCGGCGTCGTCGGCGAGATCGGCCTGCACATAGGCGCCGCCAAGTTCGCGCGCCATCGCACGCCCGGCGTCGGCCGAGGTGCGCGAATGCAGGATCACCGCGTAGCCGTCGGCCGCGAGGCGCCGCGCGACGGCCGCCCCGATTCCCGACGTCGAGCCGGTCACGAGCGCGACCGGCCGATGCACGCGCGACGCGCGCGGTTCGCCGGCAGCTTCGGCTTCGGTTTCAGGAGCCGTTTCGGAAATCGGGGCAGACATCGGCGGGAGCGGCGCGTCCATGGCGTGGAACCTTTCAGTGGCGTTCCCGCATCATAAGCGCGACAGGGTCGCGAGAAGCGAATTCATCGTGATTGACCGAACGGCCCGCTCCGTCGATGACGTTCGATCCGCCGTCACGGCGCCTTCGGCAGCTCGACATACTCCTCGAGCTGGCCGGCGATATACAGCCGCTTGCCGATACGCGGGTATTCGCACACGTCGTGTTCGAGCCGCTGCCCGCCAACGAGCAGCTCCAGCGGCGCCTCGCCGGTGTTCTGCACCGTATGCGCGTCGCCGCCGCGCGGAAAACCCAAAAAATCGCCGGGCCCGATTTCGCTGGCGTGCCCGCCGATCGTCACCGTGCCGGTGCCGGACAGCACGTACACGAATTCCTCTTCGTACAGATGGCGGTGATATTCGGCCGATTCGTGACCGGGCATCAGCGTGAGCAGATGAACGCCGAATTGCGTCAGGCCGGTCAGGTCGCCGAGTTGCCGCTTCAGACGAACGGCATTGGGATTGAGCGAATGCACCTCGCGCGTCGGTTCCATCTTCGCGATATCGGCGGCCTTCAGCAGTTCCCGGGGAAAGGAAGTCGACATGGGGATCTCGCAAGCGTGAATGCTTCGGTTGAACGCGCGGTGCCGGCGCGGCCCGCGCGATGACTATTGTCCGACATTTTCACGCCTGCGGATGTGTCGCGCGCCCCGCATGCCGCGCGGCACTTCATCGAACGCCAGAAAGTTGCGTACGCAACCGTTACGACGTCGGACGACGCGTGACGCTCAACCCGCGTGCACGCCGCGCAACCTCGTCAGCAATGCGACGAGCCGATCGATGTGCGCATCCTCCGTGCGCCACGACGACACGCTGATCCGGAACGCCGGCCGCCCCTGCCATACGGTCGCGCCGAACCACACGTCGCCCGACGCCTGCGCGGCTTCGAGAATCGCCGCCGTTTCCTCGTCGGTGCCGGCGCGCACGAGCACCTGGTTCAGCACGACGCGATTGATCACGTCGTAGCCGGCCGCACGCAGGCCATCCGCGACGCGCGCCGCCTGCGCGCAATGCCGCTCGACCATCGTCGCGACGCCCGCGCGGCCGAGCGAGCGCAGCGCGGCCCACACGGGAATGCCGCGCGCACGCCGCGAGAATTCGAGGTTCAGATTCTTCTGCGCATCCTGCGCGCCGCTCAGGTACACGGCGTCGCTGTTCATCGCGGTGGCGAGCGCGGCCGCGTCGCGGCAGATCACCATCGCGCCGTCGTACGGCGTGTTGAGCCACTTGTGACCATCGGTCGTCCAGCTGTCCGCGCCGTCGACGCCGTCCGTCAATGCGCGCTTCGACGAGGCCCGCGCCCACAGGCCGAACGCGCCGTCCACGTGGACCCACGCGCCGGCCGCCTTCGCGGGCGGAATCAGCGCCGCGAACGGATCGAATTCGCCGGTGTTCACTTCGCCGGCCTGCACGCAGAAGATCGTCATGTCGTCGAGCGGCGGCAACTGCGCCGGGTCGATCCGGCCGTGCGTATCGACCGGCGCGACGACGATGCGCTTCATCCCGAAGCCGAGTACGCGCAGCGCCTTCTTCACCGTGATGTGCGCGAGCGCGGAGATCACGACTTTCACCTCGGGGGCGCCGATCAGCCCGTCTTCGTCGATATCCCAGCCCTGGCGCGCGAGCAGCGCGCGCCGCGCGGCCACCAGCGCGACGAGCGTGCAGGCCGTCGCGCTCGTGCCGAAACCGACCGCGCTGCCTCCGGGCAACCCGAGCGCCTCGACGACCCAGCGCGCGGCCTGGCGCTCGAGCGTCGCGGCCACCGGCGAATTCGCATACGACGACGCGCACTGGTCCCACGCGAGCATCAGCCGCTCGGCCGCCGCCGCGGCCGGCAGCGTCGCGCCGATCACGAAGCCGAAGTAGTTCGGGCCATTCGATGCGACCGTCGCGGGCGTGCCGCGCTCGTCGAGCAGGCGCAGCACGTCGTCGGCCGGGCGGCCCGTATCGGGCAGCGGCTCGTCGAACGCCGCAAGGCCGGCGAGCGCCCCCGCATCGGGAAACGCGCGCCGTTCGTTCGTCGCGGCCAGATACGCGTGCGCGCGCCGGTCGGCATCGGCCAGCAGTGCAAGTTCATCCATGTCGGTTGCCTCGGTCGGAGTCAGAGTTGCGAGAGATCGCGGCCGAGCTGCCGCAGCGCGCCGTCGATCCGCTTGTAGTACGTGAACTTGCCGACGCGGGTCGCCTGCACGAGCCCGGCATCCGCGAGGATGCGCATGTGGCGCGTGGTCGTGGCCGGCGCGATGCCCAGTTTCTCGGTGATGTACGTGCAGCACACGCCGAGCGCGTCGACATCGCCGTGCGGCTGCGGCGGGAAATGCTTGCGCGGCTGCTTGAGCCAGCGCATCACGGCCAGACGGCTTTCGTTGGCCAGGGCGCTGAGGCGGGTGACGTCGTCCATAGGGTTCGGCTTCGTTTGTCGTTTTGAATATTAGCTAAATGACGAAATGTGGGCAATGAATCCGAGGCGCGCTTTTGGCGCGTGGTGTGGCTCGCCACGCGCCGGCATCGGGCGCCAGCGCCGATGCAATCGCAGCGATATCGCCGCCGCAACCGCTCGCCGCTCGTACGCGGCGCAAGCAACGTGCCGCTACGCCAGCGCCTGCGCGAGCCTGTCGATCAACGCCCGCACGCGCCGCGGCTGCGCGACGCCGCCCGGATAGACGATCTGCAGATCCACGTCGCCCGGCGAGAACGCGCCGAGCACCTCGACGAGCGCGCCCGACGCCAGATCCCGCTCGATATCGACCAGCGACTTCAGCGCGATACCGTGCCCCGCGACGCACCACGCACGTACGAGCGCGCCGTCGTTGGCGACGCGCCGGCCGCGCACCACCACGCGCTTCAATGTGCCGTCGATGCTGAACGGCCATTCGGCATACAGATCCTGGCCGAAGCGCATCACGATGCAGTCGTGCTCGGCGAGTTCGTCCGGATGCCGTGGCGTGCCATGTGCGGCGAGATACGCGGGCGACGCGCACACCGCGCGCCGCGCCCGGCCGAGCGAGCGGCTGCGCAACGAGCTGTCGGCCAGCGTGCCGCGGCGGATCGCGAAATCGAGCCCCAGCCCGACGAGATCGACATATCCGTCGCCGAGATGCAGGTCGACCGTCACGCCCGGATGCTCGGCCAGGAACGCGTCGACGACCGGCACGACCCGCTCGCGGCCGAGATCGGCCGGCGCGCTGAGCCGCACGGGCCCCGACAGCGTCTGCATGCCCAGCCGCACACGGCTTTCCAGTTCGTCGGCCTCGGCGAGCAGGCGTCGCGCGCCGTCCACCAGCGTGCGCCCCTCGTCGGTCAGGCTGATCGCGCGCGTCGTGCGCGTGAGCAGCGCGGCGCCGTAGTGGCGCTCGAGCGCCGTCAGCCGTTCGGACACCGTGGCCGGCGACAGGCCGACCTCGCGGCCGGCCGCGGCCAGCCCGCCCTTCTCCACGATGCGCAGGAACAGCGCGAGGTTGTCGAGCAGCATTGTTCGCTCCATCCGAAGGATATTTTCGTCATCTTCCGGATTATCTGGAAAAGCCGCAAACGGTACAGTGATCGCGTGACGATCGACGCGCGGCCGCGCCGCGCTCACACGACGAAAGGAAATGCACATGGAATACCGTACGCTCGGCCGCTCCGGCCTCAAGGTCCCCGCCCTGAGCTTCGGCGCCGGCACCTTCGGCGGCACCGGCCCGCTGTTCAGCGCATGGGGCAATACCGGCGTCGACGAAGCGCGCCGCCTGGTCGACATCTGCCTCGAAGCCGGCGTCAACCTGTTCGACACGGCCGACGTGTATTCCGACGGCGCGTCCGAACGCGTGCTCGGCGCCGCGCTCAAGGGGCGCCGCGACCAGGCGCTGATCTCGACCAAGACGGGCCTGCCGACCGGCGACGGCCCGAACGACGCGGGCACGTCGCGGGCACGGCTGGTGCGCGCCGTCGACGACGCGCTGCGCCGCCTCGACACCGACTACATCGACCTGCTGCAACTGCACGCGTTCGATGCGAGCACGCCGGTCGAGGAAGTGATGTCGACGCTCGACGATCTCGTGCGCGCGGGCAAGCTCCGTTATATCGGCGTGTCGAACTTCGCCGGCTGGCAGATCATGAAGTCGCTCGCGGCGGCCGACCGGCACGGCTGGTCGCGCTACGTCGCGAACCAGGTGTACTACTCGCTCGTCGGCCGCGACTACGAATGGGACCTGATGCCGCTCGGCGCCGATCAGGGCCTCGGCGCGCTGGTGTGGAGCCCGCTCGGCTGGGGCCGGCTCACCGGCAAGATCCGGCGCAACGCGCCGCTGCCCGAACGCAGCCGCCTGCATGAAACGGCCAGCTACGGGCCGCCGGTCGACGACGCGCGCCTGTACGACGTGGTCGACGCGCTCGACGCGATCGCGGAGGAAACCGGCAAGACGGTGCCGCAGATCGCGCTGAACTGGCTGCTGCAGCGGCCGACCGTGTCGTCGGTGATCGTCGGCGCGCGCGACGAGGAACAGTTGCGGCAGAACCTCGGCGCGGTCGGCTGGGCGCTGACCGATGCGCAGATGGCGACGCTCGATGCGGCGAGCGCGGTGGAAGCGCCGTATCCGCATTTCCCGTATCGCCGGCAGGCAGCGTTCGCGCGGCTCGATCCGCCGATGCGCGGGTAAAGGGCAACGCTGACGCGGCGGCGCGACTCGTCGGTCGCGCCGATGTTCGATGCCCGCGAAGACGACTGCGACCAGCGGCAGAATCCGATTTCGCCTCGGGAGCAAGTTGATCTATTCGCTCAATCCCACGGATTCAGAATCGCGACACCGGTTTCAACAAAACCGGCAACGTTGCGCGTCACGACCGTCATGCCATGCACGATCGCCGTCGCAGCAATGAGCGCGTCCCGCTCGGATCGCCGGTCCGGCACATGGAGCCGTGCGCATCGTTGGGCGACGGCGGTATCGACCGGTAACACGCGCCCAGCGAACTCGGGCAGCACGTGCCCGTCAAGCCATGCCCTGAGAAGCGCCCCCTGTTCCGTGCCTCTGCGCTCGACCTGCAAGACACCGGTCTCCAGCTCCATGATCGTGATGGCCGAGACAAACAGCACCGACGCATCGACGGTCGAACACCAGGCCGCCACGTTCCTGTCCGCCTTGCCCGCCCGCACTTTCCGGAGTTCCGAAACCACATTGGTATCAAGAACGAACATCATCAGAAGCCGACCTCCTTGATTTTGACGTTTGCGGGCGGCGGGTCGAACTCAATGTCCTCGACACCCGGCATAGCGAGCGAGTCGGCAATGTTGCGCCGCTGCCGGGTGAGACGCTGGTATTCCTCGAAACTCAGCAGCACATGGGCCGGCCTGCCGCGGTCGGTGATGAACACGGGGCCATCCTTCGTCGCCTTCTTTGCCTTGGTCACGTCCTGGTTGAGCTCACGACTCGAGAGGGTGGTGATGGTCACGATGGACTCCTGGAAGCCATATATGTAGGTATGTTGCTACAAAATGTGAATCCGTGTCACTCCTCGCCCTGTGCGCCGGGATTCCTCGCGATATCTGTAGCAACGTCCTACAGTTACGAGAAACAACCGCACCGCATCCCCCGCTCGGCGATGCGCACCCGAATCCGAGGACTGCCCATGCCGAGTATCTTCGCCGCACCCGCCAATGCCCCGCCAGGCCCCGTCGCGGCGGAAACGCGCATGGTGCACGACGTGGCGACGCTGAAGCCGTCCGACTACCGCTCGGCGGACGGCGCGTCGTGGGTCGTCTCGACCATCACGCCGGCCGCTGACAGCGGCGCGAACGTCACGGGCAACACGTATTTCGACACCGCGAAAGGCCGCACCGTCCCGGTACCCGACGCGCGCCGCCGCTATGCGAATCGCGGCACGTGGCAGGTCGTCGCGAGCGCGAGCCCCGCCGTGCCCGCGACGGGCCGCTACGACTGGCTCACGCTCGCGTGGCTGCCGATCAACCGGCGGCCGCCGCCGCAAACACCCGAGCACCTGTATTCGCCGTTCATTCGCGGCGGCACGATCGTCTATCGGTGGAATCCGGCCGCCGAAGGCGGCGAGCAGTTCGGCAACGTGCGGATGATCTTTCCGGAGTGGGCGCGGCAGGTGGCCGATGCGTTGCGGTCTACACCGGCCGCGACGCAGGGCGGCGTGTCGTCGGCGTCGCAACCGGCACTCGAGCGCCTGAAAGCGGACACGAATCCGATGACCGCCGTACTCGACTTCGGCGATGCGCTGCGCGAGGAACCCGCGGAGCGGATCGTTGCCCGGCTGCCTGCGCTGCTGAGGGTGGAAGACCGGCGTGAACTATCGGCGATCGTGTTCCTGTGCCTGTCCGCCGCGCGCGATGAAGACCGGCCACGCTTCGTCGACACGATCAACGCGACGATCGCGGGAACCGACGACGGCGCGCGCCTGCTGGCGATCGCGTACGGCGCGTTCGCCGCAGGACGAACGCAACCGGTTCCATTCGGCGACAAAGCGCTGAATACGTTCGTCAACGATGTGTTCGGTGCGCTGAAACAGCGGACGGCGGCGCTCGGCATACCGGTCGCGCAAGGGTCGCCGTGGTACGCGTTCTTTACCGCGTATCGGCTCGGTGAGGCGGAATCGGGTAACGGCTCCCGACGCTGACGGCATCACGCTTCGCACTTCCCGGTTCCCGCGAGCCTGCCTGTCTATCAAAAAGCCGCCGCTGCTTGCGGCCGCAACGACGGCCGGCGCTTACGCCGCCTTTCGCTTGCGCGTGTCTCCTGCGTTCGATAAGACCCGCCTCACGGGAATTCCCGCCTGAATCAGCCGGGACCGAGTGATCGATGCGCGCCCGTTTTTTATCCTTGCATGACGCACCGACGGACAGACAACGGCCAGCCGTTCGCACAACGCATCGCCAGGCCGCGGTCCCGCGCGATTCGTTCGCCGTCCGCACAGGTGATGTTTTCCCGGCGGTGGCGCGTATTCGCGGCGACGTCCCTATAGTTCGAGGCACTCGACATTTCCACAGGAGCCCCGTCATGTTTGCATTCTCGATCCGCAACCTCGCCCGCTACGCCGTCCTCGCGTCGGCCGCCACCATGCTGCCGACCGCCGAAGCCGCATCCAGCCTGCCCGCCACGCCGACGATTCGCGCGATGGCCGGCGCGCAACCGATCGACCATCTCGACCCGAAGACGACCGCGCTCGTCGTCATCGATTTCCAGAACGAATACCTGAACGGCAGGATGCCGATCGCCGACGTCCAACAGGCGATGGCCAACGCGAAGCGCCTGATCGACTTCGCGGACCGCAACGGCATGCGCGTCTACCAGGTCCAGCACGTCGCGCCGGCAGGCTCGGCGTTGTTCGCACTCGGCGGCAAGACCGTCGAGTTCATTCCGGAAATGAAGCCGCGCGCGCAGGACGTGGTCGTGCGGAAGGAAACGGTCAGCGTGTTCGCGAGCACCGATATCGACAAGCGCCTGAAGGCGGACGGTATCAAGACGCTGGTGATCGCGGGCCTGATGACGCACGCATGCGTCGCCGGCGCCGCCCGGGATGCCGCGCCGCTCGGCTACGGCGTCGTGGTAGCATCGGACGCCTCTGCGACGCGCGCCATCGCACGCGCGAACGGCCAGTCGATCGACAAGGACACGCTGCACCGCGCCGCGCTCGCCGAGATCGAGGATACGTTCGGCGACGTGAAGACGACGGCCGACATCCTCGCCCTGCCGCTGCGCTGATCGTTCGCCGCACCGCACCCGTCGAAGCGGGTGCGGCGGCCCGATCACCGCTTCTTCCGCGAACCGGAGCCCGACATGGATCAACTGCTCGCGATGCGCGTCTATCGGAGCCTCGTCGAAGCAAAAGGATTCTCGGCCGCGGCCGATCGCCTCGACACGACCCATTCGACCGTATCGCGCCAGTTGAAACTGCTCGAAGCCGGCCTGGGCGTGCAGCTCGTCAACCGCAACACGCGCCATTTCTCGCTGACACCCGCCGGCGAGCGCTATTACGACGCATGCGTCGAGATTCTCGAGCGCGTCGCGGCAGCGGCGGAGAGCGTGACCGATACGCCCGGCCAGCCGTCGGGCGTATTGCGCGTCAGCATGCCGCTGTCGGTCGGCACGCTGGAAATGCCGGCATGGCTGCCCGCGTTCCGCACCGCCTACCCCGACATTCGCCTCGACGTGTCGTGCAGCGACCGCTTCGTCAATCTGATCGGCGAAGGGTTCGACGTCGCGCTGCGCATCAGCGGCGAACTGCCGGACTCCGATCTCGTCGCGAAAACCCTGGCGATCTCCGACGAAATTCTCGTCGCGGCGCCGGACTATGTCGCGCGCCGCGGCCTGCCGCGCACACCCGCTGAACTGGCGAAACACGATCTGCTCGCCTACAGCGGCGGCGACGACCGGATCAGTTGGCGCGTCACACCGCCGAGCGGCGCACCGGTCACGGTGCGGCTCGACGGCCCGCTGCGCATCGATGCGATCACCGCGTTGCATGCGGCCGCGCTCGGCGGCCTCGGCATCGGCGCCTTCACGCACCACACGGTAAGCAACGACATCGCGCACGGGCGGCTCGTCCCGATCCTGCCCGGCCATACGCTGGCGAAGCGCCGCTACTACGCGCTGTATCCGAAATCCCGGCACGTGCCGCCGAAGGTGCGTGCGTTTGTCGACTTCGTCGCCGCGCTTTACGGCACGCATGTCGGCGGCGACGGCCAGTGAGCAAGCGATCGACAGCCGCCCGCGGATGCGCCGGGGCAGCCGAGACGGGCGTCATGTCGCGAACGCGTGAATGCCCTGTGCTCGCATCTGGCAGCGTTCCTATTCCGTTAAACCAGCCGATATACACCGGAGTGCGGCCGCGCCCACCGACCGCCACAAGGCATTCACGCGTGCACGCACGACGCTAAAAAAAGCGGCCGCTCGCGAGCGGAGCGGCCGTCAAGGAGAGATCCCTGTGCGGGATACCGGCGGACACCACACCAGACCGGCAAGCATATTGTTGATGAACGGCACGCTGCTGACCATCGGCCCCGTCTGATTCGCTGCACGCCGGCGTGAACGGCATGCAATCCCGGGCTACCCCGCCTGGCGCCTGTCGCTTTCCGCAACACGCCGTTACGTTCCGGAAAGGAACCCCATCCGCGGCAACCGGTCGAAACGCCGCACGACCGCCGACGGCTCGATCGCCGCGGCGGCCATCCGCCTTTCCGCCCCGCTCGATCACGTCCATCATTCTTCCTGCCTCATGCTGAGCATCGGTCCCTTCTCGATCCGCGTCGTCGCGGTAGCCGTCGCCGCGCTGCTGGCGTGGCTCGTCGCGCGCTTCATCCAGCGCCGTCCGCCGGACGGGCATCACAAGAGCGCGTCGAGCCTGATCCTCGACGTGCTGCTGCTCGGGCTGATCGCCGCTCGGGTCGGTTACGTCGCGCAATGGTGGCCGGACTATGCGGCGACGCCGCGCGCGATCGTCGCGCTCGGCGACGGCGGCTTCGACGCGCGCATCGGTATCGCGGCCGCGCTGGTGTTCGCCGGCTGGCGCCTGCGCCGCCTGCCCGCGCTGCGTCGGCCGGTGCTGGCCGGCATCGTCGCGGGCCTCGGTGCGTGGGGTATCGCGCAAGGCACGCTCGCGACGTTGCAGCGCGGCGCGCCGCCGCTTGCCGCGATGCCGCTCCAGGCGCTCGATTCGACGCCCGTGTTGCCGGCGGGCTTCGTCGGCAAGCCGGTCGTCGTGAACCTGTGGGCGACGTGGTGCGCGCCGTGCCGCCGCGAGATGCCGATCCTCGCACAGGCGCAGCGCGACCATCCGGGCATCACGGTGCTGATGCTCAACCAGGGAGAAAGCGCGCAAGCGGTGCGCGCTTTCCTCGAACAGCAGCACCTGCGCTTCGATCACGTGCTGCTCGATCCTTCGCTGCACGCAATGCATGCGTATGGCTCGCGCGGGCTGCCGACCACGTTGTTCTTCGACGCGAAAGGCGAACTCGTGGAATCGCACATGGGCGAACTGACCCCCGCCCGGTTGAAGGACACCATTACGCAGCGCTTCGCGCAGTAGCCCGCAACGCAGGAATCAGACCTGTCCGATAGGCCGGGCGATACACGGCCCGTACACTCGGGCCCATGATTTCGCTGATCCAGTCCGCCTTCGATACGGCGCGCGATGCGGTCGCGCACGTCGCGCGCCGCCCTTCGTTCCTGCGCAAGCTCGACATCGCCGTGCTCGCGCTGATCGTCGCGAGCGTGCTCGTCGTGATGGCCGACAGCGTGCAGGAGTTGCACCAGCAATACGGCCACGCGCTCTACGCGGCCGAATGGGCGTTCACGCTGCTGTTTTCCGCCGAGTACCTGCTGCGCCTCTGCACCGCGAAGAAGCCGGCCGCGTATGCGCGCAGCTTCTTCGGCATCGTCGATCTCGTGTCGGTGCTGCCGACCTACCTCGCGTTCTTCTTCCCGGGCCTGCACGCGCTGATCGACGTGCGGCTGCTGCGGCTGCTGCGCGTGTTCCGCATCCTCGGGCTGTCGATCTATCTCGAGGAAGGGCAGATGTTGATCCGCGCGCTCACGCGTGCGCGGCGCAAGATCTTCGTGTTCATCGGCGGGATGTTCGTGCTCGTCGTGATTCTCGGCACCGTGATCTTTCTCGTGGAAGGGCCGGAGCACGGGATCACGAGCATTCCGGTGGGCGTCTACTGGGCGGCCGTGACGATGAGCACGACCGGATACGGCGACCTGACGCCCGTCACGCCGCTCGGCCGGTTGATCACGTCGTGCGCGATTCTGCTCGGCTACGGGATCATCGCGTTCCCGACCGGGATCATGGGCGCGGAGCTGGTCGCGTCGGCGCTGGAGCACAAGCGGGCCGGCAAGGGCGACATATCCTGTTGCCCGCATTGCGGCGCCACGCTCCCGTCGCATGGGGAAACCGATGCGGCACCGCGCGGGCGCGCGGATGTGCATCGAAACGACACGTAGCCGACATTGCCGCCGGCCTCGAAAGCAGGCCACGACGACGCCCCTTCATCGCGCCTACCCGCCCAGCGTCTGCACGAACGCGGCCACTCCCGTCAGCATGATCTGCACGCCCACGCACAGCAGCAGGAATGCGGAGACGCGCATCGCGACCTTCGTCCCTTCGCTGCCGAGATAGCGCGCGAGCGTCGTCGCGCGGCTGTAGATCTGCCAGATCGCGAACGCGACGAGCGCCGCGACCGCCGCCGATACGACCCCCGACAACAGATAGTCGCTCGCCGTATGCGCGCGGTTCGCGTGCAGTGCGATGCCGGCCGCGATCGAGCCCGGGCCGATCGTCAGCGGCACGGTCAGCGGAAAGAACGCGCGCGACATCAGCTTGTGCAGGTCATCGCCGTGCGCGGCGGCGTCGCCGCCGGCCGGTACGTCCGGCGCGTTCAGCATCGACCAGCCGGCCACGGCCACCGCGAAGCCGCCACCGATCCGCAGCGCCTCCATCGATATTCCGAAGAAATTCAGCACCGGCGCGCCGGCGAAGAAAATCACGAGCAGCGTGGCGAAGACGTTCGTCGCGAGCCGCTTCGACAGAATCGCGCGCTCGGCTTCGGTCAGCGATTGCGTGCGCTCGAGAAACACGAATGCCATACCGACCGGATTGATGATGCCGATCAGGCCGGTGAAGCCGAACAGGATTTCAGGGATCAGACGGTCGAGCTGCATCGATCGTACTCTCCGGTAACGAACAGGAATAAAAAAGCGGCCAGTCGGGAAGACCAGCCGCGAAGAGGAGATATCTCCATGATCCGGCACACGGGGGTGTGCCGGGCCGCAGAACCTGAATTGTCGGGAATATGAACCGGGAAGGAAATCAGCCACGTCCGATTTTTGCGTCGCAGATCATCAGCATCGCGACGGCCGACCCCGGACAGACGCCCTGAAACTGGCTGGACGCCAGCAACGGCGCGGGCACCGCCTCGCGGGCGATACGGACGAAGCCTTGCGTGACGAAGTAGTCTTCCGCCGTCGTGGTCAGCAGCGCGACCGACTGGACGGCACGCGCGCGGCATTCCGCGAGCAGGCGAGCCACCAGCATCCGCCCGACGCCGGCGCGACGCGCGTGTTCGACGACAGCGATCGAACGAATGAGCGCATGGCGTCCGTGGAACTCGATTCCACCACACCCCACGATGCCGGACGCCGCGTCGGCAACGACGAAATGCGGCAGATGTACGGCAACGCCCGCAGTCGGCAAACCGCTGGCACGAAGCAGCGCGTCGATCGCGGTCAGATCGGATTCGGTCGCTTGACGAAGAAACACCATGGTTCCACTCCCGGTTTGCCGTGACATTCCCCGAATCCAGCACACTCGCGCAAATCCGACGCGCCGCGCCGGAATGCGCGCGATGCGCCCGGGTGTCCATTCAATGGCAATCTGTTTACATTTACATGCGGAATGCACATGCGAATGCCCGCTCGCCGCGTTGTGCGCCTTGGCGATACGTCGAGTATTCGGGGCGTCGCGTTCCGTATGTCAACAGACCCTAGATACGCGCTTGATTGACGCGCTTCGACAGTTCCTCCGCGCTTTCCTTGCGCTCGCTGTACCGGTCGACCAGATAGGGGCCGACGTCGCGCGTGAGCAGCGTGAACTTCACCAGTTCCTCCATCACGTCCACCACGCGATCGAAATACGCGGACGGCTTCATCCGCCCCGCTTCGTCGAATTCCATGAACGCCTTGGCCACCGACGACTGGTTCGGGATGGTCAGCATGCGCATCCAGCGCCCGAGCACGCGCATCTGGTTCACCGCGTTGAACGACTGCGAGCCGCCGCTCACCTGCATCACCGCGAGCGTCTTGCCCTGCGTCGGCCGCACGGCGCCCGTCGACAGCGGAATCCAGTCGATCTGCGCTTTCATGATGCCGGTCATCGCGCCGTGCCGTTCCGGCGAGCACCACACCATGCCTTCGGACCACATCACGTGCTCGCGCAGCTCGACCACTTTCGGGTGGCTCTCCGGCGCATCGTCCGGCAGCGGCAATCCGCTCGGATTGAACATGCGCACCTCGGCGCCCATCGCGGTGAGCAGGCGCGCAGCTTCCTCGACCAGCAAGCGGCTGAACGAACGCTCGCGCAGCGACCCGTACAGAAGCAGGAACCTCGGCGAATGGGTCGACGGCGCCGCGGGCCGCAGGTGCGCGACGTCCGGCACGTGAAACAGCGTGGCGTCGAGTTGCGGCAGGTCTTTCAGGGAGTCGGTCATGGGGCGGTTCTCTCGTGATCTCGGGCCCGGCACTCGTACCAGCCCTTCGACCGGTTGACGATACGCACGACCAGCAGCATCGTCGGCACCTCGATCAGCACGCCGACGACGGTAGCCAGCGCCGCGCCGGAATGAAAACCGAACAGGCTGATCGCGGCCGCGACCGCCAGCTCGAAAAAGTTGGATGCGCCGATCAGCGCCGACGGGCAGGCCACGCTGTGCTTCTCGCCCACCGCGCGATTGAGCCAGTACGCGAGCGCCGAATTGAAGAACACCTGAAGCAGGATCGGCACCGCGAGCAGCGCGATCACGAGCGGCTGCCGCAGGATCGCTTCGCCCTGAAACGCGAACAGCAGCACGAGCGTGGCCAGCAGCGCGGCGATCGACCACGGGCCGGCCTTCGCCATGGCGGCGTCGAACGCCGCCTGCCCCTTCGCGAGCAGCATCTTGCGCCACAGCTGCGCGAAGATCACCGGAATCACGATGTAGAGCACGACCGACGTGAGCAGCGTCGCCCACGGCACCGTGATGGCCGACATCCCCAGCAGCAGGCCGACCAGCGGCGCGAACGCGATCACCATGATGCTGTCGTTCAGCGCGACTTGCGACAGCGTGAACAGCGGGTCGCCGCCCGTCAGCCGGCTCCATACGAACACCATCGCCGTGCACGGCGCCGCGGCCAGCAGGATCAGGCCCGCGATGTAGCTGTCGAGCTGGTCGGCCGGCAGCATCGGCGCGAACAGATGGCGGATGAACAGCCAGCCGAGAAACGCCATCGAGAACGGCTTGACGAGCCAGTTCACGACGAGCGTGACGCCGATGCCTCTCACATGCCGACGCACCTCGTGCAGCGCGCCGAAGTCGACCTTGACCAGCATCGGGACGATCATCACCCAGATCAGCAGCCCGACCGGGAGATTGACCTGCGCGTACGCCATCCGGCCGATCCGCTGGAACAGGTCGGGCAGCACCTGGCCGAGCGCGATGCCGGCGACGATGCACAGCGCGACCCAGATCGTCAGGTAGCGTTCGAAGAAGTTGATGGAAGGCTTTGCGACAGCCTTGCCCGGCGGGGCGACGTTGGATGTGTTCATCGGACAGGTTCAGCCTCGAAGTCGTTGGCGCTCGCGCGTTTCGGCAGACCGCCGCGCAAATGATCAGGTTTGCGAGATCGCGGTCAACGCCGTCTGGAGTTCGGCATGGCTCATGCGGTCCAGCGGCAGCGCGAGCAACTGCAGCATGCGATAGCCGATCGCCTGACGCGTGAGTTCGAACGCGCGGCGCTTGCCTTCGTCACCGCCCGTCGCATTCGACGGATCGGCGTAACCCCAATGGACTTTGACCGGGCTGCCGGGCCAGTACGGACAGGTTTCCGCCGCCGCGCCGTCGCACACGGTGATGACGACGCGCATTTCCGGCACGCCGTCGCCAACGAACTCGTCCCAGCTCTTGCTGCGGTATCCGGCCACGTCGACGCCGGCGTTCGTCAGCGCTTCCAGCGCGAACGGATTGAGGCGACCGCTCGGCGCGCTGCCGGCGCTGTAGGCACGCACATCCTTGCCGAGCTTCGCGGCCCAGTGATTGAGCATGCCCTCGGCCAGCACGCTGCGTGCCGAGTTGTGGGTACAGAGGATCAGGACGTTCGTGGTCATGGGCGGGGCACGCGAATGCGCTTCAGGATTGCCGGTTGCGGTTGCTCTTTGCCGACGGCGAACAGACGGAAACCGGCGAACACGGATTCCCGCCGCAACAGTTCTCCGTGAGATAGCCCAGCAGCCCGTTCATCGTGTCGAAGTTCGCGCAGTAGAAGACGAAGCGGCCTTCCTGGCGGCTGGTGACGAGCTGCGCATGCGCGAGTTCCTTCAGGTGAAAGGACAGCGACGATGGCGGCACGTCGAGCAGCGTCGCGATCCGGCCGGCCGGCATCCCTTGCGGCCCGGCCTGCACGAGCGCGCGAAAGACGGCAAGCCGGGATTCATGCGCGAGCGCCGCAAGGGCGGCAATGGTCTGGTTCGTTTCCATTGTTCGATAATAATCGAAATATGGAAACCAGGAAAGCGACGCCGAACCATGGCGTCGCCGGAATGGTCTGCCCCCAAGACGACGCGCGCCGTGCCTGCGCGCGACGTGCGCCGTCAGCGCCCGATCAGCCGCGTGTGACTCGGCAACGCGACCGTGAGATCGGTGTCGCCCGCTGCCGGCCGCGACACGTCACGCGTCGTGGCAAGCCATTGCGCGAATTCGGCGGCGGTCATGCCGACGGCCTCGGCCGAACTCGATGCGGGCGTGCCCGCCGGCTCGCCTGCCGCGTGTGCGGCCCGTTGCGCATGCGTTGCCGCACCACGAGATGGCGGGGCCGCCGGCGCGTTCGACGCCGCGTCCGGCGCCTTTTTGCCGCGCGACATGGCGGCAGGCTTCGCCGCCGAACGCGCGGCGGCAGCAACCGGCTTCGCGGTGACCGGCGATGCGGGTTCGGCATCCGGCGCCGCGGCTTGCGCCACGACGGCATCCGATGCGATCGCCATCGCCACGGCCACCGGCGCATCGCCCGACGGCGCGCGGCCGGCATGCAGCGCACGCGATGCCGCGGATGCCGCTTCCGCCGCTTCCACCGCGACAGCCGCCGGACGGGCAACCTCGCCGTCCGCGGCCGTCGCACGATCGGCCGGCACGATCGCCACTTCGGCCGCCCTGCCGGTCGCCTGCGCCACCTGCGTCGCGGCAACGGCCGCCGTCGGCGCCGCCAGGATCGCCGCCGAATAGACGGCGCCATGCTCCGCCGCGTGCTGACGTTCATCGACGAAATGCGTCGCGAAAACGCACGTCGCGCCGAACAGCGCGCACGCCATCAGCGTGAGCCGCCAGTGGCGGCGCAGCGGGTGCGGCCGGACCCATGCCCGGTTATCCGAGCCGAAATCCTCCGCACGCACCGCCTTCTCGGCTTTGCGCGACTTCGTTGCGTGAACAACCATATCGGCTTGCCCGGCCGCGGGCATCGCCGCGCGGCGCGTGCCCTTCAGGTCGAACACGTTCGGTTTCGGCCGCCGGCTCGCCACGAACGGCCGGCGCCGCCGGCCGTACGGCGGCGGCACATCCGAGAACGGATGCGCGAGCGGAATCGCGTAATGGCCGGTGATGTCCTGCATGCTCATGATGTCGACGACGCATTGCGCGACATCCGCCGCGGCAATCCGTGCTCCCGTAGTTGAACGAATGACCCCGAGTATCGCCGTCGCGCCGGTTTCGGTAAATCGGACTGCGTTACCTTCGATCCGGACCGTAGTCGGCCTGGTCCTACCGATCCGCGGCCGGCCCGGCGGACGGCACTTAGAACCGGCCGCGCAAGCCGATGAACACCTCGTTCGACGACAGCTTCGACTTCAGTTGTTCGTCGCGCGCGTTGATGCGGTTCGCGAACGTGTTGAAGCCGGTCTCGACGTTGCCCATGTCGACATAGCGATACCCGAGGTCGATCGAGAAGCGCTTGTTGATCGCATAGCTCACGCCCGCGCCGGCCGAATACGCGAGATTGGTCTGCGTCTTCGACGCGAAGCGGCGCGTGTCGTTGGTCTGCCAGCCGTCGGCCGACACGATCGCGACGCCGATGCCGAGCGTGCCGTACACGGAGAAGCCGCGGCCGAGATCGAAGTCCTTGAAGCCGTTCAGCATCAGGCGCTGCGCCGACACGTGGAATTCGTTCGCGTTGGCGTCGAACGGCGCCCAGTAGCTGGTGAAGTTGTTGGTGCGCTTGAACACGTATTCGCCTTCCGCGCGCCAGCCGTTGCCGAACTGGTAGCCGAGGCCGAGCGAGCCGGTGACGTTCGAGCCCGTCTCCGGGCCGCCGACGCGGCTCGTGACGCGCGGGCTCGTCAGCTCCATGTTCACCGCGTTGTCGAACGCGCCGATGACGCGGCCCGTCGCGTAGTAGCCGGCGTCGGCGAGTTCGGCGGTCTTCTTCGTTTCCGGCGCGGCGACGGTATCGGCAAAAGCGGCGCCCGAGAACAGCAGGGCCAGCGTGGAAGGCACGGCAAAGCGCTTGATCATGATGAATCGAATCCTTGACGATGGATGACTGGTCGGAGAAGCCCCCATCGTAGGAATCGCGCCGCGATCGTTGAACCCGTTCGGCTACGGGTTGCGCCTCCGTAGCGCTACGGAGGCGCCATGCGATGCGATGGAAGCGCCGAGCCCGCGAGCGCCGCGTAATCGCGCACGAGTTCGACGAGCGACGCGGCCCGCAGCTTGTCGAACACGTTCGCGCGATAGGTCTCGACGGTCCGCGGCGACAGCCCGAGCACGCGCGCGATCTCCTTGTTGCTCCAGCCGCGCACGATTCCGTCGAGCACTTCCCGTTCGCGCGCGCTCAGCGTCGCGATGCGGGCCGCGCGCGTCTGACCCGCATCGTCCTGCCCGCGTTGTGCCGCCTGCCGGCGCAGCGCCTGCTGAACCGTATCGATCAGCTCGTCGTCGTCCACCGGCTTGCGCAGGAAATCGAGCGCGCCGCGCTTGAACGCGCGCCGGCACGCATCGACGTTGCCGTGTCCCGTCATCACGATCACCGGCAGGTCGCGTCGCGCACGCAGTGCGTCGAGTGCGTCGAGGCCGCTCATCCCCGGCATCCGGATGTCGAGCAGCACGCAGCCGAGCGCCGGGTCGTCGGCATCGGCAAGAAACGCCGGCGCGTCCGGATAGCAGCGCGTCGGCACGCCCACCGTGCGCAGCAGCAACGCAAGCCCGTCGCGCACGGCTTCGTCGTCGTCGACGATCGCGACGGCCGCTGCGGCGGGCGCCGAATAAGGCGAGCCATTCATGCGGCCTCCTCTGCCAGCGGCAACGACAGCACGGCCTCGACACCTCCCGACGGCAGGTTGCGCACCGTCAGCGCGCCGTCCTGGCGCTGCGCGAGCGTGTCGCACAGCGGCAGCCCGAGGCCGAGCCCGCGCGCACGCGTCGTGAAGAACGGTTCGAACAGGCGCGGCAGCGCGTCTTCCGGCACGCCGGGGCCGTTGTCGACGACGCTGAAGCGGTAATGCCGGCCGACGCGCGCGCCGCTCACGCGGATCTCGCCGCGCGACGTGCCGGCCCCGGTACCGGCCAGCGCATCGCGCGCGTTCCGGATCAGGTTGTGCAGGATCTGCTCGACCGCGATCGGCTCGGCGAACGGCCGCTCGCGCGGCGCCGCGTTGTGCCAGCCGAGCGCGACGTGCTCGCGCGCGCATTCGTCGCGGTACAGGAACAGCAGCGTGTGCATGATCGCGTCGGGATCGAGCGCGCGGCGCTCGCCGCCATGCGCGGTGGCGACCGCTTCGCGCATGCGTTCCAGGATCGCGGCCGCGCGCTTCGCCTGCGCGACGCTCGTCTGCAGCGCTCGCCGCACGCTGTCGCGCTCGTCGGGTTGATCGAGCAGGCGTTCGGCCGCACGCACGTGGCTGACGATCGCCGCGAGCGGCTGGTTCAGCTCGTGCGCGAGGCCCGCGGCCATTTCGCCGAAGGTATCGAGCCGGCCGAAGCGGTCGAGCCGCGCGCGGGCATCCTCGCGGCGCCGCGCCTCGCGCAGCCGCCACGCGACGAGCGCACCCGCGACGAGCAGCGCGGCCACCGCGTTCCACAACGCGATCGGCAGCCACGGCAGATCGGCGGCCGTCAGCGTGCGCGTGGTGTGCAGCACGAATGCCTGCGGCTGCGCGGGCAAGCGCTTCTCCAGACGCACCGTCCAGCCGGGCAGTGGGCTGCCGGAAGCACGCGACAGCAAGTCGATACGGCGATCGCGCACCGCCAGCGCCGCCGACGAAATCGCCGACGACCAGTCGCCCGCCGGAATCATCTGGCGCGGATCGACACGCACGGCCCAGCCGGAATTCGCCACGAGCCAGTACGCGGCGGCGCCGTCGAACACCATCGCGAACGGTTTGCCGGGCGTCGGCCGCGGCGGCTCGGCCGGCGCCGGTCCGCCGTCGGTTTGCCAGCCCGCGCCGGCGCGCCAGTACGCGAGCCCGTCGACCTGCGGCATCCGCTCGCGCAGGCTGTCGAGCATGTGCGCCGGCGGCGCGGCCAGCGACGACGCGCCGAGCGTCGCGAGGATCGCCTCGTGCTGCGCGGCCTTCTGCGCGAGCAGACGGATCGTGATGCTCGAATCCTGGAAGAAGCGGTTGTACGCGTCGGCGACCGCGCGCGACACGACGAACGCGGTGCCGGCCAGGCTGAGCGCGAGCCACGCCAGCAGCGCGACGAGTCGGACGGAAGGTTTCATGGGCAACGAGGATTCGGCAACGGATGACGGATGGCGCGCAGCGCGGCGCACGGCCCGCGCGATGCGGCGAACGCGGAGAAGCGGTCGCGACGCCGCACGCGATGCGCTCCATTGTCGGCAACTCCGCATGGCCTGTGGTCCGAATGCCGTTATGTTTCCTGTCAGACCGGTCCCAAACATGCGCTTTCCGTGGCAGCGACGCGCAGTTTCGGACTGGACTGATTTTCTTCAGACTCCGAAACGACCACAATCGGCCTGCTTGTTCTCCGTCTCCAGGAGATCAGGCTCCATAGTCGATACTTTTCCCGCCTTCTCCGGCGGGACTTTTTTTGGACGGCATCACGCCACTCCCTGCCCGGAGCCTTCCGGCCATGATCCCGCTTCTTTCCCTCCGGTCGCGAACGCACGCCGCCACCGCGCCGCACCGGCTTCGCCCGCTCGCACCGTGACCGACGCCCCTTCGACCGCGATCGCGATCCTAACGATCGATCATCCGAGCCGCGGCATGTTCGACGACCGGCTGCGCCGCGCGGGCCATGGCTACGATCGGCTGCGCATCGACGACATCCTGCGCCGCGCCGGCTACCGGCCGTTGCGCTTCGAATATCTGACCGATCTGCTCGCGGCCTGCGACACGCGCGCGTTCGATCTCTTCATCGTGCAATGCGAAACGGCCTGCCGCCGCACGACGGACGCGATCCGCGCGCTGCGCGCGCGTTTCGCCGACACCGTGGCGATCATGTCGATCAGCCAGCGCGATGCGGATCTCGCGCAATCGGCGTGTTTCGTGGCGGGTGCGAACGAGCATCTGCCTTACGCCGCGTCGCCCGACGCGCTGATCGGCAGCATCGCGACGTGGCTGCGCTGGTCCCATCACCGTGCGATCCATCATCGCCACTGGCGGATCGGACAGTTCGAGTTCGATACGGCCGCGCGCAGCGTGACCGTCGCCGGCCGCGAGCACGTGCTGACCGAGAAGCACTTCCAGATCGCGACCGCGTTCTTCCTGAACATGGGCCGTGCGCTCGATCGCGCGCACGTGAGCCAGCTCGTGTGGGGCTCGCTCGTCGCGTCGCAAAGCCGGCGGCTCGACACGCACGTCGCGTATCTGCGCGACCGGCTCGAACTCGACGGGCGGCACGGCGTGCGGATGATGACGATGTACGGCTTCGGATACCGGCTCGTCACGTGCGAGCCGGACGATCCGCCCGGGCCGGACCCGCGCCGGGCCGACGGCACGCGCGCCGCGCAACCCTGACGGGCAGCGTTGCGTACCGATCGGACTCCATTATCATGGGGGCACCTTGGCCGACCGCCCCGCCCCGATGGACCACCGCGCCGCACCCGATCGATCCCGCCTCGCCGCCGGCCCGTCCGCCGATCCCACGCCGGCCGGCCGCCGCCAGCGCGCGCTGCTGTATGCCGGCGGCGCCGCCGTGACCGTCGCGATCCTGCTCGCCAGCGGGCTGATGCTGTACACGATGGCGAGGGAAGCGATCCAGGAGCGCTATACGGGGTTCGGCGTGCGGCATTTTCTCGTCCAGTTCGAATTCAAGCTGCGCACGACGGGCATGGACATGCTCACCACCCACGACGAAAGCGTGTGGCACACGCGCGCGGCCGATCCGGCCGCCGTCGCCGCGCTGGCCGCCGGAAACGGGCGGCTCGAACTGCGCGACAACCCGCGATTCCCGTCGATGCTCGTGCTCGCCGACCTGTCGCCCGAGCGGCCGGCCGCGTCCTATGCGCGCTATCTCGCGATGGCGAGCGACATGAGCTACCGGGTCGGCGCGTACGTCGCGAAGCAGGACGCCGGCCGGCCCGTGGCCGGGTACGCGTACAGCCCCGACCGCCGCTTCGCGATGGTGATCCCGAGCCCGGAACCGGGCACGGCCCCGGCCGAACCGGCGCCCGCTCCCGCGTCGGCGCTGCTGGCCCAGGTCGCCGCCGATCTCGATACGCCCGCGCCGCGCCGGTTCGTGTGGCATGCGCCGGCCTACGACCCCGTGCAGCGCCGCGACGTGTTCCGAATCGTCGGCGCCGCGTACGACAACGGCGTGCCGCTCGAAGTGCTCGTCTCGACGCTGCCTGTGGACGTGCTGCGCGCGCGGCTCACGACCGACGTCCCGACCAACGCGGCCATCATCGCGAATGCGCACGGCGACACGCTGCTGCGCGTCGGCGCCGCCGAGCACGACGCGGCGACGGTCGCGGCACTCCAGCGTCTCGCGGCCCGCACGCGCCCGGCGAACGGCAACGGCACGCGCGCCGCTTACGGCGACGGCCTGTTCGCGCTGAGCCAGCCGATCCCCGACACCGGCTGGACGCTCGTGCAGGCGTTCTCGCTGCGCTCGCTGCTCGCGGCGATCGGCGTGCGCGCGGGCGGCTACGCGGCGATCATGCTCGCCGCGATCGCGCTCGTCTGGTGGCTGCTGGTGCGGTTCGACCGCCGCGTGCTGAAGCCGGACGAAGCGCGCCGCCGCCGCGTGATCGACAGCGAGAACCTGAACCGCACGATCGTCGAGGCCGCGCCGTCCGGCATCGCGCTGCTGTCGCTCGCGGACGGCGCGGTGCTGCTGCAGAACGACACGATGCGCGACTACGACGCGCGCCGCGCGGGCGGTCCGTCGCTGCCGGCGCGGCTGCTCGCGCGCTTCGACCGCTCGGCCGATACCGACGCGTGGCAGTCCGGCCTGCATGTGTCGCTGCCCACCGCCGACGGCAACGCGGTCGATCTGCTCGTCAACCTCGTGCGCACACGCTATCGCGACGCCGACGTCGTGCTGTGCAACTTCTCCGACATCACGTCGCAGAAGAACGTCGAACGCGCGCTCGACCACGCGCGGCAGGCGGCCGACGCGGCGAACAGCGCGAAATCCACGTTCCTCGCGACGATGAGCCACGAGATCCGCACGCCGCTGAACGCGATCCTCGGCAATCTCGAACTGATCGGCCGCGAGCCGCTGGCGGACACGCAGCGCGAGCGGCTGCATACGGTCGAGGGCGCGTCGTCGGTGCTGCTCGACCTGATCAACGACATCCTCGACCTGTCGAAGATCGAGGCCGGCCAGATGACGATCGAGGCGATTCCGTTCGATCTCGCCGACACCATCCGGCAGACCGGCGCGATGTTCGAGCCGCTGGCCGCCGCGAAGGGGCTGCAATTCGACGTGTTCGTCGACGATGCGCTGGCGCCGCGCTATCTCGGCGATCCGACGCGCATCCGGCAGATCGCCGCGAACCTCGTCGGCAACGCGATCAAGTTCACGAACCACGGCGAGATCACGCTGGAGGTGTACCTGCGCGACGACGCCGATCCCGCGTCGCCGATCGCGATCGGCGTCAGCGACACGGGCATCGGGATGACCGACGAACAGCGCGCGACGCTGTTCCGCCCGTTCACGCAGGCCGATACGTCGATCACGCGGCGCTATGGCGGCACGGGCCTCGGGCTCGCGCTGACGAAGCAGCTCGCGCAGATGATGCACGGCGCGATCGACGTGAAGAGCGAAGCCGGCCACGGCAGCACGTTCGTCGTCACGCTGCCGCTGCGGGCGGCGACGAGCGAGCAGATCGCCGCGCAGGACGCGGCGCGCGCCGACGATGCCGCGTTGCCGGCCGTCGCCGCGCGCGTGCTGGTGGTCGACGATCATCCGGTGAACCGCAAGTTGCTGCAGGGGCAGCTCGTCACGCTCGGCTATGCGGCGGACGCGGCCGAGGAAGGCGCGGCCGCGCTGCGGTGCTGTACCGATACGCGCTACGACCTCGTGATGACCGACCTGAACATGCCGGGCATGGACGGCTATACGCTGGCCCGCGTGCTGCGCGCGCAGTATCCGGGCCTGCCGGTGGTCGCGGTCACCGCGCATGCGAGCGCGGCCGAGCATGCGCGCTGCGCGGAAGCCGGGATCGTCGCGGTGCTGGTGAAACCGGTGCTGCTCGACATGATCGACCGCACCGTGCGGCGCTTCGCGAAGGGTGCGGCCGCAAGCCGGCCCGCGCAAAACGCGCTGGTCGATCTGGCCGAAGGCCCGTTGCCGCCGGACGTGCACGAACTGTTCGGCGACACGCTCGAGCGTTCGCTCGCGGCGATTCGCGATGCACTCGCGCGCGGCGACGTGCCCGCGCTGCGGGCGGAGCTGCATTCGCTGCGCGGCGCGTTCGCGACGATCCACGAGCATGCGGTGGCCGACGCGGTGCGCGACATGCAGGATGCCGTGCAGGCCGGCGATCCGGCCGCGCTCGACCCGCTGGTCGACCGCACCGAGCGCCTCGCGCGCGACACGCTCCGGCGGCGCGCGGCGCAAGCGCCGCAAGCCTGATCGGCCGCCGTCCGGCGGCTGTCTTTCCTTCCCTCTCGGCTCCTTTCACGACCACCCGTCGCGGCGGCCCGTTCGTGCGTTCACGCGTGTAGGACACGCCCTACAAACATCGCATCTCGAATAGGTTTTGGACGACAGATTCGGACGAGGCCGATCCATACCATGGACTCATCAACCTGACGAACTGAAAGGAGTGGGTCAATGAACAAGACGTATCGCAACATCTGGAACACGGCGACGGGCACGTGGACGGCCGTGGCCGAAACGGCGCGCTCGCGCTCGAAGGGCTCGGCGCGCGCGGCACGCCAGGCCGTGGCAGTCCTCGCGCTGGGCAGCGCATCGATCGGCGGCGCGTTCGCGGCCGATGCGTGCACGACCGAGGACGGGAAAGGCGGTTCGCTCGATGCGGCCGGCGTGTGCAAGGTCACGGCTTCGCGCACGATCGGCACGGATGCGATCGGCACGACGGCGACGCTCACCGACGACTACATCAAGGTCAATAGCACCGGACCCGTGGCGGCCGCTACGGGTGCCAACGCCGTTGCGATGGGCCAGTCGGTGACATCCAGCGGATCCAGTTCCGTGGCAATCGGTTCGGGCACCTCGGCGGACGGGCTTCATTCGATGGCGCTCGGCGCATCGTCGCGCGTCGTGGGCAACAGCAACCTGGCCGTGGGCGACGGCGCAACGGTATCGACGCTCACCGCCCCGCCGACGAACGCCATTGCAATCGGTACTCGCGCCAATGTATCCGACGCCGGCGTAACCGGCGCCACGGGTTCGATCGCGATCGGCAATAGCGCATCGGCCGGCGGCACCGGCTCGATCGTGATCGGGACAAGCACGCGCCATTCCGGCTCCGGCGCGACGGTCGTAGGCGCCAACGCGAGCGCAATGGGCGGCGGTTCAGGCGTGGCCATCGGGAACAGCAGTGCTGCGGCGGGTGCGGGCTCGGTCGCAACGGGCCCGAACGCCACGGCCACCGGCACGGGTTCGGTTGCAATCGGCAGCCAGGCCGCGACCACGAACAACAACAGCGTGGCGATCGGCAATACGGCCTCCGGCAGCGCGATCAATACCACCGCGATCGGCGGAAACGCCCGGGCAACGGGCGACAACGCGACCGTGCTCGGCCAGAGCGGTGCCGCAAGCGGCCTGGGGGCGGTCGGCATCGGTTTCCGTGCCAATGCGCAGGGGGACCGCTCGGTCGCGCTCGGCATGGATTCCGTCGCGGATCGCGACAACACCGTTTCCGTCGGCTCGGCCACGCAACAGCGTCAGATCACGAACGTCGCGGCCGGCACGGCGGGTACGGATGCGGTCAACGTGGAGCAGATGAACGCCGCGATCACGGCGGCCGACAAGTATGTCGACATTCGCACCGGCACGTATGCGGCCGACGTGGCCGCCAGCGCCGGTGACAGTGCGACCGCCGTCGGCGCGAACGCAAGCGCCACGGGCCAATCGGCTGTCGCGCTCGGCGGCAATACGACGGCCAGTGCGGCGAATGCGGTAGCCATCGGTACGCTCTCGCGCGCAACCGGCAACAACGCGGTCGCGGTTGGCGTAGGGGCCGCGGCTACCGGAGCGAACACCTCCGTGCTGGGGCGCGGTGCGTTGGCAAGCGGCAACAATTCGGTTGCGCTCGGGACTTGGTCCCTTGCCGATCGCGACAATTCCGTGTCCGTCGGTTCGTCGGGACTTGAACGCCAGATTACGAACGTCGCAGCCGGTACGCAAGCGACCGACGCTGTGAACGTGAGCCAGCTTCAGCCCGTCGTGACCGCACTCGGCGGCGGCGCCACCATCAACCCCACGACGGGTGCCGTGACCGGCCCGAGGTACACGCTCGCCAACGGCGGCACGCAAACGACGGTCGGCGGTGCGCTCGGCGCACTCGACGGCAACATCACGACGATCAACACCCGGCTCGACGGTCTCTCGAACGGCACGGTCGGCCTCGTCCAGCAGGCCGGCCCGGGCGCGAACATCACGGTCGGCGCGAGCACCGACGGCGCGGCCGTCGACTTCACCGGCACGGCAGGCGCCCGCAAGCTGACCGGCGTCGAAGCAGGCGCGGTCACGGCCACCAGCAAGGACGCAGTGAACGGCTCGCAACTGCACGGCGTGTCGAGCAGCGTGGCATCGGCCATCGGCGGCGGCTCGACCGTGAACGCCGACGGTTCGATCTCGGCACCGAGCTTCACACTCGGCGACGGCAGCGGCGGCACGACCACGGTCACGTCGGTCGGCGGTGCGATCACGAACCTCGACGGTCGCGTCACCACCAACGAAGGCAACATCGCACGCAACACGGGCGACATCGCCGACCTGGCCAGCCAGATCGGTAGCGGTACGGTCGGCCTCGTCCAGCAAGCCGGCGCGGGCGCAAACATCACGGTTGGCGCGAACACCGATGGCGCGGCCGTCGACTTCACCGGCACGGCCGGCGCGCGCAAGCTGACCGGCGTCGACGCAGGCGCGGTCACGGCAGCGAGCAAGGACGCGGTGAACGGCTCGCAACTGCACGGCGTGTCGGACAGCGTCGCATCGGCCATCGGCGGCGGTTCCACCGTGAACGCCGACGGCTCGATCTCCGCGCCGAGCTTCACGGTCGGTGACGGCAGCGGCGGCACGACCACGGTTCACTCGGTCGGCGACGCGGTGACGAACCTCGATGGTCGCGTCACCGTCAACGAAGGCGCGGTCGCGTCGCTGGCCGACCAGATCGGCAACGGCACGGTCGGCCTCGTCCAGCAGGCGGGCCCTGGCGCGAACATCACGGTCGGCGCGAACACCGACGGCGCGGCGGTGAGCTTCATCGGCACGGCCGGCGCACGCAAGCTGTCGGGCGTCGCGAACGGCGTGAACGACGACGATGCGGTGACGATCGCGCAGTTGAGGGCAACCGGCCTCATCGACTACACGGGCAAGGAGATCGCAGCCGTCACGTATGACGACATCTCGCTCGGCAGCGTGACTTTCGGCGGTTCGAGCGGCACGAAGCTGCTCAACGTCGCGCCGGGCCTGATCGCGGCGGGCAGCATGGAAGCCGTGAACGGCGGCCAACTGCACGACCTCCAGGAGCGGTTCGCGCAGGAATACGCACGACTCGACGGCCGGGTCGGTGACCTCGAAACCGGTGGCGGTTCGGGCGGCGGCGGTGGTGGCGGCAACGACAACGTCGGCCGCGGCACGGGCGGCGACGGCTCACTCGTGGTCGGCGACGGCTCGGTTGCGTCGGGCGAGAACAGCACGGCGGTCGGCCAGGGCGCGGTGGCGTCGGGCGACAACGGCTCGGCGTTCGGCCAGGGTTCGGCGGCCAGCGGTTCGAACAGCTCGGCCATCGGCCAAGGCTCGGTCGCATCGGGTTCGGACAGCACGGCCATCGGCCAGGGCTCGAAAGCAACCGGCAACGGTTCGGTGGCGATCGGCGCGGGCTCCGTGGCGGATCGCGACAACAGCGTATCGGTCGGCTCGGCCGGTCACGAACGCCAGATCACCAACGTCGCGGACGGCACCGCACCGACCGACGCCGTGAACGTGCGTCAGCTGGATCAGCGTTTCGGCGAAACGAACCGGATGATCAACGACGTCGCGAAGAACGCGTACGCCGGTGTCGCGGCGGCGATGGCGATGCCGAACCTGACGCCGTCGCAGCCGGGCAAGACCGTCGTCGCGGCCGGCGCCGCGAACTACAAGAGCGGCTCGGCGATCGCGGCAGGCGCGACCTACCGGACGCGCGACGGCAAGTGGCTGATGAACGGCGCCGTGTCCGTCACGTCGACGGGCGACGCAGGCGTGCGTGCGCAGGTCGGCTACGAGTTCTGACCGGACGGCTCCGCGTCGCGCGGAGCCTCGACCCGAAGCGGGGGAGCGATCCCCCGCTCGTTCGGCCGACGGCCGGTGACGGTTCCGCACGAGCCGCCACCGGCCGTCGGCGCAACGGCTTCGCGTGCCGCCGGCTTGCACGCCGCACGCGCAGCCGTACGCACCGATCTCCACCGCGCGGCGCCCACTGCGCGCCGCAACATGCAGGTACACCGACATGCCAGGAAATTTCCCCATTCGCATCGTGATCGCCGACGACCATCCGGCGGTCGTCATCGGCGCACGTTACGAACTGTCCGCGACGAATACGCTCGCGGTGGTCGCGACCGCCGGCAACTCGACGGAACTGATGGAAGCGCTCGCGAGCCAACCATGCGACGTGCTCGTCTCCGACTACGCGATGCCGGGCGCCGAATTCGGCGACGGCCTCGCGATGTTCACCGCGATCCTGAAGCGACATCCGAATCTGCGCATCGTCGTGATGACGATGATGGAGAATGCGGTGGCGCTGCGCGCGCTGATCGAACTCGGCATCGCATGCGTGGTCAGCAAATCCGATATGACGAGCCACCTGACGATGGCGATTCACGCGGCCTATACGAACGGCCGCTATCTGTCGCCTTCGATGGACCGGATCCTGCGCGCCGCCGGCAACACGGGCGGCAAGGCGCCGGCGTTGTCCGCGCGCGAGCTGGAAGTGATTCGCCTGTTCGCGTCGGGCCTGTCGGTCAACGCGATCGCCGATCAGTTAAGCCGCAGCAAGAAAACGATCAGCACGCAGAAGAGTTCGGCGATGCAGAAACTCGGGATCGAGCGCGACGTCGATCTGGTCCGCTACGCGATTTCGTGCGGGCTCGTGTCCGATTACGGTTACGCGACGACGCTGCCGGCCCTCGACGACCATCCGCGCTGACGGTACGACCACCATTCCGGCGCACGGCCGGCCACGCCCATGGCTCGGATGATCGCGCGCCGGGTTCTGCCGATGCGCGAGGCGCTCCGGTCAGTCGGGCTCGGCGCGCCCTTTCTCCTCTCCCACCTGCTCCGCCGCCTTGCCCTCGCCGCCCGACGCGGCGACGATCCCGTTCTCCATCGCGTAGCGCAACAGGTCGATATCCTTTTCCACGCCGAGCTTCTGCATCGCGCGCGCCTTCTGGGTGCTGATCGTCTTCTTGCTGCGGCTGAGCTTGTCCGCGATCTCGTTGACGGTCATCCCCGACGCATACAGCCGCACGACCTCGATCTCGCGGCTGCTCAGGCTCGGCGCCTGGTCGACGATCCGCGCGCCCGAATGCGCGGACAGCGTGCGCACGACTTTCTCGACCGACGGCGAATAATAGGTGCCGCCCGTGGCGGCCGCATGCACGGCTGGAATCAGGTGATCGATCGCATCCGACTTGCTGACGATGCACGCGATGCCGAGCCGCACGAGCGCGCCGACCACCGCCGCGTTGTCGAGCATGGTGAGCACGACCAGCTTGACGGCCGGATAGTTGCGTTGCAGGTAGGAGAACAGCGCGATGCCGTCGCCGTGCACGTTGTCGGGCATCGCGTAGTCGGATACCAGCACGTCGCATACGTTCGCATCGAGCAGCGCGATCAGCTCGGTCGAATTGCCGGCCGTGCCGGTGAGCCGGATCGTCGGCACCGACGAAAGCCCATGCTGAACGCCGACGAGCAATGCCGGGTGGTCGTCGGCCAGTACCACACGTATCTGATAGCTTCCCATAGTCGTCCGAGTGTTCACCGCTGTCGCGGGCGGCCGAACGGCTGCCCGATGGCCGGCGACGGCGCGTGCGCGCCGTTCTTTCTGGATCGTAATTGGGCGCTAGTTTCGCATGAAACCGGGGCCGGCCGCCAAGGCCGAACGGGAGCAGCCCGCCGCGCGGCGCGCCGCCAATGAAAAAAGCCGCCGGCTCGGTGAGAGCGGGCGGCTTGGCATGCCTGCCGGGACAGCGGGGTGCGGCGGTCGATCGCACCCCGCTCCTCCATCGGCTCGTGACCGACGAAGGCCCTGCGGCGCCGGCGAACCGGCGCCGCGCGATACGTCAATGCGTCATTTCACGTCCAGGCGGATCTCGACGCGGCGGTTCTGCGCGCGACCGGCTGCGGTCGCGTTGGATGCAACCGGATCGGCCGCGCCGAGGCCTTCCGCGACGAACGAACGGGCCTGCAGCCCGTTCGCGCGCAGATACTCGACGACGGTGCGCGCCCGCGCTTCCGACAGCGCGCGGTTATGCGCGGCGCCGCCGGTCGAATCGGTGAAGCCCGTGATCGACACGCGCGCGAATTCCACGCCGCGATTGGCCACGATGAAGCGATCGAGATCGTTGCGGGCCTGCGCGGTCAGCGCCGCGCTGTCGGTCGCGAAATTCGCGTCGCCCTGCAGCAGCACCTGGCGCTGCTGAACCGGTTGCGGCGCCGGCTGCTGCGGCGCCGGCGCGGGCGCGGGCTGCGCGACCGGCTGCGGCTTGCCGCAGATGAACGTGATTTCGCGCGGATCCTTCATCGGCGCGCGGCTGTACACGCGGTCGATCATCTCGAGCGGCGTGAAGCCCTGCCCGCGGCAGAACTCTTCGGCCGCGCGCGCACATGCATTCGCGCTGCCGAGCAGCCCGTCGCAACTCACGCGGAAGATGTTGTCCGGCTTGCCCGGCACGGATACCGCGCGAATGTCATAAGTGAGCCCCGATTGCGTCGTACACGCACCGAGCGCCATCGCGAACGCGCCGATCGACGCGACGCGCAAAAGCTTTGAAGTCATGGTCTTGAAATGGCGTCCGCCCGCGGGCGGCCGCACTTGTCTGAGAGGGTTGAAAATCGGAACGGCCCCGCACGGGCGGGGCGCACGGCCCCGCCCCGCGCCTTACCACTGGTACGACGCGCCCACGCCAACCGTGTTGCCGCCGCTCGACAGACCCACGCCGGCCTTCATCTTCAGGTTCTGCGTGATGCGAGCCTCGCCGCCGAACGCCACCGCCTGATAGCCCTTGTAGGTCGCGCCGCCGACACCGAACGACAGCGTCTTGCCCGGATCCACGCCCGGGATCATCGTCAGCGCGGTGGCTGCCGCGATACCCGAGTACGCGTTCCTCGACACATCGTTGATCTGGCCCGACAGACCGCCGACCGCACGGTCGAGCTGGCCCTTCGTCGCGCCGTCGTTCGCGTTGATACCGTCCGCGATGTTCACGACGCGGCGGTTGCCGGTGTCGGTGCCGTCGCCGAACGAAACGGTGTTCGCCTCGTTCGCCACGGCGCCCGAGCCGATCGCCACCGAACCGCTGCCGGTCGCGTTCGAGCCGTGGCCGATCGACGTCGCGTTCTCGCCGTTCGCGGCCGAGCCCGCGCCTATCGCCGTGCCGCCGCCGGCGGCCACCTTCGAGCCGGAGCCGATGGCCGTGCCGTCGTTCACGCCGGTGCCGACCGACGAGCCCGAACCTGCCGCCACGTTGCCGGTGCCGGTGCCGGGGTTCGCCGCCGACGAGCCGCCCGCGGTCTGGTCGGTCGCGCCGAAGTACGGGTTGGTGCCCGAACCGCCGCCGTTGCCGTCACCCGGGTTGCCCGGTCGCAGCTCGAGGCCGCCGACGCGGTCGTCGAGATCGCCGATCTTGTCGTTCAGCGCGCTCAACTGCCCGAAGTTCACCGCGTCGTACTGGCTCGTGCCGTCCGCGACGTTCGTCAGCTTCACCGGCGCCGCACCCGTGCCGCCGAGGGTCACCGAGCCGTAGTTCGGCGTGCCGTCGGCATTCAGGTCGTAACGCACCGCGAGCGAATCGGTCGCGCCGTATGCCGCCGCGGCCTGGATCGCCTGCTCGACCGTCGAGTAGCGGTTGCCCTTGACCTCGAAAGACGCGTTGGCGAGCTTGCCGTCCGCATCGACCGTCGTGCCGCCGCCCAGCGTGTCGGCCACGCTCTGCGCGGTGCCGTGCAACTGCGAGCCGTTGATCGCGTCCGTGCTGGTCGCGTTCACCGCACCCGCGGCCACGTTCGTCAGCGTCGTGCCGTTCGTGCCCTTCAGCTTCACTTCGTCGAAGTTCGCCGATTCGTCCGCGTTCTGGCTGTACGTCACCGCCAGCGACGTCACGCCCGCACCCGGATTCGTCGGATCGACCGGTGCGACGAGGCCAGCGTCCTTCAGCTGCGCGACGTTCACCGCGTCGGTATCGTCCGTGCCGGCCGCGACGTTCTTCAACTGCACCGGGCCGGCCGACTTGCCGCCGCCCAGCGTCACCGCGTTGTAGTTCGGCGTGCCGTTCGCGTTGCGGTCGTACGTCACCGCGGCGATCGATTGACCCGTCACCGGATCCACCAGGCCCGAATCGGCAAGCTGGTTGTTGATGACCGTGATGTTCTGCGTGTTGGTCGCAACACGGCCATCCAGGTTGTCGAGCGCGTCGCCGACGTTGCGGTAGTCGACCTTCGTCGCGGCGTTGGCCGGATCGGTCAGCGAATACGTCGGCGCCGTCACGTTGCCGTTGGCGTCGACGGCCGAGCCGCCGCCCAGCGAATCCGCGACGCTCTTCGACACGCCGTACAACTGCGAGCCGTTCACCGCGTCCGTGCTCGCCGCGTTCACCGCGCCGGCCTGCACGTTCGTCAGCGTCGTGCCGTTCGCGCCCCTCAGCTTCACTTCGTCGAAGTTCGCCGAACCGTCCGCGTTCGTGCCGTACGTCACCGCGAGCGATGCCAAACCCGCACCCGGGTTCGTCGGATCGACCGGCGCGACGAGGCCAGCGTCCTTCAACTGCGCCACGTTCACCGCGTCGGTGCCGTCCGTGCCGGCCGCGACGTTCTTCAACTGCACCGGGCCGGCCGACTTGCCGCCGCCCAGCGTCACCGCGTTGTAGTTCGGCGTGCCGTCCGTGTTGCGGTCGTACGTGACCGCGGCGATCGCCTTGCCGTCGTCGCCGATCAGGCCAGCGCCCTTCAACTGGCTCACGTTCACCGCATCCGCGTCGGCAACACCGGCCTTCACGTTCGCCAGCGTCGTGCCGTTCGTGCCCTTCAGCTTCACTTCGTCGAAGTTCGCCGAGCCGTCCGTGTTCTTGCCGTACGTCACCGCGAGCGACGTCACGCCCGCACCCGGGTTCGTCGGATCGACCGGCGCAACGAGGCCCGAGTCCTGCAACTGACCGAGGTTCACAGCGTCATTGCGGTTCACACCGTCCGCCACGTTCGACAGCGTCACCGGGCCGGCCGACTTGCCGCCGCCGAGCGTCACCGCGTCGTAGTTCGGCGAGCCGTCGGCGTTGCGGTTGTAAGTGACCGCGGCGATCGCCTTGCCGTCGTCGCCGATCAAGCCCGAGCCCTTCAACTGGCTCACGTTCACTGCGTCCGCGTCGGCAACACCGGCCTTCACGTTCGTCAGCGTCGTGCCGGCCGTGCCGCCGCCCAGCGTGACCTTGTCCTTCGTCGCGCCGTCGTACGTCACTGCCAGCGACGTCAGGTTGCCGCTGCCGTCGTCGCCCACCAGGCCCGAGTCCTTCAGCTGACCGAGGTTCAGCGCGTCGCTGTCTTCGGTTGCGTTCGCAACATGCTTCAACTGCGTCGGGTTCGTACCGTCGCCCAGCGTGACCGAACGGTAGTTCGGCGAGCCGTCCGCGTTACGGTCGTACGTGACCGCGGCGATCGCCTTGCCGTCGTCGCCGATCAAGCCCGAGCCCTTCAGCTGGCTCACGTTCACTGCGTCCGCGTCGGCCACACCGGCCTTCACGTTCGTCAACGTCGTGCCGTTCGTGCCCTTCAGCTTCACTTCGTCGTAGTTCGCCGAATTGTCCGCGTTCTGGCTATACGTCACCGCCAGCGATGTCACGCCCGCACCCGGGTTCGTCGGATCGACCGGCGCAACGAGGCCCGAATCCTGCAACTGACCGAGGTTCACAGCGTCCTGACGATCCGTACCGTTCGCCACATGCTTCAGTTGCGTCGCGTTCGTGCCGTCGCCCAGCGTCACCGAACGGTAGTTCGGCGAGCCGTCCGCGTTACGGTCGTACGTGACCGCGGCGATCGACTTGCCGTCGTCGCCGATCAGGCCCGAGCCCTTCAACTGGCTCACGTTCACTGCGTCCTTGTCCGCAACGCCTGCCTTCACATTGGCCAGCGTCGTGCCGTCCGTGCCGCCGCCCAGCGTGACCTTGTCCTTCGTCGCGCTGTCGTACGTCACTGCCAGCGACGTCAGGTTCCCACTGCCGTCGTCGCCCACCAGGCCCGAGTCTTTCAACTGACCGAGATTCAGTGCGTCGCTGTCTTCGGTTGCGTTCGCCACGTGCTTCAGTTGCGTCGGGTTCGTGCCATCGCCCAGCGTGACCGAACGGTAGTTCGGCGTACCGTCCGTGTTGCGGTCGTACGTGACCGCCGCGATCGACTTGCCGTCGTCGCCAATCAGGCCCGAGCCCTTCAACTGGCTCACGTTCACCGCGTCCTTGTCCGCAACGCCTGCCTTCACGTTGGCAAGCGTCGTGCCGTCCGTGCCGCCGCCCAGCGTGACCTTGTCCTTCGTCGCGCTGTCGTACGTCACTGCCAGCGACGTCAGGTTACCGCTGCCGTCGTCGCCCACCAGGCCCGAGTCCTTCAGCTGACCGAGGTTCAGCGCGTCGCTGTCTTCGGTTGCGTTCGCCACGTGCTTCAGCTGCGTCGGGTTCGTGCCGTCGCCCAGCGTCACCGAACGGTAGTTCGGCGTACCGTCCGTGTTGCGGTCGTACGTGACCGCGGCGATCGCCTTGCCGTCGTCGCCGATCAGGCCCGAGCCCTTCAGCTGGCTCACGTTCACCGCGTCCTTGTCCGCGACGCCGGCCTTCACGTTGGCCAGCGTCGTGCCGTCCGTGCCGCCGCCCAGCGTGACCTTGTCCTTCGTCGCGCTGTCGTACGTCACCGCCAGCGACGTCAGGTTACCGCTGCCGTCGTCGCCCACCAGGCCCGAGTCCTTCAGCTGACCGAGGTTCAGCGCGTCGCTGTCTTCGGTTGCGTTCGCCACGTGCTTCAGCTGCGTCGCGTTCGTGCCGTCGCCCAGCGTCACCGAACGGTAGTTCGGCGTACCGTCCGTGTTGCGGTCGTACGTGACCGCGGCGATCGCCTTGCCGTCGTCGCCGATCAGGCCCGAGCCCTTCAACTGGCTCACGTTTACCGCGTCCTTATCTGCAACGCCGGCCTTCACGTTGGTCAGCGTCGTGCCGTCCGTGCCGCCGCCCAGCGTGACCTTGTCCTTCGTCGCGCTGTCGTACGTCACCGCCAGCGACGTCAGGTTACCGCTGCCGTCGTCGCCCACCAGGCCCGAGTCCTTCAACTGACCGAGGTTCAGCGCGTCGCTGTCTTCGGTTGCGTTCGCCACATGCTTCAGTTGCGTCGGGTTCGTGCCGTCACCCAGCGTCACCGAACGATAGTTCGGCGTACCGTCCGCGTTACGGTCATACGTGACCGCGGCAATTGCCTTGCCGTCGTCGCCGATCAGGCCAGAGCCCTTCAGTTGGCTCACGTTCACTGCGTCCTTGTCCGCAACACCGGCCTTCACGTTCGACAGCGTCGTGCCGGCCGTGCCGCCACCCAGCGTGACCGAACCGAGGTTCGGCGTGCCGTCAGCGTTACGGTCGTACGTGACCGCGGCGATCGACTTGCCGTCGTCGCCGATCAGCCCCGAGCCCTTCAACTGGCTCACGTTCACCGCGTCCTTATCTGCAACGCCGGCCTTCACGTTCGACAGCGTCGTGCCATTCGCGCCGCCGCCCAGCGTGACGGAACCGAGGTTCGGCGAGCCGTCCGCGTTACGGTCATACGTGACCGCCGCGATCGCCTTGCCGTCACCACCGATCAGGCCCGAGTCCTTCAACTGGCTCACGTTCACCGCGTCCTTGTCCGCAACGCCGGCCTTCACGTTCGACAGCGTCGTGCCGTCCGTGCCCTTGAGCGTGACCACTTCGAAGTTCGGCGTGCCGTCGCTGTTCCTGCCATAGGTGACGGCCAGCGGATCGGTTCCGCCGCCCCCGCCGCCCAGATTGGCCAGCGCGTCGAGCGCATCGCCCACGTTGCGATAGGTGGTGCCGCCGATGGTGTACGTCGGGTTCACGATGGAGCCGTCCGCGCCCACCGATGCATTGCCGCCGAAGGCCGCCACGGCGTCCTTCAACTGGCTCACGTTCACCGCATCGGTGTTGGCCGTACCGCGCGCGACATAAATGATCTGACGCTGCTGCCCGGTCGAACCCACCGAGACCGAGTTCAGCCGATCCGCCACCGAGCTCGCGCCCAGCGCGACCGAGTTCAATGCCGTTCCGGTAACGCTGGACTGACGGCCGATCGCAATTGAGTTCGTGGCGAGCGGATCGACCTGCGCACCCGTGCCGAATGCCAGGGAGTCGGCCGCGTTGGCGCGCGCCGTATTGCCGAGCGCGAGGGCGTTGACGCCCGCGGCTCGCGCGTTGAAGCCCGCGGCGACCGCGTTGTTGCCCGACGCGTTCGTGCCATTGCCCAGCGCGAGCGCGCTCGTGCCGGTCGCCACGCCGCTTCCGAACGCGACAGCGCCCGTACCCGTTGCCGAGGCACCCGCGCCGAGCGCGACCGAACCGGAGCCCGTCGAACGCGACTGTGCGCCGATCGCGATCGCCGTATCGCCGGTGGCGCTGGCTTCCGCGCCAATCGCCACGCCATACGTGCCCGCACGAACGGATGCGTTGTCGCTGCCGTCGCCGAGACCGTCGACCTGAACATACGGATCGGTGCCCGCGAGCGTGCCGATCGCATCCAGTCGGCTGTTCACGTCCTGAATGGCTTGCGTGGTCGTCGTGCTGACGTTGTCGATAGCCGCCTGCGCGTTCGTCGACGCAATACCCATCAGATCGTTGACCTGACCGACGGTCGCCGCATCGCTGTCGGCCTCGCCGTTCTGCACGTTCGTAATGCGACGTTGCAGGCCCGTTGCGCTGTTACCCACGGAAACCGTGCGGATCTCGTCCGCGACCGAGCCGAGGCCCAGCGCGATGGCATTGAGGCCCGTCGCCTGCGCGGCGACACCCGTGCCGCGCCCGCCGATATACGGGTTGCCGTTGGCCACGGTCTGCTGCAACTGCTGCACGTTGACCGCGTCGGTCGCCGCGACACCCGTGGCCACGTTCGACAGCGTCACCGGGCCGGCCGACTTGCCGCCGCCCAACGTCACCGCGTTGTAGTTCGGCGTGCCGTCCGCGTTACGGTTGTACGTGACCGCGGCGATCGCCTTGCCGTCGTCGCCGACCAGGCCCGAGCCCTTCAACTGGCTCACGTTCACTGCGTCCGTGTCGGCAACGCCGGCCTTCACGTTGGCCAGCGTCGTGCCGTTCGTGCCCTTCAACTTCACTTCGTCGAAGTTCGCCGAGCCATCCGCGTTCTTGCCATACGTCACCGCGAGCGACGTCACACCCGCACCCGGGTTCGTCGGATCGACCGGCGCAACGAGGCCGGAATCCTGCAACTGACCGAGGTTCACCGCGTCATTGCGGTTCACACCGTCCGCCACGTTCGACAGCGTCACCGGGCCGGTCGACTTGCCGCCGCCCAGCGTCACCGCGTCGTAGTTCGGCGTGCCGTCCGCGTTGCGGTTGTACGTGACCGCGGCGATCGCGCTGCCGTCGTCGCCGACCAGGCCCGAGCCCTTCAACTGGCTCACGTTCACTGCGTCCTTGTCCGCCACGCCGGCCTTCACGTTCGACAGCGTCGTGCCGGCCGTGCCGCCGCCCAGCGTGACCTTGTCCTTCGCGGTGCCGTCGTACACCACCGCCAGCGATTCACCCGTCACCGGGTCGATCACGCCACCCCTCGCGAGCGAATCTTCCAGCGAACCGACGCGCGTGTTCGTCGCGAACAGTTGCGCGCCGTTTACCGCGTCCTTGCTCGTCGCCGACAGCGTACCGTCCGCCACGTTCACGATCTTGCGTTCGTTGCCGGCGCTACCGACCGATACCGTGTTGTCCGCCAGCGCGACCGATCCGTTACCCAGGGCGACGGAATTGTTGCCGGTGGCCGATGCATTGGTGCCCAACGCAAGCGCATTCGAACCGGCAAGCGCGTTATTGCCGAGCGACGTGCCGTTCTGGCCGGCCGCCGAACCCGCACCGATCGAAATCGCGTTCGCGTTTTGCGCACGGGCATCCCGACCGATCGCCACGCCATCCTGCGAAGCGACCGCGTCATTACCGATCGCGACACTGTTGGCCATGCCAGCCGTGGCGCTGCGGCCGACCGCGACGCCGCCGTCGACCAGCGTCTTCGCGTTCGAGCCGATGGCCACCGAGCCGACGCCGGTGGCGCTGGCGTCATCGCTGCCGTCACCGGCGCCATTCACCTTGACGTACGGATTGCTGCCGCCGACGTTCGCGATCGCGGCGTTCAGTTGGGCGACGTTCACCGCGTCGGTCCCGGCCGTGCCGGCCGCGAGGTTCGTGATCTGGCGCTGCTGCGTGGCCGAACCGACGGAAACGGTGTTGTTCCGGTTCGCGACGGAATCCATGCCGAGCGCGACCGAGTTGTCTGCCTGCGCATTCGCACGGAAACCGATGCCGACCGCCGACAGGCCGCTCGCGGACGCGCTCTGGCCGAGCACGGTCGCGTTGGTGCCGGTCGCCTTGGCGTTGCTGCCGATCGCGGTGGTATTGATCGCGCTGCCGGCAGCGGTATTGCCGAGCGCCACGCTGTTGTTGCCCGCGGTTGCGGCAGAACTGCCGATTGCAACCGAGCCCGTGCCGGTGGCCGTGGCGTTCGGGCCCGTCGCGACCGACGAGCTGCCCGCGGCAGAACTGCCCGAGCCCACTGCGACGCCTGCACCCCCGCCCATCGCGCTGGCGTTGGAGCCCAGAACCGTCGCACCCGATCCGGTGTGTCGCGCATTGGTACCGATTGCGATCGTGCCCGTTCCACCGGCCGTCGCGCTATTGCCGATCGCGATCGAGCCGGTCGCGCCGGTAATGTCGCCGTCGATGACTCGAGCGTTGGTACCGATGGCTACGCCGCTCGTCGGAACGAAACGGTTGCTCTGCGCGACCGCGGCGCCATCGCCGAGCGCCACGTTGCTGTCGCCGACCGTACTCGCCGACGCGCCGATCGCGACCGAGTGAAAGCCGCCGGCTGCCGTTGCGGATCCGAGCGCCACGGAACTGGAGCCGCTGGACGTCACGTTTTGTCCGATGGCAACCGCATTGGCGCCCGTCGCATTTGCGTGATTGGCGCTGGTGCTGTTGACCATGAAATACGGATCGCTCGCGGCAATCGCGGCGTTCAGCTGATTCACGTTGACCGCGTCCGTACCCACCGTGCCGGCCGCGACGTTCGTGATCTGGCGCTGGCTCGCGGCCGTGCCGACGGACACGGAATTTGCCCGATCGGCAACGGAGAACGCACCGAGGGCGACCGAATTTCCGCCGCTCGCCAACGCGCCGCGCCCCAGCACCGACGCGTTCTGCCCGGTGGCCGCCGCGCCTACGCCAACCGCGGTCGTTTCGGCACTGGTTGCACGCGCGAGCGTCCCGAGCGCCACGGCATTCGTCGCGCTAGCCGTAGTATTGCCGCCGAGTGCCACTGCCGACGTGCCGGCAGCGCTTGCGTTCGCGCCGATGGCGGTTGCACTGCTGGCAGCGCTGGCGGCCACGTCGGCCGCATACGTTCCGGTACTGATGGCCACAAACTTGTCATCCGTCGCCGCGATCGCGGCATTCAGCTGATTCAAGTTGACCGCATCCGTGCCCGCCGTACCGGCAGCCAGGTTCTGGATGCGGTTATTCGTCATGCTGACGGCGTTGGCGAAATCCGTCGTGCCGGTGATGTGAACGCCGTTGGCACCGTAAATCATCACATGACCGTCCCGGCTGCCGGCCACCGATGCGGTGCTCGCCGTCGAGCCGACCCCGGCCGCACCATTCAGATCACCACCATTTCCCAGCACAAAGGAAGGCGCATGCCCCCGGTAGACCGGATTGTTGGTACCAATCACCGAACAGTTTGCGTTCGTCGTTGCGCCGGAGTAGCCGAACGTATGGCCAACCCCCCCGTTCGCTCCCCCGCACAGGTTCAGCGCGCCATTCCCGTTCGCCGTCTGCGCTCCGGCATCGATCGCGATCGCGCTTCCGCCCACGCCCGCCATGACCGCGACCGCAGCCGTTACCGACGAACGCATCGTCGAGTTCGATTTCTTTTGCGAGCGCGCCGTTTCGGCCGCCGCGACCCATGTACCCGTCGTCGGATTCCAGACGGTGCGGTATGTCTTGTTCACGTTGATTGCCTCTATACGAAAGTGTGAGACGAGATTCGAGCTACGTGAGCCAATATATTTTTCGCAACGCCTTTCGATAATCAGACAGCCAGACGCGACAAAACTTATTTACTCAGACTGGTCCGAATATGACGATGCCTGACACTTCCGCGAGGAAAACGCGACACGGCACGCCCGCGAAACGCGCGATCGTTTGACATGCGCGCCGCTCGCACCGTATAAACGCAGCGCGCAGGCTCGCCTCGACAATTAGGACCAGTCCTACCGCCGTTGCCGAATTGCTTCGGACTGCCCTACATACCGGCGGCCCTGCCATCACGATAATTGGCTCGTTCCCCGAGCCGGCAGTGCAATCGCCCGCCATTCCACACGGCTTACGGATATCGCTACGCGCGCGGTCCGCCGACGGCTCTCGCCGTTCGTCTCGCGTGCGGCCCCGATTCGCGCATTGATTTCACGGTATTCGTCCCATGCCCATCCGACACCTGTTCGCGTCCCCGGCGGACGCCAACGCGCCGTTCGCGTCGATCGACGGCGAAGCGCGCGACCTGAGCCTGCTGCACCGCTACCAGCGCTTTACGCTGTACGGCGGGGCCGCGGTGCTGTCGCTCGTGATCCTGTTCGCGACGAGCGTGCTGCTCGACGGCTCGGTGCGCGACTACATCGCGAAGCGGCGCGAGCTGTTCGCCACGCACAAGGCGCTCGTCGAACTCGAGATCGACGCGAAACAGGCGTCGGTGCGGCGCTCGGTGATCAATGCGGAGCTGTTGTGGAACAGCCATCCGCGCCATTCGCACAGCGCGGCCGAGGCGCTCGCGCGCGACGGCCACGTCGTGCTGTCGCCGTTGCGCAACGTGAGCGAAATCTTCGTCGCCGTGACGCCCGACGCGCTGGCCGGCAACGAAACCGACGAATACGTTCAACTGATGGAGCGGCTCACGATCTCGGTGGCGGCCGCCGAACGGCAATCAGGGATGCCGCTGTCGGGCTACGCGTACAGCCCCGACCGCAACGTGCTCGCGATCACGCCGCCGCCGTCGATGCCCTATCGCGACGTGCTCGAGCGCATCGGCGTGGCCGACACGCGCGCGCTGATCGACCGGCTCGCGTTCAACGTCGCCGACTGGTCGAACCCGGCCGTCGCGCGCTACTGGCGCGCGACGCGGCGCATCGCGTGGGAGCCGCCCGCGATCGACCCGCTCACGGGCAAGAAGGTGTTCCGCCTCGTCGAGCCGGCGTTCGACGGCCCGCGGCATTTCATGACCTTCGTCAGCGATCTCGACGTGAACGTGCTCGACGACCGGCTCAAGCAGGCGCCGGAAGACGCGGTGGTAATGCTGGTCGACCAGGCCGGCCGCGTGCTGCTGGACGAGGACCGCACGCGCGCGTCGATCGACGGCGCCGCGCTGATGCGTCACGCGCTCGCCGAGAACGGCTGGCGGCGCGGCCTCGACTGCTTCGACGAAAGCTATCTGCACGGCGTGTTCACGATCAGCGACCGGATCGCCGACACGGGCTTCGCGATCGTCTATGCGTACTCGTGGCGCACGATCGCGATCGCGATCTGGCCGACGATCGTGCGCGAAACCGGCGTGGCCGCGCTGATCCTGGCCGTGCTGTGGGCGCTCGTGATCGCATTCGACCTGAAGGTGTTCGCGCCAGTGTTCCGCCGCTCGCGCCGCGTGTTCGAGACCGATGAAATGAGCCGCGCGATCATCGCGACGTCGCCGTTCGGCATCGTGCTCGTGTCGCTCGACACCGACGCGGTGCTGCTGCGCAACCGGATGCACGAGCTGTACGAAAGCGCGGCCGGCGAGCCGCCGCTGCACGAGCGCCTGCTCGCGCGCTACCGGCACGGCACGGGCAGCGCACCGGTGCAGCTCGACGTGGAATTCCCGGTGACGCTCGACGACGGCCGCGCGCGTGACCTGCTCGTCAACTTCGTGCGCGTGCGCTACCGCGGCAAGGACACGCTGCTGTGCGGCTTCTCCGACATCACGACGCGCGCCGACACCGAGCGCGCGCTCGACAGCGCGAACCGCGCGAAATCGACGTTCCTGGCAACGATCAGCCACGAGATCCGCACGCCGCTGAACGCGATGCTTGGCAACCTCGAACTGCTCGACAAGGCGCCCGACCGCAATCGCGAGAAGTCGCGGCTGCACGCGGTCACGTCGGCCGCGCGGATGCTGCTCGACATGCTGAACAACGTGCTCGACATGACGAAGATCGAAGCCGACCGGATGACGCTCGAGGCGACCAGCTTCCGCATCGACGAGCTGGCGCGCGACATCGCCGAGCTGTTCGAGCCGGTCGCGCGTGCAAAGGGCGTCGCGCTGCGCGTGGACGTCGATGCGCAGGCGGCGCGGCCGTATGTCGGCGATCCGCTGCGGGTGCGGCAGATCGTCGTCAATCTCGTCAGCAACGCGATCAAGTTCACCGATCGCGGCGCCGTCGCGCTGTCCGTGACGGCGCCGGTGGCCGACGGCACGCCGGTGATGATCCGCGTCAGCGATTCCGGCATCGGCATGACGCCCGCGCAGCTCGAACGCGTGTTCGAGCCGTTCGCGCAGGCCGACGAATCGATCGCGCGCCGCTTCGGCGGCACGGGCATCGGCCTGCCGCTGAGCAACAAGCTCGCGGAATCGATGGGCGGGCGCATCGCCGTGGACAGCGTGCCGAACGTCGGCTCGACCTTCGTCGTGTCGCTGCCGCTGCCGCTCGACCATCAGCACGGGATGCAGCCGGCGCCGGCCGGCGGCGACACGCCGGACCTGCGCGTGCTGTTCGTCGACGACAACCCCGTCAACCGCTCGCTCGTGCACGATCAGCTCGACGTGCTCGGCTATCGCGCCGACGTCGCGTCCGGCGTGGCGCAGGCGCTCGATCTCGTCGAACGGCACGACTACGCGATCGTGATGACCGACCTCAACATGCCGGGCCTCGACGGCTATGCGCTCGCCCGGATGCTGCGCGAACGCGGCCGCGCGCTGCCGATCCTGGCCGTGACCGCGCATGCGGAGCCGGACGAGTTGCGGCTGTCGAAGGAAGCCGGCATCGACGAGATCGTCACGAAGCCGACGTCGCTGCGCTCGCTCGAACAGGCGATCGCGAAATACACGGGCCCGTGGCGGCCGGGCCGCGCGATCGCGGCGGCGCCCGCGAGCACGCGCGGGCCGCTGCCGCGCGACCTGTGCGCGGCGCTGGTCGATGCGACCAACCGGGCCAATGCCGCGATCGTGCGTGCACTGGAATACGGCGACCTGAAGGCCGCCCGTGCGGAGATTCACAGTATGCGCGGCGCGTTCGCGATGATCGGCGAGCGCGATGTGTCGGGCCTCTGCGCGTCGCTGGAAGCGCTGGCGCTGGCCGGCGACGCGGTGGCGTTCGCGCGGGAGTTCGAGCAATACCGCGGCTGCGCGCAAGCCGCGCTCGCGCGGCGCGCCGGCGACCACGCGCAGCAGCGTGGCGATCCGCTTGCGGCCGGAGTGAAGCATGGAGCATGAAGGAGGCGCGAAGCGGGAGGACGGCTTGCTTCGCGTCATCTGAACGATGAGCGGAAGAAGTGCGCGGCAACCGCCGGCGGGGATTCGACGCTCGCATAAGGCAGCGTGAGGAGTAGTGCTACAACCAACGTAGCTTCGCGCAACGGCCGGGCCCAGCGACCGCCGTCGAATCCATGCCACGGCACCGCGCAAACCCAGCTTAACGTCATTGGACCCTGCATCCAATAGGACTGAACCGATTCGTGCTGGGATTTCTTCCCGTCGGTGAAAACGGTTCGTCAGGGTGCCTCGACGCGGCCGATCGACACGCTTTTCAACACATCGGTGAAGAAACGACGAATCGGCCAGCCGACGCAGCCGCCGCGAAATCGTTGAGCAGCAAGGACGCGAGGCACTGACCTGATGGTCAACGCGGCTGAAACCGCGCGCACCCGTTGCCCGCGGCCGTTCAATCTTGGCTAAAGTAGTTGCACGTTTTCGCCTGGATGAAGTAACGATCGACATCCGCCGCGTCAACGAGCGCGGCCTGCGGGTGGGTAAAACACCTGCAGGCCGCTGACCACCACCAACTCAACAGAGGAGTTGACCATGGCTGACGCGAATCATAGCGCACCCATTCGTTTCCGGGACTGCTTCGTCAACACGCAAACATCCATTCAATCTCGCCGCGTCGTTCCGCATGTCAGGCTCGCCGATAGGGCGCCGCTCGATGCCGCGCAGTGTTCGGCGATCACGGGAGAAGCACGATGAATTACGACGATCAGGATGACTACACCGGCGCCGTGCCGGCCGATTTCGATTTCTACGACGTCGGGGAGCTGGAGGCCAAGTCCGTCCTTGCGCTGAAGCTCAACGCGCTGATTGCGTCGCGCGGCCTGAGTGACGAAGATGCCGCGGCGCTCGCGGAAATGGCCCGGCCGGTGGTCACGCCCGAGCAGCGCGAGCGGCTCAGGAACGTTTCGCTGGATCAACTGATGCTGACGCTGGCGGCATTTGGCCAGCATGTGGAAATCGTGGTGCGGGCCGCGGGGGAATCGGGCCCGGCCGGTATCACGGCGACGGTCTGACCGCGCGTCGCGCAACGACGAACGGGGCGGCAGCCGAAGCGTGCCGGTGCACGTACGAGGCAAGCGCCCCTTTCGATTCAACGTCGCCGGTTGTCGCGTCCGATCGGGTCAGGCCTGAATCGTCGACGTCTCGCGTGCATTCATCGTCACGGCGAGCGGCGGAAAGGTGGCCGCGCTATGCATCGCGCCGTAGAACTTGTTCATCACGATGTCGATGCCGTAATTGTCGAGCGTCCGGCCCAGCCCGTACGAGTAGAGCGTCTCCGGCCGCAGCGGAAAGCAGCGATCGAGCAGGAAGCGCGCGCCGGCCGGCGAGATCGTGTACGCACAGATCCCGTAGAACTCGAGCAGGTTCATCACCAGCACCGGGCCGCGGTCGTTCCGGAAATCGCCGATCGCGCCGTCGAGCGCCGCTTCGTCGAAGCGCATCGTCACCGGCGCGCGGCTGTTGAAGATCGAACCGCGCAAGATCGAATCGAAGTTGTAGCCCCATGCGATGAAATCGTGCCGGCCGCGATCGTCACGCAGGAATTGCAGCGTGGCGTCGTGGAAATCGGGCCGGAAGATCGCATCGTCCTCCGCGATCGTTACCCGCTCGCGGCCCGACGCGATGTCGCTCCACAGCCGATGCGTGGTCATCGCGATGCCGAACGCACCGCGCGTGTACGGCAACCCGGGCGCGAACAGGCCGGATGCGGTGATTGCGGCGTCCGAGAGTGCGTGTCCGTCGATCGCGTCGACGAATTCGAAATCCAGATGCGGGTTGTTCGCGCGGAACGCGTGCCGGCGCGCGTGGCTGCGGCGCAGCGAAATGACCTTGACGGTCGGGCGCACGGCCGGGTCCGCCGCAAGCAGGGTGGGCGCGTTCGTCGCCATCATTGCCAGCCCGTCACGACCGAAATGCCGAATACGATGCCGAGCACGATACCCACCGCACGGCCTTGCAGGATCGGCTTCAACGCCTCGGGCTCGAAGAACGGATCGATTGCGTTCATCCGGTTGCGCCATGCGGCGAACGCTGGCGGCACGAGCAGCACGAACGCCATCAGCACCGCCGAGATCAGCGTCACCGCCAGGCCGCCGGCGCTCCAGCGCGTGCCGGCCTCGATCACGAAGTGCACGAGCGCGACGGTCGCCGCGCTCGCGATCGTGCCGACCACCGCGCCCTTGACCACATTATCTGCATCACTCATCGATTGTCCTCCATCGCCAGTTCATGCCGCTTGATATCGGCGGATGCTGCGTATTACAGGCGAGTCGGACGCGAATCTCTATCGGACGGGTCTTATTGTCCGGCGGCGGGGCGAAGGAATCGGACGAGGCCTACACGGCGTACCGGAGTCTATGTGGCCTGCTTCCCGGCCGGCGGCCCGCCAAGCGTCATCTGTCGACGCTTTTAAGACTGGGCCGATTGAGTGGCCGACAGCGTGTCCATAAAGTGGAACGCGTCACGGCGCAAGGCTGTCCGCCGCAACCGGCATGACGCCCGCGACGCCCTCGCATCGGAAACGTCTCGACACGAACGTCTTGACGGCGCTTCCCCGAAGCGACGTTTTTTCCCAACCGCGGCATTCGCCGCATGCCATCGGACGACACCATCATGAAACAACGCGCCACCGTCCTGTGCCGGCGCGGCGACCGGATTCTGCTGGTCGCCCGACCGCACGCCCGCTGGACACTACCCGGCGGCCTACCCAAACCGGGCGAATCGCTGAGCGACGCCGCTCGCCGCGAACTCGCGGAAGAAACCGGGCTCGTCTGCCGGAACCTGCGCTACCTGTTTCGCGCGGCCGGCAAGCACAAGCTGCATCACGTGTTCCTGGCGGATCTCGATGCGCACGCGCGAGCGCGTCCGTCCGCGGAAGTCGCGCACTGCGCGTGGTTCGACCGGATGGAAATGGCGTCGATCGATTGCAGCGGGCCGACGCCCGCGATCGTCGAACTCGCACTCGACGGGACGCGCGTCGCCGGGCCCGTGGCCTTCATGATTCACGTCGAAGCGGAGACCGCAGTGGGATGACGTCGTTGCGATTGGCGCACGGCGCGGTTCCGGTGACGGGAAAAAGGCGGCCGATTGCCGGCGAAACGACGCACGGAACAAAAAAGGCTCGGCGGGCTCACAGCCGGCCGAGCCTCGTTTTCTTCGGCGCCTGTTACTGCTCGATCGTCGCCTGCGCGGCCAGCTTGTCGACCAGCGCGGCCATCGCGTTTTGTCGCGCCTGCTGCTCCAGTTGCTGTCGCAGCACCGGCTTGGCCTTGTCGAAGCTCGGCACGACCACCGGGCGCTTGTCGGCGAGCTTCACGAACGCATACGCATTGCCGATCTGCACCGGGCCCGACACCGCGCCCGGCTTCAGCGACGTCATGGCCTGCGCGAGCGGCATCGGCAGCCCGGCCGTGTGGCCTTCGGCAAGCGGCGTCTTCAGTTCGCTCCACTCGGCCACGCCAGCGTTCGCGGTCGTGTTGTACTTCTTCGCGACCGCATCGAAGGCCGCACCCTGCTTCAGCTCGGCGGCCACCGCATTCGCCTTCGCGGCATCGGCCACGGCCACCACTTGCGCGCGGTATTCGAACTGCGCGGCATTCGCGACGATGTAGTCGTAGCGCGCCTTCACCTGCGCATCGGTCACGCGCTGCGCGCCCAACGCATCGCGCAGATACAGATCGGCGGCCGCGCTCGCACGCGCGCGCGACACGATGCCCTGGACTTCGGGCCGGCTGCCGTAGTTCGCCTTGTCGGCCGCCTGCTCGATCAGTTGCCGCACGATCAGGTCGCGCTTCACCGCATCGCGCAACGCAGGCGTATCGGGCTGGCCCGACGCCTTCACGATGGTGTCCACGTCGCTCTGTACGATCGGCGCGTTGTTCACGACCGCGACGATGCCTTTCGGCAGCGGGGCCGCGCCGGCTTCGGCGGCGACCGCGCCCGTCATGCCGGTGGCGCAGACGAGTGCGATCACGGCGGGAATGGCTTGAATACGAGTCTTCATGATGGAGTCCTTGATAATTGACCGCGCACGAAGGCTGCGCGTATGAACGATGAAGCGTGATGGCGCCGACGGCGTCGGCGCTCGAGGGTGTATCGAAATCGTCGACGACGTCGCGCGTATTCCCTGTCTGCCCGCGGCGCGCCACGTTCGTTGCCGTGCGTCGAACACGGAAAAAGGACGCCGCCCCACCTCGGGCGGCGTTCGGAACGAAGACGAGCTTCGGATACGAGGTATCGAACGGATCACCATGCAACCGTTCGACCGGCACATTGTGGGCAGACGCAGACGACGACACAATCGGCCTGGTCCTACATCGGCGCACGTTTGCGTCGCACGCTCGATCCGCACGATCCACACGAATCGCGACGCGCCGCATGAATGGCGCTTGAATCAGACGAGTCTGATTGGAACGCATCGGGCCGATACGAATAATGAATTGATCCCGGCTTTCGGTCGCGCAGGCATCTCGCACCGGCCGCGAGCGATTTCCTTTCACCTTCCCGTATCGAGGATCCCGTTTGAATCATCGAATCAACCTGACGCAGGTCGTCACGGCAGTCCGGCGTGCGACGCTGCCGGTGTTCGCCGCGGCAATCGCGAGCGGCGCGACCGCGGCCGCCGCCGCCGCACCGACGCAGAACCAGCGCGACTTCGATTACGCGCATCAACAGGCCTGGCAGATCGAGTCGGGCGATTCGCAATCGCCGATCGACATCCGGTCGGGCACCGTCGTGCAGGCCGAACGCATGCCCGGCGTGAACGACGCGATCGTCGTGCACGTCGCCACGGGCGGCGCGACCGTCGTGGACAACGGCCACACCGTGCAGGTCGTGCCGAAGCAAAGCGACGTGATCATCCGCGGCCGTCACTTCCGGCTGCTTCAGGCGCACTTCCACGCGCCGGCCGAGCACACGATCGACGGCCGGCGCTATCCGCTCGAAGGCCATTTCGTGTTCCGCGCGCAGGACGGCCGGCTTGCCGTCGTCGCGGTGCTTTATCGCGACGGCAACGAGAACGCGCAGTTCGCGTCGATCGTGCGCGCGGCGCGGCGCGGCGTCGCGTCGCCGCTGGCGTCGTTCGACGTGGCGGCGCTGATGCCGGACGATCTCGACAGCTATTACCACTACCTCGGCTCGCTGACGACGCCCCCGCTCACCGAGAACGTCGAATGGTATGTGCTGCAGGACACGATGGAGCTGTCCGCGGCCGACATCGACGCGTTCACGCGGCACTACTCGCACAACGCGCGCGCCACGCAGCCGCTGAACGGACGCCCGCTGTTGAAGTACCAGCGGCACTGAACCCACACAACATCGCTCATCCAAGGAGAATGTCCATGTCGAACCCATCGAAGTGCCCGTTCAACCACACCGCAGGCAGCGGCACGACGAACAAGGACTGGTGGCCGAATCAGCTGAACCTGAACGTACTGCATCGGCATTCGGCGCTGTCCGATCCGATGGACCCGGATTTCGACTACGCAGAAGCGTTCAAGAAGCTGGATCTCGCCGCGGTGAAGCAGGACCTGCATGCGCTGATGACGACCTCGCAGGACTGGTGGCCGGCCGACTTCGGCCACTACGGCGGCCTGTTCGTGCGCATGGCGTGGCACAGCGCCGGCACCTACCGCACGGCCGACGGCCGCGGCGGCGCCGGCGGCGGGCAGCAGCGCTTCGCGCCGCTCAACAGCTGGCCGGACAACGTCAGCCTCGACAAGGCCCGCCGCCTGCTGTGGCCGATCAAGCAGAAGTACGGCCGCAACATCTCGTGGGCCGACCTGCTGATCCTGACCGGCAACGTCGCGCTCGAATCGATGGGCTTCAAGACCTTCGGCTATGCCGGCGGCCGCGTCGACACGTGGGAGCCGGACGACGTCTACTGGGGCTCGGAAAAGATCTGGCTGGAACTGAGCGGCGGCCCGAACAGCCGCTACACCGGCAAGCGCGAGCTCGAAAGCCCGCTCGCCGCGGTGCAGATGGGCCTCATCTACGTGAACCCGGAAGGCCCGGACGGCAACCCCGACCCGGTCGCCGCCGCGCACGACATCCGCGAGACGTTCGCGCGCATGGCGATGAACGACGAGGAAACGGTCGCGCTGATCGCGGGCGGCCACACGTTCGGCAAGACGCACGGCGCCGGCCCGGCCTCGAACGTCGGCCCCGAGCCGGAAGCCGCGGGCCTTGAAGAGCAGGGTCTCGGCTGGAAGAGCACGTTCGGCACGGGCAAGGGCAAGGACACGATCACGAGCGGCCTCGAAGTCACGTGGACGTCGACGCCGACGCAGTGGAGCAACGATTTCTTCAAGCACCTGTTCAGCTACGAGTGGGAGCTCACGAAGAGCCCGGCCGGCGCGCACCAGTGGGTCGCGAAGGATGCCGGCGAAGTGATTCCCGATGCGTACGACGCGTCGAAGAAGCATCGCCCGACGATGCTGACGACCGACCTGTCGCTGCGTTTCGACCCGGCCTACGAAAAGATCTCGCGCCGCTTCTACGAGAACCCGGCCGAGTTCGCCGACGCGTTCGCACGCGCATGGTTCAAGCTCACGCACCGCGACATGGGCCCGCGCTCGCGCTATCTCGGCCCGGACGTGCCGGCGGAACACCTGCTGTGGCAGGACCCGATCCCGGCCGTCGATCACCCGCTGATCGACGCCGCCGACGTCGCCGCGCTGAAGGCGAAGGTGCTGGCCACCGGCCTGTCGGTGTCGCAGCTCGTGTCGACCGCATGGGCGTCGGCGGCGACGTTCCGCGGCTCGGACAAGCGCGGCGGCGCGAACGGCGCGCGCATTCGTCTCGCGCCGCAGAAGGACTGGGAAGTGAACCAGCCGGCAGCGCTCGCGGCGGTGCTCGAAACGCTCGAAGGCGTGCAGAAGGCGTTCAACGATGCGCAGACGGACGGCAAGAAGGTGTCGCTGGCCGACCTGATCGTGCTGGCCGGCGCGGCCGGCGTCGAGCAGGCGGCGAAGAACGCGGGTGTCGCGATCACGGTGCCGTTCGCGCCGGGCCGGATGGATGCGTCGCAGGAAGAAACCGACGTCGACGCGATGGCCGTGCTCGAGCCGGTGGCGGACGGGTTCCGCAACTACCTGAAGCACGCGTACAAGACGCCGGCCGAGGCGCTGCTGGTCGACAAGGCGCAGCTGCTGACGTTGACGGCGCCGGAGATGACGGTGCTGGTCGGCGGCTTGCGCGTGCTTGGCGCGAACGTCGGCGACTCGAAGCACGGCGTGTTCACCGATCGTCCGGGCACGCTGACGAACGATTTCTTCGCGAACCTGCTCGACATGGGTACGGAGTGGAAGCCGGTGTCGGGCGCGAACGACGTGTTCGAGGGGCGCGATCGTGCGACGGGCGCGGTCAAGTGGACGGGCACGCGCGTCGACCTGATCTTCGGCTCGCACTCGCAGTTGCGCGCGCTGGCCGAGGTGTACGGCAGCGCGGATGCGAAGGAGAAGTTCGTGCGCGACTTCGTCGCCGCCTGGAACAAGGTGATGAACCTCGACCGCTTCGATCTCGCGTGACCGACGGCTTCACGCCGCTCACGTAGCAAACGAAAACGGCCAGTCTCGCGACTGGCCGTTTTCATCATGGGTTCAACCTTGCGTCAGTCCGCCAGCCGCGCAGCCAGCGCCTCGACGCGCCGCGGATCCGCATTGACGGCCAGCGCGATCCTGCGGCCGTACTCCGGATCGGCCTTCTGGAAATACGACAGCATCGTGTACTTGACGTTCTCGTCCTTCACCTGCCCCAGATCGCCCGCGAGATTCGCGATCAGATCCTTGCGCGCGTTCTCCGGCAGCGATCGATAGAACGCACCGGCCTGCGCGAAGTTCCGCGTCCGCGCGATCGGCGCCTGCTGCGTCGTGCCGGTCAGCGGCAGCCGGCTGTACTTGTACCGCGCATCCGCCGACAGATCCTTCGCCGCGCTCGGCTCGTAGTTCACGGTGCCCTTGGTCATGCCGCCGTTCATCGCGCCGTCCTGGTTGTGGTTCGCCACGTCGGCGCGCGGGCGATTCACCGGCAATTGCAGCCCGTTCACGCCCACCCGATGCAGCTGCGTATCCGCATACGCGAACAGGCGGCCTTGCAGCAGCCGGTCTTCCGACGGCTCGATGCCCGGCACCAGATTCGACGGCGCCATCGCGGCCTGCTCCGTTTCCTGGAAGATGTTCGCCGGATTGCGATCGAGCGTCATCGTGCCGATCTTGATCTCGGGAACGTCGGGCCAGATCTTCGTGGCGTCGAGCGGATCGAACTCGAAGCGCGCGAGCTGCTCGGGCTTCAGCACCTGGATATACAGATCCCATTTCGGGAAGTTGCCGGCGGCAATGGCCGCCTGCAAATCACGCGTCATGTGATTGAAGTCCTTGCCCTGAATGCGCTCGGCTTCCTTCGCGTCGAGATTGTGCTCGCCCTGCAAGCTCTTCCAGTGGAATTTCACGTAGTGCACGTCGCCGCGCGCGTTGACGAACTTGTACGCGTGCACGCTGTTGCCGTCCATCTCGCGATAGCTTCTCGGCGTGCCGTAGTCCGAATAAAGGCGCGTGAGCATGTGCGTCGCTTCGGGTTGATGCGAGAAGAAATCGAAGAAGCGGTTCGGATCCTGGATGTTCGTGTCCGGCGCCGGCTTCAGCGAATGAACCATGTCCGGGAACTTGATCGCGTCGCGGATGAAGAACACCGGCAGGTTGTTGCCCACCAGATCCCAGTTGCCTTCCGACGTATAGAACTTCGTCGCGAAGCCGCGCGGGTCGCGCAGCGTCTCCGGCGACGTGCCGCCGTGGATCACGCTCGAGAACCGGACGAACACCGGCGTGTCGGTGCCCGGCGCGAACACCTTCGCCTGCGTGTAGTCGGAAATGTCGCGGGTCGCGATGAAGTGTCCGTATGCGCCGGTGCCGCGCGCGTGCACGACGCGCTCCGGAATGCGCTCACGGTCGAAACGCTGCAGTTTCTGGATCAGGTTGACGTCCTGCAGCACGACGGGGCCACCGGGGCCGGCCGTCTGCGAGTTCTGGTTGTCGCCGACGGGCGCGCCGTTGTCGCGTGTCAGTGTCGATGCGCTCGCGTCGAAGGTCAGGACGGTCGCGCATACCAGCAAAGCGGTACGCCATGCGGCTTGCGTGTTGTACATCTGTCGACTCCATGTTTGAAATGGGGCCTCACTGTAATTCGCATGTAAGCCGGCCGTGAATTGACTTATTCATATCGGCTCGATTGGCGATCGCTATCGTCGCGGTTCGCGGCGGCACGATCGGCGAGTGAAAAAATATGCGCCGGCTCGGACCGGTCCGAGCACCGGCCGATTTTCAGACTGGGCCGATTCATTTCACGCAGCCGCGCATTCGACAATGCCTGCACCCTGCCCGATCCGCTTGCCGGTCCCGCCGGCCGGGAACTCGACCACTCAGGAGCAAGCACCATGAACGATGCAGGATCGCCCATCCGCCATGCCGCCGACGTCGCGGCCGATACGCCGCACGATGCCGGCGGCCACACGCTGCAACGCGGCCTCAGCTGGAAGGACGCGTTCTGGGTCACGAGCGGCGTGCCCGCCGGCGTGCTGTTCACGATCGGCGGCGTGTCCGCGACGATCGGCCACCCGGCGTGGGCCGTGTGGATCGCCGCGATCACGATGGGGCTGATTCAAAGCGCGACCTACGCGGAGATTTCCAGCCTGTTTCCGCATAAATCGGGCGGTGCGTCGGTGTACGGCGCGATCGGCTGGGTTCGTTACAGCAAGCTGATTGCGCCGGTATCCGTATGGTGCAACTGGCTCGCGTGGTCGCCGATGCTCGCGCTCGGCTGCGGCCTCGCGGCGAGCTATGCGCTCACGAGTCTCTTTCCCGCCGATGCGGCGGTGCTGCACTGGCAGCTCAAGGTGGCGGATCTCGGGTTCATCAAGCCCGGTCTGTCTTTGCGGATCAACGCGACGTTCATCATCGCGACGATTCTGCTTCTCATCACGTTCAAACTTCAGCACAGCGGTGCGTCGAAGGCCGCGCGCACGCAGCGCATTCTCGGCATCGCGTCGCTCACGCCGCTCTTGATCGTCGGCATCGTGCCGTTCGTCACCGGCGACGTGCCGATGTCGAACCTGCTCCCGCTGCTGCCGCTCGGTCACGACGCGCAGGGCAACCTCACGGCCGCGACCTTCGGCGCGTGGAACGGGCAGGGCGTGACGATGGCGCTCGGCGCGATGTTCATGGCCGGCTGGGCGTCGTACGGTTTCGAGACGGCCGTCTGCTACACGCGTGAATTCCGCGATCCGCGGCGCGATACCGCGAAGGCGATCTTCTGGTCGGGCGCGCTGTGTCTCGTCGTGATGACGCTCGTGCCGATGGCGTTCCAGGGCGCGCTCGGCACCCAGGCGATGCTCGATCCGGCGATCGGCGACGGCACCGGCGTCGCAGCCGCGATGGCAAAGATCGTCGGCGGCGGCGCGTGGGTCGCGAATGCGGTCGTCGTGATGCTGATGCTGTCGATCCTGCTGATCGTGATGACGTCGATGATGGGTTCGTCGCGCACGCTGTACCAGGCGTCGGTCGACGGCTGGTTGCCGAAGTACCTGTCGCACGTAAACGAGCACGGTTCGCCCACGCGCGCGATGTGGACCGACCTCGGCTTCAACCTCGTGTTGCTGATGATGTCGGACTACATGACGGTGCTGTCGATCTCGAACGTCTGCTACATGCTGTTCGTATTCCTGAATCTTCAGTCTGGCTGGATACACCGGATGGATCGCGGCAACTGGGATCGGCCGTTCCGCTGCCCGACGTGGCTGCTCGTCGCGGGCTCGATCTGCGGCTACGCGAACCTCGTTTATGCGGGCGCGGGCGCCGATCTGCAAGGCGAGGGCACGCTGCGCAACGGGCTGATCGCGATGTTGCTGATCGTGCCGGTGTTCCTGTATCGCCACTACTGGCAGGACCGCGGCCGCTTCCCCGCGCAAATGCAGCGCGACATGGAGCTCAAGGTGCCGACGCGCAGCATGTGGCTGAATCTCGCGCCGTACGCGGCGCTGATCGGCGCGGTGCTGGCGGTCGCCGGTTCCCATTACTTCGCGTGGGGCCGTTGAGCATTCGCTGCCGGCTTCCGGCCGGCGGCGATACGCGCGGCCTGCCGGGCCGACCTTCGCCGGGACAAGACCCGGGAGCGGGCGTTCGATGGTGGCCGGTGGGCGCGGCCACGTCACGATTCACATGCTGATCGTGCTGCATGCTCCAAAACGCTGCCAGATGCGAGCATCGAGCGCCCGCCCCCGGGTCCACACGCGCGGACGATACCGATCTCCGCACGATGCTGTTTCATCGCGACGGCACGACATGGCGAACCGGCCGCACAGAACAGGACCAGTCCGACCGGCAAGCGCTGCCGATCTTCCCGTTGCCTGATGGTCCCGCGCATTCCACGTCAATAGAATGAATCGAACGAATCCGATTCGGACCGCGAATCATTCGTCCGATCTCGAATAACTTGACGTGAACCACCCGAGGCGCCTCCACACGCGTATCTCCATGCGGGCCGCATGGGCAAAGCCGGCATGTCGTGAGGCGACGTGAAATGCTGAAAAAACTGCTCAGAAACCGCGCGCTCGCCGTGCTCGTCGCCGACATCGCGATGATCGTCACGATCGCGGTCGTGATGCTGGACGAAACGACCATGTCGCTCGCGGCGCTGCGAACGGAAACCGTGCTCGTCGCGACGAGCGTGCTGTGCGCGACCTTCCTGCTGGGCCTGATCGACCGCGACCTGAGCGACAACGGCGTGCGCATCGCGCGTTATCTGCTTCGCGCGCTCGCGCTATGGCTGATCGCCCAGGGCAGCGTGTTCGTCATGATGATCGCGATGGCCGCGGTCAATGTCGCGTCGTTCGCGTGGTTCGTTCGCTGGACGCTGGGCGTCGCGGTGTCGCTGATCGCGTTTCGCATCGCGCTGTTCGTATGGCGGTGCCGCCGCGTGCGCGCGCCCAAGCGTTATCGCGCGATCGCGCTCGCGGGGACCGACGAGCGCATCGCGCAACTGACGTCCGCGGTGGAGCGCATGGCTTCGCCGTACCGGTTCGTCGCGATCTATCGGGTTTCGCCGGACGCCGGGACGAGCGCCGGCGAGCTTCCGGTACACCGCGACCTCGCGACGTTTGCGAGACACGCGCGGCAGCTTCGCGCGAGCGAGGTCTGGATCGCGTTGCCGCTGAGCGAAGAGCGCGCGATCGTCGACGTGATCGAGGAATTCCGTCACGACTTCGTCGATCTGCGGCTGCTGCCCGACGTGAGCCAGCTCGCGCCGTTCGGCAGTCAGGCCGACGAAGTGCTCGGCCAGCCGGCCATCTCGCTCGCCGTGTCGCCGCTGACACCGCGTGCGCGGATGCTGAAGGCGGCGTTCGATCGTACCTTCGCCGCGGTCGCGCTGATCGCGCTGATGCCGTTGCTGCTCGTCATCGGCGTCGCGGTGAAGCTGTCGTCGCCGGGGCCCGTGTTCTTTACGCAGAAGCGGCGCGGCGCCGACGGCGAAACCTTCGCCATCTACAAGTTCCGCACGATGAAGCTGCACGTCGAGCGGGACGGCACGGTCGTGCAGGCGATGCGCAACGATCCGCGCGTCACGGCCGTCGGCGCGCTGTTGCGACGCACGAGCCTCGACGAGCTGCCGCAGTTCATCAACGTGCTGCTCGGCGACATGTCGGTGGTCGGCCCGCGCCCGCACGCGGTCGAGCACGACGCGCAGTACCGCACGATCGTCGACGGCTACATCCATCGCTACCGGATCAAGCCCGGCATCACCGGATGGGCGCAGGTCAACGGGCTGCGCGGCGCGACCGAACGCGTCGAAAGCATGCAGTCGCGCATCGAGCATGACCTGTACTACCTGCGCAACTGGTCGTTCGCGCTCGATCTGCGAATCATCGGCGCGACCGTGCTGAAAGGGATCGTGCATCCCAACGCCTACTGAGCGGCCGGCCGCGTTCGCGTGACCAGCGAACGCGGCGCGCACTCACCCGAACCCCGCTCGCGCCCGGCTACCCCGGGCCGAGCGCGCGCGGCCGCCGCACCCCGGCGCCGCCATCAAGGAATGTCAGATGAAGACCTCGAACGTTTCGACCGCGGCCGGCGCACGCCGGCGTGCGGTACACGCGATACGCACGGCGTCGCTCGCGGTGCTGGCCGGCCTCGCGCTGTCCGCGTGCGCGCTCGCGCCCGGCATGAGAATGGGCGATCACGCGTTCGTCCAGGAACTGCGCGCGACGCGCGCGCCCGATGCGGCGCCGGGCATCGCACGCGCGGACGCGCCGCCTGCGCGCCTGCCCGTGCCCATCGTGCAGATCGACCCGCAGTTGATCCAGCGCCAGCGCGCCGAGAAGGCGGCCGCGACGGCCGCGCTGTCGGCGCTCGACGCCCCCGCCGCTTCGCGCTATCGGATCGGCCCCGGCGACGTGTTGCAGATCACCGTCTGGGACCATCCGGAGCTGGCCGCCGCCCAGCCCGGCTCGCCGCAGACGCCGCCGCGCGCGGCCGATCCGGTTGCCGGGTTCGTCGTCGACGATCGCGGCAATCTGACGTTTCCGTATGCCGGCAAGCTGAAAGTCGCGGGCCTGAGCGCCGCCGATGCCCAGGCGCGCGTCACGCAGGCGCTCGCGCGCGTCTATCGCGACCCGCAGGTGACGCTGCGCGTCGCGTCGTACCGTTCTCAGCAGGTCTATATCGACGGCGAAGTGCATGCGCCGGGCGCGCAGGCGGTCAACGACGTGCCGATGACGCTCGCCGACGCGCTCGCCCGCGCCGGCGGCTTCACGCCGGCGGCCGACCAGAGCGACGTGACGCTCGTTCGCGACGGTGTGCCGGTGCGCATCGACGTCGCGAAGATGATTCGCGAGCATCGCAATCCGGCCGACATCGTGCTGCGCGGCGGCGATCTGCTGAAGATCGCCGCGCGCGACGACAACGGCGTATACGTGATGGGCGAAGTCAACCGCCCGCTGCGCGCGCTCCCGAAGCGCAACGGCCGCCTCACGCTCGGCGACGCGCTGCTGCAGGCCGGCAGCATCAACTCGAACACGGCGGATGCCGCGCAAATGTTCGTGATCCGCGGCGATGCGCGCGGCACGCCGACCGTATTCCATCTCGATGCGCGCTCGCCGGTCGCGATGGTGCTCGCGAACGAATTCGAGCTGGAACCGAACGACACCGTCTACGTCGACGGCAACGGCCTCGTGCGCTTCAGCCGCGTGCTCGCGCTGCTGTTGCCGAGCGTCAACACGGGCGCCGCCGCCGCGCTGGCAACCAAATGAGCGCGCGCCCGTCCCTGCTCGTCGTGTGCGAAGGCAATCTGTGCCGCAGCCCGATCGCCGCCGCGCTGCTGGCGGCACGGCTGCCGCACGCGACGGTCCGCTCCGCCGGCCTCGCGCCGCGCACCGGCGATCCGGCCGATCCGCTCGCCCGCGCCGTCGCGCGCGAGCTCGGTCTCGATCTCGACGCGCACGTGGCCGGCCCCGTCACGGCCGACCTGTGCCGGTACGCGGACCTGATCCTCGTGATGGACCGCGCGCAGCAGCGCGATGTCGAAGCGCGCCACCTGTTCACGCGCGGCCGCGTGTTTCGCCTCGGCGAGCACGCGATCGCGCCCGGCGGCACGCGCGCCGGCTTCGACGTTCCCGATCCCTATCGCGGCACGCGCGCCGACTTCGTGCGCTGCGCATCGCTGATCGCCGCCGCCGTCGACGGCTGGCGCCCGCTCATCCTCGCGCGCTGGCCCGACCGGCCGGCCGCCCTTTCCCCGTCGACCTCATCATGACCGCATCGCCTTCCCGCGAACCCGCTGCCGAAAGCGAGTTCGATCTCGTTCACGCGCTCGACGTGCTCGGCGGCGCACGCTGGACCATCGCCGCCCTGACCGCCGCCGGGCTCGGCGTCGGCGCGCTGTACGCCTTCCTCGCGCCGCCGACCTATCAGGCCGACCTGATGATCCAGACCGACGACGGCGGCGACAGCGCGGCGAAGAACCTGCTCGGCGACGCCGCGTCGTTCTTCAACGTCAACGCGCCGGCCTCGGCCGAAGCGCAGATTCTGTCGTCCCGGCTCGTGGTGACGCGCGCCGTGGACGATCTGCGCAGCTACATCGTCGCGAAACCGAAGCGCTTTCCGCTGATCGGCGATTTCGTGTCGCGCCTGAACGACGGCGTCGTGCAGCCGGGCCTGCTCGGCATCGGCGGCTATGCATGGGGCCAGGAACGCGCGAACGTCACGCGCTTCGACGTGCCGAGGCGCGCGCAAGGCGACACGTTCAGCCTCACGCGCATCGATGCGCGGCGCTACCGGCTGTCCGGCCGGGATCTGCCCGACGACGCGATCGGCCACATCGGCCGCGCGGAAACCTTTGCCACGCGCCATGGCCCGCTGTCGATCGAGGTCGCCGGCTTCGACGCACTGCCCGGCACGCGCTTTCGCCTGATCCGCAACGGCCGCGCCGACACGATCGACGCGCTGCGCACCGCGCTCGACGTGCAGGAAAAGATCAAGCAGTCGGGCGTGCTCGTCGCGACGCTGCGCGGCGACGATCCGGCTGCGCTGGGCGCAACGCTCAACGCGCTCGCGCAACGCTACGTCGAACAGAACGTCGAGCGCCGCTCCGCGGAGGCCGCGCACTCGCTGGCGTTCCTCCGGGACCAGTTACCGACCGTCAAGCGGCAGCTCGAAGAGGCCGAGCAACGCTATGCGACGCTGCGCAGCAGCGGGCATTCGATCGACCTCGCCGAGGAAGGCAAGCTCGCGCTGCAGCAGGGCGCGGACCTGCAGACCCGCGTGCTCGAACTGCAGCAGAAACGCGACGAGCTGTCGCGGCGGTTCCTGCCGTCGCATCCCGACATGGCCGCGCTCGATGCGCAGCTCGCGACGCTGCGGCATCGGCAGGCCGCGCTCGACACGGATCTCGCGCGGCTGCCGCAGCGGCAGCGCGACGAAGTGCGCGCGCAACTCGACGTGAAGGTCGGCACCGATCTCTACACGGCGCTGCTGAACAACATCCAGCAGCTCGAACTGGTCAAGGCCGGCAAGACCGGCAACGTGCGCGTCGTCGATACGGCCGTCGCGCCGGACGATCCCGTGCGGCCGAACCGTCCGGTCGCGATCGGCGTGGGCGCGCTCGTCGGGCTCGCGCTCGGGATGCTGATCGCGTTCGCCCGCGACTTCCTCTATGGCGGCCTGCGCAGCGTCGACGAGATCGAGCGCCACGCCGGGCTGCCGGTGCTGGCGGTCGTGCCGTCCGCCGCCGGCCAGCGCGCGATGATGCGCGCGATCGAGCGTCAGGACGCCGGCCCGCACCTGCTCGCGCTCGCCGAGCCGTACGAGCCGGCGATCGAAAGCCTGCGCAGCCTGCAGACCGCGCTGCATTTCTCGCTTGCACAGGACGCGCGCCCGGTCGTGCTGATCACGGGGCCGGCGCCGGGCGCCGGCAAGTCGTTCGTCGCGGCGAATTTCGCGGCGGTGCAGGCGGCCGACGGCAAGCGGGTGCTGCTGATCGACGGCGATCTGCGCAAGGGGCGCCTGCATCAGTATTTCGGTGTCGCGCGCGACAACGGCCTTGCCGATGCGCTCGCGGCACGTGCGGCGCACGACGGCATCGTGCATCGCGCGGTCGAGCCGAATCTGGACTTCATCGCGACGGGCGCGTTGCCGCACGCGCCGGCCGCGCTGCTGCAGCGCGAGAGCGTCGGCGCGCTGATCGGGCAATGGCGCGCGCAGTACGACATGGTCGTGATCGACGCGCCGCCGGTGCTTGCCGCCGCCGACGCAAGCTGGCTCGGCAAGCACGCCAGCGCGATCCTGCTGGTCGCGCGCGCGGGCAAGACGAAGGCCGGCGAACTCGCCGAAGCCGCGAAGCGCGTCGCGGGCCACGGCGGCGCGGCGCCCCGCGTCGTGCTGAACGGCATCGACGCGCGCGGCGGGCGCTGCGCGTACGGCACGAAATACGGCGGCTACCGCTACACCGAATACCGCTATGCGAACGAGCCCGAGGACGCGTCCGCGCGCGGCTGGCGCGCGGCGCTGCGCCGCCTGACCGGGAGAGCGGCATGACGGTCGCCGATCTGGCCACGCCCGCCTCCCGACACGGGGCCGCCCATGCGCCCACGCGCGCACCCGAGCGCGCCGGGCCGCCGTTGCGCATCGCGATGGTGGTCGAGGCGGCCGGCGGCGGCGTCGCCGTGCATCTCGTCGACCTGATTGCCGGCCTCCACGCGCGCGCGAACGTCGAGATCCATCTGATCGCGCCGCGCGGCGCGCGTTTCGACGAAGCCATCCTCGCCGACACGCCCCTGCGTTGCGCGTCGTTTCATCGGCTGCCGTTCCGCCGTTCGGTCGGCCTGCACGACGTCGGCGCTGCACGCGCGCTCGCCCGGCTGCTGCACGAGATCGGGCCGGATGTGGTCCACAGCCACAGTTCCAAAGCCGGCGCGCTCGCGCGCCTGTGCGGCGGGCCGTGGAAACAGATCTACACGCCGCACGCCGTGTATACGCTGAACCCGACGCTGTCGGCCGTGAAGCGCCGCGTCTACGGCGGCATCGAGCGCTGGCTCGGCAATCGCCGCTCCGACGCGGTGATCGCCGTCTCCGGCGACGAAGCCGACCACCTGCACGCCCTCGGCATCGCGCGCGACCGGATCCGCACGATCCCGAACGGCGTGACGCCGCCCGCGCTGCTGCCGCGCGAAGCCGCGCGCGCCGCGCTCGGCGTGCCGGACGACGCGTTCGTCATCGGCTTCGTCGGCCGCTTCGATGCGCAGAAGGGCGTCGACCGGCTGGTGCGCATCGCGCGCACGCTCGCCGCGCGCGACGACGGCCGGCTGCACATCGTCGCGATCGGCTCCGGCGACTTCAACCGCGCCGCGGGGGCCGAAGCGGACGACCTGCCGCTGAACCTGCGCGTCGCGGGGCGTATCGACAACGCGCGGCGCTACTTCTCCGCGTTCGACGTGTTCGCGCTGCCGAGCCGCTACGAAGGGTTCCCGTACGTATGCATCGAGGCCGTCGCCGCGCAGGTGCCGATCGTCGCGACCCGCGTCGCGGGCGCGGCCGAACTCGTCGACGGCCACCAGGTCGGCCTGAGCGTCGCCAACGACGACGACCCGCGCGAATTCGCCGCCGCGCTCGCGCATCTCGCCGGCTCTCCGGCACGGCTCGCGAGCATGCGCGAGCAGTGCGCGCTCGCCGCCCGTCATTACTCGGCGGACACGATGGTCGAGCGCACGCTCGCCGTCTACCGCGAACGCCTCGAGGAGGCCCCCCGATGAGCGCCCCCGTTCATGTCGCGCTGCTGCACGCATACAGCACGCGCAATTCCGGCGACGGCCTGCTCGTCGACCTGTCGATCGGCCTGCTGCGTGACGCGTTCGGCCCGCACGTGCGGGTCACCGTGGTCGCCGCCGATCCGGCATCGTTTGCGCATCTGCCCGACGTTCATCCGGCTCCGGTGCTCGCGGCGCGCGGCGCGGCCCGCGTCGTGCAGGCAGGCGCGGCGCCGCTGCCGGTCGCGCTCAATCCTTCGCTCGGCGCGCTCGGCCACCTGCTGGACGGCGTCGACCTGATCGTCGGCGTGGGCGGCGGCTACCTGCGCGCGCGCACCGCGATCGAAGCGCTGAAGCTCGAAGCCGGCCACCTGCTGCAGATGCGGCTCGCGCGCGCCGCGCGCAAGCCGACCGTCTACCTGCCGCAAAGCATCGGGCCCGCGGCGAACCGGCCGTGGCTCGCCGCGCATCTGCGGACGATGCTCGGATCGTTCGACGACGTGTTCGTGCGCGACGACCGGTCGGTCGCCTTCCTCGCCGGCAACGCGAACACGCGCCGCGCGCCGGACCTGGCGGTACTCGAGTTCGCGCGCCGCCACGCCGGCGTCGCCCCGCGTCGCCCGGCCGCGGACACACGGCCCGCGCACATCGCGATCGTGCTGCGCAAGCCGCCCGCGTGGAACGACGCGCAGCGCGCACGCTATCACGCGTCGACCGTCGCGCTGATCGCGCTGCTGCGTCCCGCGTGCCGGTTGACGTTCGCGGTTCAGAGCACCGGCCGCGGCAACGACGACAGCGCGTACTACCGCACGCTCGGCATCGACGCGCCGAGTTCACTCAAGCATGTCCTCGCGCACGACACGCCCGACGCCGTCGTATCGGTGCGCCTGCACGGCGCGCTCGAATCGATCCTGCACGGCGTGCCGGCATACCACCTGAGCTACGAACGCAAGGGTTTCGGCGCATACGCCGATCTCGGCGTGGCCGACTGGGTCGCGAACGCGGCGGACTTCGACGCGGCGGCCGTCGCGCGAACGCTGCTCGCCCCCGGCGCGCTCGCGCGCTTTCGCGACGCGACGCACGGCGGACTGACGCGCCTGCAGTCGGCGCGCGACGCCCTCGTCGCGTCGCTGCGTAACGCCGTGTCCCGGCCGGCCGCGCGATGACGGCGCTCGGCTCCCGGCTCGCGCTGCGCATCGCCGCGCTCGCGATGAAGTTCGCGTTGACGCTCGCGGTCGCGCGCACGCTCGGCTTCGATGCCGTCGCCGCCTACGGCTTCGCCGTCGCCGTGTCGGTCGTCGCGTCGAAAGTGCTCGGGCTCGGCTTCAGCACCGAGCTGAACCGGCGGCTTTCAGGCGATGCGCCGGCGAATGCGATCCGCACCGCGACGCGCGTGTTCGCGCGCTACGGCGTCGTATATGCGGCGCTCTGCGCACCGCTCGCGGTGCCCGGCTGGGCGGCTCGCGTGCTGCACGTCGCGGCGCTGCCCGACCTGCCGCTCGTGCTCGTTGCATTCATCGCATGCGCCGAACACGCGGCGCTCGAAATCAATACCTATCTGTTTTCGCTGCATCGCGCCCGCGTCGCGTCGTGGCTGCTGTTCGTGCGGACCGGCGCGTGGGCCGGCGTCGCGATCGCGGCGCTCGCGGCCGGTGCGATCGGGTCGGTCGACGCGCTGTTCGTGCTGTGGCTGACGGCCGATGTCGCGGTGGTCGCCATCGGCTGGGCGGTCATCTCGCGCATCGCGCGCGCCCAGCCCGCGTCGCGCACCGCGGCCCGCCCGCCCGCGGGCAGCCTGGCGGCCGTGTGGCGCGACGGACTGCCGTTCTTCGTCGCATTGCTGCTGATGTCGGTCCTGCAATATCTGGAGCGCTTCGTCGCGGCCGGCGCGTTGCCGGCCGCCGAACTGGGCCGGTACGTGTTCGTCTGGTCGATCGCGAATGCGATCCAGACCGTCGCGGCGGCGACCGTCGTCGTGGTCGCCGCGCCGCGCTTCGTGAGCGCGCTCGGCGCGGCGCGCGCCGCGTTCCGACGCGAACTCGCCCGCTCGATCGGCGCATCGTTCGCGTTGACGGCCGCCGCCGCCGTCGCGATCGCCGCGCTGCACGGGCCGGTTTTCCAGCTCGCGCACCAGCGCGCCGGGACACTGCAGACGGCCGGCCTCGCGATCCTGTCGACGTCGTTCGTGCTGCGCGCGCTCGCCGACGTGCTGTGGGCGGCGGCCGTCGCGCTGCGCGCGGGCCGGCCGGTCGCGCTCGCGATGGTGGCGCTGACGCTCGCCTGCCTGCCGGTGTCGATCGCGCTGGTTCGCGGCCTCGGCGCGCTCGGCGCGGCGTACGCCCATCTCGCCGCGAGCGTCGCGATGACGGCCGCGCTCGCGTGCATCGTCGCGTCGCGCCGTGCCCGCACGGCCGGCGCGTTACCGGGAGCCGCCGATGCTTCGTAAGCTGATGGCAAGCGGGCCGCTGCTGAGCCGTCGGCTCGTCGATGCGATCGCCGCGTGCGTCGCGCTGCTGTATCTCGCGGTCTATGCGAACGCACGGGCGCTGCTGCCCGAGTTCATCTTCCGCGATGCCGACAAGATCGATACGCAGATCAGCGGCGGCGCAACCTACGACGGCACGTCGTTCGATGCGGTCGGCCGCTTCTATCGCGCGCTCGGCGGCGCGGGCACCAGCGTGTTCGTCGCCGCGCTCGGCGTGCTGTTCATCTGGCTCGCGCTGCGGCAAACGCGTCGCGCCGGCTCGCTGTTCGCCAACCTCGTGCTGATCGCACCCTGCCTGTTCTTCAACCTGTTCGTCGCCAGCAAGGACACGCTCGTCGTGCTGATCGCGGTGCTGGTCGCGCTCGCCGCGCGCCGGTTCGGCACGGTGCGCACGCTGGCTATCGCCGTCGTGCTGTATGCCGGCTACGCGGCGCTCATCCGCAGCTATTTCGCGCTGATCGTGCTGTGCGCGGGCAGCGCGTGGGCGTTCCGCCGCGCGCCGTTGCCGCTGAAGATCGTCGCGCTGCTGCTGGCCGGCGCGGCATTCGTCGCGCTGCCCGATTCGGTCTACACGCTGCTTCAGCACCCGCGCGACGTGGCGGTCGACTACCTGGTGTACGAATCGCCGTTCGGCGCGCGGACGAGCTTCTACAATCCGTATCCGCCCGATTCGTTCCTGCATTTCGCCGGCAACTACGCGTACTCGGTCGCGCGGCTCAACCTGCCGATCCTGTTCTCGTTCGACGTGAAGGGCATCGCGATGCAGGGCTTCATCGCGCTCGTGCTCGCATCCGCGTGGCCGCGCGTCGCGCCGCCGGCCGACACGCGCGCCGCGTCGCTGCGCGGCGGCGACACGCTCGCGTGTCTGGTACTCGCGCACGTCGCGGTGTCGATGCTGTTCGAACCCGATCTGGGCAGCTACACACGGCATCTGTCGAGCGTCGCGCTGTTCGCCGCCGTGCTGTGGCCGTTGCGCACCGCTCGTGCGGCGGCCCCGGCCGCGCCGCCGGCCGCGTCAGTCGGGCCCGCGTAGCGGGCCCCGGCGATCGCGCAGCGCCCGCGCCACCGCGTCGAGCGCCGGCTTGGGCGTCCCGTCCGCGCGGACGAGGCCGTAGTTCCGCTGCGCGGCATCCGGCCCGTTCGGCGTGTCGGCCCATTCGTAGATCGAGATCAGCGGCGTCATCGATTCATTCGACGCGGCGAGCACAGTCGTCAGGCGTTTCGCCTGGCGCGCGTCGCCGGCGGGGCCGACCGACGTCGCGCCGTCCTCGGTGATCGCAACCGGCAGCCCATAGCGCGCCTGCACGTCGCGCGCGGCCGCGCGAATCCGCGCCGGCGCCATGCCGTACGCGTGGTACGAAATCGCGTCGACGCATCCGGCCAGCGACGGCACGAGCGGCTTCAGCAGCCGATCCGGCACCGAGCCGGCGAACGGCGCGCGCGAGAATGCGAAGCCGATCACCGGCACATGTGGGCGGCGCTCGCGCAAACGCACGCAGACGGCCCGCATGAACGGCGCGAACGTCGAATCGACCTCGCCGGTGGGCCAGTATTTGTCGAGGTCGGGCTCGTTCCACAGCTCGATGGCCAGCAGTTGCGCGCGGTATCGGTCGGCAAGCCGCGTCACCGTGTCCGCCAGCGTCGCGCCCGCTTCGGCGAGCGCAGCCATGCGCCGTTCGGCCGGCACATCGCGCGGCGCGAGCGGTTCGAGCGTGCGGATGGTCAGCAGCACCGGCAATTGCGCGTCGTGCGCCGCCGCGATCGCGGCATCGACTGCGCGGCGATACGCGGGCCGATCCAGCCGGTCGGTCCAGACGCCGATCCGCACGAAATCGAAGCCGGTGACGCGGATGCGCCGGGCGTCGTCCGCGCTGAACGACGGCAGTTTGACCTGCACGCCCACGAGCGGCGCACCGTCGCGCGACGGCGCCGGCCAATGCGCGCGCGCGCCGGCGCACGCGCATCCGGCCGCCAGCGCGAGCGCGGCGATCAACGGATAGCGAAAGACGACATGCATGGATGTCCTGCGATGAAGCGCGACGTGCCGATGCACGAACACGCGGAAGCGGAAAAAAGGCGCGTCGCGGCGGCCGTCGCGAGCCCGGCGGCGAAGGCCGTCGGCGCCGCATGGATCGCGATCGGCTTCCAGGCGATCCGCCGCCTCGCGGCGAGATCGGACAACGACATGATCGCGCACGCGAGCGACGCGAACGCGACCGGAATCACGCAGATCCGGATCAACGGAATGAAGAGGCCGCCGAGCGGCTGCGGCGCGGCGGCGTCGGCTCGGTACGGATGGTGTCGTTGATCAAGCGTCCTTCTCGCGAAGAAACGGCCGCACGGCGGCCGCCATACGCGTCGAACGCGCACGCGCGAATGCCCGGTGCTCGCATCTGGCAGCGTGATTTTCCGAACGGCAGCCGACATGAAACCGGCTTGCGGCCGCGCCCACCGGCCGCCATGGGACACTCGCGCCTGCACACTCGTCGTGCCGGTGAAAAAGGGGCCGCCCGTGACAGGCGGCCCAACCCAAATCACCCACCGGCGGCCCACTCGCCGCCGACGAATTCATTATTGCGTAACGGCCCGACGACGTGAATCAGCCAGGTCCTATTTCACGCGACGCCGTCGCTCAGAGCAGCAACAGCGCACCCGTCGCGACCAGCGTCGGCCCGATCGCCGCGGCGAGCAGGCCGGCCACGCTGACCGATTCGTCCGCGAAGCCGCGTCGCACGATCGCGAGCCCGGCGGGATTCGGCACGTTGGCGATCACCGTCAGGCCGCCGCCCGCGACGGCGCCCGACACCAGCATGTATTTCGCGCCGTCGGGCATGCCGGCGATCAGCGAGCCGAGATAGGTGATCGCCGCGTTGTCCATCACGGCGGTCAGGCCGAGCGCGCCGGCATAGAGCGCGTACGCGTCCATCGATGCGACGATCGGCTGCAGCCACCACTGCTGCAGGCCGCCGAGCACGACGAGCCCGCCGAGGAAGAACGCGACGAGCAGGCTCTCGCGCAGCATCAGCGGCGACTGATAGCGTTCGTACGCGGCCGTGAAGCCGAGAAAGAACAGCAGCAGACCGATGAACACGGCCGGATGATGCGCGCCGAGCACGACGCCGACCAGAAAACCGACGTGAACGAGCGTCACGCCCGCCGGCACCCGCTCGCCCTGCGCCGCCGACGCGACCGCCGGCGCGCCGGCCAGCGCACCGTACGCCATCGGCAGGGCCCCGCGCATCACGCCACGCATCACGCGCCGATTCACGAGCCCGGGCACACGCTCGTGCACGCCGGAAATCGACCCGCCCGGCTGCACGTCCGCCCCTGCCGCGGTTACGCCACGGCCGTCACCGCGCGCTCCGCGTCGAAGAACGTTGCCCGCGCAACCTCATCCGCACGCGCATACGCGCGGTTCACGCCGCTGATCACCGCACGGATCGACGCGGTCGTCAGGTTCGCGTCGACGCCGACGCCGAACGCGCTGCCGCGCACGCCCGTGCCGGCCAGCTCGGCGATCGCGATCGCCTTCGCATCGGCGCCCTGCGACAGCGCGCGTTCCTCGTAATGCTGGATCCGCAGCGGCGTGCGCAGCGCATGCATCAGCGCGTCGAGCGGGCCGTTGCCCTCGCCGCGCAGCACACGGCGCTCGCCGTGCACATCCGCGGTCAGCACGATCGTCTCGCGGCCGTCGCGCTCGGTCAGCTCATGGCCGACATAGCGCAGCGGCGTGGCGCTTTCGACGTATTCCTGCTGGAACAGCGACCAGATCTGCGCGCTCGTCACCTCGTGCCCGCTGTCGTCGGTCAGGCGCTGCACGGCCGCGCTGAAATCGACCTGCATGCGGCGCGGCAGCGCAACGCCGTAACCCTGTTCGAGCAGATACGCGATACCGCCCTTGCCCGACTGGCTGTTCACGCGAATGATCGAATCGTACGTGCGGCCGAGGTCGCTCGGATCGATCGGCAGGTACGGCATTTCCCATACGGCGTCGGCGCGCTGTACCGCGAAGCCCTTCTTGATCGCGTCCTGGTGCGAACCGGAGAACGCGGTGAACACGAGATCGCCGACGTACGGATGGCGCGGGTGGATCGGCAACTGCGTACATTCCTCGGCCGTGCGCGCGACTTCGTTGATCCGCGAGAAATCGAGACCCGGATCGACGCCCTGCGTGTACAGGTTCAGCGCGAGCGTCACGAGATCGACGTTGCCCGTGCGTTCGCCGTTGCCGAACAGGCAGCCCTCGATCCGGTCGGCGCCCGCCATCACCGCGAGCTCGGCCGCCGCGACCGCGGTGCCGCGGTCGTTGTGCGGGTGCACGGACAGGATCAGCGAATCGCGGCGCGCGAGATTCCGGTGCATCCATTCGATCTGGTCCGCATAGTAATTCGGCGTGCCGATTTCCACCGTGGCCGGCAGGTTCACGATCGACTTGCGCTCGGGCGTCGGCTGCCATACGTCGAACACCGCATCGCAGACTTCCTTCGCGAAATCGAGTTCGGTCGCCGTAAACGTTTCCGGGCTGTACTGCAGCGTGAATTGAGTGTCGGTCGCCGCGTCGGCGCAGCGCTTGATCGTGCGCGCCGCGTTCACCGCGAGCTGCTTCACGCCGTCGCGGTCGAGGCCGAACACGATCTTGCGGAATTCCGGCGCGGTCGCGTTGTACAGGTGGACGATCGCGCGCTTCGCGCCGCGCAGCGATGCGAAGGTGCGCTCGATCAGGTCGTCGCGCGCCTGCGTGAGCACTTCGATCGTCACGTCGTCGGGAATGTGGCCGCCTTCGATCAGTTCGCGAACGAAGTTGAAATCGGTTTCCGACGCGGACGGGAACGCGACCTCGATCTCCTTGAAGCCGATCGCCACCAGCGTCTTGAACATCCGCATCTTGCGCGCGCCGTCCATCGGCTCGAACAGCGCCTGGTTGCCGTCGCGCAGGTCGGTGCTCATCCAGATCGGCGCCTGCGTGATCGTGCGCGACGGCCACGTGCGGTCGGGCAGGTTGACGGGCATGAACGGTCGGTATTTCGTCGCGGGGTTCTTCAGCATCATGATGTCGGTCCTCGGTCTGTTCGTCGGTAAAGCGCGGCGCGGCGGCCATCGGCGTCAGGCGCCGGCTGCCCGCGCAGCGGTGAAAACGGCAGGAAAAGCGGTAACAAAGCGGCACAACGGCAAAGCGGTACGGCAAACGACGGCCTTGACGGTTGAGCGACCGGGACGAAGCGGAGAGACGACGAAGGAAAGACGAACTCAGGCGCCGGTCGACAACCGGGGCCAGGTCGGTGATGCGGGGAAAATCTGGCGCTTCAGGAAAGAAGCAGATGGAAAGCGCGCAGCCGCAGACCCAGCCCGGAGAAGCGGGCTAGTAGTCGTAGCGGGAAGAGGAACTGGGCGGCGTGCATGACCGGCATCAAATCACAGGGCAGCCACGGCTGTCAACCGGGCGCAGAATCAGTCCAGTCCGATAGGCGCCGGCATCCTCCGTGGCTATGCTTCACGGGTGCGGCACCGGTGAAGTCCTATTCATGTTCGGAGTGAGTCGGTCCAGCCTCTTCGCCAGTCGCCGCACACTCCTCCCTTGCAATCGCGCTTCGGTGTGGGCGTTCGACGGTGGCCGGTGGGCGCGGCCACGACAGAGATACCGATGTTGAAACGAAACGCTGCCATATGCGAACGCCGAGCGTCTGCTCCGAAGCGCGATTGCTTCCCCCGCCGCCTCCCCGCTCGCGCATCGTTCACGAAAACGATATACGCATCGATATAGTTTCCCGAATATATCGAAATCGCGCTCATTAAAAACATTTCACTCAATCGATTAGCCTGCCTTTTCGATTTCCTGAACAATAACCATTCTCGTTCGAATATTTTTTTATTTATTTTTCGTCATGCTCTGTACGTCGCGTTTCAAACGGCAAACGTTTGCGCGGCAAGGTTCACGCCTTATCCAATACTTATCAGGAGGCAAGCATGGCCGATTCTCAAACGTCATCCAACCGCGCCGGCGAGTTTTCGATTCCACCGAATACCGATTTCCGCGCGATTTTCTTCGCGAATGCCGCCGAGCAACAGCACATCAAGCTGTTTATCGGCGACAGCAAGGAACCCGCCGCGTATCACAAGCTGACGACGCGCGACGGCCCGCGTGAAGCCACGCTGAATTCGGGCAACGGCAAGATCCGTTTCGAAGTGTCGGTGAACGGCAAGCCGTCGGCCACCGACGCGCGCCTCGCGCCGATCACCGGCAAGAAGTCGGACGGCTCGCCGTTCACGGTCAACTTCGGCATCGTCGTATCGGAAGACGGCCACGACAGCGACTACAACGACGGCATCGTCGTGCTCCAGTGGCCGATCGGCTGACCTGACGCACGATCGACGGCCGTCCCCGCCGGTGGCCTCCATGGCGGCCGGCGGGTTGCGCCGCGTTCGGCGGGCCCCGCCTGATCCAGCCCCCCTCATCATCGGAGACTTTCATGCCGCTCCTTTCGGCTTCGATCGTCAGCGCACCCGTCGCGACATCGGAGACTTACGTCGACATCCCGGGCCTCTACATCGACATCGCGAAGGCCGGGATTCGCGACGGGAAACTGCAGGTCATCCTCAACGTGCCGACGCCTTACGCGACCGGCAACAACTTCCCCGGCATCTATTTCGCGATCGCGACGAACAAGGGCACCGTCGCGGACGGCTGCTTCACCTATTCGTCGAAGGTGCCGGAGGCAACCGGCCGCATGCCGTTCACGCTCGTCGCGACGATCGACGTCGGCAACGGCGTCACGTTCGTGAAGGGCCAGTGGAAGAGCGTGCGCGGCAGCGCGATGCACATCGATTCGTACGCGAGCCTTTCCGCGATCGGGGAGACAGCCGCTCCCCCGTCGTCGCAAGGCGGCGGCAACCAGGGCGCCGAAACCGGGGGCCCGGGGGCCGGCACCGTCGGCGGCGGCGGCGAGCGCGACGGCACGTTCAACCTGCCGCCGAACATCAAGTTCGGCGTCACCGCGCTCACCAACGCGGCGAACGACCAGACGATCGACATCTACATCGACGACAACCCGAAACCCGCCGCGACGTTCAAGGGCGCCGGCGTCCACGACCAGAACCTCGGCACGAAGGTGCTCGATTCCGGCAACGGGCGCGTGCGCGTGATCGTGATGGCGAACGGCAGGCCGTCGCGGCTCGGCTCGCGACAGGTCGACATTTTCAAGAAGTCGTACTTCGGGATCGTCGGATCGGAAGACGGCGCCGACGACGATTACAACGACGGCATCGTGTTCCTGAACTGGCCGCTGGGTTGATCGGCGGCCGTCACGAACGATCGCAATGGCGACGGGCACGACCACGCATTGCGCATCGTTCGGGCAGTCATTTGCAGTCCCACGCTTTGCTCCGCGCGCGGCCCGGTGAAATCCGTTCACCGGGCCGCGCGATGCGAGACCTTCCATCGAGACGAGGACGACATGTCACAACCCTTTACCCACGACGACCTGTACGCACTGCTGCAACTCGCGGGCAACGACGCCACCGCCGTGCAGGCCAACGGCGATCAGGCCGTGCTCGACCGGATGCGCCAGTTCATGACCGCGCAGCTCGTCGAGAAACTGCCGCAATACGACGTGTTCGTCGATATCGCGACGATCCCGTACAGCTTCGACGTCGGCAGTTGGCAGAACAAGGTGAAAACCGATGCGGCAGGCCAGGTCGTCGCGTGCACGGTGACGTGGGCCGGCGCGCCGGGCGTGCTGCCCGGCGCCGCGGCGAAGTTCGGCGTCGGCGCGGTGGTCAATTACTTTTCGAAGGCGACGCCGCAACCCGTGCAGCCGGAGCCCGTGCCGAGCGGCGGCGGCGAACGCGACGGCGTCTTCAACCTGCCGCCGAACATCGCGTTCGGCGTGACCGCGCTGGTCAATTCGTCGTCCCCGCAGACGATCGAGGTCTTCGTCGACGACAACCCGAAACCGGCCGCGACGTTCCAGGGCGCCGGCACGCAGGACGCGAACCTGAACACGCAGATCGTGAACTCGGGCAAGGGGAAGGTGCGGGTGGTCGTGACGGCGAACGGCAAACCGTCGAAGATCGGCTCGCGTCAGGTCGACATCTTCAAGAAGACCTACTTCGGGCTGGTCGGATCGGAAGATGGCGGCGACGGCGACTACAACGACGGCATCGCGATCCTGAACTGGCCGCTGGGCTGAGTCGCGTCAGCCCGACGAGCGTCGCCACGCCGCCCGGCGTGGCGATGGGAAACGTTCCAGGGACGGGCCTGCCCCGTCCCGGTTCTTGAAGTTGTTGGTTATCAGCCGAGCCGTTTCGCGAAACCGTGCCGCCTTGCGCTATCTCGATCGCCGCGCCTCGCCGTCACCACGCCCACCGCACGCCCGCATTCCCGGTGATCGTGCGCTGATGCTCGCCGCCGAGATTCGTCAAATAGCTGACCGTCGCATACACGCTGCCGCGCTTCGTCAGCTGTGCGACGAGCCCCGCGCCGATCTGCCCGGCCGTCTGCCCGATCTGCGTGCCGATCGCCGTCGAGCCGCCGAACGTCGTCTTGTCGTCGGCGCCAAATGCGCGCAGCACGTTCACGCGCAGGTACGGCTTCCAGTTCACGCCGCTCGCGTCGAACGCGTATTGCAGCCGCGCGCCGATCCGGCCGAGGAATGTGTTGCCGTTGTTCCACGCGACGCTCGACACGCCGTCGTCGAAGCGATCGAGCGACAGCCATTGCCACACGAGCTGCGCCTGCGGCTCGAGCGTCAGTCCGTTGCCGAGCGCGATCGGCAGCCCGGCTTCGATGGAGCCGGTGAACGCGTTGCCGTTCGTCGAGCCGTTCACGTTGTCGTTCGAATGCGAGCGCACGGTCAGCGCGCTGCCCATCAGCACGGCGTCCGTGTACCAGCCGCCCGGGCCGATGTGCGTCCAGTAGCCGCCGAGGTTGTACGCATTGACCTGCAGCGAGCCCACGCTCAGATCGGGCTGCGCGAGCGCGAAGCCGTTCACGTCGCCGACCGCGCGCGAGAAGCCGACGAAGAAGCCGTAGTGATTGCGATGCCCGCTGGCGGTCGTATCGGCGTAAAGATCCTGGCCCACCTGCATCCCCCATACGGCGCCGTCGAACGACGGCGTCGCGTCGCCCTTCTGCTTGATGTTGCCGTGGCCGCCCCATACGCGGGCCCACGACGCGGGCACCGAACCGTTTTCGGCCAGCAAGCCCTGCTCGCCCTGCCGGTCATGGAACGTGTCGATCTGCAGCAAGCCGAGCTGGCGCGCGATGGCCGGCGCTTCCGCGTACAGCGGCACTTCCGGGCGGTAGATCGGTTCCGGATTGCCGCCGGTGCCCGCATGGTCGACCGCTTCGACGATCGATTCCGGCGTGCCTTCGGCGGCCGTGATCGGCGGCTCGGCGGGCGGCGTCGGCTGGCCGGGATGAGCGACGGGCGATTGCGGCTTCGGCGGCACCGTGTTGCGCAGGTACCAGTTGTCGCCCGTGCCGGTCGATGCACCGCCCTTCGCGAGGAAATACGTATAGGCGCCCGCGCTGACCGTCCCGCCGGACAACGAGAACGCGCCCGCGCTCGTCGTCGCGCCGTTCGCGGCCTGCACGACCTGGATGCCGTCGCCCGTCGTCTGCGCGCCCGCGCCGCCGACGTTCGTCACCTTCAGCGTGCTCGCGCCGCTCGCCGTGCCGCCGCTGACGACGAGTTTGTCCGACGGCGCGCCATCGCCGGCAAGCGTCGTGTTGAGCGCGAGCGTCGCGTTCTGGCCGACGTAGTTGCCCGCGACCGTCAGCGTGTTGCCCACGCCGCTGCCGCCGAGCTGCACGAGCCCCGCGTTGGTCAGGTTGCCGTTGATCCGGAAACTGCCGGTCGCGCCGCCGCCCAGGCTCGCCAGCGCGTTCGCGACCGACAGCGTGCCGTTGTTCGTCATGTTGCCCGTCACGCTGCCGTAGCCGCCGAGCGCGGCGCCCGCCGCCACGATCACCGGCCCGCCGCCGCCCAGCGTCGCCGACGCGCTCGTCGCGTCACCGACGATCACGGTGCCCGCATTGACGTTCGTGCCGCCCGTGTAGCCGTTCGTGCCGTTCATCGTCAGCGTGCCGCTGCCGAGCTTCGTCAGCGAGCCCGCACCCGTGACGCCCTGCGTCAGCGTCGAGTTGAAGCCCTGCGTATCGATCGTGCCATTGTTCGCCGTGACCGATACCGCCCGGCTCGAAGCGACGTTGAACGCGCTGCCGAGTTGCAGCGTGCCGCCATTGAACGCGAGCCCGCCCGACGCCGCGCCGAGCGCAGTGTCCGCGGCCACCGACAGCGTGCCCTGCGTGATCGTCGTGCCGCCCGAATAGGTGTTGCCGCCGGCCGATGAAGGCGCCATCGTCAGCGTGCCCGCACCGGTTTTCTCCACCGCGCCCGAACCGCCGATCGTGCCCGTGTACGCGCCAGCGCCGTCCTGCTGGAAGCGCACGAGCCCGTTGTCGGTGACGGACAGCGGCAGGTTCGACGCATTCGCCTGTAGCGTCGCGCCCGCGTCGACGGTCGCGACGACCGATGCCGTCGTCGTGCCGAGCGTGCCCGTGAGGTTCAGCGTGCCGCTTCGCACGAGCGCCGTCGAGAACGTACCGGTGCCGGCCCACGTCCAGTCGGTGCCGGCCATCGTCAGGCTCTGGAAATTCGCGAACGCGTTCGATGCGGTGCCCGTGCCTTGCAACGTCACGGTGTTGGCGCCCGCGCCGCCGTTGGCCGTGCCGACGATCTGCGAGCCCGTCTGCAGGATCAGCGTCACGTTGCCGTTGCCGCCCTGGATCGCGGTGCCGCCACCGCCCTGGATCAGCCCCGCGTTGGTGATCGTCGTCGCGCCGTTGGTCGAGCGCACGCCGATCCCGTTGTTGCTGATGATCCTGCCGCCGGCCTGGTTCGTGATCGTCGCGGTGAACGAGCCGCCGAGCGTGTTCGACACGACCGCGTCGACGCTGCCGCCGCTCGTCGCGGTGCCCGTCGTCTGGATCGTGCCGCTGTTGACCAGCGTGTCGTTGTTGCCCTGCATGTAGACGGCCGGCGCATCGCGGCCATTCGACGTCAGCGTGCCGCTGTTGGTGATCGTGCCGTTGCCCCCGAGCAGCGACGCCGCACGCGCGTTGTTGCCGGACGTCGTCACGGTGCCCGTGTTGACGATCCGATTGCCCGACGCGCCGGGATTGCTTTGCCCCCATGCGGCCGTCATCCCGTACGCGTTGTTGCCGGTGGTCGTGATCGTGCCGTTGTTGACGAGCGTGTTGTCGTTGCCGTTCGCGGCCATCCCGTCGTTGTAGGTGCCCGACGTCGAAATCACGCCGGTCGCGCCGTTGGTGAGCGTGTTGCCGTTGTTCACGCCGAGCAGCACCGCGCCGCGGTTCGCGACGCCCGTGCCGTTGCCCGACATCGACAGGTTGCCGTTGTTGGTGATCGTGCTTGATGTGTCGACGGAGAACGGGGTCGGCGCGGACGTCAGCACGTAGCCGCCCGTCACGGTCGAATCGAGGTTGATCGTCACGTTGGTGCTGCCGCCCGTGGCCACGACCGACGGTGCGTTCGCGCCGGTACACGTGACCGTCGTTCCGCTGCCCGGCGCGGTAGCCGAGCACGCCGCATACGCACTGACCGGCACCGCGCCGCTCAGGATCGCCATTCCGCCCAAACCCAGATTCCACGCCTTTCTTTTCATTTTTCCGCTCGCATTTATTGGTGACGTTATTGCTGCAAATCGGTGCGTGGAACGGGTTATAGCACCTGTCTTGAAACAATCGCAAGATCAGAATGCGTGATACCGGCAATCACGCCGCGAATCATTTCGCATCGGGAAATAAATGGAGTGGAATTGCCGCCGTGCAGCATGCGAAACCGCAGCCGGGCGTGGGCGGCTTGGCGAGACGAAAAATCGGTTTAATTTACCGACACTCGCTTAGCCATACTCATCGAACGTGATGCAATCCGAATCAATCGGAAAATTTGACGCGATTCGATGAATGACGGAAGGCGCGGACTATTGCGCGCCATTTGACGATGTTGCTTCGCACGATCGCGCGCCGTTCAAACACGGGCGCATTGCCGGATATCCGCGCGTCGACGAAAAATGCGCCCCACCGATACGATGCCGACCACCGCGGCCGGCATCCGGCGAACGATCAACCGGCCTGCGCCGGGACGGCCTTCGACATCGCGACCGGTTGCGCGAACGTGGCCGACGCGAGGTGCGTGCGCGCATCGCGCGCCACGCGGTTGAACGCCATACGTTGCGCGCCCTTCAGCCTCGCCGCCTTGGCCGCGTGAACGAGTTCGATCGGATCGACGAGGCGGGCATGCCGGCGCACCTCGAAGTGCAGATGCGGGCCGGTCGCGGTCCCCGTGCTGCCGACCGCGCCGACACGCTGGCCGCGCATGACGCGCGCGCCGGTTCGCAGCGTCGGCTCGAACGCCGACAGGTGCGCGTAGTACGACGCGTAGCCGCCGTCATGCCGAATCACCACGTATTTGCCGTAGCCGCGCGGCTCGGTGCCGATGAACGTCACGACGCCGCGCTCCGACGCATGAACGGCGCGGCCTGCCGGCGCAGCCAGATCGACGCCCGAATGCACATGGCGCACGCCGGTGACCGGATGCACGCGTGTGCCGAAGCGCGAGCTGATGCGCTTCGCGTTGACCGGCATCGCAAACCGCGCGCCGGCGAGCGGCATGCCGTCGAAGTCGTAATAGGCGCCCGGCGCGCCCGCCTTCGGCGCGAACCACACGCCCGCGACGCGCTGGCCGCGAAAACGGACGTCGAGCGCCGTCACGCGCATGCGGCCAGGCCGCCCGGCGCTGTCGTCGCGTTCGAAGGCGACGCGGAAGGTATCGCCGGCCGCGGCGCGCTGCTTCGGATCGATGCGCCCGGCCAGCATGCGGGTGATCTGCGCGGCGACGCCGGCCGGCAGATCGGCGCGCGCCAGCGACGCGCGCAGATTGCCGACGATCGCACCGGCGCGCGTGCCGCGATCCGGCTCCGCGAGCGTGAACGGCTCGGCCGATGCCAGATCGACGGCGCCCCGCTCGGCCGCCGGCTGCGCGTCCATCGCGGGCAACGCCGACGCCAGACCGTAATCGAACCGCGACGCATAGCCGCGTTCGACCGCGTCGCGCGCCGAATCGCACAGCACGCGGTAAGCCACGCACGCGCCGAATCGAACGGCGAGATCGTCGCGATCGGCGCCCGCCGACAGGCCCGACGCATGCGCGGCGTACGCGACGTCGAGCGGCACCGCCGCCGATGCGCGCAAGCCGCCCCACGTCGTCCGGGCGGGATTGAAAAAAGGCACGTCGACAAGGTCGGGCGTTGCAGCCGTCACGGGCGCAACGGGCGCCGCGGTGTGAGTCGCCTGTGCCACCATGCCGTGCGTACCCGCCATGCAGGCCGTCACGACGGCGCTGCGCAACAGCGCACGGCTAATCGGGAAACACGGGACACCGCGCCGGGCGGATTGACCTTGTTCGCGTGCGAGACGGAAACGCAGGTTCAACCGCATGACGTCGTCACTCGCTATCGATGAAAAATCGGGAAAAGCCGGGTATCGCGGAAGAACGACCGTCACGATCCGGCAACCTGGAAGCGAGTGTATCGACGCACGCAAAATGACCAAATAGGCCTTGTCCTATTTGGATGGACATACGCTTCGTACACGGACGAAATCGCAATTTCGCCGCGGCTCGTATTCGACCCCTTCATTCGCGCGAACCACCCGGCGCCGTGTACAGTCGAACGCTGCCGGCGGGTGAGCACAGCCACGCGCCGAACGATCTGTCTTCAACACCGGAATCCCGTCATGTTTCTCGAACATCTTCATCCGGAACGCTGGACGTTCCTGTGGAATGCATTGTCCACGCTCTCCATCAAGCTGGCCGCCGGCCTGGCGCTGCTCGTCGCCGGCTGGTGGCTGTCCAAACGCGTCGGCAACTGGCTGAACCGGCTGCTCTCGAACAAGGAGCGCGTCGACGACACGTTGCGGCCGATCCTGTGCGACGTCGCCGTGTGGGGCATCCGCATCGTCGCGATCGTCGGCGCGCTGTCGCAGCTCGGCATCGAAACCGCGAGCATCGTCGCGGTGCTTGGCGCGGCTGGCCTGGCGATCGGGCTCGCGCTGCAGGGCACGATGCAGAACATCGCGGCCGGCATCATGCTTCTGCTGCTGCGGCCGTTCAAGGTCGGCGACTACATCGACGGCGGCACGGGCGTCGCGGGCACCGTCGAAGAGGTCGGGCTCTTCATGACGCGCCTCACGAAGCCGGACGGCATCTGCGAGTACGTGCCGAACAGCGCGCTGTGGGGCAGCTCGATCCGCAACTACACGCGCAACCCGACGCGCCGCCTCGATCTCGAAGTGGAAGTGTCCGTGCATGACGATATCGATCGCGCGCTCGATGCGCTGCACGCGCTGGCCGCGGCCGACCCCGACGTGCTGCAGGATCCCGCGCCGGACGTGATGGTGATGCGCTTCGACGACAGCACGGCCGTCGCGAACATGCGCGTGTGGACGCACACCGACAAGTTCTGGGCGATGCGCTGGCGCCTCGCGCGCCAGGTCCGCAAGACGCTCGCCGATGCGGACTGCGCGCTGCCGATCCGCACGCGCGAACTGCACATCGTGCACGACGCGGAACGCCGCGCGGACGGCGCGCGCATGCGCGTGTCGTAAGGCAGCGCGCCGCCCGCGACGTTACATCCTGACGATGTCGAGCAGCGCCTTCCTGCCGCTCCTTTACGTGAACTCCGACATCGCGCCGTGCTTCCGGTCGCCCGGCGGCGTGAAGCTCGTTTCCCCCGTCATGCCGCGATAGACTCTGGCCAGCATTGCGACCGGCGCCGTCGCGGGTTCGTCGAGCGCGTGCCGACGAAGCGGGCCGGCGTGTCGTCGATCCAGTCGAGGCTTGTGAACAGTACTGCCGGAACGGCGGAGCGAAATGAAGTGATGTGATGCGAGTAAACGGGTCGCGGTGCAACGCCGCGATCCGATGACGTTCCGGCCTGGTGCATGGCATACCCGTCGCACGCATTCGACCCCGCCGATCCCCCTCGATTTTCCCGCGTCGCGCACCGTCATTCCGGAAACCCGGACGCACAAAAAACCCCACGAAAACAAGGATATTCGGCGTCTGCGACACAGTGTCCGAGTTCGGTTATATTACGCGCCCCTTGCCACCCCGCCCCCGCAAAACACGTCGCGCGCGGCCTCTTTCAACGCAGTCTGAAGCGCCGTCCGCTCGGGCTTGCCGTCAGGGCCCCGGCGCGTGGCGCACCGTCGCGACGCAGGCGCTTGCCTGCCCGCGGGAAGCCGATCCGAAGGTGTCCTTCCGAATGGCTTCCGTGCGCAAATGCAACGGCGCGCGGCGCCGATCCGGAATTCCGGATTCGCGGTCCGGATCTCCGGACCCGCATTTCAGCGCCACGGAACCGCGCCGGGCGGCATGGCAAACCGATGCATTCAAGTTGAAAAAGGGATCTCTGCTGTGATCAAAACGTTACGGGTAATACTGTCGGCGCTCGCGCTGTGCGTCGCGACATCGTCCGCGCACGCCGCCGACACGAAGAAGGTCGACGTCCTGCTGGTGGGCGGCGGCATCATGAGCTCGACGCTCGGCGTCTGGCTGCACGAACTCCAGCCGGACTGGTCGATGACGATGGTCGAGCGCCTCGACGGCGTCGCGCTGGAAAGCTCGAACGGCTGGAACAACGCCGGCACCGGCCACTCGGCGCTCGCCGAGCTGAACTACACACCGGAGAAGGCGGACGGCAAGATCGACATCTCGAAGGCGATCGAGATCAACGAGTCGTTCCAGATCTCGCGCCAGTTCTGGGCGTGGCAGGTGAAGCAGGGCGTGCTGAAGAACCCGCGCGCGTTCATCAACTCGACGCCGCACATGAGCTTCGTGTGGGGCGACGACAACGTCCGCTTCCTGAAGAAGCGCTACGAAGCGCTGCAGGCGAGCCCGCTGTTCCGCGGGATGCAGTATTCGGAAGACTACGACCAGATCAAGCAGTGGGTGCCGCTGATGATGGAAGGCCGCGACCGTTCGCAGAAGGTCGCGGCGACGTGGACGCCGATCGGCACCGACGTGAACTTCGGCGAGATCACGCGGCAGTTCGTCGGCTACCTGAAGACGCAGCCGAACTTCACGCTGTCGCTGTCGAGCGAAGTGCGCGAGATCTCGCGCAACGCCGACGGCACGTGGCACGTGTCGTGGGTCAAGCTGCACTCGGATGAGCCGCCGCAATCGGTCGACGCGAAGTTCGTGTTCATCGGCGCGGGCGGCGGCGCGCTGCACCTGCTGCAGGCGTCGGGCATCCCCGAGGCGAAGGACTACGGCGCATTCCCGGTCGGCGGCTCGTTCCTCGTGACCGACAACCCCGAGGTCGTGAAGCAGCACCTCGCGAAGGCGTACGGCAAGGCATCGGTCGGCTCGCCGCCGATGTCGGTGCCGCACCTCGACACGCGGATCATCGACGGCAAGAAGATCATCCTGTTCGGGCCGTTCGCGACGTTCTCGACCAAGTTCCTGAAGAACGGCTCGTACTTCGACCTCGCGAAGAGCACCAACCTGCACAACGTCGCGCCGATGATGCGCGTGGGCGTCGACGAATTCCCGCTGGTGCAGTACCTCGCCGGCCAGCTGATGCTGTCCGACGACGATCGCTTCAACGCGCTGAAGGAGTACTTCCCGAACGCGAAGAAGGAAGACTGGCGCCTGTGGCAGGCCGGCCAGCGCGTGCAGATCATCAAGCGCGACCCGGTCAAGGGCGGCGTGCTGAAGCTCGGCACCGAGATCGTCGCATCGCAGGACGGCAGCATCGCGGGCCTGCTCGGTGCGTCGCCGGGCGCGTCGACCGCCGCGCCGATCATGCTGAATCTGCTGAAGAAGGTGTTCAAGGACAAGGTCGCGACGCCCGAGTGGCAGCAGAAGATCCGCCAGATCGTGCCGAGCTACGGCACGAAGCTGAACGACAGCCCGGCGAAGGTCGTCGAGGAATGGACCTACACGAGCGACGTACTGCAGCTGTCGCCGCCGCCGAAGATCGACCTCGGCGCGCCGTCGCAGGCGACCGGCACCGCGCCGGCCCGCCCGGCGAAGGCGTCGGCCGACATGGCGCTGTAACGCGCGCGACGCCGCGCATAACCCGCGCAGAGCCTGCGCGGCACCCGCGGCGCGCATTACGCCGCCCGACACGGCCGCCCTCTCCGGGGCGGCCGTTTTTCCTGGCGCGCGCCGGGCGCAGGCACCGGCTTCCGCTAGAATTGCGGCACGCGCGACCCCGTCGCCGCCCGATCCATCACCCGCATCGACACAACCCGAGCGACCGCCGGTGCGGCCCGCGCCCGAGCCGCGCGGGCGCCGCCCGCCGTGGCCGCGCCCGGCCGGGCGCGCCATCAACCGAATTCAGCTGGAGAAAGACCGTGTTTACCTGCCGAAACCAGAGCTGCGGCACGCAGTGGGAGCAGTCCGACGTCGTCATCAAGGACGAAGGCCAGGGGCTGCTGTTCCGCTGCCCGCTGTGCGGCGCCCGCAACTATCTCGAACGCTTCGAGGACGACGAAGGCAACGTCGTCTACGAGCAGATGGAAGGCCGCCCCTACCTCGGAGACCTGTCTTGACCCAACCGACCGCCACGCCGTTCAGCGCGCTGCCGCTGACGCCCGCCACGCTCGCGAATCTCGCGCAGCTCGGCTATGTCGACATGACGCCGATCCAGGCCGCGAGCCTGCCGATCGCGCTGGCCGGCCAGGACCTGATCGCGCAGGCGAAGACGGGCAGCGGCAAGACCGCCGCGTTCTCGCTCGCGCTGCTCGCGCGTCTCGACGCGCGCCGCTTCGACGTGCAGGCGATGATCCTGTGCCCGACCCGCGAGCTCGCCGACCAGGTCGCGCAGGAAGTGCGCCGCCTCGCGCGCGCCGAGGAGAACGTGAAGGTGCTGACGCTGTGCGGCGGCACGCCGATGCGTCCGCAGGCGCAGAGCCTGGAGCACGGCGCGCATATCGTCGTCGGCACGCCGGGCCGCATCATGGATCACCTCGATCGCGGCAACCTGAAGCTCGATGCGCTGAACACGCTGGTGCTCGACGAAGCCGACCGGATGCTCGACATGGGCTTCTTCGACGACATCGCGAAGGTCGCGCGCATGTGCCCGACGACGCGCCAGACGCTGCTGTTCTCCGCGACCTATCCGGACGGCATCGCGAAGCTGAGCCAGCAGTTCCTGCGCAATCCGAAGGAAGTCAAGCTCGCGGAACGCCACGACGACAGCAAGATCCGCCAGCGCTTCTATGAAGTGACCGAGGACGAGCGGCTGCATGCGGTCGGCCAGCTGCTGAATCACTACCGGCCGGTGAGCACGATCGCGTTCTGCAACACCAAGCAGCAGTGCCGCGACCTGCTCGACGTGCTGCACGCGCAGGGCTTCCACGCGCTCGCGCTGCACGGCGAGCTCGACCAGCGCGAGCGCGACCAGGTGCTGATCCAGTTCGCGAACCGCAGTTGCTCGGTGCTGGTCGCGACCGACGTCGCCGCGCGTGGGCTCGACATCGCGCAGCTCGAAGCGGTGATCAACGTCGACGTGACGCCCGACCCCGAAGTGCACGTGCACCGGATCGGCCGCACGGGTCGCGCGGATCAGGACGGCTGGGCGCTGAGCCTCGCGAGCATGGACGAGATGGGCCGCGTCGGCGCGATCGAACAGGCGCAGAAGCGCGAGGTCGAATGGCATCCGCTCGCCGAACTGAAGCCGGCGGACGACAGCGTGCTGCTGCCGCCGATGGAAACGCTGCAGATCCTCGGCGGTCGCAAGGACAAGATCCGTCCGGGCGACGTGCTCGGCGCGCTGACCGGCGACGCCGGGTTCGACGGCAAGCAGATCGGCAAAATCAACGTGACCGAGTTCTCGACCTATGTCGCGATCGAGCGCGGCGTCGCGCGCGACGCACTGCGCAAGCTCAATGCGGGGAAGATCAAGGGCAAGCGGGTCAAGGTCCGGTTGATGGACGACGAGTAAGCGGGCCGCGGCGCGGGCGGTCGCAGCACCGCCGCGCGCCGCCCCGTACGTCACCCGAGTTCGGGATAGCCGTGCGCGGCGGCTTCCCGCTCGAACCGCGCAATCGTGTCGTAGTCGGCCGGCGACAGCCGGTCGAATCCCCTCAGCCGCAGCACGCGCGCCCGCTCCGCATCGGCGGCCACCGCGCGATCGAGCGCATCCCGCAACGCGCCGATCTGCGTATCCGCCAGCGCCCGCGATGCGACGAACGGCAATCCCGGCGCGGGTGCGGTCGTGCCGATCACGCGAATATCCTCCAGCAGCCCGGGCAGCGCGTCGCGCACATACGCGAACGTCACGCAGTCGATCGCCGCGCAATCGGCTTCTCCCGACGCCAGCGCGCGCAGCACGTTCAGGTGCGAACCGAACGGCGTGACCGAGCCGAAGAACCGCCCGTCGTGCGCATGCGGCGCGACCGCGTGCCGGAATGCATTCATCCCGCTGTGCGAATCCTCGCCGTTGAAGGCTGCCCGCAACCCGCGGCATGCGGCGAGCGTCGTCGCACCGCCCGCATGCACGCGCGCCGACACGACCAGCACGCTGCGGTAGCGCGCCCCGTCGCAGCCGTCCGCATCGAAAACGGGGGTCGCAACCAATCGCACGACGTCGCGCAAGCCGAGCATCCGGTACGGATAGCCGCAGGTCTGCGACAGCAGCAGATCGTCGCGCCGCCACAATGCCTGCAGGTCGTCGAACGGCGCGTCGGGCAGCGCGACGTCGGCAGGCCCGCCCGCGTTCGCGAACGCATCGAGCGCGTCACGCAGCAGCGCGCGCCACAGGGCGGCGTGGCGCGGCGTCACGTTGTACATCGGCAGGACTGCAATCCAGGCGTTCATGCGGGCATTCTACGCATCGGCCGCGGTCAGGAAGCTTATGGGCCGCGACACGATAAGCAAATGCGAATCGATTGGTTGGCGTGGCCGTGCCGCCCCGGTACCGTTCGAAGGCCTGCCGGCGCCGCCACCGTGCGATGCCGGGCCGGCCGACCGTGATCCGCGAGACACCAGCGCACCCGGGCCGAGCGCCCCGGTTCCATCGCTCGTTCCCCGCACTGCCCGATCCATCCGCCTCAACGCCATGGCCGAATACTTCGACGTCGACCACGCGCGCGCGATCGCCGCGCTCCACGCCCGTTTCACCGCCCGCACCGAGTGGCCGACCTGGCTGCTCGTCGTCGTGATCTACGGCGGCTGGCTCGCCGTGCTGCTGCTCGTGCGCGACGGGCACCTGTCGCGCGCCGCCGCGACGCCGCCGCTGATTCTGCTCGGCGCGTGGCACCTGTCGCTGCAGCACGAGCTGCTGCATGGCCATCCGACACGTTCCGCCTTGGTGAACAAGTTGCTCGGCTATCCGCCTCTGACGATCTGGTATCCGTACACGCTGTATCGCGACACGCATCTCGAGCATCATCGCGACGAAGACCTGACCGTGCCGGGCGTCGATCCCGAAACGAACTACGTGACGCGTGAACGCTGGGCGCGGCTGCCGCGCTGGCGCCGGGCGCTGACGGTCGCGCGCAAGACTTTCCTCGGACGCCTCGTCGTCGGGCCGCCGCTCGCCATCGCCACGACGCTGCGCGATGCGTTCGCCGCGTTCCGGCGCGGCGACTTCCGTTATCTGCCGATGTGGTTGGCTCACGTCGCCTGCGTGGCCGCGCTGCTCGCGTGGCTGCACTGGGCGATCGGCGTGCCGTGGTGGTACTACCTGCTGGCCGTCACGTGGCCCGCGCTGTCGCTCGCGATGATCCGCTCGCTGTACGAGCATCGCGCCGCGCCGCATCCGAAGGCGCGCATCACGATCAACGAAGCCGGCTTCGCGATGCGGCTGCTGTACCTGAACAACAACTATCATCTCGTCCATCACGACCTGCCGAAGCTGCCGTGGTACGACCTGCCGCGTGCGTACCGGATGCGGCGCGACGCGTATGCGAAGAAATGCGGCGGCTTCGTGATCCGCGGTGGATATCGCGCGCTGCTCGCGCGCCATGCGTGGACGCCGACCGATTCGCCCGTGCATCCGTTCGACGAGGGCACGGCATCGCTGTCGACGGGCAGCGGGATCAAGGTGGCGGTGGTCGACAGGGTGCTGCAGATCAGTACGTGATGTCGGCCCGCGCGTTTCGGCGCCCATCCTTACGAAAAGCCGACAGCGCGGCTCGTCGCCCGTGAATTGCCAATTGCGTCGGCAATGCCCAGAATGGCCGCTCATCCGGCGCTTCCGACGATCATTCGCGCCGGCTCCGCCGCACGGCCGCGCGCCGCATTTCCCCGACGACGATGCAACCGAACTCCCCACCCGGCGCGATCCGCGCGATCGGCAACGACTGGTCCGTTTCCGCGATCACCGCGGGCTTTCTCGCGGTCCTGATTTCGTACGCGGGCCCGCTCGCGATCTTCTTCCAGGCGTCGCAGGCCGCGCATGCGTCCAACGACATGGTGTCGTCATGGGTCTGGGCGATCTCGATCGGCGCCGGTGCATCGGGCCTGTTCGCGAGCTGGAAGCTAAAGGTGCCGGTCGTCACCGCATGGTCGGCGCCCGGCACCGCGCTGCTCGTCGGCCTGTTTCCGCAACTGACGCTCAACCAGGCCGTCGGCGCGTACATCACGGCCGCGCTGATCATCCTCGTCATCGGCATCACCGGCTATTTCGACCGGCTCGTGCGCCACATCCCGCGCGGCATCGCCTGCGGCATGATGGCCGGCATCCTGCTGCCGTTCGGCATGCATGCGTTCTCCGCGGCGACCGCGCAGCCGCTGCTCGGTTTCGGGATGATCGCGGCCTACGTGATCTTCAGGCGCCTGCTGCCGCGCTACAGCATCGTGCTCGTGCTGCTCGCCGGCGCCGCACTCGCGACGCTGCTCGGGATGACGCATCTCGGCAACGTGTCGCCGAGCCTCGCGCGGCCGATCTTCATCGCCCCCGAATGGACGCTCGGCACGACGCTCAGCCTCGCGCTGCCGCTCGTCGTCGTCAGCCTCACGGGCCAGTTCCTGCCGGGAATGACGATCCTTCGTGTTTCGGGCTATCACACCAGCGCACGGCCGATCATCACGGCGACCAGCGTGATGTCGCTGGTCGTCGCATGCTTTGGCGGAATCACGATCGTGCTCGCGGCGATCACCGCGGCGCTGTGCACCGGCAAGGACGCGCACGAAGATCCGGACCGGCGCTATATCGCGGGCATCGCGAACGGCGTGATCTATCTGATCGGCGGACTCTTCGCGGGGACGATCGTCACGCTGTTCTTCGCGCTGCCGAAGGCGTTCGTCGCGATTCTGGCCGGGCTCGCGTTGATCGGCGCGATCAGCGCGAACGTGCACGGGATTTTCGAGGACGACGATCATCGCGAGGCGTCGGTGATCACCTTCCTCGCAACCGCGTCGGGGATGACGTGGCTCGGGCTCGGGTCCGCGTTCTGGGGGATCGTGATCGGGTCGGCGGCGTATGTGGTGTTGAACAGGGTGCGGCAGCCTGCATGATGCGCCCCCTGCGCGGCCACTTCCCTTACCGCGCCGGCTGGCGCACCAGTTGCGCGAACGCATCGGCCAGCGTCGTCGTACCGTAGGCCCGCTCGGACACATCGGCCTCGACATCGATCCGCCCCGCGTTATGCACGTCGTACAGATCGACGATCAGCTGTGCATGGCGTTCGCTGAGCCCGGCGCGCAGCAGCGTCGCGCTCCACGTGTCGCGCGGCAGTTCGTGCGCGACGATCGCGCGGCCCGCCGCCGCGCCCAACGTATCCGCGATCGCGGCCACGCTCACGCGCCGCGGCCCTTCGACGCTGACGATGCGCGGCCCGCGTCCGCCCTCCGGCGCATCGCGCAGCAGCCGCGCCGCAACGACGCCGACATCGGGCGCCCAGACCGTCGGAAACACCTTGCCGACCGGATGGTGGAAGCTCGGCAGCACGCCGGTGCCGAGCGCGACCGGCAGCGCGCGCGCCCAGTTCTGCAGATGCTCGGCCGAGCGCAGCAGCGTCAACTGCGTGGGGATCGTCTTCAACCGTTCCTCGAAGTCATGGAACAGGCGCGTGATACCCGTATTGCCTTCGAGCTCCGCGCCATAGTCCGACAACGCGAGCAGCGCGGGCGGCGGGTTCGCGGCGAGCGCGGCGGCCGCCACATCGATCGTCCGCGTCATCGTCGCGGCCGGATCGGCGTCGGCCGTCGGCACCGGGCACAGTATCTGCACGGCCCGCGCGCCGTCGATCGCCGCGGCGATCGCGTGCGCGTCGGTCAGGTCCGCGATCGCGACATCGCAGCCGAGCTGCGCGAAACGTTCACGATGACTTGCGTCGCGCAGCACCGCGCGCACGGAATGGCCTGCGTGGCGCAAGGTCGTCACGGTCGACAGGCCGACGTTGCCGGATGCGCCGAAGATCACGAACACGGTTCGCTCCTGGGGGGATGAAGGTGACGTGATTGTCGGGCCGCTCGGCGCGGACGGCGAGCAGGAAGAGATGAACAGCGCAGGAAACGATGATGGATCGGGTTGCGGCTGCAATGCGAGTCGTTCGCGGCTTCCCTTGTCGCTTCGAATCGTACGGTCTGCCCCCGGACGGGGGCGCACGCGGCAATCGTCCAACAGCCTGTTGGACGGTCACTCCGGGATCCGATGCGGCAACTCATACCCGGTGCGAAGTCATCGCTCCGTCATGCCGGGCGCCCCCTTCTCCCCGTCATAAGCCAGCCGCAACCCACCGCGCATACCCGACCGCGCAATCTCCGTCGGCGTCGCACCGAGCACGCGGTTCATCCAGTTCGCCATGTGGCTCTGATGCGCAAAGCCCGCCTCCAGCGCGATCTGACTGATGCTGAGCCGGCCTTCGAGCAGCAGCGCCTTCGCGCGCTCCACCCGGCGCCGCACGACGTACTGGTGCACGGGCATCCCCAGCGTTTCACGGAACAGCACCTTGAAATGCGGCACGCTGATCGACACCAGCGCCGCGAGCTCGGCCAGCGTCATGCGCCGGTCGAGATTCGCCTCGACATAGTCGATCACGCGCGCCGCCGCCTTCGGCGCCAGCGTGCGCCGACGTTCGCGAAACGCCGGCTGGCCGTCGACCAGCCGCGCGACGAGCGCTGTGCACAGGCTTTCCGCGTACAGCGGATCCGATGCGTCTTCCGCTTCGAGTTCGGCGGCCATCGCCCACGCGATGTGCTGCAGCCGAGGGTCGCGCACCTGCAGCCGCCGGCGAATCTGCGCGTGCGACGGCTTCAGTTCGAGCTGTTCGACCGTGCGCCGCACGAACGTATCGCCGAGCGCGATGTGCAGGATCCGGCAGTCGGCGCTGTCGGTCCACTGGCCGGGCAAGCCGGCCGGAATCACGTCGACGTCGCCGTGCGCCTGGATGCGCGACACGCGCTCGCCGTCGCACACGCAGTCGGCGCGCACCGGCGCGCCGATATGCACGCCGATCCGGTGATGCTCGGCCGCCGGAATCCGGTACGTGCCGGCACGGATTTGCAGCAGCGACGCGCCGAAGCCGCGCCAGCCCCGCCCGCGGCTGGAGCGCAGGCTGACCGGAACGCCGTTGTCCGCCGGCGCGGCAAGAATCGGATCGCTCATTGAGGGTCTCCACCAGATCGGGTGCCGAACGCACATTGTGACGCGTTTCGGGCCGGCGCGCCGGCCCTGCGTGGCCGCCGCCGAGTCGAGCAGAAAAAAGATCATCCGTTTCTGCTCGGGACGATCCTTGCGTGCGCGCCGGCTGGCGCCGCGAAGCCTACGATCGCCTCATCCGACACCTACGGAGCCCCGTCATGCCCCATGACTGCCCGCTACGCGCGGCGTTCATCGCGCCCTCGCCTTCCACCGCTCGCGCTTCATCCGCCTCCGGCTCCCGCCACCGCCGCACCGCCATCGCCGCGTGGTGCCTGCGCGTGGTCGGCTGGTACGGGCTCGAACGGCTGCTCGCGTCGATTCCCGACAGCAACGACGACTTCGCGCTCGTCTGACCGGCCGGTCGACACCCCGCCTACTTGCGCCGCCGCTCGTGCGGCGCGGCCGACGCCCCGTCGATCACCGGCGCGCCCTGCTTGATCAGGAAGTCGCGGAACAGCCCCGTCACCTGCGAGATCCGCCGGTCGGCGAGCGTCACCACATACCATTCGCGCTCGATCGGGTTGCCGGGAAACGGCAGTTGCCCGAGCAGCCCCGTGCGCAATTCGAGCGCGCACGCATGCAACGACAGGAACGCGACGCCGAGCCCCGCTTCGGCCATCTGCTTGATCGCCTCGTTGCTCGACAGTTCGGAGCCCACATGAAAGCGGTAGCCCGCGTTCTTGAACAGGCTCTCGACGGTCGAGCGCGTGCCCGCGCCGCGTTCGCGCACGAGCAGGTGCGCGGATTCGAGATCCTTCAGCGCGACGCGCTTGCGCTGCATCAGCGGATGGCCGGGCGCCGCGACGAACACCATCGGATGCTTCGCGAATTCGACCGCGTGCGTACGCAGCTCCTTCGGCGCGCTGCCCATCACCGCGAGATCGATTTCATGCGTCGCGAGCATGCGGATGATGTCGTCGCGGTTGCCGACCTTGAAATACGTCTTCACGTGCGGGCGCGTCGCGGTGAACTTGACGAGCAACGGCGGGATCAGGTATTCGGCCGTCGTGATCGCGCCGATCCGCAGCGTACCGCCGAGATCGCCCGTCAGCGCGGCCACTTCGTCGCCGGCCTCGCTCCACAGATGCAGGATCTCGCGCGCGTAGCGCGCCACGATCTCGCCCGCTGCGGTCAATTGCACGCCACGCCCGACCCGCTGCAGCAACGCGGCGCCCACGGCCTCCTCGAGCAGGCGAACCTGCAGCGACACGGCCGGCTGCGTCAGGTTCAGCTCCTCGGCCGCGCGCGACACGCTGCCGAGCCGCGCGATCATGTCCAGCGCCTTCAACTGCCGGAACGTCGCGGTCTTTCCTATAAGTGAATACATATGAGTCGCTTATAAACATTAAATTGTTCGACTGGGTACGAAACTATATCGTCGGTTCTTGAGCAATGTCATGCGAATCGCCATTCAGCGGGAGCCCACCATGGACAACACCACGCCCAACCTTGCAACGGACCGCGCACCGCGCCTGCCGCGCATCGTGATCGTCGGCGGCGGCGCCGGCGGCCTGCAGCTCGCCACGCGTCTCGGCGATACGGTCGGACGCCGCGGGCAAGCCGAAGTCGTGCTCGTCGACCGCTATCCGACGCACTTCTGGAAGCCGCTGTTGCATGAAGCCGCGTCGGGCCATCGCGATCCGGCTTCCCACACGATCGAATACGCGGCGCAGGCGAAGCGCCACGGCTTTCGCTTCGTGCAGGGCGCGCTGCAGCGGGTCGACCGCGCGGCACGCACGGCGACGATCGCAGCCGTGCAGGATGCGGACGGCACGGAGGTCCTGCCGCAGCGGACGCTCGACTATGACGATCTCGTGCTGGCGGTCGGCAGCGTGACGAACTTCTTCAACGTGCCGGGCGCCGAGCGTCATGCGCTGCCGCTCGAAAACCTCGACCAGGCCGAGGATTTCCGCCGCAAGTTCCTCGCTGCGTGCACGAAGGCGAACCATCTGGCCGAGCAGCAGCCCGCGCGGCGCGCGGCGCCGATCTCCATCAACGTGATCGGCGCGGGCGCGACCGGCGTCGAGCTGGCCGCCGCGCTGCGGCACGCGATCCAGCAACTGACGACGTACCGCTTCAAGGCGCTGGTGTCCGCGCGCGACGTGCACATCCGGCTGATCGAAGGCGGCCCGCGCATCCTGCCGGCGCTCGACGAACGGTTGTCCGGCAAGATGCACGCGCAGCTTCGCGCGCTGAACGTCGACGTGCTGACCGATACGCGCGTGGCGGAAGTCGGCGCGGATGCCGTGACGACCGCGACCGGCGAACGCCTCGCGAGCGACATCACGATCTGGGCGGCCGGGGTCGCCGGGCCCGCGATGCTGCGGGACATCGGCGACATCGCGCTCAACCGGTCGAACCAGGTGATCGTGACCGACACGCTGCAGACGCCCGACGATCCGCACGTGTACGCGTTCGGCGACTGCGCCGCGTGCCCGTCGACCGGTGCGGGCGGGTTCCTGCCGCCGCGCGCGCAGGTCGCGCACCAGCAGGCCGTGTATCTGGTCAATGCATTCGCGCGCCGCGTCGCCGGCAAGCCGGTAGCCGGCTTCACGTTCCGCGATGCGGGCACCGTCGTGTCGCTCGGGCACGCGGGCGCCGTGTACCAGGCGGGCATCGGCGTGCGCTCGCGCTCGCTGATCGTCGACGGGCTGGCGGCGATCGGGCTGTACAAGTTCCTGTATCGCAAGCACCTGTTCAACGTGGTGGGCATGAAGCGCGCGCTGTTCCAGTCGCTGAGCCACTGGCTGCAAAGCCGTCACCAGCCGTCGATCAAGTTGCACTGAGCAACGACTCACACACGGCATCGCAACACGGCATATCGCGTGGCCATCGCCCGATATGCCGTATTTCCCTATGCATATGCGTGATTCGTCCGCAATGCGCGCCACACTGGTGCATCACGTTGAAGGCCGCCGATACGACGCCATTCCGGCGGGACATGCCGCGCGACACGCATCCCGCGCCCGCTGTGGCTGGCCGCCCCATTCATTAGTCGGATCGTATGAGTCGGCTAAAAATATTAATTGGTCGCGTTTTCCGGATCGACGCTAAGGTGTGAGGCATTCCCGTCGGCGAACGGATCATCACGTTTCTGAAAAGGAATCACCGTGGTCATCGAAGCCATCGTCACCCGTCTCGACGCAGCATTCGCGCAGATCGAAGCAACACCGGATTCGCGCGAATCGCGCAACCAGCGCGACGCGATCATCCAGTGGCTCGACCGGGCATCGGAAGAAGGCTATCGACTCGGTCTCGTCACGACGCTGCCGGCCGCGCGGCTCAGCGACATGTTCGAAGGCCAGTTCGGCCGCGCGAACCTCGACCGCTTCTCGGTCGTCGTCACGGACGCCAATCGACAGGAGTCCGGATCGAATCAGCATCCGTTCGATGTCGCGCTGCAAGCGCTCGGCGTGCCGCCGGAGCGCGCGGTCGGGATCGCGAGCAGCGAGCGGGAACGCCGCGAGGCCGAGCATTTCGGGCTGTCGCGCTGCGTGAGCATCACCGATACGGTGCGCTCGATCGCATCGGCCGAGCTGCACTGAACGCCGGCACACGAGCCGGCCGCGGCCGGCCGTCATCGTCGCTCCGGCGGCAATCGGGCGCGTGCCCACCCGCATCCTGACATTCTGCTGTCAAAGTCGCTTGCGACACTTCGGGGTTCGATCACATCCCCGGAAACGGACGACGCGCATGCGCATCGTCCGATCCGTTGCCCGCCACGATGACACGCCCGACCCGCACCGCCGCCGCCCTCACGATTGCCTGCCTGTTGCTCGCCGCTTGCGGCGGGAATGACTCGACAGCGCCTGCCACGTCGGCCGACAACAACGGCACGGCGCCGGCCCCGCAGCCGCAGCCGCAGCCCACGCCGGCCCCGGCACCCGCGACCTACTACCAGACGAAGACGCCGTACCGTCCGCAACAGGACGCCGCGACGTACGAAGCGCCGCCGGCCGGCTACGCGCCCGTCTATACCGAACTCGTCGCCCGTCACGGCTCGCGCGGGCTGTCGGGCTTCAAGTACGACGGCGCGATCTACGCGATGCTGCTCAAGGCCGAGGCCGACGGCGCGCTGACCGCGCTCGGCGCGCAGCTCAAGGCCGACACATACGCGATGATGAAGGCCAATGCGCTGCTCGGCTACGGCGTGCAGGGCATCTCGACACCCGGGTACGGCAACCTCACGCAAGCCGGCATCCGCGAACATCAGCAACTCGCCGCGCGTCTCGCGCAGCGGCTGCCCGCGCTGTTCGCCGCCGGCAACCGGCAGGTGGTGGTGGTCAACTCGGGCCAGGATCGCGCGGTCGACAGTTCGACGTATTTCTCGGCGGCGCTCGTTGCCGCGCAGCCGGCACTGGCGTCGGCCATCACGCTGCCGGCCGCGCCGTCCGGCTATCCGGCGAGCGCGCCGGTCGCGCAGCCGGCCGGCACCAATCGTTTCCTGCTGTATTTCCACGCGTTGAAACCGGCCACCGATCTCGTGACCGACGCGAGCGATCCGTACTACGCGACCTATCAGGCGAGCCAAGCGTACCAGGCCTATGCAAACGACGCGACGGTGGCCGCGAAGCTGAAGGCGATCAAGGCCGCGCCGCAAGCGGCCGACGTCGCGCAAACGGTGCTGTCCGCGCTCGTGTCGCCCGCCTTCATCGCGAAGCTCGGCGCCGACGGCTACACGTTCGCGAATACCGGCACCTATGCGTTCACGTCGACCGACGGCAAGTTCACCAACACGCTGAAGGGCGACGGCAAGACGAAGATCGCGACGGCCGTCGACGCAGTGAACGTGCTGTACAACCTGCTGCAGGTTGCGCCTGCGATGACCGCTGAAACCGGCGGCGTCACGATGGAGAAGTACATCGGTGCCGAGCAGGCGCAGTATCTCGCGTACCTGCAGGATGCCGAGGACTACTACCAGAAGGGCCCCGGCATCCAGGAAGCAAACCCCGTAACGTACCGGATGGCGAAGGGGCTGCAGGACGATTTCTTCGCCGAGGTCGACGCGATCGCGCGCGGCGACCTGACGCACGCCGCGAAGCTGCGCTTCACGCATGCGGAGGTCGTGATTCCGTTCGCGTCGATCATGAACCTGAAGAACGTGTTCGTGCCGACGCCTCAGTCGCAGACGTACACGTATGCGAACAACCCGTGGCGCGGCGATCAGGTATCGCCGATGGCCGCGAACATGCAGTGGGACGTCTATCGCAACGGGTCGCGGCTCATCGTGAAGATGCTGTACAACGAGCGCGAGACGGATTTCCAGGCCGCGTGCGACGGCGCGAAGATCGCGCCGGGCAGCCACTTCTACGACTACGCGGCGCTGAAGCAGTGTTACGGCTATCAGTGACGTGATGCGCGGGGCCTTCTGGCCGGAACCGCACGTTGAAACCCGGACGGCGCGGACCGTCCGGACTTCGCTACACACGCCGCGTCCCGCTAGACCTTGCGCACGCCGTTCTGAAGCAGCGCCTGGCGCAGGAATGCCAGTTGTCCATCGTCCAGCACGCGCTTCGGTACCACGCGGAACATCACCGATGACTGATAAAGCAGGATCATCTGACGATCCTCGCTCCAGTGAATGAGATCCGCATAGCGAATTTCGTCGCGCGAAGTCGGCGTTTCGACAACGAAGCGGTCGCCTTCGAAAATGACCGTGTAACGCTGATGAAGCGCCCTTTGCTGGTCGTAAATCTTGCGGCCTGCGCGCGGCATGATCAGGTGATTCAGAACGGGCACGCCGATCGCCACGACAGCCGCGATTCCCGCGGCCATCCAGACATGGCGCCATTCCGGAAAATGTCCGCTTGCTACCCGGACACCGCCGACCAGCAGCACGACGTACACGATCGCAAGAGTCGCAAACGACTTGAGCAGGGCTTTCCCGTTGTACCTGCGCCAAAGATTCAGGCGGTATGCGTGGACGAGATCATCCGGGGTTATTTGAAAAACGACTTCGGTATCGCTCGTGGGCATGGGCGGGCTCGGAATGTTGTCTGGTTCCTGGATTTGCTGTGGATGCGTCACCGCGGGCTGCGCGATCCAGACGGCCGGCAGTGCACGCGCACGATGACGTGCAAACGAAGCCGCGCGATATCGCCTGCCGGTCGATGCACGGCGACAATATACCTGCGTGAATGACGTCCACGCGGGGCGCAGCCGGCGGCCGGCGCGGGCGGCTGAGCGATCCTGTCGGGGCGAACTCGCATCGGCTCGCACGGTCGAACGAGCATCGTCGGAGAATCCCCATGAAACGCGTCGCCCTCGCCGCTGCCCTGACCCTGTTTGCCGCCATCAGCCTGTCGGCCATCGCCGGTACGCCCTCCGGAGCCGTCGCGCCGGCTTCGGCTCACGCATACGCGAAGAATTGCGTACCGTCGCGGGATGCCGCACAAGGCGCCCGTTCTCTCTCCAGCGCGCCGCCGATCCGCGTCTGCGTCGGCGATTCCGACACGCAGCTGAACCTGCCGTGGTTCCTGACCGACGTTCTCACCGCCGTGGACACGCATCAGTCACCGAGCGGCCTGCTCCACAAGATGCGCGACGATTTCTGAATCCCGGCCGGCCCCGCCTCGTTCATGGCTCGTCGGGCCGCTCCAGCACCTCGATGAACGTGCCGACGATGCCGCGCCACATCGCTGGGTCGGCGATGCGCGCCAGCAACCGCCGCAATTCGCGTCGTTCGTCGTTCGACAGCACGCCGTGCGCGCCGCGGATGCTGTCGTAGCTCGGCGTACCGCGCGACGCGAGTGCGCGATCGAGCGAATAGTCGCGGGTCTCTCCGTCCACAGAAATCCGGATCCACAGCGAACCGCCGTCCGCCACGGCGGCGCCATCGGTCACGACGACCGTGGGTGCGGCATTTTCTTCCATCACAACGCTCCGGTTTGACGCGCTGGCGGCAGACTGCCGGCCACGGCGTCACATTGAAATGTTTCTTTTTGAGACACAATCACAAAACCGCGCCAATTTTTAGACAATAATATTTCGTAATGGCGCGCCGCATCTTATACTGGCCGCGCACCATCCTCGTGCCAAGAGACGGTGTCTTTTGTCCCGGCCGCACACACTGTGCGGCCGGGGCTTTTTTCGGTACGCTGCGTCGATATACATGCTTGATGCGCGCATGTTATTGAGCAATGCTGCCAGATGAATGGCCGATCGCGACAGGCTCACCCGATGCCGTCGCGACGGCCAAATCGATCGGCGTCCCGAAACCGGCGCGCGAAGCCGCATGGCCGGCATCAGGCATGCGGCATGCGCGCCGTTCGCGCATCGACCAGTTCGACTTGCCACGCCATGCGTACAACATCAAAGGCAATCGCACGACTGTGGGCGCTCACGCCCGGCTCGAAGCCCCTTTTCCAGCGCAGCGGCGCGTGGCCGCGCGGCGTCTTTTTCGCCGCCGTGATCATCTGCGTGCTCGTGCCCGTGCTTGCGATCATGCTGGCCGACCGCTATGCGCGCGATGCCGTCACCGCGCACGAGCGTGTCGTGGCAAACGACATCGTGGCCTCCGTGGATCGCATTCTGGACGGCGTGCGCCTCCGACACGCGGACGAGTTGACCGCGCTCGTCGGACGGCCGTGCGCGACGGTGTTCCGGTCACTTGCCGAAGTGAGCACTCGCCTGCGCTATCTGCGTGCCGTCGCACTGGTGAGCGACGGTCGCGTCACATGCTCGTCGGCGCTCGGCTCGATCGACCTGCCGCTCGCCGCGTACGCGCGCGAACCCGAACCGGGATCGACGATCGTCACGCTGCTGCGTCAGACGCCGTTCCAGCATGGCGTTCCGGTGCTGTCCGCGTTCCGCGCCACCGCGCGCGGCGCGGGCGTCCTGTACCTGATCGAAGGCGACTACGTGGCCGACGCGCTCGCGCGCGGCGCCGGCAACGAAGCGGAAACGGCCACGCTGTCGATCGCGGGCTCGGGGCGTCTCGATCAGCACGGTGCGTTCGCGCCGGAAACGGATGCAGGCCCCGCGGGCGGCAGCACGATGGCCTCGCGGCGCTGGCCGTTCACGGTGTCGGTCGTCGCATCGGCGCGCTACGCGTCACAGGTCCAGCGCCACTACCGGCTGATCTGCGCGACGATCGTGCTGCTGGCCGACAGCCTCGTGATGGCCGCCTACCTGCTCGCGATGGCGCCGCGGCGGCTGCTGCTGAAAGCCGTGCGCCACGCACTCAGGCGCAACGAGTTCCATGTGGTGTACCAGCCGATCGTCGACGTGCAGACGCGCAGGACGGTCGGCGTCGAGGCGCTGTTGCGCTGGCAGCATCCGAAGTGGGGGGCCATCAGCCCGGCCGCGTTCATCCCGCAGGTGGAATCGAGCCCCATGTTGCCGAAGATCACCGAATTCGTGCTGCGCACGGCCGTATCCGAACTGACCGCGCTGACGCCGTCCGCGCCGGTGCGCATCGCGGTAAACGTCGCGCCGCAGGATCTCGAGCGCGCGCGGTTCGTGGCCGTCGTCGAGGACGCGATTCGCGCGCTGCCGCCCGGCTTCACGCTGGTGCTCGAAGTCACCGAGCGCATCCTGCTCGAGAAGAACGCGCGCACCACCGAGATCTTCCATGCGCTGCGGTCGAAAGGCGCGAAGTTCGCGATCGACGATTTCGGCACGCATCACAGCAATCTCGACATGCTGTCGCGCTTTCCGTTCGACTACGTGAAGATCGATCGACAGTTCGTGTCGCAACTGGACGGCGGCAGCGCGAGGCTGATCGAGGGAATCGCGGCCGTCGCGCATCACTACGGCCTGAAGATCATCGCGGAAGGCGTGGAGACCGAGGCGCAGCATCGCGCGCTGCATGCGGTCGGGATCCAGTACGCGCAGGGGTACCTGTATCAGCGGCCGCAGCGCGCGGAAAACCTCGAGCGCGATTTCGCATGGGCGACCGCGTAGCGCCGCCGCGGCCGGCGGCTACTGCGCGCCGTACTGACCGCCGAGGCGCACACGGTCCTGCTCGACCCATCCTTCGAAGTCGTCGCCGGTCTTGCCGTTCACGTACATGATGTCGTACCAGCGCCCGTGCGACTTGTAGACCGTCACCGAATCGCCGGGGACGATGAAAGTCCGCTTCGTGACGCACCGCGCGTCGGGCGCCGAATGGAAATACGCGCGCCCCGTACCGACGACCGTGCCGGACGCCGGTGGCCGGAAGTTGTCGTCCGGGCCGCTCGTGGCCGCATCGAGCTTCCCGCAGTCCACCGTGCTCGTTGCGTGCGCGCCGTTCGCGCCCAGGCCCGCGCCGAGCACCAGCATCGCGATGCCCATGCGCATCGTCATTTTCATCTGTTTCATTCGTTCTTTGCGCCGTCTCGTTTTTTCGTTTTGCCGGTTCGCGGCCGGCACACGCTCGATCCCGCGCGACCGTCGTCGCTTCCGGATGATACGACCGCCGTCGACATTCACAAAAACGGACCACCATGCCGAAACATGTCCTATAGTCAGTCAACAGACATCATTCGACAACGGGACGCATCGACGTCCACGGAGGAGACGTGAAGCTGAAACAGGCCATCGACCGCATTCCGGGCGGGCTCATGCTGGTCCCGATGCTGCTCGGCGCGTGCGTGCATACATTCGCGCCGAACGCCGGCAAGTACTTCGGCTCGTTCACCAACGGCCTGATCGCCGGCACGGTGCCGATCCTCGCCGTGTGGTTCTTCTGCATGGGCGCGACGATCAACCTGCGCGCAGCGGGCGTCGTGCTGCGCAAATCGGGCACGCTGCTCGCGACGAAGATCGTGGTCGCGTGGCTCGCGACGGTGATCGCCGCGCGGTTCATCCCCGACGACGGCATCCGCACCGGCCTGTTCGCGGGCCTGTCGCTGCTCGCGATCACGACCTCGATGGACATGACCAACGGCGGCCTCTACGCGGCCGTGATGCAGCAGTACGGCAGCAAGGAAGAGGCTGGCGCGTTCGTGCTGATGTCGATCGAATCGGGGCCACTCGTCAGCATGCTGATTCTCGGCGCGGCGGGGGTCGCGGTGTTCGAGACGCGGCTCTTCGTCGGCGCGGTGCTGCCGTTCCTGATCGGCTTCACGCTCGGCAACCTCGATGTGGCGTTGCGCGAATTGTTCGGGCGCTGCGTGCATCCGCTGATCCCGTTTTTCGGTTTCGCGCTCGGCAACGGCATCGACTTGAACGTGATCGCGAAGAGCGGGCTGCCGGGCATCGCGCTCGGGCTCGCGGTGATCGTCGTGACGGGCGTGCCGCTGATGCTGGCGGACAAGGTGATCGGCGGCGGTAACGGGACGGCCGGGCTGGCCGCGTCGTCGACGGCCGGCGCCGCGGTCGCGAACCCGGCGATCATCGGCGAGATGATTCCGAAGTTCAAGCCGATGGTGCCGGCGGCGACGGCGATCGTCGCGACCGCGTGCCTCGTGACGGCGATTCTCGTGCCGATTCTGACGGCGATGTGGGCGAAGCGGGCAGCGCGGGCGGCAGGCGTGCCGGTGAGGGTCGCGGCGCCAGTCGGGAATGGTGGGGCGATCGAGCATGAGGGGCATGTTTGAGCGGGGCCGGTTCGCGCTCGAACCGGCCAATTCAATGCGCACCCAACGGCGCGTCGCGCAACGGTTTCGCGTGCTTCTTCGAGCTACAGCGCCATCCCGCCGTCGATCGTCAGGCTCGAACCCGTCATGTAGCCCGATTCCGAACCGGCGAGCCACGCCACCAGCGATGCGATCTCGTCCCCACTGCCGGCGCGCTGCAGCGGAATCAACGGACGGATCTGGTCGAGATGATCGGCCGTCATGTCGGTCTCGACAGGCCCCGGCTGCACGTTGTTGACCGTAATGCCGCGCGGTGCGAGATCGACGGCGATGCCCTTGACCATCACGGCCACCGCGGCCTTCGTCATCGAATAGACGCTCGAACCCGGATGTCCGCTGCGCACGGCCGTATTGCTGCCGATCGTGACGATGCGGCCGCCGCGCGCGAGATGCGCAGCGCCGGCCTGGATGGCCAGGAATACGCCTCTCACGTTGACCGCGAGCATCCGGTCGAGATCGTCGACGCTCACGTCGGCCACGTCTCCCAGCTTCAGGATGCCCGCGTTGACCACGACGACGTCGAGCCGCCCGAAACGTTCGACTGCTTGTGCGACGGCCTGCCGGATTGCGTCCGCATCCGCGCTGTCGGCACGGATCGCCAGCGCGGCTCGCCCGCGCGCCTCGATCGCGGCCGCGGTCTCGTGCGCGCGCTCCGGCGCCGAGACATAGGTGAACGCGACATTCGCGCCGTCGGCCGCAAGCCGCCGCGCGATGGCCGCGCCGATCCCACGCGAGCCGCCAAACACGATCGCCGCCTTGTGCATACCCTCGGAATTGCCTGTCATGCTTCGCTCCTTAATGGACTGATCAGTCAATAACTTCCCACAAAAAAGCGCCGGCTCTCATGCCGGCGCGTTGCCCTGCCTGCATCGATATCAGTGCGCCCTGAGCCGGTCGGCCGCAAAGCCGGCGGTGGCGCGCAACGCCTGCGGCTTCGCGCCGGCGCGCGCACCGAGCTGGATCCCGTACATCGTCGTCAGGACGAAGTTCGCGGCCTCGCGCGCATCGAGCGCAGGGGCGATCTCGCCCACATCCTGCCCTTCACGAATGCGGGCGACGACCTGCCGATGTAGCATCGCACCGGCCTTCTCACGCAAGCCGACCAGTTCGGGATCGGCCGCGCCGAATTCGCAGATCGCATTGACCCCCATGCAACCGAGCACACGTTCGGCCGCGTTGACGGCGATCACGCCGAGCAGCAACGCCTCGATGCCCGCGAGCGCGGACGCCGGCGCCGTCAGGCGCGCGATGTGGCCCGACACGCTCTCCGACTGATAACGTTCAAGCGCTTCGACGTACAGCTTGCGCTTGTCACCGAACGCGTTATAGAGGCTCTGCCTGCCGATCTGCATTGCGCTCAGCAGGTCGTCAGTGGACGTCGCGGCGTAGCCCTTTTCCCAGAACACGCGCAGCGCGCGCTCCAGCACCTCGTCCCGATCGAATTCACGTGGTCTCACCATGGCGGCAGAATAGGCGTTATGGACACATCAGTCAATAATTCGACGTCGCTCCGCCCCTTTTTTTGTCCGCGGTGACGTCGGCATATCCGCCGCCCAAGCGCTAAAATCCGCCGCCTGGGCATCCACGACGAGCAAGCGTTTTGACGGCGTTCGAGCAGGGCTTCATCCTTACCCGCCATTGGCGGGACACCGCATCCGGCATCGAGATCGAGTTCTGGCTGGCAACCGGACACGGCCCGCGCCGCGTGCGGTTGCGCCCGCAGGAAGCCGTCGCGTTCATCCCGGCCGAGCAGCAGGCGCTCGCGGAACGCACGCTGGCCGGCGAGCGCGACGCCGAGCTGCGTCCGCTCGCGCTGCGCGATTTCCGGCAGCGCCCGGTCGTCGGCCTCTATTGCAAGCGCTACCGTCATCTGTCGGGACTCCAGAAGCGTCTGGCCGCCGCCGGCGTCGATGTGTACGAAGCCGACGTGCAGCCGCCCGACCGCTATGCGATGGAGCGCTTCATCACCGCGTGCGTGGCGTTTCGCGGCCAGCCCGGCCGCGACGGCACGCTGACCGGCGGCGAGCTGAAGCCCGCCACCGGTTACCGCCCCACGCTGCGCTGCGTGTCGCTCGACATCGAAACCAGCATCCACGGCGAGTTGTACTCGATCGCGCTCGAAGGCTGCGGGCAGCGCCAGGTCTACATGCTCGGCCCGCCGAACGGCGATGCAAGCAGCGACGCAGGCCCCCTCGACTTCGACCTCGACTACTGCGACAGCCGGCCCGCGATGCTTGCGCGGCTGAACGACTGGTTCGACGAGCACGATCCCGATGCGGTGATCGGCTGGAACCTCGTGCAGTTCGACCTGCGCATCCTGCATGCCCATTCCGAGCAGTACGGCATCCCGCTGAAGCTCGGGCGCGGCGGCAGCGTGCTCGACTGGCGCGCGCACGGCCAGCAGCCCGACCACTTCTTCGCGGGCGCGGCCGGCCGGCTGATCCTCGACGGCATCGACATGCTGAAATCCGCGACGTGGACCTTCCCGTCGTTCAGCCTCGAATACGTGTCGCAAGCGCTGCTCGGCGAAGGCAAGTCGATCGACAACCCGTACCAGCGGATGGACGAGATCCAGCGCCGCTTCGATCACGACAAGCCCGCGCTCGCGCGCTACAACCTGAAGGATTGCGAGCTCGTCACGCGCATCTTCGACAAGGCCGACCTGCTGTCCTTCGCGCTGGAACGCGCGAGCGTCACGGGGCTGGCTGCCGATCGCACCGGCGGCTCGGTCGCGGCGTTCACGCACCTGTACCTGCCGCGCATGCACCGGCTCGGCTATGTCGCGCCGAACCTCGGCGACGTGACGGGGCAGAACAGCCCCGGCGGCTTCGTGATGGATTCGCGGCCCGGGCTGTACGACTCGGTGCTCGTGTTCGACTACAAGAGCCTCTATCCGTCGATCATCCGCACGTTCCTGATCGATCCCGTCGGCCTGATCGAAGGGCTCGCGCATCCCGGCGACGACGCATCGGTGCCCGGTTTTCTCGGGGCGCGTTTCTCGCGCACCGCGCACTGCCTGCCCGACATCGTGCGCCGCGTGTGGGAAGGCCGCGACGACGCGAAGCGGCAGCGCAACGCGCCGCTGTCGCAGGCACTGAAGATCATCATGAATTCGTTTTACGGCGTGCTCGGCTCGACGGGTTGCCGCTTCTTCGACCCGCGCCTCGCGTCGTCGATCACGATGCGCGGCCACGAGATCATGCATCGCACGCGCAAACTGATCGAAGGTCAGGGATACGAAGTGATTTACGGCGATACCGATTCGACGTTCGTATGGCTCGGCCGCGCGCACGACGACGACGAAGCCGGCGCCAAGGGCCGCGCGCTGGTCGAACACGTGAATCGCTGGTGGCATACCCACCTGCGCGAGCAGTTCGGGCTCGACAGCGCGCTGGAACTGCAATACGAACGGCATTACCGCCGCTTCCTGATGCCGACCGTGCGCGGCGCGGAAGAAGGCAGCAAGAAGCGCTATGCGGGGCTCGCGGCGACCGCCGACGGCGGCGAGGACCTCGTGTTCAAGGGGCTCGAAACGGTGCGCACCGACTGGACGCCGCTCGCGCAGCAATTCCAGCGCGAGCTGTACCGGCGCGTGTTCAGGCGCGAGCCGTATCAGGATTTCATTCGCGACTACGTGCGGCGCACGCTGGCCGGCGAATTCGACGATCAGCTCGTCTACCGCAAGCGCGTGCGCCGGCCGCTGCGCGAATACGAGCGCAACGTGCCGCCGCACGTGCGCGCGGCGCGCATCGCCGACGAGTTCAATCATGCGCGGGGCCGGCCGCTGCAGTATCAGCGCGGCGGGTGGATCAGCTACGTGATGACGACGGCCGGCCCCGAGCCGCTCGAGACGATGCGCTCGCCGATCGACTACGCGTTCTACCTGAGCCGCCAGCTTCAGCCCGTCGCCGATGCGATCCTGCCGTTCCTGCGCGACGATTTCGAACGCGTGATCTCGGGGCAGGGGCAGTTGTTCGGCGATTGACGGCCCACGATCCGGCGCGAACACGAGAACGCCGCGGCGGCCCGCCGGGAAGCGCCCATTGCGCGCCGCCCCGCAGGCATCCGGCTAAAATACCGGCCTGCCGCGCGTCCCGCCGCGGCCGGAGGACACTCATCATGACCGCACGTCGCGGTGCCGCGGTCGCCATCGCGCCCGGCCACGAGACAGCCAGCCTGTCGAAAGCCCAGCAAACGTTCAATACGCTCGTCAAGCAGATCGAAAAGCGGCGCGAGCGGCTCGGCGCGTGGGAAGCCGTGATGCCGGCATTCCAGAAGAAGTTCGTGGACGGGCTGTTGCCGCTCGAACAGGAAGCGACGGCGCTGCGCATCCGGCTGATTCATCTGCTCGACGACGCGTTTCTGCAGAAGGGCCTGAGCAAGGCCGAGCAGCGCATGCTGTCCGAGTTGATCGCCGACATGGCGAATGATTTGCTGAACGTGAGTGACGACCCGGCGCTGAAGATCATCTATAACCGGCATGCCGCGTCCGGAAACGTCGGCGCCGCCGCGGCCGATCCCGAGCCGGCGAAACCGGCACGGGAAGCCGAACCGCAATCGCAACCGCTGGACGATCTCGACGCGCTGTCACCCGACGAACTCGCGGAACGCATGCAGGCCGAACTAGACGCGCAGTTCGAGCGCGACATGGCCGCTCACGCGGCCCGCGAGGCCCAGCGCGCGAAGCGCAAGAAAGCACCGAAGCAATCGGCCGCGAAGGCCCGGATCGAAGCCGAGCGGGCCGAGTCGAGCAAGTCGATCCGCGAGATCTATCGCAAGCTCGCGAGCGCGCTGCATCCCGATCGCGAAACCGATCCGCAGGAGCAGCAACGCAAGACCGTGCTGATGCAGCGGGTCAACCGCGCGTACGAGAAGGGCAACCTGCTGCAACTGCTCGAGTTGCAGCTGGAGATCGAACAGATCGACCGGCGCGCGATCGACGGCCTCGGCGAAGCGCGACTCACGCGCTACAACGGTATCCTCGAGGAACAACTGCGCGAGCTCGACCAGGAGATCGTGCACGTCGAGAACGACTTCCGGCGGACCTACGGCATCGCGTCGTCCACCAAGGTCGCGCCCGATACCGTGCTGCGCATGCTCGCGCGCGACATTGCCGGCATGCAGCGCAGCAACCAGGATCTGAGCGTCGCGCTGCGCGAGTTCGAGGATCCGGAACAGGTCCGGGGCTGGTTGAAGGACATGAAGCGTCGGCCGGCATCGTCGCGCTTCGACGACGATTCGTATTGAGCGGCACTGAGGTATCGGCGAACGCACGCCACGCGTCACCGCCCGTCGCCGATCCCGCCCATCAGCGTCATCAACTGCTCGCGCAGCCACCGGCTCCCCTGATCCTGGTCGGCGCTGCGATGCCAGTAGCAGAAGTAGTCGAGCCCCGGCATCTCGAACGGCAGTTCGAGAATCCGCGCCGGATAGCGTTGCAAGAGCCGCAACGGCGCGGTCAACGCGAGATCGCCGCGCATCGCGATCAGCGGCGCGACCATGTAGTGCTGCACGCGCATCTGGATGTTGCGGCGCAGCCCGAGCCGCGTCAGTTCCGCGTCGACGTGCCCGCTACCCTTGCGGCGGCTCGACACGTGGATGTGCCCCATCGACAGGTAGTCGTCCATGGTCAGCGTGTCGCCCTTGAACGGATGATCGTCGCGGATCATGCACGCGTAGCGGTCCTGCACGAGCAGCGCCTGGTGCAGATGCGGATCGCCGATCAGCGGCGCGTCGATCGCGATGTCGACCGAGCCGTTCGCGAGCGCGGTCGCGACTTCGCGGCGGTCCATCGTATAGCTGCGCACGTGCATGCCGGGCGCATGCGCCTGCAGCAGCTCGCCGAGCGCCGGCAGCAGCAGCGCTTCGGTCAGGTCGCTCATGCTGAGCCGGAACACGCGCTCCGAAGTAGCCGGATCGAACACGTCGCCTTCGTGCGCGCTCGAATCGAGCAGTTGCAGCGCCTCGCGTACGCGGCCGACGATGTTCTCGGCCATCGGCGTCGGCATCATCCCGGCCGGCGTGCTGACGAACAGCGGATCGTTCAGCGTCTTGCGCAGTCGCGCCAGCGCGTTGCTGACGGCCGGCTGCGTGAGGTTCAGCACCTCGGCCGCGCGCGTCAGGTTGCGCTTGTTGTAGATCGCCTCGAATACGACGAACAGGTTCAGATCAATCTTCGAAAGACGCATCGCCGAATCTCCTTGCCGAGATCTTACGGCGGGCGCCATTCGTTCGTCCACGTCGCGCCGCTCACCCGCGCGGCGGCGGCGTCAGGTACGGCGCGGTCGCACCGGGTTCGCCGTCCTTGATCTCCATCCGCGCGATCGCCTGCAGGTGCACCTCGTCCGGGCCGTCGGCGAAGCGCAGCGCGCGGCCCCAGGTCCACAGGTCGGCCAGCGGCGTATCGGGGCTCAGGCCCGCCGCGCCGAATACCTGCATCGCGCGGTCGCACACGTCCGTGTAGACGGTCGGCACGAGCGCCTTGATCATCGAGATTTCCTTGCGCGCCGCCTTCGCGCCGACCTTGTCGATCATCCACGCGGCCTTCAGCACCAGCAGGCGCGCCTGGTCGATCTCGATGCGCGAACGCGCGATCCATTCGCCGACGGTGCCGTGCCGGTTCAGCGGCTTGCCGAACGCGACGCGCGACTGCGCGCGGTCGACCATCAGCTCCAGCGCCAGCTCGGCCGCGCCGATCGAACGCATGCAGTGGTGGATACGACCCGGCCCGAGGCGCGCCTGCGCGAGCGCGAAGCCGCTGCCTTCCTCGCCGAGCAAGTTGCGCGCCGGCACGCGGACGTTGTCGAACGTGATCTCGCAGTGCCCCTCGGGCGCGTAGTGATTGACCACCGTGATGTTGCGCACGACCGTCACGCCCGGCGTGTCGCGCGGCACGAGGATCATGCTCTGCTGCTGGTGCGATTCCGCATCGGGATCGGTCTTGCCCATCACGATGAAGATCTTGCAGTTCGGATGCGCGGCGTTCGTGATGAACCACTTGCGGCCGTTGATCACGTACTCGTCGCCCACGCGCTCGATGCGGGTCGTGATGTTGGTCGCATCCGACGACGCGACGTCGGGCTCCGTCATCGCGAACGCCGAACGGATTTCCCCGCGCAGCAGCGGCAGCAGCCACTGTTCGCGTTGCTCGGGCGTCGCGAACATGTGCAGCAGCTCCATGTTGCCGGTATCCGGCGCGTTGCAGTTGAACACTTCCGACGCCCAGCTCACGCGCCCCATGACCTCGGCGAGCGGCGCGTATTCGAGGTTCGTCAGGCCCGTGCCGGGCTCGTCGTCCTTCAAATGCGGCAGGAAGAGGTTCCACAGCCCTTCCGCTTTCGCGCGTTCCTTCAGCTCCTCCATGAACGACACGGGATACTGGCCCGCATGCACTTCGTCGTTCCACTGACGGATGCGCGGCACGATGTGCGCGTCCATGAATGCCCGCACGCGTTCGCGCAGCGCTTCCACTTTCGGGGTGTAGCCAAAGTCCATGATCGACTCCTCGAGATTGCGTGTTTCCGTTCGTCCGGTTCAGACGGCCGAGACGCCGCCGTCGACGGCGACGGCCTGCCCGGTCAGATAAGTGTTTTCCTTCGCGCACAGCGTCAGCATCGTCGCGACGATTTCGTCGGGCCGGCCGAGCCGCTTCATCGGCGAGCCCTGCGCGAGGAAATCCTGGCGCTCGCCGATGTCGCTGTCCGTGACCATCGGCGTCGTGCTGTAGAACGGACACACCGCGTTCACGCGGATGCCGTGGCGCGCGTATTCGAGCGCGGCCGTCTTCGTGAGCCCGACCACCGCATGTTTCGACGCCGCGTACGCGGCCAGCTTCGGCGCGCCACCGAGGCCGGCCATCGACGCGACGTTCAGGATCACGCCTTCGCGCTGCGCGAGCATCTGGCGGATCTGGTGCTTCATCCCGAAGAACACGCCCTTCGCGTTCACCGCGAAGCTCTGGTCGAGGTCGGCTTCGTCGGTGTCGATCAGCGCCTTCATCGGCGGTGCGATACCCGCGTTGTTGATGCCGACGTCGAGCCGCCCGAAGCGCGCGACGGCTTCATGCACCAGCGACGCGACGTCCGTTTCGATGCGCACGTCGCAGCGCTGCGCGATCACGTCGGCGCCGCCCGCGCGCAGCGGCGCGGCCACGCGTTCGAGCGCTTCGCCGTTCAGGTCGCCGAGCGCGAGCCGCGCGCCCATCGCGGCGAGTTCGCTCGCGAGCAGCGCGCCGAAGCCGCTCGCGGCGCCGGTGATCATCACAGCCTGGCCCGCGTAGCTGTCGAGTCTCATCGCGCGCTCAGATCGTCAGGCCGCCGTCGACGACGATGCATTCGCCGTTCGTATAGCTCGCCGCGTCCGACACGAGATACAGCACGGTGCCGGCCATTTCGCGCGGCTCCGCGTGGCGGCGCAGCGGAATCTTCGCCTTCCAGGTCTCGTAGATGTCCTTGTCGGCGAACAGCGCGCCCGCGAACTTCGTCTTCGTGAGGCCCGGCAGCAGCGCATTCACGCGGATGCCGAGCGGCCCGCATTCCTTCGCGAACGCCTTCGTCATGTTGACGACGGCCGCCTTCGTGATCGAGTAGATGCCTTGCCGGTCGCCCGGCTGCAACGCATTCACCGACGCGGTGTTGACGATCGCGCCGCCGCCGTGCGTCTTCATCAGCTTGCCGGCTTCGACCGACATGAAGAAGTAGCCGCGGATGTTCACGTCGACGGTCTTCTCGTACGCGGCGAGATCGGTATCGAGGATGTGCCCGAAATACGGGTTCGCTGCCGCGTTGTTCACGAGGATGTCGAGACGGCCGTGCTTGCCGCGGATGTGCTCGAACGTCGCGGCGATGTCCTCCAGCCGCCCGACGTGGCACGGCAGCGCTTCGGCGCGACCGCCCGCCGCGATGATTGCGTCCGCAACCGCCTGGCAGTCGTCGAGCTTGCGGCTCGACACGATCACGTGCGCGCCCTGCTCCGCGAGCAGCTTCGCGATTTCCTCGCCGATGCCGCGGCTCGCGCCCGTCACCAGTGCGATCTTGCCCGTCAGGTCGAACAGGTTCGTTGCCATGTTGCTGTGCTCCTCCATTGATTGTGTTGTCGTGTCGCCGCTCGACGAGCGTCGCAATCGCGACGCTTCGCGGCGACGTCAGCGATGCGCGTCGATCACGCCGACGGCCAGCTCGGCGAGCCGGCCGGCCATTTCGCCGACGCGCAGCGCCTGCTCGCTCGATGCGTTGCCCTGCAGCGCGCGCGCCTTCACGCCCTGCGCGATCGCCGCGAGCCGGAAGAAACTGAAGGCGAGGTAGAAATGCCAGTCGCGGATCGGCGCGATGCCGCGCAGTTCGCAGTAGCGCGCGACAATCGCCGCTTCGTCGGGAATCCCGAGCGCCACGCGATCCTGGCCCGCGAGCCCGCGTACCTGCCCGCCGGACGGCAGCCGCAGGCACATGCAGAAATACGCGAGATCGGCGAGCGGATTGCCGAGCGTCGACAGTTCCCAGTCGAGCACGGCCTGCACGCGATAGCCGTCGCGCGCGAACATCAGGTTGTCGATCCGGAAATCGCCGTGCACGAGCGCCGGCCGGCCCGTGTCCTCGGGGCACGCTTTCGGCAGCCAGTCGATCAGCGTCTCCATCGCGTCGAGGCGCCCCGTTTCGGCCGCGCGATACTGCTTCGTCCACACGCCGATCTGCCGCTCGAAGTAGTTGCCGGGGCGGCCGTAATCGGCGAGGCCCACCGCTTCGACGTCGACGTCGTGCAGCGCGGCCATCGTCTGCAAGAGCGCGTCGTAGCAGGTCGCGCGCTCTGCCTTCGGCAGTTCCGGCAGCGCGGGATCCCAGAAGATCCGGCCATCCTCGAAACTCATCACGTAGAACAGGCTGCCGATCACGTCGCGGTCTTCGCACAGGTGATACGGACGCGCGACCGGCACCGCGGTGCCCGACAGTGCGGTGAGCACGCGGAATTCGCGGTCGACCGCGTGCGCGGATTTCAGCAGTTCGCCCGGCGGCTGGCGGCGCAGCACGTAGCGGCCGCTCTTCGCGCTCAGCAGGAAAGTCGGATTCGACTGGCCGCCGGCAAACTTCTCCGTGTCGACCGGGCCTTCGAAGCCCGGCACGTGCGTTTCCAGATAGCGCGTGAGGCGGGCTACGTCGAGTTGCTGGGAAGGGTTCGTCATCGTCGCGATCGTTCGTGGGTCAGCCGTAGGTGCGCAGCGCGTGTCGTTCGGGATCCTCCAGATGCGGGATACCGTTGAACGACGCGAGGTGGAACGCGTCGGCGTTGAAGAAAAACTGCGAAAGACTGCTGTTGCGGATCTGCAGGTTCAGCGCGATCGCGCTCGACGGCGGCGCCGCGAGCACCTGCTGCACGGTCACCGCGATCGGGCCGCCGGAGCTCACCGCCAGCACGCGCCGGCCGCCGCCTGCGCGGATCGCCGCGCGCGCGGCGGCCACTCGCTGCTGGAAATGAGCCCAGGTTTCGGGCGCCGCATCGCCTAGCTTGTCCTCGGTCCACAGTTGCAGCACCTGCCGCAGCGCGCGAAAGTGCTCCTTCATCGAGCCGGCCGCGAGCCGCGCGATCTCCGGGTAGTCGCTGGCGGCTGCCGCGAACAGGCCGTGGAAATCGTATTCGTTCAGGCCCGGATGGCGGTCGACCGCGACGCCTTCGCGGCCCATCCCGCGCAGGATCGCGGCGACCGTCTGCGCATGACGGTTCATCGTGCCGCAGACCACGCGGTCGAACGTCAGGCCCTGCCGCGCGAAGTATTCGCCGAGCCAGGCGCCCTGCTGGTCGCCCGCCGCGGAAAGCCGGTCGTAGTCGTCGGTGCCGAACGACGCCTGTCCGTGCCGTACCAGAAAGAGTTCAGCCATTGCACTCGCCCGAGGAAAACCGAAGGCCCAGCATAGCGACCGGGCGGGCATTTTTGAAATTTATTTTTTGAATCATCGGGTATTCATCGTGTGAATTCAGAACATTCAAACGACGCCCTCCCGCCGCCTTTCATCGGCCACCGCGTCGCGGCACGCGAATTGCGTCAGCCCACACCGTGTCGAATAAATCCAGGAGGGATGCGATGCTCGGTACGATCCTCATCATCGTTCTGATTCTGCTGCTCATCGGAGCATTTCCTGCATGGCCGCATAGCCGAAGCTGGGGCTACTGGCCATCGGGGACCGTCGGGCTGATCGTCGTCATTGTCGTGATACTGGTGCTGCTCGGTCGGATCTGACGCTCCGGCACCGGCGAGGGGACGCGTCACAGCCGGCACGGGTGCGTGCCTTCCGCAGCCTTCGCCGTGGATTCTTTACACGACGAAGCCCGCGAAGACATGCACCCGATGCCGTCGACGCGGCCCGTTACTGGCCGCCCTCCAGACGCAACTGGAGCCTGCTCTTCACCGACGTCACGCCCGGTACCCGGCGGGCCGCATCCACTGCGGCCCGATCCTGGGACTCGTCGGTGATCTGCCCGGCCAGCGTCACGTCGCCCGTCTTCGCGTTCGCGAACACGGTGACTTGCGCATGGCCGACGCCGGGCGCTCTGACGATCGCCTGGCGAACCTTCTTCGCGAATGCACGGTCGGCCGCGCGTTCGGCCTTCTTTGCCGCGCGTGGCGACGCGGGCGCCGACGCCGCCTGCTCGGCGGGTGCGGCGGCCGTGGCGGACTGCGCATGACCGGCCAGCGGCGACAACGCAACGAAACCTGCAACGACGATTGCAAAACGGGACTTCATCGGATTCTCCTGGACAGGAACGAACGGGTACGACGAATGGGCCGGCCGTCAGGCCGTGACACCGGACAACCCACGGGCGCGGTCGCGCCCGTGCGGCGCCGTGAGCGCGTCAAGCGCACGCACGTCGGCTTTCAGCGCGGGCGACAACGTCGCACGCAGATGGTCGATGAAAGTGCGGACCTTCGCGTCCACGAAGCGGCGCGACGCATACATCGCGTACACGTCGAGCATCGTCAGCCGGTAGTCCGGCAGCACGCGCACGAGCCGCCCGCTGCGCAGGTCGTCGATCGCCGAATAGATCGCGAGCGAGCCGATGCCGAGTCCCGCACACAGCGCGATCGACAGCGCTTCCGGCGCATTCGCGTGAAACGGCGCGGCCGTTACCGCATGCGACGCGGTCTGGCCGCCGGGGCCGTGCAGCAGCCATTCGTCGTTCGCTTCCGCCGGCGTGTCGAGGCGCAGGCAGGTATGGCGCGCCAGGTCGGCGGGCACGGACGGCGCGCCGTAGCGGGCGAGGTAGGCCGGCGACGCGACCAGCACGCTGAAAGACGTGCCGCATGAATGCGCGATGCAGGCGGAGTCGGGCAGGCTCGCGGCCGTCACGACCGAGACGTCGTAGCCTTCCTCGACGAGATTGGGCGTCCGTTGCGAATAGGTCATCTCGATGGCGACTTCGGGAAAACGCGCCCGATAGGCGACCGCCGACGCGGTCACGTGGCTCTGTCCGAGCCCCGGCATCGTGTGCACGCGCAAGCGTCCGTACGGGCGGATCAGCGCGTTCCGGGCCTCGGCATTCGCCTGGTCGACCTCGCCCAGGATCGATTGCAGGCGCTCGAAATAGCGGCGCCCGCTGTCGGTCAGCGCGATTTTTCGAGTGGTCCGGTTCAGCAGCCGAATCTGCGCATACGCCTCCAGGCTCGCGACGGCCCGCGACACCTGCGCGGTCGCCATATCGGCCTGTTTCGCGACGGCGGTGAAGCTGCCGGCCTGCACGACGCGCACGAATGTCCGCATGTTTTCGAGCATGTCCATTTCGATTGATCGTCCGGTCCGGTGCTGCATCCACGCGACACGCCGGCGGAGCGCGGCGGCGCATTCGATGTCGCCGATTGTCGGGCCATCCGCGCCGCGGCTTCAGCCCCCCGACCGGGGGGCTGAAGCGTCGGCCGATCATGTGGAATGCTTGGCGTTTGCATCGACGGCCGCCCGAATCGAACGATCCGCGGCCGGCGTCGCCAGCACGATCTTGCCGATATGCCGCCCCGAATCCATCAGCTCGTGCGCCGCGCGCGCGTCGCGCAGATCGAACAGCCGATAGACCTGCGGCTTGACCGTGCCTTGCCGGATCAGCGGCCACACGGCCTCCTCGAGCTCGCGAATGATCTGCGCCTTCTCCGCGTAGGTGCGCGAGCGCAGCGTCGAGCCGATGTGCGTGAGCCGCTTCGTCAGCATCGGAAACAGGTCGAGCTCCTTCGCGGGGCCATTGATCACGCCGATCTGCACGATGCGCCCGTTCATCGCGGCCGCCGCGAAATTACGCGCGACGTAGTCGCCCGCGATGATGTCGACGACCACGTCGACACCCTTGCCGCCCGTGAAGCGCGCGACCGCGTCGACGAAATCCTCGCTGCGATAGTCGATCGCGAGATCCGCGCCGAGCCGCATGCTCGCGTCGCGCTGCGCGTCCGACCCGACGGTCGTGACGATCGCCGATGCGCCGAACGCCTTCGCCAGCATCGTCGCCGTCGTGCCGATGCCCGACGCGCCGCCGTGGATCAGCACGCTTTCGCCGGCTTTGAACCCGCCGCGCTGAAACAGATTCAGCCACACCGTCATGAAGGTTTCCGGCAGCGCCGCCGCCTCGGCCATCCCGAGGCCGTCGGGAATCGCGAGCGTGTTGCTCTCGTTCGCCACCGCGTACTCCGCGTAGCCGCCGCCGGGAATCAGCGCGCAGACACGATCGCCGACGGCGAACCGCGTGACGTCGCGCCCGATCGCGACGACCTCGCCGGCGATCTCGAGGCCGGGAATGTCGGACGCGCCAGGCGGCGGATCGTACAGCCCCTTGCGCTGGAATACGTCGGGGCCGTTGACGCCGGCCGCGTGAATCCGGATCAGCACGTCGCCGGGGCCAGGCGCCGGTACGGCGCGGGTCGCGGGCACGAGCACGTCGGGGCCGCCGGGACGCACGATTTCGATCGCCGTCATGTGAGTGGGAAGGGCGTTCGCGTCATCAGTCACGATATGATCCTCAACGTTCGTCGATGCGCGGCCGATTCGCGGGCCATCCCCGAATCGCGGCATCGCCATGTAAGTGAAGCCAGTCTATGGGCGATGCCGCGTGCGGGCACGCAGCGAATTACCGGTCGGGGAATGCAAAAATGCATCAGTCGGGACACACGATGAACTGGGACGACGCGCGCGTCTTTCTTGCGATCCATCGCGAGCGCACGCTGCGCCGCGCGGCGCGCACGCTCGGCGTCGATCAGGCGACGGTCGGGCGGCGGCTCGCGACGCTCGAGCACATGCTCGGCGCGACGCTGTTCCTGCGCTCGTCGAAAGGCTATCTGCCCACGCCGGTCGGCGAACTGGCGCTGCGCGCCGCCGAGGCGATGGAGCAGCACGCGCACGAGCTGGTGCGACTGACGCAGGGCGTCGACCGGCGGCTCGCCGGCGAGGTGAAGATCACGACGACCGACGCGCTCGCGATCGAGTTCGTGATGCCGTCGATCGCGCGGCTGCACGCGAAACATCCCGACGTCTCCGTCGCGCTGAACACGTCGACCCACATCCTGAATCTCGCGAAACGCGAAGCCGATATCGCGATCCGCACGGTGCGGCCCGAGAACCCCGATCTGGTCGCGCGCCGGCTCGCACGCTGGGACATGGGCCTGTTCGCGTCGCCCGACTATCTGCACCGGCACGGCGAACCCGAGCGCGGCCGCGCGTTCGCGGGCCACGACCTCGCCGTCTACCAGCCGTACGTCGACGCCAGCCGCAAGCCGACCCTCGCCGGCGAACCGATCGACGGCGGGCGCATCGTCACGCGCACGAACTCGAACCTGATGCTGCGCGCGGCGCTGCGCGCGGACCTCGGCGTCGGCGAGATTCCCGTCCACATGGGGGAGCGCGACGGGCTCGCACGCATCTGGCCGGACCGCGTGCGGGAGTCGCCGTACGAGGTCTGGCTCGTCACGCACCGCGACCTGCGCCACACCGCACGGATCCGCGCGGCGATCGACGAGATCGTGGCCGCGTTCGCCGCGCACGGCTGACGCGGGCGGCGCCGCGTCAGCCGGTCATTCGTCGTCGCGTCGCACCCGTGACGCATCGAGCGCCAGCCCGCTGCGCACCGCCTGGATGCGCGACGTCACGTTGAGCTTCTCGAAGATGTTCTTCAGGTGCCACTTGATCGTCTCCGGCGCGACGCGCAGCGCGCGGGCGATTTCCTTGTTCGACAGGCCGCGCGCGACGTAGTCGAGAATCTCGACTTCACGGGCGCTGAGGTTGCCGGGCGCACCCTGCCGCGCGGCCGGTGCCCCGCTCGATGCCCGCTGCGCGTCGAACGCACGGGCCAGATCGCGCAGATACCACGCGCCGACTGCCGGAAAGCGGTCGGCACGCTTCTGTACGCGCGCCAGCAGACGCTCGGCCGCCGCCCCTTCGTCGACGAAGGTTCGGACGAGCCCGTTGCCTTGGCCGTATTCGAGCGCACGCGCCAACGCCGCGAGCGCCGCGCTTTCGTCGCCCGCCTGATCGAGCGCGATCGCATGCAACACGGCGGCCTGCGCCGCGAACCAGTCGAATCCGCGCGCGGCCAGCACCGCATGCACGGTCGCCATGCACCGCGCGGCTTCGTTCGCGCGCGCATCGGCAAGCAGCAGCCTTGCCTGCGCGGATTGCGCCATCTGCCACGTCTCGACGTGGCTCGACGCTTCGTCAGGCGGCACGGGCGACACCAGCGACGCCAGCGCGCGCCCCACACGATGGGCCTGCGTCGGCTGGCCGGCGGCGAGATGCAGCCGGATGCCGGTCGCCATGCATGCGACGCGCAACCGCAGCCATTGCCGGCTGCATGCGATGTGATCGGCTTCGTCGAGTATGTCGTGCGCACGCGCGTCGTTCCCCGACCGGAATTGCAGCAGCGCGGCAGTCTGCATGAACCTCAGCAACGGCCCGAGCGAACAAGCCTGCATCGCGATGTCGAAGCGGTCGGCCTGGGCGTCGCGCACCTTCGCCCAGTCGTTCCATTCGTAATAGATCGCCGACAGGTAGCCGGCCGACAGCGCCGTCGCCGCCGACAGGCGCCCCGCCGAGCGTTCGGCGGCCCGCAGTGCCGTCTCGAACGTCTTCGACGCGTCGTGCAGCCGCCCGGCGACGAACTCGGCCAGGCCCGCCATGTTCTGGCGGTACACGTTCGCGTAAAGCGGCTCGTGCCCCGACGCCGCGTGCTCCGCGCGCGCGCCGAGATCCAGCACGTCGCCGAGGCGGCCCGCGTAGCCCAGCCCGAAGATCAGCGTCGTCTGCCCGATCTGCTCGACCCAGGAACCGGCCGGCGGTGCGGCCGCCAGCACGCGCTCGCCGAGCTGCAGCGATTCGATGCTGCGATCCGACAGCCCGGCGATCAGCGCGCGCACGGCCAGCAGTTCGGTCGCCGTGACGGCATCGGTATCGAGCCGCCCGATCTCGATGTCGGCTTCCAGCGCTTCCAGCGCGCGCCGCGCATCGACGATCTGCATCGACAGCGCGAGCGCCCACGTATGCGCGATCCGCAGCCGCAGGCGGCCCGTCAGCGCCTGCGCGGGCAGGCGCGACACCCAGTCGAGCACGGTACGCACGTCGCTCGACGCGATGAGCTTCATCGCGCACGCCTCGACCCAGCCGGCGGCCGCGTCGAAGTCGCCGGCCGCGAGCGCGTGCCTGACCGCGTCCGGCCATTGCCGCTCGGCCGCGTACCACGCGCTCGCGCGGCGATGCAGCGCGGCCACCGCGCCGGGCTCCCGCAGCGCCAGTTCCTCCCGCAGGTAGTGCAGGAACAGCGCGTGATAACGGTAGCGCTGGCGGTCGCCGTCGATCGACCGGATGAAGAGGTTGTGCGCGCTCAGCCATTCGAGGCAGTCGAGCGCATCGTCGCGACCGGTCAGCGCATCGCACAGCGCCGGCGTCATCCGGTCGAGCACCGCCGTATGCAGCAGGAAGTGGCGGATCGCGTCCGGCACCTGCTTCATCACGTTCTCGTTCATGTACGCGGCGATGCCGGCACGCGCGCGGCCGACCTGTTCGGCCACGCGCGCCGCGTCGCTGTCGTCGTGCAGCGCCAGGGCCGCCAGCTGCAGGCCCGACACCCAGCCTTCGGTCGCCGCGCGAAGGCGCCCGACGTTTTCCGCATTGAGCGGCTTGCCGGCCACCCGCTCGAAGAATGCGCGCGTCTCCGCGTCGTCGAAGCGCAGGTCGTTCTCGTCCACCCGCACCAGCTCGTCGCGCGACTCGAAATAGCTGAGCGGCAACGCGGGCACCGAGCGGCACGACAGCACGACATGCAGGTTCGACGGCGCGTAGCGCAGCAGATCGAACATCGCGTCGTGGATGACCGGCGACGCGAGGCGATCGAAGTCGTCGAGCATCAGGAACAGGTCGACGCCCGCGCTGTCCAGTTCGTTGAGCAGTTCGTCGAATACGGTCTTCAGCGGAATCAGCGCGCGATCGCGCAACAACTGCCGCGCGCGGGCGCCGACGCCGCCGGTCGCGTCGACGATCGCGGCGACCACGTATGACGCGAAGATCGACGCGTTGTCGTCGTCCTGGTCGAGACTCACCCACGCGACTTTCACGCCCGACGCCACCAGTGCCTGGCGCCACTCCGCCAGCAGCGTGGTCTTGCCGTAACCGGCCGGCGCGCTCACGAGCGTCAGCCGACGGTCGAGGCCACGCCCGAGCCGCCCGAGCCGCGCGATGCGCGCCACGATCCCGCGGGCCGACGCCGGCGCCAGCTTCGTGCGCACCAGCACTTCGATCGCATCGGTGTCCGGCGGGCGGGCCGGTTGTCTGCTGTCCGTCGGCGCCATGCTGCTCCTGTTCTCCTCGCGCTGATCGCGTGTCCGCCGGCACCGCGAGCGAAGCCGTCGACCGGGCCCAGTCTCGCCGTGCGCCGCAAACAGCATAACGATTCGGCGCCGGCCGTCAAAAGTAGGTGATGTCCGTACCGGCGTGTGCGCACGCAGCGCATATCGGCCGCGACATGGGACCCGCATTGTTCTCGAACCGGCGCGCGCTGTTCAGCCCCCCATTCGGGGGGTATCTGGAGGCGAGGAAGTCGCCTCGTCCCGAGCGGCCGGCGCCGGCGGCGGCCGGACGCGCCGCTCAATCGGGCTGGTAGCGCTCGCGCAGCGCGCGCTTGTCGATCTTCCCGACGCTCGTCTTCTCGATCGCGTCGACGATCAGCAGCCGTTCCGGCACCGCATAGCGCGAGATCAGCCCGCGGTCGGCCACCTGCTTCACATGCGCTTTCAGCTCGTCCGGCCCGACGCGGCCGACCTGCTCGTCGGTCAGGACGACCAGCGCGAGCGGACGCTCGCCCCAGCGCGCATCCTTCACGCCGATCACCGCTGCCTCCCGCACGGCCGGGTGGCGCGACAGGATGTCCTCGAGTTCGAGCGACGACACCCATTCGCCGCCCGTCTTGATCACGTCCTTGATCCGGTCGGTGATCTGCAGCCGGCCGTCGGGATCGATCACGCCGATGTCGTTCGTATGCAGGTAGCCGCCCGCCCACAGCGCGGCCGACGCCTGCGCGTCGCCGAGATAGCCGGGCGTCGCCCACGGCATCCGCACGACGACCTCGCCCGCCGACCGGCCGTCGTGCGGCACGTCGCGACACTGCGCGTCGACGATGCGCAGGTCGACGAGCGGCAACGGCAAGCCCGCCTTCGTCCGGCGCGCGATGTCGTCGTCGGCCGACGCGCCGCCGCCCGCCCGCGGCGGGTCGATCTGCGCGATCGTCATCAGCGGGCAGGTTTCCGACATCCCGTATCCGGTGTAGACCTCGATCCCGCGCGCGAGCGCTGCCCGCGCGAGCCCGTCGGACAGCGGCGAGCCGCCGACGATCACCTTCCACGCCGACAGGTCGGCCGCCGCCGACGCCGGGCTGTCGAGAATCATCGCGAGCAGCGTCGGCACGCAATGCGAGAACGTTACCGCTTCGCGCGCGATCAGCGCGACCAGTCCGTCCGGCGAATAACGGCCCGGATAGACCTGCTTGAGCCCGAGCGCGGTCGCGATGTAAGGCATCCCCCATGCGTGCACGTGGAACATCGGCGTGATCGGCATGTAGACGTCGTCGCGATGCACGCGGCCGCGATCGCGCGCGCTCGACAACGCCGCCATGCCCGCGAGCGTATGCAGCACGAGCTGGCGATGCGTGAACGCGACGGCCTTCGGCAGGCCGGTGGTGCCCGTCGTGTAGAACGTCGTCGCGCGGGTGTGCTCGTCGAAATCGGGGAACGCGAAATCGGGCGAACCGGCCGCGACGAGCCGCTCGTATTCGTCGGCGAAGCCGTCAGGCAGGTCGATGTCGTCGCCGTCGGCGATCAGCACGACGTGCCGCACCGAGTCGAGCCGGTCGCGCATGCCCGCCAGCAACGGCAGGAAATCGCGGTGAACCAGCACCACGCGTGCGCCCGAATGGTCGAGCGTATACAGCAACTGGTCGGGCGACAGCCGGACATTGGCCGTCATCAGCACCGCGCCCATCATCGGAATCGCGTGGTAGCACTCGAGGTAGCGATGGCTGTCCCAATCCAGCACGGCGACGACGTCGCCCGCGCCGACGCCGATCGACGACAGCCCGCTCGCGAGCTGCCCGATGCGATGCCGGAACGCCCAGTAGTCGTGCCGGACGCGGTCGCCGTACACGATCTCCTGCTCGGGCCGCGTCGCCAGCGGCGCGTGAAGCAACTGCTTGATCAGCAGCGGATATGCGTGGGCGGACGGCGCCGGTTCGGCTTGCGGGTACGGGTACGACGAATTCATGAGTGTCTCCATGGGCGACCGGTCGGGTCGTCGAGCGTGCGGCCACGATACCGGACCGCCCGGCTTTCGCGTCCCCCCTGTCCGGGGGGAGCCAGCCCTTGTCGAAACCGGCCGCCGGCCGCCCGTGCACGTAACACGGCGATTGGCACGCGATACCCACCCGTTCGGGGAGGCGCTCGCCGCAACACGCCGCTGTAGGATGCATCGCAGCGCGTATCCTTCCCGTGGGGTACCCGTTCACCCGACCGGACATGACCGGAACGCCGCGCCGCCGATGCGGGATCGCCCTCTGCGGCTCGCGCATGCGGCCACCGGCTCGCGCCCGCCACCTACCCCATCTCCCCAGCAAGGAGCAGCCATGACTTCCGACACGACGCAGATGAGCCGCACGCCCGCACCCGACCCGGCGGAGAACAATGCGTATTTCCCGTCGCCGTATTCGCTGTCGCAGTACACGTCGTCGAAGACGGACTTCGACGGCGCGGATTATCCGAATCCGTACACCGGCGGCAAGTGGAAAGTTCTGATGATCGCGACCGACGAGCGCTACGTCCTGATGACGAACGGCAAGATGTTCTCGACCGGCAATCATCCGGTCGAGATGCTGCTGCCGATGCACCACATGGACAAGGCCGGCTTCGAGATCGACATCGCGACGCTGTCCGGCAATCCGGCCAAGCTCGAACTCTGGGCGATGCCGCGGGACGACGAAGCCGCGCAGAGCACCTACCGCAAGTACCTGCCGAAGCTGAAGACGCCGCTCAAGCTGTCCGACGTGCTCGAACAGCATCCCGGCGCCGATTCGCCGTACATCGCGGTGTTCATTCCCGGCGGCCATGGCGTGCTCGCCGGCATTCCGCACAGCAAGGACGTCAAGCGTACGCTGCGCTGGGCGCTCGACCACGACCGGCACATCGTCACGCTGTGTCACGGGCCCGCATGCCTGCTGTCGGCCGCCGTCGACGAAGATCCGCGCGACTACCCGTTCAAGGACTACGAGATGTGCGTGTTTCCGGATGCGCTCGACACCGGGCCGAACCTCGACATCGGCTACATGCCGGGCCCGCTGCCGTGGCTCGTCGCGCAAAGCCTCGAAAAGCTCGGCGCGCGCGTGCTGAACAAGGACATGACCGGACGCTGCCATCAGGACCGCAAACTGATCACGGGCGACAGCCCGCTCGCGTCGAACGGCGTCGGCAAGCTCGCGGCCGCCGCGCTGCTGAAGGAAGTCGGGCACTGACGGTTTGCCGCCGCCTGGGGCGGCGTCTCGCCGGGGCGTGGCCGCCCGTCTCCAATCGATCGACCTGGCCGTACGGTAGTATGGCGATCCAATGGAACCCCGATGGATCCGAACGAGTGGCCATGCCCGAATTTTCTTCATCTGCCGGCGCCGGCCAAGGCGCGCAAGCGCTCGTCCTCATCGCCGAGGACGAACCCGAGATCGCCGAGATCCTGATCGCCTATTTCGCGCGCAACGGCCTGCGCACCGTGCACGCCGCCGACGGCCGCCGCGCACTCGAACTCCACCTGTCGCTGAAGCCCGACCTCGTGCTGCTCGACGTGCAGATGCCGCACGTCGACGGCTGGAAGGTGCTCGCCGAGATTCGCCATCGCGGCGACACGCCGGTCATCATGCTGACCGCGCTCGACCAGGACATCGACAAGCTGACCGGGCTGCGCATCGGCGCCGACGACTACGTGGTCAAGCCGTTCAACCCCGCCGAAGTCGTCGCGCGCGCGCAGGCCGTGCTGCGCCGGTCGATGGGCGGCGCGCGCCAGGACGAACAGCGCGTGCTGCGCGCGGCGCCGTTCGAGATCGATCTCGCGCACCACGAAGCGACGGTCGAAATCGACGGCACGCGCCGCACGCTCGTGCTGACGCTCACCGAATTCAAGCTGCTCGCGCAGCTCGCGCGCGCGCCGCGCCGCGTGTTCAGCCGCGCCGAGCTGATGGCCACCTGCCTGCCGGAAGGCGATGCGCTGGAGCGCACGGTCGACAGCCACGTGAGCAAGCTGCGCAAGAAACTCGACGATCTCGGCGTCGCGGGCGTGCCGGCAAGCGTGCGCGGCGTCGGCTACAAACTGTGGAGCGGCGAGTGAGACTCGACGGCCTGAGCCGCCAGATCGCGCTGACGATGGGCGCGATCGCCTTCGGCGTCACGGTGCTGATCGTCGTGACGGCCTACGCGTTCTACTACCTGCTGTACCAGTACTCGCCCCAGTCGTTCCAGACGGTGAGCTGGCTGCCGAGCGGGCCGGAGTGGGTGTGGATCATCTCGACCACGCTGGTCGGCCTGTTGATCGCGGTCGTCGTCGCGATCAACCTGTCGCGCCGCATCCTCGTGCCGCTGAATTCGGTGACGGACAGCATCCGCCGCGTCGCGCGCGGCGATCTCGGGGCGCGCGCCGTCGCCGGCGACCGTTCGCTGAAGGAAGCGGCGCTGCTCGCCGACAACTTCAACGCGCTCGCGAGCGAGCTGCAGCGCGTGACCGCCGAGCAAACCTTCTGGAACGCGGCGATCGCGCACGAACTGCGCACGCCCGTGACCGTGCTGCGCGGGCGGCTGCAGGGCCTCGCCGAAGGCGTGTTCACGCCGAGCGACGCGCTGTACCGCAGCCTGCTCGCGCAGGTCGAAGGGCTGACGCGGCTGATCGAGGATCTGCGCGTGGTCAGCCTCGCCGACAGCGGCCACCTGAGCATCGAGATCCGCGACACCGACCTCGCCGCCGAGGTGCGCGCCGTGGTCGACGCGTTCGCGCACGCGCTGCAGGCCGCCGGCCAGCATCCGGAATTCGATCTCGACCCGCGGCGCATGTGCTGCGATCCGGTCCGCATCCGCCAGGCGCTGCTCGCGTTGCTGGAAAACGCACGCCGCCACGCGGTGCCCGGCGCGATCCGGATCCAGACGCGTATCGAGAACGGGATGTGCCGGCTGCGCGTCGAGGACGACGGCCCGGGCATCCCGGCCGAGTTCGCGCCGCACGTGTTCCAGGCATTCCGGCGCGTCGACGAGACGCAACCCGGCGGCACGGGCCTCGGGCTCGCCGTCGTCGCGGCGATCGCGCGCGCGCACCGCGGCGAAGCGCTGTGCGTGCCGACCGGCGCGGGCGGCACGCGGTTCGAGGTGCAGTGGCCCGACGATCTCGTGCCGGCGCCCGACAGCGCGCGCTTCCCGGCGTAGCACGACGCCGTTCCCCGCTCACGCACGCGGTTCGCGCCCGATCTGTTCGAGCGGCGGGCTGAACCCGGCGCCGTGTACGCCATCACGGGCACCGCCCCGCTTCCCGGCCGCGCGCCGCGCGCCCCCGCGCGCGCGGCGCCGGCACGGTCGAATGTCAGCCGCGTGCCGACGGCCACGTAGCGCAATCCCTCCGTTCCTCCCTCGCGCGATCGCCGGCGTCCGTACCGCGCCGAAGCCGCGCGGCTGAAACGGAAATGAACACCTGGGGTTATCGATTGATCCCAAAGATTCATTGGACAGTGTCTCCGCCGCCGCGCGATGCTGGGCCGGCCCGTGAACGCAGCGTCATTGCAACGCCGCGCACGAACATGGAGTGAGACAGATGCCCAACGACCACCGTCAACGGCGCCACACACTGTGGCTGCTGTGCGCGCTTTCATTCATCCTGTACGTCGATCGCGTCAATCTCGCGACCGCCGCCGGCGCGATCAAGGCCGAACTCGGGCTGTCGAATACCGAGCTCGGCATCGCGTTCTCCGCATTCGCGTATTCGTATGCGATCTGCCAGATCGGCGGCGGCTGGATCGCCGACCGGTTCGGCGCCCGCATCACGCTGATCGGCTGCGGGCTGATCTGGGTGGTCTCCACGTTCACGACCGGGCTCGTGCACAGCCTCACGCTGCTGTTCGCCGCGCGCCTGCTGCTCGGCGTCGGCGAAGGCGCGACGCTGCCGGCCCAGGCCCGCGCGATCACGCACTGGTTCCCGCGCGAGCGGCGCGGCGTCGTGCAGGGCTTCACGCACTCCTTCTCGCGGCTCGGCAACGCGGTCACGCCGCCGATCGTCGCCGCGCTGATGACATGGCTGTCGTGGCGCGCCGCGTTCTTCGTGATCGGTGCGGTCACGCTCGTCTGGCTCGCGTGGTGGATCGTCGGCTTCCGCGAGCATCCGGTGGGCGACGACGACGGCCGCAGGCGCGCAGCGCGCCGTGCCGCACCGTCCGGCCCGACGCCGTGGGGGCCGCTGTTCCGGCGCATGGCGCCAACCATCTTCGTCTACTTCTGCTACGGCTGGACCGCTTGGCTGTTCTTCACGTGGTTGCCGACCCTCTTCCTGAACGGCCAGGGCTTGAACCTGAAATCGACCGCGTTGTTCGCGTCCGGCGTGTTCTTCGCGGGCGTCGTCGGCGACACGCTCGGCGGCTGGATGTGCGACCGGATCTATCGGAAGACCGGCAATCTCGCGATGTCGCGGCAAAGCGTGATCGTCACGAGCTTCGTCGGCGCGCTCGTCTGCCTGCTGCCGCTCGCGTTCGTGCACTCGACGGCCGGTGTCGCGCTGTGCCTGTCAGGGTCGTTCCTGTGCCTCGAACTGACGATCGGACCGATCTGGGCCGTGCCGAGCGACATCGCGCCGACGCACGCCGGCATCGCGAGCGGGATGATGAACGCCGGCTCCGCGATCTCGGGAATCCTGTCGCCGATCCTGTTCGGCTATCTCGTCGATCGCACGGGCAGCTGGATGGTGCCGTTCATCGGCTCGGTCGCGATGCTGCTGATCGGCATCGTCGCCGCGCTGCGGATTCGCCCGGACCGCGCGCTGTCCGAATCGATACCGGCGCTCGCGGACGCGCCGGCGGCGCCGTCGGCGCACTGAATCCGTTCGCCCTGGTTCGCCTGCCGCGGTCGTCTTGCTGGCGTCGCCGTCACGCTTCACTGCGTTCCGCGATGGTGGGTCGGCTGGGTCGGCTGGGTCGGCTGGGTCGGCTGGGTCGGCCAGCGCGGCTTGATCGGCCTGCTCGGCTTGATCGGCTTGATCGGCTTGATCGGCTTGATCGGCTTGATCGGCCTGCTCGGCTGATTCGGCTGATTCGGCTGATTCGGCTGATTCGGTCTGCGCGGCTTGCTCGGCCGACGCGGCTGGCGCGGCTGACTCGGTCGCCTCGGCTGGCAAGCCGCGCCATTACGCGGCGCCGTCATCCTCTGCCCCGTCCCGGTGAAACAGCGCGAGAAACTGCTGCGCGGGAATGCTCAGCGGCCGGTCGCGCCGCACGAGGCTGCCGTACGACGGCAGCTTCTGTTCGAGCGTGTAATCGATGATCGCGACGAGCCCGTGCGCCGCGTTGCGCTGCGCGACCGTCAGCGGAATCACGCCGAGCATCGACGAACGATCGACGAGGTTCATCGTGGTCAGGATCGACCCCGTTTCGACGAGCCCGCGCGGCATCGGCTGGTGACGCGCGCGGAATTCGCGCTCGACGACCTCGCGCGCCGGGCTGCCGGCCGGCTGCAGTATCCACGCGTAATCGAGCAGCGCGTCGAATTCCACGGGCCCCGCGCCCGCGAGCGGATGGTCGCGGCCCGCGATGATCGCGAGCGCCTCGTCGTCGACCACGCGGAAGTCGCAATCGGTCCCGACGTGGCGCCCGATCACCACTTCGAGCACGCCTTCACGCAACTGCGGCATCAGCCGGTCGCTCGTGTCGACCGCGATATCGATCGCGAGCAGCGGATAACGCGCCTTCAACCTCACCAGCGCCTCGGTCAGCCGCCCCGGCGACGCCGCCATGATGCTGCCGATCGCGAGTCGCCCCGCGCTGCCGAGCTGCAGTTCGCCGAGCTCGCGGTTCAGCGCCTCCATGCTGCCGCGGATGCCGCGGAAATAGCCGAGCACGCGCTCGCCGGCCGGGTTCAGCACGAGCCCGCGCCCGATGCGATCGAACAGCCGCTGGCCGAGCGCGCTCTCCAGCTCGGCCAGCATCTTCGTCGCGGCCGGTTGCGTGAGGCCCATCTGCTCGGCCGCGGCACGCAGCGTCGAGCATTCGTCCACGGCCAGCAACAGCGCGATCTGGCGCATGCGCAGCCGGTTCAGCAACTGCGGCGTCGAATCTCGTCGGTCGATCGAGCCCATCTCTGATTACTCCAGGTTATCGATTCATCAAGAGTTTTCAATTTACCGACTCATTCCGTCTACCTAGCATGAACCCCGTAGACGAACGAACGGCCACGTGCCGCTACCGGAGACACCGCATGAACACCCCCTCGTCCACCGCCACCCTGCCCGTCGTCGCGCTGACGCTCGGCGACCCCGCCGGCATCGGCGCCGAACTGATCGCGAAACTGCTCGCCCGCCCCGACGCGACCGCCCGCGCGAATCTCGTGCTGATCGGCGACCGCTGGCTGTGGGAAGCCGGCCAGCGGGTCGCCGGCGTCAGCGTCGACGTCGAGCCCGTCGCGTCGCTGGCCGCCGTGCGCGGCCGGCCGGCGACCGCGCGCGCCGCGTTCGTCGCGGTCGATACGGTCGATCCCGCGCAGGTCAAGGTCGGCCAGGCCGGCGCGCCGGGCGGCCGCTCGACGCTCGCCGTGCTCGACCAGTGCCTGGACGCCGCACTCGCCGGCGACATCGACGCGATCTGCTTCGCGCCGCTGAACAAGTACGCGATGAAGCTCGGCGGCCTCGAACATGACGACGAACTGCACCACTTCGCCGCCGCGCTCGGCGTGACCGGCTACTTCTGCGAATTCAATACGCTCGGCGAGCTGTGGACCGCGCGGATCTCGTCGCATATCCCGCTGAAGAATGCGGCGGCGCAGTTGAGCATCGAACGAATCGAACAGGCGTCCGAACTGATCTACCGGTCGCTGCTCGAGAACGGCGTCACGGCGCCGAAGGTGGCGATCGCCGCGTTCAACCCGCACGGCGGCGACGGCGGCAGCTGCGGCCGCGAGGAAGTCGACATCATCGAGCCGGCGGTGCGCAAGCTGCAGTCGCGCGACTGGCCGACCGACGCACCATTCCACGGCCCGTTCCCGGCCGACACGATCTTCCTGAAGGCGCAGGCCGGCGACTACCAGGCGATCGTCACGATGTACCACGATCAGGGGCAGATCGCGATCAAGCTGCTCGGCTTTTCGCGCGGCGTGACCGTGCAGGGCGGGCTGCCCGTGCCGATCACGACGCCCGCGCACGGCACCGCGTACGACATCGCGGGCCGCGGCACGGCCGACGTCGGCGCGACCTGGCAGGCGCTGCAGATCGCCTGCCGGATGGGCGCCGCGCGCCGCACGCCCACCGTTTCGGCGTGACGTTCGCGCGCCCTTTACACACGACGACATCGATTCCCGGAGACACCATCATGAAAATCCGTTCCGTACGCGCTCGCGTATTCCAGTGGAAAGGCAAGACCGTTCCGCCCCAGGGCAACTTCTGCTCGAATGCGATGGACCTGCTGTACGCGCCGCAGGAAACGATGAGCACGTTCCGCTTCCATGCGTGGACGGTCGTCGAAGTCGAGACCGACGACGGCATCGTCGGCCTCGGCAACGTCGCGCTCGCGCCGCACGTCGCGAAGGTCATCATCGACCAGTACCTCGCGCCGCTCGTGATCGGCCAGGACCCGTGGGACTACGAATACCTGAACCAGCGGATGTACCGCGCAACCCACGCGTGGGGCCGCAAGGGCATCGGCATGGCGGCGATCTCGGCGGTCGACATCGCGATCTGGGACATCCTCGGCAAAAGCGTTGGCAAGCCGGTGTTCAAGCTGCTCGGCGGCCGCACGAAGGAACAGATCCCCTGCTACTACTCGAAGCTGTACCGCACCGACCTGAAGGCGATGCAGGACGAGGCGCAACGCTATCTGGCCGAAGGCTTTCGCGCGTTCAAGATGCGCTTCGGCTACGGGCCCGCGCACGGGCAGCAGGGCGTGACCGAAAACCTGAAATCGGTCGCGGCGATCCGCGAGGTGATCGGCTACGACAACGACCTGATGCTCGAGTGCTACATGGGCTGGAACCTCGAATACGCGAAACGCATCCTGCCGAAGCTCGAGAAGTATCAGCCGCGCTGGCTGGAAGAGCCGGTGATCGCCGACGACATCGACGGCTACGCGGAACTGAACCGGCTGACGCGCATCCCGATTTCCGGCGGCGAGCACGAATTCTCGCTGTACGGCTTCAAGCAACTGCTCGACCGCAAGGCCGTGTCGGTCGTCCAGTACGACACGAATCGCGTCGGCGGGATCACGATGGCGCACAAGATCAACGCGCTGTGCGAGGCGTACAGCGTGCCGGTGATTCCGCATGCGGGCCAGATGCACAACTATCACCTGACGATGAGCACGCTCGCATCGCCGATGAGCGAGTACTTCCCGATGTTCGACGTCGAGGTCGGCAACGAGCTGTTCTATTACATCTTCGACGGCGAGCCGGTGGCCGAGAACGGCTTCCTGCAACTGCGCGACGACGTGCCGGGCCTCGGCCTCACGCTGAAAACGGCGTTCCTCGACCAGTTCGACATCGTCGAGTGAGGCCGGCCATGAACGCGCGCTACCAGGGCGTCTTTCCGGTCGTGCCGACGATCTTCGACGCGCACGGCGCGCTCGATCTCGACGGCCAGCGCCGCTGCATCGATTTCATGATCGATGCCGACTCGCACGGCCTCTGCATCCACGCGAACTATTCCGAGCAGTTCGCGCTCGGCGACGACGAACGCGATCTCATCACCCGCACCACGCTCGAACACGTCGCGGGCCGCGTACCGGTGATCGTCACGACGTCGCATTTCAGCGCGCGGATCTGCGCGGAACGCAACCGGCACGCGCAGGCGCTCGGCGCGGCGATGGTGATGGTGATGCCGCCGTACCATGGCGCGACGTTCCGCGTCTCCGATGGACAGGTGCGCGCGTACTTCCGCGAAGTCGCCGACGGCCTCCACATTCCACTGATGATCCAGGATGCGCCGGCGAGCGGCGTCGCGTTGTCGGCGTCGCTGCTCGCGACGCTCGCGCGCGAGATCGACGCGGTGTCGTACTTCAAGATCGAGACGGCCGGCGCCGCGTCGAAGCTGCGCGAGCTGATCGCGCTCGGCGGCGACGCGATCGAGGGGCCGTGGGACGGCGAGGAAGGCATCACGCTGCTCGCCGATCTCGATGCCGGCGCGACCGGCACGATGACGGGCGGCGGCTATCCGGACGGAATTCGCCGGATCACCGACGCGTATTTCGCCGGACGCCGCGACGATGCATACGACGAGTACGCGCGCTGGCTGCCGCTGATCAACTACGAAAACCGCCAGTCGGGCTTCCTCACCGCGAAGGCGCTGATGAAGGAAGGCGGCGTGATCGCGTGTGACCGGCCGCGCTCGCCGTGGCCCGAGCTGCATCCGCTGGTACGCGCGGGGTTGCTCGACACGGCGCGGCGGCTCGATCCGCTCGTACTGCACTGGGGGCGCTAGACACCGTTTTTGCACCCGCAACGCGCGTGCGTTGCGCATCGGCGTGACGGCGGCCCGACAGAAGGCCGCCGCCGCTCATCGGATGGATGGAGACACCATGAACCTGCTGAACCCCGCTACCCCGGCCTACGACGCCGGCGAAGCCATTCCGCGCCGCCGCTGGCTGCGCGTGATTCCGCCGCTGCTGCTGGCCTGCATCATTTCCTACATGGATCGCGTCAACATCGCGTTCGCGATGCCCGGCGGGATGAACGCCGATCTCGGCATGGACGCGACGATGGCCGGCCTCGCCGGCGGCATCTTCTTCTTCGGCTATCTGTTCCTGCAGATTCCCGGCGGCCGGCGCGCGGCGCTCGGCAGCGGCAAGACCTTCATCGCGTGGTCGCTCGTGAGCTGGGCCGTGCTGTCGGTACTGACCGGGCTCGTCACGCACACGTGGCAGCTGCTGGCGCTGCGCTTCCTGCTCGGCGTGGCAGAAGGTGGGATGCTGCCCGTCGTGCTCACGATGGTCAGCCACTGGTTTCCCGACCGCGAACGCGGCCGCGCGAATGCGATGGTCATCCTGTTCGTGCCGCTCGCCGGCATGATCACCGCGCCGCTGTCCGGCTTCATCCTCGCCGCGTACGACTGGCATCACCTGTTCTACAGCGCGGGCGCGCTGTCGGTGCTGTGTCTCGTCGTCTGGATGCTGTTCGCCGACGACGGCCCGGAGACCGCGCGCTGGGTGTCGCCGCGCGAGAAAGCGTACATCCTCGACGCGTTGCGCGACGAGCAGGAGCGCAAGCGCGCGGCCGGCACGCCGGCGGCCGCATCGTTCGGCGCGCTGCTGCGCCACCCGACGATCTGGCTGCTCATCGCGATCAACTTCTGCTACCAGGCCGGCGTCTACGGCTACACGATGTGGTTGCCGACCCTGCTGAAAAACCTCACGCACGGCGGGATGGGCCGGGTCGGCCTGCTCGCGATGCTGCCGTACGTCGCGATGGTGATCGGGATGCTCGCCACGTCGTATTTGTCTGACCGGACCGGCAAGCGGCGCCTGTTCGTGCTGCTGCCGCTCGTCGCGTTCGCCGCCTGCCTTGCGCTGTCGGTGCTCACGCATGCGTCGATGGCCGTGTCGTTCGCGTTCCTGATCGGATGCGGCTTCTTCCTGCAGGCGGCGGCCGGCGTGTTCTGGGCGATTCCGCCGAAACTCTGCAGCGTCGAGGCGGCCGGCAGCGCACGCGGCCTGATCAACGCGCTCGGCAATCTCGGCGGCTTCTGCGGCCCGTATGCGGTCGGCGTGCTGACGCAGCACGTGAGCGCGGCGGCCGGCGTCTACAGCCTCGCGGCCACGCTCGCGGTGGCCGGCCTGCTCGCGCTGACGCTGCCGAAGCGCTGCGAGGGCTGACCACGACGACACGAGACAGCGAACGACACACCGGAGACCCACCATGAACGACATCCTGCTGCTGGTGCAGAAATGCGCGCACACTTTCAGCTTCTACGACCTCGACACGAAAGCGCCGCTCAAGCACATCGTGCTGCCGAACTTCCCGCATGAATTCACCGTCGACGTGAACGACCGATACGCGTACGTCGGCATTTTCGGGATCGAGACCGCATGGTCGCGCGGCCACGAAGGCGATCACCGGATCGCCGAGATCGATCTCGTCGAGCGCGCCCATACGCGCATGCTCGACCTGTGGCCGTACTACCGGCCGCACGGGATGGCGAGCGACCGCGACGGTCGGCTGTATGCGATGAGCGAGGCACACGACATGCTGCTCGTATTCGACGAGCCGACCCGGCAGCCGGTACCGAACATGGCCGTGCCGTCCGGCGGCGTGAAGACGCACCTCGTGACGCTCACGCGCGACGCGAGCCGCGCGTACGGCGTGCATCTGCTGTCGAACACGGTCACGCAATTCCATCCGCGCGACGCAACGGTCGCGCCGCGCGCGGTGATGCCCGGCCCGCGCCCCGAAGGCAATGCGCTGTCGAGCGACGAGCGCACGCTGTTCGTCGCGAACCGCGGCGACGACACGCTGGTCGAGATCGACACGGAAACGATGACCTGTGGCCGTCGCGTGAAGACGCGCAGCGATCCGAATCGCATCTACCGCACCAGCACGCGGGACGGCCGCGACCTGCTGCTGCTGACCAATTCGGGCGAGCGGTCGATTTCCGTATTCGATGCGCGGCAGCTCGAGGAGATCGAGCGCATCGCGCTGCCCGCGAACCCGACCGCGCTGTCGTTCCATCCGTCGAGGCGCGTCGCGTACGTGTCGTTCCAGGACGACCATGTGCGCGAACTCGACCTCGACGGGTGGCGTTTCGTCGGCGCGCTCCCGACGCTGCGCGAACCCGATGCGTCGTACGTGCTCGCCGGCGCGCTCTGACATGCACGACGAAGCGCCGCCCGGCGGCATGCCCGATGCGCTCGTCGATGCGCATCACCATCTGTGGCGGCTCGATGCGGGCGCGCACTATCCGTGGCTGCAGACGCACTACGATCCGGCGCGCTTCATGTTCGGCGACTACGCGGCGCTGTGCCGCAACTTCGACGTCGACGATTTCCGGCGAGCGGCGCAATGCGCGCCGCTCGTCGCCAGCGTGCATGTCGAGGCCGAACGCGCGCGCGCCGAGGCGCTCGTGGAAACGCGCTGGCTGCATGAGGTCGCGGCCACGCACGCGCTGCCCTCGGCAATCGTCGCGTGGGTCGACCTGTTGGCTCGCGATGCGGACGAACGGCTCGCCGAGCAGGCCGCGTGGCCTCGCGTGCGCGGCGTGCGGTTCAAGCCGCGCACCGCGGCGGCGCCGGATGCATCGATCGACGGGCCGGGCACGCTGCATGATCCGCGCTGGCCGGCCGCACTCGACCGCCTTGCCGCCCACGGTCTGAGCTGGGATCTGCGCGTGCCGTTCTGGCATCTCGGCGACGCGGCCGCGATGCTGACCGATGCGCCCGACGTCGACGTCGTGCTCGAACATGCGGGGCTGCCGTGGGACCGGTCCGAAGCCGGGCTCGCGCGCTGGCGCGGCGGGATGGCGGCGCTCGCCGAGTTGCCGCGCGTGACCGTGAAAATCTCCGAGCTCGGCCTGCGCGATGCGGGGTGGAACGACGCGGACAACGCGCGGATCATCCGCGACACGATCGCGATCTTCGGCTGGCAGCGCTGCCTGTTCGCGAGCAATTTCCCGGTGGCCGGGCTGCGCGTGTCCTATCCCGCGCTGCTGCACACGTTCGCCGGCGCGATCGCGCACCTCGACGGCCCGGCGCGCCGCGCGATCTGGCATGACAACGCGCTGCGGGCGTACCGGATCGCACTCGACGCGCCGCATCAACCCGCGCGCGGGTAGCGCCGGTTTCCCGCCGTTCCGCCTCGTCGGGCCGGCACCGCGCCGCACCCCCACCACCACATTTTGTGCATCGCACGACCGACCCTGAGCAAAAAGTATCGGTTCTCGAACTCTTTTGATGTGGTGATCGCATCGCCCGCGTCACACCATTGTTCCTGCCGTCATCGGCGGCATTCGAACAAGCAGAATCAAGGAGACACGGGTGAACAAGATGCGAATCGTCGCAGCCGGCCTGCTGCTCGGCGCCTGTCTGCCGGGCGTCGCGGCCGCGCAAACCTGCAAGGTGCCGACCCTTCGGGTGCTCGCGCAGAAGAGCCTCGGCCTGTCGGTGATGGAGAAATCGCTGGCCGACTACGAGAAGAAGAGCGGCACCAAGGTCGAGATCAGCTATTTCGGCGAGAACGATCGCCGCGCGAAATCGCGGCTCGACGCGTCGACCGGCGCGGGTTCCTACCAGATCTACTACGTCGACGAGGCGAACGTCGCCGAATTCGCGTCGGCCAACTGGATCGTGCCGCTCCTCAAGTACTACCCGAAGGACTACGACTACGACGACTTCCTGCCCGGCCGCCGCGCGGTCGCGAGCTACAACGGCGTCGCGTACTTCGCGCCGCTGATCGGCGGCGGCGACTTCCTGTTCTACCGCCGCGACCTGCTCGACGCCGCGCACATCCCGGTGCCGAAGACGCTCGACCAGCTCGTCGCCGCGATCAAGAAGCTGAACGCGCCGCCGAAGGTGTACGGCTGGGTCGCGCGCGGCCAGCGCGGCTCGGGAATGAACGTGTGGCGCTGGTCGCCGTTCATGCTCGGCATGGGCGGCACGTGGACCGACAAGGGCGGCCAGCCCGCGTTCGACTCGCCGGCCGCGGTGAAGGCCACGCAACTCTACAGCGACCTGTTCAAGTACGCGCCGCCCGGCTCGGCGACCTACGACTGGAGCAACGCGCTCGAAGCGTTCCGCTCGGGCAAGGTCGCGTTCATGATCGAATCGACGCCGTTCGCCGACTGGATGGAAGATGCGAGCAAGTCGAGCGTGGCCGGCAAGGTCGGCTACACGCGCCCGCCCGCGCCGCTGCCGTCGGCCGCATACGGCCACGGCTTCGCGATCTCGGCGGTCGGCGCGAAGGACGACTGCACGCGGACGGCCGCCGGCCGCTTCATCGCATGGGCGACCAGCAAGGACCAGGAACAGGCGCGGCTGCGCAACGGCGTGTTCAGCGACTACAACCGTTCGAGCACGATCGGCAGCCCGTACTTCAAGCAGCACGTCGCGCCGCAGATCCAGGCCGGACTGAACGACACGAACCCCGTCACGCAGGTGACGATCTGGCGCACGCCGCAGTGGCCGGATATCGGCGACAACCTCGGCATCGCGCTCGAACAGGTGTTCACCGGCACGCAGACGGATATCCGCGGCACGCTCGACGATGCGGACCAGTACGCGAAGGACGCGCTCGAACATGGCGCTCGCAAATGACGGCGCCGGCGGACGCGCGCTCGGCGTCCGCCCGGCCCCTTCCGCAATGTCGGCCCGGCGCGGCCGCACGCGCCGCGACCGCACGAGCCTGCCGTGGGTGTTCCTCGCGCCGACGCTCGCGCTGCTCGCGGTCCTGAGCCTCGTCCCGACGATCGCCGCGATCAACCTTGCGCTGCGCAATCGCGTGCTGCGCTACCCGGACAGCGAATACGTCGGCCTGCGCAACTTCATCCGGCTCGCGTCGGACCGGCGCTTCCTGAACGCGATCGAGGTGTCGGTGCTGTGGGAAGTCGTCACGGTCGCCGGCGCGGTGCTCGTCGGCATCGCGCTCGCGGTGTTCCTGTTCGAGCGCGTGCACGGCCGCTGGCGCCGCTTCGCGTCGCTGGTGCTGATCATGCCGGTGCTGCTGCCGCGCGTGTCGGCCGCGTTCATCTGGAAGTTCATGTACGCGCCGCTCACAGGCATCCTGAGCTGGCTGCTCGGCACGCTCGGCGTCGAGCACACCGCGTTCCTCGCCGATCCGCATCTCGCGCTGTACGCGGTCGCGCTCGTCGACGTGTGGCAATGGGGGCTGTTCTTCGCGGTCGTGATCCTGAAGCTGCTCGAGACGCTGCCGCCCGAGCCGCTCGAAGCCGCGCGGCTCGACTACGCGACGACGTGGCAGGTGCATGCGTACATCGCGCTGCCGATGCTGAAGGCGCCGCTCGTGAGCCTCGTGTTCATCAAGATGGTCGAGTCGCTGCGCTCGTTCGACCTGATCTACGTGATGACCAAGGGCGGCCCGGGCATCGCGACCGAAACGCTCGATCTCTACGCGTACCAGCAGGGCATCGGCCTCGCCGGCAAGGTGTCGTATGCGTCGGGCATGGCGGTGCTGATGATGGTCGCGACCACGCTGGTCTTCACGCTCATCTGGAAGAGGGTCAACAAATGGGACGATTGACCGCCCGCCGCGGCCCCGCCGCCACCGTGTCCACCGCCGTAATCGCCGGCGCGATCCTGCTCGTCGCCGCGTTCCCGCTGTTCTGGGCCGTGCTTAATTCGCTCAAGCACCTGCTCGACATCGTCACGCCCGCGCCGCGCTTCTTCTTCACGCCGACGCTCGCGAACTACGAACAGGTGCTGTCGAGCCCCGAGGTGCTGATCGGCCTCGGCAACAGCATCGCGATCGTCGGCGCGGCCGTTCTGATCGGCGCGGTGCTCGGCGTGCCGGCCGCGTATGCGATCGCGCGCTACCCGGTGCGCGGCAAGCGCGACATCCAGTTCTTCCTGCTGTCGCTGCGCTTTTTGCCGCCGGTCGCGGTCGCGCTGCCGCTGATCGCGATCTGGGTCGATCTCGGGCTGTACGACACCAAGCTGTCGATGATCGTCACGTACCTGCTCGTCACGCTGTCGACCATCACGTGGCTCTCGATCCCCGTGTTCCGCCGGCTGCCGCGCGAGATCGAGGAAGCCGCCGCGCTCGACGGCTACGGCCCGTACGCGGTGTTCTGGCATATCGCGCTGCCGGTGTGCGCGAGCACGCTGCTCGGCGGCATCGTGTTCAGCTTCGTGCTGGTATGGAACGAACTGATGATCGCGCTCGCGCTCACGTCGTCGCGCAGCGCGACGCTGCCGGTGGTCGCGTCCGCGTTCACGTCGCTCGGCCAGGAAGTGCCGTGGGGCGTGATCAACGCATCGACGGTGCTGCTCGCGCTGCCGCCGCTCGTCTTCGTCGGCATGCTGAGCCGGCTGCTCAATTCGATCGTCAAGGGAAAATGAGGAGAACACGTTGAAAGCACTCGTACTCGAACGCACGCGCGAACTCGCGCTGCGCGACATCGACCTGCCGCAAGCGGTCGGCCCCGGCGACGTCCGGATCAAGGTCCATACGGTCGGCGTCTGCGGCAGCGACGTGCATTACTACGTGCACGGCGGGATCGGCCCGTTTCGCGTCGACGCGCCGATGGTGCTCGGCCACGAGGCGTCCGGCACGGTCGTCGAAACCGGCAGCGACGTCACGCACCTGCGCGTCGGCGACCGCGTGTGCATGGAGCCCGGCGTGCCTCGCCTCGATTCGCCCGCGACGCTGCGCGGGCTCTACAACCTCGATCCCGACGTGCGCTTCTGGGCGACACCGCCCATCCACGGCTGCCTGACGCCGTTCGTCGTGCATCCGGCCGCGTTCACGTACCGGCTGCCCGACAACGTGTCGTTCGCCGAAGGCGCGATCGTCGAGCCGCTGTCGATCGGCCTGCAGGCCGCGAAGAAGGCGGCGATGAAGCCGGGCGACCTCGCGGTCGTGATCGGCGCCGGCACGATCGGCGCGATGACGGCGCTCGCCGCGCTCGCCGGCGGCGCCGCGCGCGTGATCCTCGCCGACGTCGTGCCGGAGAAGCTCGCGCTGTTCGCCGCCAACCCGGCCGTCACGACCGTCGACGTGCGCACGCGGCCGCTGGCCGACGCGGTGGCCGACGCCTCCGGCGGCTGGGGCGCGGACGTCGTGTTCGAGGCGAGCGGCAGCGCGAATGCATATGCGGGCCTCGTCGACCTGATGTGCCCGGGCGGCTGCGCGGTGCTGATCGGGATGCCGGTCGCGCCGGTGCCGCTCGACGTGGTCGCGCTGCAGGCGAAGGAAGGCCGCATCGAATCGGTGTTCCGCTACGCGAACATCTTCCCGCGCGCGCTCGCGCTGATCGCGTCCGGCGCGATCGACGTGAAGCCGTTCATCTCGCGCACGTTCCCGTTCTCCGAAGGCGTGCGCGCGTTCGAGGAAGCGGCGAGCGGGCAGCCGCGCGACGTCAAGATTCAGATCGAAATGGATTGAGCCATGGCCCAGATCACCTGCAAGGCTTTGTCGAAGCACTACGACGGCGGCCCCGCCGTGCTGCATCCGCTCGACCTCGAGATCGCCGACGGCGAATTCATCGTGCTGCTCGGCCCGTCCGGCTGCGGCAAGTCCACGATGCTGCGGATGATCGCGGGCCTCGAGGCGATCACCGGCGGCGAGCTCGTGATCGGCGATGCGGTCGTCAACGATCTGCCGTCGCGCGAGCGGAACGTCGCGATGGTGTTCCAGAACTACGCGCTGTACCCGCACATGACGGTGTACGACAACATCGCGTTCGGCCTGCGGCGGCTGAAGGTGCCCGCCGACGAGATCGACCGCCGCGTGCGCGACGTCGCGCGCATCCTGAGCCTCGATGCATTGCTCGAGCGCCGCCCGCGTGCGATGTCGGGCGGCCAGCAGCAACGCGCGGCGATCGCGCGCGCGATGATCAAGACGCCCGCCGTGTTCCTGTTCGACGAGCCGCTGTCGAACCTCGACGCGAAGCTGCGCACGCAGTTGCGCGGCGACATCAAGCGGCTGCACCGGCAACTGAAGACGACCACGCTGTACGTCACGCACGATCAGCTCGAAGCGATGACGCTCGCCGACCGCGTCGTGCTGATGCGCGGCGGCCACATCGAACAGATCGGCACGCCGGCCGAGCTGTACGGCCAGCCGCATACGGTATTCGCCGCGGGGTTCGTCGGCACGCCCGCGATGAACTTCGCGGACGGCACCATCGAGCGCGTCGGCGCGACCGTGCTGCTCGACTGCAACGGCGCGCGCTGGCCGCTCGCGTCTTCACGCTTCGCGCGGCTGCAGGACGGCCAGCAGGTCAAGGCGGCGATTCGCCCGAACCACCTGCGGCTCGCCGCCGAAGGCGATCCGACCCCGGGCACGCTGTCGCTCACCGGCACGGTCGAGCTCGTCGAGCTGCTCGGCGCGGAGGCGCTCGTCACGCTGGACTGGCGCGGCCAGCCGTGCGCGGCCCTCGTGCCGGCCCCGATGGCCCCGACGCCGGGCGCCGTGGTAGCGTTTCGCTTCGACGAAGAAGCCCTGCATCTGTTCGACGCCGGCACCGAGCGCAACGTCACGCTGCCGGACGCGAACCCGATCGCGCACGCGGCGCCGCCGGCGGCCGCGACGCGCACCACGCCGCCTGCCGCGACGGGCTGGTCGATGTCCCGCCCGTAGCACGCCGGCACGCCCCGACGGAGCACACGATGAACCCGGATCTCGAGATCGTTCCCACCCACCGCGACGAATCGTTCCGCGCGTGGGTCCACGACTATCCGCATTCGGTCGCGAAGTGGCACTTCCATCCCGAGTACGAGATTCACCTGATCCAGGCGTCGCGCGGCAAGGTGTTCGTCGGCGACCACATCGGCGATTTCGGCCCCGGCAACCTGATCGTCACCGGGCCGAACCTGCCGCACAACTGGGTCAGCGAGCTCGCCGACGGCGAACGCGTGCCGTCGCGCGACGTCGTGCTGCAGTTCTCGCGCGATGCGATCGAGAAGATGGTCGACGCGTTCAGCGAGCTGCAGCCGGTGATCGAGCTGATCGACGACGCGGCGCGCGGCGTGCAGTTTCCCGATCGCGTCGGCATCGAGGTCGCGCCGCTGATGCTCGAACTCGCTAACGCGCACGGCTGCCGGCGCGTCGAGATCCTGATGTCGCTGTTCGACCGGCTGTCGTCGTGCCGCGAGCGGCGCGTGCTCGCGGGCCCCGGCTACCGCAGCGACGCGCAGCACTACATGTCGTCGACCATCAACCAGGTGCTGTCGTACCTGCAGCAGAACCTGCCCGGCATGCTGCGCGAAGCCGACGTCGCCGCGTTCGCCGGCATGAGCGTGAGCACCTTCACGCGGTTTTTCCGGCGTCACACCGGCTCGTCGTTCGTGCGCTACCTGAACCGGCTGCGCATCAACGAGGCGTGCGAGCTGCTGATGTTTTCCGACCTGACGGTGACCGACATCTGCTACCGGGTTGGCTTCAACAACCTGTCGAACTTCAACCGTCAGTTTCTCGCGATGAAGCAGGTGCCGCCGTCGAAGTTCCGCGCGCTGCACCGGCTCAACGAACCGCACGGCCGCGACGACGCGCCGCCCCCGCGACGCGCGCCGCCGCGCGCCCCAGACAGGACGCTCCATACGTGACATATCTCGGCATCGATCTCGGCACGTCCGAGGTCAAGGTTCTGCTCACCGATTCCCGATCGGTCCCGCTCGCGACCGGCTCGGCCACGCTGTCGATCAGCCGTCCGCATCCGCACTGGTCCGAACAAAGCCCGCAGGCGTGGTGGCACGCGATGCTCGACGCGATCGCGTCGGTGCGGGCCGCGCACCCGGCCGGCTTCGCCGCGCTGCGCGGCATCGCGCTGTCCGGGCAAATGCACGGCGCGACGCTGATCGACCGCGCGGACCAGGTACTGCGCCCCGCCATCCTGTGGAACGACACGCGCGCCGGCACCGAATGCGTCGAGCTCGAGGCGCTGGTGCCGGAATCGCGCACGATCACCGGCAACATGGCGATGCCCGGCTTCACCGCGCCGAAGCTGCTGTGGCTCGCGAAATACGAGCCGGCCGTGTTTCGCGCGGTGCACAAGGTGCTGCTGCCGAAGGACTACCTGATCTGGCGGCTGTCCGGCGAATTCGTGTCCGACATGTCCGACGCGTCGGGCACGCTATGGCTCGACTGCGCGCGCCGCGACTGGTCCGACCGGATGCTCGCCGCGACCGAGCTGTCGCGCGCGCAGATGCCGCGCCTCGTCGAAGGCAACGCGGCCGCCGCGCAACTGCGCGACACGCTGCGGCGCGAATGGGGCATCGCCGGGCCCGTGACGATCGCCGGCGGTGCCGGCGACAATGCGGCGTCCGCGATCGGCATGGGCGTCACGGGCGCCGGCAGCGGCTTCCTGTCGCTCGGCACGTCGGGTGTGCTGTTCGCCGGCAACGACCGCTTCGCACCGAATCCGGACGCCGCCGTGCACGCGTTCTGCCACTGCGTCGAAGGGCGCTGGCACCAGATGAGCGTGATCCTGTCGGCCGCCGCGAGCCTCGACTGGCTCGCGCGCGCGCACGGCACGACGCCCGGCGTGCTCGCGGCGTGTGCCGAACGCGCCGATTCGGCCCGCGCGCCGCTGTTCCTGCCGTATCTCGGCGGCGAGCGCACGCCGCACAACGATGCGCATGCGCGTGGCGTGTTCTTCGGGCTGTCGAACGAACACGGTGCGGACGACCTCGCGTATGCGGTGATGGAAGGCGTCGCGTTCGCGATGGCCGACGGCTACGACGCGCTGCGCGCGGCCGGCACGACGCTCGACGCGGTGTCGTTCATCGGCGGCGGCTCGAAGAGCGCGTTCTGGGCGCGGCTGTGCGCGAATGCGACCGGGCTCGCGATGCAGCGCCACGCGGACGGCGCGGTCGGCGCGGCACTCGGCGCGGCGCGGCTCGCGCGGCTGGCTGCGACGAGCGACACCCTCGCGGAAGTCTGTGTCGCGCCGCCCGTCACGGAAACGGTCGCGCCCGATGCCGCGTCGGTCGATCTGCTGGCGGGGCGGCTTGCACGGTATCGGCGGCTGTATCGCGCGCTGCGGGATGAGTTCGCGGCCGCCGACTGAGCGTTAGAGCGATCGCGCTTGACCCGGCCCTTGGGATCGCCTTTATGCTGACCGCAACGAATCGACAGCAAAGAGGTGACGGATGGGTTCTTCCACGCCCCGTTTGAACGCATCGGCCGCCGCCGCGTGGCTCGGCGTCTCGATCAAGGCGCTGCGGCTGTACGAGCGGCACGGCCTCGTCACGCCCGAGCGCACGCCGGCCGGTTACCGCGCGTACGGCCCGGACGACCTCGCGCGCGCCGCCGACATCGCGGCGCTGCGCAAGCTCGGCCTCGGTCTCGCGCAGGTGGCGCGCGTGCTCGGCGGCGATGCGCGCAGCCTCGATGCAGCGCTCGGCGCTCACGAAGCGGCGCTCGATCGCGGAATTCAGGATCTCGTGAGCAAGCTCGACCGCGTGCGTGCGATGCGCGCCGGCCTGGCTCGGGGACGGATGCCGGCGGACGGGGAACTCACGCGGCTGCTCGACACGGGCAGCGCCGGCGTCGCGTTCAGCCTGCCGTGGCCGTGGGGCGGCGAACGGTTCGAGTGTCGCGATATCCGGCCGTTGAACTACATCATCGGTTCGCTCGGGAGCGGCAAGACGCGGCTCGCGCTTCGGCTGGCCGACGCGCTGCCCGGCGCCGTGTTCGTCGGCCTCGATCGGCTCGACGACGATGGTGCAGCCGCATCGAATGCATTGCGTGCCGATCCGGAACTGAAGTCGCGTGTCGACCGCACGTCGGCGTTGCTCATCGGCAAAGGCGCGACGCCGTCGGCGGCGCTGACCGCACTGCTCGTCGGCCTCGAAGCAGCAAGCCCGCGCGTGCGGATCGTCGACATGATCGAACAGGATCTCGATCGCGCCACGCAACTGGCGTTGATCGCGCATCTGCGCGAATGCGCGGCCGCCGGCATGCGGCCGCTGTTCTTGTTGACGCGCTCGTCGGCGATCCTCGATCTCGCGGCGGTCGGCCCCGACGAAACCATTCTGCTGTGCCCGGCCAATCACAGCCCGCCTGTGCGCGTGGCGCCTTACCCGGGCGCGCCGGGGTATGAAGCCGTGGCCACGTGCCTGGCGGCGCCGGAAGTTCGGGAGCGGGTCGCGCGGCGGCCGGAAGCGGCGCGCTGTCAGGCCTGATAGGCAGCAGAAGAGAAGATTTGCCGGCCCGCCCCGTCGGCGAACCTGGCGGCACGCGTCAAGCAGGTAGAAATCGACCTGGACGACAGGCGTGCCCGCAAGCCTGCGATCGTGACCGAGAAAGGTTCGGAAAAGTCCGGTGCTTGCCGGGCGCTATTGGACGGGTCAGCAAGCCGTCTTGTCCGGATGGCCAAAAACGCGCGCGGCCGGACGATCGCCCCTACGATGAAGGGCATCCGAAACCGTTCGTTCCGAGGTATCGTCCACCTCTGCCGCCAGCATTCCACATGACCGCACGCAATGAAAACAGCACCGCCCCGGCCGATATCGGCCCCTTCGACGCGATGAGCCGATTCCGCATCACGTACGACGGGCCCGCGCTCGAATCGTCCGAGATGGACGTGCGCGAACTCGCGCCCGCGCTGCTCGCCTTCGGCGATTTGCTCGACGCGTCGACCCGCGCCCTGTGCGGCGATCAGGTTCGGCCGCGGGTGAACGTGCGCGGCAGCTTCAAGACCGGCAGCTTCGGCATCGACTTCACGCTCGCCACCTCGCTGCTCGGCCGCATGCGCGATCTGCTGAGCGGCAGCGAAGGCACGGCGCTCGCCAATGCGGTCACGATCCTGACCGCGCTGGGCATTGCCGCACCCAAGGCGAGGAAGGGGCTTTTCGCCGTCCTCAAATGGCTGCGCGGGCGCGAGATCACGCACGTGCGGATGAAGGACCACACCGCGGTGCTGCACGTCGATGGCGACACACTCGAGATCGACCTGCCCGTGCTCACACTGCTGCGCGACGTCCGCGTTCGCCGTGCAACCGCGCAAGTGCTTGCGCCGCTCGCGCGCGAAGGCATCGAGATTTTCGCGGCGGGCACCGATACCGAGGTGTACGAGACAGTCGCCCGCAACGAGATCGCATGGTTTCACGCGCCCGAGCCAGCCGATGCGCTGCTGCTCGACGAGCATCGCAAGATGGCGTTCTCGATCGTGTCGCTCGCGTTCAAGGACGACAACAAGTGGCGGCTGTACGACGGCACGTCGACGATTCACGCGACGATCACCGACGCCGGCTTCCTGTCGCGCGTGAACAACAGCCAGATCAGTTTCAGCAAGGGCGACGTGCTCCTGTGCAATGTCCGTATGCAGCAGTGGCAAACTTCGGACGGCGCAAAAACCGAATACGAGGTCACGGATGTCCTCGAACATCGCCCGGCGGGCCTGCAGATTCCGTTGTCGGGCCTCTGATCCACGTCGCCGCCTCGCGCCCGACGCAACTTCTCACCACTCATGAAACCGGCGATCCATCTGCGTGCCGCCTCGCGGGAAGACCTCCCCTTCCTGCTGACGCTCCGTCGACTCACGATGACCGAGCACCTGCAGCGCGTCGGCGCGCCGACCGACGACGAAGCACACGACCGACGCATCCGCGCGAACTTCGACGACGCGATGATCGTCTGCGAAGGCGCCGACGCCATCGGCCTGCTGAAGGTGACGCGCGCGGCCGGCGAATGGCACGTCCATCAGATCCAGATCCTTCCCGCGTGCCAGGGTCGTGGAATCGGCGCGGCCGTACTGAACGCATTGCTGACCGACGCGGCACGCGAGCGCGTATCCGTATCGCTGAGCGTGCTGCACGGCAACCCGGCGCGGCGGCTCTACGAACGGCTCGGCTTTCGCGTCGTATCGGAAACCGATACGAGCGCGAACATGATCCGCCGCGCGTGACACGTGTCGTTTCGACGCCGCCACATTTCTGTTACTGCGTGATCTTCGCGCCCTTCAGCAGGTTGCCGATCATCTGCGCACTCGCCTTCTCGACCGCGATCGCCTGCAACTGCTGCTGAAGCGTCGGCTTCGCGGTTTCGAAAGCCGGCACCTGCGTCGGCCGCTTCGCATCCAGCTTCACGATCGCCCGCACGCCATCGACGGGAATCGAATCCTTCGTCACCGCGCCGACGGGCAGTTTCTCGAGCGCCTGCGCGACCGGCAGCGGCAACCCGGCCGTCTTGCCCGCCGCCGCCGGCGTGTTGAAGCTCACCCACGGCAGCTCGCCGCCGGTATCGCGGCTCGGCGCGACGCTGTACTGGCGCGCGAGCCCGTCGAACGACTTGCCCGCTTTCAACTCGCTCAGCACGGTGGCCGCCGCGACCGGATCCTTGACGACGATCACGCGCGGCTTGTATTCGTTCTTGCCGAGCGCGGCGACGAGCTCGTCGTAGCGCGCCTTGACCTGCTCGTCCGTCACGGGCTCCGGCTTCACGTTGTCGCGCAGGTACAGCTGCACCTCGGCCGTCACCTTCGCCTGCTGCATCGCCGCCTTGACCTCGGGCTTGTCCGCGTAGTTGGCCTTCTCGGCCGCCTGCTGCACCAGCACGCGCGTGATCAGCTGATTCTTGATCGCCTCGCGGATCTGCGGCGAATCGGCCTGCCCGGACGCGCGCAGCAGCGTATCGACGTCGGCCTGCGTGATCGGCGTGCCGTTGACGGTCGCGACGGTCGCCGCGCCCGCCGCCGTTTCCGCGTGGACGGGGCCCGTCAGCGCGCCGGCTAGCGCAGCGATCAGCAACAGGCGGTTCGGTGTCGTTTTCATTTTCGTCATGTCGTCACTTCGGCTCAAAAATCGCGGCATCGGGCTGCCGCGCAAGTTCACCGGCGCGGCAATGTGCCGGCGCAACCGGTCGGTCGATTCGGTTCATCGTCGTGTGCACGCGCACTCCCGCCGGTGCCGCCGCTATTGTGCCCGGATCGGGCTTTCCGCGCCGTGTGGTCGGGAACAGCCGCCCGGCGGGCGGTGAGGCGCGCGTTGCGCACGCCGCTCATTACGCACGCGCGATGCGGAAATTGCGTGGAAGCACGATGGACGTCCGGCGACACGCGGTGAATTCCGTCGTTGCCGCGCGGGCACGGCCGGCGGACAGCGGCCGCGCATGCGTGATCGATGTCAGGGCGTCCACCGGTACACGGTGATGCTGTTCCCCTTCACGTTGTTCTTCATCACCACGTACTCGCCGTTCGACCGGCGATACGCACGGATGCTGTACATCGCATCGATCGCGCTGCTGGTATCGACGGTCGCGGGGCTCGTGTTGACCAGCGTCGTGTCGAGGCTTCCCGTGGTCAGGTTGAATGCGTCGACGTTCGGCCACAGCGGCCCGCTGCTGCTGAACCAGTAGCCGACGAACAGATGGTTGCCCGCCGCGTCGATCGATTTCGCGCCGCTGTGCGGCAGCGTGATCACCGGGTCGGGCTTCGTCGTGTTGCCCGCGCGCCAGCCGTGATACACCTCGATGCGCGTGCCGATCGACGTCCAGTCGTTGCTGCCGAGCGCGCCCTGCGCGAGCACCATCGTGTCGCTGTCCGCAAGATAGACGATGCGCGTGAGCGGCTGGATGCTGGCCGGAATGCGGGTCGCGACGCCGGGCCCCCACGACGGCTTGCCGTTCGCGTCGAAGCCGGTCAGCGGGTAATGCGTGATCGCGCCGGTCTTGTCGAGGCCGGCCCATACGCCGCCCTGGCTGTCGAGGCTGAAGCCGCCCGTCACGCGCTGCGTCGTGTTGAACGCAGGGCCGGGAAGCGAGCCGTCCGGAATCGCGACGTAACCGTTCGCCGCGTTGAAATGATAGAAGTAGAAGACCGGCGGGTTCTGGCCGGCCGCGACGAGAATCCGGTTCGCGCCGACCGACGTGAGCAGCCCGAAGTGTTCGTCGCGCTGCGTATCGCTCATGTTGATGCGCGGGTCCGACGGATACGTGAACGGGTCGACGGTGTTCGCGACGAACTTGCCGCCTGCGCTGCCGCTGTAGATGTGCGTGCCGCCGTAGAACAGCGCGCCGTCCGTGACCGGGTCCGGCGCGGCGATGCCTTCGAAGTTCAGCGACTGCAGTGTCCAGCGCAGGCTGCCGGTGCTGCTGTACGCGTGAATGTCGGTCGCGCCGTTGCGGCCGAGATCCCAGCTGCCGCCCCACGGATTGTTGAGCACATAGAGATTGCCGCCGGTATCCTTGCCGATCCCGACGATACGCGTGAAGCGTTGCGGGCCGACCTGCCCCTTGATGCCCGTCGCCGTGTCGAGATAGCCGCCGCGCACGCCGAACGTGCCGACGAGCGCCGGCCGGCCCGAGATCGAATAACGCTTGATGTTCTGGTCCGGGCCTTCGTCGCCCACCAGCAGTTGCCCGGCCGCCGCGTCGACATACAGCGCCGACGGCTGCGAGCCGGCCGGCATGCGGATCGTGTTCAGCAGCGCGCCGGCCGGGCTGAAGCCGACGATCGAGCCGGCACGCTTCTGCGCGACCCACACGTTGCCCGCGCCGTCCACCGCGAGCGCGCCCGGCGCCGACACGCCGATGTCGCGCTGCCACACGCCATCGGTCGTGAACACGCGCACGCGATTGCCGTAGAAATCGCTCGCATACAACAGCGAGCCGGCCGTCGCGAGCCCGGTGACGACGTCGATGCGCGGCTGGTTGGTTGCCGCGCTGATCTGGATCACGCGGTCGCGATACTTCGTCGCGCGGTTGTAGCGCCCCACCGCGCCGCTGCCGTAGGTCTTGCCGGGCTGCAGCGCGACGAACAGCGATGTCGCGTTGCCCGTGATCGCGCTGCCCTGGAATTCCGAATGCGCGCCGATCGAGCCGATGCTCTTGCCGTTCTGGTAGATCGCGACGCCGCCTTCGTCCTCGTCCCACATCGACGCCGTGTAGATCACGCCTTCAGGTGCGACCCACATCGCGCGCGCCACGTTGCCGACGTGCGCCGCGAGCGTGCCGTACGTGTTCGCGATCCAGTCGGTCGTGTTGGCTGCATGCGCGGCGGATGCACATGCGGCGATCGCCGCGGCAACAAGCGCGGCCCGGATTCGTTGTCTGGCGACCATGACGGAGGCTCTCCTGAATGAGACAAACATTCACATGAAGGATCGGCCGGCCAGATGGCTTGAAGTCCGCGAGATGTAAATTCTTCCCTGAATCATCCGGCGCAGTCGGTATGACGTACGGCATACGTTCGATAATGCGCAGGGCGAGAATAGCGTTATATAAATCGAAAAAAATTGCGAATCGCCCGCGCTTGCGGCGAGCGCGGCTTCGCGTCAGTAAATGGTCACTTACGCGTCAGATCGGAAATGGAGAAAATCAGGCATTCGCCGCCGGGAATATCGCCGGGGATTCAACGACGATAGATTGAAACGGCGAATGCCATTTCGGCAGTATCGGGTAAAATCCACTGTCCCCAAACGAAAACGCCGGCCTGAATCCGTGTCGAATCCAGGCCGGCGAATATCATTTGCTGCGGGTCAGGCAATGCAGCGTTTGCGCCACCGCATTGCCGTGCGTCAAGCCGACGTTTCCCTCACCTTCACCTCGGCGACGCGCGCGCCGTCCGGATCGTCGCCATCGCGCGGCGCGTCGAGCTGCCCTTCCCACTTCGCGACTACGGCCGCCGCGATCGAGTTGCCGACGGCGTTGGTGGCCGAGCGCCCCATGTCGAGGAACATGTCCACGCCCATGATCAGCAGCAAGCCGGCTTCGGGCAGGTTGAACTGATTGAGCGTCGCCGCGATCACGACGAGCGACGCGCGCGGCACGCCGGCCATCCCCTTCGACGTCACCATCAGCATCAGCAGCATCGTGATCTGCGTGCCGAGCGGCAGATGGATGCCGTACACCTGCGCGATGAACAGCACCGCGAACGTGCAGTACATCATCGAGCCGTCGAGGTTGAACGAATAGCCGATCGGCAGCACGAAGCTCGAGATCTTGCGGTTCACGCCGAAGCGGTCGAGCGCGTCCAGCAGCTTCGGATACGCGGCCTCGGAGCTGGCCGTCGCGAACGACAGCAGGAACGGCTCGCGGATCAGCCGGAGCAGCGTGAACGCGCGCTTGCCGAGGAACGTCACGCCGGCGAGCGTCAGCACGGCCCACAGCAGCGCGAGCGCCAGATAGAAGCTCGCCATGAACTTCGCGAAGGTGAGCAGGATGCCAAGCCCTTCGGTCGTGATCGTCGACGCGAGCGCCGCGAACACCGCAACGGGCGCGAACCACATCACCGCGCCCGTCACCTTCAGCATCACCTGCGCGAGATCGTCGATCACGGCGGTCAGGCGCTTGCCCGCTTCGCCGAGCGCGGACAGCGCGGAGCCGAAGAAGATCGAGAACACGACGATCTGCAGGATTTCGTTGTTCGCCATCGCCTCGGCGATCGACTTCGGCACCAGGTGCACGACGAAATCCTTCAGCGTGAACGTGCCCGTCTTCAGGTTGAGTGCCGCATCGGATGCCGGAAGCGGCAGGCTCAGGTGGCTGCCGGGCTGCAGGATCGTCGCGGTCAGCAGGCCGAGCAGCAGCGACGTAAACGACGCGATGAAGAACCAGCCGAACGCCTTGACGCCCACGCGGCCCACCGCGCTGCCGTCGCCCATCTGCGCGATGCCGACGGTCAGCGTCGCGAACACCAGCGGCGCGATGATCATCTTGATCAGGCGCAGGAACACATCGGACAGCAACGACACGTACCCGGCGACCTCCTTCGCCATCTTCGGGTCGGGAAACGCGCTATGGCAGGCATAACCCACGGCGATACCCAGCATCATCGCGACGACGATGTACCTGGTGATGTTGTGCTTCTTCTTCATTAGTAATCCAAATCACAAAGCGTATGTTGCTAACGGCTGGCACAGCTTCCGCGTCCGGCTGCGAATCGAAACCCACGTCTCTCTGGGTGCGACCTCCCCGCCATCGGCGCTCGCCATGGCGGACAGGGGGGGCATTCTAACGCAAATGGCTCGCCGGCTTTCAAATCTGAAAGCAGCACGGGTTGATCTGCGTCCTGAACCCGCCGGGAAAGGGACGCCTGCCACGCCCGGCCTGCCGAAATCGTCACGCAGGCAGCGACACGATCAAGCGATCGCGACACATTCTCACAAACCTGCGCAGACCTCGACACTACGGCACGTAAACGGTCTGTAATATTTGGAAATGATTCGCGTTGACAACGTGCAGCGACGTCAACGCGCAATTCCGAGCCGGAAATGCGGCACCGCGTTCGCGCCATGGCTTCCATCAGGCCGAGTTATTCATTTCGTCAGTATTCCTTGAAATGAAGGATCGGGAAAAAGCGGCATCGTGATGAACATTCTTTACACCAACTTCCACGGCGACTATGGCGGCGGACAGGACACCTACGTCCGCGATCTCGCCGTCGCGATGAGCCGTCATCACCGCGTGACCGTCGCGTCGCCGGAAGGCAGCCGCTTGTCGCGACTGCTGAAGGGCACTCCCGACGTGGCCATCTTCGACATGGAATTCAAGCCGCGCTGGAACCGGCTGTGCCGCGAGATTCTCCGGCTGCGCCAGCGGATCGCCGCCGAACGCTTCGATGTGATCCATGTGAACGGGTCCGCCGATCACCGGCAGGTCATGCTCGCGCTGCTCGGTTGCCGGTATCGGCCCGCGGTCGTGCTGACCAAGCACAACACCTATCGCGCCGACAGCTTCGGCAACCTCCTGCGCGCCCGGCTGGCCACCGACCACACGATCGCGGTCAGCGACTACGTCGCGAGCATGCTCGCGCTGCGCTCGCCGTACGGCAACGTCACGGTGGTCAAGCACGGCGTGCGTCGGCCGGCTGCCGAACGACTGGCGGCCGACGAGATCCGCCGCCGCAAGATCGCGCTGTTCGGCGCGGCCGGCGCGGATGCGATCGTGCTGGGCAGCAGCGCCGGCACCGCGCCAGAAAAAGGCTGGATGGACCTGATCGCCGCACTCGGCCGCCTGCCCGAAACTGAACGGGAGCGGTTTCGCGTGCTGCTGGTCGGCGCGGAGCCATCCGGCGAACAGCGCGAGGAGCTCGCGCGGCACGGCATGGCGTCGCGTACCGCGTTCACCGGGCGACTCGACGATGTGCGGGCGCCGTTCTCGATCATCGACGTGTCGTTCGTGCTGTCGTATCACGAGAGCCTGTCGTATGCATGCCGCGAAGCGATGTCGCTCGGCTGCCCCGCGATCGTGACGCGCGTGGGCGGGCTGCCCGAGAACGTCGAGCCGGGCGTGGACGGCTGGGTCGTCCCGCCACGCGAGCCCGCGGCGATCGAAGCGATCCTGCGCACGATCGCGGAGGATCCGGGCCGCGTCCGCGCGATGGGACGCAGCGCGCGGCTGAAAGGCAAGCGAGAGTTCTCGTTCGACGCGTTCGTCGACGCGACCTTGTCCGTTTATCAGCAATCGGTTCGACACAACTCCTCCCGCTGGGTGACCTCGTTGAGATCCGCGAAATGGCAATGAATATCTGGAAGAAGTACCGGGACCGGCGCCACAAGGAATCGTCGGCCTACCGGAAAGCCGAGCCGATCATCGCGAAGTGGGCCGCGCATGCCGATTTCGCCGAGATCGGCGACTTCAAGACCCTGCGGATTTTCCGCAAGGCCGCATAACCCCACTTTCCTGCGATCCACCGATGCTTGCGCGCACCCCACGCTATCCGATCCTGATGTATCACCAGATCCGCCCGCTCCCGCCGCCGACCGACCGACTGCGCAGCCTGAGCGTCGCGCCCGACGCGTTCCGCCGCCAGATGACCTTGTTCAGGCGGCTCGGCTACCGCGGGTTGAGCGTGCGCGAACTGCAGCCGTACCTGCGCGGCGAACGGCAGGGCAAGGTCTTCGGCATCTCGTTCGACGACGGCTTTCTCAACGTGCTGACGCATGCGATGCCCGTGCTCGACGCGCTCGGGTTCACCGCGACCTGCTATTTCGTCGCCGGTCGGTTCGGCGGCGCGAACGACTGGGATGCCGGTGCGCCGACTGCGCGCTCGCCGCTGATGACGTGCGCAGACATGCTCACGTGGCGCGATCACGGCCATGAAATCGGCTCGCATACGCTCGATCATGTGGCCCTCTCATACGCGCCGTCACATGTATCGGCGTTTCAGTTGACCGAATCGAAGCGGCAGCTCGAAATGCTGAGCGGCCAATGCGTCGAATCGTTCTGCTATCCGTACGGCGATCTCGACGCACGCGTGCGCGACCAGGTCATCGCCGCCGGTTACGGCAATGCGACGACGACCCGGCGCGGATGCGCCGGTGCGACCGACGATTCGTTTCTGTTGCCGCGGATTCCGGTCGCGGGTGGGGTGGGGGCTGCGAGGCTGTGGTTCAAGTGTGTGAAGGGACGGGTTGCGGCGGGCGGGTAACCCTCGCCGTCAGATCGACGCGGTGAGCAGGAACGAGAGCCGGCCAGCGCGAATCGTCCTGTCGACCACAAGCCACGCAGCCCACAGAAAATGTAGATAAACTACAACACACTTATTCAGTTCCGCCCTCAACACGCTCAAGTCAGATTTGGATAAGCACCCGAAATTCCCCCCATATTCCGTCCTTGACCAGCCTGGCCGTCCGCTGTTAACGTTGAAAAACTACATGATCTAGCGGGCCATCCAGTTACGGATACTGGCTTGCTTCTTCGTGGGTTCGCTTCCGCTGAGAGCAGGACAATAATTTCTTACACACAGGAAAGGAATGCTGTTTGTCGGAAACCTGAGAGATGTCGAGAAAGACGGACTGCTTGTCGAATGGGGTCCGGCACAAGTCGTCGCTTGTTGACGGAAAAGGACGGCATGGGCTACGGCGTGTGCCATACGGTGGTGCGTGCGGGGACGGAATCGCTGCTGCAATGCCGCAACCATCTCGAAGCCTGTTATTGCATTGCGGGCGAAGGCGAGGTCGAGGACACGAACGGCAACGTCTTTCCGATCCCCCCGGGCACCATCTACGTGCTCGATCAACACGACCAGCATTATCTGCGCGGCGGCAAAGACGGGGATCTGGTGCTTGTCAGCGTCTTCAATCCCCCGCTCAAGGGACACGAACGGCATAACCTGGAGTCTGCAGAAGCATCCGATTACTGAGGCCCGATACGCTCATTCCGGGAGGCCCCGGGGTAGCAGCCCTCCCGGCAACGTCCGCGGGAGCGCGCATGCATCGCGTGCTCCGCGCAAAAGAAAGGTGACCGTTCGTGCGTGCCCAGCATCAAGCCTTTTTTCATTCGCTTTTCCTTGCCCGCCTCGCCGACCAGATTCTGTTGTTTCTCGTGCCGCTGGTCATCTTCCAGATGACAGGACGCGTGTCCTGGTCGGGCATCGCGTTTTCGCTCGAAACACTACCGAGATACCTGTGCTTCCCGTTTCTCGGCGCGCTTTGCGACCGGTATTCGCCCACGAAGCTGATGCGCGTCAGTCAGGTTCTCCGCGCGGCGGTATGCGTCGCGGGCGTCGCCGCCTACGACCTCGTCGGCGGCATCGGATGGCTGATCGCGCTGTCCGCGTTGTGCGGCATGCTGACGAGTCAGGGCATCGTTGCGCGCGAGGTGATGCTGCCGCAGATATTCAGCAGCCATCGCTTCGAAAAAGTGCTGTCGTATTCGCAATTGGCCGATCAGCTTGGCCTGGTGCTTGGCCCCATGCTCGCGGCGATTCTGCTGTCCTGGTGGCGCTGGGAATTCGTCGTGGCGGCCGCGGCCGTGCTGTTCGTCACAGCCGACGTCGCGCTCGCCTATTGGCAAAAGGCCAGCGCGTTCGAATTCGCGATGCCGGAAGGTTCGCACGGCACCTGGTTCAAGCCGATCAAGGCGGCCTTGTCTCACGTCGTCCATCTGCCCGGCCTCAAGTCCGTCATCATGCTGGCTGCCGCGGAGAACCTCGTGATCGGCGTCACGCTCGCGACATCCGCCGCGATGGTCACCGGCTTTCATCACGAAAGCGGACGCTATTACGCAGGACTGCAAACGGCAGGCGCGTGCGTGACGATCGCGATTCTGCTGATGACGGCGACGTTGCATGTCCCGCGGCGCGTCCTCGGCCTCGTCGGCTTCGGTTCGATCTGTGTCGGCGGCGTGATCGCGGCAGCCAGCACCGGAATTGCGGGGTACGTTTTCGGCTTCCTGCTGATCGTCGGGTTCGACAAGATGTTCAACGTGTACATCCGCAGCACGCGGCAGAAGATCATCCCCGCACACGACTACGGCAAGACGACGGGTGTCGTCATCCTCCTCAACAACATGACACAGCCGCTCGCGGGCGTCGCGGTAGGCGTATTCTCGACGCGTTTCGGACCAGACACGGTGATCATGGTGCTGTCCGTGTGCATGGGTTGCCTCGGGTTGCTGGTCTCGCTCGCGCCCCGCGTTCGAAAAGACCACATCTTTTCTGAGAGCCCACACAAATAAACGGGCGCCTACCAACCTTCACCCCCTCCCCGTACCGGCATTCGTCAATCCAACTGTACCGGTACTGTACAGAAAACCGTCGCTACACTGACTCCATCCCAGCCTCGAACCCGAACGGAGAATCCGCGATGGAATTCCTCACCCTCAGCGCGCTGCCAGCCGGCATGCTGTTCGCGCTCGTCACGTCGATCACGCCCGGCCCCAATAACACGATGCTGCTCGCGTCCGGCGTCAACTTCGGGTTCCGCCGCACGATGCCGCACCTGTTCGGCATCAGCATCGGCGTAGCGATCCTGATGCTCTGCGTCGGTTTCGGTCTCGGCGAAGCGTTCCGTCGCGTGCCGGTCCTGTACACCGTCCTCGAAGCCGCGAGCGTCGCCTATCTGCTGTACCTCGCATGGCGCATCGGCACCTCCGGCGAAGTGAAGGCTCACGGCGCCAAGCCGCGGCCGATGACGTTCATCGAAGCCGCCGCGTTCCAGTGGGTCAACCCGAAGGCGTGGATGATGGTGCTGACCGCCGCGACGACGGTCCGCCTGTCCGCCGACTACGGAATGAACGCCGCATGGATGTCCGTCGTGTTCATCCTGATCGGCTTCCCGTGCATCTGCCTGTGGGCCGCGTTCGGCCAGGGCCTGCGCCGCTTCCTGTCGAATCCCCGCGCGCTGCGCGTCTTCAACGTGACGATGGCCGTTCTGCTGATCCTGTCGCTGTATCCGCTCGTCGCCCATCTGTTGCCGCAGTAAGCGCTCACAAGCGCCCGTTGAGCTTCACGTGAGGCAGGCGTACCCTTTCGATACGGGCGCGTGCAACCGCTTCGGCGGTTGCGCCGCTGCTCTGTATGGAGATTGCCGATGAAGCCAATGCTGAGAGCGGGCGAGCACATCGAAGGCATGCACTGGATCGCCGAATATCATCCGCTCACGCACGATATCCGCGTGCTGCGCGAGAACATCGAAGTCGGCACTTACTGTGCGCCGCCGACGCTGTTCGGCGACGAGGAGGAAATGGGCGCCGCGAACCACGACGATCATCGCCGCCGGGAAGCCGCGTTGCGCGCGTATCTGCGCAACTTCGTCAAGGAACACGACGCGGAAGAGTAACGGTGCGACCGCCGGAATGTCGACGGGCCGCGAAGGCGGCCTGGTCTGCTGTCGTGCGTCGGTCGATCTGCTTGCAACTGCCCCGAATCCATCATCACTGGGCCGGCACAACATACCGGCCCCCGGTCGCTCAATGCCCGAGCGACTCGATCTTCCCTGCCGGCTGCGCCACGCCATGCGGCCGCGCCAACTGCTTGATCAGCAGCGCGACACACGCGAGCACGCCCGCGACGGCGATCGTCGCGAACACGCCCGCGAACGAGAAATGCCGACGCGTCAGCTCGGCGACGAGGAACGACCCCGCGATCCCGCCAAAGCGGCCGACGCCGAGCATCCACGCGACGCCCGTGCCGCGCCCTTCGGTCGGATAGAACGCGGCGGCCAGCGCCGGCATCGACGATTGCGCGGTGTTCATCAGCACGCCGGCCACGAACACCACCAGCACCAGCAGCCCCACGTTGCCGGCCGCCTGCCCGATCGCATACACGCTCACCGCCGTCAGCGCGTAGCACACGGCGATCACGCGGTTTGCGTTGAAGCGGTCCATCAGCACGCCGCACAGCACGGCACCCACGCCGCCGAGCGGGAACAGCGCCGAGATCAGCGTCGCGCTCTTCGGCGTCAGGCCGGCATCCTTCAGCAGGATCGGCATCCAGTTGATCGACGCGTAGAAGATCACGAGGCCCATGAAGTACGCGAGCCACAGCATCACCGAGCCGACGATGTACGAGCGCGACAACACGACGCCGAGGCCCTTGCCGCCGGTCTGCGGCGCGGCTTCGGTCAGCGCGAACGAGCCGGCGTTCAGCGCGTCGCGCGAGATGCGAGCGAGCGTGGCGCGGATCTTGTCGATGCCCTGGCCGCTCGCGACCATGAAGCGTACCGATTCCGGCATCTTCAGCAGCAACAGCACGCCGAGCAGCAGCGGCGTCACGCCGCCGAGCACCAGCACGCTGCGCCAGCCGAAATGCGGAATCATCCACGCGGCGAGGAAACCGCCGAACGCGGCGCCGAGCGGAAAGCCGCAGAACATCAGGTTGATCACGGTCGCGCGGCGCTTGTCCGGGCAGAATTCGCCCATCATCGTGACCGCGTTCGGCATCGCGGCGCCGAGCCCGACGCCGGTGATGAAGCGCAGGATGGTCAGGTGTCCGATCGTGTTCGAGAACGCGGACATCAGGCATGCGACGCCGAACAGGAACACCGAGCCGAGCAGCAGCGAGCGGCGGCCGAGCCGGTCGGACAGCGGGCCCGACACGAGCGCGCCGCACGCCAGGCCGAACAGCGCGGCGCTCAACACGGGCGCGAGATCGGGTTTGGTGAGGTTCCATTCGCCGAGCAGCGACGGTGCGATGAAGCCGATCGCGGCCGTATCGAAGCCGTCGAGCAGCACGATCACGAAACACATGAGGAACACGAGCCATTGAAAGCCGCCGAACGGCTGCTCGTTGATGAAGGTCTGGACATCGACCACGGGTGTGCGGTTCATCGCTTGTCTCCTTGTCGGCCGGTGTGGGCGCGTCAGCGCTCGAACCGGTCGCATCCAACATTGATATATATGCAACAAGCGCGGCCTCGTGGCCGCGCCTTTCCTTCGTTCACGCGCCGATTCGCTGCCGGTGCGCTCGTTGATCGTCACGGCTCGCCAGCATCAGCGGCCGTGCGATCGGATCGCCGCCGGCACTCGGCCGGCCGTCTTGCGCGGCCCCGCCTAGGCGGCCCCATCCTGCTCTTTAAAGATCTTGTCCGCGAGATGGAACGCGGAATTCGCGGCCGGCACGCCGCAATAGATCGCGGTCTGCAGCAGCACTTCCTTGATCTCGTCGCGCGTCACGCCGTTGTTGCGCGCGGCGCGCAGGTGCAGCGCCAGTTCCTCGCCGCGGTTCAGCGCGACCATCATCGCGATGGTCAGCAGGCTGCGCGTATGGCGCGGCAGCCCGTCGCGGGTCCAGATCTCGCCCCACGCATAGCGCGTGATCAGGTTCTGGAATTCCTCCGTCACCTCCGTGCGGTTCTCGAGCGAGCGGTCGACGTGCGCATCGCCGAGCACCGCGCGGCGCACCTTCATCCCTGCTTCATAACGTTGCTGGTCGTCCATCGCAGGGCCTCACGCAGTCAGGAATTCGACGAGCGCACGGTTGAAACCGTCCGTGCACTCGATGTTCGAAATGTGCGCGGCGTCGAATTCGACATGCCGCGCGCCGGGAATCGCGGCAGCCAGCGCGCGGCCCTGGTCGGGCGGCGTCGACATGTCCTTGTCGCCGGTCACGACGAGCACCGGCAGCGCGATGCCCTTCACTTCCTCGCGCAGGTCGGCCGCGTTCAGCGCGTCGCAGTTCGCCGCATAGCCGTCCTTGTCGGTATGCACGAAGGTGTCGCGGATCGCGTCGAACAGGCGCGGCTCGCGCTCGACGAATGCGTCGGTGAACCAGCGCGGCAGCACGGCGCCAGCGAGCGCGGCCATCCCTTCGGCGCGCGCCTTCTGCGCACGCGGCACCCACACTTCCGGCGAGCCGATCTTGGCCGAGGTATTCGACAGCACCGCGCGCACGATGCGCGACGGGTAGCGCGCGGCGAGCGCGGCGCCCGTCAGCCCACCCATCGAGATCCCGCAGAAATGCGCGCGTTCGATGCCGACATGGTCGAGCAACCCGATCACGTCGCCCGCCAGTTGGTCGATCGTGTACGAGCCGGCCGGCGCGTCGGAATGGCCGTGGCCGCGCGTGTCGTAGCGCAGGACGTTGAAGTGCTGCGTGAGCGGGCGGATCTGCGGCGCCCACATCTGCAGGTCGGCGCCGAGCGAATTCGAGAAGACGAGCCACGGCGCGTCGTCGCGCGCGGCACGGTCGATCCGGTAATGCAGTTTCACGCCGTTGACAGTGGCGAAAGGCATCAATGTTCTCCTGGTTGTTTCGCGCCCGCGTGCAGCGCGAGCACGGCGTCGACGTAGGCCTGCGCCTCGCCGACGTAATGTGCGGGATCGAGCAGCCGCGCGAGCGCGTCGCGCGACAGGTGGGCCGATACGGTTGCGTCGGCCGCGAGCACGTCGAACAGCGTCGCGCCGGTGCGCACGGCTTCCTTCGACGCATGTTCGACGACGTGGTGCGCATCGAGCCGGCCGATCTTGTCGCCGAGCGCGAGCATCACCGCTTCGCCGAGAATCAGCCCGTGCGTGAGGTCGAGGTTCGCGGCGAGGCGTTCGGTGTTGACGTCGAGGCCCGCGACGATCTGCGCGACCTGCGCGAGCGCGCCGCCCGTCAGGCGGGCGAGATCGGGCAACGCGTCCCATTCGGCCTGCCAGCCGCCGAGCGCGCGCTCGTGCTCCTGCACCATCCCCGTGAACACGGTCGCAACGAGGTTCGGCGCACGCACGGCAGCCGTCAGCACGGCCGCGCAGCCGACCGGGTTGCGCTTGTGCGGCATCGTCGACGAGCCGCCCTTGCCCGCGGCCGCCGGTTCGCCGAGCTCGCCCACTTCGGTCTGCATCTGCAGCGACACGTCGCGCGCGATCTTGCCGAGCGTGCCGGTCAGCATGCCGAAGCACGCCGCGGCTTCCGCGATGCGGTCGCGCTGCGTATGCCACGGCACGGCCGGCAGCGCGAGATTCAGATCGGACGCGAGCGCGGCGCTCACGCCGGCCGCGTGTTCGCGCAGGCTCGCGAGCGTGCCGGCCGCGCCGCCGAACTGCAGCACGAGCAAACGCTCGCGCAACTCGGCGAAACGCGTGCGATGGCGCAGCAGCGCGTCGAGCCACTGCGCGAATTTGAGGCCGAGCGTGATCGGCAGCGCCTGCTGCAGCCACGTGCGGCCGATCATCGGCGTCGCGCGATGCGTGCGCGCGAGCGCCGCGAGCGACGCACAGGCTTCGTCGAGCATCGGCTCGAGCACGTCCAGCGTGTCGCGCAACTGCAGCACGGTCGCGGTATCGATGATGTCCTGGCTGGTCGCGCCCCAGTGCACGAACTTCGCGGCCTCGGGGTCGTCGGCCTTCACTTGCGCGGTGAGCTGCTTGACGAGCGGAATCGCGAGATTGCCGCCGAGCGCCGCGCCGTGCGCGAGCGCATCGGCGTCGAGCCGGCCGGCGTCGCACGCGCGTTCGATCGGCGCGACCGCGGTGGCGGGAATCACCTGCTGCGCCGCGAGCGCACGCGCGAGCGCGGCCTCGACGTCGAGCATGCGCTGGATCGTCGCGCGGGGCGACCAGATCCGGTTGAGCGGCTCGGTGCCGCAGATCAGGGAGGTCAGGCGGGCGCTGTCTTCGAGCATGGCATCAAGATGGGGAAACGGCGTGCGCCTATTGTCTACCCAAGCGTGCCGGCGTGCGCTCGAATGCGCGCACCGGCACGCTTGCCGTTCAGGCGGCGGCCTTCTGCGTCGCGTCGATCAGCGGCACGCCGGTCAGCTTCTGCAGTTCGTCGAACGACAGGTCGGTGAAGATCTCGCTCACCGCGAGGCCGTCGGCCGTCACGTCGAGCACGGCCAGATCCGTATAGATGCGGCTCACGCATTGCACGCCGGTGACCGGATACGAGCACTGCGCGACGATCTTGCTCTCGCCCTGCTTCGTCAGGTGCTCCATCATCACGAACACCTGCTTCGCGCCGATCGCGAGGTCCATCGCGCCGCCGACGGCCGGAATCGCGTCGGGCGCACCCGTATGCCAGTTCGCGAGGTCGCCGCTCGCCGACACCTGGAACGCGCCGAGCACGCAGTAGTCGAGATGGCCGCCGCGCATCATCGCGAACGAATCCGAGTGGTGGAAATACGCGCCGCCAGTGAGCAGCGTCACGTGCTGCTTGCCGGCGTTGATCAGTTCGTCGTCTTCCTCGCCGGGCGCGGGCGCCGGGCCCATGCCGAGCAAGCCGTTCTCGCTGTGCAGGAAGATCTCCTTGCTCGGGTCGAGGTGGTTCGCCACCAGCGTCGGCACGCCGATGCCGAGGTTCACGTACGCGCCTTCGGGGATGTCCTGGGCGACGCGCTTGGCCATTTCATCGCGGGTCAGTCGTTTCATGTCGATTTCCTGTCGACCGGAGTTGGCGCTTCAGCGCTTACTCCGGTCCCATACAAAGTTCCAGGCCGGTCAGGCGGCTTGCGATGCAGCGTGTTCGGCGGCCAGCTCGGCCGCGTGCGCGGCCTGCGGCACCTCGACGACGCGCTGCACGAAAATGCCCGGCGTCACGATGTGTTCCGGGTTCAGCGCGCCGAGCGGCACGACTTCCGACACCTGGACGATCGCGACCTTCGCGGCGCTGGCCATGATCGGTCCGAAATTGCGCGCGGTCTTGCGATAGACGAGATTGCCCCAGCGGTCGCCCTTGTACGCTTTCACCAGCGCGAAATCGGCGTGAATCGGCGTCTCGAACACGTACGGCTTTCCGTCGATCACGCGCGTTTCCTTGCCTTCCGCGAGCTTGGTGCCGTAGCCCGTCGGCGTGAAGAAACCGCCGATGCCGGCGCCCGCCGCGCGAATGCGCTCGGCGAGGTTGCCTTGCGGCACGAGTTCCAGCTCGATCTCGCCCGCGCGGTACAGCGCGTCGAACACCTGCGAGTCGCTCTGGCGCGGGAACGAACAGATGATCTTGCGCACCTTTTTCGCCTTCAGCAGCGCCGCGAGGCCCGTCTCGCCATTGCCCGCGTTGTTGTTGACGATCGTCAGGTCGCGCGCGCCCTGTTCGATCAGCGCGTCGATCAGCTCGGACGGCATGCCGGCCGTGCCGAAACCGCCGATCATGATTGTCGCGCCATCGTGGACGTCGGCGACCGCCGACTGAAGCGATTCGAAAATCTTGTTGACCATGTCTCTTCCTGATGCGAACCCGCGGCTCGTGCGCGGCCTGTCGAGGGGACACGCGCGTGCCGCGTGCCGCGCCGGAGGCCTTCGTCGACCTCGGCATTTGTTCGCTAATCGAACCTAGATTCGATTAGCGAACGATGAGCCGATCATAGGGGCGCGCACAGCGCATTGTCAAGGCGGGTTCCCTCGGGGGCCGTCGCGTCGTCGAACGGCAGGCCGACGTAGTTTTCGGCGAGCGACTGCGCGGCGGCCCGCGAGCGCGTCACGTATTTCAGCTCGGCAAACTTCAGGCGATTGACGAACGGCGAATCGTCCGGCGACGCGTGCAACATGTTCGTCATGAAGTACGAGAAGTGCTCGGCGCGCCACACGCGTTCGAGGCAGGTCGCCGAATAGCGCTCGAGCGGCGCCGCGTCGCCCGTCCGGTAGCGCGCGCCCAGCGCGCGGGACAGCGCGCGGACGTCGGCCACCGCGAGATTCATGCCCTTCGCGCCGGTCGGCGGCACGATGTGCGCGGCGTCGCCGGCGAGGAACAGGCGCCCGTGCTGCATCGTCTCCGACACGAAGCTGCGCATCGGCGTCACGCTCTTCTGCGTGATCCGGCCCTCGGTCGGCGTCCAGCCGGTGTCGTTCGAGAAGCGCGTGTGCAGCTCGTCCCAGATCCGCGCGTCGGACCATTGAGCGAGATCCTCGTCGGGCTTGCACTGCAGGTACAGGCGCGTGACCGTCGGCGAGCGCATCGAGAACAGCGCGAAACCGTTGTCGTGATGTGCGTAGACGAGCTCGTCGAGCGACGGCGCCGCGTCGGCGAGGATGCCGAGCCACGCGAACGGATAGACGCGCTCGAACGTCTTCAGCCGCTCGGCGGGAATCGTCTGGCGCGCGATGCCGTGGAAGCCGTCGCAGCCGGCGATGTAATCGCAATCGATGCGGTCCGCACGGCCGTCCGCGTGCTTGAACGTGACGAACGGGTGCTCGCTTTCGACATCGTGCAGCGCGACGTCGCTGACTTCGAAATGCATCTGATGGCCGTGTTCGACGCCGGCCGCGATCAGGTCGCGCACGACTTCGTGCTGGCTGTAGACGGTGATCGCGCGCCCGCCGGTCAGTTCGGACAGGTCGATGCGGTGCCGCTGGCCGTCGAACAGCAGCTCGATGCCGTGATGTTCGAGCCCTTCGCGGCGCATCCGGTCGCCGAGGCCGGCTTCGTTCAGCGTGTCGACCGTGCCCTGCTCCAGCACGCCGGCGCGGATGCGGTTCTCGCAGTATTCGCGCGAACGCGCTTCAACGAGGATCGAATCGACGCCTTGCAGGCGCAGCAGATGGGAAAGCAGAAGGCCGGACGGACCGGCGCCGATGATCGCGACTTGGGTGCGCATTGTTCGTCTCCAGAACATTGGTTCGAGTAATGAAACACATTTCAGCGCTTTCCCGACTATGCGGCAACGCGATTCAGGAGATATGTTGTATACGTTCTGGAGATACCGGCCCGGCGATGGATGCGCTCGATCTGAACCTGATTCCCTACCTCGTCGCCCTCGACGACGCGCGCAACGTGAGCCGCGCGGGCGACCTGCTCGGCGTGAGCCAGCCACGCGTGAGCACGGCGCTCGGCCGGCTGCGCGAGTACTTCGGCGATCCGCTGTTCGTGCGCACGTCGCGCGGGATGGAGCCGACGCCGCGCGCGCTCGCGTTGCTGCCGGCCGCCCGCGACGCGCTCGCGCAGATCGAGCGCGGCCTCGTCGCGCCGCACGATTTCGACCCGGCCGCGAGCACGCATACGTTCTCGATCGCGCTGTCGGACGTCGGCGAGATCGTGTTCCTGCCGAAGCTGTTGCAGGCGTTCGCGACGCATGCGCCGCACGCGAACCTGCGTTCGGTCTCGCTCGCGCACGACGAAGTCGGACGCGGCCTCGAGGCCGGGTCGATCGATCTCGCGGTCGGCTACTTCCCCGATCTCGACGGCAACAACTTCTTCCAGCAGCGGCTGTTCACGCACCGGTTCGTCTGCCTGATGCGGCGCGGCCATCCGTTCGAGCAGACGCCGCCGTTCACGGTCGAGCAGTTCCTTGCGTGCGGACACGCGGTGGTGCGCGCCGAGGGCCGCAGCCAGGAGGTGCTCGAGAAATATCTGGCGAAGCAGCGCATGCAGCGCCGCGCGGTGCTCGAGACGCCGCACTTCATGAGCCTGCCGTTCATCCTGAGCCGCACCGATCTGATCGCGACGGTGCCGCACGCGATCGGCTATGCGTATGCAGCCGAGCACGCGTTCATCGTGCCCGTCGAGCCGCCGCTCGCGCTGCCGCGCTTCGACCTGAAGCAGCACTGGCACCGCAAGTACCACAACGACCCGCGCACCGCGTGGCTGCGCGGCGTCGTCGCGTCGCTGTTCAACGACGAGCAGGACGAATGGCCGAAGTGAAGAAGCACGCGCGGCGGCCCGCACGCACGACCGGCGAAAGCATGAAACAATGCCCGGATATCGGCCGCCGCAGGCGGCCTTCGATGGAGCCACTAGATGGGTAAGGGAAAGAAATCCGCGCAGCCCGAGGCGGTCGCCTCCCGGCCGAGCCGTGAAGAAGCCGAAGACGCCGTGCGCGTGCTGTTGCGCTGGGCCGGCGACGATCCCGCGCGCGAAGGCCTGCTCGACACGCCCGCACGCGTCGTGCGCGCATACGAGCAGTTCTTCGCCGGTTATGCGCTGGAGCCGCGCGACATCCTCGCGCGCACGTTCAGCGAGGTCGACGGCTACGACGAAATGATCGTGCTGAAGGACATCCGCTTCGAAAGCTACTGCGAGCATCACATGGTGCCGATCATCGGCCGCGCGCACGTCGCGTATCTGCCGAACCATCGCGTCGTCGGCATCTCGAAGCTCGCGCGCCTCGTCGACGCATTCGCGAAGCGCCTGCAGATCCAGGAAAAGATGACCGTGCAGATCGCCGACACGCTGTTCGACGTGCTGCAGCCGAAGGGCGTCGGCGTGATCCTCGAAGCCGCGCACCAGTGCATCTCGACGCGCGGCGTGCACAAGCCGGGCGTCGAGATGGTCACGTCGCGCATGCTGGGCACGTTCCGCACCGATCCGTCGACGCGTCGCGAATTCCTGTCGATCGTCGCGAATCCTTCCTCGGTCAACCTGACGAATACCTGATGGAGCAGACGAAGCAAACGGCACACGCGCCCGTCGTGCTCGTGACCGGCGCCGCGCGCCGGGCCGGGCGCGCGTTCGCCGAGTATTTCGCCGCGCACGGCTATCGCACCGCGGTGCACTACGACCGTTCGGCCGATGCCGCGCAGGCCGCCGCCCGCGCGATTGCCGAACGCGGGCACGATTCGGCGGCGCTGCAGGCCGATCTGTCCGATGCCGCGCAGATCACCGCGCTGATCGACCAGGTCTATGCGCGCTTCGGGCGTCTCGACGTGCTGGTCAACAACGCGTCGGTGTTCTGGCAGGACCATTTCCCGAGCTTCGATCTCGCGGCGTTCGACCAGGCGTGGGCGGTCAACTGCCGCGCGCCGATCCTGCTCACGCGCGCGTTCTACGAACGGGCCCGCGCGGCCGGCACGCAGGGCGTCGTCGTGAACGTGGTCGACCAGAAGATCAAGGAAAACTTCCACCGCGACCATTTCAGCTACACGGTCGCGAAAGCCGCGCTCGGTAACCTGACGCAGATGCTCGCGCTGTCGTCCGCGCCGGTGCTGCGCGTGAATGCGGTGTTCCCGGGGCTGATGCTGCCGAGCGACGACCAGACGCAAGCCGACTTCGAACACGCGAGCCGCGCCTCGACACCGCTCGCGCGCATCGCGGGCCCCGACGACGTCGCAAGCGCGATCCTGCTGCTGACGGGCAATGCGTACAACGGCGTGGATTTCGTCGTCGATGCGGGCCAGAACCTGATCCGCGTCGACCAGGACGTGCTGTACAAGCACCGCTCGCCGGACGGCAAGCACTGACGCATGCGGCGCGCGCCGGGGAACCGGGCGCGCCGCCCGCCGCGTTACGGCTTCTCGGCGCTCCCGCCTTCGCGGACCTTGCCCTGCGCGACGCTCGTGCCGGGCGGCACGCTGTGCGTGAGCCACACGTTGCCGCCGATCACCGAGCCGCGTCCGATCGTCACGCGGCCGAGAATCGTCGCGCCCGCATAGATCACCACGTCGTCCTCGACGATCGGATGCCGTGCATTGCCCTTCACCAGCGCGCCTTCGCCATCGGCGGGGAAACTCTTCGCGCCGAGCGTGACGGCCTGGTACACGCGCACGCGCTCGCCGATGATCGCGGTTTCGCCGATCACGACACCGGTGCCGTGGTCGATGAAGAAGCTCGGGCCGATCTGCGCACCCGGATGGATGTCGATACCGGTGGCCGAATGCGCGATTTCATTGATGAACCGCGCGAGCAACGGCACACCGAGTTGGTGCAGCGCGTGCGCGAGCCGATGGTGCATCATCGCGAACACGCCGGGGTAGCACAGCAGGATCTCGGTGATGTGCTGCGCGGCCGGATCGCCCGCGTACGCGGCCTGGATGTCGCTGACGAGCAGCGCGCGGATCGCCGGCAACTGCCGGCCGAATTCGCGCGCGATCTCGAACGCGCGTTCGTCGAGCTCGGCGAACGGCGTATCGACGTGCTCGGGCAGGAACGGCAACGCGCGGCGGATCTGCTCGGACAGGATGCGAAGCGTGCTTTCGAGCGTATGGCCGACGTAGTAGTCGACGCTTTCGTCGGTCAGGTCGGGCGCGCCGTAGTGCGTCGGAAACATCGACGCGCGCAGGCCGGTCACAATCTTGCAGATTGCATCGCGCGACGGCAGTTCGCGGATGCCACGCGGATGGCGCGTGCGATGGAGTTCCTCGCGCGATTCGCGCAAGCCGGCGACGATTTCTTCGAGGCCCCACTGACGGGCGGCTGATGTCGACATAGGCCAAAGCGGGCAGCCGCGCTCGGTCGCGCGGCCGCGAATAAAGTGACGGGTTCCGCAAGATTACCGCGTTTTTTGTCCGGGAGCGGCCCCTGGGCGATCGGCCGGACGGCCGACGCCGTACGAGCGCGACGGCATCACATCGAGATGCTGCTCGCGTCGATCCAGCGCACGGCCCAGTCGCGCGCGTGCGCGATCGCGTCGCCTTCGTCGTTGAACTGGAGCTCGATCGGGAAAAAACGGTTCGCCACGAGTTCCCCGTCGCTCGATCGGGAGATCACGACGTAGGGCTTGAACGAACCGTCACTGGCGCGTGCGGGCGCGCAATTCAACAGATAACCGCGGTGCGTGAAGGCAGTAGTCGCTTGCATGAGTCCGCCACCTCTAGTCCCTTGCTTTGTTGTTCGCTACCCGTCTTTAAGGGTGCTGCGGCGCCCCGGCGCGGGCAGAGGCGGCGAGACTTCATCCCCTGTCGCCGCTTCGCAGGAAAAGAATCATACTCTGTAGAAAACGCGTCTTCTAGCTGAAATAAATCATGACAAATCAGTGCGCGCCGCGCGACCGCGGCGATCGCCCGCGCGCCTTTTCCCGTAGTGCCCGGAACGGGATTTGCTTCGATCCGGAGCGTGTCGCCGCCAGGAGAGCCGCGATGGAATCATCCGCTCAAACAGGCCGTGCGCATCCGCGCAGTATCGAACTCGACAACGACGCCACCCACGACAGCACGGTCGATACCGACGGCAAGAACCGCGAAGCCGCGCGCGTCGCCGGGGCCGGGCCGATCTCGCCCGACCAGGTCACGCGCAGCAATGCGTCGCTCGTCAATGCGATGCCGGAAGCCGGCGACGGCCTCGCCGGTTTCGACAGCCGCCCCGACGGCAACCATCCGGCGTTCGCGTTGCGCGCCGGCTACGTGGTGATCGAGAAAGGCTTCGACACGCCGCCCGCGGGCGACGCGCCGTTCGGTCCCGTGCACCGGATGTACGGCAGCGCGTACTGGCCCGGCCACGGCCGCCGGCCGGAGCGTGTCATCGAGCTGACGGCCGTGCCGAAATAGCCGGCGCGGCGTTTGAATCGATCGTTCGTTTGGGAATCGCCGTCGGCCGCCGACGGCGATCGACGGCGGTGCATCGGCGCGTGCGACCGGACCGCGCGCCGATACTCGCTCGCACGATGCCGAAGTGAACGATGCCGCGCATTGGCATCGGCCTTCGCAATTCATGCATGCCGCGCATCGCATCGACGCACATGCATTGACCGAAGTCATGGCGCCCCGGCGCGATTGCGATTGAATGGCGATACGTGCGGCGCATCGGCGTGATCGCCGTGCCGGGTCGATGCGCGCGCATGCGTTTTCGCCAATGAGGCGGCCACCGCATGTCCGTTCACGAACTGAACAGGGACAGCGCGGCACGCGACACCTCGCTGCACGATCGTGCACGTTGGTTTACTCTGCCTCGCAGCATCGCGCATTGCCCGGCCCGATCGGCCATCCGGCCGACTTCGTTCCAACCCGCCACTCGGAGACACTATGTACAAGCGTATTCTGGTTGCCGTCGACGGCAGCGACACGTCCCGCCACGCGTTCGACGCCGCGCTGGCGCTCGCGAAAGCGCACGGCGCGGAGCTGCAGCCGTTCTACGTCGTCGAGAACGCCGCGATCTACTACAACGTGCCCGGCTACGATCCGTCCGTGCTGCGCGATCAGCTCGTCGCACAGGGCAACGCGCTCGCGCAGGATTTCGCGAAGCGGATGCAGGCCGCCGGCGTGAAAGGCGAAACGCGGCTGAACGAAGCGACGTCGCTCAACGACGTATCGTCGCTGATCCTCGACGGCGCGAAAGCGTTCGGCGCCGATCTGCTCGTGCTCGGCACGCACGGCCGCCGCGGCTTCCGCCGCCTCGTGCTCGGCAGCATCGCCGAACAATGCGTGCGCCACGCGACGCTGCCCGTGCTGCTGATCCCGGCCGCCGCCAACGCGGATGAGCCGGCTGCGTGAGCGGCGTTCGGCACGCGCGGCCGGTCGCGACGTTTTGTCACCCGACAGCGGCAACTTGCGGTGGGACAATGATTTCGTCGATTCAACGCCGGAGTAAACGATCATGCTGACGCCCGTCGCCACCCGCCCCGCCGCCACGGCCCATACCGGTAGCTGGGCTCCCCGCCAGGCCGCACACTGCTCGTCGTGCGCGATGCGGCACCTCTGCATGCCGCAGGGCCTGGCGCCCGAAGCGCTCAGCCGCCTCGAGTCGGTCATCTGCGCGGCTCGCCCGGTCAAGCGCGGCGAAGCGCTGTTTCGCGAAGGCGACGCATTCGACAACCTGTACGCGGTGCGCTCGGGTTCGCTGAAAACCGTCGCGACGCGCCACGACGGCCGCGAACAGGTCACGGGCCTGCACCTCGCCGGCGAAGCGCTCGGCCTCGACGGCATCTGCGACGATACGCACCCGCGCACCGCGGTCGCGCTGGAAGACAGCTCGGTGTGCGTGATTCCGTACAGCGCGCTCAAGGCGCTGTGCTCGGAAGCCGGCTCGATGCAGTTGCGCATGCACAAGCTGATGAGCGAACAGATCGTGCGCGAAACGTCGCAAACGATGCTGCTCGGTTCGCTGAACGCCGAGGAGCGCGTCGCCGCTTTCCTGCTCGACGTCTCGTCGCGCTACCTGAAGCGTGGCTACTCGCCGTCGGAATTCAACCTGCGGATGACGCGCGAGGACATCGGCAGCTATCTCGGCATGACGCTCGAAACGGTCAGCCGCACGCTGTCGAAATTCCAGAAGCGCGGCCTGATCGAAATGCAGGGCCGCCACGTGCAGATCGTCGACTTCGACGGCCTGCAGCACGTCTGACGCCGCCGCTCAATCGAGAAACAGCGCGGCACGCGCCTTCAGCGCCGCGCTGAAATCGTCGAGCCAGCCGATCGACAGACGCCAGCTCTGCCAGTACAGATCGATGTCGATGGTTCGCCCGCGCGACATGTCGATCAACTCGCCCGCCGCCAGTTGGCGGTCGACCATCCGGTCGGGGCACATCCCCCATCCCAATCCCGTTTCGCACGCGCGCAGGTAACCCGCGACGTGCGGTATCCAGTGCTGCGGCGGATCGAGATCCGCGCGCGTCACGCGCCGGATGAAACGCGCCTGCAACCCGTCCTTCGGATTGAACATCACGCACGGCGCGCGGCGCAGCGCATCGCGCGTGATCCCCGCGTCGAAATAACGTGCGTAAAACGCCGGCGAGCACACCGCGCGATAGCGGATCCGCCCGAGCCGCTCCGACCGGCACCCCTGGATCGGCTCGGCCTGTGCGGTCACCGCCCCCTGCACGCTGCCGTCGCGAATGCGCGACGCCGTGTAATCCTGATCGTCGATCACGAGGTCGAGCAGCGTCTCGCGCGCCGTGCAGAACGGCCCGACCGCGTCGATGAACCACGTCGCGACGCTGTCGTCGTTGACGGCCACGCGCAACGTCGGCCACGCGCTCGCGATCTGGCCCGGCAATGCCGGCATCCGGCCGCCCAGTTCGGCTTCCAGCAACTGCACGCGTTCGGTATGCCGGCACAGCAGCGCGCCCGACGTGGTCGCGACACACGGCTGCCCGCGCTTGACGAGCACGCTGCCGACCCGCTCCTCCAGCAGCTTCACGCGCTGCGACACGGCCGACGGCGTGACGTTCAGCTCCTTGGCCGCCCGCTCGAACGAGCCGTGCCGGATCACGGCCGCGAGGGCATCGAGCAACGCGTAGTCGAGCATTAGATTTCCTTAATCCGCATTAGGTGATTTAGCTTCTCTTATTTCCGTGCTGATCGCAGACTACCGCTACCCGATTCGTTCGTCCACTGCTTCCACGGCTTTCCCCCCCAATCATGAACTGGCTCGCTTTTTCCCACGGCGCCGCACTGTGCGCGTCGCTCATCGTCACCATCGGCGCGCAGAACGCGTTCGTGCTGCGCCAGGGCATCATGCGCTCGCACGTCGGCAAGATCGTGCTGCTGTGCGCGGTGTCCGACATGATCCTGATCGGCGCGGGCGTCGGCGGCGCATCGGCGCTCGTCGAGCGCTATCCGACCTTCGTTCATGCGGTGCTGTACGTCGGCCTCGCGTACCTTGCGTGGTTCGGCATCAACGCGCTGCGCCGGGCGTTCAAGCCGGGCCACGACACGCTCGACGTGCGCGGCGACGCGGTCGCGCCGCCGCCGCAGGGCGCGCTCGCGATCGTGCTGATGACGCTCGCGTTCACGTGGCTCAACCCGCACGTGTATCTCGACACGTTCCTGCTGATCGGCACGGCCGGCGCGCGCGAGCCGGAAGGCGCGCGGCTCGCGTTCGCGATCGGCGCGATGACGGTCAGCGTCGTGTGGTTCCTCGGGCTCGGCTATGGTGCGCGATTGCTGGCGCCGTGGTTCCGCAAGGCGGTCGCGTGGCGCGTGCTGGATGGCGCGATCGGCGGCATGGTGCTGTTTCTCGCGGCCGTGCAGTTGCGCTGACCGAACCGTCCCGCGCACGGGCGGCGGTCTGCCGCCCGTCTTTCCCCCGCTCCGCCGTAATACCGGGGCAGTCCGCCCCCTTCCGTCGCGCACCCGTCGCAAAAAATTCGCTCCCGATCGAACGCAGCCGCACGGAGCGCTCACGCAGCGGACACGGTATCCGCCATCTGCCGCAAACCGTCCACCATCGCGGCGGCGCGCCGCCTGCACGAATCGAAGCGATCGGCGAGAATGTCCGGTGTCCCGCGACCATGGCGGAACCGCACCGCGCACCCTGCCGTCCCGCCGCGATCGCTTCGACCCATCCCGCAGTTCAATCCCGTTACCCGCAGTTATCGGAGAGGAACATGGCACATCGCACCCTCGGCACATCCAGCATCCAGGTTTCGCCGCTCGCGTTCGGCGGCAACGTCTTCGGCTGGACCGTCGATGAAAACGCATCGTTCGCGTTGCTCGACGCGCTCGCCGACACCGGCATCAACTTCATCGACACGGCCGACGTCTATTCGGCGTGGGTTCCCGGCAACCACGGCGGCGAATCGGAAACGATCCTCGGCAAGTGGCTGAAGCGCTCCGGCAAGCGCGAGCAGGTCGTGATCGCGACCAAGGTCGGCATGCTCGGCGCGCGTGCCGGGCTGTCGAAAGACAACATCCTGAAGGCTGCCGACGATTCGCTGCGCCGCCTGCAGACCGACTACATCGACCTGTATTTCTCGCACCGCGATCTCGCCGACACGGCCCCGCTCGAAGAAACGCTCGGCGCGTATCAAACGCTGATCGAAGCGGGCAAGGTGCGCATCATCGGCGCGTCGAACTACAGCGGCGCACGCCTGCGCGAAGCCGCCGCCATCAGCGCGCGCGACGGGCTGCCCGCGTATCAGGTCATCCAGCCGGAATACAACCTGCTCAACCGCGCCGACTACGAACGCGATCTCGAACCGGTCGTGCGCGACCTGAAGCTCGGCGTCGTCAACTACTACGCACTGGCGAGCGGGTTCCTGTCGGGCAAGTATCGCAGCGCGGCCGACCTGAAGAAGAGCGTGCGCGGCGATCGCGTCGCCGGCTATCTGAACGAACGCGGCCTGCGCATCCTCGCGGCGCTCGACGCCGTGTCGGCGAAGCACGGCACGCAGCCGGCCGCGATCGCGCTCGCATGGCAGATCGCGCGGCCGACGATCACCGCGCCGATCGCGAGCGCGACGTCGCTCGAGCAGCTCGAACTGCTCGGCGAAGCGATCCGCGTCAAGCTCGATCAGGACGACATCCGCCAGATCGACGAAGCCAGCGCGCCGTGAGTCCGTGGCGGCGGCAGGCAGACCGGGAAAACGGCGTTGCGGTTCTGCGGCCTGCCTGCGATGCGCGCGGGATGGATACAATGGCGGACATCCGATGGCCGCGCAGCTCGATCGGGATTCTTCGCGCCGAATCCACGTCGCATAAAAAACCACCGATGATCCACCTCGCCCGCCGCTCCCGGCATGCCCGTCCGCTCGCCGCAACGATTGCCGCGCTGCTCGCCTGCGCACCGGCCGTGTCGTTCGCGGGCTGGTACGAAATCGCGAACTACACCGGCACAATCGGCAACGCGCCGGTGCACGTGTCGCTGCAGACCTACGACACCCTCAACCGCAACGACGCGGGCCGCTGGCGCGTCGACGGCAGCTACTACTACGACACGCATCGCAAGCCGATCCCGCTGCGGGGCCAGCGCGAGTCCGACGGCCGCCTGACGCTGTGCGAAGCCTCGTCGCCCGCGTCTAACGCCGACTCGCCGGTCGTGCCGGCCGCGTCGCCGTCACGGCCGAAGCCCTGCCCGATCGTGCTGAACGTCGTCGGCAAAACGGCGACCGGCACGTGGGACGACGGCCGCAACGCGCTGCCGATCACGCTGAGCCAAGGCGGGCGGCTGAACGACACCGACGACCGGCACCCGCAGCTCGACGGCAGCGTCGATATCCCGATGTGGTATCGCACCAAGACGCACATGCTGGTCGGCGTCTACGCGCTGTCCGACAAGTGCGGCGTGGCGATGCAGTCGCTGCGGGCCGTGAACATCGCGACGGGCCGCGTCGATCGCACGATCGCGCTCGACTGCGACGCAGGCATGGTGATGACGTCGATCTACGCGAACGTCGCCGACGCACAGCGGCCGGGCCACGTGAGCGTCGAGTTCCGCGGCGGCAAGATGGGCTACACAGAGGACGTGCCGCTCGGGTTGCCGTCGTCTTCATCGAAGTCGAAGTAAGCCGGCAACGCCTGCCCCAAAGCCGCATACGCGTCTTGACTCGCACGGCCGCTTTCGTTGACCTGGACGGACATCGGCCACGCAACCGCCCGCCGCGCCCCACTGCAAGCGCATTACGCGCGTGCCCCGGGTCTTTCACGGATTGACCGCGGCGTTCGGCGTGCCCGAGACTGCCCCGCTCGGGCCGTCATCGGGAGAACGTCATGCCGGACACCAGCACGGAGATCGCCACGATCTCGACGCGCGCCGTACGCGGCGCCGAGCGCGTCGACTTCTGGGTCGACCATGTCGCGCGCACGCTCGTGCGGATCGAATGCAGCGGAAGGTCGTCCGAGGGGATCGACGCGTCGCTGCGCAGACGCGATCTCGGGCTGTTCCGCGCATGCGACATCGTCGCAAACCGGCACGCGGTCGTGCGCACGCCGCACAACATCCACGCGGACCAGCGCGACGCCGTGTTCATCTGCCTGATGCACGAGGGGCACGGCTATACGTTCCAGGACGTCGACTGCATGCAGCACGGGCCCGGCGACCTCGTGCTGTACGACACGTCGATGCCGTACGGTCACGGCTTTCCCGCCGACATGGCGATGACCGTGCTCGACGTGCCGCGCGACGTGTTCGAGGCGCGCGTCGGCCCGTGGCGCTATCGCAGCCTCGTCAAGATCGACCGCGGCGACGGCGTCGCGTCGTGGGCCGTGCGGCAGGTGTATGCGCTGCTCGCCGCGCCGCCGGAGCCGACGCCCGACGCGCGCGAACGGCGCGCCGCCGCAATCCTCGATCTCGTGCAGTCGATGCTGCGGCTGCACGACGGCGACGCGTCGCCGACGAAGTCGACGGTCCACACGCTGTCGCGCGCGAAGGCGTTCATCGACAGCCATCTTGCCGACGACGACCTCGACAGCCGGTCGGTCAGCCGTGCGATCAACCTGTCGCCGCGCCAGCTCGCGCGCGTCTTCGAGATCGAGGGGATGCCGCTCACGCGCTACATCCTCGCGCGGCGGCTCGAACGCTGCCGCGCCGACCTGCGCGACCGGTCGCTGAGGCACCTGACGGTCAGCGAGATCGCGTTCCGCTGGGGCTTCAACAACAGCGCGCACTTCAGCCGCAGCTATCGCGCGCGGTTCGGCGAGACACCGAGCGACACGCGCGCGCCGGCCGCGGCGTGCTAGGGTCCGTTCACGCCAATAACGGGCTTGCGTTGGCCCGTTTCCCGCTCGCACCGCCGCTTGTTGCGATGTCCCGGCGAGGCAAGCACGGCGTCCGCCTCGGGCAAATGGGGCCGCAACCTGCTCGCTAAGCTGACTTCGTGCGCGGCGGCACTCGTTCCGCCGCCCGACAGCCAGGAGAAGAAGCGGGATGGAGACGTACGACCACATCGTCGTCGGCGGCGGTTCGGCCGGCTGCACGGTTGCGCACCGGCTGGTGAAGGCCGGCCGGCGCGTGTTGCTGCTCGAGGACGGCCCGAAGGACGACAGCCTGTTCATCCGGATTCCGGCGACGTTCATCCGCGTGCTCGGCACGCAACGCACGGTCACGTTCGAGAGCGAGCCGCAGCCGGGCGCGGCGGGACGCAAGACCTACGTGCCGCAGGGCCGCACGCTCGGCGGCGGCAGCTCGGTCAACGCGATGCTGTACGTGCGCGGCACGCGCGACGACTACGACGACTGGGCCGCGCTCGGCTGCACCGGGTGGGGATGGGACGACGTGCTGCCCGTGTTCAAGCGCGCCGAATCGCATCTGCGGCTCTCGGAGCCGTACCACGGCACCGACGGGCCGTTGAAGGTCGGCGACACGCGCTTTCGGCATCCGCTGAGCCTCGCGTTCGTGAAGGCCGCGCAGGAAGCCGGCATCGCGTACAACGACGACTTCAACGGCGCCGCGCAGCATGGCGTCGGCTTCTATCACACGACGATCTTCGACGGGCAGCGCGGCAGCACCGCGGCCACCTACCTGGCCGACGCGATCGCCGATCCGAACCTTCGCGTGCTGACAGGCTGCCGCGTGACGCGCATCCGGTTCGACGGCCGCCGCGTGAGCGGCGTCGAATGGTGCACCGCGAGCGGCGCGACGGGATCGGCCGCCGCGCGCGCCGACGTCGTGCTCGCGGCCGGTGCACTGAGCACGCCGAAGCTGCTGATGCTGTCGGGCATCGGCCCCGGCGCGCACCTGCACGCGCACGGCATCGACGTGCTGCACGACAGCCGCGACGTCGGCGCGCACTACCAGGATCACCTCGAGGTATCGATCTACGGCCGCAGCGATGCGCCCATCAGCCTGCTGGGCGAGGATCGCGGGTGGCGGGCGTTGCGGCACGGGCTGCAATGGCTGATGTGCCGCACGGGCCTGCTGACGTCGAACGTCGTCGAATCGGGCGCGTTCGTCGACACCACCGGCAGCGGCCGCCCGGACATCCAGTTCCACGTGCTGCCGACGCTCGTCGGCGACGTCGACCGCGAACCGCTGCCCGGCCACGGCCTGTCGATCAACCCGTGCCTGCTCCGCCCACGCTCGCGCGGCTCCGTTCGGCTGCGCGGCAACGATCCGGCCGCGCCGATCCAGTTCGACAGCGGTGCGCTGTCGGATCCGGCCGACGTCGACGGCCTCGTGCGCGGCGTCGCGCTCGCGCGGCGGATCCTCCGCGCGCCGTCGCTCGCGTGCATCGTCCGCGAAGCCGAGCCGCTGACCGATGCCGCACTCGCCGACTACGTGCGGCGTCGCGCGAAAACCGTCTATCACCCGGCCGGTACGTGCCGCATGGGCAGCGACGCGCACGCGGTCGTCACGCCGCGTCTCGCGGTGCGGGGCGTCGACGGATTGCGGATCTGCGATGCCTCGGTGATGCCGCGCATCGTGTCCGGCAACACGAACGCGCCGACGATCATGATCGCGGAGCGCTGCGCCGAGTTCATGCTGACAGCGTGACGCGATGCGCGTGCGCTGCACCCCACCGCGCCGAAAACGAGAGCGGCGCGTGATGCACGCGCGGCCGCCGAATCATCCGCAAGCCGGCGTCACCCCACGGCCTCACGCGCCGCATCGCGCAGCGCCATCGGCGACGCGCCGTAGCGCTCGCGGATCGCGCGGCTGAAGTGCGCCTGGCTCGAGAACCCCCAGCGAAACGCGATCTCGCCGACGCTCGTCTTGCGTAGCCGCGCATCCGTCAGCTCGCGATGCGCGTGCGACAGCCGCTCGGACCAGATGTGCTGCGTGATCGACTCGCCTTCGGCCGCGAAGAGGCGACCCAGATGCCGCAGCGACAGCCCGACCGCATCGGCGACGGCTTGCGGCGCAAGCTCCGGCTCGCCGAGATGCGTCGCGATGTACTGCTTTGCGGTCAGCAGGTACGACAGCGACGCGCGCGATGCGCCCGCGCCGTTCACTTCGGTGTCGATGAGTTCCGCGACCAGCGTGCGCGCATGCTCGGCGAACCGCGCGGCGTCGCGCTCGATGGGCGCCTTCATGAACCGCTCGACGCTCGTGCGCAACGTCGCGCCGAGCATCGCGCCCGCACCCGGCTTCGGCGCGATCCGCAGCGGCAGCGCGGCCAGCTCCGCATCGAGGCGGTCGTCGAACGTCGTGATCGGGATATCGATCAGCAGCTGCCGCATCGGCGTCAGGAATCCGAATAGATAGGGCACGCGCGTGTCGTAGACGACGACATCGCCGGCTTCCGCGAGCAGGCAGCGGTCGCGCTGGATGAAATACGCGCGCCCGCTGACGATCTGGCACGCGAACAGCGACTCCTTCGGCAACTGGCGCACCAGCGCGGGGCCGCGCTCGATCACGTGATCCTGCCCGCTGATGTCCGCGATGCCGAGGCCCGGCAGCGCGATGTCGGTCTTCTCGACTTCGAGCCCGGCCGGCGACAGCGACGAGCAGCGCAGGCCGACCAGCGTCGCCGCGTTGAACGCATCCCAGTACGCCATCCTGTCGCGCGCCGGCACGTCGGCCGTCGAGCCTCGCGTGCATGAAAGAACGGTCGAATTCGTCACGTCGCCTCCTGCTGGCGCCAGTCGTGCGGAGCGGCACCGATCGGGGAATGGTTCGTCTGGATCTTGGTGCGATGCAATGTCCGGCGCGATCAAGCAATTCGTCCAGCCCAGTCAAGAGCGGCGCGCACCGGCTGACTAAAGTCGAGCCCACGACAACCCATACAAGGAGACAGACCGTGGTCGACCAAGCCGTATCCGAATTCTGGCAAAACATCCCGGCGATTGCCAATCCGTTCAAGCCCGATGCGCTCCCCGAAGCCTACATCCCGAACGCGGCCACCGACGACGAGCGCTATTACGTTCCGTTTACCGAAACGGTGTCGTCGCGGCCGCTGTGGATCTCGCCGTCGCAGAACAAATGGTGCGACATCCTGATGGCGAAGGAAGCCGGGCTCGTGAACCGGCACTATCACCCGCACGAGGTGTTCGCGTACACGCTGTCCGGGAAATGGGGCTACCTGGAACACGAATGGACCGCAACGCGCGGCGATTTCGTCTACGAGACGCCGGGCGAAGGCCACACGCTCGTCGCATTCGATCACCCCGAACCGATGCGCGCGTTCTTCATCGTCAAGGGCCCGCTGATCTGGCTCGACGAAGAAGGCAATCCCGACGGCTACTTCGACGTGCATTCGTACATCGCGATGTGCAAGGCGCACTACGAGAAGGTCGGCCTCGGCGCGCAAGCGATCGAGAAACTGTTCCGCTGACGCGCGGCGAGGCTCACGATGACATCCCCTCCCTCTTCCGGACCTGCTTGGACGTACGAGAACAGGCTGCTGCTGATCCTGTTCATGACGTTCGGCTTTGTGTTCTTCGACCGCCTCGCGCTGTCGTTCTTGTTCCCGTTCATGTCGGCCGAGCTGCACCTGACGAACACGCAGCTCGGCATGGTGTCGTCCGCGCTCGCGCTCACGTGGGCGCTGTCGGGTGCTGCGACCGGCGCGTGGTCCGACGCGCGCGGCACGCGCAAGCCGCTGCTGATCGCGGCCGTGCTCGGCTTTTCCGTGTGCTCGGCGCTGTCGGGCCTCGTCGGCGGCTTCGCGAGCCTGATCGCGTTTCGCGCGCTGATGGGTATCGCCGAAGGCCCCGTGCTGCCGCTGTCGCAATCGCTGATGGTCGCGAGTTCGACGCCGAGCCGACGCGGGCTGAACATGGGCCTGCTGCAGGGCTCGGCCGCTGGCCTGCTCGGCGCGATGATCGGCCCGCCGGTCGTGATCGGCATCGCCACCGCATACGGCTGGCGCGAGGCGTTCTACGTGTCGTGCGTTCCGGGCTTCCTGATCGCGTTCGGCATCTGGCGCTGGGTGCGCGAAATGCCGCCCGGCGGCGCGCGCCACGCGCAGGCCGATACCACCGCGGTACCGGCCGCACGCGGCGCCGACGTCAGCCGCTGGGCATTGCTGAAGGAACGCAACATCCTGCTCTGCGTGCTGATCAGCTGCTTCTTCCTCACGTGGTTCGTCGTGATCATCTCGTTCGCGCCGGTGTTCCTCGTGGAAAGCCGCCACCTGTCGCCGTCCGGCATGGGCGTCGTGATGACCTGCCTCGGCGCCGCGTGGGTGTTCTGGGGCTTCGCCGTGCCGGCGATCTCCGACCGGATCGGCCGCAAGCCGACGATGATCGCGTTCGCGCTGATCGCAGCCGTGTGCCCGGTCGTGCTGATCCATGTCGGCCCGGTGTGGGCGCTCGGCGCGCTCGTGTTCGTCACGTACACGGGGCTGGGCTGCTTCACGCTGTTCATGGCGACGATCCCGGCCGAAACGGTGCCGCCGCGCGCGATCGCGAGCGCACTGGGGCTGATCATGGGCGCTGGCGAGCTGATCGGCGGCTTCGTCGCGCCGACCGTCGCCGGCTTCGCGGCGGACAGGTATGGCCTGCAGTTCGCGATGTGGACGTCGACCATCGGCGCGATCCTCGCGTGCGTGCTGTCGTTCGGCCTCGTCGAAACCGCGCCGGCCGTGCTGCGCAAGCGCGCGCTGGCAGGCGCCACCGCCGGCCGCCTCGACACGCAGAACCTCGGAGGACGCTGACATGCGCGCACTTCAATGGCATGGCGCGCGCGACGTCCGTCTCGTCGAAATCGACACGCCGCGCATCGGGCCAGGCGACGTGCGCATCGCGGTCGCGTATTGCGGCATCTGCGGCAGCGACCTGCACGAATACGCGGACGGCCCGCACGCGATTCCGGTCGACGCGCCGCATCCGCTGTCGCGCCGCACCGCGCCGCTGACGCTCGGCCACGAGTTCTGCGGCACCGTCGTCGAAGTCGGCGAACGCGTGACGACGCTGCGCACCGGCGACCGCGTCGCGGTCGAGCCCGAGTATCGCTGCAGCCAGTGCGCGTACTGCCGCTCGGGGTCGTACAACCTGTGCGTGTCGATGGGCTTCGCCGGGCTGATGGGCGACGGCGGGATGGCCGACTTCGCGGTCGTGCCGGCCTACATGCTGCATCGCCTGCCCGACGGCGTGAGTCTCGAACAGGCCGCGGTGATGGAGCCGGCCGCCGTCGCGCTGCACGCGCTGCGGCGCGCCGAACTGCGGCTCGGCGACACCTGCGCGGTGTTCGGGCTCGGGCCGATCGGCCTGCTGCTGATCATGCTCGCGAAGCTGCAGGGCGCGACGACGATCGTCGCCGTCGACGTGTCGCCGGAACGGCTCGCGGCCGCCACGCGCTTCGGCGCGACGCATGCGTTCGACCCGCGCGGGCTCGATGTGTCCGCGTTGCAGGACGCGATTCGCGCGGCCACGGGCGGGCTCGGCGTCGATACGAGCTTCGAGGCGGCCGGATTGCAGGTCACGTTCGAATCCGCGATGCAGGCGCTGCGCAAGGGCGGCCGCGTCGTGATGGTCGGCCTGATGCCGCACGCGGGTTTCGACGCGTTCCGCGCGGTCAACGACGAGCTGACCTTCACCGCGAGCGTCGGCTATCGGCATGCGTACGAAGACCTGCTGCGCATCGTCGCGTCGGGCGCGCTCGACCTCACGTCGATCGTCACGCGCACCGTGTCGCTCGAAGACGCCGTCACCGACGGCTTCGACGCGCTGCTCGCCGACCGCGCGCAGATCAAGATCCTCGTTTCACCCGCGCAGCGGCCGGCCCGCCGCGCATCCACCCTCGGGAGTGTCGAGCATGAGTCGTCAGTGGACGTTTGAAGGGCAGTCCGTCGTCGTGACGGGCGGCACGTCGGGGATCGGCGCGCGCACCGCGCTGCGGTTCGCGCAGGCCGGCGCATCGGTCGTCGCCCTCGGGCTCGATGCGGCCGGCCCGCATGCGCCAGTGCATGCCGGCGTCCGGTGCGTGGAGCTCGACGTGGCCGACGGCGCGGCACTGACGCGCACGATCGCCGCGCTGCCGCGGCTCGACGTGCTCGTCAACGGCGTCGGCATCAGCCGCCACGCGGACGAATACCGAATGGACCAGTTCGAGCGCGTGCTGAACGTGAACCTGACGTCGGTGATGCGAGCATCAGACGCCGCGCTGCCCGCGCTGGCGGCCCACGGCGGCAGCATCGTCAATATCGCGTCGATGTACACGTACTTCGGCAGCAGGGACCGGCCCGCGTACAGCGCGAGCAAGGGCGGTATCGCGCAGCTCACGCGTTCGCTCGCGCAGGCGTGGGCCGATCACGGCATTCGCGTGAACGCGGTCGCGCCGGGCTGGATCGACACGCCGCTCAGCAGCGGGCTGATGGCCGACACGCAGGCGTCGCGACGGATCCTCGAGCGCACGCCGCTCGGGCGCTGGGGCACGGCCGACGAAGTCGCGGAAGTGATCCTGTTCCTGTGCTCGCCCGGCGCGTCGTTCGTCACCGGCGCGATCGTGCCGGTGGACGGCGGGTATTCGACGGTGTAGCACACGACGCTTGACGCATCGGCGCGACCCGCCGATGCCCGTTGCACATCGCGATTCCCTTCGATTGTCGCTGAACCGGGTTCACCCGGTTCGGTTTATTCGTATCAATCAGTAGTCCCATTAAAAAATATCCGACTCGATCGGAAACATGTGAGGAGCACTTTGGAGATGACGAAAAAGACCCTTCTGGCGCTCGCGGCCTGCACGCTTCCGGCCGCGGCATTCGCCCAGAGCAGCGTGACGATGTTCGGGCTGATGGATGCCGGCATCAGCTACGTCAGCAATCAAGACGGCCACGGCGCCGCGAAATTCGGCGACAACATCTTCTTTCCGAACCTGCTCGGCTTCGAAGGCAAGGAGGATCTCGGCGCGGGCACGCGCGCGATCTTCCGGCTCGTCAACCAGTATTCGCTCGGCAACGGCTCGATCATCGGCGGCGGGCTGTTCGCGCGCACGGCCTATGTCGGGTTGCAGAACGACCGGTACGGCACGCTGACGCTCGGCAACCAGTACGAGTTCATGGTCGATTCGCTCGCCGCCGGCGGCAACGAGATCGCGCAGGATCTCGTCGGCCTGTACGGCTTTCGCAACGGGCCGTTCGACCGGCTCGCGCTACCGAACAACCCGACCGGCGCGTTCGACTGGGACCGCGTCGCCGGCAGCAATCGCGTCGCGAATTCGGTCAAGTACACGAGCCCGTCGCTGTCGGGCCTAACCATCGGCGCGCTGTACGGCTTCGGCAACGTCGCGGGATCGATCGGCGCGAACAACACGGTCAGCGTCGGCGCAAGCTACGACAACGGCCCGTTCGGCGCGGGCGCCGCCTATACGAATCAGAAATACGGCGCGGCCGGCGGGATGCCCGCCACCAGCGTGCGCAACTGGGGCGCCGGCATGCACTACACGGTCGGCACGGTCACGGGGAAGGCGCTCTTCACGACCGTGCGCAATGCGCGGAACGGCGCGCTCGCGTGGTCGGCGGAAGCTGGCGCCGCATGGCATCCGTCGCCGGCCTGGGTGATCGGGGCGAGCTACACGTACATGAAGGGCAACGACACGCTCGACAATGCCCATGCGCACCAGTTGCTCGCCGCCGTCCAGTATTGGCTGTCGAAGCGCACGATGGTGTACGTCGCGGGCGTGCATCAGCGCGCGAGCCGCGGCAGGCACGCGCAGATCAACGGCGTGATGGACGCGGACGGCGCGGCGAGCGGCGCGTTGCAGTCGATCGCGCGGGTGGGGATCAGTGCGCGGTTCTGATGGGCGGATCATTCCGCCGGCGCACGCGCGGCGCCGGCGAGCGTACGGCGTAACCGGCGCCGGCATCGCAGCGGCGTCGCAACCGGACGGGCCCGTCTCGCATCGTCACGCCGTTTCCTTTTTCGATTCAATGGCCGGCATCGGCAACACGGTCTGCAACCTGCCCCGGCGGCGTAATCGCGTGTAATTGATTCGAGAACATCGCCGACCTAGCCTTGGGTTCGAACGGAAATTGCCGTCGCCCCCACTTCCATCCTCGATGCAGCAAACCGTTCGCTTCGCATTGCGACGCCGGACAGCACGGCGAGCGCACTGCGTCGGACCGCATCCGGCGTCTTGCCCCACCGACCCTTGAACGAGCGGAGAAGCGCATGAAAAACCTTGGCAGTTGCGTGGCGGTCGCGATGATCAGCTGCTGCGCCGGTTTCAGTCAGCCCGCGGCGGCAAAGCCGTGCACGGCATTCGACCAGTGGTTTACTTCCGCCGGCATCACCGAGCCAAATTATCTCGATCCGCAGTTCCAGGATCCGAACGATCCCAAGAACGAGAATTGCAACTTCCACCGCTTCTCCTGGCACGCGTTCCTTTGGCTCACCGACACGCTGAACGGCGCGCCGCGCTTCGACAGCCTGTATTCCGATGCAGCCATCGATCCTAGCGTGGCGCTGCCCACCGAGCACGTGCTGGACGGCGTGCAGCAGGCCGATTCGCTCGGCATCGTGATCGACCGGAATGGCCGCGCGGTTTACACGAACATGTACATCAATCCGATCTATCGCGATTTCTCGATCGCCAACAAGCTGTACACGCGTGCCGGCATGCAGAACGCGCGACCCACGCTCGAATTCACCACCGGCGCGCTGTCGCTGAAGGCGGCGTGGAAAATCGTCGGCGCGAATGAAGACACGAGCCGCTTCTACACGACCACCGCGAGAATTCAGTTGCTGGCGAAGACGGGCAATGCGGTCGGCATCCCGCCGCAACCCAGCACCGCCACCGTGAAGGTCGCGCTGGTCGGGTTTCATATCGCGTGGGTCGTCAAGGGTCATCCGGAGGCGATCTGGTCGACGTTCGAGCACGTCGACAACGCGCCGGACTTCCAGCCCAACCAGCGCCCGTCGCAACCGGTTTCCGACAAGTCGTTCACGTTCTACCAGGCGGGCACCAAGGCGTCGGATTGCAACGTCAACAATGCGTCGCGGGTGACGATCGACGAGAAGACGCAGATCTTGGCGCCGGTCACGCAGGTGTGCCGGCAATACCAGTATGGCGGGGCCGACAGCACGAACCAGGCCAACATCACGGAGCTCAACGGCGACATCCTGGCCCGCCTGGTGAAGAACAACTCCATCTGGCAGTACTACAGGGAAGTGGGCGCGGTCTGGATCAAGGATCCCGACGAGCCGTTCCACCCGGACTGGAGCCCGAATTTCGACTCCAAGGCCATCCGCGGCACGCCGAAACTGTCCAACTCGGTCATCGAGACCTTCACGCAGAACCAGATTTCGAAGCATCAATGCTTCAGCTGTCACAACACGATGGCCGTCACCGACACGAACGACCTGACGCTGACGCTGCCGGGCAAGGACATCAGCACGAGCCACATCCTGTTGCGCAAGTACATGAACAACCCACAGATCCGGCGATAGCGTCGCCCCGGTTTCGCTGCCATCCATCCGTGCAGGACGGCGACCGCCTGCGCGACCGCCATCGAGATTCCAGAGGCCCGTCATGACAAACACGAAGTTACGCATCCATCCCGCTATCGGCTTCGCGCGTGTCGGTAGCAGCGAGGAGTACTACATTGCGCCGGAGACCTCGGCCGGCCTGCCTCTCGACGGGCAGGCCCTCACCGGCGGCCTGCCGATCAAGCCGGGCACGGAAAGCACGCCGATCACGAGCAGCGACCTGCGCGACGCCGCGGGGCGCCTCAAGCGGCAAGCCGCGCGCTTCAGGATCTATCAGTACGACGACGCGGCGCTCACACGTTACCCGACCGGGACAGGCGCCGAAGTCGTGATCGGTTCGTCGGTGGATGGCAAGGTCGTGAAGGACATCGTGTGGACCGTGCACCTCGCCAACAAGAAGGCCAACTGCTGGATCATGGAGGCGACGCCGGCGGGACTGGCCGCGTACGAGAACGGCCAGCATCCGCCGATCCGCAACGCGAGCTTTGCATCGACGTCCGATCCGTCGAACCAGACACGGCTGCAAAAGCTGATCATCGATGCCGGGCCGCGCGCGATCAAGGCGTCCTCGCGCAGCACCGTCCCATTCGACAAGAACACGCGAGCCAGTTACGGCTCGGCCACCGGCGATATCGTCGACGTGCCGCGCTATCCGGTCGCGTTTCCCGCGTCGAACGTCGCGAACCTGCCGCCCGGCACGGGCAGCCATCCGATCACCACGCTGGGCGCGCTGACCACGGAATCGAACGGGCGGCTGCTCGTGCTGGGCGCATATGGCTTCGCGTGTGGATTCGACGCCAACGGCCGCGCCAACGCCGACGCTCCGCTGGTGCACGACGTCGACAACGACAACTGGCTCGACGATACCGGCGATGGCCCCGTCACGGCGATCCTCGTGTTCAACGACGGTACCGCCCGCGCCGTCGACAGCGGCGCATGGGTGGTCTCGACCGACCCGTCGTACGCGCCTCAGACGAGAAATATCGTGACGCTGTGGGACGAGATCCTGGCCACGTGGATCGAGACATTCGGGCTGCGACCCGACATCCACGACAAAGGCGTTTACCGGGAGGATTTCCGGCCGTCGTTCGACGAATACATCTTCCCGATCCTGCGGGCCGCGTCGTTGCAGATGTGGAATACCAATTTGCCGGCCACGGCGATGAAGAGCCACGACAATATCGACAAGCTGACGGCCGCCAGGCCGCCGTTCAACATCATGTCGTTCATTCGGGATCCGGATCCGCGGTCGCCAGCGGCAGCGGTCGGCTCGCCGCTGATGCCGCTCGCGCTCGGCGACAATCAAGCGAGCTTCCTGACGCTGACCCGGGCCCAGTACTTCTTCGTCCGGCAATGGGCGAACGGCCTGTCCGAGCAAGCGTCGCCGGTATCGTACGGCCCGGGCGAGGCGCTCGACCGGAACGTGCTGTCGAACTGCCTCGGCGGGCGGTTCAGCCCCGGCATCGATCTGACGTTCATCGTCCGCGACCCCAACCTGTACAACCCGAACTGGCAGACCAGCCGCACGGGTGGCCCGGCGGTCGGCCCGTTCCGCATCAACATGCGCCCGCTCGACTACACGACCGTCAGCGCGAACCAGCCGTTCCTCGGCGTCGGCTATTTCCCGCTGCGCGGCAACCCGGTCGAGCCAGGCGATCTGTGCAAATTCATGGCGATTCCGTGGCACACGGACTACAACTCCTGCTCGACCCACTTGCCCACACCCAATCCGGGCGGCGAAATCGATCCGGATGGCAGCAACGTGTATAGCGGCGTGAACACGACCCTGTACTGGTCGTGGCCCGCGCAGCGACCAGTGGCCGTCTACACCTACGACGACCTGGTCGCGAACCACGGCGCGCTGCCCGTGCAGCGTTACTCGGTACGCGGCGAAGGCACGGCCGCCATTCAGCAGGATTCGAGCAAGACCTTCAATTCGCCGGCCATGAACGTCGGGCGCTATCAGAATCGCGTCGACATCCTGCTCGACTGGGACAAGATCGGCTTCGTGATACAGGGCGTAGCGATAGACGAGTACGACGGCAAGTATCCGCCGAACTACTACCTCGAAGTGCAGAGCCTCTTCAAGAAGGACTACAGCAACCTCGTGCAGCCATGGCCCAACACCGTGACCGACCCGCTCCTGCCGCCCGATAACAGCTGAGGTCGCACGATGCTCGCCGAACGGATCGTGCAGACGCCGTCCATCGAACGCCCGGCCGCACCGGCACCCGACCGGGCCCGCTACCGGGTCGCGGTGATCGGCGGCGGGCCGGCGGGCAGCAGTTGCGCGCTGGCATTGGCAAGGGCCGGCATCGCCGACATTCTGCTCGTCGAGGCCGGTTCCTATGCCGACGCGCGGATCGGCGAAAGCATTCCGCCGGAGAGCCGGATTCTGTTCCGCCGCCTCGGCATCGACGCCGCCTTCGTCGCGCAAGCGCACGAGCCTTGCTACGGCAGCTGCTCGTACTGGGGCAGCGACAAACGCGGCTATAACGACTCCGTGCTGAGCCCGCACGGGCATGGCTGGCATCTCGACCGGCGCAGGTTCGACGCATTCCTCGCCTCGCAGGCGCGCGCCGCCGGGGCGGAATTGCTGACCGGCCATACGTTGCTGGCATCCGCGCCGCATGCCCCGTCCGGGCATACATTGAGCCTGGGACGGGCGACCCATGTCGCGTCGCGCGTTCAGGCGGATTTCGTCGTGGATGCCAGCGGCGCGCGCGCGGCATTCGCCCGGCAACGCGGCGCGACACGGCTCGACGCGAATCCGCTGATCTGCATCGCGGCAAGGCTTGCGCGGCCGGACACCGGCGCGCCTGCTTCGATGCTCACACACCTCGAAGCGGTCGAGCATGGCTGGTGGTACCTCGCATCGGTGCCCGGCAGGATGGTCGTCGTTATGTTCGCCACGCATGCGCCGGCAGTCCGGACGATGCGGCTGTATCGGGCGGAGTCATGGCGTCGCATGCTGCAGGCCGCGCGGCGCACATGGCAGCTCGTGTGCGACCTGGGCCTCGATCTGTCCGATCTGCGCGTGAAGTCGTATCCAGCGCCGTCGCATCACCTCGATCGACTGTACGGCGACAACTGGCTGGCGATCGGGGACGCCGCCTCGGCCTACGATCCGATCACGGCACAAGGCATCGTCAAATCGATCTCGAACGGCATTGCCGCAGCGGAAACCATCCGGAAGCACATGGATGGCGATCCGCATGCACTGGAAGCGTTCGCGCGGATGGTCGACGCGCAATACCGGCGCTACCTGCAGATGCGGCATCACTTCTACGGCCTCGAGCAGCGCTGGCCGGCAGCGGATTTCTGGCGGCAGTGCACCGAGGCGTCGAGCCTTGCCTGAACGCCTTGCGCGACACGGTTGCTGTCCCGCACCGACACCATCGCACGCCGCATGCGTCGTCACACGCACGCTGTAACCGCGTGTAATCGCTTCGCAATCCGATTCTTCCTACGCTGTCGTTACGCCTGCGAGGTCCGCGTTCTTCCCGAACGCGGTCTCGCAGGACGAGTGAGGTGCAAGCGCCCCGGGCATCGTCGCGCGGCGGCGTGTTTCGCCAACGATCAAGCGTGAAAGGAACTGCCATGTCCCAGATCTTGAGTACCTACAACATCGTCGACGTCCTGACCGCGTTCGACGTCGAAAAAATCCTCGGCTATCAAAAGCCGGGCAAGCAGCTCAGCCAGGATCCGACCAGACCGACTCCGTTGCCGTCCAACGGCTACGACGAGGTCTACATGATCACCACGGACAGGAACGTCATTTCCGGCCAGGCCGGCAGCAACTTGAGCATGCGCGTCGAGGTCAACGACATCGTCCGGTGGCGCACCGTCTCGCTGACCGACGTCGCGGACTACCAGTGCTTCATCCACACGTTCAAGTTCCTCTCGGTCACCTCCCCGAACGACCCGCCGCTGTCTCAGCCGACGTTCGAACATACCTACCCGAGCGAACCCGATCCGGCACCGGGCTGGCCGAACAACGGCGTGAAGGAACGACCCGGCTCGGACTTCTACTGGCAAGCCACGGCGCGCAGCCAGGGCTCGGCCACCTATACGTTCGTCGTGGCGATGTATCAGCGCAACGGCGAGCTGGTGGGCTACTTCCAGTGGGACCCGTCCATCACGATCCGCAACTGAACGCGCACGGGCGCCCCGCATGTCGGGAAGGGCCGCGCCGGCTTCATGCGCCCGGCGGTCCGTACTGCATCGGCGCCGCTGGCCGAAGCATCGTTTTTTCAACGCCGTACAATCGAAAAGGAGCTGTCATGCCTGAAATTCTGAGCACCTACAACATCATCGACGTCCTGACCGCGTTCGATGTCGAGGAAATCCTGAACAGGAACGCCAACTCGCTCAGCAAGCGTCCGGATGCGCCGACCCCTCTCGGCCAGAATCCCGACACCGTCTACATGATCACCACGCTGGCGAATGCGGCGTACGGCTACGGCCAGGGCCCGTTGCAGGGCGTCGACCAGGGCGAGGCGGGCAGCAATTTGCGGATCAAGGCCAGCGTCAACGACGTGATCCGCTGGCGCACCGTGTCGTTGACCGACACGGCGGACTACAAGTGCTTCCTGTATCGCTTCACTGCGATCGGTCCCAATCGGCTTGGGCAGGTTTCGTACCTCACCGCCAACGTCACCGAGCCTTATCCCGCGCCGGGCTGGCCCGACAACAACCGCGTGAACGAAGAGCCGCGCGCGGACTACTACGCGCAAGCCACCGTGCTCAGCCCCGGCACCGAGACCTATACGTTCGTCGTCGCGATTTACGACCGGCACGCGCAGTTGAAGGGCTATGTCACCTGGGATCCGTACATCACCATCACCGACAGGTGAACTCGAGCCGGCGCCTTGGACGCAACCCGGAACAAGGCGCCGGACCATGCCCGGCGGACGACCTCGGCTCATTCTCCGCTTTCCCGTTGGCGGTTCCATCCCGCAGCCGGCCACGGGCGGACCCGAGGCCAGGTCATGGAAACCGCAGCGCCGGATTAAGCTCCGCTTCGTCACACCGCCGCGCGGGCGACGCATACGGCGAGATCGTCGCGGTCGTGCGTATCGGCGATCGCGATAGTCAGTTCGGACTCCCTTTCAATGTCGATACCGGCCGCGTCGAGCGCACTCCGGAGCGCCGCGTCGTCAGCGTGCGGCGGACCGGCCTCGAGCTTGTCGAGAAACGTCGGCGAATGCCAGGCGAGGGCGATCGCCCGGATGACGGTCGCGCGGTCGTCTGCTCTGCTGAATGTCGGTTTGAACGGCTTACGGCAACGACTGCAACGTCGCCTCGGCGAGCCTCGCGATCCGGCCCATGCCCGCCGTCGTTGCAATTTCGGCTGCGCGCCGGCACGCATCGAGCGCGGCCACGCCGCCGCAGCGCGGATCGGCCCGGCGCAAGAACTCGGCCTGCTTGAGCAACAGCTGGGCTTCGTAATACCGTTCGCCGCTCGATTCGCACCAGGCGAGACACTGTCCGACCTGCGCGAGCGCCGCGCCGTAGTCGCCGCGTTCGGCATCCAGCTCGGCAAGCAACGACGCGTAGTAGGTCATGCCGAGCAGGCCGCCCGACTGCCGCTGCGCATCGAGGTGCGCGACGACGCCCGCGCGATCGCGTTGCGCCCACGCATGAATGATCGCGGCGTAATGCCCGACTGCCCGCAGCCGGTGCTCGTCCGCGAGGCGGAGAATCGCTTCCGACACCGCTCGCGCCGCGTCGCGGTCTCCGGCGAGCTGATGCGTGCGCGCGAGGTATAGCATCGTGACGCCGAGCGTCGGCAGATGATCGAGACAGGTCGCGCAATAGACGGCTTCGCGCGCCATCGCGAACGACGGCTGCGGATCGTCGTCCATGCACCAGCGCACGCTGGCGAGCGACGCCATCGCCCACGCGCGCGTATCGAGCGCCAGGACGCGCCGGTGCCCCGCGTCGCGTCGCACGTCGTAGCCAGCCAGCACCGCGTCGAACGCGGCACGGGCGCGCGCATAGTCGCCGTCGATCCACAGGCTCATACCGCGCATCGCGTCCGCCGCGACCTGCACGCCCGCATCGCCGCGCTCGGTCGCCAGCGTGTCGAGCCGCTTGCCGATCCGGCGCACGGTCGGACGGTCGCCGGCGACGTGGTAGTACGTCGACAGCGTCCACAGCGCGCTGATCTCAAGTTCGGGATCGTCGAGCGTCTGCGTCTGCCGCAGCAACTGCTCCGCATGCTCGCGCACCCGCGGGTCGGCCCAGCCGAATCGCGCCATCGTCGCGTGCGTCAACGTGGCGCGGATGCGCGCACTGTCGTGCTCGCGCCGCGCGTGATCGGCAGTAGCGAGCCAGTCGGACACGGCCTGCCCGTAGCGGATCGCGTCGTCGTATCGCGAACGCTCGAGCGCGCGATGCGCCGCATCGATGCCGTGCGCGATCGCGTCCGCGTACGCGCCTGCGCGCGCGAAGTGCGCGGCGACGCCGAACGCATGCGCACCGGCACCGCGATCGGCCTGCGCGAGCAGCGCACGGCCGACGCGCGCATGATTGCCGCGCCGTACGGCAGGCGGCATCGATTCGTACGCGGCGTCGCGAATCAGCGCATGGCGGAACGCATAGAACACGCGGTCGCGCCGATGCTGCGCGTACACGATCCGCTCTTCGAGCAGCAGCCGCAGATGTGCGTCGAGCGTGGCGCGATCGTGCGGCGACGCGTCGGCGAGCAATTGCGCATCCACTTCGAGCCCGATGGTCGCGGCCAACTGCGCGGTGTCGCGCGCGTCGTCGATCCGGTCGAAGGCCAGGCCGAGCATGCCGCCGAGACCGAGCGGCAGCGGGTACGGGTCCGTTGCCGCTGGCTCGGCAATCGGACCGTCCGCGCCGCTCACCGTCAGTTCGCGGGCGACGGCCTCGATGAACAGCGGGATGCCCGCGGTGCGATCGGCGAGTCGGTCGAGCCACGCCGGATCGAACGCGCCCGGGCCCAGATGCGCCGACATCAGGCGCTGCGCGTCGTCGCGCGGCAGGCGGCGCAGCACCAGGCGGTCGGTCGCGCCGCGCCAGCGCGCGAGCTTGTCGGGGCGCGACGTGAGCACGATGCACAGTGCCGCCGCGCGCGGCGAGTGCTGCAGATACGCGAGAAAATCCTCGGTCGAGCGATCGAGCCACTGAACGTCCTCGATCACGAGCAGCACCGGCGCGCCGTTGCCGAGCGACACGATCAGTTGCTCGAGGACGTCGAACAGCGCGTGCTGTTCGCGCGCGCTCGACCACAGGAGCCCGTTCGCATCGCAGGGCAGCCCGAGCCAGGCCGCGAGCGCGACACGCGCCGCCGCATGGTCGCAATCGAGCGGTGCGATCATCGCGTCGATCGCCGCGAGCGCGGCGCCGGGCGCGTGGTCGGCGTCGACGTGCCAGTGCGAGGCGATGAATCTCAGGACCGGAAACAACGCATGATTCTCGCGTTCGGGCAGGCACCCGCAATGCGCAAAGGCATGGCCGCGCGTCCGCACGGCCTCGCACAGTTCGTGCACGAGCCGCGACTTGCCGAAGCCCACATCGCCGACGACGAGCCGCGGCACGCCGCGCGGCTGCTCGCCACGCATCGCGCGACGATGCCGCTCGTGCGTGTCCTGCCACGCGCGCAACAGCACGTCGAATTCGCGCGCGCGGCCGACCATGGGCGTCCGCCTGCCCGCGTCGAGCGAATCGAACGGCGTATCGGCGTGCCGCTCGCCGAGCAATTCATGAACCGGCTGCGACACGAGGCCCGCGCGCGGCAGCCGCAACGCGGTCGGACGCGAATCGGCATGCCGTTCGAGCACGAGCCGCGCATCGTCGCTGATCAGGATCTGTCCGGGCCTGGCCAGCCGCAGCAGCCGCGACGCCGCGGCCGGCGTCGACGCGCCCGACATGTGCGACGCATGCGCGAGCATCTGCCCGACGTGAATCGCGGCGGCCACTTCGACTCGCCAGCCTTCTTCCGCGCCGCCGGCACTGCCGCCGGCGGCCGACGGCACCGGCAGCCGCGCACGCTCGGCGACGCGCACGATGTCGAGCGCCGCCCGCGCCGCGCGACGCGCGGGCCAGTCGATGTCCCCTTGCAGGCCGAAATGGAACAGCAGCGTGTCGCCGAGCCGTCCACCCGCGTGCGCGCCGTAACCGATCGCGATATCGGCGCACTTCGTCAGCCACTGCGCCTCGTAGCCGTCGAGCGCCATCCCCTGCTCGGTTCCGGCACGACGTTGGCGGCCCTCTCCGGCGATCGTCACGCAGCAGCACAGCGTGGTGATCTGCCGGTACTCGCCCCCCTCCGCGATCGTCTCGCCGCGCGACCCAAGCGAGCGCGCACGCGCGCGGCGGCCGGTGCAACCGGTGTCGAACCGGCCGACGAGCGCGGCGAAGTTGAGCGCACGAAACTGCGCCGCGAGCGCGTCGGCCGACGCGGCGCGCTGCCGAGGATTCTTGTTCAGCGCATGCCGCAGAACCGCGCCGAGCGGCAGCGCCGCGATCGGCGGTGGAAGCGCGACATCCACGGGGCTCAGCTGCTGATGGAGGATCTCGGCCACGCTCGCGCCCTGCATGACGACCTCGCCGGTCAGGCATTCGAGCACGATCAGGCCCCACGCATACAGGTCGCTGGCGGGCGTCGGCGGCTCGTTGCGCAATTGCTCGGGCGCACAGTAGGGCGGCGAGCCGAGCACCTCGGTCGCGAGCGTCGCGGTCCGACGCGTGATGTCTTCGGTACCGGGCAGCAACGCGCCGATGCCGAAATCGAGCAGCTTCGCGTGCGGCCCGTCGTCGGCCATCGCGATCACGACGTTCTGCGGCTTCAGATCGCGATGCACGATGCCGCGCCGATGGGCGGCCGCGAGCGCGTCGAGCACTTCCGTCATCAGCCGCCCGGTGTCGAGGGCCGACAGCGGCCCGTCCGCGGCGAGCCGGTCGCGCAGCGTCCGGCCCTCGACCAGTTCGAATACCGCGAACAGCCGCCCGTCGGGCGCCTGCCCCTGGTCCAGCAGCGCCACGATGTTCGGATGCCGCAGCGCCTCGCACAGGCTCGTCTCGCGCCGGAAGCGCGCACGCCGGCGCATGCGCTCCGGCGCGATCAACGCGGCGTCGTCGCGCATCAGCTTGATCGCGACCGCGAGCCCCGTCTCGTCGCAGGTCGCCCGAAACACCACGCCGTTGCCGCCTTCGCCGAGCAGCGCGCCGAGCCGGTAATGCCATCTGCCGGCGAGCGTCGCGAAAGGCGCCGCATGCCTCGGCGGTTCAGATGCATCCGGCCCGGCGGGCGCGCGGGACACGATCGGCAGCACGGCCGGGCCTCCGGCGTTCACGGACAATGGACGACCGGGCCCGGCACCGCGCGCGGCGCGCCGGGACGCGGTCCGCCGGTCGGCACCCACTCGCATTCGAGATGCTCGCCGCGCACGATCCGGAACGGAACATCGCCGAAGCGGACGCTGCCGCGCCGACGCTCGACGAGCTGGCTGGCGCCCAGCCCGGGCAGCGCCGCGAACTGGCTCCGGGCGCGATGAATCTGCACGTTGACGTGGGATGTGTCGATGCCGAGCATGCGCGCGAGCCGGTCGAGCTCGATCCATCCCTGCGTGGCGGCGTCGTGGCCGGCCTGCCTGTCGGCCGAGCGCGCGCGGGCGAGCGTGACGAGGCTGTAGTGATGGGCGCGCTCGCCGAGGTCGACCACGCCGCCGCGGACATGCAGCAGCATGCGCACGTGCTCCTCGTTCCGGCTGACGAAGAATTCGAGCAGTTGCGCCGGCGCGGCCGGATCGGCGTGGGCGGCGAGCGTCACCGTCGAGCCTTGGCGCGCGAGGGCGAGGCGCCATGCGAAGTCGCCGGTCGACACTTCGTCGCCGTCATGGAGCGCGCGCGGCGGCAGCGTGTCGTCGCACAGCCATTCGCCGGCCGGCGATCGGACGATCGTGACCGGCTGCGCGGCAGGGGCCGGCAGGATCTGGCGCGGCGCGAGCACGATCGGCGCGACGGCGCCGCGGATCGGCCACAGCGTATCGGCCGGATCGTCGAGCGATTCGACGCGCCAGGGCGCGATGCCGGCCCTGCCGAAGCGAATCACGTCGCCTTGCCGCAGCACCGCATGCTCGCCGTCGCGCAGCGATACGCCCGATACCGACGTGCCGTTGCTGCTGTGATCGTGGAGTTCCCAGAGCCCGCCGGCCCAGCGGACATGGGCATGGACGCGGGACACCGAGCCGTCCCGGATGACCGTGTCGCAGCGCGCGTCGTCGCGGCCGAACACGTGATACGCGCGGAGCAGGCATGCTTCTCCGGAAGCGTCGTTCTTGAGTATCGCCATGGCCGCCCCGTGTCGGATTCGCCCGGATCGTTCGAGTGCCGCATCGACGTTGCCGGACAAGCGATTGATTCAATGATCGCGAACGGTCGCACGTTCGCCGCCTCGTTACCTGTTTTTCCGATCAGCTGTCTTGCAAGGGGTCGCCCCGGCATCGCACGTTATTTCAGCAAATTGAACTGTCGATCGCTTTGTTGTTTTAAAATCGGGCGCCCGATGAAATCCTGCCAAATAAAATCATGCCCCGCAACCGGAATGCACGGATAACGACTTCATATTGCAATCCTTTACGTTTCCGATAAATTTCCGGGTTACCAATAAGGGGTCGAAATTATTCATCGTCTCGCAAATCGCCGCCAGACATACATCCGACCGGTATGGCGACATTGAATGACAGAGCGGGATTAATGACCTTTGCCAACACGGAAATTTTGTTTGCCCGAGCGAAAATAAAATCACACCGTTTCGATTGTTTAAATAATTTTCCCTGGCGTTTTTATAATCGATGCCGTTTAACCCGTCCGTAAATCAAGCCGCGCCGCTCATGCCTTTCGGGATAGCCGGCTAACGTGGGTATGTCGGCGCGACGATGCACATGGGGTAGTCGATCGAACGGCCGCGACACCGGATACAGCCCCGCACCCCGCCGGTCGCCGTATCGATTCGCCCGGCCCCCAAAAAAACCGTTCGGTTTAAAATGTTTGCAAATCATCTCATGGTGTGACGGACATGGGCAGACCCAAAAAATTCAGTCGCGAAGGCGTGTTGCAAAAGGTCCTCCCGCTCTTTTGGAAGTACGGCTTCGCCGGCACGTCGCTCCAGCAGCTGGAACGGGCGTCGGGCGTCAACAAGTCGGGGCTCTATGCGGAGTTCGGGGACAAGGAAGACTTGTTCCTGCATACCCTCCTCTACTACTACGAACATCGCGGGGCGCTGCAGATCCTTACCGCGGAGCCGAAAAGTTACGGCAACATCGAGCGCTTCCTGCGGCTGGGCGATGCGCAAGACGACGGCTGCGTAGGTTGTTTCTCCGTCAATTCGCTGCGTGAATTCCCGTCGTTGTCCGACCGCGTGCGCGAAGTCGTCGGCGCGTATCACCATCGGCTGATCCCGCAGATCATCGAAAATATCGAGGCCGAGCCTCATCACCTGCCTGCCGCGACCATCGCCACGATCGTGACGGTGTTCTTTGCCGGCTATTGCATCGAGCGCAATTTGCCCGCCGAGGCCGAAGGCGACGCCGTCGGCGCATTCATGCAAGCGCTACGCCTCCTTTGACGCTCGTCCGCGGTCGGCCCGCTTCGCGATAGACCAATCGTTTTGAACCGATTGGTTTTTTTAATTGGCCCCGCCTCGCTCGCGTGATCATACTGAACCGATCGGTTCAATAAAGTACCGATCTACAGCGGAGAGCAGCCATGAGCTTGAAGATTCACCCGATCAACTTCGGCAACATGTCGCTCGATTCGAGCGGCCTCGTCCTGTTTCGCGAACCCGGCAAGCAGGTGACGATACCGGTGCTCGGGTTTCTGATCACGGGTGGCGCGCATCCCGTGCTCGTCGATACGGGTTCGCGCAGCGTCGAGCAGTACGCTGAATTCGGTCTGCCCTACGAAGTCACGCCAGAGATGACGATCGAGTATCACCTCGCTCAACACGGCCTGAAGATGAGCGACATCCGTCACATCGTCCATACGCACGCACATATCGATCACGTCGGCATGACCGACCGATTTCCCATGACGACAACCGTCGGTATCTCGCGTCGCGAGCTGGAATTCGCGGCATCCGGGATCATGGGCCCGCTGATGTACACCGCGGCCGATACGAAGCATCTGATCGACCGCCTGCATACGCGCGGCGCAATCCGGCTGTTCGACGTGGACGGCACGTTCGAGGAAGAGGTCATTCCGGGCGTCGCGGTCCGTCTCTCCGGTGGCCATACGCCGGGTTCGCTGTCGGTGCTCGTCGAAACCGACGAAGGCATTGCCAACATCTGCGGCGACATCGCCTACAACCTGAAGGATCAGTTGATCGACCCGATCCTCGACCAGGCCGCGCACGAACCCACCATTACCGCGAACCGCGCGATGTCGACGCTCGACGAGAAGCGCGCGATCAAGCGCGCGCTTGCAACGAGCCGCTTCCTGCTGCCAAGCCACGACGTGCCCGCGCTGGTGAGCGGCGGGAAGGTAGTCGGCCTGATGGAAAACGCCATCTCGAACCCGCGGGCCGATGTCACGAAGGCGTCGAACTACACGCCATTGACGCAGGGTTGAACCCAGATGCCCGGCCTTCTGCGTCGAACGTTCGGACTGTTGATTGTCGCCGCGGGCGCATTCCACGCCGCGGCCACGCTGGTTCTGCACACGCTCGGCAGGTAGTCGGTTGATCGGTGCGCGGCCGTCTCGTCTGCGGCGCCGCGTGCTTCTCAAGCCTCGAAAGGACTCTCTCATGACTACGCCCTTTTCCGCGCGGACGGCGCGCGCACTCCACACCCTCAGCCTCGCGTACTTCGTACAGGCGACGGGCGCGCTCTCCGTCGTCGGCAGCCTCGACTCGATATCGCGTCAATGGGGGCTCGCCGATTCGCAAAGCGTTTACCTCGTTACCGTGTTCGGTGTGACGTTCGCTTTCGCCGCTCCGCTGCTGCAAGTCGGTTTTGGACATCTGCGACGCCGTCGCCAGGTCCTGCTCGGCTTGGCGCTGTTCAGTACGGCTGCCCTCCTGCTGGCGGCCGCGCCGAATTATCCCGTGCTGCTGCTGTCGCGCGTGCTGATGGGGCTCGGCGCGGGTTTCATCGGCCCCGTGCTCGGCGCCTTGGGTTCCAGCCTCGTCGAGCGCGACCAGCAGGGCAGCGCGATTGCCACCGTGCTGCTCGGCTTGAGCGTCGCCGGCCTGGTCGGCATGCCGCTGTCCGCATGGATCGCGCACGCATGGGGCGCACGGTCGCTCTTCGTCGCCGTCGGACTCGCCGGCGCCGTGACCGCCGCGCTCATCGTATGGGCCGTACCCGACACCAGCAGGGGCGAGAACATCGAATTCGCAACGATGGTCTCTCTTCTGACGCGCACCGCTACGCTCAGTGCATTTCTGGTCGTGTTCTTCATCGCGGCCGGCGTCTATTCGACGTACGCTTTTATCGCACCCATCATTCGCGACGTATTCCACGCAGGCGCCGACATGGTGTCGACCTCGCTCGTGGTGCTCGGCGTCGCCGGCGTCGCGGGCAACCTGTTCGTGACGCGCGCCGCGCGGCGCCATAGCGCGGAAACGATGCTGCTCGCCGGCCTCGCCCTGCTTGCAGCGGACCTGGTGTTTCTCTGGTTCACGCCCCCGAGCCTGCACCTGCTTTTTGTCGCACTGACGGCGTGGGCGTTCGCGACCGACCTGCTGTGGCCTTCACAGCAACGGCGCATCGTCGAACTCGTACCGCAATGGCGGGGCATTGCGTTGGCCTTGACCGCATCCTTCGTGTTTTGCGGCATCGGCGTCGGCTCCGCCGTCGCGGGGTGGGTGTATCCCGCGTTCGGTTTGACAGGGTCGATCGGCAGTTCACTGGTGTTTCTCGCGCTGGCGACCGGCAGCCTGCTCGTGTCCCGTGCGTCGGTCAACGCGAAGGCCTGCGCGGCCGGGTGTCGGGAATCGCTTCAATCATGACGCGATCGAGACAAGGCACCGGCCCGCGGATACGCGAGCAGGCCATCGGAATGAACGGCGTCCTGACCGCACTCGTCGCGCCCGTACTCGCGCTGCTCGTTCGATGATCGACGTCGCGCACGCGACGTCCGGCCTCGATCGAACGAACGAAAAATAACGGCGGCCGGAAATCGATCCGGCCGCCGGCTTGTTCCAGAATGATTTCGGTTCGCCTAGATCACTTTCTCGAGCAGCACGACATCGAGCGTCGCCTTGCCCGCGAGTTCGCGCGCCAGGTTCTGGAACGCCGGTGCTTCGCCGTGGACCTTCAGCGCACGTTCGTCCCGCCATCGCTCGATCATCGTAAAGCGATGAGCCGCCTCGCGGTCGCGATGCAGCTCATACTGCTCGCACCCATCCTCGGTCCGGACGGCCGGTACGGCCGCCAACAACGCCGCTTCCACCGCCTTCGCGTGTTGCGGATCCGCGGTAATCGTGGCAACGACAAACTGCTTTGACATTTTCATTCTCCATCGTAAAGGGATCTTTCGAGCATCTGCTTTCGTTTGACACGCCAGTACGACGACACGATCGGACGGATCGGTTCGTCCGCATGGCGCCCCGTCGCTCATTCAGTCTTCCAACTGCTTCGCGAGCGTCAATGCACACAGCGCCCGACGGGCGCTGTGTGGCGTTCCGGAACGACACCGGGCATTGGCCGTCAGTCGAGCCGACGCCCGACACGTTCAGTCGACTGCCGGAAAGTCCAGCGTAGTGTCGTTCACGCGGTTCACCAGGTTGGTGAAGGTGATCGATGTCATGACCAGGATGATCTCGATGACCTGCCGCTCGGTATACCCCGCGTCCAGCACCGCCTCCAGCACGCCCTGGGGCACGGTATCGCGCGTCGTCGCGATCGATCGCACGAACGAGAGCAGCGCATCACGCCGGGCCTCCCCCGACGCGCGACCGGCGCGGATATTCTTCATCACCTCCGGCGTGAGACCCGACATCCTGCCGAGCATCGTATGAGCGGCCAGGCAATAGTCGCAACCGGACAGCGCGCTTACCGCAAGGCGCACCGTTTCAATGTCGGCCTGATCCAGAGAACTTGCCGCGATCGCCGCATCGACGTTCAACATGGCCGAAAGACCGGCCGGGCTGTGCGTGCCGATGGTCGCGTAGGCGTTCGGGACCTTCCCAAGTGCGGCCTTGATCTGACCGAACACAGCTGCGGTTTCGCCGGTAGCTTCCGACGGCTTCAGGGTAGTCAAGCGTGTCATATATCTCTCAACGAGTTGGATAACGAAGTACCGACCGGAAACGGCCGGCAGGATAGCGACGATGACGAGTCGGAGCCCGCGCCCCTGGTTTTACTGCCAGATAACCGCGCCAAATGCCGAATAGGTCGCGTCACGCAACGCGCACGACAATTATCGACATCGAAAACCCACGACCCGATTTAATCGCAGCATTTGTCATCATAAAAATTCGCCGCTTGAATTTGAATGCGATTTACCGAAAAACTGACTTTACTCGTCAACATCGGGGCCGGCCCGTTTCGCCTTCAGATCATTCATTTTCAGGCACGTCATGAACGTGTCGGTCGCGATATCGACCCACCAATTACCCGGCAAAAAGGACGTTATTTCGGCGCGACGAACACACCCGTTTTCCGTGCATGGCGCCATGCAACATTCAAAATCGGAACTCGGCCTTCGAGCCGCCGCGAACACCGAGCGACGCGCGAACGCATCGGTACGCGCACGTCGGCCTCCGGTGAAGGCAATCAACGGCCCGGTTCGCCCGGCACCACATTGTTGGCGACGGACGTCACGCCCGCGACCCGCGCGGCGCTATCGCCGGCAAGCTGGACTTGCTCGCTGTCGGGCACGTATCCGGTCAGGGTCACGGCTCCCCGGCGAGCGAGCACCCGCACGTTGATTGCATTCAATCCTTTCGTTTTCGACAGCGCCCATACGATTTTCCGCGACAGCGCGCGATCGGCCGCGTGTTGCGCCTTCTTTTCACTCTTCGTCACTTCTTTCTGGCTGACGACCTGCTCCGGCGGCGGAGCGGTATTCTGCTCCGCCGCATGGGCTGAAATACCGAAGGCCAAATAGCTGACATACAGCATCGACGCGATCGTTTTCTTCATCACACTCTCCTTAACCAACGTGAACGTAAAGTTATCAAGGGATAAAACCCGAGTGAATGGTAGGAAGACAATGGGCCGACCTCAATGGCCTCTCCCTGAAAACAGCTTTCAGCGCGCGTTCTTCGCCTTCCCGCGCCGATGCTCGCAAGCCACCTATACCTGCGCATAGGTGCATTGACTATTTTCGACTAGCTCAAATACACGGCGAGACGATTTTCCGGGCAACTCCGAAACGCCAAACTGGCTGCATGTGTTGCCCGATGACCCGAAAGGCGCCTGAACGACGCTCGAACGTGGGCGATCTGCCAGCGGGAACCCGGTTGCCGTGGACTATCGCGACTGGACGTTAACGAAACCTGGGGACCAGACAGCGTCCCGAATTGGAGCCGAGAAGCTGATGAATACTCCGTTGCGCGTCGTTCTCCATTCACCTCCGCACGTCACGGCTCGCGCGGCTAAAAAGGCCGTGCTACTCCATCGCGTCGCCAACGTAGTCGCGCATCGCGGCGATCATCGGCGAAATTCGTTCGCGGAGGTGCGCATGAAGGTATCTGACCGCCGGCGAGAACTGGCGACGATGCGGACACACGAGGCTCAGCGGAGCCGCCTCGCCTCGCTGATCGGGCAGCAATACTGTCAGGCGCCCCGCTCTGACGTCGTCATGGACATCGAGCCAGGATTTGTAGGCAATGCCCCTGCCCTCGACAGCCCAGCGCCGCGCGATTTCGGCATCGTCGCACAGCAGCACACCCTTCACCGTGACCTGCCGCCTCACGCCGCTTGCGGGGAACAGCCAGCGATCGTAGACACGCCCACCGAGCACGTAGGGCAAACAGTCGTGCAAAACGAGCTCGTCGAGCGACGCAGGCGCGCCGTGCCGTTTCACGTATTCCGGAGCGGCGACGAGCACTCTTCGATTGCTTTCGGCGAGCGGAAGCGCGACGTAGCTTGCGGCCTCCGGCGCGCCATAGCGGATAGCCACGTCCACCGGATCGCGAAATACGTCGGTCACGTAGTCGGACAACGAAAGCTTCAGCACCAGCTTCGGATGCGCATCGCGGAACACGCCGAGCCAGGAAAGCAATGCATTGCGTCCGATATCCGACGGTGCGGCGATTCGCAACGTACCTTGCAACGCGTGCTTTCCTCCGTGCAACCGCTCACGCCCCTCGTGAACCATGGAAAGCACTTCCTCCGCATAGGGCAGGTACTGCTCGCCTTCCGCGGTGAGTTTCAGGCTTCGGGTGGAGCGTGCAAAGAGACGGGTATCCAGCTCGCGCTCGAGCCTTTGAATCGCGGCGCTCACTTGCCCTGGCAGCAGATCGGCTTCCCTCGCCGCATTCGAGAAGCTGCCGAGCGCCGCGGCTCTCACGAATAGTTGAAGGTCCTCGAGCCGCACCATTTTCATTCCTGGAGTGAAAGTCCTCCCTAATGTAACGCGTTTTTCCCGCAGTCGAGGTCGAGCAGTATTTCACTCACACGCTGGCGCCCGGTCTGCAGCGAGCAGCCCAGCGCCACTCAACCATCATTCGGAGTTCATCCATGAAAGCGGTTGTCTATACACAGCATGGCCTGCCCGCGGACCATCCCGAGTCCCTTCTCGATGCCGAGGTGTCCAAGCCCGAAGCCGAGCCGCGCGACTTGCTGGTGAAGGTCGACGCGATCGCCGTCAATCCCGTCGACACGAAGGTTCGTATGGGGTCACCCACCGAGCAGCCGCGGATCCTGGGATGGGACGCCGTCGGAACCGTCGAGGCAATCGGAAGCAACGTTTCCATGTTCGCTCCGGGAGACAAGGTTTTCTTCGCGGGCTCGATCGCCCGGCCCGGCGCGTATGCGCAATATGTTCTCGTCGACGAGCGTATTGCAGGCCGCAAGCCTGCGACGCTCTCCGATGCTCAAGCAGCAGCGTTGCCGCTTACGTCGCTGACGGCGTGGGAACTGCTCTTTGATCGCCTCGGGATCGCCGAGGGCGCCGGTGCCGGCGATGCATTGCTGATCGTCGGTGCGGCCGGCGGCGTCGGCTCCATGCTGACGCAACTGGCGCGTCAACTGACGGGGCTGCGTGTAATCGGGACGGCGTCTCGCCCCGAAACGCGCGCATGGGCGCAAGCGCTCGGTGCACACGACGTCATCGACCATACGCAGCCGCTACTCGAGGGGCTGCGCCGCATCGGCGCCCCGCAAGTGCGCTACGTCGCCAGCCTCACTCAGACGGACGTCCATTACGCGCAGCTCGTCGAGGCGCTGGCGCCGCAGGGCCGACTTGCCGTGATCGACGACCCCGACACGCTGGACGCGATGCCGCTCAAACGCAAGTCGATTTCGCTTCATTGGGAACTCATGTTCACACGATCGCTGTTCGAAACCGCGGACATGGTCAGGCAGCACGAAATCCTCGATCGCGTCTCCACCCTGATCGACGACGGTACGTTGCGCACGACCATGGCCGATCACTTCGGAACCGTCAATGCCGAAAATCTCCGGCGCGCCCATGCCCTCATCGAGAGCGGTCGCGCGCGAGGAAAGATCGTGCTGGAAGGCTTCTGACGCACGCCGACGATGCCCTGTATCGCCATTCCGAACATGCTGGACAAGACCGGAGAACAAACATGCACTTCCCGCATCGACGCATCACGAGATTCACTTCCCTCCGCCGGACCGCAACCGCACTGGCAGCCGGCTTGAGTTTCACGCTGCTGGTCAACCAGGTGTTGGCGCAACCGTCCGCGCCGGCAACGGCGCCGGCGGTTCAGGCAACCGACCGCACCATCGGCGCGATGGACACGGTGGCCACCTTTTCCGGCCCGATGCCCACCGGCGTGACGGTTGCCGAGAACGGACGGATTTTCGTCAATTTCCCGCGCTGGGGCGACGCCGTGCCTTTCACCGTTGGCGAGTTGCGTGACGGCCGCGTCGTCGCCTATCCAAACGCCGAGATCAACCATGCCGATGCGGCGCACCCGTCCACGCACTTCCTGAGTGTCCAAAGCGTCGTTGCCGACGGTCACGGCAAGCTCTGGGTTCTGGATACCGCCGCACCGAACTTTTCGGAGCCGGTCGCGGGCGGCGCGAAGCTCGTCGCCATCGATCTCGCGACCAACCGCGTCGTCAAGACGATCGTGTTCCCCGCGAACGTGATGCGCGCCCAGACCTATGTGAACGACATGCGCTTCGATTTTCGCATCGGAAAGGCCGGGGTCGCTTACGTGACCGACTCCTCGCTGTCGGGTATCGGCGGCCTGATCGTGATCGACCTCGACAGCGGAAAGGCGATACGCCGCCTGACCGGCGACGTGTCGACGTCGGCGGATCCTCGCTTCGTCCCGGTCGTCGAAGGCCAGTCGTTGAAAGTCCGCGACCCGAACGGGACCACCAAGCCCTTTTCCGTGGCGTCCGACGGCATCGCGCTCTCCGCGGACGGCCAGACCCTCTACTACTGCCCGCTGTCGAGTCGCCATCTCTACTCGATTCCGACCGCGATGCTGCGCGATCCGTCGATCAGCGACGCGCAACTGGCGGCCGCGGTGAAGGATCTCGGGGAGAAAGGAGCGTCCGACGGTCTTGCCAGCGACGCGAACGGCAATGTCTATGCCGGCGATTACGAGCACAACTCGATTCGCAAGCTCGAGCCGGGCGGCGAATGGCAGACGATCCTGCACGATCCGCGCGTGCTGTGGCCCGACACGCTGTCGGTCGGCCCGGACGGTTACCTCTACTTCACCGCGAACCAGCTTCACCGCCAACCGGTATTCCACGGCGGCAAGGACGAGCGCCAGAAGCCGTACGCATTGTTCCGCGTACGCATCGGCGCAGGTCCCGCACCGACCCGTTAATCCCTTTCGCCATCGCCGACAACCGGAGTCCCGCACATGAATCTCGCCGACGCCATTCATGCCCGCCATACCGTCAAAGCCTTCGAGGGCGGCAAGTCGCTTCCCGCCGCGCAGGTCGAAACATTGCTGTCGCTGCTTCACCAGTCGCCGTCCTCGGTGAATTCCCAACCGTGGCATTTCGTGGTGGCCGCGACACCGGAAGGCCGCGCGCGCATCGCGGCCGCCACAACGGGCGCCTACGCGTACAACGAGGCCAAGGTCGTCAATGCATCGCACGTCATCGCGATGTGCATGCGGACCGACATGGACGACGAACACCTTCAGGCCATTCTGGAGCGCGAATCGGTGGATGGTCGATTCAAGACCGCCGAAATGCGCGCCGCGCAGAACAAGAGCCGCCGCTCGTACGTCGACATGCACAAATACGAGCTGCGCGATACGCCGCAATGGATGGAAAAGCAGGTCTATCTGGCGCTGGGCGGCCTGCTGCTCGGCGCGGCGGTCCTCGGCGTCGATGCAACGCCGATGGAAGGGTTCGACAGCCGCGCGCTCGATGCAAGCCTCGGCCTGCGCGAACGAGGCCTGACGAGCGTCGTCATCGTGTCCCTGGGTTTTCGCAGCGGCGACGACTTCAACGCGGATCTGCCCAAATCGCGGCTGCCGCGCGAACGGATATTCACATTCATTTGATCACCCGACGCAGGCTTGCCGCCCGCGCGGCAAGCGTTCCGAGCTACCGTTTCGCGCACGCTCGGCTGCACGACTTCGAGGAGCGTCATCATGTCCGAGTTGATTCGGATGGACACGCACGGCCGCACCGCGACCGTGCCCTCGTCCAGATATGGCGGTGCGCTGTTATTGGGCGCGGCGATTTTGTTGTGGGGCGCGAACTGGCCGGCGATGAAGCTCGGCCTGGCGCACGTCACACCGCTGTGGCTGTCGGCAGCACGGTTCGCATCCGGGGCGCTGTGCCTGTTCGTCGTGCAAGCTGCGACCGGGACGCTGCGCTTGCCGAAGCGCGCCGACCTGCCGTTTCTCGCCAGTGTCGGCTTGCTTCAGATGTTGGCGTTCACCGCGATGAGCGCCGTCGCGCTGCACCACGTGAGCGCCGGCCGTTCCGCCGTGCTCGCCTATACGACGCCGATCTGGGTGACGCCCGCGTCGGTGCTGGCATTTCGCGAGCACCTGTCCGTGCGTAAAGCATTCGGCACGGCACTTGGTGTGGCCGGGGTGCTGCTGCTTTTCAATCCGCTCGATGTCGACTGGCACGATCGTCAGGCCGTTGTCGCGCACGTCATGCTGCTCGGCGCGTCGCTGTGCTGGGCGGTCTGCATTCTTCATCTCCGGCATTTCCGCAGCGCGTCGAGCGCCTACGTGCTCGCGCCCTGGCAAATGCTCGTTGCCGCCGTACCGCTCGCCGTGCTTGCCAGAGTGCTCGAGGGGCCCTACACGGGCGACGGCAGCCTCAGCCTGACGTCGGCGCTGATCTACATCGGTCCGATTGCAACTGCATTTTGCTTTTGCGCGGTGAATGCCGCCAACACGCGCATGTCGAGCACGAGCATGGCGACGGCGATGTTAGGCGTTCCCGTCGTCGGCCTCATGACGTCGGTCCTCTTTCTTCACGAGCATCTCACGATGGGGCTTGCGGCAAGCGTCGTTCTCATCGTGGCCGGCATCGCGCTCTCTATCGCATCACGCTGACCTTGATCGTCTGAACCAGGAGAATGCCATGGTCGATCTCGACCCGACTCAACCCAGACTCACGCTCGTTACCATCGACCTGTCGTTCCATCGCGCGGCCTCCGGCGTCGTGCGGCGGATATTGAACGAGCATGGCGTAACGGTCGACGAAATATTCGCACCGCACGAAGAAGCCTTCCGGATTCTGCGGGAAGGGCGAGCCGACATGCTGAGCAGCGCGTGGCTCCCGAGCAGTCATAGTCTCTACCTCGCTCCGTTCGAGCAGGACGTGCACAAGATCACCGTCCTTTACCGGCCATATGCATTGTGGGGCGTACCCGACTATGTGCCCGAAAGCGCGGTGAGCTCCATCTCCGATCTGAAACGGCCGGATGTGGCGTCACGGATGGTGAAGCGGATCCAGGGCATCAATCCCGGCGCGGGCATCAGCAGATTTTCCCGCGAAATCGTCGCGCAGTACGGCCTGGCGGACGCAGGGTATCACTTCGAAAACGGCACGCTCGACGATTGCGTACGCGCCTTCGAGGAGGCCGTCGCCGCGCGCCGGTGGGTGGTGGTTCCGCTTTGGACTCCACAGTATCTTCACGAGCAATACACCATCCGCGAACTCAAGGACCCGAAGGGTCTGCTCGGCGGCACGGACGACGCCACGTTGATCGTCAGAAACGCGTCGCTTGACGCGATCCCGTTGGCCGCATTGTCCGAACTGCGCACTCTCAGTCTCGGCAACCGGGAAACGAGCCGTCTGGACCATGTCCTTTCACGCACCGGCTCGCAGCGAACGACCTGAGGCGCCACGAGCGAGCATCGTCGGTGACGAACGCGTAGACGACGCGTATCGACCGAAACCGCCGCGAACGTCGACGGCCGTTATGCAGTTCGCGCGAACGAATATTCGGAGTAAGTGAAATGACTTTATGGGCGGAGCGCGTTGATCGACACGTCGCCTCGCCAATAAACTGCATCGCACTACATCGCAATCGCCGAGAAACAGAAGACTGGAACGAGCCGGCCGAGATGACGCAACCGGCTCGGCGTTTCCCGGCAGATGTCATTCACTTCGTAACCATCGACGGAACAACATCATGACGCAAGCACACAAAGGCACCGCACTGATCACGGGCGCATCGTCGGGTATCGGTGCGGTCTATGCCGAACGACTCGCACGCCGCGGGTTCGATCTGATTCTCGTTGCACGCAACAAGGATCGACTCGACGCATTTGCGAAGCGCATGACCGACGACACGCAGCGCAGTGTCGAAGTGATCGCTGCGGACCTCGGCGATTCGCGCGCGCTGGCCGCCATCGAAGCGAAGCTGCGCACGGACGAGAGCATCACGCTGCTGGTGAACAATGCCGGTGTCGGCACGCATAAGCCGCTGCTCGAAAGCGACGTCGACGCAATGACGCGCATGATCGATCTCAACGTCACGGCTCTGACGCGCCTCACCTATGCAGCGGCACCCGGCTTCGTCGCTCGCGGCCACGGCGCGATCATCAACATCTCGTCCATCGTTGCGATCGGGCCCGAGCTGCTGAACGGCGTGTATGGCGGAAGCAAGGCATTCACGCTCGCGTTCACGCAGTCCCTTCATCACGAACTGGCAGACAAGGGCGTGCAGGTTCAGGCCGTTCTCCCGGGCGCGACGGCAACGGAATTCTGGGAGATTGGCGGGCTCCCGCTGGACAACCTCCCGAAGGAGATCGTCATGTCGGCTTCCGACATGGTCGACGCAGCGCTGACCGGCTTCGACCGTCAGGAACTCGTCACGATTCCATCCCTGCACGCAGGAGAAGAATGGGTCGCATACGACGCCGCCCGCCGCGTCATGATTCCCCATCTCTCGAGCAATACCCCCGCGGCGCGTTACGCCGTCGCGCAATAAACGCAGCAAACCTTTTTCGCAACCGCTCCAGTCGTCCATTCAAAGGAACTCCGATCATGAAACTCACCGGAAACACTGTCTTCATCACCGGCGGCACGTCGGGTATCGGCCGCGCTTTCGCAGAAAACCTTCACAAGCGTGGCAACAAGGTCATTGTCGCGGGGCGTCGCAAGGCGTTGCTGGACGAGATCGCTCGGGCCAATCCGGGTATCGACACCGTGGAGCTGGACGTCGGCGACCCCACGCAGATCGAGCGTGTCGCGCGACAGCTGATCGCGGACTATCCGACGCTGAACGTCGTGATCAACAACGCGGGCATCATGCCGTTCGATGACGCCGGCGGTGCGCTGGACGACGCGCAAGCCGTCCGGCTCGTGAACACGAACCTGCTCGGGCCGGTGCGTGTCAGCGCCGCGCTCGTCGAACATCTGAAGGCGCAACCCGAGTCGTTCATCATCAACAACAGCTCCGTACTGGCATTCGTCCCGCTTGCCGCCACGGCGCTCTACTCCGCGACGAAGGCGGCCATTCATTCGTACACGATGTCGCAACGCTTTGCGTTGCGCAATACGAGTGTCCGCGTGCTGGAAATCGCCCCGCCGTGGGTCGACACGGATCTGATCCACAAGAGCGGTGATCCGCGAGCAATGCCGCTGGACGCCTTCATCGCCGAGACGATCCAGCGTCTCGAAACCGCGACGACGGAAGTCGTGGTCCAGATGGCGCAGCCGCTGCGTAACAACGTCGGCCCCGACGAGTATGCGTTCGTCGATCAGTTCAATCAGGCGCTCGTCGAGAACCCCATTCCGGTAGCCTGAGCCGCCGCGAAGAAGGACTCCGGAAGGCGGCCCTGCGACGCCGCCTTCCGCCCCCCGCAATTCGATCACTCACCGAACGACAAACGACTTGAGGCTGACAACAATGTCCGACAAGAGCCTGACGACCGCCGCCGGCGCCCCCGTATCCGACAACCAGAACTCGATGACCGCCGGCGCGCGTGGCCCGGTCGTACTGCAGGACATGTGGCTCGTTGAAAAGCTGGCCCATTTCGACCGCGAGGTAATTCCCGAGCGTCGCGTACATGCGAAGGGATCGGGCGCCTTCGGAACGCTGAAGGTCACGCACGACATCTCGCGCTACACGAAAGCCAAGGTCTTCGACCAGGTTGGCAAGGAAACGCCGATTTTCATGCGATTCTCGACGGTCGCGGGCGAGCGCGGCGCCGCCGACGCGGAGCGCGACGTGCGCGGTTTCTCGATCAAGTTCTACACGGAGGAAGGGAACTGGGACATCGTCGGCAACAACACGCCCGTGTTCTTCGTGCGGGATCCGCTCAAGTTTCCGGATTTCATCCACACGCAAAAGCGCGATCCGCGGACGAACATGCGCAACAACGTCGCGGTGTGGGATTTCTGGTCGCGCCATCCCGAGTCGCTGCATCAGGTCACGATCCTGATGAGCGATCGCGGCATCCCGAAGAATTACCGGCAAATGCACGGCTTCGGCTCGCACACGTTCTCGTTCGTCAACGCGGCGAACGAACGCTTCTACGTGAAGTTCCATTTCAAGTCCGCACAAGGCATCGAAAACTATACGGATGCGGAAGCCGCTCGCGTGGTCGGTCAGGATCGCGAGTCCGCGCAGCGCGATCTCTACGAGGCGATCGAACACGGTAACTTCCCGAGATGGCATTTCCGCATCCAGGTGATGCCGGAGGCGGACGCATCGAAGGTGCCGTACAACCCGTTCGACATCACCAAAGTCTGGCCGCACAACGATTACCCGCTGATCGACGTCGGGACGATCGAGCTGAACCGGAACCCCGAGAACTATTTCGCGGACGTCGAGCAGGCCGCGTTCACGCCGGCGAACGTCGTACCCGGAATCGGGTTTTCGCCGGACCGCCTGCTTCAGGGGCGGCTGTTTTCGTACGGCGACGCGCAGCGCTACCGGCTCGGCATCAATCATCACCAGATTCCCGTCAACGCGCCGCGCTGCCCGTTTCACTCGTTCCATCGCGATGGCGCGATGCGTGTCGACGGCAACCTCGGCAGCACCGTGAACTACGAACCCAGCCGTCAAGGCGACTTCGCCGCGAATCCGGCAGCGGCCGAACCGCCGGTGCAGGCAGGCACGATCGACCGTTACGACCATCGTGACGATGACGACTATTACAGCCAGCCCCGCGCGCTGTTCCGTCTGTTCAGCGCCGACCAGAAGGAGAGACTGTTCGCCAACATCGGGCGGGCGATCAGCGGCGTCCCGCAGGACGTGGTCGACAGAGTGCTCGCCCATCTCGAGCGCATCGATCCGGCGTATGCCGCCGGTGTCCGTACTGCGATCTGGGCCGAGTAAGGCCGGCGTGCGCGCGCCGAGCGGACGTCGCGCGTCGATCTCGCGGATTCGTCTGTCGGATTAATCAAGGAGTAACGTTATGGAAAGCGCGAAGCAATACGAATATCTGTTCCTCGGCGGCGGCAAGGGCGGAAAATCCCTGGCGATGGACCTCGCCCGAAGCGGCAAGCGCGTCGCCATCATCGAACGCGGCATGATCGGCGGTTCATGCATCAACGTCGCGTGCATCCCCAGCAAGACGTTGATTCAGAACGCGCGCAACATGCATGCGTGGCGAGCGGCGTCCGCCGACGCGCACCATCTTGCAGACATGGCGCGCGTGCATGCGAACGTCCGCGCAGTCGTCGACGGCATGGTGGATATCAACCGCCGCGCTTTCGAACAGTCGGGCCTCGATCTCGTGATCGGTTCCGGTCGGTTCGTCGCGCCGCGACGCATCCTCGTTCGGGCCGGCGACGGCACCGAACAGCTGTTCGAAGGCGAGAACGTCTATATCAACACCGGCACCGTGGCGGCGGTTCCGGACGTGCCCGGCCTGCGTGACTCGAGCCCGCTCACACACGTTGAAGCGCTGAACCTCGACGTGCTGCCGAAAAAGCTCATCGTGATCGGCGGCGGCTACATCGGCCTGGAGATGGCCCAGGCGTTTCGGCGCCTCGGCAGCGAGGTCGCACTCATTCACGACGCACCGCGGGTCGCCATTCGCGAGGACGAGGACGTCAGCGTCGAAATCCAGCGCGCGCTCGAGGACGACGGCATCTCGCTGCATCTGTCTGCCCGGATTACCGGCGTAACCGGGCGGTCGGGTACGGGCGTCACGGTCAAGCTCGACGACGGCACATCGATCGACGGCAGTCATCTGCTCGTCGCGGCAGGCCGGCGGCCGGTCACCGACGACATCGGCCTGGATCTGGCAGGCGTCGATCGCGACGAGCGGGGCTTCATCAAGGTCGACGACGCGCTCGCGACCACCGCGGAACGAACGTGGGCGATCGGCGAGGTCGCCGGCACGCCGATGTTCACGCACGCGTCGTTCGACGACTATCGCGTACTGAAGGCCGGTATCGAAGGGCGGGCAGGCAGCACGGCAGCGCGCATCATTCCGTACGCGTTGTTCACCGATCCGGAACTGGGGCGCATCGGCCTGAACGAAGCGAACGCCAAGGCGCGCAACACGCCCGTCATCGTCGCGAAATTGCCGATGGCGGCCGTGCCGAGAGCCCGCACCAACGGAACGACGCGAGGTTTCATGAAGGCACTCGTGGCGCCCGAAACCGGACAGATCCTGGGCTTCACGATGGTCGGCTCGGGGGCGGGCGAAGTGATGTCGGTCGTGCAAATGGCAATGATCGGCAACCTGCCGTACACGTCCGTGCGCGACGCCATCATCGCCCACCCGCTTCTTGCCGAAGGCCTCAATCTGCTCTTCGCCACCATCAAATAAGCGAGTGCCTTTGCCATTTGCCTGGCTGGCCCCACCGAACGCGGGGCCAGCCCGATGCTCGTGCCGCCACGACGCGCTTTGCGTCGCGGCGGCTTTCGCGCTTCCAATTCAGTCGTCGCCGCCACGATAAAAATGCTGACAGCCGCTCTCCTGCGATCGACACTATCCGGTAAAATCTCCGGACGAGTTCGAATCGCGCAACGCCAGCCCGTCATGTGCCGCACGGGCAGTTCCGCGATCGCGGGCCCTGAGAAAAATATGCCTTCGTCAACACCGGCGTCCCGGTCCGGACGCCTCGAGTGAACGATGGGCAAAGTCGCCGTTCTTCCACCTCATCCAGCATTGCCTGCGCCTCGTTACCGACGCGAACGAAGTGCGGGCACGGCCGTGCGTCGTGGAGTGGATACGTGAATTGCTGCTGGCATCCGATATCGACGATCACTGGCGTCGATGTCGACACATTTGTGCGGCCTTGCTCGCCGAGCAACGGGGGAACCTCTTGGATCTGAACGCGACGCGCGCATCCGGTCGTCCGGTCGATAGCAACGACCCGAACGACGAAGCGCGGGAAAATCGTATTTCGCGGCATCTCGCCCTGCGAATCCTGCCCATTTTCATGTTTGCGTATGTTGCCGCATACGTCGACCGCATCAACGTCAGCTTCGCGAAACTCCAGATGGGGGTCGACCTGGGTTTCACCGATGCGGTGTTCGGATTCGGCGCGGGTACTTTCGCGCTGGGCTACGTGGTGTTCGAAGTTCCGAGCAACATGATCCTGCAGCGGGTGGGCGCCAAGCGATGGCTCACGCGAATCATCCTGTCGTGGGCGATCGTTTCGGCATTGACCACCTTCATCGCGACGCCCAAGCAGTTCTACGTCATGCGCTATCTGCTCGGGGTGGCGGAGGCCGGGCTCGTGCCCGGCATCGTTTATTACATCTCCCAGTCGTTCCCGCGATACCACCGCGCGCGGGTGCTGTCCACCTTCTACGCGGCGCTGCCGCTGTCCGGTCTGATCGGCTCGCCGCTGAGCGGCTTCATCATGGAGTACTTCGACGGAATCGGCGGGCTTTCCGGCTGGAAATGGATGTTGATGGTCGAGGCGCTGCCGGCGTTCGTCGCCGCGCTTCTCTGCTGGAAGTATCTCGAGGACGATGTCACCCAAAGCCGCCACGAGACGGAGGCCGACAGAGCCTACCTCACCCGAACGCTTGCCGAAGATCGTGCTCTCGCCGCTTCGGCGAACAACAACGCGATGTTCGGCAGCTGGATCTTTTGGGTATTCGGGCTGATCTATTTCCTCGACGTCGTCGGCATTTACGGCTACACGCTATGGGCGCCCACGATGATCAAGTCGCTCGGCGTGGGCAGGGATCTCTTCATCGGATTGATTGCGGCGCTGCCCAACGCGTTCGCGATGATCGTGATGATCACGGCCGGACAAAGCGCGGATCGCCGCCGAGAGCGGCGCATCCACACCGCCGCACTATTCTTGCTGGCGGCGTTGGGGCTGACACTCGCCCTCGTCTGGCACGGCAATCTGTGGCTTACCGTGATGGCACTGTGCATCGCGAATGCGGGATTGCTTTCTCTTCCCCCGGTGTTTTGGGGAATGCCCACGGCGGTTCTCGGCCCCGGCAACGCCGCCAGCGGCATCGCATGGATCAGCGCGATCGGCAACATCGGCGGCTTTTTCGGCCCCTATGTGGTCGGCGTTCTCAAACAGTCGTCCGGGAGCTTCGCGCTTCCCGTCTCGTGCATGATCGCGTGCCTGTTGCTGGGCTTCTGCCTGACGCTGTCGTTGCCGAAACACATCGTCAACAGATAGCCCCCGGGCCGCGATTCCGGTTCGCTCCGGATCGACAGGGCGATGCGGCCGGATCGCCCCACCGGCGTGTTCCGTTGCGCTGACGCGGCGCGGCGCCCACGCGCGTCGAGATCGGTACTGCTACTCCGCGGTGGGATCCAGCCCCAGCGATTGCGCGCCCAGCACGAATTCGGGCAGGGTTCGCGCGCCCATCTTCCGCATTGCGTGGCCGCGATGGATCTTCACGGTGATTTCGCTCAATCCGAGCTCTGCGGCAATCTGCTTGTTCAGAAGGCCGCTCACGACGTATTTCATCACCTCGCGCTCGCGCGGCGTCAGCGTCTGGTAGCGGCGGCGCACGTCGGCGACACGGCTCTCCGACTTCCGCCGCTTCTCATCCTTCAGCAATGCATTCTGGACGACATCGAGCATGTCCTGGTCGCGAAAGGGCTTGGACAGGAAATCCAGCGCCCCGTTCTTCATCGCCTTCACCGACATCTCGACATCGCCATGAGCCGTAATGAAGATGATCGGCAGCTGCACGTCGCCCGCGACGATCTGCTCCTGCAACGCCAGTCCGCTCTGTCCTTTGAGCCGGACGTCGAGAATCAGACAGCTCGGCACATCGGGCTTGTCGAAATCCAGAAACTCCTGCGCGGAGCCAAAGAGCTCGACACTCAAGCCAACCGAGCGAAACAGCCGGCCGAGCGCCTTGCGCATGGAATCGTCGTCGTCGACAACGTACACGACGGAGTTTGTTGCGATGAGATCGGGACCGTGGCTCATGACTGCGTGATTCCTTCAAGCGGTAGAACGAACTGCATCGATGCCCCCTTGTTTTCTTGCGACTCGGCCCAGATGCGGCCGCCATGCCCCTCAACGATCGAACGGCAAATCGAGAGCCCCATGCCCATGCCCTCCTTCTTGGTGGTGAAGAACGGCGTAAACAACGAATTGACGTCTTCGCCACGAATGCCGGGGCCGGAATCCTCCACGCGTACCTGCACGTTCGCGCCATCGACCAGCCCGGTCGACACGACGAGGGTCCGCTTGCGGTCCGCGACGTCGCTCATCGCCTGAACGGCATTCATCAGGAGGTTGATGATGACCTGCTGCAACTGGACACGATCTCCGCGGACCCAGAGCGACGGCTCGCAGCTTTGCGCGACCTCGACGCCGTGAATCTGAAGCTCGCGGCGCACGAGATCGATCGATTGTTCGACGATGGACGTCACGTCGACGAGCGCGTCGTCCCTGTCTCTGCGCTTGGCCATCGCACGGATCTGCCGGATGATATCCGTCGCCCGTCTCGCGTCGTCGGTCATCTGCTCGACGGAATCCCGCACCTCGACGAGATCTGGCACGTCGTGGTCCAGCCAGCGCAGCCCTGCCTCACCTGACGTGACTATCGCAGCCAGCGGTTGGGTGACTTCATGCGCGATCGAAGCCGCCAGCTCGCCGAGCATCGTTACCCGCGTGACATGCGCGAGCTCCGCGTGCGATCGCTCGAGCGCCTGCTCGGCTTGCCGGCGCGCCTCGATGTCGGTGTTGACGCCGTACCAGCGCAGGATCCGGCCGTCTCCGCCGCGCAAAGGTGCGGCACCGACGATCATGCAACGATACTCGCCGCTGCCGAGCTGGACGCGCGCCGTCACCTCGAACGGGCTTCCCGTGGAAATCGCCTGGCGCCACGCGGCGCGCAACGTCTCGATGTCGTCGGCATGAACGATATCGCGCCATACATCCGTGCCGTCACTGGTCCGCACACCGTAATCCGTCCAGCGCCGATTGAGGTACAGCAAGCGCCCGTCTTCGTCCGTGCTCCAGACCATCGCGGGAATCGCGTCGACGGTGGCCACGAGCTCTTCCTTCTGGCGGCGCAATTCGGCTTCCAGCGATTTCGCCTGAGTGACGTCGCTATCGGTGGAAAGAATGGCGACGGGCAGGCCCGACTTGTCTCGCGACACGATCCATCGGCTGGAAATCACGACGCGCTCGCCGTTCTTGCGAATGCGCGTGAGCTCTCCCTGCCAGTTGCCGTGCGCCACCGTCTTCTCGATCAGGTCGGCAATCGGCAGCGCGGCGCCGGTGCGCGTCAGCTCATGGAACGCTTTCCCGAACGCTTCTTGCGCGCTCCATCCGTATAGGCGCTCCGCGCCTTTGCTCCAGAAGCGGATACGCCCGTCGAGCCCGTACACCACGATCGCGTCGTGGGTCAGATTGAGCAAGTCGACCTGGTTCTGCAGCGTCGCCCTGCTGCTCTGATTGCGCAACGCCAATGCCGAGACCGTCACGATCGCGATGACGCTCACGATACAGCGCGCGAGAGAACTGACGGCTATCTGGTCGCTCTGAGCCAGAAGAAATCCGAGGACCGTCAGGGATACGCATGCCCAGGCCACGCCGACGGTGACCGTTTGGGAGGCGACCGACGCGACCAGCAGCACCACGACGACATACAGAACCGCGACGGCGACGTCGACGGGCGCAAACGCGTCGACAAGGAATACCGCGAGGCCCAACGCAATCGCGACCGCGTATACCGCGGGCTGACTGTTCCGGAGTTGCGCCTGGAGATTGGGCCCGAGCTCGGACGCACGCGCCGCCGCGAGTTCGGCCGGAGCGATGACCGGATCCGCGTATGCGCCGTGGCCGTCACCCGCCTGGCGGTCGTTATTCATAGAGTCACTCGGTAAAGACGGATTTCCGGATCAGGTCCGATTGCTTTCCGAGCCGATCTCCTCCAGGCGCTGCTTGATCTGCGCCGGATCCACCGGTTTGCTGAATACGCAGATCGCGCCAAGCTTCATCGCTTGCTCGCGGGTGGTTTCGGATGGAAAAGCCGTGATGAAGATCACGGGCGGAGCCGGTCCGCGCTCGAGAAGCGCTTCGTACATCTCCAGCCCTGTGATGCCCTTCATCTGGACGTCCGAAATGATACACGCGACGTCCATTATCAAGTCGGCGTCAAGGAACTCCTCGCCGGACTCGTAGACCCTGACCTCCCAGCCGAGCGAACGAACGAGGCTTCGCGTGGCCCTGCGGATGGACCGGTCATCATCGACGATGGAAACAATACCTTGGTTCGGCATACGAGCGGTCCTTGACCTTCAATTCAGTAAAAATATCGAGAACGCGAGCATTTCAGGTCGGCGGCTCGACCGCATCCTATGCCGCCGGCAATCGGCGCGCAAACTATACGTCGGTATGAGTGCCATCTCGGCCAACACCGTCGTGCGTTGCCCGCGTGTGTCATGCAGTTGCGGCAGTCGCTGCCAGTTGCTGCAGCCCCTTGGGCATGAACCGCGAGTCGTGTCGGCCACTGCCCGCCATCCAGTATGGCGCTGCGTCGCGCCCGCCGTTGATCGCGGGCGTGCCGTCGAAGCTGGCAGTCTCCAGATCGCGAAGCTGGGCTTGAATCCAGTCGATGAACGCCCGTATCGACATCGGCACCTGCCGGCGGTCCGGATAGAGGACAGAAATCGGTAGCGGCGGCGGACCATACTCGTCGAGCACGGTGACGAGCCGCCCTTTTGCGAGCTCTTCCGTCACCATACGCTCGCTGACCTGGGCAATACCGACACCCTCTACCGCATAACGAACCGCCGAACGGACGTCATTGACGGAAATGCGCTCCGCCAGCTTGAGCCGTGTCTCTGCTCCGTCCACCGTGTAGCGGAATTCCCGGGCTGGGCCGAAGCGCCTCGGGGTGTAATGGATGACATCGTGGCAATGAAGGCTATCCGGGTCGGCCGGCGTGCCCCGAACACGCAGATAGTCCGGACTGGCGACGGTCACCACGTGAAAATTCCCGACGCGCCGGCTACGCAGCGACGAATCCGCGAGTTGTCCGACGACGACGGCGCAGTCCACGCCGTTGGCGATCAGGCCGTCCGCATCCCCGCCGACGTCCACGCGCAAGCCCACCTCGGGGTAACTGGCGTGGAAAGCCGGCACGAGCGGCAAAACCGAATGCGCGACCTCCTGGTCGAGGTCCACCGCCAGCCGCCCACGCGCGATCTTCCCCGCCCCGCTGAGTTGCTGCTGCATATGCTCGATCTCGCCGAGAATGCGCTGGCAATGCTCCTGATACTGCTCCCCCTCCGTGGTGAGGCGAACACAACGGGTGGACCGCTGAAGCAGCGTGACGCCGAGATGCTCCTCCAATCGACGGACCAGCGTGCTGGCCGACGCTGCACTGATACCGAGCATCTCAGCCGCTGCTGTGAAACTGCCCAGTCGGGCGACGTGACTAAACACTGACATCGCATGCAGAGTACGGTCCATGCTGTTCTCCGGAAATCGTTGCGGTAGAAGGATTAACCGGAAGTCTAGAGAACAGTCGGCCGCGGCAATATCACCTCGTGGGAGTTTGGACCTTATACGATGGTGTTAATAGTCGCACCGCGGGCGCAGCGCGATCGAAGCGTGCGGCTCGCCGTATTGGACGGAATCGCCCGCCTACCCGCCGGTACATAGCGTGACACCGATCCGGACTCTCTGGACGACAGACTGGCGCAGTACCATTACGCTCCGTTGAGCAATGTGCTGATCCGAAATAGCGCCGTTATCAGGCACGCACCTGCCCCGCATTAGTACGCGATCCGAATTACTTGCGGCCGTCGAACATTCATTGGCGGCACTTTGAAAACGCCAATCTCATGCCGCCCTCCTCGATGATGGTCCGGACAGCATCTCCGAGAAAAATCCATCCCCGGATCCGGGTTCTCAAAGCTACGGCAACAATCTCCGTCTCGAGACTCTGGACATGTTTTCGGCAGAAGATCCTGTCAACTGCGGGCAAGGCGACCTTTTCTGCAAACGTCAACCACAAGCCCTCCACTCCCGCCCAACGCCACCATCCCGCCCCCAATAATCCCCTTGACGCCCTATCTTTCGATATATATCTTTAGATATGTTTTGCGACACATAGGACACGATCATGCGGCACAACCCCTTCCGCGGCCATGCCCGCTGCTACAGTCATGGTACGTATGCCCGCCCCGACGGGTTCGCCGGTCTCTGGTACGCGATCGGCCGCCACCGTCGCGGCGGCCCCGATGCATTCGGCAGCGGTCCGTTCGGTGGCCGCGGCGGGCGCGGCTTCGGCGATTTCGGCGACGACGGCATGCCGCGCGGCCGCCAGTTCAGCTCCGACGATCTCCAACTGCTGCTGCTCGCGCTGCTCGCCGAGCAACCGAGCCACGGCTACGAGCTGATCAAGGCGCTCGACACGCGTTCGAACGGCTTCTACAGCCCAAGCCCCGGCATGGTGTATCCGGCGCTCACGTACCTCGAAGAAGTCGGCTTCGTCGCGTCGCAGGCGGAAGGCAACCGCAAGCGCTATGCGCTGACCGACGCGGGCCGCGCGCACCTCGATACCCAGCGTGAACGCGTCGATACGCTGTTCGCGCGTCTCACGCACCTTGCCCGCAAGATGGAATTCATGCGCCGCGCGTTCGCCGGGGAATCGGCGGGCAACGAAGCGCAGGAGGAATCGCAAGCCGGCTGGCTGCCGGAATTCGTCGAGGCGCGTCTCGCGCTCAAGCGCGCGCTGCTGCACAAGAGCGCCGCCAATACCGACGAACAGCGCCGCATCGCCGCCATCCTGCGCCGCGCGACGGCCGAAATCGAAGGCGGCGCCGGCGCATGAGCCGCGCCGCCCCGTCACCACCCAAGGAGAACGGATTGATGCAGAACACGTCCGAACGCACCGTCACCCGCGTGCGCCACACCCTCAAGTTCCGCCTGCTGCAGGTGCTGCGCGTGCATGCCGTGACGCCGCACCTGCTGCGTGTCACGCTCGGCGGCCCCGATCTCGCGGACTTCGAATCCGCGTCGTTCGACGATCACGTGAAGGTATTTTTCCCGCCGCCCGGCGCGGAGCGGCCCGCGCTGCCGACGCTCGGCGCGAACGGCCCCGAGTTTCCGGAAGGCGAACCGAAGCCGGTCGCGCGCGACTTCACGCCGCGCCGTTTCGACCGCGCCGCCTGCGAGCTCGATCTGGAATTCGTGCTGAACCATCCGGGCCCGGCATCGCAGTGGGCCGCGCAGGCACGCGTCGGCCAATGGCTCGGCATCGGCGGCCCGCGCGGTTCGTTCGTGGTCCCGACCGATTTCGACTGGCATCTGCTGATCGGCGACGATACGGCGTTGCCCGCCGTCGCGCGGCGTCTCGAGGAATTGCCGGCCGGCGCGCGCGCGGCGGTCGTGCTGGAAGTGGCCGATCGCACCGCGCAGATCTCGTTCGACACGCGCGCCGACGTGCACGAAATCTGGCGCTTCCGCGCCGAAACCGCCGCGGCGAACGGCGACGTGCTGCTCAATGCCGTCCGGGGCCTGCCGCTGCCGTCGTCCGGCGACGGCTACGTGTGGGCGGCCGGCGAAGCGTTGTCGATGCGCGCGGTGCGCCAGCACCTGACCGGCGAGCGCGGCATCGACAAGTCGCGCATCCGCGCGGCGGCCTACTGGAAGCGCGGCGCGGCGGCCGTGCACGAAACGCTGGAAGACTGACCGGAGACACCGGGTTCGCCGGCGGCCGAAACAATCGTTGCGCCGGCGCAGCGGTGGGCTTGGCACCGGCATCGCGGCTGGTATATATCTGTGTCTGCGCGCCGCTGTCGGGCGACAGCCGCCGCAGCCCGCCCAGGAGCGCCCGGTCATGACAAAAGAAAGCCACGCTTCGCCTTTCCTTCGCCACCTGAAGATCGCCGGTTATTGCGGCCTCGCCGCGGTAGTCCTTGCGTTGTTCGTCGCGATGTGCGCGATCCTGAAGGAAAGCGCCCTCGACCGCGATGCCGCCCGGCATCCGGCCGATACGCCCGAACTGCGCGACGGCGGCGGCGGCCCGTCCGCGTCGGCCGAATCGGCCCGCACGTCCGACTCGCCCGGCTGACGGCAGCCCGGGCGTTTCCTTCCGCTTACGGCGCCTGCCGGCGCCCCATCACGACGGCATGCACCGAATCGCCGAGCCGTTCGAGCAGCGCGGTCACACGTTGCCCGTACAGGTGCGCGGCCAGTGCGCCGGCCGTGCCGACCAGCACGCCGCCCGCCATGTCGAGCGGCCAGTGCACGCCCGCATAGACGCGCCCCCATGCGATCGCCACGGCCATCGCGGCCATCACGAAGCCGGTCACCCGCGTCGTGCCGCCGAGCAGCAGGCCAACCGCCATGCTCCACGCGAACGTCATGTGATCGCTCGGGAACGAGCTGTCCGGCGCGTGCGGAATCAGTTGCGTGCCGACGCCCGCCATGAACGGGCGCGGCGAGAACCAGCCATGCCCGAGTACCTGCGCGAGCGCAAGCGCCACGCAAACGCCGACCCCGGCCTCGATCGCCTGACGCCGCGCGGGGCGCGCGCCGAAGATCCAGGTCAGCAGCAGCATCGCGGGCAGCGCATAAACGAGCCAGTCGGCGGCGAAGATCGCGAGGCGGGCAATGCCCGGGTGCGGTGCACTCCCGACGTTGATGGCGGAAAAGAGGGCGAGATTGACGTTCTGCATGAATCGGGTTGCGTGGGGCGTAAAAAGATCGGCCGGTTGCCCGGTCGGATACGAACGATGCCAGGGCGTGGCCGCTCGAGCGGTACCTGATGCGGCCGCCGCCCGGACAAGGCCCGCGCGGCGAACGCACTTAGAGCCTGCACTGCAACACAAGTTCACACAATTGTCATATTCTGGCGCCACCGTCTCCCGTAAAAGCTCACCGCGATTCCCGTAAAGGCTCACCTTTTCACGTCATGGCGTCATCGGCGCGTGCGACCATCGCCCCAACCAGCGTGCCGTCCCGGCCGTTTGCATCGTTCATCTCAATATTGACGCCGCAAATTATTCGAAATCGGCAACAATTAATTCCAGATGCGGCATCGCACAACGGCAACGCACAGGCATACGATTACGACCACTCATCCACGAAGCGATCAACAACAAGGAGTCCGCATGAAACCCAGCGATGTCCGATCGAAAGCGTTTGCGATGCCGTTGACCAGCCCTGCGTTCCCGATGGGCCCGTACCGTTTCGTCGATCGTGAGTTCCTGATCATCACGTACCGCACCGATCCGGACCGCCTCCGTGAAATCGTCCCCGAGCCGCTGCAGGTCACCGAGCCGCTCGTGCAGTACGAATTCATCCGCATGGCCGATTCCACCGGTTTCGGCGATTACACCGAGAGCGGCCAGGTGATTCCGGTCGAGTACAACGGCCAGCGGGGCGGCTATACGTTGGCGATGTATCTCGACGATCACCCGCCGATCGCCGGCGGCCGCGAGCTGTGGGGCTTCCCGAAGAAGCTCGCGTCGCCCACGCTGCACGTGAACACCGATCACCTCCTCGGCACACTCGATTACGGCAAGGTGCGCGTCGCGACCGGCACGATGGGCTACAAGCACAAGGAACTCGACATCGACGAGCAGGCAAAGCGGCTCGCCGGCCCCAATTTCCTGCTGAAGATCATTCCGCACGTCGACGGCACCGCGCGCGTGTGCGAACTGGTGCGCTATTACATGCAGGACATCAAGATGAAGGGCGCATGGACGGGTCCCGCATCGCTCGAGCTGGCGCCGCACGCGCTCGCGCCGGTGGCCGATCTGCCCGTGCTCGAGATCGTCGAGGCCCGCCACATCGTCGCGGATTTGACGCTGGGCCTCGGCGAAGTCGTCTACGATTACCTGGGCCAGTAACGCGTCCGCAGTCCCTTCTCCCTGTCAATCCTTTCACCACGGGAATTCGAACATGAGCAACCTGAATGGCAAGACCGCAGTCGTCACGGGCGCCGCGAGCGGCATCGGCAAGGAAATCGCGCTCGAGCTCGCCAAGGCGGGCGCGGCCGTCGCGATCGCCGACCTGAACCAGGACGGCGCGAACGCGGTCGCCGACGAGATCGTCAAGGCAGGCGGCAAGGCGATCGGCGTCGCGATGGACGTGACCAACGAGGAAGCGGTGAATAGCGGCATCGACAAGGTCGCCGCGACGTTCGGCTCGGTGGACATCCTCGTGTCGAACGCGGGCATCCAGATCGTCAACCCGATCGAGAACTACTCGTTCGCCGACTGGAAGAAGATGCAGGCGATCCACGTGGACGGCGCATTCCTGACGACGAAGGCCGCGCTCAAGCACATGTACAAGGACGATCGCGGCGGCGTCGTGATCTACATGGGCTCGGTGCATTCGCACGAAGCGTCGCCGCTGAAGTCGGCGTACGTGACGGCCAAGCACGGGCTGCTGGGTCTCGCGCGCGTGCTGGCGAAGGAAGGCGCGAAGCACAACGTGCGCTCGCACGTCGTGTGTCCGGGCTTCGTGCGCACGCCGCTGGTCGACAAGCAGATTCCGGAGCAGGCGAAGGAGCTCGGCATCAGCGAAGAGGACGTGATCAAGAAGGTGATGCTCGGCAACACGGTCGACGGCGTGTTCACGACGGTGCAGGACGTCGCGCAGACGGTGCTGTTCCTGTCGGCGTTCCCGAGCGCCGCGCTCACGGGCCAGTCGTTCATCGTCAGCCACGGCTGGTTCATGCAATGAAGCCGCACGCCCGCACCGAAAAGCAGGCCGTGGATGCGGCGGACCTGCACCACGAAGCCGGCGCGCCGGCCGCCGCGCGGTCGCTGCCGTACGAAACGATCGCGCTCGTCCTGCAGGGCGGCGGCGCGCTGGGCGCGTATCAGGCCGGCGTATTCGAAGGACTGCACGAGGCGGGCATCCCGCTCGACTGGATCGCGGGCATCTCGATCGGCGCGCTCAACACCGCGCTGATCGCCGGCAATGCGCCCGAGCACCGCGTCGAGCGTCTGCGTGAATTCTGGGAAACGATCTGCCAGCCGGCGTTCTTTCCGACGATTCCGGCCGCGTTCGAATTCGCGCTGTTCAACAGCATCGATCAGATCCGGACGTTCTTCACCGCGTCGCAGGCCGCCAGCGCGATGATGCAGGGCCAGCAGGGCTTCTTCGTGCCGCGCTTTCCGCCGCCGCTGCCGGGCGTGTCCGACCATCCTGAAAAAATCAGCTGGTACGACACGTCGGCGCTGCGCACGACGCTGCTGAAACTGTGCGATTTCGACCGGATCAACTCGGGCGAGACGCGCGTGTCGGTCGGCGCGGTCAACGTCGGCACCGGCAACTTCGTGTACTTCGACAACTCGCGCATCCGTCTCGCGCCCGAGCATTTCATGGCGTCCGGTGCGTTGCCGCCCGCGTTCCCGCCCGTCGAGATCGACGGCGAGTATTACTGGGACGGCGGTGTCGTGTCGAACACGCCGCTGATGGAAGTGCTCCGCGCGCATCCGCGCCGCGACACGCTCGCGTTCCAGGTCGATCTGTGGAGCGCGCGCGGGCCGCTGCCGCGCACGATGGCCGACGTCGCCGAGCGCACGAAGGACGTGCAGTATTCGAGCCGCACGCGTTTCGTCACCGACACGCTGCAGCGCGAACAGCGCTACCGCAACGTGCTGCGCCACGTGCTCGAACAGGTGCCGGAAGCGCAGCGCAAGAACGACCCGTGGTGCGTCGAGGCCGAAGCGATGTCGAGCGGGAAGAAGTACAACATCCAGCACCTGATCTATCAGCAGAAGGCGTACGAGCATCACTACAAGGACTATCAGTTCGGTCTGTCGACGATGCGCGACCACTGGTCCGCGGGTCTCGACGACATCCGCAAGACGCTCGCGGTGAAGGACGGCCTCGCGCTGCCCGTCAACGACGCGGGCTTCGTCACGCACGACATTCACCGCCGCCGGTAATGCCGTGTACAACGGGCCGGTGCGCCGCGTGCGCCGGCCCGTCCTCCTTTCCGATTCGACATGCCGATTTTCATTGCGCTATTCGCGCTCATCGCCCTGGGCTGGGGCGCCGTTCATCTGTTTCACGTCATCGCCGCGCAGTTCGGCCAGCCGGTCGCGATCGCGGCCGCCGTGCTGGCCGCCGCGCTCCTGATCGCGCTGATCGCGTGGTGGCTCAAGCGCCGCCGCGACATCGCGCCGAACACGAAGGAAGAAGGCTGGACGCACGTCGTGCATCGCGCGTGGGGCGAGTTGCGCGTGTCCGCGACGCAAGGGCTGCTGTGGCTGTCGCGTGACGGCGCGGACGGCCGCTATACGCTGTCGCAACTCGACGGTTGCGAGGCCGCGCCGATCGACGGCCGCTGGCATCTCGTCGTGCGCGTGCGCGACGCCGTGCACGGCGAATGGAGGCTGCCGATGATGGACAAGCGCGATGCGCGGCGCTGGGCGCGCGTGCTCACGCTGGCGAAAGACAACCGGCTCTGAACGCGTGCGGGCCGCGCGGCCGGCACGGGCCAGCCGCACGACGGCCCGCTATCGCGCACCGAGCGCCCACAGCGCATCGAGCACGTGCTGCGTCGCCCGTTCGACCGAGCCCGCCCGATGCGCAATGCCCAACTCGCGCCACAACGCCGGCCGTAGCGGCCGCATGACGATGCGCGCATCCGGCAGCGGGGCCCCGGCTTCGTGCGGCAGCAGCGTCGCGCCGTACCCTGCGGCGACCAGGCTCTTGATCGCATCGTTGTAGTTGAGTTCGATCCGCGGCTCGGGCCGGTGGCCGGCGAGCGCGAACCATTCGGCCGTGAGCCGCGACAGGCGCGTCGTCGCATCGTTGAGAATCAGCGGCCGCGCGGCCAGATACGCCGGCGTCACCCGGGCCGGAAGCGGCCAGTCCGCAGGCAGGAAAGCCATCACCGGGTCTCGACGCCATGGGCGGATCGACAGCCCCGCGACCGGCGCCTGCGGCAGCGCGACCAGCCCGACATCGAGCGTGCCTTGTGCAATGCGCGCCAGCGTGTCCTGCGACGTGAGCACCGCGATCTGCACGTCGATATCCGGATGCCGCGCGCGCAATCCGGCCACCGCCTGCGGCAACAGATGCGCGATCGCACCGGTCGATGCGCCGAGGCGGACACGCCCCGTCAACCCCTGCACCTGTCGCTGCACGTCGTCCAGCGTGGCTTCGACTTCCGCCAGCAGACGCCGCGCCCGCTCCACCAGCACTTCGCCGATCGCCGACGGGCGCACGTTGCCGCGCGTGCGCGACAGCAGCGGCGCGCCGACGCGGCTTTCCAGTTCGGCGATATGCAGGCTGACGGTCGGCGGCGCGAGATGAAGCCATTGCGCCGCCGCCACGAACGATCCGTGGTCCGCGATCGCGACCAGCGTACGCAGACGGTCCAGACTGATCTCGCGCATCACACACCTCTCGTTCAGGAAAGCTGAATCGGACGGTCAGTAAATTCAACTTTTCCTATTCTAGGCGTTCGGTGGACGATACGGCTTCCCCCGACGATCGAACGCGACGCACACGACCATCATGAGCCTCCCCATTGTCTTCATCGACGGCGACCAGGGCACGACCGGGTTGCAGATCCACGCGCGGCTGCGCGACCGCACCGACGTGCAACTGCTCACGCTTCCCGCCGCCGAACGCAAGGACGCGGCGCGGCGTGCCGACGCGCTCAACGCGTGCGATATCGCGATCCTGTGCCTGCCCGACGCGGCCGCGCGCGAAGCGGTCGGCTTCATCCGCAACCCGGCGGTACGCGTGATCGATGCGAGTTCGGCCCATCGCACGCAGCCCGACTGGGTCTACGGCTTTCCCGAGATGGCCGACGGACATGCACGGCACATCGCTCATGCGAAGCGCGTGACCAATCCCGGCTGTTACCCGACCGGCGCGATCGGCCTGCTTCGCCCGCTGTTGCAGGCAGGCCTGCTGCCGCGCGACTACCCGGTGAGCATCCACGCGGTGTCCGGTTACTCGGGCGGCGGGAGGGCCGCCGTCGACGCATTCGAATCGGGCGACGCCGCCGCCAACGCGTTGCCGCTGCAGGTCTACGGCCTCGCGCTCGAGCACAAGCACGTGCCCGAGATCCGTCAGCATGCGGGGCTCGCGCACCGCCCGTTCTTCGTGCCGGCCTACGGTGCCTATCGGCAAGGCATCGTGCTCACCATCCCGATCGAGCTGCGCCTGCTTCCGGCCGGCGTGACGGGCGAGCGCCTGCATGCGTGTCTCGCGCATCACTACGCGGATGCGCATCACGTCGACGTGATGCCGCTCGCGGACGCACGCGCGGCAACGCATCTCGACCCGCAAGCGCTGAACGGCACCAACGACCTGCGGCTCGGCGTGTTCGTCAACGAAGATCGTGGCCAGGTGCTGCTGTCCGCCGTGTTCGACAATCTCGGCAAAGGGGCATCCGGTGCCGCCGTGCAGAATCTCGACTTGATGCTCGGTGCGCGACACGCGGCGTGACGCTCCCGCGGGCATCGTCGACGGTGCCTGCGCACGTCTCCTGCAAAAGCTCACCTTTAGCCGGTTTCAGGCCGCATCGTCACCCGCGGCCGCATTCAGGCCGGCGAGCGTCTCCACCAGAAAATCCACGCACACGCGCACCTTCGCCGATGCCGCGACGCGTTCCGGATACACGGCCCAGATGTTCGCGGGCTGGATCGCGTCCGGCAGCACGCGGCACAACGCGCCGCGTTCGATCAGCGGCCCGGCTTCCCAGATCGAGCGCAGCACGATGCCGCGCCCGGCCAGCGCCCACTGCACGGCCACCTCGCCATGGTTCGTCGACAGCGCACCGCCGACCTTCACCGTGGCCGTCTCGCCGCGCACGTTCAGCCGCCATACGCCGAACGGATGGTCGCGCTCCTTGATCGCGAGACAGTCGTGCGACGCGAGATCCGCGAGCGAGCGCGGCATCCCGCGGCGCGCGAGATAGTCGGGCGACGCGCACAGCACGCGGTAATTCGCGGCGAGTCGGCGCGCGATCAGATGATCGGCGATGTCGTCGCCGATGCGCACGTCGAGGTCGTAGCCTTCGCCGGCCACATCGACGAGCCGGTCGAACAGATCGAGCCGCACGTTCAGTTGCGGATAGCGCGCGCTGAAGTCGAGCAGCGCCGGCGCGACGACGTGCCGGCCGAAGCCGAAGCTGCTCGACATGCGCAGCGTGCCGCGCGGCACCGTGCGCGTGGTCGACACGTCCTCGACGAGATGATCGACGTCGTCGAGAATTTTTTCCGCACGCGCGAACACGCGCTCGCCGGCCTCGGTCACCGTCATGCGACGCGTCGAGCGGTGCAGCAGACGCGTGCCGAGCTGCGCCTCGAGCATCGCGATGCGCTTGCTGACATACGCGGGCGACACCGCGAGCTGCTCGGCGGCCGCGCTGAAGCTCATCAGTCGGACAACCAGGCTGAACACGCGCAGGTCGTCGAGGTTCGGCGATTTATTCACGATTCGTGGAAAGTCGATTAACTTTTGCGTGATTTTAATCCAGATTGAAACAAATAGAATGACGTGACGGGCCGCTGCCTTCCCGGTAGCCGGCCGAACAGCCAAGGAGATTTGCATGACCGACAGGACTTACAGGATCGCCGTGATCCCCGGCGATGGCATCGGCCGCGAAGTAATGCCCGAGGGCCGGCGCGTGCTCGACGCCGTGACCGCGCGCTTCGGCATCCGCTTCGACTTCGTCGAGATCGACTGGGCGAGCTGCGACTACTACGCGCAGCACGGCACGATGATGCCGGACGACTGGAAGGCTCAACTGTCGGGCGTCGACGCGATCCTGTTCGGCGCGGTCGGCTGGCCCGCGACCGTGCCCGATCACATTTCGCTGTGGGGCTCGCTGCTGAAGTTCCGCCGCGAATTCGACCAGTACATCAACCTGCGGCCCGCGCGCCTGTTCGACGGCGTGCCGTCGCCGCTCGCCGGCCGCCGCGCGGGCGACATCGATTTCATGATCGTGCGCGAGAACACCGAGGGCGAATATTCGTCGGTTGGCGGCACGATGTTCGAAGGCACCGAGCGCGAAGTCGTGATGCAGCAGTCGATCTTCACGCGGCACGGCACCGAGCGCGTGCTGAAATTCGCGTTCGAGCTCGCGCAGCGGCGCGCGAAGCGCGTCACCGTCGCGACGAAAAGCAACGGCATCGCGATCAGCATGCCGTGGTGGGATGCGCGCGCGGCCGAGATGGCCGAACGCTATCCGGAGATCGCGGTCGACAAGCAGCACATCGACATCCTGTGCGCGCGCTTCGTGCTGCAGCCGGACCGCTTCGACGTCGTCGTCGCGTCGAACCTGTTCGGCGACATCCTGTCGGATCTCGGGCCGGCCTGTACGGGCACGATCGGCATCGCGCCGTCGGCGAACCTGAACCCGGACCGCACGTTCCCGTCGCTGTTCGAGCCGGTGCACGGCTCGGCGCCCGACATCGCGGGGCAATACATCGCGAATCCGGTCGCGATGATCTGGTCGGCGGCGATGATGCTCGACTTCCTCGGCAACGGCACGGGCCGCGAACGCGACGCGCACGATGCGATCGTCGCCGCGATCGAGGACGTGCTGCGCACGGGGCCGCATACGCGCGATCTCGGCGGCAAGGCGGGCACGCAGGAAGTGGGCGAGGCAATCGCCGCGCGGGTCGCGGGTTGACGGTCATGCCCGGCGCTCGCGCCGGGCGGCGTCGCGTGAATCCGGCTGCGGTGAGCGACACGCGATACGGTTGCGCACTTGTGCGGACTCCGTCGATGCGTCGGCAGTCAAATCGAGCGGTGAGCAACGACGCATCGCAACGCGCACTGCTTGCACAGTTTGTCGTTGAAAATCGAAGTCGATCCGACCGGTGAGTTGCACGCCGCACTCGCACACACCGATCATCAACACACGATCGCATCGACGCGATCGGTGAGATGCCTCACGCGGTGAAGCACACCGCTGCACGTCGCCACATACGCCGCCTCACCGGGCGCAACGCCGCGTCGACCTGTTCGAGGCACACAGCTCGACGCGACATTTCACCTCGTCCCGAAAAATCTCACCTTCAGCGGACGGCTCCCGAATTTCCTCACCATTGAACCCCGGTGATGCGTTCGCCGGTCCGTTGAACGCGTGCTCGCATCACAGCCCGAGGTCGGACAACCCCGGATGATCGTCGGGGCGACGGCCGAGCGGCCAGTGATAGAGACGGTCCGCCTCGCGAATCGGCAGATCGTTGATGCTCGCGTGACGATGCGCCATCAGGCCGTTTTCATCGAACTCCCAGTTCTCGTTGCCGTACGAACGGAACCAGTTGCCCGCATCGTCATGCCACTCGTACGCGAAGCGCACCGCGATGCGATTGCCGTCGAACGCCCACAGCTCCTTGATCAGCCGGTAGTCGAGTTCGCGCGCCCACTTGCGCTGCAGCAGCCCGACGATCTCGTCGCGGCCCGTCACGAATTCCGCGCGATTGCGCCAGCGGCTTTGCGGCGTATAGGCCAGCGACACGCGTTGCGGGTCGCGCGTGTTCCATGCGTCCTCGGCGGCGCGCACTTTCTGGCGCGCCGTTTCGAGCGTGAAGGGCGGAACGGGCGGACGAACTTCGGGGGAAGCGGACATGGGTTGCTCCTGTTCAGGGTGGTGGCCGCGAACGCACGCGGCCGGTTCGGATTCGCTGCGTCGGCTACCGCGATACGGTATCGAGCAGCAGTTCAGCCGTCGCGCGCGCATCGCGCGCGGCGTTTGCATCGCCACTGACGAGCGCCACGCCAATCGCGCCGTCGATCAACACGAGCCACTGACGCGCGATGCGCGCGAGCCCGCGGCGCTCGATGCAGGTTTCGTCGGCATAGGCGTCGAAGCGCTCGCGCACGAACGCCAGCAGGCGTGCCTTGTGCATACGGGCGACGACGCGCACGGGATCCTCGGCGTCGGGTATCTCGCCCGACGCATTCAGGAACGCGCAGCCGTGAAAGTCGGGCTGCCCGAACCAGTCGCGCAGCACGTCGAACATGCCGAGCAGTTGCGCGCGCGGCGTCTTGCCCCGCGCCAGCGTGGCTTCGACGAACCAGCGCATCCAGCGCTCGTCGCGACGTTCGAGCGCGGCGACCACCAGCGCCTCTTTCGATTCGAAATGCGAATAAAAGCTCTTTCGCGCCGCGCCGGATCGCTTGACGATCGCATCGACACCGGTTGCGTGGATGCCGCCCGAATAGATCAGCGCTTCGGCCGCGTCGAGCAGCCGCTCGCGAACGCCCGGTTCGCCGGAGGAGTCGAGAAGTGGGTTCATGGGTTTACGGTAGAACGATCGTTCTACCTTGTCAATATCCGGATGAAAAAGCCCTGTCGGCGGGAGGGCTGAAACGTGCCCGAAGCGCTGGCTCGTCGGGGTGAGCCTTCCGTTCGAGCCGTGCGGATGGGAAGGTGAACGAATCAGGTAGGGGTCGGCGCACCGATCGGTGTCGATAACGCCTCGTATCAGTGAGTCGCAACGCAGCGTGCGGCTCACGGTGGACGTGCCGGGTCGGTACGATCTCGCATACGGTCGCGAGCGAACCCTCGCACGCCAAGCGAAGCGGGGAAGCGCGTGGAAGAGGAGAAACGGGCGCCGAATGCTATGACGGCGAGAAGCGAAGCAGTTGCCGAGAGGTGACGCGAGCCTGCTATTGCGCATCACCTATGCGCGATCGTGTGATGATTCGGCGCACGAACACGGCTCCCGAAAAATCTCACCTCAAGCGTTCAATCGTGCGTCCGCGGCGCGACGGTGCGTGTGTGCAAACGAAAACGGGGCAGCCGGCAAACGTGCCGCGCCGCCCAGTCTCTCGATACCCGACTCAGACCGTCCAGTCGAGAATCACCTTGCCGCTTTCGCCGGACAGCATCGCGGCGAAGCCTTGCTCGTAATCGTCGGCCGCGAAGCGATGCGTGATGATCGGCGACAGGTCGAGGCCGCTCTGCAGCATCGCGACCATCTTGTACCAGGTCTCGAACATCTCGCGGCCGTAGATGCCCTTGATCTCGAGCCCCTTGAAGATCACCTGGTTCCAGTCGATCGCCGTCTGCGCGGGCGGGATGCCGAGCAGCGCGACCTTGCCGCCGTGGTTCATCGCCTCGAGCAGGCTCGTGAACGCGCTCGGCACACCGGACATCTCGAGACCGACGTCGAAGCCTTCGGTCATGTGCAGGTCGGCCATCACGTCGCGCAGCGACTCGCGCGCGACGTTGACCGCGCGCGTCGCGCCCATCTTGCGCGCGAGTTCCAGCCGATAGTCGTTGATGTCGGTAATGACGACGTTGCGTGCGCCGACGTGCTTCGCGATCGCAACGGCCATGATGCCGATCGGCCCCGCGCCGGTGATCAGCACGTCTTCGCCGACCAGGTTGAACGACAGCGCCGTGTGCGTCGCGTTGCCGAACGGATCGAAGATCGACGCGAGATCGTCGGAGATTTCCGGCGGAATCTTGAACGCGTTGAACGCCGGAATCGCCAGGTATTCGGCGAATGCGCCTTCGCGGTTCACGCCGACGCCCACCGTGTTGCGGCACAGATGCCGGCGCCCGGCGCGACAGTTGCGGCAGAAACCGCACGTGATGTGGCCTTCGCCGGACACGCGATCGCCGATCGCGAAGCCGCGCACTTCCTGCCCCATCTCGACGATCTCGCCGACGTATTCGTGGCCGACGTGCATCGGCACCGGAATCGTCTTCTGCGCCCAGTCGTCCCACTTCCAGATATGGATGTCGGTGCCGCAGATCGCCGTGCGGCGGATCTTGATCAGCACGTCGTTGTGGCCGACTTCGGGACGCTTCACGCGCGTGAGCGTGAGGCCGGGGCCGCGTTCGAGCTTTGCCAGTGCTTTCATGGTCGCGCCTCCGTCAGATGATGCCGAGCGACTTGCCGACGCGCACGAACGCGGCGACCGTCTGGTCGATCTGCTCGGGCGTATGCGCGGCGCTCATCTGCGTGCGGATGCGCGCACGGCCGCGCGGCACGACGGGGAACGAGAAGCCGATCACGTAGACGCCTTCGCCGAGCAGCCTGTCGGCCATGTTCGTCGCGAGCTGCGCGTCGCCGAGCATCACCGGGATGATCGGATGCGCGCCCGGCACGAGCGTGAAGCCGGCTTCGGTCATCTGCTTGCGGAACCGCGCGCCGTTCTCGCGCACGCGCTCGCGCAGCTTCGCGCCTTCGTCGCTGCCGAGCAGTTCCAGCACCTTCAGCGACGCCGCGGCGATGCTCGGCGTGAGCGTGTTCGAGAACAGATACGGACGCGAGCGCTGGCGTAGCAGCTCGATCACCTCGCGACGCGCGGCGACATAGCCGCCCGACGCCCCGCCGAGCGCCTTGCCGAGCGTGCCCGTGATGATGTCGACGCGGCCTTCGACGCCGCAGTGCTCGGGCGTGCCGCGGCCATGCGTGCCGATGAAGCCCACCGCATGCGAATCGTCGACCATCACGAGCGCGCCGTATCGATCGGCGAGATCGCAGATGCCCTTCAGGTCGGCGATGATGCCGTCCATCGAGAACACGCCGTCGGTCGCGATCAGCTTGTGGCGGGCGCCCGCGGCGTCGGCTTCCTTCAGCTTCGCCTCGAGGTCGGAAAGATCGTTGTTCTTGTAGCGAAAACGCTTCGCCTTGCAGAGGCGGATACCGTCGATGATGCTCGCGTGGTTCAGCTCGTCGCTGATCACCGCGTCGTTCTCGTCGAGCAGCGTCTCGAACAGCCCGCCATTCGCGTCGAAGCAGCTCGAATAGAGGATGCTGTCCTCGGTGCCGAGAAACGCGGCCAGCGCGCTTTCCAGTTGCTTGTGCACGGTTTGCGTGCCGCAGATGAAGCGCACCGATGCCATGCCGAAACCGTCCTGGTCGAGGCCGGCCTTCGCCGCGTCGACCAGGCGCGGATCGTTCGCCAGGCCCAGATAGTTGTTCGCGCAGAAATTGAGCACGCCGGCACCGCCGGCGAGCCGCACGGCTGCCGCCTGGGGACTCGCGATCTCGCGCTCGGTCTTGTAAAAACCGTCCGCGCGGATCTGGTCGAGCGTCCCGCGCACCTGGGCGAGAAAGGCATCACGCATCGCAAAGCTCCTGACAGGGTTTCGCATTCCGCAGCGCACCGCTCGTGGCGGCGCAACGGCCTGCTACTGTTATAGTCGGTCGTTCGGTTGACCGCATTTATCCGATATTCCGAACTAGAATTCGAAATATCGAACAACTCTAAGCGAACGGAATCCAAATGGCAAGTTCCCCCGGTTCACGGCGCACGCCTGCCGGCGCCGCCCCGCAACCGCCTGCCGCGACCCCGCCGCGCGTGGGCGAGCAGATCCAGCGGCTGCGCAACGAGCGCAAGCTGACGCTCGACGACCTCTCGCGCGCAGCCGGCGTATCGAAATCGATGCTCTCCGAGATCGAACGCGACAAGGCCAACCCGACGATCGCGGTCGCGTGGCGGCTGACGAACGCGCTCGGCATCACGCTCGATGAACTGTTCTCGCAGCCGAAGGCGCCCGAGACGATCCGCGTGGACGGCCCGCACGACATTCCGACGCTCGCCGGCCACGACGGCCGGTACCAGTTGCGCGTATGGGGCCCGATCGACCTCGCCGGCAAGTTCGAGTGGTACGAGCTGACGCTGCCAAGCGGCGGCGCACTGGTATCGAACGCGCACGAACCCGGCACGCGCGAGCACCTCACCGTGCTGCAGGGCGCGATGGAAATCGAGGCCGCCGCGGCCAGCCGACGCCTGAAGACGGGCGACACCGCGCGCTACCCGGCCGACGAGCCGCATGCGATCCGCAACCCCGGCAGGACCGAAGCGCGGGCCTTGTTGATCGTGATCCATCGCTGACGGCGCGTATAGTCGGCCAAAAGGCAGATCGCAGGCCAGTTGCGGAAAACACTGTATGTTTGTACAGTATACGGACATTCCGCCATGCATGGACCGGAGCCGGCGCACCGAGGCGCCCGCCCCGGTCGACAGGAGCCTGCAATGACAGAAGAACAAGATTTGGCCGCGCTCAGCTTCAAGGCTGCCGCGCACGACCTCGAACTGATCGTTCGCCATATCGCCGCGCGCTACATCCGTCAGCGCGTACCGCTGACATGGCGCCTGCTGCACGCGATCGAAGCCGAAGCGCTCGCCGATCTCGGCTTTGCGAGCCGGCACGACGCCGGCATGCGGCAACTGTTCGAACGACCGTCCGACATGACGTTTCCCGAAACCGACGATCCGATCGACTTCGGGCGCTCGAACGCGCTGCCCGCGGTCTTTTCATTCGCCGTTCTCGCGTACGAAGCCGCAGCAACCACACACGACACCGCGCGGCCCGTGCGCGCTCACCGCCCGTCCAAGGCGTGGGGCGACTGATGGCCGAGCCCCGGCCGCGATGCATGGCGGCCGGTTCACCCGCGTGCTGCCCGATACGTTGCGAAAAGGGCTACGATATACGCAACTAACGGAATTAACACCATGTCCCTTCCCGCCTCTCCCGACACCGCCGCGCGTGTGGAAGAAAAGGATCTGTTCGACCGCGACGCATCGGACTGGGTCGTCTCGCCCGAAGCCGCGTTCGACGCGTGGCTCGCGATGCAGGACTATCGCCGCTCGTCGGCCGATGTCTATCGCGCGCAATGGGGCGCGTTTCTCGCGTGGATGCGTGCGCATCAAAAGAATCTGGCGACGGTCGATACGCCGACCATCGCGAACTTCGTCGGCGAGTTGCCGATCAAGAAGACACAGCGGATGCGCTATTTAAGGCTGATCGAGCGTGTGCTCGACCATATCCGCCGCACCGAATACGCATCGACCAATCCCGCCCGGTTCATTGCTCAGGATGGCGAAGCGAACTGGCGCAAGGCCCGCGACAACGAACCGACCGGCTTCCTCACGCCGGCGGAACGCGCGACGTTGCTCGCGTATCTGTTCTCGCCGATCGGCGTATCGGGCGCCGCGTACTGGAAGGAGCGTCGCGACCGCGCGCTCGTTGCCGCGTTTCTCGGCGCCGGCATCAAAACCGGGGAAGCGCGCGCGCTTACGATTAGTTGCATCAATACGAGCGGCACGTCGCTGCGGATCGAGTCGACGCATCCCGATTACGCGCGCGAAACCCATCTCGCCTCGTTCGCGATCGCATTGCTCGAAGCCTGGCTCACCGAACGCAAACGCCAGGAGATTCCGGGAGAACTCGTGTTCCCCGCGTCGCATGCCGGGCGGCCGATGCACAAGGCAACGATGCTGCGCGCGATCGACGCGATCGTCGAATCGGCCGGGCTCACGTCGTCACGCACCGCGCGCGCAAGCCCGCAAACATTGCGCAATACGTACGCGGCCGAACTGTTCGAGCACGACGTCCCGCCCGAGCGGGTCGGCAAATGGCTGGGCTTCATGCGGCCGATCTCGTCGAATCGCCTGCATCGCGCATGGAAAAACTGGCGCGACGGGCTGGCCGACGACAACGGTGACGCGTCCGACCGCGACGAAACTCACTGATCGGGAAACGGCTGCTCACGCAAAACGATCCGTGAGCAGCCTTGCGTGGCGCAGCCTCACCATTTCACAGCTCCCGAAAAACCTCACCTCAAGTCTCCCGGATATTCTCACCTGTGCGGTGTCGCCGGCTTCCGGGTCAAGTCTGCGCGAAACGCGCGGCGGCTTCGAAACGGGACGGCCATGGGCCCGAAGCGTGCTCGCATTCGGGGCACGCGACTTCAAAGCCGTCGTCACCGTGTGACAGTTCCGGCTCGCCGTCGCAATGCGGGCACCGGGCCGGCGCCGGAATCTCGTGATCCAGCGAGGTGCCGATCGCGGCATACGCGTTCGCATCGAGTTGTCCGGCATCGGCTAGGCGCCGGAGCAGCGCGGCGATTTCCGGATTCATCCCGCGGTTCGCGCGCAACGCGTTCGCGTCGCGCATCGCGCGGTCCAGTTCGTCGCTCTGGGTACGCAACTGTTCTTCGAGCCGGTCGGCGCGCGCCTTGGCCGAGCTCAATTGCTGCAGGAAATCGAACTCCTTGCGCTGAACGTCGCGCAACCCGCTCTGGTAGGTCGACGCCATGCTGCGCAACGCGTCCAGTTCGACCAGCATCGGCTTGACGCGGCGTTCGGCTTCGGCCACCGCATCCTTGATTTGCTGCGCATAGTGCTCGGTGCGCTGCTGCAATTCGGCTTGCAACGCATCGATGCGGTCGCGCAACGCGGCATTCTGGGCCTGTTCGGCATCGAGGCGGCCGGCAGCCGCGGCCAGTTCCTTTTCCAGTCGGGCGACTGTGGTGAGCAACGTTGCTTCGCTTGCCGAACCGTGCGTGGTCTGCGACGCAAGCTGGACCTCGAGTTCGGTCACCCGCGCCTGCAATTGCTCGTTTCTCGCTTCGCCGCGCGCGAGCGCTTCTTCAAGCGTTTCCTGGCGGACGGTTGCGTCACGCAACCGCTGTTCGGCCGCGGCCACATCGGCGCGAACCTGCTCGCGGTCGCCGTCGAGGCTGTCGCGCGCCGCTTTCAACGCCTCTTCATAAAGTGCGCCCAGCAATGCGCCGGCCTTTTCCTCGACGGCCTTCGGGATCGCCGCGCCGTCGAGCCTGATCTTGGAGGCGGAACGGATGCGCTCCCAAAAGTGATCGATGTCTTTCGGGATGTCGCTGGCGCTGCCGGTCTGGGTGAGATCGCGCACGTTGGCGGCCGACGGCCGGATGCCGAGATCGAAAAACAGGCGCTTGCACGCATGCAGCGACAATTCCTGACGCCGTGCACCGCTTGCGCGCAGCGATTCCAGTTCTTCCCGAATGACTTGACGCATTTCGTCCAGGGTCATGACAACACTCGCAGGCAATGAAGTGTTGCAATCATAACGAAACACGTATTTTTTGATACTTATTTCGACGGTCCGTTGTGAATTTACGTCGTTTTGCACCGAAATCAGCGCTGCGAACGCGTTTGGCCGAAGGTGGCCTCGGATTCCGTGAAACAAAGCGAAGAAAATCATCCAAGTCTTTGTTCGGCAAGCGTTTTTCAGCGGACCCCGAACTTTGGTATTTGTTTCACATGACATCGGATCCGATGGCCCGTGGGTGTTCAGGGGTCGGGGTATCTGTGGAAAACTCGTCAACCGATGTCTTGAGAGTATTAGAAGTAAACACCCTTGAACCCTTAGTTAAAAACGTTAACGCCACGGCACAGCCTTGTGGCACAAGGCTTTCCGGCCGACAAGGTGAAGTTTTACGGGAGCCAAGGTGATCTTCTGCGGGAGCTGACGTGATGGGGTTCGGGGAGCTGCGTGAGCCGTTGCAGGAAGGGTCGTGAGCGGATTCGGGATCACAGTAAAACACGAGTTTTCCCAAAGGTGAGGGTTTTCGGGGTCATACAGCCATGGAACCCGCACTGCGCCTGACCGCACAGTTTTCTGCCTGTGCAGACATAGGTGAGAATTTGCGGGACCTGTTTCGCGCCCCGATTTTGCCCATTTTTTGGGCAGATTGGATGAAAGGTGAGATTTCACGGGACCTCGCGGGAATTTGCTGTGAGGATTTCCGGGAAGCGGACGCCATTTTGCACAGCAAAAGTGCTCTCCGGTGCCTGTGATGCCCCAAAGGTGAGGTTTTTCGGGAGGGAAATCCGGGTCTTCCTGCCCCTTTGCGCGCAAGGTGAGCTTTTTCGGGGCATGGATCACAGGCTGTGGCCTGGCTGAAAGGTGAGATTTTCCGGGAGAGATATCTGCTCGAAAAATGGGCAAAGGTGAGGCTTTTCAGGACCAGGGACCGGTCGAATTCGCCGAAAAGCCCGCCAGGACTGGAAGAAATCTCGTTTTTGCTGTGCCACTTTTTGGCACAGGTGAGATTTTTCGGGGGAGGGCCTACGGTCGTCGTATGAAGGATTCCAGCCGAAAGGTGAGGCTTTCCGGGAGATCGCGGCGATGCACAGCCAAATGCCTTCTGTGCATAAGTATCGGAAGAAATTGAAGTTTTTGATACCGGGCCGGTTACGGTGAGGTTTTTCGGGAGCCATTTCCGTGCCCGCCGCAGTGCCGCATTTGATTGGTAAGGTGAGCGTTTTCGGGAGTCGTTGGCGCTCGGTCCCGCGTCCGTCGGGCATTTATCGGTATCCGGACGAATCGACCTGCTGTGCTCGAGGTGAGTATTTTCGGGACCCGATACGATTTGCGCGCTGTACAATGCGCGCCCGGGCCAGCCAATCACGCGTTGTTCGGGCCGCGCGTGCCGGTTTCCGCGGTGCTTTCCCCTATGTCGGAGCCGAATCGACTTCCTCGCGAGCCATGCCTGTACATGCATACAGGCCGGTGTGCTTCAGTCGCGGACGGGCGGTGAGGTGCAGTCGCAAGCCTGTGTCGAACTCTCGGCTGCGCAGTCGCAAAATTACGACAAATCGAAAGGTGAGCCGATACGGGAGCCAATTCCGCACGTGTCGCGCACAGGGGAAATTCTGTGAATCGGCGCATGCCGCGGCACGTCTGGAAGAGTCCGGAACGCCGCCCTGGCCGACCGGTGAGCGTTTTCGGGAGGGGTTCGGGTGAGTGCCGTTTTGCCGGCGCGCTTCACCGGCTATGGTGAGCATGTCGTTCTGGACGCACATCACCGCAGGCGCTATCCTTCCGGGAAACTTCTCCTCCGACCCGACGTATGGCCACGACGAAGCGCGCCAAGAAAACCGATGTGGATGTGGTGAGTGCCAGTTCAGCCGAATTGCGAAAGGCCGTCGAGGCGATCGCCATTCAGCCGAAGAGCGGCAAGATCACGCTCCTCACTCGCAAGCTGTTCAATGTCCTGCTGGCCGTCGCGCAGCAGGCCGACGATTCGGGCGATACGTATCGCGCGCTGCTGTCGGACATCGTTGCCAACTCCGCTTTCGATTCGAACGACACCGCATTGGTGAAGGAACACCTGCGCCGCATGGTGTCGGTGCAGGTCGAATGGAGCACGGGGACGTCGAGCCAGAAGCCGGGCCGCAAGTGGGGGATCTCCACGCTGATTGCCGATGCGGAAATTCTCGAGGATCCGACCACCCGCCGCGTATGGGTCGAATTCTCGTTCGCGCCGAAGATCAAGAAGAAGCTGCTCGACCCGGTCCAGTATGCGCGCCTGAGCCTGCAGTTCCAGAGCCAGCTACGCAGCAGCGCGGGGCTCGCGCTGTACGAGATCTGCGTGCGCTACCTGACGAACCCGAGCCATTTGACGATGCGCGAGCCGTGGGAATGGTGGCGGCCGATTCTGTCGGGCACGCCCGACACGGAAGCCGGCGACGAAGCGAAGCGCGAGTACAAGTACTTCAAGCGCGACTACCTGCGTCCCGCGATCGCGGAAGTCAATGCGGTCACCAACATCTTCGTCGAACTGATCGAGCACCGCGAAGGGCGTCGGGTGGCCGAGATCCAGTTTCGCGTGACCGAACGCAAGCAGCCGATGCTCGCGCTCGACGAACACCCGAACGTGTTCGACAGCACGCTGGTCGACCGGATGGTGAAACTCGGGATCCCGCTGAAGGAAGCACAAACACTCTATGCGGACAGCGAGGAAAACCGGATTCGCGCCGCATTGCAGATGACCGAGCAGCGGATGCGCAGCACGACGCTGCCGCCGGTGCGCAGCGCGCCGGCGCTGTTCAAGGACGCGCTGAAGAAGGGTTATGCGCCGCCGGTCGAGTCGGTCGACGCGCTGCCTGCCGGCACGCCGTCCGCGAAGGCTGCGGCTGCGCAGCCGGACGATCTGAAGGCTCGCCTGCTGAGCGAGTTCGCGGCGTTCCGCCGCAAGGAAGCGAAGGTGCTGTACGAGGAGCAGGGCGACGCGGAGCGCGAAGTGGCGCGTGAGTCGTTCGAATCCGAGGCATTGCCGACGATGGGCTCGCATCTGCGCGACGACTGGCGCAAGCGCGGCCTCGATTCCAAGCTGGCCGAGACGGCCTTTTTCGACTGGCTGGCCCAGAAGACCTGGGGCGAGCCGACGGACGGCGATCTGCTGTCGTTCACGCTGAACCAGTCGCGGGCCGCTTGAGGCCTGCTCAGGCCCGCTGACGGGCCGCCGCCGGTCCCATCCATTGGTCGGGCGGGACCGGCGCCCTTGTCAGGCCCTGCCGGCCGCTTCCATTACTCCGACAACAGCATCCGCTCGAGTTGCTCGAGGATCGCGTCGCGCTTGTCCTTCGGCAGGCCGCGCAGGCGCAGTTCGATGCGGTCTTCGCCATACGATTTCAGATCGCCGACCGACTTGCCGCCGAGCTTGATCTCGAGACGCTGCGCGTAGCGCTGACGGCCCGCGGCCTTCGGCGTCTCCTGTGCCGCGACGCGGCCCTTGACGATGTCCGACACCTGGCGCGTGCTGAGGTCGTCCGACACGATCTTGTTGATCAGCCGCAGCGTCGCCTCGGTGCCGCGCGCGTTGTGATAGCGGCCGACCTGATACGCCATGTTCGATCCGAAGCGATCGGGGCGCGCGACCATTTCCTGCATGATCGCTTCCGGCAATTTGCCGATCGACAGTGCGACGGCCACCGTCGATTCGTCGAGGCCGAGATGCTCGGCGAGTTCTTTCTGGCTCTGGAAATGCTTGTCGTCGAGGAAGCGGCGCCACACGACGGCATTGTCGAACACCGTCTGCGAATCGCGCTGAACGTTGAGGTCATAGCCGAGCTTGTAGCTCTGGATGCCGATCGGCACGTCGATCACGATCGCCTTGACCGACTCCTTGTTCGCTTCCTTCAGCGCCCGCACGCGGCGGCCACCATCGCTGACGAAATACGTGCCCGGGTTGTCGTAATCCGGAATCACGTGGATCGCTTGCTGCTGCCCTTGCTTCGCAAGGTTCACCGCGAGTTCGGCAATCGACGATTTCAGATAGAAGTGCCGCGGGTTGAACGGGCTATGTTTGATCGCCTTCAACGGCAACTCGATCACCTGCCCCGGGGCATAGCGATTCTCGAGACGCCACGCGCGATATTGCTGCGATTCGTCGATCGACGGGTCGATCGTGAATTCCGGAGCAGGCGGCGGTGCGATGTCCTTCTTCGTGGATTTGGTCGACGCCGGGGGCGGCGTCTCGGACTTGACGATGCCGTCGATCGCATTGAGCCGATCGAGCGCCGTGCGCTTCTCGCTCGTCGTGATATCCGGGCGCGCTTGGAATCCTTTGGCAAATTGGGAGGGTTTCATGTGACTCCTTTGTGCGCATAAAGTCAGGGCAGCATGGCGACGATTTCGTCGGCACATGCGCGAATTTCGGAGGCGGCCAGCTTGCCGCCACGATCGTTCATTTGCAGCACGGTCTGACCGAGCGCCATCGCCTGCTTGTACGCTTCCCGAGTCGGGATCTGCGTCTTCAGCAACGGAAAGCCGAGTTCCTCGAGCGCACGCTTGAGCTCGCGGGTCAGCATGCGTTTCTCTTCGGTCTTGTTCAGCAGGAAGACCGCGCGGAGGTCTTCGTTCATCACCTGCGCCTGCTGAATCAGTTTGACCAGCCCGACGCTCGACCAGTAATCGGCCGGCGACGACGATGTCGGGATCACGGCAATCGATGCGGCCAGCAGGACGACACCCGAGACTTTCTCGGTGATCGACGGCGGGCAGTCCACGACGATGATGTCGTAATCGTTGATGAACTTCTTGATCTCGCGATGGATCTGGCCGTCGGCTTCGGCAAGATTGACGACCGGAAACGGGATGCCGTTTTCGCTGTCGCCGGATGCGCTCGACCAGTGAACCAGCGTGTTTTGACGGTCAGCATCGATGACGAGGACGCGCTTCCCTTTTTCATGGAACGCGGCGCCGAGATGCATGGCAATCGTGCTTTTGCCGACGCCACCTTTTTGTTGAGTGACTGCAATAATTTCCGCGGCCAATTTTCACTCCTGTTTTGGTCGTTGGAATTCTACAGGACGATATTTGAATTTCAATGAAATTGTCGGTCGACAACGACGCATTGGCCATTCGGACGATCGGTTTATGCGCATAAACGAAGTGGCGAAGATGGCGAGCTCGTTGGGGCGGTGTGTTGGAGGTGGCGAAGCTGAGATAGAGGGGTGATGGGCTGCGTGGTGGGATGGTCTTCACGCGCTACATCGCCGGGCACCTGTTCGTCACGGGGATATCGCGTTGCTCTGCCCTTTCCGGGGCGGATAGGACTGTCGGCGAGCCGGGGAGTTTGTGCGCATAAACTCCGCAGTGGGCGAAGCGATGAACTCTGTGGGGAGCGTGCGTGTCGGGCATCTGCGAGCGAGCGATCTGCGCGCTCCGAGGCGAATGCGCGACCCTGAGTCGCCTCCGTGAACGGGCATGCCTCAGGGTGACATTCTGTCGGCCCGCAGCGTTTATGCGCATAAACCAGACGCAACGATGATCCGCGATGAAGGGCCGCAGCCGACACCTCACCGAATCAGGCGACCCATGATGTCGTGTCGGGACGGTCTGTCGTTTGCAGCGATCGCCCGGTGCCGTCTCGTGTCGGCATCGCCCAAGGCCCGAGTCAAGCCGTGCGTCGCCCGACAATCGCCGGCATTATGCGCATAAACCTGCCCCAGGCAGGCCGCCGATGATGTCGCGCTGAGTGGCTGATTGATACAGCGATCGCCCTCTGCCGCCTTGTGTCGCATACGTCCACGCCCGGAGCCGCGCGTCGCCTCGGCCAAAAATCGCTGGCTTTATGCGCATAAACCACTCGACGCGCCGGGCCATCACGCCCCCACCATCGGAGATAACCTGTGCGACACATTGCTGGGCAAATTGCAGTCCGCGAATCCTGCGCACCAGATGTTCTAGCTTTATGCGCATAAACAACGGCTCTTTGAAGCGTTTTCGAACACCGGAGACACGCTCTTCCATCACAGCGCGTTGCTAAACCAAACCGTCTCAGCCACTTGTCGAAAGGAACGCCACCCCGGTCTCGGCTGAACCACGCCACCAAGCCCCTCAATGCAGAGTGGCTACAATACAGGGCTCCCCCACCCAGGCTTGAATGATGATCACGATCTACCACAACCCCCGATGCTCGAAGTCCCGCGAGACGCTTGCGTTGGTCGAGTCGCTGAATACCGCCGGCACGCCGTTGACCGTCGTCGAGTATCTGAAGACGCCGCCGACCGTCGAGGAACTGGAAACGATGCATCAGCAGCTCGGCCGGCCGGTCCGCGACATGCTGCGCGACGGTGAGGAGCCGTACAAGACGCTGAATCTGGCCCGCGCTGATCTGACCGACGCCGAAGCCTACGCGGCGATCGTCGCTCATCCGATCCTGCTGCAGCGCCCCATCGTCGTGTATCGCGGCAAGGCGGCTATCGGTCGACCGCCCGAGTCGGTGAAGGCGTTGTTCAAATAATTCTTGTCCGGCGTATTTTTCTTATTGCATCAATGCGGCCCAGCCCGGCACGCGCAACGGCATCCAGGCCGACGCAACCTCCAGGCCGCCTGCTAGCCGTCACCGGAACGATACGCCGACATCGCGGCGCCTCGGGCGTGAACACGCCCTAGCCGCCACCGGACGGCCCGTCATCATCATCCGGCTCCCGCCCCGCGGCCGCTTTCGCGGCCGTCCGCAACAGCGCGATCTGCCCGCGATAGGCGCGGCATCCGCTGCAGGTCGGCAGATGCACACGCACCTGCAGGCGCTCGTGCAGTGTCAGAGGCCGGTCGAGCGCATCCGACAGCAGTCGTGTCACGTCAGTACATTTCCCCGGCAGCATCTTCGGTCGTCAGTCCTTTTTCGCTCAGGCAGGTTCGCAGGCGCGTGCGTGCACGGTACAGCAGCACGCTGCAATGATTCGTCGTCAGCGTCAATTCGCTGCAGATGTCCGGAATCTCGACGTCGAGAAATTCGCGCATCATGAACACGCGTCCGATCTGCTCCGGCAGATGGTCGAGGCACACCTGGAACAGCATCCAGAACTGCTGTTGCTGCAACAGCGTCTCGGGTTTCGGCCACGGTCGCGGTTTCGCATGCGCGGCCCAGTGCCCGTTGTCCTTGAACAGTTCGCGATCGAGCACGGATTCGCCGTCGAGCTCCGCATCGAGCGCGGTCAGGCTCACCATCCGCTGCCGCGCGCGCAGCACGTCGATCAGCTTGTTGCGCAGGATGGCGAACACCCACGTCTTGTGGGCCGATAGCCCCGCGAACTCGCCGGCATGCGACCACGCGGCGGCCAGCGCTTCCTGCACGGCGTCTTCGGCCGCGTCGGCATCGCGAAGCTGGAGTCGTGCGAAGCGCAGCAGATCGTGCCGCAGTTGTGCGAGATAGGCGGGGTCGTCGTATGCGGACGGCATGTGTGGGTTGTCGTGTTTCGAAGCGATCGCGCATGCGTCACGGAACGGGCGCATCGCGGTGCGAGCAGCTTACTGGTTGCGGTGCCGCCCTGCAACGCCATGTTCCGTCGCGATTTCATGAAGCCGGCCGCCGCGCTGCGCTATGCTTGCCGAACCCTCGTCTCGCACGTCGAAGGCGCCGCGCGGCGGGCAAACTGTAACGTCGGAACATAACGGTCGAGTTATCCACAATTTCTGTGGAAAACCTTGTGGAAAGTCGGCCGGATGGCCCCGTCGGACGGCTCGCGGGCTGGCTTGCCTATAAACAGACCTTTGTCGCCCATTCGGAAGCAATCGCTCCGATTCCTCACTTACCGGAAGGAGAATGCCATGTCCTATCGAATTGCGGTCGTCGTCGGCAGCCTGCGCAGCGCTTCGACGAACCGTGCGCTCGCGCACGCCGTGATCTCGCTCGCCCCCGCCGATTTTTCGTTCGAGTTCGTCGAGATCGGCGAGCTGCCGCTGTACAGCCAGGACTACGACGCGAATTTCCCGGAAGTCGCGAAGCGCTTCAAGCAGTCGATCGAAGCCGCCGACGCGTTGCTGTTCGTCACGCCCGAGTACAACCGGTCGATTCCGGGCGTGCTGAAGAATGCGCTCGACTGGGGCTCGCGCCCGTGGGGTTCCAATTCGTGGTCGGGCAAGCCGGGCGCGGTGCTCGGCACGTCGCCGGGCGCGACGGGCACCGCACTCGCGCAGCAGCACCTGCGCAACGTGCTCGCGTACCTCGACGTGAAGACGCTCGGTCAGCCCGAGATGTTCATCAAGCACGACCCGGCGCGCATCGACGACCAGGGGCAGATCGTCAGCGAGGACACGCGCAAGTTCCTGCAGGGCTTCGTCGATCGCTACGCGGGCTGGGTGCGCCTGCTGAAATCGGCGTGACGTCGTTGGCCTGATCGCCGCCGCGCCGGTTCACGCAGTCGCGCCGGCGCCGGCCCGCACGTGGCCGGTCACGCGCCGGCGTGTCGTGCGTCGCGCGCTTCGCGGATGCCCAGCAGGATCTCGTCGAGCAGCGCGATATCGAACGGCTTCGACAGCACGCGGACGTTGACGGTGCGCGTGCGGTCGAGCTCCTCCGCATAGCCCGTGACGAGAATCACCGGCAGCTTCCCCGGTCGCTTCTCGACCGCTTCGGCCAGATCGATGCCGTTCATGCGGCCCGGCATGTGGATGTCCGAAATCACGAGGTCGAACGCGTCGTTCGCCGCGGCGCCCTCGATCAGGCGCAACGCGTCGTCGGCGGTGGGCGCATAGGTCACGCGATGACCGAGCAGCGACAGCAGCGCTTCGGTGCCGGCCGCGACTTCGCCGTTGTCCTCGACGAGCAGCACGTGCAGGCCGGCGAGCGTGCCGTTCCCCGCATCGTGCGCGCCGGCCGCCGGCCGTGCGACGACGTCCTCGGCGCGCGCGCGCGGCAGGTACAGACGCACCGACGTACCCGCGCCGACCGCGCTGTCGATCGTCGCGAGGCCGCCCGAGCGTTCGCAGAACGCGAATACCTGCGGCAGGCCGAGCCCCGTCCCCATTCCCTGCGCCTTCGTCGTGAACAGCGGTTCGAATGCGCGGGCGAGCACGTCGGGCGCCATGCCCGAACCCGTGTCGTCGAGCGAGATCTGCACGAACTCGCCCGTCAGCGGGAAGCCGTCCTCGCGGCGCAGCGTGACGTTGCGCGCACCGACCGTGAAGCGTCCGCCGGTCGCCATCGCATCGCGCGCATTGACCGCGAGGTTGATCACCGCGAGCTCGAGCTCCGCGACGTCGACGCGAATCGGCCAGACGCCCGGCTCGATCGCGACGACCAGCGACGACTTCGACCCCAGCGACGTCTTCAGCAGTTCGCGGCACGTGCCGAGCCATTGCCCGATGTCGATCGTCTCGTTGTGCAGCGGCTGCTTGCGCGCGACGCCGAGCAGTTGGCGCGTGAGCGACTGCCCGTTCTTCAGCGCGCGTTCGATCGCGCCGAGCTCCTTGTCGAGATGCTGGACGCCGCGCCGCCGCGCGATCTGCACGTTGCTGGAGATGATCATCAGCAGGTTGTTGAAGTCGTGCGCGACGCTGCCGACGAGATTGCCGAGCGCCTGCATCTTGCGCGACTGCCGGTACGCCGATTCGATCGAGCGCCGCATCGACGCTTCGGCCTGCCAGCGGTCCCACGCCTCCTCTTCCGCCTTCAGCCGCTTGAGCGACAGCCAGATCACGGACCACAGCGCGACCGACGGCGCGAACATCGAGATGAACAGCACGCTCAGGTGTTCGTACCATTCATGCCAGATCGCCGACGTGCGGTATGCGCAGGTCACGAAGACCGGGTAGCTGCCGACCTGGCGATACGCGACAATCTCGCTGCTCGCGCCGTCGTGGCGCACGCGCACGACGCCCGCGCGCGGATCGTTGTGCGCATTGCCGAACGTGACCGAGCGATCGGTGTGCGCGAGCGACGGCGGCGGCGGATACGACGCGATCACCGCGCCGTCCGAGCGCGCGAGCGCCATCGTCATCGGCGTGCTCGCGCCGCCGAGCAGGTCGCGGTAGAACGCGTTGAAATACGACGACTTCAGTGCGATCGACACCATGCCGGCGAACGAACCGTCGCTATGGCGTCGCGCGACGCCCGTGTTGAATACGGGAATGTTCTCGAGCTTGAGCGGCCCCATCATCAGCCGCGAGATGTGTTCGATGACCTTGCCGTCGCGGATGCCGGCGAAGTCGTCGCGGTTCGCGATCGACGCGTACGGCGCCGGATAGTACAGGCTGTTGGCGAGCAGCATTCCGCTCGCGCCGAAGATCGACACGGCGGCCACCTGCGGATAGCCGCCGCCGATGGTGTTCAGCGCTTCGTGGATGTCCGATTCCCTGCTGCGCACGGCTGCGTCGTCCATGTCCTGCACGAGATCGACGATGCGCGCATCGAGCGTTTCGCTCAGGTCGAACACCTTGAGCGCATGCTCCTCGGCGACGCGCACGGTGCGCATCGTCACGTCGCTCGCCGCGGCCTCGCGCGCCTTCAGGTCGTTGTACGCCATCACCGCCACGTAGATGCACGGCAGCACGATCGCCGCGACGAGCAGCACGATCAGCGTCACGCGGCGTACCGCGAAATCGTGCTCGGGCGCGCCGGACGCGTAGCTGCCGTCGTCCTGCCAGTCATCGGCGGGAGCGGGGGCGGGAGCGCGGGAGTCGGCAGGCCGTTCGGACGTCATCGAGGAAAGCGGGTGAAGCGGAGGTGTCTGCCATCATAAACGAGTTGCGGCGGCCCGCCGCGCGGCGCCGTACGGGCGCAATCCTGTCGTATGTGACAGAGGTAAACCGTCAGATTGAAAACGCGACGAATCCGGCAGCGCAAACGTACACAAGGAAAAATTTTGCGTGCTTATCTCGAAAATGGTCGCGCCTGTTTTCGGAATGGCGCGCGATCGGATCGATTCTGTTCGAAATGGTGAATATGGCGAGTTGCATCGCCTCCGGTTTACTCCGAGAATCGCGCCTTGCTTTCCCTATGACAGATACATGCGCCCGCCGGCGATTGCCGCGCGGTGCGTCGCGCGCACCTGCGTCGCGGCGCCCCGTGCGCGGCCGCAAGGCGGTTGCCCGCGCCCGAAACGCATGGCACCTAAAGAAGTGCGCCGCGCGGTCGTTAACGCGAGAGAGACCATTCCGTATACCGCATCGCCCCATGCCTTTGCCGATTGTAATTGCCGACGATTCGCTGCTCGCTCGCAAACTGCTGACAAAGGCGCTGCCGGGGGATTGGGACGTTGACGTCGCGTATGCAGCGAATGGTCGCGAGGCCTTGGCGCTCTATCGTGACGGCAAAGCTTCCGTGATGTTTCTGGACCTGACGATGCCCGACATGAGCGGATATCAGGTCCTGGAAACACTGCGCCACGAAGATCTGAACACGTTCGTGATCGTGGTATCCGCCGATATCCAGCCGCAGGCGCAAGCACGCGTGCGTGAATTGGGCGCGATCGCATTCGTTGCCAAGCCCGTGACGTCGGAGGCATTGCTGCCCATTCTCAAGGAGTATGGGTTGTATGCCTGAATCGGTGTTCACGGCGGAGCAACGCGACGCGTTGCAGGAGATCGCCAACCTTGCAATGGGCCGCGCCGCCGCGCGGCTGGCGTTGCTGCTCGGACATTTCATCGAGCTGTCGGTGCCGCGCGTGCGCGTCGTGAAAGCGGCCGACGCGAGCGACGCGCTGCGCGAGATGACAGGCATTCACGACAACGTGACCGCCGTGCGCCAGGGCTTCCGTTCCGACATCAAGGGCGAGGCGATCGTGCTGTGCCGCACGGCGGGTGTCGCGCGGCTCATGTCGGTCGTCGACCGCACGTTCGGCGACGGCGTGTACGGCGGGATGGCGACGCCGGACGAGCTCGTGTTCGACGTCGCGAACGTGCTGATGGGCGCCTGCGTCGCGTCGATCCTCGACGAACTCGGCCGCAAGCCCGTGTTCTTTCCGCCGGGGCTGCTCGGCGCGAACGTGTCGTTCGACGACGTCTTCCAGCCGAACGAACTGGGGTGGAGCGTCGCGCTGCTGCTCGAGGTGAACTTCGGGCTCGAGGACCACACGTTCCGCGCGCATTTCGTGATGCTGATGGCCGAGGATTCGATCCGGCTGATGGGCGACGCGCTCGACGCGTTGCTGTCCGCGCTATGACGGCCGCCGCCCCGTCGCTGAGCGACCTCGTGATCGAGCGGGTCGGCTTCGGCCTGTTCGTGCTCGACCGTTCGATGACCGTCCTGATGTGGAATCGCTTCATGCAGGACCACAGCGGCATTCCCGCCGCCGACGTGATCGGCCGCAACCTGTTCGACCGCTTTCCGGATCTGCCGCGCGCATGGCTGTCGCGCAAGCTCGAGAGCGTGTTCCAGCTCGGCAGCTTCGCGTTCAGCTCGTGGGAGCAGCGGCCCTACCTGTTCCGCTTCGAGCACGACCGGCCGATCACGGGCGGCGTCGACTACATGCAGCAGGACTGCACGTTCATGCCGCTCACGCGCGGCCGTGACGTCGAGGCCGTATGCGTGACGATCTCGGACGTCACACATGTGAGCGTGATGCAACGGGAGCGCGAGGAAGCGGTCGCGAAGCTGCGCGAACACGCGAATCTCGACGGGCTGACCGGCATCGCGAACCGGCGCTTTTTCGAGGTGCGGCTCGGTGACGAATTCGCGCGCTGGCAGCGCTACGGCGGCGACCTGTCGGTGCTGCTGTTCGACCTCGACCACTTCAAGACGATCAACGACCGCTTCGGGCATGCGGTGGGCGACGCCGTGCTGCGCGAGACGGCGCGCCGCGTCGCGTCGATCGTGCGCGCGCAGGATACGTTCGGCCGTTTCGGCGGCGAGGAATTCGCGCTGCTGCTGCCGTGCACGAATCTCGACGAGGCGATGCGGGTGGCCGACAAGGTGCGCGAGGCGATCGGCAGCGTGCCGGTCGACGCCGAGGGCGTCAGCGTGCCGGTCACGGCGAGCGTCGGCGGCGCGTGCGCGAAAGCCGGCGCGTCGACCTGCGACGTGCTCGTGAACGAGGCCGACGCCGCACTCTATCGCGCGAAGCGGCTCGGGCGCGATCGGTCGGTCGCGTACGCCGACTGACCGCGCCCGCCCCGCTCAGCTTTTCGCGATGTCGGCGAGCACGCCGGCCAGCACGGCCGGCTGCGACACGAACGGCGAGTGGCTGCTGTCGAGCTGGTGCACGTGGGTCGGGTTGCCGGGCGCGAACGCGTCGGCTTCGTCGATGAAGCGCTGCTGCAGCGCGGGCAGGATCACGCGATCGGCGAGGCACTTGACGTAGTGACGGTCGATCGCGCCCCAGCGTGTGGCAGTCGTCGGGATCGCGGTCGCGAACGGCGCGGCCGGCACGTCGCAACTCATCAGGTTCGCGACCGCATCGAAGTCGGCCTGCGGCACGTCTTCGTACAGCGCGCGCTTCATCAATTCGCGATACGCGGCATCGCCGCTGTGCGGATCGATGCGCAGCGCGCCGGCCACGCGCGGGCTCGCGAGCATCAGCGGGCCGAGCAGCTCGCCGTTGTTTTCCGGCGCGCGCACGTAGTCGAGGCCCGGTACGCCCGACGCGGGCATGAAGGCCGCCAGATAGACGATCTTCGCGATCTTCTCCGGCGCGCGTTCGGCGGCCGCCGTGATCGCGAGGCCGCCCATGCTGTGCCCGACCAGCACGACCTTGCCGCGGCCGAGCGCGTACGCGTCGTCGACGGCCTGCATCACCTGCGTCGCGTAGTCGTCGAGCGTCGTGTTCGCGACCGGCGACGGCTCGGCGCCGAACGCGTCCTTGTCGAGCGGCCGCGCGAGATACGACGCGGGAAAGCGTGCATGGATGCCGTGCGCGGGCAGGTCGCGCGCGATCGACAGGTAGCCGCGCGCGGCGAGCGCGGCCGCCACGTGGGCATAGCACCACGCGCCATGCCATGCGCCGTGCACGAGCACGAAAACGGGATGATCGGACTGAGGGGTGGCGGTGTCGTTCGTCTCCATGGTGTCCGTGTTTTTTCGAGAAAGGTGTTCATCTTAGACGAAGCCGCGCGCCGCCCGGCATGAACGCCGGGCCCGAGCCAGCGCCGGTTCGCACCGGCCGTCGCGATACAGGCCATTTGTCTCGTACAGGCCACATTTCGTCCTGATCTGATTTGAATTTGCGCCGAAGCGCGCTAATTTGTCGGTTTGCCTGCGATTGCACCCCATGAACGTCGACTACCTCTTCTATCGGAAGCCGGACAAACCTGGCCCCTATTCGCTCGACGACTTGGGCGACATCGCGCCGCCGATCGGCCCCGGTGAACTGGTGCGCGCGGGCATCGCGCGCGTGTTCGAGCAGATCGACTGGCAGGAATCGCCCGACGTGCCCGGCGCGTGGTTCGGCACGGGCGGCGCGGTGTTCCAGTTCACCGCCGAGCCCGACGGGCGCGTGACGAGCTTCATGGGCTCGCGCCTCGAGCGCCGCTCGATGCTGCAGCTCACGCGTGAAATGGGGCTCATCGCGCTCGACCTGCAGCGCGACATCGTCTACGGCTGACGCGCCGCGCGGCATCCCTTCGCGAAGGCCGGCCGCACCGCCCTCGCGGCGGCGCTCGACACCCCGCCAGACCTGGCGCGTGTCCGCCATCGACCTTCAAAGATTGCTATACTTTCGGCCAATTCCGGCTTCCGGCCGGTAATTTGTGCCTGTCTGCGTCGATCGTTCGCATATCTCGCTCGCATTCGACGCCCTGACCATCCCAGCCGGGCATGGCTTCTTCAATCGCCCCGCGTGGGTGTCTCCGTGGAGCTCGTCTTGGCCGTTTCCCATTCCGTCGTGGACGAACAAGAAACCGACGCCGCTGCCGTCACATCGGGCAGTTCTTTCTATCTGGCGATGCGCATCCTGCCGGCCGCGCAGCGCGATGCGATGTTCCAGGTCTACGCGTTTTGCCGCGCGGTCGACGATATCGCCGACAGCGACCTGCCGCGCGCCGAGCGCAACGCGGGCCTCGATCGCTGGCGCGCGGACATCGACGCATGCTTCGCCGGCCGCCCGCCGCGCCACCTGGCCGCGCTCGATCGCGAGATCCGCGCGTTCAACCTGCAGCGCGCCGATTTCCACGCGATGATCGACGGGATGGCGATGGACGCCGTGGAAGACATCTGCGCGCCCGACGAGCCGACGCTCGACCTCTTCTGCGATCGCGTGGCGAGCGCGGCCGGCCGGCTGTCGGTGAGGATTTTCGGGATGCCGGAAGCCGAAGGGATCACGCTGTCGCACCACCTCGGCCGTGCGCTGCAACTGACGAACATCCTGCGCGACATCGACGACGACGCGGCGATCAACCGCTGCTACCTGCCGCGCGAACTGCTCGCGCGCGAAGGCATCGCGATCACCGATCCGGCGACGATCGTGCGCGATCCGGCGTTGCCGCGCGTGTGTGCAACGCTCGTCGAGCGCGCGCTCGAGCACTTCCGCCAGGCCGACGCGGTGATGGACACCTGTCCGCGTGCGCAGGTGAAGGCGCCGCGCATCATGTCGGGCGCGTATCGCTGCATTCTCGACGCCGCGATCGCACGCGGCTTTGCCGCGCCGCGCGCACCGCTGCGCAAGCCGAAGGCGCGCATGCTGATGATCGCCGCGCGCTACGCGCTGTTCTGAGTCGACCGACGCGATGCCCAGAACCGTCCACGTGATCGGCGCAGGACTCGCGGGCCTGTCGGCCGCGGTCGAGCTGCAACGTCGCGGGCGGCGCATCGTGCTGCACGACGCGCACGCGCACGCGGGCGGCCGCTGCCGCTCGTGGTTCGACGGGACGCTGAACACGACGCTCGACAGCGGGTTGCACACGGTTTTTGCGGGGCAGCCGGCGACGCAGCGCTACCTGCGCGCGATCGGCGCGGCCGATCAGCTCGCGGGGCCCGCGCTGGCGGAATTCCCGGTCATGGACATCGCGTCGCAGCAGCGCTGGACGCTACGCTTCGGCAACGGCCGTTGGCCGTCGTGGCTGTTCGATGCCGCGTCGCGCGCGCCGGGCACGACGCCGCTCGACTACCTCGCGCTGGCTCCGCTCGCGTTCGCCCGCACGGGCCGCTCGCTTGCGCAGACGATGCGATGCGACGGCGTGCTGTGGGATCGCTGGCTGCGACCGTTTTTCCTCGGGGTGCTGAATATCGAGCCGCGCCACGCGAGCGCCGAGCTCGCGCGCGCCGCGCTGTGCGGCACGTTCGCCGCGGGCGGCCCCGGCTGCCGTCCGCTCGTCGCGCGCCGCGGGCTCGGCAGCGCGTTCGTCGAACCGGCGCTGCGGATGCTGCAGTACGGCGGCGCGCAGATCCGCCTGAATTCGCGGCTCGATGCGTTCGAATTCGGCGCGCACGGCAATGCGGTCGACGCGGTGTCGGTCGGCGGCGAGCGCATCGATCTCGCGCCGGGCGACGCGGTCGTGCTGGCCGTGCCGCCCGAGGTCGCGCGGCCGCTCGTGCCCGAACTCACCGCGCCCGACACGTTCAGCGCGGTCGTGACCGCGTATTTCGCGGTCGAATCGTCGGCCGGCAATCCGTTGCAGACGACCGTCGTCAACGGCGTCGTCGACGCGGTGCGTACCGGCGACGGCCAGCTCGTGGCGACGATCCGCGATGCGGGGCGCTGGCTCGACTTGCCGCGCGACACGCTCGCGCGGCGCATCTGGGAAGACGTCGCGCGCGTGACCGGCGCGAACCCGCAAGCCATTCCCGCGTGGCAGCTCGTCGTCGAGCCGCGCGCGGGCTTTGCGGCGGTGCCGTCGCAGGAAATGAAACGTCCGGCCGTGCGTACGCGCTGGACCAATCTTGTACTCGCGGGCGACTGGATTGCCACCGGCTTGCCCGCCACGATCGAGGGCGCGATCCGTTCCGGCCAGCTGGCCGCGGACGTGCTCCAGACGCAATAAACAGAGGGACCGATGAACGATCTCACCGAAATGGCTACCTTGTCCGCCGGCGCCGTGCCGGCCGGCGTCGACGCGGCTGTCGCGCGTGCGACCGACGCGCTGCTCGCCGCGCAGCAACCGGACGGACACTGGGTCTACGAACTCGAAGCGGATTCGACGATTCCCGCCGAATACGTGCTGCTCGTCCACTATCTGGGCGAGACGCCTAACCTCGAGCTCGAACAGAAGATCGGCAAGTATCTGCGCCGTATCCAGCAGGCCGACGGCGGCTGGCCGCTGTTCACCGACGGCGCGCCGAACATCAGCGCGAGCGTGAAGGCGTATTTCGCGCTGAAGGTGATCGGCGACGACGAGAATGCCGAGCACATGCAGCGCGCGCGCCGCGCGATCCATGCGATGGGCGGCGCCGAGATGTCGAACGTGTTCACGCGCATCCAGCTCGCGCTGTACGGTGCGATCCCGTGGCGCGCGGTGCCGATGATGCCGGTCGAGATCATGCTGCTGCCGCAGTGGTTCCCGTTCCACCTGTCGAAGGTGTCGTACTGGGCGCGCACCGTGATCGTGCCGCTGCTCGTGCTGAACGCGAAGCGTCCGCTCGCGAAGAACCCGCGCGGCGTGCGCATTGACGAGCTGTTCATCGACCCGCCCGTCAACGCCGGGCTGCTGCCGCGCCAGGGCCACCAGAGCCCGGGCTGGTTCGCGTTCTTCCGCGTGGTCGACCATGCGTTGCGCGCGGTCGACGGCCTGTTCCCGAGCTATACGCGCGAACGCGCGATCCGTCAGGCCGTGTCGTTCGTCGACGAGCGCCTGAACGGCGAGGACGGCCTCGGCGCGATCTATCCGGCGATGGCCAACGCGGTGATGATGTACGACGTGCTCGGTTACGCGGAAGATCATCCGAACCGCGCGCTCGCGCGCAAGTCGGTCGAGAAGCTGCTCGTCGTGCACGACGACGAAGCGTATTGCCAGCCGTGCCTGTCGCCCGTATGGGACACGTCGCTCGTCGCGCATGCGTTGCTCGAGACCGGCGACGCGCGTGCGCAGGCAGCCGTGCTGCGCGGCCTCGAATGGCTGCGTCCGCTGCAGATCCTCGACGTGCGCGGCGACTGGATCTCGCGCCGCCCGAACGTGCGGCCCGGCGGCTGGGCGTTCCAGTACGCGAACGCGCACTACCCGGACGTCGACGATACGGCCGTGGTCGTGATGGCGATGGATCGCGCGCAGAAGCTCACGCAGTCGGACACGTATCGCGAATCGATGGCGCGTGCGCGCGAATGGGTCGTCGGCATGCAAAGCAGCGACGGCGGCTGGGGCGCGTTCGAACCGGAAAACACGCAGTACTACCTGAACAACATCCCGTTTTCCGATCACGGCGCGCTGCTCGATCCGCCGACGGCCGACGTGTCGGGCCGCTGCCTGTCGATGCTGGCGCAGCTCGGCGAGACGCCGCTGAACAGCGAGCCGGCGCGCCGTGCGCTCGACTACATGCTCAAGGAGCAGGAGCCGGACGGTAGCTGGTACGGCCGCTGGGGGATGAACTACGTGTACGGCACGTGGACCGCACTGTGCTCGCTGAACGCGGCCGGCCTGACGCCGGACGATCCGCGCATGAAGCGCGGGGCGCAGTGGCTGCTGTCGATCCAGAACAAGGACGGCGGCTGGGGCGAGGACGGCGACAGCTACAAGCTGAACTACCGCGGCTACGAGCAGGCGCCGAGCACGGCGTCGCAGACGGCCTGGGCGCTGCTCGGCCTGATGGCGGCCGGCGAAGTGAACAACCCGGCCGTTGCGCGCGGCGTCGACTACCTGGTTGCCCAGCAGAACGAAGAGGGCCTGTGGGACGAGACGCGCTTCACGGCGACGGGCTTCCCGCGCGTGTTCTACCTGCGCTACCACGGCTATCGCAAGTTCTTCCCGCTGTGGGCGCTCGCGCGCTACCGCAACCTGAAGCGCGCCAATGCGACGCGCGTGACGGTCGGGATGTAACGCGTGCCGACGACGCAGCACAATGGCACGTTGCCCGTCATCGCGGTTACCGGGATGGCGTTCGAGGCGCGCATCGCGCGCGGTGAAGGCGTCGAGGCCGTGTTCGCCGCGCGGGCCGACCGGCTCGAGCGCGCGCTGACCGAAGCGACCGCGCGCGGTTGCGCGGGCATCGTGAGCTTCGGCACGGCGGGAGGGCTCGCGCCCGACCTGACGCCCGGCGCGCTCGTGATCGCGAACGCGATCGACGGGCCGTTCGGCCGCGTGGAGACCGATGCGGGCTGGAGCACGCGGCTCGTCGCCGCGCTGCACGACACGCCGGTGTGGGCGCGCGTCACGCGCGGCACGATCGCGGCCGTCGGTGCGCCGGTCGTCAGCGAACAGGACAAGGCGTCGCTGCATCATGCGAAGGGTGCACTGGCCGTCGACATGGAGTCGCACATCGCCGCCGCGTTCGCGGCCGCGCGCGGCGTGCCGTTCGCGGTGTGCCGCGCGATCGTCGATCCGGCGTGGCGCACGCTGCCGCGTGCGGCGACGGCCGGCCTGCGCGACGACGGCAGCACGGCGATCCTGCCGATCCTGCGCGAACTGCTGAAGCAGCCGTCGCAGCTCGGCCCCTTGCTGCAGGTCGCCAGCGACGCGCGCGCGGCGCGCACGACGCTGATCCAGGCGCGCCACGCGTTCGAGCGGGCAGGCGCGATGCGGATCGTCTGAGCGGCGTTCGCCGCGCTTTACTTCTTTCTTCCCCATTCGATCGCGCGGAACCGACGCGCTGTCGTTGCCGCGCCGCAGCCGCGAGCGCATGAAGTCGGCGCGCGCCTGCACCGGCATGGCAGCCGCAGCGGAGTGGGTGTCTCCGGAACAGCCGTCCGTATGAGATTCCCGAATCTCGAACGGGAATCGCGCGGGCATCGTACGCAGAGTGTGTTCGCGCTTGTGCGTCGGTATGGTGGGCACTATTTGCCATTGTGTAACCCGTCGGCGCTCAACCATCCGATATCCCGTCGCTCATCGGCAGTCAATACCCCGGTGAGCTTCCTTTGCTCCAGGTTCATCCCGGTATAAGCGCGTGCCCACGGACTCATTCCGGTGGGCTGTGCGTCGACGCAATTGGATCCTGCTTTTCGATTTTGTCTGATTGACGCGTCGGGCCCCATCTTTCATCGTTCGAATTGATTTGGTTTTCTTATTTACCGAGCGAGAGAGGCGAATGGCGCAAGACATTTTCTTGAAGCTGGCGGGCATAGCGGGCGAATCGCTCGATGCAGATCACTCGAATGAAATTGAAGTGCTGACGTGGGATTGGTCGGTGAGTCAGCAATCCAATATGCATATGGGAAGTGGTGGCGGAGCAGGCAGAAGTATCGTCGACGACCTGACTTTCGAGCACTACATCGACCGTGCCACACCGAATCTTATCCAGTGCTGCCTGACAGGAAGGCATATTGAGCGTGCGGTGCTGGTTATGCGCAAAGCCGGCGGTACGCCGCTCGGATACCTCAGGGTCACGATGGAGGACGTACTTGTTACCAAGGTTAGTCAGGTTAGTACCACCAATATGAGAATTCCGCGCGAGGCGGTTCGACTATCCTTCTCCCAAGTGAGACAGGAATATCTGGTTCAGAACTCGCGGGGAGGAAATGGCGGAACGGTGAGCATGGGCTACGACATCAAGGCCAACATGACTATTTAACGACAGGGGGCGCAATGCTGTTTATTTCAAAACAAGGCCATGTCGATGCGGAGCGCATCGAGGTCAGGATTTTTTCGACAATTGAGCGAAGCGCGATGGCAAAGGTGAATGGAATCGTTGTTCACCAAACTGACGGGACCACGGCTGATAGTACGTTTAATAGCTATGCAGCAAGTGGGGCAAATGGAGCGCACTTCCTGATAGACAAGAGTGGAGCCATATATCAAACCGCTTCAGTGTACAAGAGAACCAACCATGTCGGGTTGCTCAAATCTCGGTGTCTTATGGAAAGAAAGTGTAGTCCATCCGAATTTAAAAGGGTGTCTGGCATGGCAGGGAAATATGCAAAATTATCGGGGGTGGAGTATGGGAAGGGTTTTCCGGATAGGTATCCGGGAAATGCGGACTCTATTGGGATAGAAATCGTCGGTCGAATGGATAGAGAAACGAAAATATACGAAGTGGTAAATGACAGGCAAAATGATTCATTGAGGTGGCTCGTAAAGGAGCTTTGCGAAACATTGGGAATATCTTTTTCCGAGATATACAGGCATCCTGAGGTGTCGTACAAGAGGGAAACTGAAGCGGGAACTGCAAAATGGGATTGATGTGTAGGTATTTTTTTCTTGTATGTATTTTCTTGTTCTGTTCCTCGTCGCAGGCGAGAGGGGTGAGGGATATCGAGATTCTCGAATCCGGGAAGAGCAGAGAGGCTGATGCGTTGGAGGTCTGTAAGAGATTTCGACCCACGGTCAGGCAGATCAGGAATTTCTTCACGAGGGCATATCCGGTCGAGGGATATATGTTTTCTCACGAACGGTATTCTTCGTGTTATGCGGCGGGAACTTTGAAATTCGATGACGGCAGTTCGGGGAAGTGGGATCTATCTTCAAGTGGCGTTGCTACATTTATCTTCACCAGAGGCGATGCAGTAACGCTGTTTTATAAAAACAATAAATGGTACGACCCGTTTGCTTGTACTTATGGGCTGGGCGACGTTGGGGAATGCTAGGTTGCCAGGCCCGGTGTGAAAAAAAAGAGCGCTGCATCACGCAGCGCTCTTCGTTTGTGCGCGGCCGCCGTTGCGGCGTTACTGCGCGGCCGGACCGCTCGCGGGCAGCGTCGGCATCGCCGGCGCGATCGGCGCGCCGTTGGCGGCCGGCGCCGCGGTGGCGCCCGACGATGCCGCCGCCGGTGCCGCAGCAGGCGTACTCGCCGGCATCGCACTGTCCGCGCCGGGATCGTCGTACTGCGGCAATCCAGGTGCCGCCGGCGCGTTGTTCGGCGTGGCACCCGATGTGCCGCCCGCATCGCCCGGATCCTCGTAGTTCGGCAGCCCCGGCACGCCCGGCGTCGCGGCCGGCACGGCGCCCGCTTCGCCCGGCTCGTTGTAGTTCGGCGCCGCGGCCGATGCCGACTGGCCGCGATACGTGAGCGACTTGCGCTGCTGCAGGTACGCGTCGCGCACGAACGAATACGGATCGAGCGCGGCCTGCTTCAGCAGGTCGGTCGCGCCGAGCAGGTCCGAGCGCGCGCTGATGAACTGCGCGATGTACATCGGATTGCGCGCGGCCGGCTCGATGTAGTTCAGCAGGTTGAAGCGCACGTCCACCGCGCGGCCGACGCCGTCGCGGATCGTGCTCGGCCCGAACACCGGCAGCACGAGGTACGGGCCGGACGGCATGCCCCAGCGCGCCATCGTCAGCCCGAAATCCTGGTGATGCTTCGGCAGCCCGGCCGGCGTCGCGATGTCGATCAGGCCGGCGACGCCGAACAGCGAGTTCATCGCCACGCGCATCAGATCCTGCGTCGCATCGGTGATGCGCAACTGCAGCAGGTTGTTCGCCATGTTGCCGAGATCGCCGAGGTTCGAGAAGAAGTTGCTGATCGCGGTGCGCACCGGCGTCGGCGTGACTTTCTGGTAACCCTTCGCGATCGGCTGGGCGATGTTCGTGTCGACCGTGTCGTTGAACTTGTACATCGCCCGGTTCATCGGCTCGAGCGGGTCGTTGGGATTGCGGTTCGGTCCCGTCGCGCAGCCGGTCAGCATCGCGCTGGCGGCGACGGTCGCCGCAATGATTCGCACCTTATTCATTGATTCCTTGCGATTGGTTCTTGGCGCGCTTGACGCGCGGTTTGCCCATCAGGACGGGCTGGAACACCACGGCACCGATCAGCGTGCAGGTCAGGGCCAGCGCGAGCAGCTTGCCCATGCTCGACGTGCCCGGATGGTGCGACAGCCACAGGCTGCCGAAGGCGGTCGCCGTCGTCGCGGCGCTGAACAGCACGGCGTGCGTGAGGCTCGAATGCAGCAGCCCCGTCTGCCCCGCGCGCCACGCCATCACGAAATACACCTTGAACGCGACGCCGACGCCGAGCATCAGCGGCAGCGCGATGATGTTCGCGAAGTTCAGCGACATGCCGAGCACGACGCACATCTCGAGTGTCACGATGCCCGACACGAGCAGCGGCACCAGCGTGCGCAGCACGTCGCCGAAGCGGCGCAGCGTGACCCACAGCAGGATCGTGATCGAGATGATCGACCACAGCGCCGCATGCAGGAACGCGTTGATGATCGTGTCGGCCGAATGCAGGATCGAGATCGGCCCGCCGGTCGCGCCCGGCTCCGCGGCCTTCACGGCCTTCGCGAAACGGCGCAGCATCGTGTCGTCGTTCGGGTCGACGCCCTTCGGCACCTTCGGCGAGATCTGCACGAGCGCATGGCCGTCCGGCGCGACCCAGTCGCGCACGACCTGCGGCGGCAGCGATTCGCGCGTGATGTCCTGCGGCTGCAGCAGCGCGGCGAGCTGGTTCAGCGCGATGCGCAGCGTATCGGAGAACGCCCGTTCGGCACGGTCGCGCGTCGCGCTGTCGGCGGCGGCGAGCTTCGCGAGCGACGCGGACAGGTGCTGCGCGGCGGCCGCGCCCGGGCCCGGGTGATCTTCGGCCGCATAGCTCAACAGGTCCGACACGCGCTTGAGCGCGGCCACGCGCTGCGCGTCGGTCGCGGGCGGCGCGGCCGGCTGCGTCAGTGCGGGCAGCAGCTCGCTCGCGGCCGCGGCGATCGCCGCGCGCTTGGCCGGCTGGTCGGCGGGGATGAAGGTCGACAGCGTGGTCGTGCGGCCCACTTCGGGCAGCGCGTCGAGGCGCTTCGCGGCCGCGTCGGCTTCGGCAAGCGACGGCGCGAGCAGCGTGACGTCGTTGACGGCGGCTTCCGGCGAATCCTTGAGCGCGAGCAGCGTCGCCATCGATTCGCTGTTCGGATCCTTCAGGTGCAGCGGGTTGAAGTCGAAATGCAGGAACGCGAGCAGCGGCAGCGCGCCGATCACGACCGCCAGCGTGCCGATCAGGATCGGCTTGCGATGGCGATCGAGATAATCGTCGACCGGCGCGAGCCACGGGAAGCCCGGCGTCTTCGATTCGCCCGGCGGCGCGAACAGGCGCAGCAGCGCGGGCAGCAGCGTGAGCGTGGTCAGCAGCGCGACGAACATCCCGACGCCCGCGATCAGGCCGAGCTCGGACACGCCGCGATAGGCCGTGGGAATGAACGAGAAGAAGCTCGCCGCGACCGCTGTGGTGGCCAGCGCGAGCGGCATGCCCATCGAGTGCGCGGCGCCGATCAGCGCGTGATCGATGCGTTGATCGCGGAAGCGTTCCTCGCGGTACTTCACGCCGTACTGGATCGAGAAATCGACGCCGAGGCCGACGAACAGCACCATGAACGCGACCGAGATCATGTTCAGCGAGCCAACCATCGCGAGGCCGAGCGCGGCCGTCACGACGAGGCCGACGAACAGCGTGACGAGCACCGAGCCGATCATCCGCTTCGAGCGCAGCGCGAGCCACAGGATCACGAGTACGGCGAGCAGCGTGAGCACGCCGTTGAGCGCGGCGCCGTCTTCGACCGACGCGAATTCGTCGTCGGCGAGCGGCTGTTCGCCGGTCAGGCGCACGGCCGCGCCGTAGCGCTTGTCGAGATCGAGCGACCGGGCCGCGTCGCGGATCACCTGGCTCGTTGCCGCGCCGGCCTTCAGCGCGCCGTAGTTGACCACCGGCTGCACGGTGACGAACGCGCGCGCGGGCTGCCGCGCGGCATCGTTGTCGACCAGCGCGCGCCACGAGAACGCGGCCGGCTTGCCGGCCAGCACGTCGTCGACCGTCGCGGCGCTGCGCGCGAGCAGCTTCGCCATCGCGGGCAGCTTCACCTGGCCGGTCAGGAGCGGCTGGCCGAGCGTGGTGGACAGCGTGGTGGCGAGCCCGGTGAGGCTCGGGTTCTTCGCGAGTTCGTTGACGAGCGGGCGCGCGCTCGCGAGCTGGGCGGTCGTATCGGAGACTTCCTGCGGCGACAGGAACAGCAGCCCGTTGTGCTCGAAGAACGGCCCGCCGCCCGGTTCCGCGACCGGGCCGATGCGGCCGGCGGCGGCATCCTTCCGCAGCGCTTCGGCCAGCGCATGCGCGGCGGCAGTCGCGAATTCCGGCGCGGGCGCCTCGACGACCGCGAGGATCGTGCCGTTGCGTTGCGGGAACGCCTTGTCGACGGCCTGGCTGAGCGCGGCCCATTGCGGTTCCGCATCGACGAGCTTGCTGATGTCGGTGTTGATCTTGAAATGCTGCGCGACGTAGACGCCGCTGAAGGCGGCGATGACGAGCGACAGGACGACGACCCAGACGGGGCGGCGCACCGACCACGCAACGAGTCGGACGATGAGAGAGGTCACCATGTGGCGGTGGGGAGCGGCTGGCTAGGGCAAAGTAGCCAAGTATACCGGCGCGGCGCGGCGACGGTCGTGACGGTGGGGAGATTCGGGGCGGGAAGGATATTTGCTTCCGGCGTCGCAATCGGAGTGCGCGGTCGGTTCATTTGTATGGGGATATTTACATAATGGGGCGCGGCGACGCGCCGACATGCGGCCGAGCGCCTGTGACAAACGGCGCTGAAAGGTAACAGTCGGTCACCGGGCGGCACCGGGGCGTCGGGCCCGGTATACTTTGCTCCACCGGCCGATGCAAAGAGCCGGCCGTTTTTTTCCATCGAGTGCGAAATTCGTATGAAACGTCATCTGTTTGCTTTCGTCGCGGCGGCCGCCGTGTCGGTTTCCGCTTTCGCGCAGAGCGCGCCGGTCGATGTCGTCCGCACGGCGGTCGAGGGCACCGTCAATGCGATGAAGGCCGATCCGGCCGCGCGCGGCGGTGACATGGCGAAAATCACGCAAGTCGTCGAGCAGCGCTTCCTGCCCGTGACGAACTTCGAGCGCACGACCCGCATCGCGGTCGGCGACGCATGGAAGCAGGCCACGCCGCAACAGCAGCAGGAGCTGTACAAGCAGTTCAGGCTGCTGATGACGCGCACCTACGCCGCGTCGCTCGCGCAGCTCGGCAACCAGGACGCGAAGTTCTCGTTCAAGCCGGGCGGCGCATCGGGCGCCGACGCGCTCGTGCAGTCGACGGTGACGACGCCCGGCGACAGCCAGTCGGTCGGCTATCGTCTCGGCAAGGTCGGCAACGACTGGAAGATCTACGACATCGACATGTCGGGTGCGTGGCTGATCCAGGTCTACCAGGGCCAGTTCAAGAGCCAGCTCGCGGCGGGCGGGATCGACGGCCTGATCGCGTATCTGCAGAAGCACAACTCGCGGACGAATTGACGGCTGCCGCGCGATGCGCGACTGAAATGTGGCTCGCAAACCATGACGCCCCGGTCGCGGATGCTGCCGGGGCGTTTCACATTGCGCCGTGGCCGGGCAATATCCGCCCGCCTCGGCGCAAGCCGATCGATGCCGGGCCGGACGCTGCGAGTTTGCGGTGACAATCCGTTCGGCAAAGCGCCGGACGGCAGGTTCCGTCATCCAGCAGGCTGCCTCGCCATGGCATGAATGGCCGCCGTGCGGCATGCCCCGCTCACGGCTCGCGTCGTCGATTTTCGTCGGTGACTTGCCGCAGCGCCTTGCGAAGCCTGCGGTTATCGATAAGCAGTGCGAAGACGGTAATTGCCAGGATGATCGTCGGTGCATTCTTTCCCGACATTCGGGCAAACGCGCTCGCCAGCCCGGCGCACAAAAACGCAACCAGCAAAAGCAGTAACCGGTCCTTCCACCACGCGTACGAACCCAGTTTCACGTTGCGACCTCAGCTATATCGGCGGCGAGTACACGCGAGCCCTTTGCGCGCATACATTGCACGCGCCGGATTTTCCGCGTCGAATATTTCGGGATGCATTTTCAAATGCAATTGAAGGCGGTAGGGCACGTAGATGGCCGTTCGCGTGCCACCGGCATTCGATTCGAATGTCGTGGCCACCGGAATAGTGTCATCTATCCAGCGAGGGGGCGATTGGACAAGTATGAAATCGGACGAGCGAATTGCGAGTGGCGCAAGGCAGACGCGCTGGCGTATTGCGCGCTGCGGGTTTGTGGCCGTTCGCGCGACGGTCTTGGCGCGGGGGTGCAAGCCGCCCCGGTGTCACCTTACCGTCGCCGATGCTCGACCGCGAACTTGATCAGCTCGGCCTGCCCTTCGATCTCCAGCTTGCGCTTCAGGTTGAGCCGATGCGTCTCGACCGTGCGTACCGACAGCCCCGTCTGCTGCGCGATCTGCTTGCTCGACAGCCCTTCGGCCAACATGTCGAGGATGTCGCGTTCGCGCGGCGTCAACCGGTCCAGCGGCGACGCCGTCGCGCTGGCCTGGATCATCCGTGCGGCGAGCCCTTCGCTGAAGAACGTCTGGCCGGCCAGAACCGCCCCGATCGCGCGCACGATCTCGCTCGCCGGCGAATCCTTCAGCAGATAGCCGCTCGCGCCGGCGCGCACCGCCTGCGTCACGTACTCGACGTTGTCGTGCATCGACAGCATCAGCACGCGAATGCCCGGAAAACGCTCGTGGAACACGCCCGCGAGCGTGATGCCGTTCATTCCGTTCATGCCGACGTCCATCAGCGCGAGATCGGGTTCGAGCGACGCGGCGAGCGCGAGCGCCTCGTCCGCGTTGCCGGCCTCGCCGACCACCGACAGGTCGGCGGCTTCGAGCCGCATCCGCAAGCCGTCGCGCACGAGCGGGTGATCGTCGACGAGCAGCAGTCGCGCGGCGGGCCGGGCGGTATCGGGGGCGCTCATGGGCAAAAGTCTCCGGTTAGGGTGCGCGTGCTCAGGCGGCGGCACGCCGCAGCGGCACGCGCGCGGCCACGACGGTGTGGCCGACCTGCGACGTGATCGTCAGCGTGCCGCCGAGCGCGTCGAGGCGTTCGCGCATGTTGCGCAGGCCGATGCCGCGGCTCGCGTCAGCCTGCGAGCGTTCGGCGTCGAAGCCGCAGCCGTTGTCGGCGATGGTCAGCGTGACGGATTGCGCGCCGACGTCCAGCGTGACGGCCGCGCGCGACGCCCGCGCATGATGCACGATGTTGCTGAGCGCTTCCTGCGCGATCCGGAACAGCGCGGTATTGACGGCTTCGGGCAGCGGCCGCGTGCCGCTGTGCGCGACCTGCGTATAGCCGATGTCGATGCCGCTTTCGGCGCCGAGCTCGCGCACGAGCTGTTCGAGCGCGGCCGCGAGGCCGAGATCGTCCAGCATCGACGGCCGCAGCGCATGCGAGATGCGCCGGACTTCGCGCAGCGTGTCGCCGAGCCGCCCGACGCCCGACGCGAGCGCCTGCTCGGCTTCCGGCATGCGCGACGCGCCGCGCTCGAAGCGCGCGAGCGCGGATTCGAGCATCAGCTTCGCGGACACCATCATCTGGCTGATCCCGTCGTGCAGCTCGCGCGACAGCCGCGCGCGTTCCTGCTCCTGCGATTCGACGACGCGCTGCGCGAGCAGCTTCAGCTTCGCGTCGGCGCTGCGCGACTCGCTGACGTTCAGCACCAACGCGCACACGGCGATCGCCGCCGCGCCGGTGAGCGCGATCGCGGTCAGCCAGCTCATCGTGCGCTCGATGTTCGCGGACGCGCGCGCGTCGATGCGCTGCAGCGCGGTGTCGACGTCGTCGAGATAGATGCCGGTGCCGACCATCCAGCCCCAGCGCTCGAGCGCGACGACGTAGCCGAGCTTCGGCGCGACGCGGCCCGTCGACGGCCGCTGCCAGGCGTAGCGCACGTAGCCGCCGCCCTGCGACGCCGCGCCGATCAGCTTCTGGATGGTGAGCGCGCCTTGCGGGTCTCGCATCGACCAGAAGTTGTGGCCGACGCGCTCGGGCTCGCGCGGATGCATCAGCGAATTGCCGTGCAGGTCGTAGACGAAGAAATAGCCGTCAGGGCCGAAATCCATCTTCTGCAGCATCGCGAGCGCCTGCGTGCGCAGCAGCGCGTCGTCGCGCGCATTGCGGCCGCTCGCGTCGTAGAGCGGCATGATCGCGCTCGTCGCGAGCTCGACGTAGTGTTTCAGCTCGACTTCCTTGCTCGACAGGTACGCGGCCTGGATCGTCGCGTGCTGCGTGCGCGCGAGCGACGTCGCCTGGTGGCGCACACCGAAGCCGATGCCGGCGATCGTGAGCAGAAACGGCACGATGGCCAGAAGGAAGATCTTTGCCTTGAGTCTCATGGTGGTGCGAAGCGGCCGTGAAGCGGCGCGGCCGGCCAGGCGCGGCCGGCTAGGCGCGGCCGGGGCGCTGCCGACAGGCGCGGGCCGGCCGGGCGCATCGGCCGCGCGGCGGCGTATCGAGCCGATATTGTCGGCGATTTTGCAGGCGGGCGGCGGCTGCCTCGCCGCTGCCCGTACGCTCAGGCCCGCCGCGATTCGAGATCGACGGGCGGCGTGGCCGCCGTCTGCACGACGACGCGGTTGCGCCCGCCTTCCTTCGCCCGATACAGCGCATCGTCGGCGAGCTTCAGCGCGGCCTGGATGTTGTCGTCGCGTTCGGGATAACTGGTCGTCACGCCGATGCTCACGGTCAGCCGGCCGACCGTGCCGGCGTCGTGCCGGATGCCGAGATCGAGGATGCCGGTGCGGATCGTTTCGGCGATCGTCGCCGCGCCGTCGCTATCGATATCCGGCAGCACCACGACGAATTCCTCGCCGCCGTAGCGCGCCGCATAGTCGGCCGGGCGGCGCAGGCAGCCGGCGATGCAGTGGCCGACCGCGGCGAGCGCGTCGTCGCCGGCCTGGTGACCCTGCGTGTCGTTGTAGTGCTTGAAGTAATCGACGTCGATGAACAGCAGCGACAGCGGATGTTGCGAGCGCGCGGCGCGCCGCCATTCGCGCGCGAGCGTGACGTCGAGCATCCGGCGGTTGTCGAGGCCCGTCAGGCCATCGGTGCGCGCGAGCGCCTGCAGCTCGGTTTCGGCGCGATGGCGTTTGCGCAGTTGCACGTCGAGCAGCAGCGACAGGCCGACGAAGCCGATCGCAAGCGCCACCATCGCGGAGCCGATCGGGATCGCACGGTCGTACCACGCGGCGTAGGTGTCCGCTTCCGAGCGCGCGACCATGACGATGAGCGGCAGGTGATCGAGGTGCCGGAACACGTACAGGCGCCGCACGCCGTCGATCGACGCGGTGTCGGCGAAGCTGCCTTCGCTGGCGGTCATGAATTGCCGGAACGTACTCGCGCGGCTGATGTCGCGGCCGACGATCCTGGGGTCGTACGGCTCGCGCGCGACCATCCTGCCGTCCGTGTTGATCAGCGCGACCGAGCCGCGATCGCCGAGCGACAGGCGCGAGAACAGGTTCTGGAAATATTCGAGCCGGATCGACATCACCGCGACGCCGCCGAACGACCCGTCGGGCCGCGTGATCCGCCGGCTGAGCGCGATGCTCGGCGAGCCGCCGCGCAGCCGCGAATGATACGGGGGGCTGACGTACAGGCCGACGTCGGGGCGGTCGCGGTGCACGGCGAAGTACGGCTCGTTGCCGAAGTTGGCCTTGCGCGGCACGTCGCTCATGCCGTCGACCGCGATGTCGCCTTTCGCGTCGAGCACGTAGATGCCGCCGAGGTACTTGGCCGTCGTCGAGCGGTCGAACAGCACCTGGCGGCGCAGCGGCATCGGCAGCCTGGCGACCTCGGGGTCGTTCGCGCCGTCGACGACCGCCTGCAGCGACAGCGAATAGATCTCGATGTTGCGTTCGATGTCCCACGCCGCCATCAGCGCGAGGTTCTGCTGCATGCTGCGCGAGCGGTCGCGCGCGTCGATACGGCCTTCGTACAGCACGATCGCGCACAGGAGCAGCAGGATCAGCGCGATCAGCAGCCCCGTGTAGAAGATCAGGTGCGGCAGCAACAACCGGCGCAGATGAGCGGCGATACGGCTCGTCACGCCGGATTCGCTGGGCATTGCGTAGTTGGTTTCGGCCATGGTCCGTGGATCGGGGGCATCGTCGCCGGGCGGCGTGCCGATGCGATTGTTCGTATGGCTACCGGTGGCGACCCGGTGCGCAGCCCTGCCCGTGCATGCCTTCCGTCCAGCGGAGAAAACGGGCACCGATTATCGACAATCGCGGCCAGATAAACCCGATATTCACAGGTAACATCGGCTGCAATTCGACGATCTGACAAATCGCGCGATGCGAATGCCACGGAGTATAACGCGCGTGTTTGCGTGCGCGGAAAATGTTGCGACCGGTTGATCGGGGTCAAATTATGGGGTAATCCCGCGCTTGCAAATATCGGGCGGATCGTTGCTGAGCAAGGCATTGCGGTGCGGCGGGAACGTTCGCGCGGCTTCCGGCCGCGGATACCGGCGGATCGGCGGATTAACGGCGGGCGGGCGTCGCACGCGAAAGCGCGCGATATGCGCCGATTATCGGTTTCAACGGTCGGGTGAATACCCATGTGAAAACGGGCAGCCGCGAGGGCCGCCCGTTTCGCAAGGCCGGTGTACCACCGGCATGCGGCGCCCGGCATGCGGGACGAGCCCGCATGCGCAGGTTCATGCGCCGTGCTGCTGCGCCTTGAACGCGAGCCGGAACCGGTGCAGCAGCGGCTCGGTATAGCCGCTCGGCTGCGACGTGCCTTGCAGCGCGAGCGCGCACGCGGCCTTGAACGCGGTCGACCGGTCGTAATCGGGCGCCATCGGACGATAGTTCGGATCGCCGGCGTTCTGCTGGTCGACGACGCGAGCCATCCGCTTGAACACGTCGAGCACGAACGCCTCGGTGATCACGCCGTGGCGCAGCCAGTTCGCGATGTGCTGGCTCGAGATGCGCAGCGTCGCGCGATCTTCCATCAGGCCGACGTCGTGGATGTCCGGCACCTTCGAGCAGCCCACGCCCTGTTCGACCCAGCGCACGACGTAGCCGAGGATGCCCTGCGCGTTGTTCTCGACCTCGCTCAGGATCTCGGCCTCGCTCCACGCGGCGCGCTCGACGACCGGCACGGTCAGCAGCCCTTCGAGCAGCGCGTCGCGCTCGCTCGCGTACGGCGTTTTCTCGAGTGCCTGCTGGACGGCCTGCACGTCAACGAGGTGGTAGTGCAGCGCGTGCAGCGTCGCCGCGGTCGGCGACGGCACCCAGGCGGTGTTCGCGCCGGCGCGCGGATGCGCGATCTTCTGCTCGAGCATCGCGTGCATCAGGTCCGGCATCGCCCACATGCCCTTGCCGATCTGCGCGCGGCCGCGCAGGCCGGCCGACAGGCCCGCGAGCACGTTGTTGCGCTCGTACGACTGGATCCACGCCGACGATTTCATGTCGCCCTTGCGGATCATCGGGCCCGCTTCCATCGCGGTGTGCATCTCGTCGCCGGTGCGATCGAGGAAGCCGGTGTTGATGAACGCGACGCGCGCGGCGGCGGCGGCGATACATGCGGCGAGGTTCACGCTGGTGCGGCGTTCCTCGTCCATGATGCCCATCTTCAGCGTGTTGCGCGGCAGGCCGTACAGATCCTCGATGCGCGCGAACAGCGTGTCGGCGAACGCGACTTCGGCCGGGCCGTGCATCTTCGGCTTCACGATGTAGATCGAGCCCGTGCGCGAGTTGCGCTTCGCCTTCAGGTCGTGCAGCGCGCACAGCGTCGTGACGACGCCGTCGAGGATGCCTTCCGGAATCTCGTTGCCGTCGCGGTCGAGCACCGCGCCGTTGGTCATCAGGTGGCCGACGTTGCGCACGAACAGCAGCGAGCGGCCGTGCAGCGACAGCGTGCCGCCGGCGGGCGTCGTGTACTCGCGATCGGCGTTCAGCCGGCGCGTGAAGGTCTTGCCGCCCTTCGCGACTTCCTCGACCAGCGTGCCCTGCATCAGGCCGAGCCAGTTGCGGTAGAGCTGGACCTTGTCGTCCGCGTCGACCGCCGCGACCGAATCCTCGCAGTCGATGATCGTGCTGACCGCGGCTTCGAGCACGACGTCCTTCACGTTCGCGAGATCGGCGCGGCCGATCGGCGTGGATGCATCGATCTGGATCTCGAGGTGCAGGCCGTTGTGCTTGAGCAGGATCGCGGACGGCGCACCGGCCGCGCCCTGGTAGCCGACGAACTGCGCCGGCTGCGCGAGCCCGACGTCGCCCTTCGCGGTTTCCACCGCGAGCTGGCCGTCCTGCACGCGGTAGCGCAGCGCGTCGCGGTGCGAGCCGCTCGCGAGCGGCGCGGCGTTGTCGAGCACGTCGCGCGCGTAGTCGATCACGCGCTGGCCGCGCGTCGGGTTGTAGGCCGCGGTGCGTTCGGCGCCGCCGTCTTCCGGCAGCGCGTCGGTGCCGTACAGCGCGTCGTACAGGCTGCCCCAGCGCGCGTTCGCGGCGTTCAGTGCATAGCGCGCGTTCGACAGCGGCACGACGAGCTGCGGGCCGGCCTGCGTGGCGATCTCGCTGTCGACGTTCGCGGTGGCTGCCGTGACGTTCGACGGGACCGGCACGAGGTAGCCGATTTGTTCGAGGAATGCGCGATACGCGGCATGGTCGCGTACCGGGCCGGGGTGCGCGCGATGCCACGCGTCGAGTTCCTGCTGCAGGCGGTCGCGTTCGGCGAGCAGCTCGCGGTTGCGCGGCGCGAGGTCGTGCACCAGGGCCGAGAAACCGCTCCAGAACGCGGCCTTGTCGATGCCGGTGCCCGGCAGCGCTTCGTTTTCAATGAACTGGCTCAGCGCTGGCGCGACTTGCAGTCCTGCTTGGTCGATCATCGTGAATCCTCCCGGGGAAAATGCGCGCGGTTTGGCTGGTTATTCCGCGACGCTCTGTGTGCCGGCGCGGGCGATCTGCGCGTCCTGTTCGGACTTTACGCCAGACACGCCGATCGCGCCCGCGATCCGGCCGCCGACCGTGACCGGCACGCCGCCTTCGAGCAAGCCCGTCAGCGGCGCGCTCAGAAACGCGGTGCGGCCACCGTTGATCATATCCTCATACGCCTTCGTCTCGCGACGGCCGAGCGCCGCCGCGCGCGCCTTGTCCTGCGCGATGCAGCTGCTGGCCGGCGATGCGCCGTTCAGCCGCGCGAACGCGAGCAGGTGGCCGCCGTCGTCGACGACGGCGATCGACACGGCCCAGCCGTGGCGTTCCGCTTCCGCGCGGGCCGCGGCGAGCATGCGCTCGGCATCGGCCAGTTCGAGTTCGGGTTTCGTTTGCATGGCGTTCCTCGGGAATAGGCGGTCAGTCGACCAGCCGGTTGTCGACGCGCTCGATCCAGTGGCGCACGGGTGTGCGGCTCGCGCCATTCCGATGAGTCTGGCAGCCGACGTTGGCGGTGACAATCAGGTCCGGCCGTGCGCGCGAGCGCGCCGACGCCCGCGCGCCTTCTCCGCACGGACGGGGTCGGAGCGCGACAGGCCGCCGTATTCCTTCATGAACTTGCCGCAGCCGCTTGCGGTCGGCGGCGATCGCTGCCGCACCGGCTTCGATCGCGGGCCACCACGCGTCGACGTTGCGGCTCGACGGCCGGACCTGAGCGGGCGGGGCTTGGCCGGCGCGGTAACCGCTAGAATTGCGGTTTTAGCCCGGAACACGTCCATGTCTTTTGCCTCGCTTGGCCTGATCGAGCCGTTGCTGCGTAATCTGCAGGGCCTCAATTACCAGACACCCACGCCGGTGCAGGCCAAGGCGATTCCCGCCGTGCTCGGCGGCAAGGACGTCATGGCCGCCGCACAGACCGGCACCGGCAAGACGGCCGGTTTCGCGCTGCCGCTCTTGCAACGGCTGGCGCAACACGGCCCGGCGGTATCCAGCAACCGTGCGCGCGTGCTGGTGCTGGTGCCGACACGTGAACTGGCCGAGCAGGTGCTGCAAAGCTTCGTCGAGTACGGCAAAGGCCTCGATCTGCGATTTCTGGCCGCCTACGGCGGCGTGAGCATCAATCCGCAGATGATGAAGCTGCGCAAGGGCGTCGACGTGCTCGTGGCGACGCCCGGCCGTTTGCTGGACCTCAATCGCCAGAACGCCGTGCAGTTCGATCAGGTGCAGACGCTCGTGCTCGATGAAGCCGACCGCATGCTCGATCTCGGCTTCGCGCGCGAACTCGACGCGGTCTTTGCCGCGTTGCCCGCCAGGCGCCAGACGCTGCTGTTCTCGGCCACGTTTTCGGACGAAATCCGCAAGATGGCGGCCGGCATTCTGCGCAGCCCGGTCGATATCAGCGTCAGCCCGCCCAACGCCGCGGCCAGCAAGATCAAGCAGTGGGTGGTGACGGTCGACAAGCGGAACAAGCCAGAGCTCTTCATGCACCTGGTGGCCCAAAACAAGTGGGAACACGCGCTGGTGTTCGTCAAGACCCGCAATGGCGTCGATTATCTGGCGCTCATGCTGGAGAAAGCCGGCTATGCGGTCGATACGATCCACGGCGACAAGCCGCAACCCGCGCGTTTGCGTGCGCTGGAGCGCTTCAAGACGGGTGAAGTGCAGATGCTGGTCGCCACCGATGTGGCGGCGCGCGGGCTGGATATCGACGATCTGCCGCTGGTGATCAACGTCGATCTGCCGATCGTCGCGCAAGACTACGTGCACCGTATCGGCCGTACCGGCCGAGCGGGCGCGAGCGGCGTGGCCGTGTCCCTCGTGTGCGCCGATGAAGCGCCGCAACTGGCCGCGATCGAAGCGCTGATCCGGCAGACGCTGCGTCGGGAAGAAGAGCCGGGTTTCGAAGCCGAACACCGCGTGCCGGAAACCAGCGCGACGGGTCAGATCATCAAGAAACCCAAAAAGCCGAAGAAGCCCAAAGTGCCGCAAGCCGTGCCGGTCGCCAGGCAGGCGCCGGGCAAGAAGCCGCCTACGCAAGGGAGCGAAGGCAAGCGCAAGCCCGCGGCGCAGCATGCGAAGCCAGCCGTCGGCACGGGAACGGACTACACCGTCGGCAGCCCGTTCAGCGTGCACAAGCCGCGCGGCAAGCCGGCGGGCAAGCCGGCGGCGGGAAAGGCTGCGGGCAAAACTGCGGGCAAAACTGCGGGTGGTCGCGGCAAACCTGGCAAACCGTCCAGATAGCCCGATCCTTCGCTTTCGACGTGCCCGATACGATCGAGCTGTCCGATGCCGTGAACGCATACGGGTGGTTCGGAACAGCGCTGCCGGGTTTCTCGTGAGCGACCTGAAACCGCCCGCGATAGAAGCTTCGCGGCGTGACCGATGATGTGCGATGACTGAAGTGAGAGATGGAATGACGACGACATTCGACGAGGCGACAACGGCGGCGATCGCCGCGTTTGCCCAACTGGATTTCTACACGGCCGTGCAAGCGATGCGCGCCGAAGCCGATTACGACCACGAACGAGACCAGTGGATCTCGCGCTATATCGACGAGCACGGCGGCGGCGTGGACGATGCGGAATACGACGCCCTGCACGCGCGAGCGCAGGCCACGCCGGAATACGCGCAGTTCATCGATGGGGTTCGGCGGGAAATTCTGGAGTACTTCGGCGTGACCGACGATCAACTGGACTGGATGGTCGTGCTGCGCGACGACGACAGCGATGAACTGTGGGCGGAAGTCAACCGGCAGCGGAACGCGCTGGGAACGGGTGAAGTGCGCGGAGATCTCTGACCGGGCCTGTCATTCGCCGGTACGTTGGGCGCGCCGTTGTGAAGGTCGGCTCCGCACCACGTATCGGACGCTCGCCGTTCATATCGGTCTTCTCGCTCATCCGATTCGTGGACGGTGTTGAAGCTGAACGGCGGGCCAGGGTTGCCAAACGAGATCCACCGAACCCGCGACGCATGAAAAAAGCCCGCCGAAGCGGGCAACCTCACGATGCGGAGGGGGAGATCCGAAAACGCGATCGGCGCGCGCTCAGCCTTTCGTCGCGCCGAACGTGAGCCCCGCGACGAAATGCTTCTGCATCGCGAAGAACATCGCGACCGACGGCAGCGCGGCGAGAATCGACCCGGCCGATACGAGATTCCACGACGTCGTCCATTGCCCCTTCAGCGCCGCGACGCCCGCCGTGATCGGCGCCGCCTCGTCGCCCTGGGTGAGACACAGCGCCCAGAAATAATCGTTCCACACGAACGTGAACACCAGAATCGCGAGCGCGGCCAGCGCCGGCCGGATCAGCGGCAGCACGATGCGCCAGAACACCGTCCATTCGCCCGCGCCCTCGATGCGCGCCGCCTCGATCAGCTCGAACGGCAGCTGCTTGATGAAGTTGCGCAGGAACAGCGTGCAGAACCCCGTCTGAAACGCGACGTGGAACAGGATCAGCGCTTCGACGGTATTGAATACGCCGAGCCGCAGCGACAGGTCGCGCACCGGAATCATCAGCACCTGCACCGGCACGAAGTTGCCGGCGACGAACGTGCCGAACAGCGCGGTATTGCCGCGAAACCGGTAGGTCGCGAGCGCGAAGCCGGCCATCGCCGCGAGCGCGATCGAGCCGATGACGGACGGCACGGTGATCTGCACGCTGTTCCAGAAGTAATGCAGCATCGGCGACGTGGTCAGCGCGTCGCGATAGTTCTCGATCATCGAGAAGTGCCGCGGCCAGCCCCAGTAGTGGCCTTCGACGAGTTCCTCGGTCGAGCGCACCGACGTGATGAATACCGCGATCATCGGCAGCAGCCAGATCACGAGCGCGACGGGCAGCGACAGCTTGTACAGCCGGCGCGATATCGGCTTCCAGTGGGCAACGGGTGTCGGAAACATGATGAGTGAACTCCCGAAAGGTCACTGTTCGTTGCGCAGCATGCGGCGCAACTGGAACACGATGTAGACGAGCATGATCGCGAACAGCACGACGGCGATCGACGCGGAATAGCCGAGCCGGTAGTACTTGATCGCCTGGTCGTACATGTAATACGCGAGCACGGTCGAGCTTTCGAACGGGCCGCCGCCCGTCATCACCGAGATCAGGTCGAAGCTGCGCAGCGCGCCGATCACGGTGACGACGATCGCCATGAACGTGGTCGGCCGCAGTTGCGGCAGCACGACGTGCCACAGCAGCGCGAAGCCGCGCGCGCCTTCCATCCGCGCGGCCTCGATCTGTTCCGGGTTGACCGACGTGAGGCCGGTCAGGTACAGGATCATGCAGTACGCCGTTTGCGGCCACAGCGCGGCGAATACGATGCCGAACGTCGCGTAGCGCGCGTCGCCGAGCACCGGGATCCCATGCCCGGCGAGCAGCGCGAGCAGGCCGAAGGTCGGATCGTAGAACCACGAGAAGATCAGGCCGACCACCACGCCCGACAGCACGAACGGCGCGAAGAACAGCGACTTCACGAGCCGGATGCCGCCGACCGCCTGGTTCAGGTACAGCGCGAGCGCGAGGCCGAGCGGCGGCGCGAGCATGAACAGCAGGAGCCAGATCACGTTGTTGCGCAGCGCCGTGTAGAACGTCGGCGCATGCAGCAGCTCCGCGTAGTTCGCGAGGCCGACGAAGGTGCGCTCGGTCATCCCGTCCCAGTTGTACAGGCTCAGCGACAGCGTCGACAGGATCGGCCAGATCACATAGACGGCAACCATCGCGCAGGCCGGCGCGAGAAAGAGCCACGCGGCGCGCCGTTGCCGCCGCACGGCGGGCGACGGGCGGCGCGCGCGCAATGCGCTGGCGGACGAGCCGCGCGACGGCGGCGCGGTGCCGTCGCGCGGGGTGGACGTGGTCGGACTGGACACGGCAAGCCTCCTGAACGGACACGGCGGCCCGCGGCCGCCGGTTGGGTCACGCGGTCACTTCTTGTAGATCCGCTTGCGGGTCTGTTCGAGTTGCGCGAGCACCGTATCGAGCTGCGCGGGATTCGCGACGAACTGCTGCATGCCCTTCATCCCCTCGTCGGCCATTTCCTTGGTCATGTCGCGGTCGTAGAACTGCGCGACGCCGCCCTTCGTGTCGGCGAGGATCCGGAAGCCGATGCGCGAGATCGGATCGGCCGGCTCGGGCGACTTGCTGTTGGCCGACAGCGAGCCGAGCCCTTCGGCGAGCTTCGCGCCGATCTCGGGCGTTTCGACGAATGCGAGGAACGTGTGCGCGTCGGCCTTGTTCTTCGCCTTGGTCGGGATGTGCAGCGATTCGACCGGGCCGTCCTCGGCGGTCGGCACCTTCGGGTCGATGATCGGGAAGCGGTAGTAGCCCATTTCCGGTTTCACGTTGGGCGGGAAACCCGCCGCGATGAAGGTGCCCATCAGCATCATCGCGGCCTTGCCCTGGAACAGGAACGGCTGCGCGCCGTCGAGATCGTAGGACAGCGCGTTGTCGATGAAGTAGCCGGCATCGATCAGCGATTTCCACGTCGTGTAGACCTTCTTCACGCGCGGGTCGGTGTACGGCACGTCGCCGGCCATCAGCTGCTGGTGGAACGCGTTGCCGTTCAGGCGCAGGTCGAGATAGTCGAACCAGCCGGCGAGCGTCCACGCGTCGCGACCGCCGATCGCGATCGGCGTGATGCCGGCCGCCTTCAGCTTCCTGCACGCATCGAGAAACTGGTCCCACGTCTTCGGCTCGTCGGCGATGCCGACCTTGCGGAACAGGTCCTTGCGGTAGAACAGCCCCCACGAGTAGTAGACGGTCGGCGCCGCGTATTGCTTGCCGTTGTACGACGAGGCGCTGCGCGTCGACGCGTACATCGCGTCCCAGCCGTTTTTCGTCCAGTCGCCGCTCAGGTCCTCGAACAGCCCGCGCTTCGCGTAGTACGCCATCCGCTCGCCCGCGTGCCAGTTCACGACGTCCGGCGCGACGGTCGTGAGCCACGCGGGGAGCTGCACCTTGTACGCTTCCTCGTCGACGAAGGTCGGCTTCACGTCGATGTCGGGATGGGCCTTGTGGAACGCTTCGATCGTCGACTGCCACACGGCGCGCTGGCTCGCGCCCTTGAACGCGATGTTGATCGTCAGCGTGCCGGCATCGGCGGGCGCCGCGGCGCCGAACGATGCGGATGCGATGGCGGCGACGGTCGCCAGGCGGGCAGCGACGCGAAGGGGGCGATGGGTCATGAGTGTCTCCAGTCCTGTGTGTCGTTGTTTGTGCGTGACCGGCGCGTCTTCGCGCCGGGGCGGTTGCTACGAACGGCTTCGATACACGGCGATGCCTTGCGGCTCGACCTGCGCGGCGCCGAGCACGAACGCCGACGGCGGTACCGCGTCGATCGCGTGCGGTGTGTCGCCGTAGTTGAAGACGTAGGTCAGGCCGCCGCGGCGGCTCACGCGCACGGCGTCGCCGAGCGGCGTCGGGGCCAGGCCGGCTTCGGCCGCGATATCGGCGAACAGGCGCACGGTGGTCGCATCGTCGAACAGCGCGGCCCAGTAATGCAGCGTACCGTGCGATAGGCAGGCCGGATGGCCGTCGGCGAAGCGCGCGTGCACGACGCTGCGCGTGTCGTCGTGCAGCTCGACGAAGTCGCGCCAGTGGCGCGCCGCGCCCGTGAGCGGCGACCCGTCGCGTAGCGTGCCGTCGATCCGTTCGGTCAGGTTCGGCCGCAGCGATTCGACGCGCCACACACGCACCGGCAGGATCGACGCGAGCGGGCCGGGCGGCAGCGCCGGCGGAATCTGCAGGTCGGCGGTTTTCGAGCCGGTGCGCGGGCCGAACACCGCGTGCGCACCCGATGCGGCGAGCCGCGACGCGAAATCGTCCGGGACGATCGGCAGCGGCGGCACGACGACGAGCCGATAGCCGTCGAGCGGTGCATGCGCGGACACGATGTCGACGTCGAGGCCGAGCGAGCGCAGCGCCGAGTAGTACTCGAACGCGAAACGCGGGTAGTGGAAATCGGCGCCCTGCGGCTGCACTTCGAACAGCCACTTCGCTTCATAGTCGAACACGAGCGCGACGGGCGCACGCACCGCACCGTTCGCGTCGGCATCCGGGCCGGCGTCGAGCACGGCGGCGATTTCTCGCGCGACGCGCTGCGCTTCGCGCCCGCCTTCGTCGAGCCTGTCGTCGGGCGTGTGCAGGCCCGCATGCATCTGCTCCTGCGCGAACGGCGCCTGCCGCCAGCGGAAGTACGACACGCAGCCCGCGCCGTGCGCGAACGCTTCCCAGCTCCACAGCCGCACCATGCCCGGCAGCGGCGCGGGGTTCCAGTGCGCCCAGTTCACGGGGCCCGGTTGCTGTTCCATCACCCAGAACGGCCGCTTCGACATGCCGCGGTACAGGTCGTGATTGAACGATGCGAAATCCGGATGGCCGGTGCGCAGCCAGCGCGCCTTCACGTCGGGCGCGAACCATTGTTCCTCGAGCGCGCCGAGCGGGTAGCTGTCCCACGTCGCGATGTCGAGGTCGCGCGCGACCTCGTAGTGATCGAACTCGGTGAACAGCTGCATGAAGTTGTGCGCGACCGGCCGGCCCGGCGAATGCGCGCGGATCACGTCGACCTGCATCCGGTGATAGCGCGCGAGCTCGTCGGACGCGAAGCGCCGGTAGTCGAGGCGATGCGACGGATGGGCTTCGGTCACGGTGCCCACGGGCGCGTCCACTTCGTCGAAATGGCGATACTCCATGCTCCAGAACACGGTGCCCCACGCGCGGTTCAGCGCATCGATCGTGCCGTAGCGCGCCTTCAGCCATGCACGGAAGCGCACGAGCGCGGCCGGCGAATAGCTGACGACCGTCTGGTGGCAGCCCAGCTCGTTGTCGGTCTGCCAGTAGCGCACGGCCGGGTGGCGGCCGTAGCGTTCGGCAACCGCCGTGCAGATCTGGCGCGACGCTTCGAGATAGGTCGGCGACGAGAAATCGTAGTGGCGGCGTGAGCCGAACGCGCGCGGCCGGCCGTCGGCGCCGATCGCGAGAATGTCGGGATGGCGGTCGACCAGCCATTTCGGCGGCGTGGCGGTCGGCGTGCACATCACGATCTCGAGGCCGGCCGCGCCGAGCACGTCGACCGCACGGTCGAGCCAGCCCCAGTCGTATTCGCCGGGAGACGGCTCGATGCGGCTCCACGCGAATTCGGCGATCCGCACCTGCTCGATGCCGAGCGCTTTCATCCGGCGGGCATCGTCGGCCCACATCGATTCCGGCCAGTGTTCCGGGTAGTAGCAGACTCCGAGGCGCATGCCGATCCTTATGCGTAGTGGTGAACGTGAACGTCGGCGCGCGCGGGCACCGCGCGGCCGTCTTCGGTGAACAGGTGGCAGGCCGCGGCCGGCGCGTGCACGTGCACGCGTTCGCCGGTGCGGACCTGCGCGTCCCCGGGCACCTTCGCGATCAGCGGCGTGGCGTTGGGCTGGCCGGGCTGGTCGAGGTGCACGTAGGTCTGTTCGCCCAGGCGTTCGACGAGCGCGACGTCGCGCGCGAGCGTCGTCGCGTCGGGCGCGGCGCCGAGCGTCAGGTGCTCGGGGCGGATGCCGAGCGTGACGGCGGCGCCGGCGCCCAGCGCCGAGCCGTCTCGCGGCAGCACGAAGGTTTCGCCGGACGGCACGAGCGTGACGGTCGTGCGATGCGCGTCGCACGCGGCCACGACGGCCGGCAGGAAATTCATGCGCGGCGAGCCGATGAAGCCGGCGACGAAGCGGCTGGCCGGATGGTGGTAGAGGTCGAGCGGCGCGCCCACTTGCGCGATGCTGCCGTGCCGCGCGGTATCCGCACCGGCGTGCAGCAGCACGATCTTGTCGGCGAGCGTCATCGCCTCGGTCTGGTCGTGCGTCACGTAGACGACGCTCGCGCGCTCGAATTGCCGATGCAGCCGCGCGATCTCGATGCGGGTCTGGCCGCGCAGCGCCGCGTCGAGGTTCGACAGCGGCTCGTCGAACAGGAACACGCCGGGCTCGCGCACGATCGCGCGGCCGATCGCGACGCGTTGCCGTTGGCCGCCCGACAGCGCCTTCGGCTTGCGCTCGAGCAGCGTGTCGAGCTGCAGGATGCGCGCGGCGTCGCGCACCTTCCGGTCGATCTCGGCCTTCGGCACGCGCGCGAGCTTCAACCCGAACGCCATGTTCTCGTACACCGTCATGTGCGGAAACAGCGCGTAGCTCTGGAACACCATCGCGACGCCGCGCTCGGCGGCCGGCACGTCGTCGACGCGGCGGCCGTCGATCGACAGCTCGCCCGCGCTCAGATCCTCGAGCCCGGCGATCATGCGCAGCAGCGTCGATTTCCCGCACCCGGACGGCCCGAGAAACACGCAGAACTCGTGCGCGCCGATCTCCAGATCGACGTCGCGAATGACCGGCGCGTGCTCGCCATAGGCTTTCTGCACGCGCCGCATCGAGATGCTCGCCATTGTCTCCGCTCCATGTTTTAATGCGCCATCCTGCTTGATTAAGCGCTTAATCACCGCGATCAAAAAAAGAGGCGATGCGATCGCGGCCGAGTCGCGCCCGTCGGTCGGGCGGCAAGGTGTGCGGCGATAGTGCGCCGCTTCGGTGAGCGAAGCAAATACTGGATCGACGTCTCATATAGTGGGCAAACGATGGCAACACTGGAAGAAGTGGCGCGCCGCGCCGGCGTGACGGCCGCGACGGTGTCGAACGTGCTGCGCGGCCGCGGCCGGGTCGGCGACGCGACGCGGGCGCGCGTGCTCGAAGCGGTCGACGCGCTCGGCTACCGGCCGCATCTCGCCGCGCGGGCGCTGGCCGAAGGCCGTGCGCCGACGGTCGCGCTGATGGTATCGAGTATCGCGAACCCGTTCTATCCGGAGTTCGCACTGGCGGTCGAGCGCGCGGTGCGCCGCAACGGGCAGTTCCTGATCGTCTGCAATACGAATGAAGACCCGTTGCAGGGGCGCGCGTATCTCGACCAGATCGCCGGCACGGTCTCCGAGGGGATTCTCGTGACCAATGCGAACCTGCACCTGCCGGATCTGCTCGACGTCGCGCGGCGCGGCGTGCCGGTCGTGCTGTGCCTGTGGGAGCGGCCCGACGCGCCGCCCGACGGCCTGCCGTGCGTGGCGATCGATTTCCGCGAGGCCGGACGGATCGCGACGCGGCATCTGCTCGAGCTCGGTCACGAGAAGATCGGCGTGATCGTCGGCGGTGCGGCGAGCGGCGTGCAGGCGGCGCGCTACGACGGCTTCGTCGACGTGATGCGCGACGCGGGGCTCGACGCATCGATCGTCGCGGCCGAGCATGATTCGATCGAAGGCGGACTGCGTGCGGCGGGCCGGCTGCTCGATGCGCACCCGCGGTTGACCGCGCTCGTCGCGACCAACGACCTGCCGGCGATCGGCGCGATGCATGCGGCCGCCGATCGCGGCCGGCGCGTGCCCGACGATCTGTCGATCGTCGGCATCACCGACATCCATCTCGCCCGCGACACGCGGCCCACGCTGACGACCGTCGCGATCCCGACCGCCGAGGCGGCCGGCCTCGCGGTCGAATTGCTCAATACGCTGCGCGAGGCGGGCGGGCAGGGTGGAGACGCATCGCGCGTGCGGGTCGCGTCACCGCCGACGCTGGCGGTGCGCGGGACGACGGGGCCGGTACCGCACGCGGCATAGCGAGGCGCGGGCGGTCGTGCGCCGCCTCAGCCGCCTTCGACGAGCCGCAGCACGATGTTTCTTGCCGACTCGAGATGCGCGACCGTCATCGCGCGTGCCGCGCGTGCATTGCGTTCGCGACATGCCTGCAGAATCGCTTCGTGCTCGACCTGGAACGACGGTGTGTCCGCGAGCAGCGTGGCCTGCAGGCGCTCGTAACGTTCGACCTGGCCGCGCAGTTCGGCGATCGACTTCAACTGCCGCGCGTTGCCGCAGCACGAATACAGCAATGCGTGGAATTCACGGTTCAGCTCGCCCTGCCGGCGCGGCGCGGTTGCATCGCCGAGCAGCCGATGCACGAGTTCGGCGCGCGCGAGCGTTTCGTCGTCGAGCCGCTTCACGCTGCGGTAGATTGCATCGCCTTCGAGCAGCACGCGCAGATCATAGATTTCCTGCACGTCCGATGCGCTCAGCATCCGCACGACCGCGCCGCGATTCCGGAAGATATCGAGCAAACCTTCGCGCTCCAGCCGCTGGATCGCCTCGCGCATCGGGATCCGGCTGATGCCGAACCGCTCGGCCAGGTCGCGCTCGACGAGCCGCTCGCCGGCCGCCAGTTCGCCGTTGATGATCATGTCGCGCAGCGACGCGGCGATCGCGTCCGCCGTGGAGTCGAGTTTGGCTTCCATGCGTGCCTGTTCGTTGATTTTGGAATAATGGTATACCAAACGGCCATCCAGTGCCACAATGGCGACCATCGACGGGCTGCACGCAACGGTGTTCGGCCCGGTGGGGCAACCAACCTCAATGGAGAGCGAAATGGCATCTGGCGAACACCGGTATCGCGTCGCGGTGGAGTGGACGGGCAATCGCGGCACCGGCACGTCCGGCTATCGCGAGTACGGTCGCGATCATGTGATCCGGGCCGGTTCGAAGCCGGATATCCCCGGTTCGTCGGACCCGGCGTTCCGCGGCGACGCCGCGCGCTGGAACCCCGAAGATCTGCTGCTCGCGTCGGCATCGGCATGCCACGAGCTCTGGTATCTGCATCTGTGCGCCGAGGCCGGCATCCGCGTGCTGGCCTATGTCGACCACGCGGAAGGCACGATGGTCGATAGCGCCGAAGCCGGGCGCTTCACCGAAATCGTGCTGCGCCCGCGGGTGATGATCCGGGCGGGCGACGATCGCGCGCTCGCCGAGCGGCTGCATCACGATGCGCACGCGAAGTGCTATATCGCGAATTCGGTCAATTTTCCGATTCGTTGCGAGCCGGTGATCGAGGTCGAGGCAGCCTAGCTCGGAGCAATCAGTCCTCGTTCGTAGCCGGACATTTTCGAGCAGATCAATGCGCCTGCATGGACGCTCGGGATAGCGATGCGAGTCGTGCTTCCGATATACGCCCGTTTATTGTGACCGAGTGGGCTACGGGCGCGCCATCGATGTCGAATGCCTCTTGTTTAATTGACTGCATACGATAACGATTATTTTCGGACGGGAGTCGTGCGAGAGAAATCGGAAAACAAAATTTATGCGAAAAGTCAGTCCGATTGTCCGTCAGTATGCCTTACGTATCTGACAGGAAATGTCCACGGCGCATGTCAATCAGACGCATCCGAAATTCACAATTTGTGGTGTTTCTTCAACGGCTTAGCAATTGTTGACAGTGATTTACCAGTGCTTTGGTACGCTCACGCTCGATAATCCAACGAATGGACGCGGGCCGCGTCAACGAGAGTGAACAAAAATACGCATCGCCTGGTGTATTCCAGGCTTCGGGGTATCGTGGTGGCCGTCGCGGAGACGGCGACCGCCGAGGGCAAATCCGCAACAGCCGAGGTGCGCGCACGTCGACGCTCGTCGATATCCGGTGTGCACGTCGTAGCAGCGGGCGTTGCTGCGCTTGGCATGTTCCCCACCTTGTCCGATGCGCAGATCGTTCCGACGCCGGGCACCAGCACGCACGTGATCCAGACGCCGAACGGCTTACCTCAAGTCAACGTGGCGCGACCGTCGAATGCGGGCGTCTCGGTCAACACCTACAACCAGTTCGACGTACAAAAGGCTGGCGCGATCCTGAACAACTCGGCCACGATGGTTCAGACGCAGCAGGCGGGCTGGATCAACGGCAACCCGAATTACGGAGCCGGGCAGGCCGCGAGGATCATCGTCAACCAGGTCAACAGTCCGAATCCGTCCCAAATTCGCGGCGCCGTGGAGATCGCAGGCGCCCGCGCCGAACTCGTCCTTGCTAACCCGTCCGGGATCTTCGTGGACGGCGGAACCTCCTGAATACCAGCCGCGCGACCTTGACGACCGGCGTGCCGTACTACGGCGCCGATGGTTCGCTCGCCGGTTACAACGTCAACCGCGGGCTCGTGACCGTCTCGGGCGCCGGCCTGAACGCAACCGGTACCGATCAGGTGGACCTTATTGCTCGCGCGGTACAGGTGAACGCGGCGGTTTACGCGAAGAACCTGAACGTGATCGCCGGCGCGGCCCAGGTCAACCACGACACGCTTGCCGCGACGCCGATCGCCGGCGACGGCCCCGCTCCGTCAGTCGCGATCGACGTGAGCCAGTTAGGCGGTATGTATAGTAATCGGATCTTCCTGGCGTCCAACGAGTTCGGTGTCGGGGTGGCCAATGCCGGTACGATCGCTGCGCAGGCCGGTGACCTGACGCTGCAATCGAACGGCCGGCTCGTGCTCACGGGCAAGACCACGGCGAGCGGCAACCTCGCACTATCGGCCGCCGGTGGCCTCCAGAACAGCGGCACGACGTACGCGCAACAGTCGGCGTCGGTGAATACCGTCGCCGATCTGACGAACACCGGGACACTCGCGGCGCAACAGAATACGACCGTGAACGCCGGCACCGTCAATTCGACGGGTACGCTCGGCGCGGGTGTGAACAACGATGGCTCCGTCGGCCGCGGTGGCGACCTGAACGTCTCGACGTCGGGCCAATTGAGCGCAACCGGCCAGAATGTGGCCGGCGGCAACGCGTCGCTGACGGGCGGCAGCGTGAATCTTGCCGGCGGCCAGACGGCAGCGAACGGCAATCTGTCGCTGAACGCGACGGCCGGCGACATGAACCTGTCGAACGCAACGACGAGCGCGCAAGGCGACGTCCACGCGAATGCTTCGGGCACGATGATCAACGATCACGGCAACCTGTCGAGCGGCGGCAGCACGACGCTGACCGGCGGTGCCCTCTCGAACCAGAGCGGCAAGGTTTCGTCACAGAGCGCGTTGTCGGTGAATGTCGCCGGCCAGATCGCCAACCAATCGGGCGAACTCGTATCCGAAAGCACGGCCGACCTGCGTGGCGGTGATATCGCGAACAACCAGGGCACTATTCAAAGCGCGGCCGGCATGACGGTGGCCGGCGCGTCACTGGACAACACGGCGGGGCGGATCACGTCGCTCAACGCAGACGGCCTCTCGGTCACGACGAGCGGCCAATTGATCAATGCGGCGGGCCCTACCGCGAACGGCGCGCAAGGCGGTGTGATCGGCGGCAATGGCGATGTGTCGGTCGGCGGCGCAAACGTTGTCAACCGCGGCACGATCACATCGAACACGAATTTACGTATCGCGGGCCAGTCGGTCGACAACGGTAGCGGCACGCTGCAGGCCGCGCAAAAGGTGGCTGTCGATGCGGGCGCGCGCCTGATCAACAACGGCGGCTCGATCGTCGGTCAGACGGCCGCGCTGACGGGCACGACCCTCGACAATAGCGCGGGTGCCGTGCAGGCGAGCCAGGTGTCGTTGAACGCGACCGAGCTCATGAATCACAGCGGCACCATCACGCAGACCGGCGCCGGCGCGATGAACGTGAACGTGTCGGGCACGCTCGACAACTCGAATGGCGGCACGCTGCAAACGAACAGTACCGATCTGACGCTCGCACCTGCCGCACTCGTGAACGACGGCGGCACGATCACGCATGCTGGAACCGGCACGCTGACGCTCGGCAATGGTTCGGGCTCGGTATCGAACGTCGGCGGCGCAATCGCGAGCAACGGGCGCGTGGTCGCGCAAGCCGGCACGCTGAACAACACGTCGGGCTCGATCAACGCGCAGAACGGACTGACGGCAACCGTCGCCGGCACGCTGAACAATGCGAGCGGCAAGCTGCTGTCGAACACGGATCTCGGCGTCACCAGCGGTACGCTGTCGAACGACGGCGGCCAGATCGGTGCCGGCACGAATGCGACGCTCCGCACGGGCTCCATGACGAATCAGGGCGGCTCGATCGTCGCGCCGAATCTGTCTGTCATCGCCGATTCGACGCTCGACAACAGCGGCGGAAAGCTCGAAGCCAATCAGCTTGCGCTGACGGCTGCGAACCTCGTGAACCACGGCGGTACGATCACGCAGTATGGATCGTCAGCGATGGGGATGAACGTCAGCGGCACGCTCGACAACTCGGCCGCCGGCGTGATCCAGACCAATGCCACGGATCTGACGCTTGAGCCGGCCGAGTTGAACAACGCAGGCGGCACCATTACGCATGCCGGCACCGGCACGCTGACGATTGCGCCGGGCAATGGCGCCCGCGCGCTGAACAACGCGTCGGGCACCATCGTGACGAAGGGACAAGCTATCGTCAACGCGGCTTCCTGGAACAACGCGAGCGGTATTCTTGCCGCGCAGCGTGGTATCAACGCCACCATTGCGGGTGACGTGAACAACGCACAGGGCCTGCTGCAATCAGACGCGTCGCTGTCGTTGAAGAACGGTGGGGCGCTGTCGAACCGAAGCGGCCACATCCAGGCAGGGCAATCGGTTGCAGGCGACACCAGCACGCTCGCCATTCAATCGGCCTCGATCGACAACGCGGACGGCGCCATTGTCGACCTCGGTGCCGGCAAGATGACCGTGCAAGGCGGCAGCCAGATCGCCAACAGCGACGCCGGCGGCGTAGCGGGCATGGGCGCGATTACCGGCAACGGCGATGTGACGGTCAGCGCCGCGTCGATCAGTAACACGCAAGGTGGCCAGCTCAGCGGCGCGTCGCTGCATGTTCAAGGCGGCACGTTGGACAACAGCGGCGGCACCATCGGCAACGTCACGAATTCGAACGGCGACGTGGACGTCACGACGACCGGCGCGATCACGAATACGAACGGACAGATCAGCTCGACGCACGATCTGTCGGTGTCGGCGGCCACGCTGCTGGGCGGCGGCACGTACAGCGCAACGCACGACGCCAACGTGAGCCTGCAGGGCGACTACACTGCGGCGGCCGACACCCAGTTCAACGTCGGCCACGATCTCGCCTTCACGCTGCCCGGCACCTTCACGAACAACGCGAACCTGCAGTCGGTCAACAACCTGAGCGTCAACGCTGGCAACATCTTCAACGTCGGTACGTTGACGGCTGGCGGCCTGCTGCACACGCAATCGGCCAATCTGACGAACACGGGTGCGCTCGTGGGCGCCAGCGCGTCGCTTAACGCCGTCAATACGATCTCGAACCTCGGCCCGACCGCGCTGATCGGCGCATCCGACAGCAACGGCACGCTCGAAATCCTCGCACGCGACATCGAAAACCGCGACGACACGACTGCGACCGATTCGATGGCGACGACGGCCATCTTTGGCATGGGCAAGGTCGTGCTTGGAGGTGGCAAGGATGCCAGCGGCAATTACACGAACGCCGCGCTGATCAATAACGTATCGGCGCTGATCCAGTCCAGCGGCGACATGGAACTGCACGCGGACAAGGTGACGAGCACGCGCCGCGTGATGAAGACGTCCACCAGCCAGATCGATCCGGCATTGCTCGCGCAGTTCGGCATCAGCATGTCCGGATGCGTGGCGGTGTACATGGATGCCTGCGCGGGTCGGGACGTGGGCGGGGTCGACCTTCGCGACCCCGCAGTACGTGAACTTTTTCTGGATTTCGTGGGTGGGGTGCCGACCGATCCGCCGCATAGCGGGCAGTGGAACAGCAACTACCAGAAGACGACGTACTACGCGGACAGCGCAACGGCGACGACCGTGACCGACATCAGTCCGGCCGCGCAGATCGTGTCGGGCGGCAAGATCGACGCATCTTCGGTCGGCACGCTGCAGAACTACTGGAGCAATATCGCGGCGGTCGGTGACATCAAGGTGCCGGGGCACTACGACGCCGACGGCTGGGCGGCGACCGGGCAGAAACTGCCGGGCGTGACGGTGTCCTACTCGGGGCAATACCACTACAACAACTACGACAACACTGAACACGACTGGCAACTGCCGTTCGGCAATGCGCCGTTCGTGACGGGGCGGCCGGGAGGTTACACCCAGGCAGCACCGGCATGGATCAAGGATTACACGCTGCCGGGCTATTTTTCGACGCTGAGTTCCAACGGCACGATCTCGGGTACGGGCGTCAGTGTGAGCAACACGGCGGCCAACACATCGATTCCGTCGCTCGGCTTGTTGCCGGGACAGTCGGTGCCGGGCCTCACGCCCGCCAATCTGAGCGGTAACGCGAGCGGCGCGAAATCGGGGGCGTCGTCGGTGCACGGCGGTCCGCCGGCGCCGGTCGATCCGATCATCGCCAGTGCAACGGCGCTGAACGTCCTGAATAACCTCACCATTCCGCAAGGAGGCTTGTTCAAGCCGACCACCGCGCCGAACGCGAGCTACGTGATCGAGACGAACCCGGCTTTCACGAACCAGAAGAACTTCATTTCGAGCGACTACTTCTTCGGACAGCTCGGCGTCGACCTCACGCATATCCCGAAGCGGCTCGGCGACGGCTTCTATGAACAGCAGCTCGTACGCAACCAGCTGACGGCGCTGACCGGCAAGGCGGTGCTCGGCCCGTACGCGGACCTGCAGACGATGTATCAGTCGTTGATGACGGCTGGCGCGGATCTGTCGAGGTCGCTCGATCTTCCCATGGGTGCGAGCCTGTCGGCCGAGCAGGTGTCGAAGCTGACCGGCAACGTGATCATGATGGAGACGCGCGTGGTCGACGGCCAGTCGGTGCTGGTGCCGGTCGTATATCTCGCGCAGGCGAATCAGCAGAATATCAACGGCCCGCTGATCAGCGCGACGAACATCGATTTCCAGAATGCGCAGTCGTTCACGAACAGCGGCACGATCAAGGCCGACAACACGCTGGCGATCCAGGGCAAGCAGATCGACAGCGCGTTCGGCGCATTGCAAAGCGGTGGGCTGATGTCGCTGAAGACCGACAACGACATCGATCTGACGTCGGCCAACGTGAAGGCTGGCAGCCTGCAGCTGGATGCCGGGAAAGACCTGGTTCTCGATACGGCGACGAAGACGAACACGCGCGTGAGCCGGGACGGCGCGACGAGCGCGGTGACGACGCTCGGGCCGACCGCCAAACTCGACGTGGTGGGCAATGCGTCGATCACGACGGGCGGCAACTTCCAGCAGAACGCGGGCAACGTGTCGGTCGGCGGCAATCTCGGGATGAATGTCGGCGGCAACTGGGATCTCGGCGCGGTCCAGACCGGCGAGCACAAGATCGTGCAGCGCGCGAACGGCGTGTCGAATACAGACATCAACAAGGTCACCGGCAGCACTGTGCAGGTTGGCGGTGCTTCACTGATTGGCGTCGGCGGAGATCTGACCGCCAAGGGTGCGCAGATCGACCTCGGCCAAGGCGGGGCGATCGCAGCCAAGGGCAACGTCACGCTCGGCGCAGCGAGCGCGACGTCGACCGTGAACAGCAACAGTTCGGGCAGCGATAGTCACGGCAGTTACGCGGAGACGCTGCACACGTCGGATCAGGCGCTGACCGGGACGACGCTTAAAGGCAGCGACACGGTCACGATTGCGTCGGGCAAGGATCTCACGATCCGTGGCAGCACGGTTAGCCTCGACAAGGGGAATGCGAACCTGATGGCGGCCGGCGACGTGAATATCGGCGCAGCGACCGAAACGCATGAGCTGAACTCACACGAGACGCATAGCCACAGCAACGTCGTGAGCGGCGTGAAGGTCGCGAGCGGGATCGACCAGACGATGACGCTGAATCAGGGTAGTCTGGTATCAGCGGACGGCGTGAACATCGTCAGTGGAAAGGACGTCAATGTTCAGGGCAGCACCATCGTCGGAACGAATGACGTGACGCTCACGGCAGCGCGTAACGTAACGGTCACGACGTCGCAGGATACCTTGCAGTCGTCGAGCTACTACAACAAGAAGGAATCCGGGCTGATGTCGGGCGGCGGACTGTCGGTGTCGGTGGGCAGCAGTTCGCTGAAGACAACCAACCAGAGCGCCGAGGTGTCGAACAACGCCAGCACGATCGGCTCGCTGAACGGCAACCTGAGCATCGCGGCTGGCAACGATCTGCACGTGACCGGCAGCGACCTGATCGCGGCGAAGAATCTCAGCGGGACAGGCGCGAACGTTACGATTGACGCCGCGCAGGACAAGAACCACCGCGGCGAGACGCAGGAAGTGTCGAAGAGCGGCCTGACGCTGGCGCTGAAGGCGCCGGTAATCGACGCGGTGTCGAATGCGGTGGGTCAATCGCGTGCGTCCAGTAATAGCCAGGATGGCCGTGCAGCAGCGCTGCACGGGATGGCCGCGGCGAGTGCGGCGTGGGATGCGAACGTGGCTGCAGGCGACGTGGTCAACGCGCTGGGAGCAGGCCAGACGCCCCAATTCAAGGTCGAACTCAGCGTCGGCAGCAGCCATAGCAAGAGCGCGTTTACCGAGAACAGCGTGACGAATCGCGGCTCGAATGTGAACGCCGGCGGAACGGTGGCATTTGCGGCAACCGGCAACGCTCAGCCGGGCAGCGGCAATGTGACGATCGCCGGCTCGAACGTGAACGCGAGCGATGTGATTCTGGCGGCGAAGAATCAGGTCAATATCGTCAATACGACGGACACCGATTCGACGCGCAGTACGAACGACTCGAAGAGTGCGAGCGTGGGCGTGTCGGTCGGCACGGGCGGCTTTGGTATCTCGGCGGCGATGTCGAAAGCCAATGGCGACGGCAACAGCGATCTGGCCACGCAGAACAACAGTCACGTGAATGCGGCAAACGGCGTGACGATCATTTCGGGCGGTGATACGAACATCATCGGCTCGAACGTGAACGGCAACCAGGTGAATGCCGATGTGGGCGGGAACCTGAACATCGCGAGCGTGCAAGACACGCTGACGAGCGCGGCGCATCAGTCGAGTTCGGGCGGCGGCTTCAGCATCAGTCAGGGCGGCGCCAGTGCGAGTTTCAGCCAGAGCAAGGGCAACGCGTCGGGCAGCTATGCGGGCGTCAACGAGCAAGCCGGGATCCAAGCGGGTGATGGCGGCTTCAATATCAACGTCACCGGCAATACCGACCTGAAAGGCGGGCTGATCGCGAGTAGCGCGGATGCGGCGAAGAATTCGCTGACGACGGGTTCCCTCTCGTTCTCGGACATCCAGAACCAGTCGCACTACGACGCGAGCTCGAGCGGCTTCAGCGCGGGCGCGACGACCGGCGACGGCGGGATGAACTACAGCACGCACGGTAGCGCGTCGGGCAAGAATGCAGGCGGCGCTGCGCCGATGCTTGGCCAAAACGACAGCGGTAGCGACAGCGCGACGACGAAGAGCGGCGTCAGCGCCGGAACAGTCGCGATCACCGATTCGGCGAACCAGAAGCACGATGTGGCGAGCTTGAATCGTGATACGGCGGACACGAATGGTACGGTCGCCAAACTTCCCGACATGCAGAACCTGCTGGCCAATCAAGCGGACATGATGGCCGCAGCCAGCGCGGCCGGCGAAGCGGTGTCGCGCCGGATCGGGGACTACGCGGACAAGATGATGAAAGACGCCGCCGCGAACGGTGATCAGGCGGGAGTCGACGCGTGGAAGGAAGGTGGAGCAAATCGCGCGCTGATGCAAGGTGCCGGTGCGGCGCTGGTGACAGGGCTGGCGGGCGGTAATGCGGTAGGCGGTGCCGCCGGTGCCGCGATTGCATCGATAGCGTCGGGCAAGCTGAACGAGCTGAGCAGCGCGATCGCAGGCAGCGATCCGACCGGCAACGCCAATATGAATCAGGCACTGGGCAACATCGTGGCGAACGCGCTTGCGACGGGTGCCGGCGCTGCTGTGGGCGGTGAAGCGGGAGCGTTCTCGGGGTACAACGTTGATCGGTTTAACCGGCAGCTTCACCCTGATGAAAGACAGTGGGCGAAGGACAAGGCGAAGGACTTCGCGAAGTTCTATGAAGAAAAGACCGGGAAAGCACTCACCGTGGAACAAGCGCGGAATATGTTGCTGGCGAACGGCTATCGTTTGGTGGACGCGGCGGCAAGCAAGGGGCCGGGAGGGGACGCAACCGCGGTCGCCTATATCAGTCAGAATGGTGGCGGACTGTTCCATGCGACGCCGGCGGAGTACAACAGTCCGTTCTTGTCTGGGAACAAGGATGGTTCACTGACGCCGGAGCAGAAGGCGTTGCCGGGCGCAGTGGCTAATCTAAAGGCCGGACTCGTCATTGCCGGCGGGCTGGTAACTGCTGGGTTGGCGCCAGAGATTGCTGCAGGGTTAGCTGCTATCCCGGGCGCGCCAATTTTTGGTTCAACTGGAGCGTTGGGATCCAGCGCGTGGACGTCGCCTGTTGGGATTGGCGTCCTAACTGGTGGTGTAAATGCGACTTCACAGTACATTCAGAATGGCACGGTCAATCCAGTCGATGTTGGGTATGCCGCAATGGCTGGCGGAGCCGGCACCTATACCAAGTTCTTTGGGAACGTCGTAATAAATTCTGTAACAGGTGCTCTTGATACTGTCACAAACAATGCGATTTCCGGGAAACACGACAGCATTGCAACCGGCGCGGCAGTGAACGCAGGTGCGGCGGCTATCGGCTATGTGACGGGGCTCGCCATGCAAAATCTAATTTCTGCGTTGGCGAAATCCGGGATGGGTAGCTTCGGTTGGTCCGGAACTGGAGTTTGGTCGGGATCATCGGGACAAAATCTGTTTAACCCGAACAATGTTCCTGCAATTGGTGCTGGTATCGGTGGTGCAGCCGGCGCTGAAGCAGGAACGAAAGCGATAAACGATGCCAAATCTCGAATTGGGAAGTGAAGAAATGCTTAGATTGATTGCCTTGTATTTAGTGGCTTTCTTGCTTTCATTTATATGCTTTGCCTCCATAAAGGCATTTGTAATGATTTTTGTAGCCTATTTTTATGGCGGTGGCTTCTTGTGGGCGAGCAACGATACGAGATTCGTTTTGGTGAACGGAACTCTGTTGGGGCTTGTTTTTTGTATCTTCGCGACGGTGGCTTTTGTGCGAAAAAAATGATCCTCGATGGCGATACGAACATCATTGGCTCGAACGTGAAGGGCAATCAGGTGAATGCCGATGTGGGCGGGAATCTGAACATTGTGAGCGTCCAGGACACGTTGTCGAGCGCGGCGCATCAGTCGAGTTCGGGTGGCGGTTTCAGCATCAGTCAGGGTGGCGCCAGCGCGAGCTTCAGCCAGAGCAAGGGGAATGCGTCGGGCAGCTATGCGGGCGTCAACGAGCAAGGACGCGGTTTGGCACCTGACTACATGACGGTCAATGTGGGCGCGCTTTCTGGAAACGTAAGTGGTACGGTGAATCTGTACGACGGTTCGACGTATGTTTCGGGAGGCGTTTCCATGACCAACCCATCTTCGGTGTCGTACAGACCCGGGGTCAGTTCGACTATCGGCTACATACTCGGGGCAGACACCGTGACGAAAGCAAGAAGCTTCTTGACAGGGGATGGAAATCAGGCGTTCATTTCTGTGCCTACCCCATTTGGCGTCAATGTGATTGGTGCAATAACTCACGCCTATGGCGGAAGTACCGCAGTTGAATTTGGTATTGGTCAGCCGGGTTCTATTTCCTTCGGCGTAATGCCGTGGGGCCATTCATCCGAAGTAACTGGGCATGGAAAATAGGAGGCTTAAATGGCTGCAGTCGGCGGAGGACCGAATCCGGATCAGTGGGCCAAGATGACGCGTGGACAAAAAATTGCTTACTGGGTTAGTGTAACCGCTGCTTGCGCATTTATTGGCGGACGTCTGATAAGAAAATGGTTTTATTAGGCGCTTGGCATACTGATCAGATTAATAGCGGTCGATAAGCTGAACGAGTTGAGCGGCGCGATTGCAAGCAGCGATCCGACCAGCAACGCCAATATGGGAGCAGGCCGCTTTGTCGAGCAACTCGGGAAAACCGGCAGGCCCTGGCTTCCGGGCTCCGGACTATTCGTCCGCGAATGGGTCCGGTATGAGTGTCGCCTACGGAACATCTGTGAACTTGCAACGGTATCGAAGCCTGTCGGGGGTTCCTATTGGTGAAACTTAAAATGTGGTTGCAATTTTCGGTAATTGCAATTTTTGTGGTGGCAGTGATCAGCCTTGTTCGATCCTGTCAAGCTGATCCTACGCAGACTCAGTTATTCGATCAGCTGGCGATGATGCGCGACGATATGCAGGCGATTATTAACGATGGCGGACGCGTTGTTCGTTATGATAATAATGGGAAAACAACGTTTTCGAGAGTTTATCTCCTGCTGAGTATTGAGCGGAAAACGTGGAGCGTTGATCTACAGAGAATCTACGGCAATACATTGCTCGCGCGCGGATGGGTGATGGTAAAAACGAGGCTGGCGAACGATCGTTTTGTAAGGGCGGTGCCTTTGCATCAGTAACTGCTCCGGCAACTGACAGGAATGGTTCAATAGCGATGGTTTTCGACGCCGCGAGTATTTCTAAGTGCCAGAAATTGCTGCGTACAAGCGAGGCGCGTTGACTAGCTTATCAACTGATATTCAATCATGAAATTTCAGTGCGCGCAGGATGTGGAGTTGGTTGGGGTCTGTAATATGTTTGGTTTATTATTTTTTATTTTTATGATTTTTATTCTTTGCATTCGTCAAAGTATTTGTCATGATTTTGGCGGCTTATTTTTATGGTGACAGTTTCTTATGGGGGGAGGCGACGCCAGATTAATTTTGGTGGGCGGCGCACTATCTGGGCTTGTATTTTGCATTTTCGCGACGGTGGCTTTTGTGCGAAAAATGATCGTGATGCCATTGTGAAATTCGATTCAATCGGCATCTGCATGATGTTGGTGTGTAAATCAATCGGGGCAGACCGGGCTGAAGATTCCATGCAAATTGATTGGAAGTGATGCATTGATAGCACGTACGTCTCAGTCCTAGTACGCGATCGCATATCTAGAAATACATATGAGAACTATTTGCCGGGGGAATTCTGCTGCGGCAGTACTACTGCTTATCGCGACTAGCGTGTCGGCGCAAGAGACTTCGCGTCCGATCATTCCGGGCAACGACCAACAATCCCGACAACAAGAAGAGGCACGTGAACGCGAACGGTCCGTCTCCGCGCCCGGAGTGCGTTCAGGCGTGACAGCGAGCGCTGGGTATCCGACGCTGCTGTCGGAGTCGCCGTGCTTCCGGATCGATCGTTTCGCGATCGATGTGCCCGACGCACTGCCCACTTCCGTGAAAGCGCAAGGAGCGTCTGCTTTGCCCATGGATCGTTTTGCCTTCGTGCGCGAATGGCTCGACTACTACGCCGGTCAGTGCGTCGGCAAACAGGGCCTCGATATCCTCGTCAAGGGCCTGTCGCAAGCGATCTTGGCACGCGGCTACGTCACGACACGCGTGCTGTTGCCCGAACAGGATCTGTCGACCGGCATGCTTAAATTGTCGCTGATCCCCGGCGTGATTCGCCACGTGCGCGTCGCCGACGAGAGGCTGCACGGCGCCTGGAAAACGGCCTTTCCTACCCGCGACGGCGAGCTCCTGAACTTGCGCGACCTTGAGCAGGGCCTCGAGCAGATGAAGCGCGTGTCGAGCCAGGACGTGTCGATGCAAATCGTGCCGGCCGACGTGCCGGGCGAGAGCGACGTCGTGCTCGACGTGCAGCGCGGCAAACCCTGGACCGTCGTCGCGTCGATCGACAACTCGGGCACGCGCGCGACCGGACGGCTGCAGGGCAACTTGTCCCTCGGCATCGACAATCCGCTGGGCCTGAACGATATTTTCAACATCGGCGTGAGCCAAGATCTCGAGCTAGGCGACAAGCGGCTTGGCTCGCACGGCTGGAACGGCTTTTATTCGATCCCGTGGGGCTACTGGACCGCGACGCTGTCGGCGTACACGAACACGTACTACCAGCAGATCGCCGGCGTGAACCAGACGTTCGTCGCGAGCGGCAACTCGAAGACGGTCGACTTCAAGCTGAACCGTGTGCTGTCGCGCAGTCAGAACGACGTGTTCGGCGTGCAGTTCCGGCTGTCACGCCGGTTCGGGCAAAGCTTCATCGAAGACACCGAAATCCCGCAGCAGCGCCGCAACAACACGTTCGTCGAGTTCGGCCTGACCGATCGGCACTACTTCGGCAACGCGCAGTTCGACGGCACGCTCGCGTACCGGCAGGGCGTCGGTGCGTTCGGCGCACAGGACGACAGCGTGGCGGCCGACGGCGGCCCGACCTACCGCTACAAGATGGCGGTGCTCGATGCGAACCTGTCGGTGCCGTTCGCGATCGCGCAGCAGCCGTTTCGTTACGTGACGACCCTCCACGGCCAATTCACGGGCAACACGCTGTACTACATCGACGACATGACGATCGGCAGCCGCTACACGGTGCGCGGCTTCGACGGGGAGACGATGCTGGCCGCCTCCCGTGGTTTTTACTGGCGCAATGAACTGCAGGCGCCGATCGATCAAACCGGGCAGGCGGTGTATGCGGGCATCGACTACGGCCGCGTGTGGGGCCCGCAGCCGGTCACACTCGTGGGCACGCAACTGGCAGGGGCCGTGATCGGCGTGAAGGGGAGCGTCGCGACTCGCTTGGGTGCCTACGGTTACGACCTGTTTGCCGGCACGCCAATCTACAAGCCGTCCGGGTTTCCTACGGCACGCGTGACCGTTGGCTTTCAGCTCACCGCACAGTTCTGACGAAGTGGGCGCAATCCGCTACTTTGCCCGCCGTCGTTTGAGACGACGGCGGCGAGGATCGAGAACTGACGGCTTTTTCGATCGTATGGTGCATGGCTCTCTTGTCGGAGGGCCACGTGTGGCGACCATGCTATCCGCGCTGCGGCGGCAAAGCCCGAAATCGCCGCCTCACAACCCCACTCCGTAAACCTCCCCCGCCGCCGCCCGAATCGCCTCGACCATCACCGCCACTGCCGGCGAATGCAGCCGGTCGGTGCGCGTGATGATCCCGAAATCGTCCATCCGGCAATCCATCTCCAGCGGCAGCACCGTGACGATCCCGTGCCGCGCGTAGTAGTGCGCGACGTCCTCGGCGAGCACCGCGATCATGTCGCTCTGTTCGAGCAGTTGCGTGATGAACAGCAGCGCCGAGGTTTCGACGAGGTTCGCCGGCGGCGCGAGGCTCGCGCGCTGGAACACGAGCTCGAAGCGGTGGCGCAGCACGCTGCCGGCCGGCGGCACGACCCACGCGGCGCGTTGCACGTCGGCGAGCGCCAGCGGCGCGTGCGCGAGCAGCGGGTGGCCGGGCCGCACGACGGCGGCCACCGACTCGCCGGTCAGCGGCTCGTAGCGCAGGCGCAGCTTGTCGTGTTCGGCGGACAGCCGGCCGAGCACGATGTCGATCTTTTCCTGCGCGAGGTGTTCGAGCAGCACGTTGCTGGTATCGATCTCGACCGACACGTGCAGGCCCGCATGCGTCCCCTTTACCGCCGCCACGGCCGGCGGCACGAGCCGCAGGCCCGGCGACGTGATCGCGCCCACCGCCACGTGGCCCAGATGGCCGGCCTTCAGCGCGGCCAGTTCCTCGCGCGCCTGATCGAGGCTGCCGAGCGCCGCGCGCGCGTGGCGGATCAGCGCGTCGCCGTACAGCGTCGGCCGCATCCCGCGCGGCAGGCGCTCGAACAGCACCGCGCCGATCGATTCCTCGAGCTCGCGCAGCAGCTTCGACGCGGCCGGCTGCGTCATGTTCAGCGCGGCCGCCGCGCGGTGAATGCTGCCTTCGTCTGCGAGCGCGACGAGCAGCAGCAACTGGCGCGTCTTCAGGCGGGCGCGGTTGCCCCACGGGCTGGCTTCGGTCATCGTACGGGTTTATATCGATATCGGAATCGATATCGTAATCGCCTAAATCGTCATTAGCCAGTTATCAAAATTCTGCCTAGACTGCGCCGGTATCCCGTCACCACAGGACTGACGATGTCGGCAACAAAACCCAGGCTGCGCTCCGCTCAATGGTTCGGCACGAACGACAAGAACGGCTTCATGTACCGAAGCTGGATGAAGAACCAGGGCATTCCCGATCACGAATTCGACGGCCGGCCGATCATCGGCATCTGCAACACGTGGTCCGAACTGACGCCATGCAACGCGCACTTCCGCAAGCTCGCCGAGCACGTGAAGCGCGGGATCTCGGAAGCGGGCGGCTTCCCGGTCGAGTTCCCGGTGTTCTCGAACGGTGAATCGAACCTGCGGCCGTCGGCGATGCTCACGCGCAATCTTGCATCGATGGACGTCGAGGAAGCGATCCGCGGCAACCCGATCGACGCGGTCGTGCTGCTCGCCGGCTGCGACAAGACGACGCCCGCGCTGCTGATGGGCGCGGCGAGCTGCGACGTGCCGGCGATCGTCGTGTCGGGCGGCCCGATGCTGAACGGCAAGCTCGAAGGCAAGAACATCGGTTCGGGCACGGCCGTGTGGCAGTTGCACGAAGCGCTGAAGGCCGGCGAGATCGACGTGCATCACTTCCTGTCCGCCGAAGCCGGCATGTCGCGCTCGGCCGGCACCTGCAACACGATGGGCACCGCGTCGACGATGGCGTGCATGGCCGAGGCGCTCGGCGTCGCGCTGCCGCACAACGCGGCGATTCCGGCCGTCGATTCGCGCCGCTACGTGCTCGCGCACATGTCGGGCATCCGGATCGTCGAGATGGCGCTCGAAGGGCTCGTGCTGTCGAAGATCCTGACGCGCGCGGCGTTCGAGAACGCGATCCGCACGAACGCGGCGATCGGCGGCTCGACCAACGCCGTGATCCACCTGAAGGCGATCGCCGGCCGCATCGGCGTGCCGCTCGAGCTGGAAGACTGGATGCGCATCGGCCGCGACACGCCGACGATCGTCGACCTGATGCCGTCGGGGCGCTTCCTGATGGAGGAGTTCTATTACGCGGGCGGGCTGCCGGCCGTGCTGCGCCGGCTCGGCGAAGGCGGGCTGCTGCCGCACCCGGACGCGCTGACGGTCAACGGCAAGTCGCTGTGGGACAACGTGCGCGAAGCGCCGAACTACGACGAAGAAGTGATCCGCCCGCTCGACCGGCCGCTGATCGAGGACGGCGGCATCCGCATCCTGCGCGGCAATCTCGCGCCGCGCGGCGCGGTGCTGAAGCCGTCGGCGGCGAGCCCCGAACTGCTCAAGCATCGCGGCCGCGCGGTGGTGTTCGAGAACCTCGACCACTACAAGGCGACGATCAACGACGAAGCGCTCGACATCGACGCGAGCTCGGTGATGGTGCTGAAGAATTGCGGGCCGCGCGGGTATCCGGGCATGGCCGAGGTCGGCAACATGGGGCTGCCGCCGAAGCTGCTGCGCCAGGGCGTGAAGGACATGGTGCGGATCTCGGATGCGCGGATGAGCGGCACCGCGTACGGCACGGTCGTGCTGCACGTCGCACCGGAAGCGGCCGCGGGCGGCCCGCTCGCGGCCGTGCGCAACGGCGACTGGATCGAGCTCGACTGCGAGGCCGGCACGCTGCATCTCGACATCACGGATGAAGAACTGCAGCGCCGCCTGTCGGACGTCGATCCGACCGCGGCGCCCGGCGTGGCCGGCCAGCTCGGCAAGGGCGGCTATGCGCGGCTGTATATCGATCACGTGCTGCAGGCCGACGAGGGGTGCGACCTCGACTTCCTGGTCGGCACGCGCGGCGCGGACGTGCCGAGCCATTCGCATTGAGCGGCGGGCGGCGCGACGTGCGCCGCCGCCGATGGCGGGCCTTCCCGGCCCGCGCTTCATGAAACCATGAACGCATGACGGCCGGCGACAACCGGGCCGAAGCAGGACGCGAACCATGACATCGAGCAGCACGCCGCGCTATCGCGGCATCTTCCCCGTCGTCCCGACGACGTTTACCGACACCGGCGAGCTCGACCTCGCGAGCCAGAAGCGCGCGGTCGACTTCATGATCGATGCGGGGTCGGACGGCCTGTGCATCCTCGCGAACTTCTCCGAGCAGTTCGCGATCACCGACGACGAACGCGACGTGCTCACGCGCACGATCCTCGAACACGTCGCCGGCCGCGTGCCGGTGATCGTCACGACGTCGCACTACGGCACGCAGGTGTGCGCGGCGCGCAGTCTGCGCGCGCAGCAGCTCGGCGCGGCGATGGTGATGGCGATGCCGCCGTATCACGGCGCGACGTTCCGCGTGCCGGAGGCGCAGATCTTCGAGTTCTATGCGCGCGTGTCGGATGCGATCGACATCCCGATCATGATCCAGGACGCGCCCGCGAGCGGCACGCCGCTGTCCGCGCCGTTCCTCGCGCGGATGGCGCGCGAGATCGAACAGGTCGCGTACTTCAAGATCGAGACGCCGGGCGCCGCGAACAAGCTGCGCGAGCTGATCCGGCTCGGCGGCGACGCGATCGAGGGGCCGTGGGACGGCGAGGAAGCGATCACGCTGCTCGCCGATCTCCATGCGGGCGCGACCGGCGCGATGACGGGCGGCGGCTTTCCGGACGGCATCCGGCCGATCCTCGAAGCGTTCCGCGAAGGCCGGCACGACGATGCGTTCGCGCATTACCAGACGTGGCTGCCGCTGATCAATCACGAGAACCGCCAGTCCGGGATCCTCACCGCGAAGGCGCTGATGCGCGCCGGCGGCGTGATCGCGTGCGAGCGGCCGCGGCATCCGATGCCGGAACTGCACCCGGACACGCGCGCGGAGCTGCTCGCGATCGCGCGCCGGCTCGATCCGCTCGTGCTGCGCTGGGCGCGCTGAGCGATTCGCGAAGGAGAGACGCACGATGAGCAATCCAATTTCGCTGGGTGTGATCGGGATCGGCAAGATCGCCCGTGACCAGCATTTGCCGGCGATCGCCGCCGAACCGGGCTTCGCGTTGACTGCCTGCGCGAGCCGTCACGCGGAAGTCAACGGCGTGCGCAATTATCCGGATCTGAACGCGCTGCTCGCCGCCGAGCCCGAGCTCGACGCCGTGTCGCTGTGCGCGCCGCCGCAGGTGCGCTACGCGCAGGCGCGCGCCGCGCTCGAGGCCGGCAAGCACGTGATGCTCGAGAAGCCGCCGGGCGCGACGCTCGGCGAAGTGGCCGCGCTGGACGCGCTGGCGCGCGAGCGCGGCCTCACGCTGTTCGCGACCTGGCATTCGCGCTGCGCGAGCGCGGTGGAACCGGCGCGTGCGTGGCTTGCGTCACGCACGATCCGCGCGGTGCAGGTGCGCTGGAAGGAAGACGTGCGGCGCTGGCATCCGGGGCAGCAGTGGATCTGGGAACCGGGCGGCCTCGGCGTGTTCGATCCGGGCATCAACGCGCTGTCGATCGTCACGCGGATCCTGCCGCGCGAGCTCGTGCTGCGCGAGGCGACGCTCATCGTGCCGAGCGACGTGCAGACGCCGATCGCGGCCGAACTCGATTGCGCGGATACCGACGGCGTGCCGGTGCGCGCGGAATTCGACTGGCGGCACGGCCCGGTCGAGCAATGGGAGATCGCGGTCGACACGGCCGACGGCGTGCTCGCGATCAGTCGCGGCGGCGCGCAATTGTCGATCGCGGGCGAGCCGGTCGAGATCGGGCCCGAACGCGAGTATCCGGCGCTGTATGCGCACTTTCGTGCGCTGATCGCGCGTGGCGAAAGCGACGTCGACGTGCGGCCGCTGCGGCTCGTCGCCGACGCCTTCCTGTTCGGCCGACGCGTGCAGACCGACGCGTTCGGCCGCTGAACCTGCGTGCGCGCGCGGCCTCGGGCGCGCACGACGAACGATTGATTACGGACACACATCACGGCATCGGCCGACACAAAGGAGACACCACATGAACCGCACGACTCACACGATCCGTCGACATACCCTGCGCGCGCTGCTGGCCGCGCTGTGCATCGCGCCGCTCGGCATGCAGGGCGCCGCGCACGCCGACGCGCCGCTGAAGATCGGCTTCCTCGTGAAGATGCCCGAGCAGGCGTGGTTCATCAACGAGCAGAACGCGGCGTCCGCGCTCGGCCAGAAGGAGAACTTCTCGGTCGTGAAGATCGGCACGCCGGACGGCGAGAAGGTGCTGGCCGCGATCGACAATCTCGGTTCGCAAGGTGCCCAGGGCTTCGTGATCTGCGCGCCGGACGTGCGCCTCGGGCCGGCGATCGCGTCGCGCGCGAAGCGCTACAACATGAAGTTCGTGACCGTCGACGACCAGCTCGTCGATTCGAGCGGCAAGCCGCTGCCGAACGTGCCGCACCTCGGGATGTCGGCGACCAAGATCGGCAACCAGGTCGGCCAGGCGATCTCCGACGAAATGAAGCGGCGCGGCTGGAAGCCCGAGGAAGTCGGCGCGCTGCGGATCACCAATTACGAGTTGCCGACCGCGAAGCTGCGCACCGACGGCGCGACGCAGGCGCTGCTCGCGAACGGCTTCCGCAAGGAGAACATCTTCGACGCGCCGCAGAAGACGACCGACGACGAAGGCGGCTTCAGCGCGGCGGCACCCGTGCTCGCCCGCCATCCGAACGTGAAGAAATGGGTGATCTACGCGCTGAACGAGGAAACCGTGCTCGGCGCGGTGCGCGCGACGGAACAGCTGCACATCCCGGCGGCCGACGTGATCGGCGTCGGCATCAACGGTGCGGGCGAGGCGTTCGCTGAATTCCAGAAGAAGGAGCCGACCGGCTTCTACGGGACGATCGCGGTCAGCTCGACGAACCACGGCAAGGACAGCACGCAGAACCTCGTCGACTGGATCCGCAACGGCAAGGTGCCGCCGGCCGACACGCAGACGAGCGGCAAGCTGATGACGCGCACGAACTGGCAGGCCGTGCGCGCCGAGCTCGGCATCTGAGCGGGCGAGGCGAGAACGCGATGACGGCCGCGTCCGCCGGCCACGGTGCCGAAGCGGGCACGCCGCCGAGCGGCGCGCTGCTCGCGCTCGACGGCATCACCGTGACGTTTCCGGGCGTGCGTGCGCTCGACACGGTGTCGCTGTCGGTGCGCGCGGGCGAAGTGCACGGGCTGATGGGCGAGAACGGCGCGGGGAAATCGACGCTGCTGAAGGTGCTGTCCGGCGTGAACCAGCCGCAGGCCGGCACGCTGACGCTGAACGGCACGGTGCAGCGCTTCGCGTCGACCCGCGCGGCGCTCGAGGCCGGTATCGCGATCATCTACCAGGAGCTGCATCTGGTGCCCGAACTGACGGTCGCGGAGAACCTGATGCTCGGACAATTGCCGAGCCGGGCCGGCGTGGTCGACGAGCGCGCGCTCGCCGCGCGCGCGCTCGATGCGCTGGAGCGGCTGGGCGAGCATATCGATCCGGGTATTCCGGTGAAGTATCTGTCGATCGGCCAGCGCCAGATGATCGAGATCGGCAAGGCGCTGATGCGCGACGCACGCGTGATCGCGTTCGACGAGCCGACGAGCTCGCTGTCCGCGCGCGAGACCACGCAACTGTTCCGGATCATCCGCGCGCTGCGCGCGGAAGGCCGCGCGATCATCTACGTCACGCACCGGATGGAGGAAGTGTACGAACTGTGCGACCGCGTGACCGTGTTTCGCGACGGCCGCCGCATCGACACGTTCGATTCCGTCGCCGATCTCGACCGCGACCGGTTGATCGGCTGCATGGTCGGCCGCTCGATCGAGGACGTGTACGGCTACCGGCCTCGCACGGCCGGCGACGTGCTGATCGAGGCGAAAGGGTTGACGGGGCCGGGGCTCGCCGAGCCCGTGTCGTTCACCGCGCGGCGCGGCGAGATCGTCGGCTTCTTCGGGCTCGTCGGCGCGGGCCGCTCGGAACTGATGAAGCTGCTGTACGGCGCCGCGCGCCCGAGCGCGGGGCACGTCGAGCTGAACGGCAAGCGGGTCGCGTTCGGCAGCCCGCGCGACGCGGTGCGCGCCGGCATCGCGCTGTGCCCGGAAGACCGGAAACAGGAGGGCATCGTCGCGATCGCGTCGGTGGCCGACAACCTGAACATCAGCGTGCGCCGTCATTTCAGCCCGGCGCGCGTGCTGCTCGACGGGCGGCGGGAACGCGAGCTCGCGCAGAAATACATCGAACGCCTCGCGATCAAGACCCGCGACGGCGACACGCCGATCGGCGCGCTGTCGGGCGGCAACCAGCAGAAGGTCGTGATCGCGCGCTGGCTGGCCGAGCGCATCGACGTGTTCCTGATGGACGAGCCGACGCGCGGCATCGACGTCGGCGCGCGCGCGGAAATCTACAACCTGTTCTACGAACTCGCGGAAGCGGGCCGCACGGTGATCCTCGTGTCGAGCGATCTGGCCGAGGTGATCGGCGTGTCGGACCGCATCATCGTGATGAAGGAAGGACGGATCGCGGGCGAGGTCGACAAGGCGCACGCGACGCCCGACGCGCTGATCAAGCTCGCGCTGCCGCGCTAGCGGCGAGCAGTCAACCGGAAAGCAACTGATATGAGCCAGGCAATGCAACCCCAACGTACCTCCCCATCCCCGGATGCCGCCGCCGCGGCCACGCCCGCGCGTCCGCGCGGCGGCGTGTGGCAGCTGATCAACCGTTCCGGCATCGTGATGGTGTTTCTCGTGCTGTTCGCGGTGCTGTCGCTGACCGTGCCGGACTTTCTCACGCCGCGCAACATCCAGGGCCTGCTGCTGTCGGTCACGCTGATCGGCTCGATCGCGGTGACGATGATGTTCGTGCTCGCGTTAGGCGAGGTCGACCTGTCGGTCGCGTCGATCGTCGCGTTTTCCGGCGTCGTCGCGTCGACGCTGATCACCGCGACGCACAGCGTCGTGCTCGGCATCGCGGCCGGCGTGCTCGCCGGCGGCGCGGTCGGGCTCGTGAACGGCGTGCTGATCGCGCGCTGGCGGATCAACTCGCTGATCGTCACGCTCGCGATGATGGAAGTCGTGCGCGGCCTCGCATTCATCACGTCGAACGGCGACGCGGTGATGATCTCCGAGGAGCGCTTCTTCGATCTCGGCGGTGGGTCGTTCCTCGGCATCTCGTTTCCGATCTGGAGCAACATCGTCGGCTTCGTCGTGTTCGGCTTCCTGCTGCGCAAGACGGTGTTCGGCAAGAACGTGCTGGCCGTCGGCGGCAACGGCGAGGCCGCGCTGCTCGCGGGGCTGCCGGTGATGCGCATCAAGATCACGGTGTTCGTGCTGCAGGGGCTCGTGACCGGCTTCGCGGGCGTGATGCTTGCGTCGCGGATGAGCCTCGGCGATCCGAAGACGTCGGTCGGCCTCGAGCTCGGCGTGATCTCCGCGTGCGTGCTCGGCGGCGTGTCGCTGACGGGCGGCGTCGCGACGATCTCCGGCGTGCTGGTCGGCGTGCTGATCATGGGCTCGGTGCAGGACGCGATGAGCCTGTTGAACGTGCCGACCTTTTACCAATATCTGATACGCGGCGGAATTCTGTTGCTCGCGGTGCTGTTCGACCAGTATCGTCGCAACCAGCGGCGCGCGATGAAGATCTGATGTCGACCACGCGCGGCCGCCTGCAAATACGACGAATATCGGGAGACGGCATGCAACAGACTCATCCGGCCGCGTCGGCGACGCTGCTGGCCGACAGCCGCAACACGCTCGGCGAAGGCGCGACGTGGTGCGACAGGACGCACGCGCTGTACTGGGTGGACATCGAAGGCGCGCAGCTGTGGTGCTGCCGCGCGGACGGTTCGGACCTCGTGCAATGGGCGATGCCCGAACGGCTCGCGTGCTTCGCGCTGACCGACGATCCGGATGTGCTGCTCGTCGGGCTCGCGACGCATCTTGCGTTCTTCGATCTGCGCAGCGGCACGTTCACGCGGATCGTCGACGTCGAGCCCGAACTGCCGACGCGGCTGAACGACGGACGCTGCGATCCGTTCGGCGCGTTCGTGTTCGGGATGAAGGATGAGGGGGGCGATCCGCCGCGCGCGGTCGGCGGGTTTTATCGGCTCAATGCCGATCTCGCGCTGGAGCGGCTTGCGCTGCCGCCGGCCGCGATCGCGAACAGCATCGGGTTCTCGCCGGACGGCACGAAGATGTATTTCTGCGATTCGCTGGTGCGCGAGATTTTCGTGTGCGATTACCGGGCGGGCGGCGATGTCGCGAACGTGAGACCGTTCGCGCGGCTGACCGATGCCGATGGCGATCCGGACGGGTCGATCGTCGATCGCGACGGCGGGCTTTGGAATGCGCAGTGGGGCGGGCGAAGGGTGGTGCGTTATGGGGCCGACGGTGTCGAGACGGACCGCGTGGCGGTGCCGACTGCGCAGCCGAGCTGTGTGGCGATCGATGGGGAAGGCAGGCTGTATGTGACGAGTGCGCGTGTTGACCTGAGCGATGACGCGCTGGCCGGCGATGCGCACGCGGGTGGTGTGTTCGTCGCGCAGACGCGCTATGCGGGGTTGCCGACGACGCGGTTTGCGGGCACGCGCCCGTCGGACGGCTGACCGTCGCGGCTGACCGCGCGTACCGGGCGCGTGTCGCATACAACCGGACAGAGCGACGTTTCGCGTGCTGGTAAGATGGCCCGCAATTCCATCCCGCCCGCACCATGAGTTCCACCCCGACCAAGCCCGCGAACCCGAAAACCGCTGCAAAAGCCGCCGCGAAGAACGACGCCGCCCGCGCCCCGGGCGACAAGCCGAAGCCGCGCGTGCAGCAGCGCCTGACCTACGTGATCGGCGGCCTCGACCGGCTGCTGCGCCGTCACATGACCGACGCGCTCGCACCGCTCGGCATCACGCTCGCGCAATACACGGCGCTGTCGGTGCTCGAGGCGCGCGGCGCATCGTCGAACGCGCAACTGGCCGAACGTTCGTGGATCACGCCGCAATCGGCGAACGAGGTGATGAGCGTGATGGCCGCCCGCGGCTTCGTCACGCGTGAAGCCGACCCGTCGCACGGCCGCATCATCCTGCTGAAGCTGACCGACGCCGGCGCGGCGATGCTGCGTGAATGCGAAGCCGTGCTGCGCCCGCTCGAAATGCGCATGCTCGGCGACATTTCGGCCGACGACGCCGCGCACGTGCAGCGCGCGCTCGAACTGTTCTCGCGCAACCTGCGCGGCTGATCGGCTCCGATCCTTCACGACGCGCGGCCCGGGCGGCGCGCGTCCGCTTCGCTGCCCCGCCTCCCGGCGGCTGACCGTTCCCCGATTCCTCCGTTTTCCCGCTTTCCGCTCCGGGTTTACACCGGCGCTCGTGCCGCTTGCAATATCAGGTAGCCTGATATTAAATGAAGTCGTCCGCAGCAGGAATGCTGCGCACCGAATCGCACAGGAACGAACGACAGGAACAGACATGAGCAAGTACGACAACCGCTGGCAGACCGTTGAACTGAAAGTGGAGGCCGGCATCGCGTGGGTGACGCTGAACCGCCCGGAGAAGCGCAACGCCATGAGCCCGACGTTGAACCGGGAGATGCTGGAAGTCCTCGACGCGGTCGAATTCGACGACGAAGCGAAGGTGCTGGTGCTGACCGGCGCGGGCGCCGCGTGGACGGCCGGCATGGATCTGAAGGAATACTTCCGCGAGATCGACGGCGGCTCCGACGCGCTGCAGGAAAAAGTGCGCCGCGACGCGTCGGAATGGCAGTGGCGCCGCCTGCGGATGTACAACAAGCCGACGATCGCGATGGTGAACGGCTGGTGTTTCGGCGGCGGATTCTCGCCGCTCGTCGCGTGCGATCTCGCGATCGCGGCCGACGAAGCGGTGTTCGGGCTGTCGGAGATCAACTGGGGCATCCCGCCGGGCAACCTCGTCAGCAAGGCGATGGCGGACACCGTCGGGCATCGCCGCGCGCTGCACTACATCATGACCGGCGACACGTTCACCGGCGCGGAAGCGGCCGAGATGGGCCTCGTGAACAGCAGCGTGCCGCTCGCCGGGCTGCGCGACGCGACGATCGCGCTCGCCGCGCGGCTGATGGACAAGAACCCGGTCGTGCTGCGCGCGGCGAAACACGGCTTCAAGCGTTCGCGCGAGCTCACGTGGGAGCAGTGCGAGGATTACCTGTATGCGAAGCTCGACCAGGCGCAGTTGCGCGACCCGGAGCGCGGCCGTGAACAGGGGCTGAAGCAGTTCCTCGACGACAAGACGATCAAGCCGGGCCTGCAGGCATACAAGCGTTGATACGGCGCGAACGCAGCCGCCGATATAACCGCGGACGTAACCGCAAGAGACAGGCAGGGCAGGAGACGACATGACCGACAGACGGATGCTGATCGGCGGCGAGTGGTGCAACGCTCGCGACGGCCGCACCTTCGACCGCTTCAACCCCGCGACGGGCGCGCTCGCATCGCGCGCACCGGCGGCCGGCCTGGCCGATGCCGACGCGGCGATCGACGCCGCGCACCGCGCGTTCCCCGCATGGGCGGCGCTCGCGCCGACCGAGCGCCGCCGGCTGCTGCTGAAGGCGGCCGACCTGATGGACGCGCGCATCGACGCGTTCGTCGCGGCCGGCGTGGCCGAAACCGGCGCGACGCCCGGCTGGATCGGCTTCAACGTGACGCTCGCGGCGAACATGCTGCGCGAGGCCGCGTCGATGACGACGCAGATCGCCGGCGACGTGATCCCGTCCGACGTACCGGGCAATCTCGCGCTCGCGATGCGCGTGCCGTGCGGCGTGGTGCTCGGCATCGCGCCGTGGAACGCGCCGGTGATCCTCGGCACGCGAGCGCTCGCAATGCCGCTCGCGTGCGGCAACACGGTCGTGCTGAAGGCGTCCGAGGCGTGCCCGGGCGTGCACGCGCTGATCGGCGCGGTGCTGGACGAAGCGGGGCTCGGCGCGGGCGTGGTGAACGTGATCACGCACGCGGCGGCCGACGCGCCCGAGCTCGTCGAGCGGATGATCGCGCATCCGCATGTGAAGCGGATCAACTTCACCGGATCGACGCACGTCGGCCGGATCATCGCGCGCCACGCGGCCGCGCACCTGAAACCGGTGCTGCTCGAACTCGGCGGCAAGGCGCCGGTGCTGGTGCTCGACGATGCCGATCTCGATGCGGCGGTCGACGCGATCGCATTCGGCGCATTCTTCAACCAGGGGCAGATCTGCATGTCGACGGAGCGCGTGATCGCCGCGCGGCCGATCGCCGATGCACTCGTCGAGCGGCTCGCCGCGAAGGCGCGCACGCTGGTTGCCGGCGATCCGCGGGCCGGCCATCCGCTCGGCACGATGGTCGATGCGTCGGCCGCCGCGCGCGCGGCGTCGCTGGTCGAGGATGCGCGTGCACTGGGCGCGCAATTGCCGCTCGGCTGCCGCGTGGAAGGCGCGACGATGCAGCCCGCGATCGTCGATGGCGTCACGCGCGACATGCGCCTGTATCGCGAGGAATCGTTCGCGCCGGTGGTGGCGATCCTGCGCGCGGACAGCGACGACGAAGCGGTCGAGCTCGCGAACGACAGCGAGTTCGGCTTGTCGGCGAGCGTGTTCAGCCGCGATATCGCCCGCGCGATGGCGGTCGCGCGCCGGATCGAATCGGGGATCTGCCACGTCAACGGGCCGACCGTGCACGACGAGGCGCAGATGCCGTTCGGCGGCACGAAGGCGAGCGGCTACGGCCGCTTCGGCAGCCGCGCGTCGATCGCCGAATTCACCGAGCTGCGCTGGATCACCGTGCAGACCACGCCGCGCCACTATCCGATATGAGCGAGCCGACGATGAATGCAGAGAAGGCGCCGCTTCAGGCTGGCCAACACGCTGGCGGCGTACGCTATCGCGCGGCCGCCGTCGCGGTCGGCGCGGCCGAGATTCGCCGCGCCGACGACGGCACCTGGTACCTGCGCTCGCGCGAGCCGCTCGGCGATTACCCGACGCGCATCACCGACTGCCTCGTGCGCGGCGCGCAGGCGCACCCCGACCGCGTGCTGGCCGCGCGGCGCGGCGCCGACGGGCACTGGATCGAGATCACCTACGCGCGGATGCTCGAACGCGCGCGCGCGCTCGGCCAGGGCCTCGTCGATCTCGGGCTGTCGGCCGAGCGTCCGCTCGCGGTGCTGTCCGGCAACGATCTCGAGCATCTGCAACTGATGTTCGCGGCGATGCTGGCCGGCGTGCCGTACTCGCCGATCTCGCCCGCGTATTCGCTGGTGTCGACCGATTACGGCAAGCTGCGTCACACGCTCGGCGTGCTGAAGCCGGGCGCCGTGTTCGTCGCCGAACGCGCGCCGTTCGCGCGTGCGCTCGACGCGACGTTGCCGGCCGATGCGGTGCTGATCGTCGCGCGCGATGCCGATGCCGATGCCGATGCCGATGCGGACGGAAAGGCCCGCGCGGTGCCGCTGTCGCGCCTGCTCGCCACCGTCCCGCGCACGATCGACGCGATCCACGAGGCGGTCGGCCCCGACCATCTCGCGAAGATCCTGTTCACGTCCGGCTCGACGAAGCTGCCGAAGGCCGTGCCGACCACGCACCGGATGCTGTGCAGCAACCAGCAGATGCTGCGCCAGACGATGCCCGAGCTCACGCGCGAGCCGCCGGTGCTGGTCGACTGGCTGCCGTGGAATCACACGTTCGGCGGCAGTCACAACCTCGGTATCGCGCTGTACAACGGCGGCACGCTCTACATCGACGATGGCCGCCCGATGCCCGGCCGCTTCGACGAAACCGTGCGCAACCTGCGCGAGATCGCGCCGACGATCTACTTCAACGTGCCGAAGGGCTGGGAGGAGCTGACCACCGCGCTCGAACGCGACGCCGAACTGCGCGACACGTTCTTCTCGCGCGTGAAGCTGTATTTCTTCGGCGGCGCGGGGCTGTCGCAGGCCGCGTGGGACCGGCTCGACCGCGTGACCGAAACGCATTGCGGCGAGCGCATCCGGATCATGGCCGGCCTCGGGATGACGGAGGCGTCGCCGTCGTGCCTGTTCACGACCGGGCCGCTGATGCGCGCGGGCTATATCGGGCTGCCCGCGCCCGGCTGCGACGCGAAGCTCGTGCCGTGCGGCGGCAAGCACGAACTGCGCTTCAAGGGGCCGAACGTGATGCGCGGCTACTGGCATGCCGATGTCGATCCGCGCGACGTGTTCGACGAAGAAGGCTACTACCGCAGCGGCGACGCGGGCGTGTTTGCCGATCCGGAGCGGCCGGAGCTCGGGCTGATGTTCGACGGGCGGCTGACCGAGGATTTCAAGCTGAGCAGCGGCACGTTCGTCAGCGTCGGGCCGTTGCGCGCGAACGCGGTGTCGAGCGGCGCGCCGTACGTGCAGGACGTGGTCGTGACGGGAATCAATCGCGACGACATCGGCTTGCTGGTGTTTCCGCGCGTCGATGCATGCCGTGCGCTGGCGGGGCTCGCCGCCGATGCGTCCGTGACCGACGTGCTGCGCGCGCCGGCCGTGCGTGCGGCGTTCGCGGCGTGGCTGGCCACGCTGAACCGGAACGCGAGCGGCGGTTCGACGTTCGTCGCGAGGATTCGGTTGATCGACACGCCGCCGTCGCTCGATCTCGGCGAAGTGACCGACAAGGGATCGCTGAACCAGGCGGCCGTGCAGAAGCATCGCGCGGCGACGATCGACGCGCTGTACGACCCGGCGCGGCGCGATCCCGACGTGATTTACGCGTAAGCAGCACGCGCGAGCAGTTACAGCGGTAAGCAGCACGCAGGTACAACGACCGGCCGGCCACGACACCGGCAGGCACTTTCGCGGCCAGTGAATCAGGCTGCCTGATAAAGGCGGCCGTTCATACGACACCTCGCGCGCCGAACCGCCACTGGCCGGCGGCGGCGCGCGGCGGCCGTTGCCGGGCCGACCGACCACAAAGACATGGGAATGGAGACATGAACACTTACGTTGCCGAAAAATCCACGGTCGCGACCACGCTCGCGCTGTGTTTCGCGATCGCCCTTCTCGAAGGGCTCGACCTGCAGTCGGTCGGCGTCGCCGCGCCGCGGATGGCGCGCGAATTCGGATTGAGCGTGTCGCAGATGGGTATCGCGTTCAGCGCGGGCACCTTCGGGCTGCTGCCGGGCGCGATGCTCGGCGGGCGGCTCGCCGACCGGATCGGCCGCAAGCGCGTGCTGATCGCATCGGTCGTGCTGTTCGGGCTGCTGTCGATCGCGACCGCGCAGGTCTCGACGTTCGCGATGCTCGTCGTCGTGCGCGTGCTGACCGGCATCGGCCTCGGCGGCGCGATGCCGAACCTGATCGCGCTGTCGTCCGAAGCGGTCGAGCCGCGCTCGCGCAGCAGCGCGGTCGCGACGATGTACTGCGGGATTCCGTTCGGCGGCGTGATCGCATCGCTGATCGGCGTGCTGCTCGCCGGCGACACCGAATGGCGGCACATCTTCTACGTCGGCGGGGCGGGGCCGCTGCTGCTCGTGCCGCTGCTCGTGTGGTGCCTGCCGGAATCGCGCGCGTATCTCGACGTCGCCGGCACGCAGGCCGCGCGCATCAGCGTCGCACGCACGCTGTTCGGCGACGGCCGCACGACGTCGACGGTCGCGCTGTGGGTCAGCTACTTCTGCACGCTGATCGTCCTGTACTTCCTGCTGAACTGGCTGCCGTCGCTGATGGCCGCGCGCGGGCTCGATCGCGCGCACGTCGGCCTCGTGCAGATCGCGTTCAACGTCGGCGCGGGGCTCGGCGCGCTCGGCATCGGCGCGGCGCTCGACCGGATGCGCGCGTCGCGCGTGGTCGGCGGCATGTACGTCGGGATCGTGCTGTCGCTCGCCGCGCTCGCGGCCGCGCCCGGCTTCGCGTCGCTCGCGGCGGCCGCGTTCGCCGCCGGGATGTTCGTCGTCGGCGGGCAGTCGGTGCTGTACGCGCTTGCGGCGATGTACTACCCGACCGCGATGCGCGGCACCGGCGTCGGCTCCGCGGTCGCCGTCGGCCGGCTCGGCTCCGTCGTCGGGCCGCTCGCGGCCGCGACGCTGCTGGCCGCGGGCCGCAGCGCGCCCGTCGTGATCGGCGCGAGCATCCCCGTCACGCTGGTCGCCGCCGTCGCCGCGCTGGTGCTGATCCGGCGGCCGCAGGCGCACGACTGAGTTCCGTTGCTTTCAACCCACCAGCGCCGACAGAGCGCGATATCGACACAGGTCTGGAGACATTCATCATGAAGCACACCAAAGCCTTGCTGGCAGCCGGCGCATGCGCGCTGGCCGCGACCGGCGCGCACGCCCAGTCGAGCGTGACGCTGTACGGGATCATCGACACGGGCGTCGAGTTCGTGTCGCACGCGAATGCGGCCGGCGATCACGTGGTGCGGATGCCGGGCGTGACGGGCGAACTGCCGTCGCGCTGGGGGCTGCGCGGCACCGAGGATCTCGGCGGCGGCTACCAGGCGGTGTTCACGCTCGAAAGCGGCTTCAACGTGCGCGGCGGCGATCTCGGGCAGGGCGGCCGGCTGTTCGGGCGGCAGGCGTTCGTCGGGCTGAAGAGCGGCTTCGGCACGCTCGCGTTCGGCCGCCAGTACACGATGACCTATCTCGCGCTGCAGGGTGCGGACATCATCGGCCCCGACATCTACGGGCTCGGCTCGTTCGACGCATACGTGCCGAACGGCCGCGCCGACAACGCGGTGACCTACGTCGGCACGTATCGCGGCGTGACGCTCGGCGCCGCGTATTCGTTCGGCCGCGACGGCGCGGGCACCGGCAATTCGCCGGGGCAGGGCACGTGCGCGGGGCAGGTGCCCGGCGACGCGGTGCAGTGTCGCAACTGGTCGGTGATGCTCAAGTACGACAGCGCGTATTTCGGCGCGGCGGCATCGTACGAGGAACAGCGCGGCGGCACCGGCGCGGCCGCCAACTTCTTCGACGGCGTGGCGCCCGTCCCGTTCACGAGCAGCGGCGGCAAGGATGCGCGCACGCACGTGAGCGCGTATGCGCAAGCGGCCGGCGCGAAGATCGGCGCGGGCTGGATCGGGCGGCGCGTGTCGACCGGTTCGCCGGCCGCGCCCGGTGCGCATTCGGACCTGTTCTTCGTCGGCGCGTCGTATGCGGTGAAGCCCGATTTCATCGTCGACGGCGAAGGCTACCGGATCGTCAACACCGCGCACGACACGCGCGCGACGATGGCCACGCTGCGCGCGACCTATCTGTTCACCAAGCGCACGGCCGTCTACGCGCAGTCGTCGTATCTGTGGAACAGCGCGCATGCGCGCTACTCGGTCAGCGGCGGCGGGCCCGGCACGACGCCCGGCGCGGGGATGGGGCAGCTCGGCGCGATGGTCGGCGTGCGGCACATGTTCTGATTCACCGGCGTGACGAACCGAACGGGAGTTATCTTGAACACGAAATCTGCATTCCTCTGTATTGCGCCGCTGTCCGCCGCCGCGATGCTCGCCGGGTGCGGCGGCGACGATTCGATCGGCGCCGCGCCCACGCACCTGAGCGCCGCGACGCCGGCCGCGATGACGCAAACGTGCGACGCGCTCGTCGCGAAGCTCGCGTATGCGAACACGTCGTTCACGTCGGTGACGACCGCGGCGGCCGGCGCGCTGACGGTGGCCGGCAAGCCGGTCGCCGAGCACTGCGTGATCGCCGGCAAGATGAATCAGCGCGTGAGCGCGGTGGACGGCAACACCTATGCGATCGGCTTCGAGATGCGTCTGCCGAAAGCATGGAACGGCCGCTTCTTCTACCAGGCGAACGGCGGGCTCGACGGCAACGTCGTGACCGCGACCGGCGAGATCGGCGGCGGCGGGCCGCTGACCAATGCGCTGAACCAGGGCTTCGCGGTGATCAGCTCGGATTCCGGGCACAGCGCCGCGCAGAATCCGCTGTTCGGCCTCGATCCGCAGGCGCGGATCGACTACGGCTACGGCGCCGTCGATGCGCTCACGCCGATGGCGAAGCAGGTGATCCGGCTCGCGTACGGCAAGGCGCCCGATCGCAGCTATTTCGGTGGCTGCTCGAACGGCGGCCGCCACGCGATGGTCACGGCGGTGCGCAACCCGGCCGACTACGACGGCATCATCGCGGGCGACCCGGGCTTCCATCTGCCGAAGGCGGCGATCGGCGAGATGTACGGCGCGCAGCAGTTCGCGAAGATCGCGTCGGCGACGGGCTCGAACGGGTTGCCGGATATCCGCAGCGGTTTCAACGATGCGGAGCGCCAGTTCGTCGGCGCGAAGATCCTCGACAAATGCGACGCGCTCGACGGCGCGGCCGACGGGATGGTGCAGGACGTCGCCGCGTGCCAGGCGCACTTCAGCATCGACGCCGATATCCCGACCTGCGCGAACGGCACGCGCACGGGCGCCTGCCTGACGCCCGCGCAGAAAACCGCGCTGGCGAACGTGTTCGCCGGCGCGCGCAACAGCGCGGGCACGGCGCTGTACGCGAGCTTTCCGTACGATCCGGGCGTGGCCGGCAGCGGCTGGGCCGCGTGGAAGCAGTCGAATTCGATCGCGCTCGATCCGGCCGCGATGGCGTTCACGTTCATGACGCCGCCGAAAACCGCCGCGACGCTCGCGAACCTCGCCGGCTTCGCGCTCGGTTTCGACATGGACAACGACGCGCCGGCGATCTTCGCGACGAACGGCACGTACACGCAATCGTCATGGTCGTTCATGACGCCGCCCGACGAGACGAACCTCGCCGCGCTGAAGGCGCGCGGCGCGAAGTTGCTCGTCTATCACGGCACGGGCGACCCGGTGTTCTCGTTCAACGACACGCGCGACTGGTACACGCAGGTCGCGCAGGCGAACGGCGGTGACGCATCGAGCTTTGCACGCTTCTATCCGGTGCCGGGGATGAACCACTGCTCGGGCGGGCCGGCGGCCGACCAGTTCGACATGCTGACCCCGCTCGTCGCATGGGTCGAGCAAGGGCAGGCGCCGGCGGCGATCGTGGCGACCGCGCGCGACGCGACGAACGCGGTGCCGAACGCGGAAGTGCCCGCATCGTGGGGCGCGGGGCGCACGCGGCCGCTGTGTCCGTATCCGCAGGTCGCGCGCTACAACGGCGCGGGCGACGTGAATTCGGCGGCGAGCTTCAGTTGTCGTTGACGTAGCCGTCGACGGGAAGCGGCCGGTGCATGCAGTCGCGCGCCGGCCGCTTCATCGTTGCGTTCACTCGCCGGCATCGACCGGCACGTCGAGCCCGACCTTCACGCGGCTCATGCTCACGAGCGTCTTGAACCGCTTCACGTTGTTGTTCGCGAAGAACAGCTCGCGCGTGAGCGCGTTGTACTGATCCATGTTGCGCACCGCGAGGATCAGCACGAAATCCCATTCCCCCGTCACGTAGTAGCACTGCTGGATCTGCGGGCAACGCTCGAACGCGCGCTTCATCGCGTCGAGCTGGTCGATCTGCTCGCTTTCGACCTCCACGTTCACGACGATCGTCAGCGGATGATCGACCTTGTCCGGCGCGACGACGGCCGTATAGCGCTCGATCACGCCGGCTTCCGCGAGGCGCCGCAGCCGCCGGTTCACGGCGGCGGTCGACAGGTTGACGCGCGCGCCGAGCTCGGCCTGCGGCGTCTGCGCGTCGCGCTGGACTTCCATCAGCAGCTTGCGATCGAACGCATCGAGAGGGGTCGTCATGATGGCGCGTGAAGCCTCGAAAGAATGAGAAATTTTTGCGTCGACGCCGTCGATTTGGCGATTTTGTTGACCGGCGTGCGCAATATTATTTTCCCAACCGACCGCAAGCGCAACTCGCGCCTGCCCGATCCGACCCACCCGACCGCCGCCCGCGCGGTCCCGATCCGGAGCCTTCCGTCATGCTCATCGCCAACCCGCGCGCGTCGCGCACCGCCTACCCGAACGCGCTGCGCCGCGTGATGAACATCGCGTCGGCCGACGAAAGCGGTGCGTGGCTCGCGCACTGGCCGCTCGTCGGCAATGCGCGCACGCCGTTGCGTGCGCTGCCCGATCTCGCCGCGCGGCTCGGCGTCGCGAGCGTCAGCGTGAAGGACGAGTCGTGCCGTTCGCCGCTCGGCAGCTTCAAGGCGCTCGGTGCGCCGATCGCGCTGGTGCGGCTCGTGAAGCGGCTGCGGCGCACGCAGGCGCTCGATCCGCAGGGGCTTGTCACGGGCCGCTACGCGTCCGAGCTGGCCGACCTGACGGTGATCAGCGCGACCGACGGCAATCACGGCCGCGCGCTGGCCGCCGCCGCGCGCGCGATCGGCTGCGGCTGCGTGATCGTGTTGCACGCGAACGTCGACGCCGAGCGCGAACGCGCGATCTCGGCCTACGGCGCGCGGATCGTGCGCATCGCCGGGAACTACGACGAATCGGTCGTCTGCGCGGCGCAGCTCGCGCAGGCGAACGGCTGGTACGTCGTGTCGGATACGTCATACGACGGCTACGAAGCGATTCCGCGCGACGTGATGCAGGGCTACGGCGTGATCGCCGCCGAAGCCGCCGCGCAGGCGGCGGAGGACGACGGGCGGCCGTTCACGCACGTGTTCCTGCAGGGCGGCGTGGGCGGCCTCGCCGCGGGCGTCGCGAGCTACCTGTGGGAGCGCGACGGCGTGCAGCGGCCGCGCTTCGTCGTCGTCGAGCCGCGCCAGGCCGATTGCCTGTACCAGAGCGCGCTGGCCGGGCGCGCGACGAAGGCGACCGGCAGCGTCGATTCGGTGATGGCGGGGCTCGCGTGCGGCGAGGCATCGCCGCTCGCGTGGGATTTCCTCGAGATGTGCATCGACCACTTCATGCTGATCGACGACGAAGACGCGGTGCAGGCAATGCGCGCCCTCGCGGCCGGCAGCGAACGCGACGTGCCGCTCGTCGCCGGCGAGTCGGGCGCGGCCGGCGTCGCGGGGCTGGCCGTGCTGATGCGCGACCCGGCGCGCGCGCGGCAGGTCGGGCTTGATGCGAGCGCGCGCGTGCTGGCGATCAACACGGAAGGGGCGACCGCGCCGTCCGTGTACCGGCATTGCGTCGGCGAGACGGCCGACGCGGTGCTCGCGCGCCAGCGCGACTGGCTGAGCCGCGCGGCGGTGGCGGCCTGAACGACATGACGACCGACGAGGCGAACGCAATGGACACGATCGACACAATCGACGAAAGCACGCTGCAGGGCCAATTGAAGACGTGGCGCCGCCATCTGCACCAGTATCCCGAGACGGGATTCGAGGAAGTGAACACGTCGGACTACGTCGCGCGGATCCTGACGACGCTCGGGCTCGCCGTGCATCGCGGAATCGGCGGCACGGGGCTCGTCGCGAACCTGACGGCCGGCACGGGCCGGCGCGCGATCGGCATCCGCGCGGACATGGACGCACTGAACATCGCCGAGCACGCGCCGGGCCGCGAACACGTATCGCGCACGCCGGGCAAGATGCATGCGTGCGGTCACGACGGCCACATGTCGATGGTGCTCGGCGCCGCGCGGCTGCTGGCCGAGCGCAAGGATTTCGACGGCACGGTGCGCTTCATTTTCCAGCCGGCGGAAGAGCATGGCCGCGGCGCGAAGGCGATGATGGCCGACGGGCTGTTCGAACGCTTTCCGGTCGACGCGATCTTCGGCGCACACAATATGCCGGGCATGCGCGCGGGCACGTTCTCGACACGTGCGGGCGGCATCATGGCGAGCGAAGACAATTTCGTGATCCGGATCGACGGGCGCGGCACGCATGCGGCGCGGCCGCACATGGGCATCGATCCGATCGTGATCGGCGCGCAGATCGTGCTCGCGCTGCAGACGATCGTGTCGCGCAATCTCGACCCGGGCCAGCAGGCGGTGGTGTCGTGCACGGAATTCATCACCGACGGGCTGCGCAACGTGCTGCCGTCGACCGTGACGATCAAGGGCGACACGCGCAGCTATTCGCGCGACGTGCAGGCGCTGCTGGAGACGCGGATGGCCGAGATCGCCGAAGGGATCTGCCGCACGCACGGCGCGGCCTGCACGTTCGAGTACACGCACGAGTTCGCGCCGACGGTGAACTCGCCGGAATGGGTCGACACGGCCGTGCGGGCCGCCGCGCACGTCGCGGGCGCCGACGCGGTGAACGCCAACGTGCAGCCGATGATGATCTCGGAGGATTTCGGCGCGTTCCTGCAGGCGGTGCCGGGCAACTTCGTGTTCATCGGCAACGGCGAGGCGGCCGGGCAGGGCGGCGTGCCGCTGCACAACGCGGCGTACGATTTCAACGACGAGATTTTGCCGATCGGTGCGCGGTATTTCGCGGAAGTGGCGCGGCGCGCGTTGCGGGCCGCGTAGCGGGGCGGGTGCGGGTCGCTGCGTATTCGGTTCGCTGCGTGCGGCACCCCTTCGTCATCGACGACACCTCGATGCTCGAGCGCACCGGCTTGCCGGCGCGCCGAGAATCCTCCGTCGTCGTATTCGATCAACCGGCCAGTTCGCCCAGGCACGCATCGAATTGCGCGACGAGCCGGTCGACATCGTCCGCCGTCGTTTGCGGGCACACGAGCATCATGTTGTGGAACGGCGTGATCAGCACGCCGCGATTGAGCAGGTACAGGTGCACGATGTGCTCGAGTTCGCTGTCGAGCTGCGCGCCGGCCAGCGTGCCGTTGCGCGGCGGCACGGGCGCGAACTGAAACTCGGTGCGCGCGCCGATGCGCGTCACGCACCACGGCAGCCCGTGTTTCGCGATCGCCTGTTCGAGGCCCGTCGCGAGCCGCGCGGCGAGTGCGAACATGTGCGCATACGCGGCGTCGGTCGCCACTTCGGCGAGCGTCGCGCGCATCGCGTGCATCGCGAGCATGTTCGCGGTGAGCGTCGTGCCGATGCCCGAATGGCCGGGCGGCGCGTTCAGCTTCGCCGCTTTCGCGCGCTCCGCGAATTCGGCGCTGAACCCGTACACCGCGCACGGCACGCCGCCCGCGATCGGCTTGCCGACCACCAGCATGTCGGGTTCGAGACCGTGCGCGACCGCGTAGCCGCCGGGGCCGCTGCTGATCGTGTGCGTCTCGTCGATCACGAGCAGCGTGCCGTGGCGGCGCGTCAGTTCGCGCGCGGCCTCCCAGAAGCCCGCGTCGGGCAGCACCATGCCGATGTTCGTCATCGCGGGCTCGGCGAGCACGCATGCGACGTCGCCGTCCTTCAGCGCCGCTTCGAGCGCGGCCAGATCGTTGAATTCGACGACGCGCGTGTTCGCGAGCAGATCGTACGACTGTCCGAGCAGGCTGTCGCGCTGCACCGGGCGGCCGTCGACGAGATCGACGAACACGTCGTCGACCGTGCCGTGATAGCAGCCGTTGAACACGACGATCGTGTTTCGGCCGGTCGCCGCGCGCGCCCAGCGCAGCACGAAGCGGTTCGCGTCGCTCGCGCTCAACGCGAATTGCCACACCGGCAGCTTGAAGCGGCGCGCGAGTTCGCGCGACACCCACGCGGCGTCCTCGCTCGGCAGCATCGTCGTGTAGCCGCGCGTGGCCTGCTCGACGAGCGCGCGGGCGACGGGTTCGGGCGCATGGCCGAACATCGCGCCCGTATCGCCGAGGCAGAAATCGACGTAGCGATGGCCGTCGACGTCGGTGAACGTCGCGCCGCGCGCTTCCTTCACGTATAGCGAGAACGGGGTCGACCAGTCCTGCATCCAGTGCAACGGCACGCCGAACAGCAGATGCTCGGACGCTTCCGCGGACAGCGCGCGGGAAACCGGCATGGCTTCGATGAACGCGCGGCGCTCGCGATCGAACAGCGCGCGGGCGCGGATGAGGTCGACTCCGTGGCGGGTAGGCAAAGGCAGCTCCTGGGCTGTGGGGATGGGAAACGATAGCGCGGGCGGTGGGGGGCTGAACAGAGGCGGAATTACCGAGGCGGGTGGGCGACGGGCGCGACGCGGCCCGCGCGGCAGCGCGATTTTCGGGCAATTTCCATTTGATTTTGAGATGGCGCTGGTGAACGGAAACGGATACGGGTTGTGAAGGTTTGCATGGATTTTTATCCGCCTGCGCCCGACCTATCGTTGTTGCAGGCCGAGTGCGGCATCGACGCCATTCAGGCGTGGGGCCCGGCGACGCGGCCTCGGCGCGGTCGGGATCGGCACCGGCCGGCCCGTTCGATTGCACGGACGGGTGGTGCATTGAATTCCGCGACAATCTTGCCGGCTAATTTCGAGATAAAGGAATTCCGGATTTTTTCCGTAATGGTGGGAGTTGGGTGCGTGAAGTGAGCCGTTTTTCGACGATCGGATTTTAACCATCAGGATGCGAAACCACACCATGAAGACCTCCAGACATCTCGTCGCACTCGCCGTGAGCATTGCATTGATCGAGGTCGCCCATGCGGGCCAGACGTCGCCGCAAGCGGTCGTCAAGACAATCCGCCTGACCGCGCACATCGGCGACATCCTGTTCGTTTCGCAGCCGGACGATGCCGCATACGGCCTGGTCGAATTGAACGACACGGACGGCAAGCAGCAGACGTTCGCCGCGGCGCTGCCGATCCGCGTACGCACGACGAATCCCGATATCAACGTCACGTTGTTGCAGCCGCTGCGGTTCTCGAACGGTCGCGACGACATGGCCCATGCGAAGGTCGTGCTGACGGGCAAGGCGAGCAGCGCGGAAATCGCGCCCGGTGCCGCCCACGCGCTCGTGGCGACGACGCGGGGGCGCGACGGCTTTGACGGCTATGACGAAACCCGCATGCTGAAGGTCAGCGCGCAAGCGCCGGCCGCGAGCGTGGCGCCGCCGGCCCGCGGAAGTTATCGCGGCGATCTGATGCTGGTGTTCGAGCCGGCTGCGTCGGCGGGACGCGAGCCGGCGACGGCGCCGACTGCGGTAGCTGGCGAGTAGGAAAATCGCCTCGGAGCACATCGTCGGCCGCGCGATCCATTTGAAGTTGTTGCGCATAAACATACGACAACATATCTCTAAAGGCTGGTTAGGCGAGGTGAGTGTGCGCACACATACTGCACACAATGTCAGAGAAAACAGGGTAAACGACAAATACGTGTCTTCCATCGATCGCGTCTAGACTGCGCAATGTAGTACGACGACGTATAAATCATGATCCGCCGCCCGGCGCATCGATACCCTTACCCTGAAGGAGTGCCCATGGCCGCCCCTCGCCGCCGTTCGTCTTCGCCCGTCCGATCATCCGCCCCGAAACGGGTATCGCGCCGCGCCTTCATCGGCTGGACCGGCGCACTCGCCAGCGGCGCGATGTTCGGTGGGCCGTTGACGGCCACCCGGGCGCTGGCGGCGGGCACGACGCCCCATGCGTCGGCGGTCGATCTCGTATGGGGCGAGCACGGCGCGGCGGCGCGCATCGCCGCGTCGCTCGCGCACGTGTCGCGGCTCGCGCGGCACGGTCGCGACTTCGACGTGACGCACTACGGCGCGCGCCCGTGCGCGACGGTCGCGCAGACGTCGCCGTGGCCGGTCGCGAAATCGCCCGTCAGCCCCGGTTCCGAACTGACGACCGCGCCCGGCGCATTCGATTCGCGCCCGGCGTTTCTCGCGGCGATCGACGCGTGCCGGCGCGAAGGCGGCGGCCGGGTCGTCGTGCCGGCGGGCACCTGGTATTGCGCGGGGCCGATCGTGCTGCAGAGCAACGTCACGTTCCACCTGAGCGCGAATTGCACGATCTATTTCAGCCCGAACCCGGCCGACTACGCGAAGGACGGCCTTGTCGATTGCGGCGCGAACGGCCGGCTGTATTACAGCCGCTGGCAGGCGAACGATTGCCTGAACTACGGCGCGCCCGTCTACGCACGCAACGCGACGAACATCGCGCTGACCGGCGAAGGTCCGACGTCGGTGCTCAACGGGCAGGCAATGACGCCGTTCTCCGGCAGCGGCGCGAACAGCGTCTGCTGGTGGACCTACAAGGGTACGTCCGGCGCATACGGCGCGAGCGCGGCGGTGCCGGCCCAGAACGGCGCGAACCCGAACAACGTCGACCTGCGGATCGTCGCGCCCGCGATTCCCGACGCGCTCTATGCGATGCTGACGTCGCCCGTCACGCCGTGGCAGCAGGACCAGAACTACCTGCCCGCGCTGTCCGAGGCCGGCGTGCCGGTGGAGAAGCGGATTTTCGGACTGGGCCACTACCTGCGGCCGTGCATGGTCGAATTCATCGGCTGCACGAACGTGCTGATGGCGAACTACCAGACGCAGAACACGCCGTTCTGGCAGCATCATCCGACCGCGAGCCGCAACGTCGTGATCCGCGGCGTGACGACCAACAGCATCGGCCCGAACAACGACGGCTTCGATCCGGATGCATGCACCGACGTGCTCTGCGAGGACTGCACGTTCAACACCGGCGACGACTGCATCGCGATCAAGTCGGGCAAGGACCGCGACACCGAATACGGGCCCGCGAAGCGGCACCTGATCCGCAACTGCACGATGAACAGCGGGCACGGCGGGATCACGCTCGGCAGCGAGATGGGCGGCGGCGTCGAGCAGATCTATGCGACCAACCTGTCAATGCTGAACGCAAACTGGCAGACCAATCCGCTGAACATCGCGATTCGCGTGAAGACCAACATGAACCGCGGCGGCTACGTGAAGGATTTCCACGTGAAGGGCGTCGCGCTGCCGAACGGCGTGACGCTGAAGGGCGGCGGCTACGGCAGTGCGCTACTCGCCGGCAGTCCGATCAACGCGAGCGTGCCGCTCGGCGTGGTCACGCCGTCGGCCGGCAACCCGTCGGCCGCGCAGGGCGGCATCGTCACGTTCGACTGCGACTACCAGCCGGCGAACGACGCGGTGCGCACGCGGCCGCCGGTCGTACAGAACGTGACGATCGCCGACGTGAGGGCGAGCAACGTGACGCTGAACGGCGTGACCGCATCGTGCTTCCAGGCGATCGTCGCGCAGGGGCCAGTCGCGTTCGACTACAACGGTACGCCGCCGGCGCCGGCCGTGCAGCCGATTTCCGGCGTGACGATCAGCAACTGCGACTTCGGCACGCCGGTGGCGTCAGGCACGCCGACGGTCACGTCGCCGGGGCCGATCTACGCGTTCAACGTGAGCGCCATGGCGCTGACGAACGTGACGATCGCCGGGCAAGTCGTCGACACGACGATCACCGACAAGCGGTGAGAAAGGCAACACGCCGCGGCGTTCGCGTGCAACCGGCCGGTGCCCGCACGCGAACGCCATCAGGTTACGCCAGCGTCTTGATCATGTAGTGCTCGTCGTAGAAGCGTCCATCGACGAACATCGAGCGCGGCTCCGTGCCGAACCGTACGAACCCCTGCGACGCATACAGTCGCTCCGCGGTACGGTTGACCTCGTTCACGCACAGCATCAACTGGCTGCATCCCCACGCCTGAGCCGCATGCGCGGTCGCGCTGTCGAGCAGCGCGTGCGCGATGCGTTGCCCGCGATACGCGGCGTCGACGTACACGCCCCAGATCGTCGCCTTGTGCGCGATCTTCGTGCGCGCGTCGCGGCGTACGCCGGTGATGCCGACGAGCGTGTCGCCGTCGAACGCGCCGAACACGGCCTGAACCTGCGTCGGCGTGAGGCGCTTTGCGAATTCGTCGACCGGCACCTGCGATTCTTCGTCGAGCGTCGGCAGGAAGGACGTGGGCGCGGTGTCGACCGCACGCAGGCGGACGGTCTGGAACTGCGCCGCGTCGGCGGCGTCAAGCAGGCGGATCGTGATCGTCATCGGGGTGTTCCGGTCGAGGGCGTGCATGCCGGCGCACCGCTGCCGCGGTCGCGGGATGCATCGTGCTTATCCTAATAGGAATCCGGATGCCGCGTGGCGATGTGCGGTGCGTCGCGCGCGTGGCGCGCACGATCGTGAACGGACAAGACAGTGATGGCGGTACGTCGTACCGCCATCAAGGAGGGCGCGCGTCAAGCGCATGCGCCGTCGCGCCGGTCTGGCGCACGACGTCAAACAAACGACGTGCGCGCGATCGGCTCACGCGCCCGCCGGCGGCATCAATAGCGCGACAGCTGATTGCCGTTGATCTGCACGCGGTCGCCCGGACGCAGGTTGCCCGGCGACTGCACGTCGAACGAGCGCATCGAGCCGTCGCTGACCCGCACGTCGATCCGGTAGCTGCTCGGGCCTTGCGCGGCGCCCATCTGCTGGCCGATCTGGTTGCCGGCCACCGCCCCGCCGAGCGCGCCGATCACGGTTGCCGCATCGCGGCCGTGACCGCGGCCGAACTGGTTGCCCACGAGGCCGCCGACCAGCGCACCGACGACGGTGCCGGCCACGCCCGACGGGCCGACCGAGCTGCTGACCGGCTGGATGTTCGACACGGTGCCGTACTGCGTGCCGTACGGGTTCGCGTATTGCTGTTGCTGATTGCCGTACTGGTCGTAAGGCTGCGATCCGTACTGCGACGGGTTGCCGTATTGATCGTACGGTTGCGGCGCCTGATTCGGATACGCCGGTTGCTGCTGCACGTAACCCGGTTGCGAATACGCGGGCTGCGCATAGCCGGGCGTCGCGTATTGCTGCTGCGGATAGCCGGGCTGCGCGCCGTAGTAGCCCGGCGCGACACAGGCGGTGAGCGGAAGCGCCGCCACGGCGACGAGCGAGGCGAACAGAACGGTCTTCGTGGAAGGCATGCGCATCATGATGTTTCCTGCATCGGCAACGTGTCCGCCGATGGATTCCCGTCATGGGTGGCGAACTCGGCGTGAGTATAAGGAATGGGCGGATGCGCGTCCGGTGCGGCCGGGTAACAACGTGTAAAGTCTGTTGCCGCGTAAATCGCCGGCTGGGCGGCGCGTCGAAGCCCCCGCGCGCAACGGCGCGACGCGGCTTCCCGGCACCCGTGGGTGGGCGATGCGGCCCATGCGCGGCCGCCGACATTCCAGCCGTTTCCACGGCCGGCGTAACCTGTCCCGCGCCCGGCCCGGTGGCCCTGCGCGCCGCGCATCGGGAAATCGAATGCGCGGCATCGCGACATTTAATTGGCCTCGCGCAGCGGCGTCCGATATCGTGGCCGGATTCCCTGCCAACGGTCGCGCCGCGCCGGCCGCGGTTCCTCCCCCTGTCCGCGCCGGTGTCGCGCCGCGACCGCTCCACCTATCAAGCCATGACCGAACGACTCTTCCTCAACGCCGTCGACGCCGGCGGCCAGCCCGTCAACTTCGTCGTCCGTGACGGCCGCTTCGCCGCGATCGGCGCCGATTGCGCCGCCGCGCCCGGCGCGCAGACGATCGACCTCGACGGCCGCGTCGTGCTGCCCGGTTTCGTCGACGGCCATATCCATCTTGACAAGAGCTTCGTCGGCGATCGCTGGGTGCCGCACGAACCGGTCGGCTCGCTGCGCGAGCGGCTCGCGGTCGAGAAGCGCCAGCTCGCGGCCGCGCCGCCGATCGTCGAGCGTGCGAACGCGCTGATCGCGCAGGCCGCCGCGTTCGGCACGATCGCGATGCGCAGCCACGTCGACGTCGATGCGACGACCGGCCTGTCGAACCTGCACGCCGTGATGGCCGCGCGCGAACGATGGCGCGGCATCGTCGACATCGAACTGGTCGCGTTTCCGCAGGCCGGCGTGATCACGTGCCCGGGCACTGCCGAGATACTCGACGCAGCCGTGCGCGAAGGCGCGGACGTGGTCGGCGGGATCGACCCGACGACGCTCGACGGCGACGCGGACGGCCAGCTCGACATCGTGTTCGGCATCGCCGAGAAGCGCGGCGCGAAGATCGACATCCATCTGCACGAGCCGGGCGAAACGGGCATCGCGCAACTGCTGCGGATCGCGGCGCGCACGCGCGCGGCCGGGCTCGGCGGGCGCGTGAACGTGAGCCATGCGTACGCGCTCGGCCAGGTGAGCGACGACGACGTGCAACGCGCCGCCGCGGCACTGGCCGAAGCCGGCGTGTCGATCCTGACGAATGCGCCGGGCGACTGCGCGTTCCCGCCGGTGCGACGGCTGCGCGACGCGGGCGTGCATGTGTTCGCGGGCAACGACAACATCCGCGACGCGTGGTGGCCGTACGGCAACGGCGACATGCTGCAGCGCGCGATGATGGTCGGCTACCGGTCGGGTTTCTACACCGACGAAGCGCTCGGCATCGCGCTCGACATGGCGACGCACGCCGGCGCTCGCGTGATCGGAAAGGAGAACTACGGAATCGCGGTCGGCTGCGACGCGAGCTTCGTCGCGGTGCGCGCGCCGAATGCGGCGGCGGCCGTCGCGGGCGTGCCGGCCGAACGCTGGGTATTCCGCCGCGGCGAAAGCGATACGGGCGCACCGCTCACGCCGTCGCTGCGCTTCGCGCATTGACCCGCCCGACCGGCGGCGCGGCACGCGCCGTGTCCGCCTTGCACCGACCGACCCGACCGGAGCCGACATGACGAACCTGCTGATCCGCAATGTGCGCACGCGCGCCGACGCCGCGGTCGATATCCTGATCGAAGGCGATCGTATCGCGCGCGTCGGTCCGTCGCTCGACGCGCCCGCCGGCTGCGCGATCGAGGACGGCGCGCTCGCGTTGGCGCTGCCCGGCCTCGTCGAAGGCCACACGCACCTCGACAAGACCCACTGGGGGATGCCGTGGTATCGCAACCACGTCGGGCCGCGCCTCGTCGATCGCATCGAGAACGAGCGCCACTATCGCGCGACGAGCGGCCACGACGCGGGCGCCGCCTCGCTGGCGCTGGCGCGCGCGTTTCTCGCGGCCGGCACGACGCGCATCCGCACGCACGTCGACGTCGATACCGAAGCCGGGCTGCGCCATCTGCACGGCGTGCTCGCGACGCGCGAGACGCTGCGCGGGCAGGTCGAGATCCAGATCGTCGCGTTTCCGCAATCGGGCGTGCTCCAGCGGCCGGGCACCGATGCGCTGCTGTCCGACGCGCTCGACGCCGGCGCGGACGTGCTCGGCGGGCTCGATCCGTGCGCGATCGAAGGCGATCCGGTGGAGGCGGTGGACGTGCTGTTCGCGATCGCCGCGCGCCACGGCCGCGGGCTCGATATCCATCTGCACGAGCGCGGCTCGATGGGCGCGTACTCGCTCGACCTGATCCTGCAGCGCACGGCCGCGCACGGGATGCACGGGAAGGTCGCGATCAGCCATGGCTTTTGCCTTGGCGATATCGCCGGACGCGAGCGCGATGCGCTGCTCGCGCGGATGGCGGCGCTCGGCGTCGCGATCGTCACGACCGCGCCGGCGGCGGTGCCGGTGCCGCCAGTGGCCGCGTGCCGTGCGGCGGGCGTGACCGTGATCGGCGGCAACGACGGCGTGCGCGATACGTGGACGCCGTACGGTTCGCCCGACATGCTCGAACGCGCGATGCTGATCGGCATGCGCAACGATTTCCGCCGCGACGATGCGCTCGAAGTCGCGCTGGACTGCGTGACGCACGGCGCGGCACGCGGCTGCGGCTTCGCGGATTACGGGCTTCAGCCGGGCAATCGCGCGGACGTCGTGCTCGTCGATGCACTGACGTTCGCCGAGGCCGTCGTCGCGCGGCCGGTGCGGCGCCTCGTCGTATCGTCCGGGAAGATCGTCGCGCGCGACGGCGCGCTGGTCTGAGCGCCGCGTCGCGCCGGTATGATCGGGTTTTCGGCCGGATTTCGGGAGACCACGATGCGACGCACGACCGCGGCACGGGCCGCACGATGGATGGCGGCGGCCCTGTTCGCCGCGAGCGCCGCGCATGCGGTGGCGGCCGGCCCGGCCGACGCGCAGCAGGAAGCCAACCGGCGCGCGGTGCTCGCGTTCTACGAAAAAGGGCTGAACGAGAAGGACGCGGACGCCGCGCTCGCGTACGTCGGCGATCGCTACGTGCAGCACAATCCGAACGCGGCCGACGGCCGCGACGGTTTCCGCAAGTTCGTCGCGTTTCTGCGCGACACATATCCGCAGTCGCACAGCGAGATCAAGCGCGCGTTCGTCGACGGCGATTACGTGATCCTGCACGTGCACGCGGTGCGCGAACCCGGCACGCGCGGCAGCGCGATCATCGACATCTTCCGGCTCGAACACGGCAAGATCGTTGAACACTGGGACGTCAACCAGCCGGTGCCCGAGCAGGCGGCGAACGGCAACACGATGTTCTGACGCGATCCGCGTTGCCCAGGGTCTGTTTACATACGGAACGCACATGCGTTGCCACGAGAACGGCCGCTCGCGAGGCGTGCGACGCCGCGAATACTGGACGTATTCGCAAGGAGCACAACGCGGCGAGCGGCCATTCTCGTGGCCACCCCAAATTCAAAAATCATTCCAGGGGAATGCCCGAAATCGCCCGCATGGCGGCGTTGCGCGTCACTTGTTTGGCTCGGCCAAACGGCGCTCCTTCCTCCTTGCCTGCGCCCCCGCAAGGAAGTCCCCTTGGGGGACGAGCGATTTCGCGCATTCGCATGTGCGTTCCGTATGTAAACAGACCCTAGCGTCCTTCGAGTTCCAGCATCTTCGCGAGCGTCTTCGTCAGCGCGCCGACCATCGGGTCGGCCGTCGGTCGGTGCAGGATCGCGATGTCCATGTGCTCGATCGGCGCGAAGCCCTGCTTCGCGGTCAGCACCACATGCTCGTCCGTCACGACGCGCGCGGGCAGCACGCTGATGCCGAGCCCGTCGGCGACGGCCGCCTGGATGCCGCTCAGGCTCGACGTCGTGAAGCTGATCCGCCAGCGGCGGCCGCGCTCCTCGATCGCCTTGATCATGTCGTCGCGATAGAGCCCGCGCGGCGGGAACACGACGAGCGGCACCGGGTCGAGATCGATCGACGGATGCTTCGCGCTGTCGATCCAGCGCAGCTTCTCCGGCCAGCGCACGACGGCTTCGCGGCTGTCGCGCCGCTGCTTGATCAACACGAGGTCGAGTTCCCCGCGATCGTACGCGGCGCTGATGTCGCGGCTCAGCCCGCACGTCACTTCGAGCTTGACCTGCGGATGCTCGCGCTTGAACGCCGCGAGCGCGTGCGTCGTGCGGCCCGCCGCGAAATCGTCGGGCACGCCGAGCCGGATCGTCAGCGCGACCGTCGCGCCCGACAGCGCTTCCAGCATCTCGTCGTTCAGCGCGAGCATGCGCCGCGCGTAGCTGAGCACCGTCACGCCCGCGTCGGTCGGCCGCACGTCGCGCGTGCCGCGGTCGAGCAGGCGGTGGCCGGCGATCTCCTCGAGCCGGCGCACCTTCTGGCTGACCGTCGACTGCGTCGAATGTAGCCGTGCGGACGCCGTCGTGAAACTGCCGCAATCGGCGACCATCACGAGCGCGCGCAGCAGATCGATGTCGAACAGGGGTCTATTCATTTCTGCACTTATATGGATAAGAGCATTTCATTTCCAAATGCGTGCGACGATTTTTAACATGACCGGACGGCGCGGGCAATCGCGGTTTCGCCCGACCTGGGCGCGGTATTTCGCGGCGTTCTCGGGGCGCTCGACCCATCGTATCGGCCGCGCGTCGACGAGCGCCGGCACGTCGGGAGGGAACCGGATGTTTTTCAAACGGATCGCGATCATCGGCTCGTTTGCATTGACCGCGCTCACGTGGGCGGTGGCCGCCGCCGGCGGCGCGCTGGAAGGCCGAATGCGCAGCGCGGCCGACCGCGGCGACGCGGGCGAAGGGCGGATGCTGCTCGAGCGCGGCGCGCGGACAGACGGCAGCACGGCCCTTGCTTTGCGACTTTCCTTACCGTAAAGTAAGGAGTCAAGGAGGTGTCATCATGACGGCAGCAACGATCACTTCAAAGGGGCAGGTCACGATTCCCGTGGACGTGCGCAATCAGCTTGGTTTGAAGTCTGGAGACCGGATCGAATTCAGCTTCAACGAGGCAACGGGCCGGTATGAAGTCATTCCGGCCACGCACTCGCTTGCGTCGCTCAAAGGAATCGTGAAGAAGCCCGCGAAACCGGTGTCGATCGAGGACATGAATCGGGCCATCGCCGAGCAGGGAGCATCCAGGCGATGATCGGACTGGATACGAACGTGCTGGTCCGCTACTTCGCTCAGGACGATGCCGTGCAATCGAAGAAAGCGACGGCGCTGATGGAGTCCCTGTCGGCTGAGCGGCCGGGGTATGTTTCACAGGTCGCCTTGGTCGAGGTCGTGTGGGTGCTCGGGCGCTGCTACGGCGTCGAGCGCGAGCAGATGAGGGACATCATCGACTCGATGATCGGCACGAAGGAACTCATGGTGGAAGGTGCCGATACGGTGCGAAAGGCGCTTCGTGTTTTCGCGGCGTCCGCGAAGGCGGACTTCTCCGATTGTCTGATTGAGCGCTCGGGGTTCGCAGCCGAGTGCGAATATACGGCTACATTCGACGTGACGGCCTCGAAGGTCGCCGGAATGCAGTTGATCAAGTAGTCGTCGCCCACGCCGAAAGGCGCAATACGCTGCGGCCGTACCAAGCGGCCTGCCAGGCGGTATAGGGCGCAGTGTCAATACCGCGCTGAACCCCCTTCGCGTCGATCATTCGTATCGACATCGCCGCGCCACGGATATCCGAAAAGGACATCTCCGTGACGAGCGTGCGCGGTACAGGGTAAACACCCGAATATCCCGGCATTGGCGCTGTGGATCGAGCGCCGTCCTACCACTCCGGTCGCTGCTTGCCCTCGGTTCGCTTCGCCCCCGTTCTTCCCCGCTTGCGCTCGAAAATTGAGCAGTCTAGACTGCATCGCAGTTTCATCGAAGCCCTGTCTTTCGCGCCCAGCGCCGGCATCCCGTCGCAGCGCCTCCACCGGACGCCGGCGTCGCCCGCCGCGTCGAGACTTTCAAGGACACGCCATGACCCGCACCGCAACGCTCCTCGTTACCGCGCCGGCGTTCGCGCCGCTCGTGTCGACACCTACGGCGCAAGGCAACTGACTTCGGCACCGTGGCCCCGCAACTCATTCGACCGACAGGCACACCATGACGAGTATCCCGGATCGCGTCGCGCAAGCCGTGACGCCCGAACTGATCGCCGCGTTCCGCGAGGAAGGCGCGGTCTGCATCAAAGGCATCTTTTCCCCCGACGAAGTGGCCGCGCTGCGGGCCGGCATCGACGCGAACCTCGCGCAGCCGAGCGAACGCGCGAAAGTCGCGAGCCGGCCCGACGATCCGGGCTGGTTCTTCGAGGATTTCTGCAACTGGCAGCACAACGACGCGTATCGCCACTTCATCGCGCGCTCGCCGGCCCCGTCTGTCGCCGCCGCGCTGATGGGCACGGACACCGTGCGGCTGCATCACGACCACCTGCTCGTGAAGGAGCCCGGCACGCGGCAGCGCACGCCGTGGCATCAGGATCAGCCGTACTACAACATCGAAGGCGACGACAACGTCAGCATGTGGATTCCGGTCGACCCGGTGCCGCTCGAATCGACGCTGGAATTCGTCGCCGGCTCGCACCGCGGCCCGTGGCTGATGCCGCGCACGTTCATGGACAAGGAGGCGAAGTGGTTCCCGGAAGGCAGCCTCGCCGACCTGCCCGACATCGAAGCCGATCGCGCGGCCTTTCCGATCCGCCGCTGGGCGCTCGAACCCGGCGACATGGTGTGCTTCCGGATGCTCACGCTGCATGCGTCGGGCGGCACGCAGAACCGCCGGCGCGCGTTTTCACTGCGCTTCGTCGGCGACGACATCCGTCACGCGCCGCGCCGCTGGAAAACCTCGCCCGATTTCCCGGGGCTCGCGGCGCAACTGGCCGATGGCGCGCCGCTCGATCACCCGTTGTTTCCGGTCGTGTGGTCGCGCGACGCGGGGCAGGTGGGTGCGATCGGAGCAGTGTAGATAACGAACGCGGCGGCCGTTTCGTGACGAAACGGCCGCCGTGCGTCTGGGGCGTGCGACAAGCGATCAGGTCGGGTGGCGCCCCGCGCCCGGCTTGAAGCGCGACCCGAGCCGGTAGCGGTTGCCCGGATGCAGGAAGTGCACGAACGTGACGGGCAGCCCGTCGGTCCAGGTGCGGCGCGTGAGCGTGAGGCACGGCTCGTCGGCGCGCATGTCGAGCAGCCGCGCCTGTTCGCCGGTCGGCAGCGATGCGTCGACGACGTGCTCGATTTCCAATTCGTCGTGCGACACGTTGTTGTACAGATACTCGGACGGCGGCTCGGTCTGGAAATCCTGATCGATGAAGCCGGGCGCGGCGGCCGGGTTCACGTAGCGGTCCTCGAGCTGGATCGGGCGGCCGTTTTCCTCGTGCACGCACACCACGTGAAAGACCGGCGTGTTGACCGGCAGGCCGAACGCGGCCGCGACGTCGAACGACGCGGGCTCGCGCGACTGGCTGAGCACGCGGCAGCGGTACTCGTGGCCGCGCGCGCGAATCTCGTCGCGGATATGCGCGATCATCAGCAGGTTCGACTGCGGCTTCACCTCGGCGACGAAGGTGCCGACGCCCGCGATGCGCTTGAGCACGCCTTCCTCGGTCAGCTCGCGCAGCGCGCGGTTGACCGTCATGCGCGCGACGCCGAACTGCGCGGCGAGATCGAGCTCGGACGGAATGCGGTCGCCGGGGCGCCAGTCCCCGGACTCGACGTTCTGGCGAACGAGCGTCTTGATCTGCTGGAACGGTGCGGTGGCCTTGGTGACCATCGGAAGATCCTTGCGCGAAGAAGTGACGAGGCTAGTCGTCGTGGCTGACGATGACCAGGATCTCCGCCTGCGCGGTGCCGAGGCTGCGCGTGCGGTGCGGGATGAGCGCGTTGAAATAGACTGAATCGCCGGCCCTGAGTTGCACCGTCTCGTTCGGAAATTCGATTTCGACGCGGCCCTTGTGCACGAACAGGAATTCCTCGCCTTCGTGCTCGCGGAACGTCGACGCGACGAATTCGTGCGGCGGATGCACGACGAACGGCAGCATCTTCTTCGGCGCGACGCCGGCCGCGATGCTCTCGAAGCGGTGCGCATGGCTGTCGGCCGCCGCGCCCATCGCGGTGCGCTCGCCGGCGCGCGTGACCGTGATCAGCTCGCGGTTGCGGCTTTCCGAGAACAGTTGCTCGACGTCGACGTTCAGCGCCTTCGACAGCTTCAGCGCGACCGCGATCGACGGCATGCTCAGGCCGCGTTCGACCTTCGACAGGTAGCTCTTCGTGAGACCGGTTTCGTCGGCCAGCACGTCGAGCGTCCAGCCCTTCTGTTTTCTCAGCAGTTTCAGGCGAATCGTCATGGTGCGCCAGGTGTCCTTCGAAAAACCGATTGTAACGCATGACACAAAGTGTCATTAGGTGTATCGTGTGTCATTCGTATCGCGTGGGACACCCGGGAGACGGTCGCGAGCGGTGCGGCCGGCCCGGTTCATTCAGGAGGCGAACATGGCGGAAACGCTGAATTTGACGAAGGAAGCGCTGGTCGCGCTGGCGGAGCGGCGGCTCGAAAACGAGGTGGGCGACAGCGGCTGGTCCGCGCGGCAAAAGCTCGCGCTCACGTGCCGGATCTTGTTCGACGCGGGCCACGACTCGGGTCTGGCCGGGCAGATCACCTGCCGCGCGGACGCGGCCGGCACGTACTACACGCAGCGGCTCGGGCTCGGCTTCGACGAGATCTCGGCCGCGAACCTGCTGCGCGTCAACGAGGATCTCGACGTCGTCGACGGCGAAGGCATTCCGAACCCGGCCAACCGGTTCCATACGTGGATCTATCGCGAGCGCCCGGACGTGAACTGCATCATCCACACGCACCCGGCGCATGTCGCGGCGCTGTCTATGCTCGAGCAGCCGCTCGTGGTGTCGCACATGGACACCTGCCCGCTGTACGACGATTGCGCGTTCCTGAAGGACTGGCCGGGCGTGCCGGTCGGCAACGAGGAGGGCGAGATCATCTCGAACGCGCTGGGCGACAAGCGCGCGATCCTGCTCGCGCATCACGGCCAGCTCGTGGTCGGCAAGACGATCGAGGAGGCCTGCATCCTCGCGCTGCTGATCGAGCGCGCGGCGAAGCTGCAACTGCTCGCGATGTCGGCCGGCGAGATCAGGCCGGTACCGCCGGCGCTGGCGCGTGAAGCGCACGACTGGATCTCGAAGCCGAAACGCGATGCGGTGACGTTCGACTACTACGCGCGCCGCGCGTTGCGTACGCATCGGGATTGCGTCGCGTGAATCGGCGCATCGCTTCAACTCCGTCAGACCATCATTGAGGAATACCCATCGTGTCCATCCTGCTGAAAGGCATCATTGCCTACCCGGTCACGCCGTTCTCCGCCGACGGCGGCGTCGATCTCAAAGCGCTCGACGCGCTGATCGAACGCCTGATCGCCGACGGCGTTCACGCGATCGCGCCGTTGGGCAGCACCGGCGAAAGCGCGTACCTGTCCGACGCCGAATGGGAGGCCGTCGCCGCCGCGTCGATTGACGCGGTGCGCCGGCGCGTGCCGACCGTCGTCGGGATTTCCGATCTCACCACGGCGGGCGCGGTGCGCCGTGCCCGCTTCGCCGAACAGGCCGGCGCCGATGCGGTGATGGTGCTGCCGGTGTCGTACTGGAAGCTCGGCAACGACGAGATCGTCGCGCACTATCGCGCGATCGGCGACGCAATCGGCATCCCGGTCATGCTGTACAACAACCCGGCGACGAGCGGCGTCGACATGTCGCCCGACCTGATCGTGACGATCTGCCGGGCCGTCGACAACGTGACGATGGTCAAGGAAAGCACCGGCGACATCGGCCGGATGCATCGGCTCGCGCAATTGAGCGACGAGACGATCCCGTTCTACAACGGCAGCAATCCGATGGCGCTTGCCGCGCTGGCCGCCGGCGCGGCCGGATGGTGCACGGCCGCGCCGAACCTGAATGCCGCGTTGCCGCTCGCGTTGTTCGATGCGATGCGCGCAGGCGATCTCGCGCGCGCCAGATCGGTCTTTCACGCGCAGTTGCCGTTGCTGCAGTTCATCGTCAACGGCGGGTTGCCGGTGACCGTGAAGGCCGGGCTGAGGCTGCGCGGCTTCGACGCGGGCGAACCGAGGCGGCCGCTGCTGCCGCTCGGCGAGGCACGCACGCGCGAGCTCGAGCGCCTGCTCGCGACGCTGCCGGACGGTGTGGCGGCATGAGCGACGGCGCACGGCCGGCGATCGCGGTCGCCATCGGCGCGGTGCGGATCGGCGCGAGCCGGCCGCTTGCCGGCACACCGCACGCGAGCGCGATCGACAAGCAGCCGACGGAGGCGCGTCTGTGGCTGGGCGCGCTCGGGTTTGCCGGCGACGCGCAGGCCGATACGCGGCATCACGGCGGCCCCGACAAGGCCGTCCACCACTATGCGCACGATCACTATGCGTGGTGGGCCGCGCAGATCGGCGCGCGCGACGTGCTCGCCCGGCCGGGTGCGTTCGGCGAGAACCTGTCGACGCGCGGCATCACCGAGCACGACGTGTGTCTCGGCGACGTGTTCACGCTGGGCGGCGCGGTGCTTCAGGTCTCGCAGTCGCGACAGCCGTGCTGGAAGCTCAACGCGCGCTTCGATCATCCGCGCATGGCGGCGCTCGTGCAGCAAAGCGGCCGGACCGGCTGGTATTACCGCGTGCTGCAGGAAGGCTGGGTCGCGCCGGGCGATGTGCTGGCGCTGCTTGAGCGCCGCTACCCGCAATGGCCGCTGTCGGCGGTGCTCGACGTGCTGTATCGGCGCACGCTCGACATGGCGGCGCTCGATGCGCTGTGCGACGTGCCGTTGCTGCCGCCCGGCTGGCGCAAGATGCTCGACAGGCGCCGCACGGAGCGGCAGGTCGAAGACTGGACGAAGCGGCTCGAGGGATGACGGGCCGCGTCCGCCGCTTACGTCGTCGGCAGGTTGCGCACGTCGGCCGTCGGCTCGGCACCGAATGCGTCGCTCAGCGCATAGCCGATCAGTTGTCGGGCGGTCGCTTCGGGCGTGGCGAGCGCACCGCTCGACTTCAACTGGTCGAATTTCCCGCGCATCGGGAAGCGATCTTCGCCGGTCGCGCGGATCGTGGCCTGCATGCCCGTATCGACGACGCCCGGCGCGACGCTGCAGATGCGCAGCGCGCCGTTCGCATCGAGCGCGACGGCGCGCGCATGGTGATCGAGCGCGGCCTTGGTCGCGCAGTAGACGCTCCAGCCCGCATACGCGTTGCGGGCCGCGCCGCTCGACAGGTGCACGATCCGGCATTCGGTCGACGCCGATGCGGCTTGCACGAGCGCGGCCGACAGCATCAGCGGCGCGGCGACGTTCAGCCCGACCGCGCGGGCGACGATCGTCGGGTCCTGCGCGGCGAGCGGGCCGATCGGATCGACGATGCCCGCGTTGTTGAACAGCAGCACGAGCGACGCGCCGTCGACGAAGCCGCGCAGCGTGTCGCCGGCCAGCCAGGTGGCGACGGCCGTCGTGTCCGACAGATCGAGTTCGACTTCGGCGAAGCGGTCGCCGGCTTGCGACGCGAGCGACGGATGACGGCCGCGCGACACGCCGAGCACGACGATGCCTTCCTGCAGCAGTTGTTCGGCGAGCGCCGCGCCGACGCCGCGTGTGTGTCCGGTGACGATGGCGCGCACGTGTGCGGAAGAAGATGCAGTCATGGTGGTGAACCGGTGAGGGGGTGAGCAGGAGTGACGAGCGGCGCGCGGCACGGCGTCGGCGCGTTCGGCGAGTCATGCGTGGTGTGGCGTGCGAAGACGGTCGCGCGCGGCGCCGCGGGTATCGGGATGAACGCATATCGTAGCGCCGGCATGTGCATCGCGCAAACGCCCGGGCGCGCGTGGACGATGAATCGGCGGTGCGGCGCGCGCATGCATCGCCGCGTGGCGCCGCGTGCCATCGGGCGCACCGCCACGTCCGACGAAAGCCCGCTGCGGCAAGTGCGCACGCCGGGGCGGCGAGCGGCACCGGGACACGCGCCGCGAGCTATCATATGGCTCGCCCGTGCGCGATGCCGCGCGGGCCGCGACCGTTCCCTTCACCTGCTGCACGCTGCGACGCCACCCATGAACACCACGCCGGATACGCCCACGCCCCGCGCCCTTCGCGAACTCACGCCCCTCGAGGCCCGCATTCTCGGCGTGCTCGTCGAGAAACAGCACACGGTGCCGGATACCTATCCGCTGTCGCTGAACGCGCTGACCGCCGGCTGCAACCAGAAAACCGCGCGCTCGCCCGTGATGAACGTGAGCGAGGACGAAGTCACGACCGCGCTCGACGGGCTGAAGCACCTGAGCCTCGTGATGGAAGGCAGCAGCAGCCGCGTGCCGCGCTTCGAGCACAACATGAACCGCGTGCTCGGCATCCCGAGCCAGGCGATCGCGCTGCTGACGATCCTGCTGCTGCGCGGCCCGCAGACGGCCGCGGAGTTGCGCCTGAACAGCGCGCGCCTGCACGGCTTCGCGGATATCTCGTCGGTCGAGGCGTTCCTCGACGAACTCGCGGCGCGCGCGCAGCCGCTCGTCGTCCGCCTGCCGCGTGCACCGGGCGCGCGCGAGAACCGCTGGATGCACCTGATGTGCGGCGAAGTGAACATGGCCGACTTCGCGAGCGCGGATGCCGGCGGCGCGGATTCGGTGCCGCCTTCCGAATTCGAAGCGCTGAAGGCCGAGCAGAAGCGCCTGGCGGACGAAGTGGCGCGACTGAATGCGCTGGTTCGGCGGATGGCGAGCGAACTCGGCATCGACGCCGACGCGCCGGGCGACGCAGGCTGATCGTCTGCCGATGCGATGACGGCGGGGCGTGCGCACCGCCGCGTTACTTCAGCTTGACGCCGGGGACGAGGTAGCGACACGCGCTTCGGATCAACGGGCGCATCACGGGCGACAACAGGATGGTTTTCATGACGGTGCGTGAATGATGAAGATGCATGTCAACCGACACTGATCCGCGTCGCGCCGGCATCGACGAGCCGGAACAGCAGATCCTCGACGGCCGTCTCCGGCGCGGAACCGAGATCCGCGTGGATGCGCCAGCCCTGTTCCGTGCGAACCGGTTCCGACAGGTAGTGAACGATACCGTGCAATCCATCCTCGGCTGGCGTGTTCTCGTCGTCCCCGTCGAACCACGCGAGGAACCACGTCTTGAAGGCATCGTTGGCAGCGGTTTCGTCGAGACCGTCGGCTTCGACCGCGGCCCAGTCCCAGACGAACGGGCGGATCGACACGGCCGCCGTTTCGAGCTCGAACGCGAACGGCTCGAAATCCAGTTGCGTGGCCGAGTCGACCATCGCGGGCTCGCCGGCCGATTCGCCTTCGGCGGCGATGGTATCGGCGCGGCACGGCAGCGCGAGCGGACCTTCGGTGGCCAGCGTGCCATCGTCCCGCCGGTAGGCCGGTTCGACGACGACTGCCGGTTGCGTGGCTGCTTTCGCGAGCAGATCGGCATAGGGTTGGCGGATGGCGCGGAGCAATTCGGAAACGGTCATCGTGATGTGTCGGTCGGGCAGGGAACGCGTGGTCGCAGGCAAGTGGTACGCGAAGCGGCGGACGTCACCCGACGGGCCGCTTCGCTACCGGACAATTGCGATCGTACGGTACTTCGCCCGCACGCGAACACTCGGCCGAACGGCCGGGCCGCTTGCTGGTCACCACGCCGCGCAACGCGGCGAACCGCGGGCGAACCCTTGCGACACGCCTTTTTTGCCTCGTTTTGACGTCGGCCGCATTCCCGCGGCGGCGCTCGCCCGCCTTCCCCTGCCGCAAGCCGCTACCGTTTCGCGCGAGTGCCATAATCGAGCCTGCCCATCATTCCAGACAGACGTCCCCCGGAGAATCACCATGCAGAACCTCGACAATCCTTCCCACGATCGCGAGGTAGGCAGCGCCGACGCGACGCAGGACACCACGCGCATCGACGACGTGCGCATCGGCGCGGTGCGCCCGCTGATTTCGCCCGCGCTGCTGCTCGACGAACTGCCGGTGCCGGCCGCCACGCAGACGCTCGTCGAAGACACGCGCCGCGCGATCGGCGACATCCTGCACGGCCGCGACGACCGCCTGCTGCTCGTCGTCGGCCCGTGCTCGATCCACGATCACGACCAGGCGCTCGATTACGCACGCCGGCTGAAGGCGGCCGCCGACGCGTTGAAGGACGACCTGCTGATCACGATGCGCGTCTACTTCGAGAAGCCGCGCACGACGGTCGGCTGGAAGGGCTACATCAACGATCCGCGCCTGGATGGCAGCTTCCGCATCAACGAAGGGCTGCGCGCCGCGCGGCAACTGTTGCTCGACATCAACGCGCTCGGCCTGCCGGCGTCGACCGAATTCCTCGACCTGCTGAGCCCGCAGTACATCGCCGACCTGATCGCGTGGGGCGCGATCGGCGCGCGCACCACCGAGAGCCAGAGCCACCGTCAGCTGGCGTCGGGGCTGAGCTGCCCGATCGGTTTCAAGAACGGCACCGACGGCGGCGTGCAGGTCGCGTCGGACGCGATCGTCGCCGCGGCCGCGAGCCATGCGTTCATGGGGATGACGAAGATGGGGATGGCCGCGATCTTCGAGACGCGCGGCAACGACGATGCGCACGTGATCCTGCGCGGCGGCAAGAACGGGCCGAACTACGACGCCGAGCACGTCGAAGCAAGCTGCGCGGTGCTGCGCAAGGCCGGATTGCGCGAACAGGTGATGGTCGATTGCTCGCATGCGAACTCGAACAAGTCGCACGAGCGGCAGATCGAGGTGGCGCAGGATCTCGCGCGGCAGTTGGGGCAGGGCGAGCATCGGATCGTCGGCGTGATGGTGGAGAGCCATCTCGAAGCCGGCCGACAGGACCTGAAGCCCGGCGTGCCGCTCAAGTACGGCGTGTCGATCACCGATGCGTGCCTGAGCTGGACGCAGACGGAGCCTGTGCTCGACGTGCTGGCCGACGCCGTGCGGCACCGGCGAACGTATTCGCGCAATGCGTGACGCCGCGTGGTCCGATGCGCCGCGAAGGCCGGGTATGCGTTTCGTGAGGTTGTCCCGATCGGCAGGCCGCGGCGCCATTTTTCGGGGCCGCTCGCTCCACTTGTCCGCACGATCGTTGATCCGGATCCGGCTTGCCCCATCTGCCGTGTTGCATCGTGAACGCACGATCCGGCGAATGCCGCTACCATGAAAGACGTGTTGCTCGCCGCAGTCCGGCCACGCCGGTCCGCCACGCACACGCGCAGTGGCGGTGCGGCCGGCCGTCACGCGACCGACGAAGCGCGGGACGGCCATCCGCGGGACGGCCATCCGCGGGGTGCCCACCGATCAGCCGTTGCGCCCGCTTCGCGCCCGGAATCCACAACAACCGCACCGGAGTGCATGAAACATGAAGTTCTACAAGACCCTCATCGCAGCAACCGTCCTCGCCTCGAGCGTCAGCGCGCACGCGCAGATCGCGGGCGCGCAGCCGATCAGCGTGACCGTCGAGCAGTCGCAGGCGCTGCTCGAAGGCTGGAGCGTGAAGAAGAGCGTGCTCGGCAAGACCGTATACAACGACGACAACCAGAAGGTCGGCAAGGTGCGCGACCTGATCGTCGCGCCGGACGGCTCGGTGTCCGCCGCGATCGTGTCGGCCGGCGGCTTCCTCGGCGTGGCCGCGCATGACGTCGCGGTGCCGATCGCGTCGCTCGACGTGCGCAACGGCAACATCTACCTGCCCGGCGCGACGAAGGAGGCGCTGAAGGCCACGCCGGCGTTCCAGTACGCGAAGGTGCCGTCGCCGCCGAAGCCGAAGAAGGTCGACGAAAAGCACTGATCCTCCATCTCGCGCGTCACGCGTCGCCCGTCGCGACGGGTGACGCGCGTTCCGGCGACGGTCAGGTTGCGTCGAGCCCGCCGTCGACCGTGATTACCTGCCCCGTCATCCATGCCGCCTGCGGCGACGCGAGCGACACGATCCAGCTCGCGACGTCCGCGGGCTCGCCACGCCGGCCGAGCGGAATGCGCGCGCGCTCCTGCGCCTTGATCGCTTCGATGTCGGTTTCCGACAGCTTCATCCGTTCCGACAGGAAGTCCGTTTCCGTCGGGCCCGCCGCAACGGCGTTCACGCGCACGCCCGCCGATGCGAGCTCGAGCGCCCAGCAGCGCGTCAGATGCTCGAGCGCGGCCTTGCTCGCCGCATAGTGCGACAACAGCGCCGCTGCCTTGTGTCCGAACGTGCTCGACACGTTGACGATGCTGCCGCGCGCCGCTTTCAGATGCGGCAGCGCGGCAGTCGCGAGCATCGACGGCCCGAGCGTATTGACGCGGAAGATCGCGCTGATCGCGTCGAAGGTCGCCGACTCGAGCGGCAGGATCGCTCCCGCGCCCGCATTGTTGACCAGCACGTCGAGCCGCCCCGCCAGTGCGACCGTTTCGTCGATCGTGCGCGTGGCGTCGGCCGGATTGCCGGCGTCCGCGACCACGTAGTCGATGCCCGGCGCGCTGCGCGCGGCGGCGGAAAGCGCCTCTTCGCGGCGGCCCGTGATGACGACGCGCGCCCCTTCGCGTGCGAACGCGACGGCCGCCGCCAGCCCGATGCCGGCGCCGCCGCCGGTAATGAGGACCACCTTGTTGTCGAATGACTGCATGACTCCCTCGTGAAGACGATGGGTGGAACGTTCACGCCGTCTAGCGTTCGGGCGCATCGTCCGCCGGCGCAAGCGCCACGATGTGGCTGATGCCCTCGTGCGCCATCTTCGTATACGGACAGAAACGCTCCGTATTGCGGACGAGTTCTTCCGCCAACGTGCGTTCGACGCCCGGCAGCCGCACGCGAATGTTCGCGTTCAGCATGAACAACCCGTCCATCGGATCGCGGCAGAAGTCGATCGATGCGGACACCGACGCGCCGGCGATCGCTACGCCCGCCCGTGCGGCCAGCAGGCTCAGCGCGCCGTGAAAACACGCCGCATAGCTCGCGGCGAACAGTTGCTCCGGGTTCGGGCCGTCGCCGGGCCCGCCCAGCGCGGACGGCAGGCGCAGCGCGACATCCAGGCGCCCGTCGTCGGAACGCGCGACGCCCGATGCGCGGCCGTGCTCGGCCTCGCCGCCCGTGACGGTGACCGTCGTCGAGTACAGCGTCTGCGGTTCTCGGCCGCGATACCGGTCGAGCAGCGACAGCGGCGGCGGGCGCAGTGGCGTCATGGTGTGCGATCCGGCGGTGGTCAGCGCGCGAGCGCGTGCTGCCGGAACCACGCGTCGAAGGTCGTCGCGCCGAGGCGCGCGCCGGGCGCCGGCACGAGCGTGTCGTCCTGCAGCACCGCGCCGAAGTAGCCGGCGCCCGCATCCCGCGTCACCGTGCGCGCGTCGTGCGTGGCCGACAGGAAACGTTCGACCAGATCGGCGATCCGCACGCGCTCGGGGCCGCCGATCTCGACGATGCCGTTGCGCGGCGCATCGAGCGCGAAATCGGTCACGGCGGCCGCGACGTCGTCCGACGCGATCGGCTGGAAGTGCGCGGTGGTCAAGCGGACCGTGTCGCCTTGCGCGCCAGCCTGCGCGATCGCGCCGACGAATTCGAAGAACTGCGTCGAGCGCACGATCGTGTACGGCACGCCCGCTTCGCGGATAAGGTTTTCCTGAACGATCTTGCCGCGGAAATACGCGCTCTGTTGCAACCGGTCGGTGCCGACCACCGACAACGCGACGTGATGGCGCACGCCGGCCGCACGCTCCGCGGCGAACAGGTTGCGTCCCGACGCCTCGAAGAATGCCTTCACGGCCGCTTCCTCGAACGACGGCGAATTCGCGAGATCGACCACGACCTCCGCGCCGGCGAGCGCGTCGTCCAGCCCCGCACCCGTGATCGTATCGACGCCCGTCGACGGCGCTGCCGCCACCGCGTCGTGGCCGCGTGCGATCAGGTTCCTGACGACCTTGCTGCCGATGAGGCCGGTACCACCAATGACGACGATCTTCACGATTGCTCTCCTTGAACGGGCGCGCGACATGCGCGCCGCTTGAACCTGCCGAAACCGGCGCCGATCGCGTTCGCGCGATCGGGCCGCCGCCTTGCCGAGCGGCGCCGCGCCGTATGCGCGTGCCTGCCGAACAGCCCGCATCGTAGGCATGCGCCGCGCGATCCGCCAGTGTCCTGCAAGCCCTCACCATGTTGCCGCGAATGCATCAATCGACCGCCTCCAGCGGCGCCGTCGTCGTCATGGTCGTCATCGTCGTCGGGCACTGCAGCTCGCGCGCACGCGTCTGTTCGATCATGTAGTCGATGAACACGCGGATCCGCGTGGGCAGGTGCTTGCGGCTCAGGTAACAGAGATAGTGGCCGCCGTCGTCCGGCGCGTGCTGGCCGAGACAGCTCACCAGCCGGCCGTCGGCGAGCAGGTCGCACACCTGGTACGCGGGCAACTGCGCGATGCCGAGCCCGTCGAGCGCCGCCTGCACGACGAGATCGATGTCGTTGAACGTGTGATGCGCGGCGATCTGGCGCTGCTGCGTCACGCCGTCGATCCTGAATTCCCATTCCGTCACGCGGCCCGATGCGGTGCGCAGGTTGATGCAGCGATGCCGCTCGAGATCGTCGACGTGGCGCGGCAAGCCGTGCTGATGCGCGTACGACGGCGACGCGCAGACGATCATCTGCATCGGAATCAGCCGGCGCGCGACGATCGCGCTGTCCTCCATGCGGCCGTCGCGAAACGCGACGTCGATGCGGTCGGCGGAGAAATCGACGGGCCGGTCGTTCAGCAGCAGTTCGAGCGTGATGTCCGGATACTGCGCATGGAAGTCGCGCAGCAGCGGCGCGATGACCTTGCGGCCGAAGCCCGGCGTCGCGCCGATGCGCAGGTGCCCGCTGGGCGGCCCGCTGCGCAGCTCGCGCATGTCCTCGAGCGCCTGCGCCAGATGCTCGATGCCGGGCCGGCAGTTTTCGTAGAAAAGCTCGCCTTCGCGCGTCAGCGACATGCTGCGGGTGGTGCGCTGGAACAGGCGTGCGTCGAGCCGGTCCTCGAGCCGCTGCACGTGGCGGCTGACCGACGAGCGGCCGACGCCGAGGCGGTCGGCGGCGCGCGCGAAGCTGCCCTCGGTGACGACGGCCAGGAACGTGACCACGCCGGCATAGCAGGTCGAGAAGCTGCGCGCGAACGGGTCGTCGGCATCGGGGCGGCGGATGGAGGTGTCGGGCATGGTGGCGCTGGAATCGTGGTGTCCGTATGCGACTAGACGTTTCAGCGCTGCCGCCTGTGACACCGCCCGCCGCATTTTTTCAAAAAGGTCGCGGCGGCGTGCGAGCCGGCTATTTTTCCGGCACGAGCACGGGCGCGCCCTTGTCCTTCAACAGCAGCACGATGAACTTCGCGGGCCGGGTCTGGCTCGCGTTGCGTCCGACCGTGTGCAGGTCGTTCGGGCCCTCGTAGAAGGTCTGGCCCGGTTTCAGCGTGACGGGCTCGCCGCCCTTCACCTGCATCACGATCGAGCCTTCGACGACATAGACGAACGCGTCGGCGTGGTGGCGGTGAACCGGGTCGACCGCGCCGGGCGGGTATTCGACCGAGATCATCTGGGCTTCCTTGCCCGGATAGTCGTCGAGGGGCTTCGTCATCAGCGTCGTGACGATGGCCGAGGGCGCCGCATGGGCGGCGCCGGCGGTGGCGGCCGCGACCAGGAGCGCGGATGCGACGGCATGTTTCAAGCGAATCATGGGATGTATTCCAGTGACCGCCGCCGGCAGGCCGCCGGCGGCGAAGAAGGGCGCCCGCGGCCGGGCGAGGGCGTCAGGCGAGATTGGCCTTGTCGAGGCCGTAAGCCTTGTCGGCCGAACCCGGAGCGGTGCGGAACGCCACGTTCGCGCGGTTCCAGCCGTTGATCGCCATCACTTCGAACGTCAGGTCCGACAATTCCTTCTCGGAGAACTGGCCGCGCACGCGATCGTAGACATCGTCCGGCACGCCGTGCTCGGGGAGTTTCGTCAGTATTTCGGTCCAGGCCAGCGCGGCCCGCTCGCGCGGCGAGAACAGCGTCGATTCGCGCCACGTCGCCAGATGGTGCAGGCGCAGCTCGCGCTCGCCGTGAAGGCGCGCTTCCTTCACGTGCATGTCGAGGCAGAACGCGCAGCCGTTGAGCTGCGACGCACGGGCCGACACGAGATCGCGGATCGATTCCTCGATCGCGCTGCCGCGCAGCAAATTGCTGAGTTCGAGGAACTGCTTGAACAGCTCGGGCGATTGATGCATGTAGTTGAGACGCTGCGTCATGATTTCTCCTGGCGACGAAGAGGCTGGCCCGCGTGGTGCGGGTGTCGTGGGCGGCAGGGCGCCGCGCGAAATCATCTTAGGAGGGTGCGCCGGTACGCGGTAGCCACGCACAGGGACGCATCGTGTTGCGCGCGCTGCATCAATCCGGGCTCGACGGCGGGCGCGGCCGGTTCCGGCGCGGGGACGCGCGCGTCAGCCGGCCGCGCAGGCGGCCGCGATCCGCGCGAGCTTGTCGGGGTTGCGCTGCACGAGAATCCGGCCGATGCGCGCGCCGTCGGTCTCGAACGACATCGCCGCTTCGAGTTGCCCTGCGATGAAGCGCAGCATCGCCCATTCGCCGTTCAGCACGACCGGCCGCATCTCGACACCGCTGCCGCAGCGCAACCACGTCGCATAGAACAGTTGAGCGATACGGCGACCGCCGACCAGCGGTTTCGGGAAACTCTGAACCTTGCCGCCGCCATCGCCGATCAGCATCGCGTCTTCGGCGAGGAGCGCCTGGATCGACGGGAAATCGCCTTGCGCGAGCGCGTGCGAAAAGCTCTGCAGCAATTGCCGGTGCTTTTCGCGCGGCACGACGTGGCGCGGCCTGTCGTCGTCGCGCAACTGGGCCTTCGCGCGGCTGACGAGCTGCCGGCACGCGGCTTCGGATTTGCCGATTGCGTCGGCAATCTCGTCGTAGTCGGCATCGAACACTTCGCGCAGCAGGAAGGCCGCGCGCGCTTCCGGCGTCAGCCGTTCGAGCAGCAGCAAGTACGCGACCGATACGTCGTTCGCGCGCTCGGTCATTTCCTCCGGCGTGGCAGGCGATTCGCCGAGCTCCGGCTCGGGCAGCCAGATGCCCGTGTAGTGCTCGCGCCGGAGCTTCGCCGCGCGCAGGCGGTCGATCGACGTCCGCGTCGTGACCGCGACGAGCCAGGCCTCGGCGTTCTCGATGCGCTCGCGCGCCGCGTCGTGCCAGCGCAGCCACACGTCCTGCACGATGTCCTCGGCGTCCGCGATCGAGCCGAGCATCCGGTACGCGATCTTCTGCAGGCGCGGGCGCAACGCGTGAAAGGTTTGTGCGTCGTCGGTCATCACAGCCACGCCCCGTTGAACCCGAATGTCACGGGCCCGCTCAGGAACACGCTGCCGGCGTCGTTCCATCGAACCGTCACGTCCTGCCAGCCGAGCCGCGGCGCGCCCATTTCGACCTCGATCAACCCGTCTGTATCGTGGGAACAGTGCAGGCGCCCGCGATTCGTGCGCAGCACGACCGACGCCGCGCCGGTTCCCCGCATCAGCTTTTTCCACGCGACACCGCGCGTCGCGCTGCCGCAGGTATCGAGCGCCGAGCCGTCGGGGTTCCGGAACGCGACGCGGGCGGCTGCATCGTCGCAATCCGACCCAACCGCGAGCGGGTTGGAGCCGACGCCGCGATGCCGACCGCCGATGCGTCGCACGAGGTCGCGATCGACGCGATGCGCGGGATCGTGCCCTTGACCACGCAGGTCGACGATGACGAAGTCATCGCCATTCGCGTTCATCTTCTGAAATGCAATCGGCATGGCGGTTCCGGAATGGGGGCAGGCAAATACTGTACGTGGCTCGCCGGCCGGGAGCAATCGTGGCCTGACGGCGGGCATATGACAGCAACTACGTAATTCTACGTAGATCCTCATACGTAGTTATCCGCTTGTAAGCGGCCCCCGTCGCGCGGAATACTACGGCCCATCGCCGCGGCTTCTGCGAGGCTGCGGCACGACGCATCGACGTCACGCGGGTTCGGCTTTCGGGCCGCATCCACTCAAAAACACATTGGAGACCAGGAGACGCCATGAATCGGGCTTCCAGTACCCTGCTCTGGATCGCGGTCGCGCTGCTCGGCGCGTTCGCATTCGGCACGATCGCACTCGCGCACGGCGAGCGCGTCAGTGCCCTCTGGATCGTGATCGCCGCAGTCTGCGTGTATCTGATCGCGTATCGCTTCTACAGCCGTTTCATCGCCAGCAAGGTCATGCAGCTCGACGGGCTGCGGATGACGCCGGCGGTCAAGTACAACGACGGCCTCGACTACGTGCCGACCAACAAGTACGTGCTGTTCGGCCATCACTTCGCCGCGATCGCCGGCGCCGGGCCGCTGGTCGGCCCCGTGCTCGCCGCGCAGATGGGCTATACGCCCGGCATGCTGTGGATCCTGGCCGGCGTCGTGTTCGCGGGCGCCGTGCAGGACTTCATCGTGCTGTTCATCTCGACGCGCCGCGACGGCCGCTCGCTCGGCGACCTCGTCAAGATGGAACTCGGCACGGTGCCCGGCGTGATCGCGCTGTTCGGCGCGTTCCTGATCATGGTGATCATCCTCGCGGTGCTCGCGCTGATCGTCGTGAAGGCGCTGACGAATTCGCCGTGGGGCACGTTCACCGTCGCCGCGACGATTCCGATCGCGCTGTTCATGGGCGTCTACACGCGCTACATCCGCCCGGGCCGCATCGGCGAAGTGTCGATCATCGGCTTCATCGGGCTGATGGCGGCGATCGCGTTCGGCCAGAACGTGGCCGCCTCGCCCACGGTTGCCGCATGGTTCACGTTCAGCGGCACGCAGCTCACGTGGATTCTCATCGGCTACGGCTTCGTCGCATCGGTGCTGCCGGTGTGGCTGCTGCTCGCGCCGCGCGACTACCTGTCGACGTTCCTGAAGATCGGCACGATCCTCGGCCTCGCGATCGGCATCCTGGTCGTCGCACCGGAACTGAAGATGCCCGCGCTGACGAAGTTCGTCGACGGCACGGGCCCGGTGTGGTCGGGCAACCTGTTCCCGTTCCTGTTCATCACGATCGCGTGCGGCGCCGTATCGGGCTTCCACGCGCTGATCTCGTCGGGCACGACGCCGAAGCTGATCGACAACGAAACCAACGCGCGCTTCATCGGTTACGGCGCGATGCTGATGGAATCGTTCGTCGCGATCATGGCGCTGGTCGCCGCGTGCGTGATTGAGCCGGGCATCTACTTCGCGATGAACGCGCCGGCGGCCGTGCTCGGCTCGACGCCGGAAGCGGTCGCGAACACCGTCACGCAATGGGGCTTCGTGCTGACGCCCGACATGCTCACGCAAACCGCGAAGGCCGTCGGCGAAACGACGATCATCGCGCGCGCGGGCGGCGCGCCGACGCTGGCCGTCGGCATGGCGCACATCCTGCACCAGGTGATCGGCGGCGAAGCGATGATGGCGTTCTGGTATCACTTCGCGATCCTGTTCGAGGCGCTGTTCATCCTGACGGCCGTCGACGCGGGCACGCGTGCGGGCCGCTTCATGCTGCAGGATCTGCTCGGCACGTTCCACCCGGCGCTCAAGCGCACCGAGTCGCTGCCCGCGAACCTGGTCGCCACCGGGCTGTGCGTGGCCGCGTGGGGCTACTTCCTGTACCAGGGCGTGGTCGATCCGCTCGGCGGCATCAACACGCTGTGGCCGCTGTTCGGCATCTCCAACCAGATGCTCGCCGCGATCGCGCTGGTGCTCGGCACCGTCGTGCTGTTCAAGATGAAGCGCGAGCGCTATGCGTGGGTGACGATCGTGCCGACCGCGTGGCTCCTGATCTGCACGCTGACGGCCGGCTGGCAGAAGATTTTCGACGCGAACCCGAAGGTCAGCTTCCTCGCGCACGCCGCGAAGCTGCAGGCCGCGGTGGACGAAGGCAAGGTGCTCGCGCCGGCGAAGTCGATCGCGCAGATGAAGCGGATCATCTTCAACGACTACATCGATGCGGCGCTGGCCGGGCTGTTCATCTTCGTCGTCGTGAGCATCGCGGTGTACGGCCTGCTCGCCGTGCTGCGCGCGCGCCGCGAATCGAAGCCGACCGTGCGCGAGACGCCGTACGAAGCGATGCCGGCCACGCAGGCGCTCGGCAGCGGACGATAACGGGAGGCCGCGATGTTTACCGATCTCGGCAGCGACCTGCGTAGCGCGGGGCGTTACCTCGGGCAGGCGTTGCGGCTGATGGTCGGCCTGCCCGACTACGACACCTACGTCGCGCACATGCGCGAAACCCATCCGGACCGCGAGCCGATGACCTACGAGGAATTCTTCCGCGAACGCCAGAACGCGCGGTATGGGTCGGGAGCAGGGAAGTGTTGCTGAACCGGCCGTTGCAATGACCTGACGAATCGGTCCGGTTGACGAAACGGAAGCGCCGCGATGGATGTCGCGGCGCTTTTTTTTGCGCCGGCCGGCGGCGCGCGGCGCATGGCGCTCGCACGCCGTTTGCCCGGGCGCAGCACGGGCTATCCGGCCGCCGGTATCATAGGGCTCCCTCTTTTCCCGATGGACCGCAGGAGAACATGTCGTGCATGTCGGTGAGCGTTTCAACAGCATTTCCCATCTCGTCGGCGCGGTGCTGTCGGTAGCCGGCCTCGTGGCGCTCGTGACGATGGGCGCGCTCGAAGGGGACCCGTACAAGGTCGTGAGCTTCAGCGTGTACGGCGCGATGCTGATCCTGCTCTACGCGATCTCGACGGCGTATCACAGCGTGCGCAACCCGCGCCTGAAGGCGATCCTGCAGAAATGCGACCATGCCGCGATCTACCTGCTGATCGCCGGCAGCTACACGCCGTTCACGCTGGTCACGCTGCGCGGCCCGTGGGGCTGGTCGCTGTTCGGCGTGAGCTGGGGGCTCGCCGTGTTCGGCATCGTGCAGGAGCTGACGCTCGGGCGCCGCACGCGCCTGCTGTCGATGATCCTGTACGTGCTGATGGGCTGGCTCGCGCTCGTCGCCGTGCGTCCGCTGATTCATGCGCTGCCGCCCGTGGGCACCGCGTGGCTCGTGGCCGGTGGCGTGATCTACAGCGCGGGGATCTACTTCTTCATCAACGACGAACGCATCCGCCACGGGCACGGTATCTGGCACCTTTTCGTGCTGGCCGGCAGCCTGTGCCAGTTCGTCAGTGTCGCGATGTATGTCGCGTGAGCGGCATGGAGCGTCGGGCAGATGATGTCCGCGCGTGGCCAGCCGGCCCGAGCATGCGCTACGGGCGCGAGGCGGCCCGCAGCGCGTTGAACCCGGCCCATCCCCAATACACGCGATGATGCGCGATCAGCCCGTCGCGCAGATCCATCACTTCGACGAGATCCACCTGGTCGCCGTCCGGCGTTGCGCGCGGGTACTCCCAGACGAGCTGGCGGCCGTTCGAGAAGAACAGCCCGGTCCGGTACCAGCGCCCGAGCCCGTTGTCGGGATCGCGCAGGCCGGCCGCGAGGAAGGCGCCGATCGCGGCCTTGCCGCGCAGCACGCCCGTGCCGTGCGCGGGCCGCGTGGCGACGACGAGCGGCGTTTCGAGCACCGCGTCGTCGGCATACAGCGACATCAGCGCGTCGAGGTCGCGGGCGACGACGGCGGCGTGCCAGTCTTCATGGATGCGTCGGGCGTCGGCGTGGGTGTCTGCGGGTGTCATCGCGGGTTTCCGGAAGTCGATCACGGAAACCACTGTAGAGGCGCGCCGCCACCAGACGTTTCACGTCGACCCGAAACGTGAATGCCTCGCCGCGGCGAAGGCGGCAGGGCGCGCCGGCCGTTAGCCGGCCAGCGCGTCGAGATTCAGCGTATACGACTTGCCGATCCACATCGCGCAATCGCGATGGTCGCGCAGGTCGTCGCCGGTATTCGGATGCACGAAGATGTCGAGCGCGCCGTGGTTCAGCACGAGCCAGGGCACGATGTCGTCGAATCGCGCGGCGCCGAACGCGATCTGGTACGACCACGCCGGATGCGGGCCGACGAGGCGTTCGTGAAAGCGGCCGAGTTCGATGACCGCGCCGAACCGCGCGTCGACGACCTGGCGAAACGCCCAGGCCGCGTCGCGGCTCGCCGCATCGAAATAGACGTGCGCGTGCCAACTGTCGATGGCGGTAATGTCGAGAGCGACCATGGAGAGATTCGATTAAAAATGAAAACACCTGAGATGCCGTGTGAAACGGCCGATGCGTGATTATCGCGCGTCCTTGCGGCATGCGTCGTGTCCCGATCCGGCAGGCCGACGCGGACGATTTGTCCTGCATCAGAAGAATCGGCTGATCGGATGAAATCGTTTCGGCGGTATCCGCATGCGCGACATCACGCCAAAGCCTTGTCTGCAGGCGCGCCGGCCGGCATCGCGCCGGCAACACGTCATTTCGGAAATTGAAAGAGCGGTATGTGCGCCGAGCCGGATCACCGGTAAGAATCCGATCAGGTCGTTGAATGAAATAAAGAAATTCCGTTTCGAATGGATTCGCGAATGACGCGGCTCATGCGCCGAATGCGCGGCTGAAAATAACAATTGCGGATTCGGCTATTCAACCGGGATGCGGCCCGACATACGATGATTTCAACGCATCGATGCTGGATCGATGCGGGGACAACCATCTGGAGGCCATTATGCGATCCCTCGTTCCCGTTGCCGTTCTTTCTTGCGCACTCGCTGCGTTGCCGGCCGTTAGCTTTGCGCAGTCGATCGGCGTCGCCGACACCCCGAATGCCGCGCCGTTGACCTGGTCGGCGGCGCGTGCCGAAACCGATGCGCAGCTCATGCAGATGACGCGCGCCGGCTATCGCGCGACGACGGCCGGCAACCAGAACTATCCGCTCGCGATGCAGCGTGCGCTCGAGCGCGTGAACAACCCGATGCCCGACCGGTGGCGCGACGAGAAGGCCGCGATGGAAGCGCGGGCGGCCCGCGACGCGCAGAGCGGCCATCCGGTGAAGGCGTTCTTCGTGAAAACCGCGTACTACCTGAAGGGCGACAACACGTTTTGATGCGGGAGACGGACATGGCGTGCCCGAACCGATTGTTCGGCGTGTTGCGTGAGCTGGCGATACGCAGGCTGCCGCAAGCGAGCGCGACGCGACGGCGCGCCGATGTGCGCGGCGTGCGACGTCGGGCGCACGCCCTGCGCGACGCGGGCCGCTGCGCGCGCGTGTGCCGCAGCGCGTGGCCGGGGGCGGCGGCGAACGACGCATGCGCGAGCGAGGGCGAATCATGAAGGTTGCCCGAAAAGGCCGGCGCCATCCGCCGTTGACGCGCGAATGGCTGCTGCCGCTGCCGCTCGCGCATGCACGCGACATCTCGCTGAAATGCCACATGGCGCTGGTCGCGCTGCGCGGCGAGCACGGTAGCGAAGCGCTGCTGATGCGGCTGCGCACGAGCGTGTATCTGGTCTTCCTCGCGCTCGACGATGCGGTCTCCCCCGATGCGACCATCGCCCTGTGCGTCGACGCGGAGCGCGTGCTGGACGCGAGCGCGGCGCGCGCCGCGCAAGGCGGTGCATGGACGCTGCACGCCCACGAATGCGCGGTGCTCGAACGCGTGCTCGCCGCGAACGACGCGTGCGTCGCGACGCTCACGCGGCATCGGCTGGCAGAGCTGTGGCGTCATGTCTGCACGTTCGCTTCCGCCGAACAGCCGGGGTTGGTCGCGCAGGCCGCGACGAAGATGCGGGAGCCGGCCATTCTGCATTGAACGGCTGGCCGACGGCCGCGTTTCATACGTGTCCGATTCCATCGCGCGGCCGCGCGCCGTCTAATGACATGACTGGAACCCGGTGTGGCCGGGCGACGACGATCCATGTTCGCGACGTTCGCGGCGAACGCCGCGATCATGCGTGTCGACGCGAACGCATTCGTTTTCGGTCAGGAGGAGCGATGGCGCTATACAGGAGCGGCGGCTACTTCACGTGCGGAAGTGGCCGCGCATTCAGCGAGAATCTCCCGCCGGGCAGCGAGGTGACGGTGGCGGGCATCTACCGATGCACCGTCTGCGGCGACGAAATCGGCATCGCGAAATCACAGAGATTGCCGTCGGAGGAAGCGCATCGGCACGATCTCGACCCGCCGTCCGATCCGCTGCTCGATCCGGGGCCGACCGCGTGGCAACTGATCGCCGCAGCGGAGTCGCGAAGCTAGGCGACGGACGTTCGTCCCCGCACGTACACGTGCAAGCGCCACGCGTCACACGGCGTCCGACAAAACAAAAGCGCCACGGAGCGAACTCCGTGGCGCTGCTTCGATGCGTGGCCGCTGAAGGCGCGAACCGCCGCGCGGCGAAACGCGCTTAAGCGGCCGTTGCCGACTTCGCCGGCTTCTGCAGCTTGCCCTTGCCGGCGCGCTGGATTTCCTCGAGCTTGATCTCGACGTGGCGCGAGAACACGTACTCGGCCGGACGCTGCTTCGCGATCGAGATGTCCGGTGCGAACGGGCCGTCGGTCTTGATGCCCTTGCGGCTCACGCGCAGCGCCTTCAGCGGGTTCGAGATCGTGTCCATCACGGCCGTGGCCTCGAAGCCGCAGTGGACCATGCAGTCCGCGCACTTCTCGTAGTTGCCGACGCCGTAGTTGTCCCACTCCGTCGTTTCCATCAGCTCCTTGAAGGTCTTCACGTAACCTTCGCCGACCAGGTAGCACGGCTTCTGCCAGCCGAACACCGTACGCGCCGGGTTGCCCCACGGCGTGCACTTGTACGTCTGGTTGCCGGCCAGGAAGTCGAGGAACAGCGACGACTGGCTGAACGACCAGCGCTTGCCGCCTTCGCCGCGCTTCAGGATTTCGCGGAACAGGTTCTTCGTCTTGTCGCGGTTCAGGAAGTGCTGCTGATCCGGCGCGCGCTCGTACGCGTAGCCCGGCGACACGGTGATGCCGTCGACGCCGATCGGGCCCAGCGTGTCGAAGAACTTCGCGACGCGCTCGGGGATCGCATCGTTGAACAGCGTGCAGTTGATGTTCACGCGGAAGCCGCGGCGCTTCGCTTCCTTGATCGCCGCGACCGCCTTGTCGTACACGCCTTCCTGCGACACGGAATGGTCGTGCATGTCCTTGTCGCCGTCGAGGTGGACCGACCAGACGAAATACGGGCTCGGCTGGTAGTCGTCCATCTTCTTTTCCATCAGCAGCGCGTTCGTGCACAGGTACACGAACTTCTTGCGCTTCATGATGCCCTTGACGATTTCCGGCATCTCCTTGTGGAGCAGCGGCTCGCCGCCGGCGATCGACACGACGGGCGCGCCGCACTCGTCGACGGCCTGCAGGCATTCCTCGACGGAAAGACGCTGGTTCAGGATCGGATCCGGATAATCGATCTTGCCGCAGCCGTTGCACGCGAGGTTGCAGCGGAACAGCGGCTCGAGCATCAGCGCGAGCGGATAGCGTTTGTTGCCGGACAGGTGCTGGCGCACGATGTAGGCGCCGACACGGACTTGCTGGAGCAGCGGAATAGACAAGGGATGTCCTCCTTAAACTTCGCGGGCGACAGCTTGCGTGAGCTTCGCCGGCAACTTGAATTCGACTTTTTCTTCACGGCCCGCCATCGTCGCGACCTCGACGGGCCCCAGCGCGCGCAGCGCGCCGATTACATCCTCGACCATTTCCTCGGGCGCCGACGCGCCGGCGGTCAGGCCGACCGTCTGCACGCCCGCGAACCATTCGGCCTTCACTTCCGAGCCGTCGGCGACGAGATAGCTCGGCACACCGCTTTCGGTGCCGATCTCGCGCAGGCGGTTCGAGTTCGAGCTGTTCGTCGCACCGACGACGAGCAGCACGTCAACCTGTTCGCTCAGCTCGCGCACGGCGGCCTGGCGATTCTGCGTGGCATAGCAGATGTCGCGCGTGTCCGGGCCGACGAGGTCGGTGAACCGGCGCTGCAGCGCTTCGATGATGCCGCGCGTGTCGTCCACCGACAGCGTGGTCTGCGTGATGTACGCGACCGGCGTGTCGACGGGCAACGTCAGCGTATCGACTTCGGCCTCGCTCTGCACGAGGATCACCTCGGCCGGAATCTGGCCGATCGTGCCCTCGACTTCCGGGTGGCCCGCGTGGCCGATCAGGATCAGCCGGCGGCCCGCCGCGACGTACTGGCGGCCCTGCACGTGCACTTTCGTGACGAGCGGGCAGGTCGCGTCGAGCACGTCGAGCCCGCGCGTTTGCGCGTCGCGCTCGACCGTCTGGGCGACACCGTGCGCGCTGAAGATCGCGACAGCGCCGTGCGGCACCTCGTCGAGTTCCTCAACGAATCGTGCCCCTTTATTACGCAGATTTTCGACGACATGCCGGTTATGCACGATCTCGTGACGCACATAGACCGGCGCACCGTGCTGTTGCAGCGCGCGATCGACGATCTCGATCGCACGGACAACCCCCGCACAAAAGCCGCGGGGCTGGGCAAGGATGACTCGCATAGGTGAGCGAACTCCGACGACAGACGCCGGGGTTCGAGGCGCTGGCACGCGCTTGCTCGCCCCGGCTTGATGTTATGAAGGCAGGAACGAACCGGCCGGCCAGGCCCCGGAACCCCGAATTAATCGCGCATTTTAACCCTATCGGGCCGTCCTTGCTTCGGTGCCGTATCGACACCGTTGCAATTGCGGGAGAGCCGCGTCGGCGCTGGCGCGCGCGGAACCCGGTAAACTGCGCGGTTTCGCGGGCGGCCGCTCCGGCTGCCCGCCATCGCGCTCATTTCAAGGCCATTCGATGACCGTCGATTCTTACGCGTATTGCCCGTCCGCCCCTGCGGGGCCGGGTGTTTTGTTCCAGACCCTTATTGATGTCGCACGCGCCGGTGCCCGGCAGGGGGCAGGCCGATGATGCTCGCGATCGCCTTCCTGGTGTCCGGCCTGTCGCTGGTGATCTGGATCGTGCTGCTCGTCGCGCGCGGCGGCTTCTGGCGCGCGCAGCCCGCGCGGCCGCTGCCGCCCGACGCCCGCGGCGCGGCGGCCGAGGCCGGCTGGCCGGCCGTCGTGGCCGTCGTGCCGGCGCGCAACGAAGCCGACGTGATCGCCCGCGCGGCGACTTCGCTGCTCGAGCAGGACTATCCGGGCGACTTTCATCTGATCATCGTCGACGACCACAGCGAAGACGGCACCGCCGACGCGGCCCGCGCGGCCGCGCTCGCGATCAACCGCGCCGACCGGCTGACGGTGCTGAGCGCGAAGCCGCTGCCGGCCGGCTGGTCGGGCAAGGTGTGGGCGCAGTCGCAGGGGATCGCGGCCGTGCAGACGCTCGGCCTGCGGGCCGACTACCTGCTGCTGACGGATGCCGACATCGGCCATCCGCCCGACGCCGTCGCGCAGCTCGTCACGCGCGCGCAGGCCGAAAATCGCGATCTCGTGTCGCTGATGGTGCGGCTGCGCTGCGATTCGTTCTGGGAAAAGGCGTTGATTCCGGCGTTCGTGTTCTTCTTCGCGAAGCTGTACCCGTTCTCGTGGATCAACAACCCGCGCAACCGGACGGCCGGCGCCGCGGGCGGCTGCATGCTCGTGAAGCGCACGGCGCTCGAGGAAGCGGGCGGCATCGAATCGATTCGCGGCGCGCTGATCGACGACTGCAGCCTTGCCGCGCAGATCAAGCATCGCGGCGGCGGCCGCCATCCGATCCGGCTCGATCTCGCCGATCGCAGCGTGTCGCTGCGCCCGTACGACAGCTGGCGCGACATCTGGAACATGATCGCGCGCACCGCGTTCACGCAGTTGCACTATTCGCCGCTACTGCTGGCCGGCACGCTGCTCGGGATGACGATCATCTATCTGGTGCCGCCCGTCGCCGCGCTGGCCTACGGCGCGCGCGCATGGCCGGCCTGGCTCGCGTGGGCGTCGATGTGCGCCGCGTATGCGCCGATGCTGCGCTACTACCGGCGCTCGCCGCTGTGGGCGCCCGCGCTGCCGCTCGTCGCGCTGTTCTACGTCGGCGCGACGTTCGCGTCCGCGTGGCGTTACTGGCGCGGCAAGGGCGGCCAGTGGAAGGCGCGCGTGCAGGCGCCGGTGGAGCGCTGACCCACGCCGGCGGATGCCGCTGCCGTACCGATAAACCGGCCCCCTGAAAACACACAGCCCGGATCGACGCAAGCCGATTCGGGCTGTTTGCTTTCCGGCCGGTTGCCGGCCGATGCCGGCGCTTACCGCTGCGTCAGCATCATGTACATCTGGATCACGACGTCCGGCGAGAACGTGAACGGCACCCAGCCGTAGCCCGTGTGGCGCGCGACCAGCAGGCGGTCGCCGTTCGCCTGCTTCTGCACGGCCATCATCGGGTTCTTCGTCGTCACGAAACGCCAGCCGGCCGGAATGCCGGGCGGCGGCTCCGGCTGCATCGACGCGCGTGCATGCGCGAGCTCCTCGATCAACTGGCCCAGTTGCTCGGGATGCAGCGTGATCGACTGGCCGTTGATGGACAGCGTGAGTTCGTTCTGGGACGGGCGCGACACGTGCAGCGTCGCCTTGTCGGCAGGCGCGGCAGCGGCGCCGGCTTCAACCGCGGTTTCGGCTCGTGTGGTCGGAATCGGTGCCGTCTCGGCATCGGCCGGCGCGCCGGCTGCTTCGACCACTTCGACCGTCTCGACCGTTTCAGCCACGGCCGGCGCGGCCGCGTTCACGGACGCTGGCGGCGCCACCGCCGGCTCGACGACTTCAGCCGCCACGGCGGTTGCCGCCGCGCTCGTCGCGGCTTCCTGGACGACGGCCTCGACCAGCGCCTCGGCGTCGGCGATGGCCTTCGCGTGGTGCTGCGCGGCCGCTTCGGCCTGAGCGATCGCCTCGGTATGGCGCTGCGTGATGGCTTCGGCTTCGGCGGTGGCCTCGGCGTGGCGTTGCGCGGCGGCTTCGGCCTGGGCGATCGCCTCGGCGTGGCGTTGCGTGACGGCCTCGGCCTCGGCGATCGCGGCCCGGTGGCGCTGTGCGGCGGCCTCGGCTTCGGCGGTCGCTTCCGCGTGGCGCTTCGCGGCGGCTTCGGCTTCGGCGGTCGCCGCCGCATGACGTTGCGCGGCCGCTTCGGCTTCGGTCGCGGCAGCGTGATGACGCTGCGCGGCGGCCTCGGCTTCGGCGATCGCCGCCGCGTGCCGCTGCGATGCGGCCTCGGCATCCGCGTGACGTTGCGCGAGCGCTTCGGTCAGCGCGGTGGCTTCCGCATGGCGCTGCGAAGCGGCTTCGGCTTGCGCGGCGGCATCGGTATGGCGTTGGGCGGCCGCCTCGGCGACGGCGGTGGCATCGGCATGGCGCCGCTGCGCGGCTTCGGCATCGGCGGCGGCGGCCGTATGGCGCTGCGCGGCGGCCTTCGCTTCGGCTTCCGCCGCCGCGTGGCGCTCGGCGGCAGCCCGGGCCTCCGCCGCGGCGGCGCGCGCGAAGGCTTCCGCGCTGCGTGCCGCCTGCTGCGCGGCGTGGTGATCGTGGAGGAGCTGATCGACGCCCGTGGCGAGCGAAGCGATCTGATCGTTGAGGTTCATGCGTGTCTTCTCTGCGTAAGACCCGCGATTTTAACCGCTGCGCCGATGCCGGTCCGTGCGCGACGTGTAACAAAGTGCGCAAAGCGGCGCGAGGTGCGCCGCTTTGTGTTACTTCAGGTAGCCCGCCGAGCCGAACCAGTCGAGCGCATCGCGCAGCCCTTCGCGATACGGGCGCGCCCGGTAGCCGAGCTCGCGCTCGGCCTTCGCGGACGTGAAATACATCTTGTTCTTCGACATCCGCAGCCCGTCCACGGTGACGAACGGCTCCTTCTTCGTGAACTTCGCGACCGCTTCGGCGCCCACCGCGAGCGGATACAGCGGCCAGCGCGGCAGCGCGATCGTCGGCGCCTTGCGGCCCGTCATCTGCGCGATGTCCGCGAGCATCTGCTGCAGCGGCAGGTTCTCGCCGCCGAGGATGTAGCGCTCGCCGATCCGGCCGCGCTCGAGCGCGAGGAAGTGGCCGTGCGCGACGTCGTCGACGTGCACGAGGTTCAGCCCCGTATCGACGAACGCGGGAATCTTGCCGAGCGCGGCCTCGACGATGATGCGGCCGGTCGGCGTCGGTTTCACGTCGCGCGGGCCGATCGGCGTCGACGGATTGACGATCACGGCCGGCAGCCCTTCGTCGGCGATCATCCGTTCGACCGCGCGCTCCGCGAGCACCTTGCTGCGCTTGTAGACGCCGATCGCCTGCTCGGCCGTGAGCGGCCGGTTCTCGTCGGACGGGTCGCCGGCGCTCGTCACCTTCAGCGTCGCGACGCTGCTCGTGTAGACGATCCGCTCGACGCCTTCCGCGCGGGCCGCGCGCATCGTCGCGACCGCGCCTTCGAGGTTCGCGCGCTCGATCTCGTCGGGATCGGGCGCCCACAGCCGGTAGTCGGCCGCCACGTGCAGCAGGTAGCGCACGCCGCGCAGCGCGGCGCGCATCGACGCCTCGTCGCGCATGTCGCCGGTGACGATCTCGGCATCGAGATCCGCGACGTTCGTGCGCGGACTGGTCGGGCGCACGAGCACGCGCACCGCATAGCCTTTCTGCTGCGCGATGCGCGCGACGGCCGAGCCGACGAAACCGGACGCGCCGGTGACGAGAACGAGATCGCGGGAAGTATCAGTCATGCGTTTCCTTCTGGGCCGCGCGGGCGGCGCGGCGGTTGGGCATCGGCGAGATTGTACGTGGTCGGCGTGCGCGGCGACGCCCGGCCGGCGCGTGTGCGAAGCGGCCGACGCGACTACAATGCCGGGCTTGAATGCAACGGGAGGGCGACGCGATGAGCCGCAATGAACTGGACGAACGGATCGAGACCTACTACGTGCGGGTGCGCGGCGTCGTGCAGGGCGTCGGCTTTCGTCATGCGACGGTGCGCGAAGCGCATGCGCTGAAGCTGCGCGGCTGGGTCGCGAATCTCGAGGACGGCACCGTCGAGGCGATGATCCAGGGGCCCGGCGCACAGATCGACCGGATGCTCGCGTGGCTGCGTCACGGGCCGCCCGCCGCGCGCGTGACCGAGGTGACGTTCGAGGAACGCCGCACCGAGAAGCGCTTCGAACGTTTCCAGCAGCAGTAAGGGGCACACGACGATCATGACGGGGTATCCGGAGGCGGGGCGCGGCCTGATGCTGTCGGTGATGGCATCGACGCTGTTCGCGCTGATGTCGGCTTACGCGAAACTGCTCGCGCCGCTCACGGGGCTCGACATCTTCGCGTGGCGCATCCTCTGGACCGCGCCGGGCGCGCTCGCGCTGATCGCGCTGCGCGGCCGCTGGCCGGCGCTCGTCGCCCTCGCCGCGCGCGGTGCGCGCGACTGGCGCCTGCTGATCGCGCTGCCGGCGAGCGCGGCGCTGCTCGGCGTGCAACTGTGGCTGTTCCTGTGGGCGCCGCTGCACGGCCGCATGCTCGAAGTGTCGCTCGGCTATTTCCTGCTGCCGCTGACGATGGTGCTCGTCGGCCGCTTCTACTATCGCGAACGGCTCGACCCGCTGCAATGGGCGGCGGTCGCCTGTGCGGCGCTCGGTGTCGCGCACGAGGTGTGGGCGACGCGCGCGTTCGCGTGGCCGACGCTGGTCGTCGCGCTCGGCTATCCGCCGTATTTCGTGCTGCGCCGGCGCATCAGCGCCGATTCGCTGGCCGCGTTCGCGATCGAGATCGTGCTGCTGTGCCCGGTCGCGTTCGCGATGGTCGCGGCGAGCACGACGCGTGTCGCCGGCCATCCGCTGCTGTGGGCCGCGCTGCTGCCGGGGCTCGGCATTCTCAGCACGCTCGCGCTCGCGAGCTACCTGAAGGCGAGCCGCATGCTGCCGATGGCGCTGTTCGGGATTCTCGGCTACGTCGAGCCGGTGCTGCTCGTCGTGGTGTCGCTGCTGCTGCTCGGCGAAACGCTGAGCGTCGCGCAGCTCGCGACGTACGGGCCGATCTGGGCTGCCGTCGCGCTCACCGCGTGGCACGGCGCGATGCTGATGCGGCGCCTGCCCGCGCGCGGATAACGGCTTCGTCGCGATGCGCGGGCCGTGCGGAAACGTGCCGCGCATCGCGTGCTTCATCGACCGTCGAACGGCGCCCGTTTCGCTGCGGAATCCCGCCGAATCCAATCGGTACCGACCGGCAACCGACGCCGCGCTGACGCGAATCTGGCGACGCCGCCAGCTTCGTTGCGCCACGCTCGCGCTTGTAATCGAAGAGAAGATTCAGTTGCATTTTGTTACTTAGGGTCTCCGCTGATCGGCCATTAGACTGACCTGACCGACTTCCCTTCGTATGCAGATTTTCGATGAACGGTCATCTCCGTGCCTGGCCAGCCGGGTTGGCGCGATACGGGCATACGCGTATCGCCGCCGATCGCGTTCGCCTGCTTGTTCCCGATCCCCTCCCCGGTGCGCGTTGCACCGCCGCCGTACAGGTGCGCTCATGTCGTTGAGCCCGCTGCATTCCACTACGGTGCAGCCGCCGCGCAGCGGCCGCCTGATCGAAATCGATTTCTTCCGCGGGCTGGTGCTGTTGATGATCGTCGTCGATCACATCGGCGCGAGCGTGCTGTCGCGCGTGACGCTGCACGCATTCGCGCTGTGCGATGCGGCCGAGGTGTTCGTGTTCCTCGGCGGCTTCGCGACCGCGAGCGCGTACGGCGCGATCGCCGAGCGGCACGGCGCGCGCGCCGCGCAGCAGCGGTTCGTGCGGCGCGCGATGCAGATCTACCGCGCGTTTCTCGCGACGTCGACGCTGATGCTCGTCGTGTCGGCGGTGCTCGACCACTACGGGATCGATGCGCCGAACCTCGCGCTCGACGACGTCAGCGTGATGCTCGCGTCGCCGCTCACGGGGCTCGCCGAGCTGCTGACGTTCCAGCGCCAGCCGTATCTCGCGTCGGTGCTGCCGATGTACGTGCTGTTCGCGCTTGCGTCGCCGGTGCTGGTGCCGTTCGCGCGGCGCCATCCGTGGCCGCTCGTCGCGCTCAGCGTCGCGTCGTGGCTCGCGGCGGCCTGGCTCGGCCCGGAGCTGCTGGATACCGATGGCTTCCGCTGGAGCTTCAACCCGTTCGCGTGGCAACTGATGTTCGTCGCCGGCGTGCTCGCGCGCTGCCAGCCGTTCTACCGGCGCATCGCGCTCGGCCGCTGGGGCGCCGCGGCGACCGGGCTCGCGTGCGCGATCGTGCTCGGTTGCGCGAGCTACAAGCTGTTCTCGGGGCTGCCGGTGCCGGAAGGCGTGTTCAAGCGCGATCTCGCGCTGCCGCGCGTCGTGAGCTTCGCGGCCGTCGCGTGGCTGATGGCCGATTGCGTGCGCTTCGGCTGGATCGCGCGGATCGCGCAGGGCGTGCGGCCCGTCGTGGCGGTCGGCCAGCGCGGGCTGGTCTGCTTCGTCGCGGGCGCGGCGATCTCGCTCGTGATCGATTCGCTGCTGCATCCGGTCGTGCGCGGCGCCGATCTGCGGCATGTCGGCGTGGGCCTCGTGGCCGACGCGTGCGCGCTCGGGCTGATGATGGCGGTGGCCGGTTCGGGAACGTGGATCGCGCGATGGCGCGGCGCGGCGGCGTAGGCGCGCGGAAGTGGCGTATGCGGCGCGGCAGGCGCCGCGCGGCGTCAGTGAGGTGAGCCGATACGGGAGCGGGGCGTGGCGGTGGCGTCGTCGGGTTCGGCGTCGTCGCGTTCGTCCTGCGCCGGCTCGTCGCGCTCCGCGAGCACCGCGTCGGCTTCGGCCGCGGCCCGGGCGGCGCGCATCGCGGTGCAGCGTTGCGCGTGCCGGATGTCCGACAGGATCCTCAAAAGCCGCGTCGTCTTGCTTTTCATCGTGTTCTCCCGCCAGTGCGCATCTCGCGAAGCGGATGCGTTGCCTGCAACCAGTGTAGGACGCGTTCGCGTTTCTGGCGGGAGAATGTGGCGTGCACGCCGCACGCCGAGGGATAGTCCTTACTGCGCGGCGGCGGCGGCCTGCGCCTGCAGCGCTTCTTCGCGGCGCTCGTCCGTGCAGCGCTGATGCTGGCGCGACAGGCGGTTCATCAGCGGCAGCAGCAGCAGCGCGAGCAGCATGCCGATCGCGGCGAGCCAGCCGAGCTTCTCGAACAGCGACAGGTAGAGCGGCAGCGATTCGGTGGCCGGCAGGTCGTGCGACGGCATCTGCGCGAAGTTCGCGACGACGCTGCCCAGATACTGCGACACGCCCGTCGCGACGAAATACGCGCCCATCATGAAGCCGCTCATGCGCGCCGGCACGTAGCGGGCGATCATCGCGAGGCCGAGGCCGCTCACGAGCAGCTCGCCGAGCGAGTACAGGCCGTAGCCCCACACCATGAACCACGACGACACGCGGCCGTCGACCGCATAGCGGCCGCTGATCGTGAACACCAGGTAGCCTGCGGCGACCGCACCGAAACCGAGCGCGTACTTCGCGGCGACCGGCAGATCGCGCCCGCCCTTCGCGACGGCGTTGTAGACCCACACGAGCACCGGGCTCAGCAGCATGATCCAGATCGGGTTCAGCGCCTGGAACTGCGCGGCGCTCCACGTGAACAGCGTCGTGCCGAACAGCATGAAGCGCGGATCGACGTTGCGCAGCGCGAACAGCGTCAGCGACGTCGACATCTGCACGTAGAAGATGAAGAACAGGATCACCTGGCCGATCAGCACGAGCGCCGCGATCAGGCCCGCGCGCTCCGAGCGCTCCGACTTCGCGATCATGTACGCGAAGATCGCGAGGATCGCGAATGCGGCCGTCCACACGCTCGCGACCGCGAGTTGCTTGTGCTGCAGCACGTACAGCGTGACCAGCGCGAGCGCGACGCCGCCGGCCGCGACCGCGCCGAGGCGCTTCCAGCGGATCGGCTCGTCGTCCGGCTGCGAGCCGACGTGCGCGAGCGTGCGGTGCATCAGCATGAAGTTGAGGATCGCGAGCAGCATGCCGCCGCAGCAGACCGCGAACGCGGTGTGCCAGCCCCAGTGATCCTTGATCCACGGCGTCGCGAGCATCGACACCGTCGAGCCGATGTTGACCGCCATGTAGTAGATCGTGAACGCGCTGTCGATGCGCGCGTCGTCGCCTTCGTAGATGCGGCGCACGAGGTTCGCCGCGTTGGCCTTGAACAGGCCGTTGCCGACGACGATCACGCCGAGCGACGCGTACATGTACGCCAGGTGATCGTTCGGCACCGCGAGCATCAGGTAGCCGGCGCACAGCACGGACGCGCCGATGATCATCGTGCGGCGCGCGCCGAGCACCTTGTCGCCGATCCAGCCGCCGATCGACGGCGCGGCGTAGACGAGCGCGGTGAACGCCCCCCAGGTCAGGTTCGCGTGGCTGTCGGTGAAGCCGAGCCGGTCGACCATGAAGAGGACCAGGAGCGCGGCCATGCCGTAGTAGCCGAAGCGCTCCCACATTTCGATGAGGAAGACCGTCGTAAACGATCGGGTCTGTGAAACAGGTGCTTGCATCATCAATCTCGTTTGAAACGGACGGCGCGGATCGCGCGTCGCCTTGGGGTCGAACTGGCGCCGGAGCACGGTGGCCGGGTAGGCTTGGCGTCGGCGATGGAGCAGTCGGGCGGTTAGCCCGGGCCGGGGTCGAACTCCGCGTTGGAAGGCGGAGCAAGCCCCCGACCGGCGCGCGAATGGTAACGTTTGCCGGTCCGGTGCGTCGGGTCCGCGCCACTTAGGGAAACTCCCGATATGGCAGCAGCTTTCAGGAACATTTGTCTCATCATCTACTTGTAAGCTTCGCGACCGTTCTCCGCAAATTCCCGGAGAGCCGCTTGCAGCTTGCCTGTGAAGCCGGCGAGTCTGGCAAGATAGCGCGTCGTTTCGCTCGCTTCGGCCCCTGTTTAGTGCACCGGGCTCAACGCCGAAAGCGTGTACGAAACCGAAGATTAAGCTATCTCTAATTAACTTAGTTACTTTCCATCAAACATTTTTTGACGACCACTTTTCGGCCTGCTATGGTTCCCCCCACTGAAAACTCGCGATCGGCAGACGCTGTCGCACTGGGCAGCAAGATTCGCGCGTTGCGCCAACGTCTGAAGCGCACGCTCGACGACACCGCTACCGCCGCGGGGATTTCGAAGCCGTTTCTGTCTCAAGTCGAGCGCGGGCTCGCGTCGCCGTCACTGACGTCGCTGGCCGGTATCGCCCACGCGCTCGGCGTGACGGTGCAGTACTTCGTGGATACGCCGAGCGAGGAACGCTCGGTGTGCCGAGGCGATCAGTTGCGCTTCTTCGGGTTTGCCGATTCGGCGAACCTGTTCGCGCGACTGACGAACGTGTCCGAAGGGCGCCAGTTGGAGGCGATCCTCGTGAGGATGCCGCCGGGGCAGAAGCGGTCGGAGGTGACGACACATGCAGGAGAGGAGTTCCTGTACGTGATTGAAGGGGAAGTGTCGCTGACGCTGGAAGGCAAGACGTTCGTCCTGCAGGCCGGGGACAGTTCGCACTATCAGTCGACGGTGCCGCACAGCTGGGTCAACACCGCGAAGATCGAGTCGGTGGTGGTCTGGGTCGGTACGCCGCGGCTGTTCTAACGCACGGGTATTCCTTCGTTTCTTCGACGGGATGCCCGTCGAAAGAAATGCAAGGAATACTAACATGCAATACGAGAACCACGGGCCTCCCCGATCGCTGCACCCGTCAGCGTCTCACGCGTAAGCCGCGGCATCCGCCGCGCGACGCCCACCGAACCACCTTCTCAAGACCGCCACGATGAAATCCTTGCATGCCATGTCGGCCGTGCTGGCCGCGCTCGCCCTGACGACGCCCGCCGCCCACGCCGTGACCGTTCCGTCCAACGTCGCGCTCGCTCCCCAACAGGACCTCACGCGCCAGGTGCCGGCCGAAGTCGAGTCGCTCGACCCGGCGCACATCGAATCGTGGACCGGCAACACGATCGGCCTCGACCTGTTCGAAGGGCTCGCGCGCATCGACGCGGCCGGCCAGATCGTGCCCGGCGTGGCGCTGTCGTGGGAACGCAAGACGCCGCAGACATGGATCTTCAAGCTTCGCCACGACGCGAAGTGGAGCAATGGCCAGCCGGTGACGGCCGCCGATTTCGTCTACTCGTGGCAGCGTCTCGTCGATCCGAAGACGGGCTCGAAGTACACGATCCTCGTCGAGTTCATCAAGAACTCGAAGGACATCATCGCCGGCAAGGCCGCGCCGTCGACGCTCGGCGTGCGTGCGGTCGACCCGTACACGCTGGAAGTGACGACCGACGTGCCCGTCGCGTTCTTCCCCGAACTGACCGCGATGGCGCCGCTCGCGCCGGTGAACAAGGACGTGGTCGCGAAGTTCGGCGACGCGTGGACGCGCCCGGGCAACATCGTCAGCAACGGCGCGTACCAGCTCGCCGACTGGCAGCCGAACAACCGCATCGTGGCGACGAAGGACGCGAAGTACTGGAACGCGTCGAAGGTCGTGATCAACAAGGTCACGTACCTGCCGATCGAAAGCGACGAAACCGCGATGCGCATGTACCAGGCCGGCCAGATCGACTACAGCTACTCGATCCCGTCGGGCATCTTCCAGCAGGTCAGCAAGCAGTTCGGCGGCGAGCTGCGCCAGGGCCTGCAGCTCGCGACCTACTACTACTACCTGAACAACAGCGACGCGGCGCTGAAGGACAAGCGCGTGCGCCAGGCGCTGTCGATGGTGATCGATCGCGACGTGCTCACGTCGAAGCTCACGCAGGCCGGCGAGAAGCCGATGTACGGGCTGATGCCGAACGGCACGAAGGGCGTGCAGCAGCCGTTCACGCCGGAATGGGCGGCGTGGCCGATGGCCAGGCGCGTCGCGGCCGCGAAGGACCTGCTGAAGCAGGCCGGCTACTCGGACGCGAAGCCGCTGTCGTTTACGCTCACGTACAACACCAACGACCTGCACAAGAAGGTCGCGCTGTTCGCCGCGTCGGAGTGGCGCACGAAGCTCGGCATCAACACGAAGCTCGAGAACGTCGAGTTCAAGGTGCTGATGAAGCAGCGGCACGACGGCAAGGTGCAGATCGCGCGTGACGGCTGGTTCGCCGACTACAACGACGCGATGACCTTCTTCGACCTGATCCGCTGCGGCAGCGCGCAGAACACCGTCGGCTACTGCAACAAGCAGGTGGACGCGCTCGTCGAGGAAGGCAACCAGAAGCTCGACGACCAGGCGCGCGCCGCGCTGCTCACGCAGGCGCACGACATGGCGATGAAGGACACGCCGATGGTGCCGCTGTTCCAGTATTCGGCCGACCGTCTCGTGAAGTCGTACGTGGGCGGCTATTCGCTGAAGAACGTGATCGACATGCGCGCCTCGCAGGACATGTACCTGATCAAGCACTGAGCGGAGCGATCATGCTGGCCTACGCATTGAGGCGCACGTTGTGGGCGGTGCCGACGATCCTCGCGGTCATCACCGTCTGCTACCTGCTGCTGCACTTCACGCCCGGCGGCCCGTTCGATACGGAGAAGCAGTTGTCCGCCGCGACGCTCGCGAACCTGAACGCGAAGTACCACCTCGACGAGCCGCTGTGGAAGCAGTACCTGCTGTATCTCGGCTCGCTGCTGCACGGCGATCTCGGCCCGTCGTTCCGCTACGTCGACTGGTCGGTCAACGATCTCGTGAAGAAGGCGCTGCCCGTGAGCCTCGGCGTCGGCGGCGTGTCGATCCCGATCTCGATCGTGCTCGGCGTGCTGCTCGGCACCGTCGCGGCCGTGCGCCGCGACAGCGTGATCGACCGCTTCGTGATGCTGATCGGCAACTTCGGCAACGTCGTGCCGCCGTTCGTGCTCGGCCCCGTGATGGTGTGGATCTTCGCGATCCTGCTGAAGACGTCGGAAGGCAACGGCTGGCTGCCGGCCGGCGGCTGGGGCGACGGCGGCTGGCGGTACCGGCTGCTGCCGATCGCGCTGCTGACACTCATCAACGTGTCGCTGCTCGCGCGCGTGATGCGCGGCTCGATGATCGAGACGCTGTCGAGCAACTACATCCGCACCGCGCGCGCGAAGGGCCTGCCGGGCTCGACCATCGTGCTGCGCCACGCGCTCAAGCCCGCGCTGATGCCGGTCGTGTCGCTATTCGGCACGGTCTGCATCACGTCGATCACGGCGGCCGTCGTCACCGAATCGGTGTTCGCGCTGCCGGGCCTCGGGCAGCTCGTCGTGAACGGTGCGATCAACCGCGACTACACGCTGGTGCTCGGCCTCGTCGTGCTGACGACCGTCTTCGCGGTGCTGTTCAACCTGCTGGTCGACCTCGCGTACGCGTGGCTCGATCCGCGCATCCGTTATTGAGCGAGGCACAGCGATGACCCCGACCACTCCCGTCGTCGGCCTGCCCGTGCAGACCGATTCGCCGCCGCGTTCGCGCTCGCCGCTCGAGCTGGCGTTCGCACGCTTCCTTCACAACCGTGCGGCCGTGTTCAGCCTCGTGCTGCTCGCGCTGATCACGCTCGCGTGCTTCGTCGGCCCGTGGCTGCTCGCGGCCGATCCCGCCGCGAGCGACTGGGCCTCGATCAGCCTGCCGCCGACCTGGGCGAACCAGCACTGGTTCGGCACCGACGAGCTCGGCCGCGACCTGCTCGTGCGCACGCTGATCGGTGGCCGCGTATCGATCGAGGTCGGCCTGCTCGGCACGCTCGTGTCGGGCCTGTTCGGCGTCGCGTGGGGCGCGACCGCCGGCTTCGCGGGCGGCCGCGTCGACGCCGTGATGATGCGCGTCGTCGACATGATGTACGCGATCCCGTACCTGCTGATCGCGATCCTGATGATGACCCTGTTCGGCCGCTCGTTCATGCTGGTCGTGCTGACCATCAGCGCGTTCTCGTGGATCGACATGGCGCGCGTCGTGCGCGGCCAGACGCTGTCGCTGCGCAACCGCGAGTTCGTCGATGCGGCGCGCGCGATCGGCGTGTCGCCGGCGTCGATCGTGCTGCGCCACGTCGTGCCGAACCTGCTCGGCGTGGTCGTCGTGTACGCGACGGTCTCGGTGCCGAACATCGTGCTCACCGAATCGGTGCTGTCGTTCCTCGGCCTCGGCGTGCAGGAGCCGATGACGAGCTGGGGCGTGCTGATCCAGGACGGCGCGCAGAAACTGGAATCGATGCCGTGGCTGCTGCTGGCCCCGGCCGTCATGCTGTGCGTGACGCTCTACTGCGTGAACTTCGTCGGCGATGGCCTGCGTGACGCGCTCGACCCGAAGGATCGCTGAAGATGGCCGCTCTATTGGAAGTTGAAAACCTCGGCGTGCGCTTCACGCGCAAGGATGCGCCGCCGATCGACGCCGTGAACGGCGTGTCGTTCTCGCTCGAAGCCGGCAAGACGCTCGGCATCGTCGGCGAATCGGGCTCGGGCAAGAGCCAGACCGTGATGGCGCTGCTCGGCCTGCTGGCCGGCAACGGCACGACGACGGGCGCCGCGCGCTACCGCGGCGACAACCTGCTCGACATGGATACGCGCGCGCTGAACGCGGTGCGCGGCGACCGCATCGCGATGATCTTCCAGGATCCGATGACGTCGCTCAATCCGTTCCTGACGATCGAGCGGCAGATGACCGAGACGCTGCAGCTGCATCGCAAGCTGTCGCGCAAGGAAGCGATCAAGCGCGCGATCGAGGCGCTCGAATCGGTGCGCATTCCCGACGCCGCGCGCCGCATCCGCATGTATCCGCACGAGTTCTCGGGCGGCATGCGGCAGCGCGTGATGATCGCGATGGCGCTCTTGTCCGAGCCGGAAATCCTGATCGCCGACGAGCCGACCACCGCGCTCGACGTGACCGTGCAGGCGCAGATCATCGACCTGCTGCGCGAGCTGAACCGCGAGCGCGGCACCGCGATCGTGCTGATCACGCACGACATGGGCGTGGTCGCCGGCCTCGCCGACGACGTGATGGTCATGTACGCGGGCCGCACCGTCGAATACGCGCCGGCCGACTCGATCTTCGCGGCGCCGTCGCATCCGTACACGATCGGCCTGCTCAACGCGCTGCCGCGCCTGACCGATGCGGACGATGCGCCGCTCGTCGCGATTCCCGGCAACCCGCCGATGCCCGGCACCGCGCCGGCCGGCTGCGCGTTCGCGAAGCGCTGCACGTATGCGGAAGAACGCTGCGGCGCCGAGCGCCCGGCGCTCGTAACCTATGGCGCCGAGGGCGCGGTGCGCGCGTGCCACCGGCCCGTGGCCGATCTGATCGGAGGTCTGCGATGAGCGTCGATGAACGCCGCCAAGCCGGCGCGACGGACGACACGCTGCTGTCCGTCGACAATCTGAAAGTGCATTTCCGCGTGCCGCTCGGCGGCTATCCGTGGTCGCCGAAGGGCACGCTGCGCGCGGTCGACGGCGTGTCGTTCGACGTCAAGCGCGGCGAGACGGTCGGGCTCGTCGGCGAATCGGGCTGCGGCAAGTCGACGCTCGCGCGGGCGTTGATCGGCCTCGTGCCGATGACGGCCGGCACCGTGAAATGGCGCGGCCAGGCCGTCGCGCCCGATCACCTGCGCGGCACCGCGATGCGGCGCGAAGTGCAGATGATCTTTCAGGATCCGCTCGCGTCGCTCGACCCGCGCATGACGATCGAGCAGGTCGTCGCGGAGCCGCTCGTCACGCATCACGCGGGCCTCGGCCGTACCGAAGTGCGCCGCCGCGTGATCTCGATGCTCGAACGCGTCGGCCTGAACGCGCATCACCTGCTGCGTTATCCGCATGAATTTTCCGGCGGGCAGTGCCAGCGCGTCGGCATTGCGCGCGCGCTGATCAGCGAGCCGAAGCTCGTGATCTGCGACGAACCGGTATCGGCGCTCGACGTGTCGATCCAGGCGCAGATCGTGAACCTGCTGCGCGATCTCCAACGCGAACTGTCGTTGTCCTATCTGTTCGTCGCGCACGACCTGGCGGTGGTGAAGGCCATCAGCCAGCGCGTGCTCGTGATGTATCTCGGCCGCGTGATGGAGTTCGGCACGCGGCATGACGTGTACGGCGTGCCGCAGCACCCGTACACGAAGGCGCTGCTCGATGCGGCGCCGACGCCGGAGCCGGCGCGCGAGCGTGCTCGCCGTCCGATGCTGCTGGCGGGCGAGATGCCCTCGCCGCTCAACCCGCCGTCCGGCTGCGCGTTCCGCACGCGCTGTCCGGTCGCGATCGACGCATGCGCGCGGGACGTGCCGCTGCCGGAAGTGCGGCAGGGGTCGGCGGCGCGCGTCGCATGCATCCGCGCGGGCGCGGCGTGCTGAAGTGACACAGCAAACATAACCAAGGCAGGTCAACAGGGGTAGGTGCGGCGCGAACGATCTTCGCACCGCGGGTACAGGCGCGTCCTTGGCGGGGCTCGCCGGGGGGCTGGGAGCGGATCGCGACCGGCGTGGACGATATCAACACAAGACGAGAATTATTACGATGAAAAAGCAGAAGACGATCGGGACGGCATCGAAGATGCTGCTTGCATGGGGACTGCCGGCGCTCGCCGGCGTCTCGCTGACGGGCGTCGCGCACGCCGACGACGCGGCCCCCGCGCCGCTGACGGTCGCGCAGGCCGCGCCTGCCGCCGGCTCGGGCGCGGCCGTTGCGCAGGCAACGACCCCGAACGCCATTGTCAATGCCGAGGCCAGCCAGGCCGTCACGCCGCCCGACGAGCCGTCGGCGCAGTCGAAATCGAACGGCTTCATCGCCGACAGCCATCTCGACTTCCTGTTCCGCAACTATTCGGACATCCTCGACAACAAGGGCGGGCCGCATCGCCATGCGTGGGTTCAGGGCGTGATGGCGAACTTCGAGTCCGGCTATACGGCGGGCCTGATCGGCTTCGGCGTCGACGCATCGCTGTACGCGGGCCTGAAGCTCGACGGCGGCGCCGGCGCGGGCAACATGGTGCACGTGGCGAAGGGCGGCGGCGGGTCGAACCAGCTTGCATGGGCGTACCCGGGCATCTACGACGTGAAGGCGCGCATCTCGAACACGGTGGTCAAGTACGGTCTGCAGGCCGTCGACAACCCGTTCATGGAGCAGCACGACAACCGCGCGCTGCCGCCGACGTTCCTCGGTGCGACGATCGTCAGCAATGAATTCAAGAACGTGATGCTCGAGGCCGGCAGCTTCACGAAGACCGACGCACGCGGCCATACGACGCTTACCAACCTGACGACGCAATACGGCGGCACGCGCGTGAACCGCCTGACCTACGTCGGCGGCACGTGGGACTACTCGCCGAACGGCGAGGTCGCGCTGTACGCGAACCAGGCCGACGACGTGTGGCACCAGTACTACGCGTCGGTGAAGCACAGCATCGGCAGCCCGCAGACGATCAAGTGGACCGGCTTCGGCAACGTCTACTCGACGCACGACACGGGCGACGCGCTGCAAGGCAAGATCAACAACAACGCGTACAGCCTGTCGCTGGCGGCGCAGCACGGCCCGCACGAGCTGCTGGTCGGCTTCCAGCAGGTGCTCGGCGACCAGTTCTTCGACTACCTGAACGAAACGAACGGCATCTTCCTGACCAACTCGATGGACGTCGACTACAACGCGCCGCACGAAAAATCGCTGCAGCTGCGTTACACGTTCTACGGCAAGGAAGCGGGCCTGCCCGGCTTCAAGGCGATGGTGTGGGGCGTGACCGGCTGGGGCGCGGACGGCAGCGCGGGCGCGGCGAACGACCCGAGCAAGTCGAGCATCTACTGGAGCAACGGCGCGCCGGTGCAGGGCCGTCACCACGAGTTCGGCTTCATCCCGTCGTACACGTTCCAGAGCGGCAAGCTGAAGAACACGAAGGTCACGTTCATCGCGATGTGGCACAACGGTTCGGCCCACTACTCGGACGCGACGAACACCGAGTACCGTCTGGTCGTGAACCTGCCGCTGCACGCGTTCTGACCGAAGGGGGCGCAAGGCCCCCTGTCTCGCACGGCCGGCCGGCGATCGATGCGATCAGGCCGGCTTGTGCCATCCCGCTACGGAATCGTTCGCGGCGGGCACCTCTTCCACGAGCGACGTTAGCTGGCGGCCCGTATCGCGCCACGCGTCGAGGCCGCCGCGCAATGCGAGCGCATCGGTGAAGCCTGCATCGAGCAGGCGCTTGGCCATCAGCGCGGCCGTCACTTCGTTCGGGCACGAACAATACACGACGAATTTCTGCGTGAGCGGATAGCGCGCGACGATGTCGCCGATCTGGCGCTCGTCGGCGAACTGCGCACCGGGAATCGTGAACGGGTCGAGCTTGCGGTGCTCGGGCGAGCGGACGTCGAGCACCACCGGCGCGGCGGCGTCGCGCAGCAGCATGTCGAGCTCGTCGACGCCGATCCGCGCGTTCGCGAGCTGGCGGATCAGCGCACGGCGGCGCATCCAGCGCACGGCCGCATAGACCGCGAGCAGCGCGACGATGACCAGCAGCACCGCGCGGCCGAGTTGGCTCGCGCCGGCGAACAGCCAGTCGATCTGCCGGTAGAACACGAGGCCGGCGCCCAGCCCGACGATCGTCCACAGCGCGGCGCCGAGCGCGTCGTAGCCGGCGAACGTGCGGTAGCGCGTGCCGAGCGCGCCGGCCATCGGCACCGACACGAGCGACAACCCCGGAATGAAGCGCGCGACCGCGAGCACGCGCACGCCGTAGCGGCCGAAGAAGCGCTCGGTCTTTTTCACGCAGGTATCGCGCGACAGCGACAGCCGGCAGATCGTCTTCAGCGTCGTGCCGCCGTAACGCCGCCCGGCGACGTACCAGACCGTGTCGCCGACCAGCGCGCCGAGCACCGACAGCGCCACGACCGTCACGAGTTGCGAGCCGATCATCGCCGGATGCATCGCGGACATCGCGCCGAACAGCACGAGCGTCGGCATCGCGGGCACCGGCAGGCCGATGGCCGCCGCGAGCACGTTGGCGAACACGAGAAGCGGCCCGTACTGGGCGACGAGGTCACGGAGCATGACGGCTGGCCGAAAAGGAAACGCGTGGGCAGGAAAGGCGGATGGGCCGATTATCGGCCTTTTTCAACGCGGCGGCGGGAATGATGCAAAGCGCCTGACGGCGGCAGGGGAATGTGGGTGAGCCGGCGCGTTGCACGCGGCTCACCGTTCGGAATCAGGAGGGCGTACGGGCGAGCGACGCGGCGCCGTGGTTTTCGCCGGGCAGCTCGGCGCCGTGCGAGCGGATCGCCGCGATCAGTTCGGCCGGGGTGATCTCGTAGCGAACCTCGCGGTGGATGCCGGGCTTGCGTTCGTCGACCTCGATCAGCAGCACGCTCTTGCCGTCGCCGGTGGCTTCGAGCCGGAGGGAGCGCAGTTCGCGGCCGTCGGCCGCGTCGTGTTCGGTGAGCAGGGTCATTGCCCCGGATGAGCCGGTAGTGCGCATCGAACCTATCCTCGTATCGTGTCGTGGATGCCGGAGCGGCAAGGATGTCTTTGTTGAATACGGCTTGACGCAGTTTAACGCGAACGGGCCGCGACACGGAGCATTTTCGTGGGCCGGAAATGAGGGCTACACCACCGATCCTTCTGATGTTTGAGCCGCGCCGGGCGGGCGTCTGCGCCGGATCGGCCCCGGCCGGAACCGGTACCCGAACGGCGTTCGCGGCCGCCCCGGCGCGGGCGGCGCGCGCCGCGCCGCGCGTCGCCGCGGTGGCGTCAGAAGCGGTCGGCGAGCCCCATCGCCGGGTCGCTGACCGAGTGGCGGCCGGTTTCGACGCGCCCGGCCACGCGGCGCGAGAAGCTCGCGTCGCTGTCGGCGGTGACGATGAAGTCGTACCAGTAGCCGGTCGAATCGAGCTTCCAGTGCAGTTCGGACTGATCGCCGGCGCGCACCGTGACGGTCCACGTGGTGCCGGTGCCATGGCCGTTGCCGTGACCGTGACCGTTTTCGTCGCCGTGACCATGACCATGGTCGGCGCTTGCGCCGCGACCGGACAGCGGCCCGTAGACCTGGTTCGACTTCACCGTGAAGCGCACCGTGCCGCCGCCGTCGTTGCGCAGCCGCAGGTGGAGGCTGCCGCTCGCGCCCGCATAGCCGACGCGCACTTCCGGGTGCGGCGCGCGCGCCCCGGCCAGGCGGCTCAGATCGCCGGTGAAGCGGCGGTGATAGCCGTTCGGGCCGAGCACCCACAGGTCATATTTACCGCCGTCGTCCGCGCGCGCGGCCCAGTCGCCATGCAGCGTCTTGCCCGGCTCGACGACGTAGCGCCGCGGAAGCCGGTCGAGGTGCAGCTTGTCGTAGACGTGAAACACGGCGGCCTCGCGGCCGGTGTTCGCGAACTTCAGCGTGACCGTGCCGGCGGCGGCATCGGCGCGCGCGCTCGCGTGCAGCTCGTACGGCAACGCGCGCGACGGGCGCACGCCGGTCGCCTGCGCGGGCAGCGCGGGCGTGGCGGGCGGCACGATCTTCGGCGCGGTTTGCTGCGCGGCGCTCAGCGCATCGGCCTGGCTTTTCGTCGTGCGGCCCGCGAGCGTCGGCAGCGGCTCGTCGTTCGGCGTGCGGAAGTTGAACGCGCTCGTCAGGTCGCCGCACACCGCGCGGCGGTACGCGCTGATCTGCGGCTCCGCGACGCCGAAGCGCTTCTCGAGGAAGCGCAGCGTCGACGTATGGTCGAACACCTGCGAGTTGACCCAGCCGCCGCGGCTCCACGGCGACACGATCCACATCGGCACGCGCGGGCCCGGGCCGTACGGACGGCCGTCGCTGGCCGGCTGGCTCGACGTGGCCGGCGTGAAGTCGTGGTACTCGACCGCGACGTCGGCGGCCGACAGCGTATGGCCGCCCGCGAGCGTGCCGTCGGCGTTGCGCGACGGCACGGCCGGCGACGGCATGTGGTCGAAGAAGCCGTCGTTCTCGTCGTAGTTGACCAGCAGCACGGTCTTGCTCCAGACCTCCGGGTTCGCCGTCAGCGCGTCGAGCACGGCCTGCACGTACCAGCCGCCCTGCGCGGGGCTCGACGGCCCCGGGTGCTCGCTGTACGCGGACGGCGGGATGATCCACGACACTTCCGGCAGCTTGCCGTTGCGGATGTCGTCGCGCAACGTTTCGAGGAAGCCGTATGGCATCGTGTTGCCGAACCCCTTCGCGAGCGGGCTCAGCGGATCGTCGATCGCCGGATCGTAGAACGCGCCGGCCGCCGTCACCGGCTGCGTGATGTCGGTCGACGCGACGTACGTGGGCCGGCGCGCGGCCGGCATCTGCTCGATCGCCGCGCGCCAGTGGCGGAAGCTCATCATCTCGTTGCAGCCGAAGTTGTCGATCAGGCTCTGGTAGACCTTCCAGCTCACGCCGGCCTGTTGCAGCCGGTCGGCGTACGTCGTCCAGGTCCAGCCCTGGCTCGACGGGCCGATGTCGTTGCCGCCGTTGAACTGGTTGTTCAGCGCGGCGATCTTCACGCGGCTGCCGTCGGCCGGGCTGATGCCGTTCGGGCCGTTGGTGCCGCTCCAGTAGAACAGGCGGTTCGCGATCGTGCCCGTGTGCATCCCGCAGTGGTAGTGGTCGCACAGCGTGAACGCATCGGCGAGCGCGCGCTGGAACGGCACTTCGGCCGCGTCGTAATAGCCCATCGACAGCGGCGTCTTGGTGTCGGGCCAGCGGTTCATCCGGCCGTGATCCCACGCGGCCTGCGCATCGGCCCATGCGTGCGGCGTGCCGCCCGCGCGCTGCGCGTTGCCCTGGCGCGCGTCGAGGTGATACGGCGTCACGGTCGCGGCGGGCGTCACCTTCGTGTACGACTGGTAGAACACGTCGCGACCGTTCGGCGACGGCACCGCGAAGCGGTCGCCATAGCCGCGCACGCCCTTGAACGTGCCGAAGTAGCTGTCGAACGCGCGGTTCTCCATCATCAGCAGCACGACGTGCTTCACGTCCTGGATGGTTCCCGTTTCGTGGAAGGCGGGAATGGCGAGCGCGCGGCGAATGCTCGGCGGAAACGCGGACAGCGCGGCGGCGGCGAGGCCGGAACCGGCGGTCTGCTGAAGGAATTTGCGGCGTGACGTCATGGCGTTCGGATCCTGTGAAGGTGGGAGCGTTCGTGAGTTCGTCTGGCGGTGCCCGGGTGTCGTCCCGCCACGGGACGGTCCGCGATGCTTGCGCGTTCGGGGCGTCGGCCGCGTGTCGCGGCGGTGCGCGCATCGCGGCCGGCGCGGCGCTCAGTCTAGGGAGGCCGCATGACGTCGACGTGATGAAGAAATGACATTGCATGTCGCGAACGCGACGTTGCATGCACAACGATTCATTCGAGCGCTTTGCGAGCTTGAAAACGGTAATAAATTACCGATCGCCGAGGGGCGGCCGGTCAGAATTTTCCGGATTCCGCGCGCGCGGTGCGAAGGCGTTTCGTTGCGGATGCAACCTGACGGACACGGCGTGACCCCGTGTTTCAAATGCGTGAAATCGGCTAAGCTCGATGCATTGCCGCGCGCGTGCGCGGTCCGCGCCATCGGCGCGACTTTTCGGACCCGGCCCACCCATGACCGATATCAGGATCCGGCACAGCGAGACGCACGACGTCGACGCGATCCGGCAGATCGCCGCGCACCCCGCGGTGTACATGAATACGTTGCTGCAGCCGTTTCCGTCGCTCGAAAAATGGCAGAAGCGGCTCGACGACATACGCGCGCACGGCGTGAGCCTCGTCGCCGAAATCGACGGCACGGTGGTCGGCCATCTCGGCCTGCGTCCCGAGCCGAATCCCCGCAGGCGGCACGCGGCGGCGCTCGGCATGATGGTCGACGCGGCCCGTCACGGGCATGGCATCGGCGGCCGGCTGCTCGCGGCCGCGATCGATCTCGCGGAGAACTGGCTGAACATCACGCGCGTCGAGCTGACCGTGTTCACCGACAACCGCGCGGCGATCGCGCTCTACGAGAAACACGGTTTCCGCATCGAGGGCGAATCGCCGGATTACGCATTGCGCGACGGCGTGCATGCGTCCGTGTATCACATGGCCCGGATCAGGGCGCGGCAATGAAGGGCCGGCCGTCGCGGACGTGACGGCACGCGCGGCCGTGCAGCCGCGCTGCCGCGCGTCATATTCAATCGAGAATTCGTTCGTTTTCCTTCGGCTGTATCCGTCGTATCGTCGAAAGATTTGCCGGCCGATTCGGCCGGCTTCGTTTCTCCGTATCGATGCCTGCGCGGCGCGGCATGTCGGCCGACTTCATCGTCATCGCTTCACGGCCCTCGTTGCCTGCGCGGCATCGCCCTGAAACCGTCTTTTTCAACGGAATCCGCTTCGATGAAAACCGTTCTCCGCAATCTCACCGCCGCCTGCCTGTTCGCCGCCGCCGGTGCGGCGCTTGCCGCTGCCACGCCCGCGGCCGCGCCGGCGGCGAGCGCATCGCCCGACGGTGCGCATCTGCCGCCCGGTATCGCGTGGCAACACGGCGACGTCGATGCCGCATTCGCGCTCGCGAAGCGCGAGGGCAAGCCGCTGCTGCTGTACTGGGGCGCGGTATGGTGCCCGTCGTGCAACCAGGTGAAGTCGACGATCTTCAGCCAGCAGGCATTCAAGACGCGCTCGTCGTTCTTCGTGCCCGTGTATCTCGACGGCGATACCGAAAGCGCGCAGAAGCTCGGCGAGCGTTTCAAGGTGCACGGCTATCCGACGATGATCCTGTTCCGTCCCGACGGCACCGAAGTGACGCGGCTGCCGGGCGAGGCCGATCTCGACCGCTACATGCAGGCGCTGTCGCTCGGGATGACGGCCGCGCATCCGGTGCGGCAGACGCTCGCGACGGCGCTGAAGAACGGCGCGTCGCTGACGCCGGACGACTGGCGCCTGCTGGCCGACTATTCGTGGGATACCGACGGTGCGCTGCCGGTGCCGGCCGATCGTGTCGCCGAGACGCTGCAGTCGCTCGCGCAACGCGCACGGGCGGCTGGCGCGAAAGCCGAATCGGCGCGCTTCGCGTTGAAGTCGGCGGTGGTCGCCGCGTCGGACGACCCGACGCAGGCCGGTGCGCTCGACAAGGCTGCGCTGGCCGATTCGCTGCGCACGGTGCTGCACGATGCCGCGCTGTCGCGCGCCGATTCGGACGTGCTGGTCGCGGCCCCCGCGCGCGTGGTCGCGTATCTCGGCGGCGACGACGCGCAGCGCACCAAGTTGCGCGGCGCATACGACGCGGCGCTCGCGCGCCTGTCGACCGACACCACGCTATCGTCGATCGACCGGCTGATGGCGCTGCACGGCCGCGTGCTGCTCGCGCGCGGCGACGCGCGCAGCGGCACGTCGCCCGCCGCACCGGCGGCGCTGGCCGACACCGCACGCAAGCAGATCGCCGCGTCGGTGCAGGGCGCGGCGAACGCGTACGAGCGGCAGGCGCTCGTCAGCGAAGGCGCGGACACGCTGACCGACGCCGGCCTGTACGACGAATCGGATGCGTTGCTGAAGGCCGAGCTGCCGCGTTCGTCCACGCCGTACTACTTCATGTCGGGGCTGGCCGCGAACGCGAAGGCGCGCGGCGACAAGGCGGCCGCGCTCGACTGGTATCGCAAGGCGTACGACGCGGCGAGCGGGCCGGCGACGAAGCTGCGCTGGGGCGCGACTTACTTTGCGAATGCGGTGGAACTGGCGCCGAACGATTCGGCGCGCATCGAAGGGATTGCCGCCAGCGTGCTCGCACAGGCCGACAAGACCCGGGACGCGTTCTACGGCGCGAACCTGCGCGCGCTGACCAAGGTCGTCACGCAGTTGAACCGTTGGCGCGGCAGCGGCGCGCACGATGCGTCGGTCAGGTCGGTCGTTAAGCAGTTCGACGGCGTGTGCGGGAAGTTGCCGGCGGGCGATCCGCAGGCAGCGGCGTGCGCGAAGCTGATCCAGCCCGTGAAGGCGTAACGACGCGTCGACGGATCGTCGAGCGGGCGGGGCGAACGATTACCGGCCCGACTCCGACGATGCGCCGCGGTCGCTGCCGTATCCGGCGTCGTGCTCGCGGGCAATTTTCGCTTCGGCCGATACGATGCTGGCCGGATAGAACCAGTCGCTCGACTGGAAGCCGGCCTGCTTGAGCGCCTTGACTTCGGCGTGGACCTGCGCGCGCGTGAGCGGCTGGTTCGACTGGGCCTGTGCGGCGAACGGGGCCGAGACGGCCAGGGCGATGGCAACGGCTTGGAACAGGCGCTTCATGATCGGGACCTCCGCGATTCCGGTAATTCGCGGCGCTTCGTTCGTCGAAGCGCCGCGCGACGTTGGAACCAGTGTAGGCCGCGGCGGGCCCGGGAAAAATGCGATCGCGCCCAACGCAGTGTTTTGCTGCGGGTAACAATGGGCGCGTAAGGGGCGAGGTCGTGCAATGGCGCCGGGCAGCCGCCACGCGTGTGCAGGCGCGGCGGCGTGAATTTGACCTGATTCGGCGGGCAGGGAAATGAAGTCGGACCGGATGCGCATTCCGGAATTGATTCCGGCGCGCATGCGGTCCGATCTTGAAAGACGGGAAGGCGGCGCACGAAGCGCCGCCCTGATGCCAACGCTTACACGAGCCCCGTCGCGTAGTACACGGCGATCACGAAGAACACCGCGAGCGTCTTGATGACGGTGACCGCGAAGATGTCGCGATACGACTCGCGGTGCGTGAGGCCCGTGACCGCGAGCAGCGTGATGACCGCGCCGTTGTGCGGCAGCGTGTCCATGCCGCCGCTCGCCATCGCGACGACCCGGTGCAGCACGTCCATCGGGATGTTGGCGGCCTGCGCGCCCTTGATGAACAGGTCCGACATCGCGGCGAGCGCGATGCTCATGCCACCCGACGCCGAGCCCGTGATGCCGGCGAGCGAGCTGACCGACACGGCTGCGTTGACGAGCGGGTTCGGGATGCTCTTCAGCGCATCGCTGACGACGAGGAAGCCCGGCAGCGCGGCGATCACGCCGCCGAAGCCGTATTCCGACGCGGTGTTCATCGCGGCGAGCAGCGCGCCGGCGACGGCGGCCTTCGAGCCGGCCGCGAAGCGGTCGCTGACGCGCTTGAATGCCGTCAGCACCACCAGCACGATACCGAGCAGCAGCGCGGCCTCGACCGACCAGATCGCGACGACGGTCTTGATCGACGTCGTGACCGGCGCGTGCACGCCCGGCAGCACTTCCGGCGCGACCGTGTACGACGCGGCGCCGTACCACTGCGGGATCAGCTTCGTGAACGCGAAGTTCGACACGCCGACGAGGATCAGCGGCAGGATCGCCAGCGCGGGGTGCGGCAGCGCCTTCGCCTCGACGCGTTCCGGTTCGTTGACGAGCGACGTGCCGTAGCCTTCGCCCTTCGCCATTGCCGAACGGCGCCGCCATTCGAGATACGCGAGGCCGACGACGATGATGAACAGCGAGCCGATCGTGCCGAGCGCGGGCGCGGCCCAGGCGGTCGTCTTGAAGAACGTGGTCGGGATGATGTTCTGGATCTGCGGCGTGCCGGGCAGCGAATCCATCGTGAACGAGAACGCGCCGAGGGCGATCGCGCCGGGCATCAGCCGTTTCGGGATGTTGCTCTGGCGATAGAGTTCGGCCGCGAACGGATAGACCGCGAACACCACGACGAACAGCGAGACGCCGCCATAGGTGAGCAGCGCGCATACCGCGACGATCACTGCATTCGCGCGCGAGCGGCCGATGTAGCGGATCGCCGCGTGAACGATCGACTCGGAGAACCCGGACAGCTCGATCACCTTGCCGAACACGGCGCCGAGCATGAAGACCGGGAAATACAGTTTGACGAAGCCGACCATCTTCTCCATGAAGATGCCCGAGAAAACGGGTGCGACGGCGGCGGGTTCGGTCAGGAGCACCGCGCCGAGCGCGGCGATCGGCGCGAACAGGATCACGCTGTAGCCGCGATACGCGGCGAACATCAGGAACGCCAGCGCGGCGAGGACGATCACGAAAGACAAGGGAGTCTCCTAAAAGCTTGGAATGGCTTTGGTTGTTGTTCGATCGCGCGGTGCACCGCGGACCAACTCGGGTTGGTGCAGGTTTCGTGCCATCGGGCGCATTGCGCCGCCGGACATGGGCCCGCCGACGGCCGGCGGGCCCGCGCCGGCGTAAGTCTGACGATTCTACATAAAACGTCTCCATCGGGAGACGTTTCGGCCATCCGGCCGACCCTCGAAATCATGCAGGGCTTTCCCGGACAACGCATTGCGGGGTGTCTCCAGAGTGAGATAATCCGTCTCGTTTCAGAGACAATCTGGCCGACGATAAATGGAGACGACGACACGATGATGAACGACTGGGCCCGCCTGCCCGTCAACTACGGCGACGTGCTGCGGCGCGCCGCCGAGTCGCTGTTCCGGACTTTCGAGGATTCGAGTGCGGGCACGGTGGTCGTCGATCGCGAGGCGCGCGTCGTGTGGATGAACGAGCGTTACGCCGCACGCTTCGGTTTCGCCGATCCGCAGCAGGCCGTCGGCCTCGACTGCGAGGCCGTGATTCCGAACAGCCTGATGCGCGAGGTCGTGTCGACCGGGCAGCCGATCCTGCTCGACATCATGGAGACGGGCCGCGAACCGCTCGTCGTCACGCGCCTGCCGTTGAAGAACGAGGCCGGCGAGACGGTGGGCGCGATCGGCTTCGCGCTGTTCGACCAGTTGAAGACGCTCACGCCGATTTTTTCCCGCTACGCGCAGCTTCAGCAGCAACTGATCGCGACGCAGCGCTCGCTCGCGCAGGCGCGCCGCGCGAAATACACGTTCGCGAGCTTCGTCGGCACGAGCGCCGCGAGCCTCGAGACCAAGCGCCAGGCGCGTCGCGCGGCGCAAGTCGATTCGCCGGTGCTGCTGCTCGGCGAGACGGGCACCGGCAAGGAACTGCTCGCCCACGCGATTCACGCGGCGTCGGCGCGTGCGCTCCAGCCGCTCGTGACCGTCAACGTCGCGGCGATTCCCGACACGCTGCTCGAAACCGAATTCTTCGGTGCGGCGCCCGGCGCGTACACCGGCGCCGATCGCAAGGGGCGCGTCGGCAAGTTCGAGCTGGCCGATCGCGGCACGCTGTTTCTCGACGAGATCGGCGACATGCCGCTGCCGTTGCAGGGCAAGCTGCTGCGCGTGCTGCAGGACAAGGAGTTCGAGCCGGTCGGCTCGAACCGGATCGTGCGGGCGGACGTGCGCATCATCGCCGCCACGTCGGCCGACCTGCCGGCGCTCGTGGCAGCCGGGCGTTTTCGCGCGGATCTCTATTACCGGCTGAACGTGCTGACGATCCACGCGCCGCCGCTGCGCGAACGCGCATCCGACATCGCGGCGCTCGTCTATGCGACGCTCGAGGAACTGGCGGCCCAGCACGGGCGCGCCGCGCACTGCGAGCTGACCGACGATGCATTGCGGATGCTGTGCGCGTATCCGTGGCCGGGCAACGTGCGCGAGTTGCGCAATACGCTCGAACGCGCGCTGATGCTGTCGGACCGTTCGGTGATCGATGCGCGCGCGCTCGCACCGTTTCTCGGGCCGGTGCGCATCTCGCCGGACGGTGCGGCGCCGGCGCAGCGGATTGCCGCGGTGCCGGCCGAGCAGCGCGCGGGCGACGCGTTGACGACATCCGGTGCGCCGGCCGTTTCGTATGCCGATGCACTGGCGGCGTGGGAGCGCCAGTTCCTGACCGATGCGCTGGCGGCTTGTGACGGGAAGGTCGTTGAAGCGGCCGCGCGCATCGGCATCGGCCGCGCGACGCTGTACAAGAAACTGGCGGCGCTCGGTATCGCCCGGTAGGCCGATCGGCGACGCCGATGCGGCCCGATGTAACGCATCGAACAGGAGTCACGATGAAGCAGATCGGCATCGCGGGGTGGCTGACCATGTTGCTGGCGGGCGCCGCACTCGCGCAGGCCGGCAACACCGACACGCCCGACGCGCCCGACACGCGGCGCAACTGGTACAACGATCCGTTCGTCGCGCTGTCGCGGGACGTGGCCGAATGCCCGTTGCCGCTCGGCCCGTGGATGACGCGCGCGGAGATGACGGACGATGCGCACTACCGCGCCGAACGCGGCACGACCTGCTGGCTCGCCCATCGCTGCACGAAGCCGAACTCGTACATGTATGACGCGTCGATCGCCGATGCGGCGAAGGCGCACTTTGCCGGCTCCGATCGTCTGCGCGGCACGAGCCTGTGGATCACCGTGCAGCGACGTTTCATCTACGTCGAAGGATGCGCGGATACGGCATTCGATCGCCAGGCGCTGCAACGCGAATTCGAGGCGCTTCCGGACGTCGAGCAGGTTTTCATTCGCATCACCGACGATCCGCGCAAGCGCTTGCCGTACAAGGCGCGCGGGCAACCCGACCGCACGCCGGACTGACGGCCGAACGGCTGCCCATGGCATACTCGCGACATTCAAAAAAAGGTTGACGGGAACAACAATGAAACACATGCTTGCGTCGGTCTGTCGGTGGCCTCGGGCGGCCGTGATGCTGGTTCTGGTTGCCGGGCTCGGCGGGTGCGGTGGCGGTGCTCCGCTGTTCACTTCGGACGGGCGTCCGACCACGCAGGTGCAATGCACCGGCAGCGACTGGAGCAATTGCACGGACAATGCCCGGGCCATGTGCAACGGAGATTTCGACGTGATCCAGCAATCGACGGATGACGCCGTGCGAAATCTTCTCTTCGCATGCAAGAAGAAAAGCGGTTATTGATCCCGAAATGACCGGCTGAGGAGACCACGATCGGGCGAAGCGCTTTTCTGTTTGCTTGAGTCACTTGTTTTTCACGAATAACACTCACGGAGTCCCATCCATATGGCGACCTACAGGCAATTGACCGCGCAGCTCGAACGGCTTCAGCAAAAGATCGACAAGGAACGTGAAAAGGCGATCGCCGACGCGATCGCGACGATCCGCGCGAAAATCGACGAATACGACATCACGCCGGAAGAGCTCGGTTTTCGCCCGGCAGGAGCGGCGGCCGCCGCTGCCGCCGCGAAGCCCAGGCGCACCTTGCCGCCGAAGTACCTGAACCCGAAGACGGGCGAAACCTGGAGTGGCCGCGGGCGGGCGCCGGCATGGCTCGGCAAGAATCGCGGACGTTTCCTGATCAAGGACTGACTCCCGAAAATCCTCACCTTTCGCGTGTCGACCGACGGTGCGAATGGCCATGCGGCCTTCGCACCGTTTTGTTTTTGCGCGCGCGTCATGCGATTTTCCCCGACGGATTGAGGTGCGCCGCCGCGCAATTAACGGATACCGCTTTGCGAATTTGCCGCGATCCGACTGCATATCGCGGGGAATTTGCGTAAACAACCGCGTAATGGCGCAGCGCACGCGCATTGGCATTCGCCATTTTCGCGGTGCATGCATGACGCGGATTTTCATCACCGTTCGCGTGGTGGCGCGGTATGTCGTGCGATTCCCGAAGATACTCACCATGGCTCCTGTAAATCCTCACCTTTGAGAAAGCGGCTGCAGCGTCGTGCCGCGTTGCGTGCATCGTGCGAGCGGCGCTGCGATGCCGGGCCGCATGTGGTGCAGGCCCATGGTGCGGGCATTGACGTTCGTCGAATAGTCGGCCGTTCGGCATATAGGCAGTCGCGGGCGCTTCGCCTATGCTTGGAGTTCGCGTCGATCGGCGCATGGCCTGCCCGGCCGCATGCCGATCGTGTCGTCTTTCGTCACCGCAGGGAGCCGATGTGACCGTTCGCCATCTCGATGCATTGTTCCAGCCCAGGTCCGTTGCGGTCGTCGGCGCGTCATCGCGCGCGGGCAGTATCGGCGCGATGGTGTGGTCGCGCGTGCTCGACGGCGCGTTCCAGGGGCCCGTGTGGCCGGTCAACCCGAAATATCGCGAGCTGGACGGGCATGCGGTCGTCTCCGATGTCGACCGGTTGCCCGCGCCCCCGTCGGTTGCCGTGATCTGCACACCGCCCGCGACCTGGGCCGGCATCGTGCGCAAGCTCGGCGAGCTCGGCACGCGCGTCGCGGTGATCGTCGGCGAGGCGCGCACCGATGCCGATCGCGCCGCGGTCGATCGTACGCTGAAGGCGGCGAAGCCGTTCGTGCTCCGTATCGTCGGGCCCGGCAGCCTGGGCGTGTTGTCGCCCGCGCGGCATGCGCATTTCGGCGCGCCTGCGTATACGGCGCGATCGGGCGGCGTCGCGTGGGTGTCGCAATCGAATGCGTTGACGAACGCGGTGCTTGGCTGGGCCGATGCGCGCGGCCTCGGCTTTTCGCATGTCGTCGCGCTCGGCAGCGAATCCGACGTCGATGCGGGCGACGTACTCGACTATCTGGCAAGCGACCCCGGCACGCGCGCGATCCTGCTCGAACTCGATACCGTGCGCGCGGCGCGCAAGTTCATGTCGGCCGCGCGCGCGGCCGCACGCAACAAGCCGGTGCTCGCGTTGCGCACCGGCCGGGCCGACCCCGGCGACGCGCTGTACACGGCGGCGTTCCAGCGCGCGGGCATGGTGCGCGTCGATGCGCTCGACGATCTGCTCGACGAAATCGAGACGCTCGGCGTCGGCCGTGTCACCGCGCGTGGGGCGGCGACGCTCGTGACGAGCGACGCGGGCGTGGCGAAACTCGCGGTCGATGCGGTGGCCGAGGTGCGCGACGTACTGACAAACTGGTCGCCCGCGGCAACGTCGGCCGTTGCTGCCGCGCTGCCGCATCTCGCGGCACCCGGCAACCCGCTCACGTTGGGCGACGATGCGCGCCCCGAGCATTTTGCCGAGGCGATCAAGGCGCTCGCTCCGTTTCCGCAGACGGGCACGCTGTTCGTCGTTCATTCGACTTCGCACAGCGCGCCGGCCGATCGGGTCGCGCGCACGCTGATCGACTCGCGGCAATACGCGCATCGCGGCATCCTCGCGTGTTTCTTCGGCGCGGTCGACGCGGCGACGCGCGACGCGCTGCACGCGAACGGCATTCCGGTGCATACGACGCCGCAGCGGCTCGCACGCGCGTATGCGCGTCTCGTCGACTACAACCTCGGGCGCCAACTGCTGATGCAGACGCCGGAAGGCGCGCCGCTGCAGCCGGCCGAGTGCGTGGCATCGGCCCAGGCCGATGCGCGCCGCATGGTCGAAGCCGGTCAGCATGAACTGGCCGGCGAAGCCGCGCTGCGCTGGCTGTCCCGTTTCGGTCTGCAGGGCGAGCAGCCCGACGAGCCGGCCGGCAAGAAAATCGTCGATATCACGGTCGACATGTACGACGATTCGAACTTCGGTCCGGTGTTTCGCTATGCCGTGCCGCCCGCGGACGGTGTATCGGCGCCGTTCGTCGTCTACGGCCTGCCGCCGCTGAACACCGTGCTCGCCCGCGCGGTGATGGAGCGCTCGCCGTATGCGCGCAGCACGCCCGTCGAGCCCACGCTCGATGCGCTGACTGCGCTGTCGCAGGCCGTTTGCGACGTGCGTGAAGTCGTGGCGATGTCGGTCACGCTGCGCGTGCTGTCCGACCGCGCATGGGTAATCGCGCCGCGCATCACGCTGGCTTCGGGGCGCAGCCGGCTCGCGATCATGCCGTATCCGCGGCACCTCGAGCAGACGCTCGAGTGGCACGGCGAGACGGTGACGATCCGCCCGATCCGTCCGGAGGACGAAGCCGCGCACAACGAACTGCTCGGTGCGATGACGCCGGAAGATCTGCGGATGCGTTTCTTCGGCGCGGTGCGCAGCTTCGATCATTCGCAGGTGGCGCGCATGACGCAGATCGACTACGACCGCGAGATGGCTTTCATCGTGTCGTTTACCGATGTGTCCGGGCGCGACCACACGCTCGCGGTGGTGCGCGCGGTGGCCGATCCCGACAACGAGACGGCGGAGTTCGCGATCGCGGTGCGGCCCGACCAGAAGGGCAAGGGGCTCGGTCGGCTGATGATGACCCGCATCATCGACTACGCACGCTCGCGCGGCACCGCCTGGATGGTCGGCGAGGCGCTGCGCGAGAATTCGGCGATGATCTCGCTCGCGAAATCGTGCGGTTTCGAGGTGTCGACGACGGAGGAGCCCGGTGTCGTGGGTTTCAGGATGAAGTTGCAGCCGTAGGCGTCGGTCCGCGCCCCGACGCTGAAGGGTGAGCGCATGGCGTCGAGGCAGCAATGTTTCGCCATGCCGGAATTTCGATCAGGAATGCAAAGAAGTCGAAAAATCATCCCGGATGAAGCGCTTGCCAACGTGTCGAGCCTGTCGATCGCGGCGATATCGCGAGGCACGGATGAGGTCGGGAGATGCGCACCAGCGTGCTGCGATATTCGTCTTGCGCCGCCGTTTCAAGCGATGTGCTCGCAAATATTCGCGGCCATATGCCGGCCTCGCGGATTCAAAGCCATCACGAAGGTGAGACAGGTGAGATTTTTCGGGAGCAGTGAGGGAGCTTTTCCGGGACAGCGTGGTGAGCCGATACGGGAGCATTCGGTGAGCTTTCCCGGGAACGGCCGGTGAGCACCTGCGGGAGGTGCCGGTGAGCCTTTCCGGGGCGCTTCGGTGAGCACTTGCGGGAGCAATCGGTGAGGATGTTCGGGAGGTGTCAGTCAGCGTCTCGGGGCGCCTTGGGTGAGGTTTTCCGGGAGGCGGTGGTGAGGGCTTGCAGGATGCCGAGGTGAGCTTTTTCGGGAGCATGCGAATGCACGGCTCCCGCGGGCGCGGCGCCGGCCAATGCCGGCGTCACGCGCGGGTGCAGGCACGCAGGAAGCGTGCCCGCGATGACATTCACGCAGTGAGTTTCGACGCCGCGTCGTTCACCTGATCGCGCGAAATCGCGAGTTCCTCGAGGTGCGGATCGGCATAGACGGCGCCGGTTTCGCGCTCGAGGCGGGCGATCGTCAGCGCACAGCGCGCGGTGTCTTTCGGCATCGCGATGAAGCGCTTGACCGATTCGCCGGACGTGAACGCATCGAAGAGTGCGCCGCGCACGTCGTCCGGAAGTGTCTTGGTCCACTGGTACGGCTTGCCGTTGAACGTGATCGACGGCGGCAGCGTGCGTTCCTTCTTGGTCGCCGTGATGAGCCCGTAGGTGCGGGCCGCGTCGCCGATCTGCTCGGGCGAGAAGAGTTCGTCAGGCGTGATGTCGAACTGCTCGATGTAGTTCTCGATCGCCTGCATCGCGGCGGCGCGATCGTCGCGCTTCTTCTGTGCGCGCGCGACGATATCGCGCAGCTCGTCCGCTTCCTCGGGCGTGATCGTGAAGCTTGCCTGCTTCTGCTGAAGTTCGGAGAAACGCTGGAATTCTTGATCGTTCAGAAGTTTGGCCATGACATCCATCGGACACGACGGCCGCGACAACCGGCCGCCGTAGTTTTTGAGAGGGCCGCTATTCTAGCGTAGCGCCGCGGGCGCCCGATGCGACATCGCGCATCGGCCACCGCACGGGCGCCGCGCGCAACCGGAGCCGGCGCCGCTTCGCGTTGCCCGGTGCGCGTGGCCGGCTATCCCGCGCGTCAGCAGGTCTCGGTGCGGCACATCGACAGATGGGCGGCCGTGTCGCGCAGTGCGCCGACGACCACGTCGACGGACGGCGCCATGTGCGCATCGATCCGGCGCATGTACGGGCAGGTCAGCACCGCGATTGCATGGCCGGCCGGCCCGAGGATCGGCACGGTCAGGTCGGTCACGCCGTACGCCTGGCGGCTGTCCTGGCGCAGATAGCCGGACTGCCGGATCGACTGGCACGCAGTCGCGAGCTCCTGTTCGTTCAGCGGCGCCTCGCCCTTGACCTTGCGGTGCTCGGCCAGCATGTGCGCGCGTTGCTCGGCGCCCTGGAACGCCAGCATCATGCGCCCCGACGCCGTATCGGCGAGCCCGACGCGCGAGCCGAGCCGGACCGACACGCCCCACGGCCCGGGCCCGTCCACCTGGGCGATCACGAGCAGGTTGCCGCGATCGTAGACGGACAGGTGGCACGACTGCTCCGCGGCATCGGCGAAGCGCTGCATCGGCGGCAGCGCCTCGGCGATCAGCCGGTTCATCGGCGGATGCCGGTGTGCAAGCGCGAACAGCTTGAGGCTGAGCGTGTAGCGATCGCCGCCGGTCGAACGCATCACGTAGCGGCGCGCGACGAGGCGTTCGAGCATCCGGTAGATTTCGCTCGCGTTACGGCCGAGCTCCTTCGTGATTTCGGTGCGGGTGAGTCCTTCCTTCTGCTCGGACAGGAGTTCGAGAATGTCGAGGCCCTTGTCGAGCGCGGGGGCGCGATAGCGTTCGATAGCGGCCATCGATTCCCGTGCGTCGCAGCCGGGAAGCGGGTCGTTGGTTGTCTGCATTGTCGGTGTGAGGTTGGGGGATTACTCGATCGATTGGCGACGCACGCTGGCCGGTTCTGCACGTGTAGAGGGCGGCCCCGCGGATGGCGATGAAAGCCATCCGTACGAGCTTAGCAATAAACATACAGTGTGCAATGCAGCGTCTTTTTACTGATCATTACCGGAAAAGAACGGATGGGCAAACGTTTCCGATGACAGGGCACCCCGAATAGCCAGTATTCACGCACCGATGGCCGGCGCCATTGCGAATGGCGGCCGAGCCACCGACGCCGGTGCAGCGCGTGCTGCGTCGCAGCGTCTGCGGGTGCACCAATAGTCGGTATCCGTCGCGCGTCATTTCACGGCGCGCGGCCGATGGTACAAAGGGTTGCGGGCCGGCGACGGCGCGGCCGCGCATGCAGCCGGCCGCATGGGGCGGCGTGCGTCGCAAGTGCCGGGCCGTCGTCGCCGATGCACGGACCGGCGGCTGCCCGTTCGATGCGCGCCGTCCTTGCGTATGGCGCCGCGATCGCTGCGCCCGCGCGACCCCCGCGCGTCGACGGCATGCCGCATGCGGCGCCGACGCGCGCAATCGACGATCGACCATCAGTCCGGTGCGCGGCTGCGGAAGGCCGCGCTGGCCGGTATGCTGTCTCATTCGACAACAGAGGTTAAGCACGATGAAACTGCTTCGCTATGGCCCGTCCGGCCAGGAAAAGCCCGGCCTCCTCGACGCGGCCGGCCGGATTCGCGACCTGTCCGCACATGTACCGGATCTTGCCGGCGACGTGCTGTCCGACGCCGGCCTCGCGAGGCTGCGCGCGATCGATCCGGCCACCCTGCCGCTCGTGTCCGGCGAGCCGCGCATCGGCGCGTGCGTCGGGCGCATCGGCAAGTTCATCGGCATCGGCCTGAACTATGCCGATCACGCGGCCGAAGCCGGCATGCCGGTGCCGAATGAGCCGGTCGTGTTCGGCAAATGGACGAGTTCGATCTGCGGCCCGAACGACGGCATCGATATCCCGAAGGGCTCGGTGAAGACCGACTGGGAAGTCGAACTCGGCGTCGTGATCGGCGCGACATGCAAGGACGTCGACGAAGCGCGCGCGCTCGATTACGTCGCGGGCTACTGCGTCGTCAACGACGTGTCCGAGCGCGAATGGCAGATCGAACGCGGCGGCCAGTGGGACAAGGGCAAGGGCTTCGACACGTTCGGCCCGATCGGCCCGTGGCTCGTCACGCGCGACGAAGTGCCCGATCCGCAGCGTCTCGACCTGTGGCTCGAAGTCGACGGCCATCGTTATCAGAACGGCAACACGCGCACGATGGTATTCACCGTCGCGCAACTGGTCGCCTATCTGTCGGCGTGCATGACACTGCTGCCGGGCGACGTGATCACGACCGGTACGCCGCCGGGCGTCGGCATGGGCGTCAAGCCGTCGCCGGTGTTCCTGAAGGCCGGGCAGGCGGTGCGCCTCGGGATCGAAGGGCTCGGCGAACAGTTGCAGCGCACACGCAACGCGCAATAAGCGCGTGCGCGGCGGGCGCTGGCCGGAGGGCGCAACCCGTCCGCGCGTGCCGGTCACGCGCTTCGACATGTCGGCCCAGCCGCCGTCGGTGGCGGCCGCGAACCGAACGACGATGCAGCCAGCGCACGCCCGTTATTAGCGTGAACAGGCCCTAAACCAACGGCCCGATTCCGCGCGATGCGGAATCGGGCCGTTGTCGCTCGTCGGCGTCCGCACGAAGCGGATCAAACGACGTTGTCCAGCTCGCAATGCGCTTCGAGCCGATATCCGTCGGGATCGACGACGAACGCCGCGTAATAGCCGGGGCCGTAGTGCTCGCGCTTGCCGGGCCCGCCGTTGTCCTTGCCACCGTGCTCGAGCGCGGCGCGGTAGAACGCATCGACCTCGGCCGGCGACGCGGCCTTGAACGACAGGTGCATCCCCGACTCGGGATCGGCGGCGACAGGGCGAGCCGCGTGCTGCAACCACAGCTCGGGCTCGGTCGCGCCGTACCCGATGGCGCTGTCGTCGCTATACAGACGCTTGTAGCCGAGTGCGCCGAGCGCGTTGTCGTAGAAGGTGCGGCTGCGGTCGACGTGGGCAACGCCGAATGAAAGGTGATCGATCATCTGTGGCTCCTTGAACGGAAGGGGACGTCAGTGCGGCAGACCTGCTCAAAGGCACCATGCCAGCCGCTTGTAGCGAAGCGCGCCGAGCGTGCTGTCGTCGTACGCGCGGCCGGCCGCGGTGTGGATAACGTCGAACGAAAGGCAATCGATCATCTGTGTCTCCTTGAATTGAAGGGGCGTCAGTGCAATCAACCTGTTTTTAACCATCATGCCGGTTATGTTAGAAATCGCTCGAGCGCTTGTCAACCGGCATGGTGGTTAGATACGATCGCGTCATGAACAAAATGCAACCTTCCGTCACGACCGACTGCCTGGTCCCGGCGCCGCCCGATACGCTGAGCGTCGATTTCGCGAACACGCTGTACTGGCGCGGCAGCGATCCGCCGACGGAAACCTTCGCCACGGTGGACGACCTCCTGGTGTGGTGCCGCGAGCAGGCCGGCGTGCCGGCCTGCCTGACCGACGCATGCCGCGTGCCCGACAAGGAGCAAGACAAGAGCGACGCGCCGCCGATGCTTGCGCGGGCGCTCGCATTGCGCGAGGCGCTGTACCGGCTGTTTCTTGCACAGGCGGAGCAACGCGAGCCGCAGCCCGACGATCTCGCGCTGCTCGGCGGCTTTCTGGCGCAAGCGTCGCCGCGCGTTGCGCTGGCGCGCGTCGATGGCCGCTATGCGTGGCGGATCGATGCGTCGAGCGCGACGCTCGCGGGGTTGTTGAGCCCGGTGCTGTGGTCGGCGATCGACCTGCTCGGCGGCGCGCGGCTCGCGAAGGTCAAGCGCTGCGCGAACGATGCATGCCAGTGGCTCTTCATCGACGACAGCAAGAACGGCAGCCGCCGCTGGTGCTCGATGTCGTCGTGCGGCAATCGCGCGAAGGCGTATCGCCACTACCACAAGGCCGAATGACGGCGCGGCCGGCGCCGCCCGCACCTATTTCGCCGACAACTTGCGCCACAGCGTCGTCTTGCTGATGCCGAGCATCGCGCAGGCGCGGTCGCGGTCGCCGCCGCACGCGTCGAGCACCGCGCGGATCTCGTCGGCTTCCGCTCGACGACGGCGCGCTTGCAGGGTTTGCGCGTCGTCGGCGTCGGCCGCATCGGGCCGCGCGGCGAACAGCTCGGGCGCGATCACTTGCAGCGCGCCGGGTGCGAGCGCCGCGCACGGGGCAGCCGGATCGCTTTCGTCGACTTCCTCGGCCAGCTCGACCGCGATCCGCTCGACCACGTTCTGCAGTTCGCGCACGTTGCCCGGCCAGCGGTAGCGCGCGAGCGTCGCCTGCGTCGCGTCGAGCACGCGCAGCGCGTCGTCGGTGTCGCGCACGCGTTCGGCGAGACGCGGCTCGCGCCGCGCGGCCTGCACGAGCAGCGTCGCCGCGAGCGCGGGAATGTCGGCCGCGCGCTCGCGCAGCGGCGGCAGGCCGATGTTCAGGATGTTGAGCCGGTAATAGAGATCCGCGCGGAACGTGCCGGCCTCGACGGCCGCGAGCAGCGGCCGATGCGTCGCGGCGATCACGCGCACGTCGATGCGGATCGGCTCGGTCGAGCCGAGGCGGATCACCTCGCGCTCCTGCAGCACGCGCAGCAGCCGGCTCTGCAACGACGGCGGCATCTCGCCGATCTCGTCGAGAAACAGCGTGCCGCGGTGCGCGGCCTCGAACAGGCCGGTCTTGCCGCCGCGCCGCGCGCCGGTGAACGCGCCCTCCTCATAGCCGAACAGCTCGCTCTCGAGCAGCGCTTCCGGAAACGCGCCGCAGTTGACCGCGACGAACGGGTAGCTGCGCCGCGCGGACAGCGCATGCAGGCTCTGCGCGATCATTTCCTTGCCGGTGCCGCTTTCGCCGAGCACGAGCACGGTCGCGTCGGATTTCGCGTAGCGGCGCACGAGGTCGCGCACGCGCGTCATCGGCGCCGAGGCGCCGACCACGTCGTCGAGCGCATAGCGTGCGGCGAACTGCTGCGTGGTCGGTTGCGAGCGCAACGCGCGATCGAGCCGTTCGACCGCGCGCGATTCCTGGAACGTCAGCACGCTGCCCGACGTGACGCCGCGATCGACGAGCGGCCCGCGATGCACGACGTAGCGCACGCCGCGCACGGTCGCGAGCGCGTCGCCGTCCTCGCCGCGCAGCGTGCGCAGCTCGGGCCGCAGGTCGACGAGCGCGCGGCCGACGGCCGCCGCCGGTTCGACCCCGAGCGCCGACGCGAGCCGCTCGTTGATCGCCTCGACGCGGCCGTGCGCGTCGAGCGCGACCACGCCGTCGCGCAGATGCTGCAGCAGCGTATCGAGCCGCTGGCGGCGGAATGCCTCGGCGTGTGTCGCGTACGCGACCTCGAGCGCCGTCTCGACGGCCTTGCGCACCGACGCATGCGAATACAGGAACACCGCGCCCATGCCGGCGCTGGCCGCGAGATCGGTGACGAGGCCGGGGCCGACGATCGTCTCGATGCCGCGGTCGCGCAGGTCGTGCACGCAGGCTTCCGCTTCCTGCGCGGACTGATATGACGCAAACTGCACGTCGAGGCCGTATGCGGCGACGAAGCGGCGCACTTCGGGTGGCGTTTCGCCGGCGCTGACGAGCGCGATCCGCGCGGCGTCGCGCCGCGCGCGGGCGAGCGCCTGCATCACGTCGAAGCCGGTCGGCGACACGACCACCACCGGCACCTGCGCGCGCGTTTTCAGGAAGCCGCCGTTCGAGCCGGCCGCGACGATCACGTCGGGCCGCGCGGTGCCGGCTTCCGCGATCGCGCTCAGCGCATCTTCATAGGCACGCGTGACGATGCGCACGTCGGCGCGTTCGTCGAATTCGCCGGCGATCTCGCGAAACAGCTCGCGCAGCCGGCTGATGCCCATCGCCCAGATGCGCGGGCGCACCGTGCGGTCGGCCGGGCCGACGGGCTTGGTCGAAGAGAGGTCCATGACGGCCGATTATGCGCGCGTGATTTCATTTTTGAAACATCAAATTGCCGAATTGAAATCGACGGCCGATGCACCGCCCTCGGCGGTTGCTTAAGAATCAGTGGGTTAGCGACATTCCGCAAGCTGGCCCGGTCCTTGCTGTTATCTGGCATTCCATCAGGAGGCCGTTCATGAGCAATACGCATCTTCAGAGCGCCGGCGCGAAGTTCCGCGCGGCAGTCGCGGCCGAGCAGCCGCTGCAGGTGGTCGGCGCGATCACCGCGTACGCGGCCAAGATGGCGCAGGCCGTCGGCTTCAAGGCCGTGTACCTGTCGGGCGGCGGCGTCGCCGCGAACTCGCTCGGCATCCCCGACCTCGGCATCAGCACGATGGAAGACGTGCTGATCGACGCGACCCGGATCACCAACGCGACCGACCTGCCGCTGCTGGTCGACATCGACACGGGCTGGGGCGGCGCGTTCAACATCGCGCGCACGGTCCGCTCGTTCATCAACGCCGGCGTCGCGGCCGTGCACCTCGAGGACCAGGTCGGCCAGAAGCGTTGCGGCCATCGCCCGGGCAAGGAAGTCGTGCCGACCGAGGAGATGGTCGATCGCGTGAAGGCCGCGGTCGATGCGCGTACCGACGACCAGTTCGTGATCATGGCGCGCACCGACGCGGCCGCCGCGGAAGGGATCGACTCGGCGATCGAGCGCGCGGTCGCGTACGTCGAGGCCGGCGCGGACATGATCTTCCCGGAAGCGATGAAGACGCTCGACGACTACCGCCGTTTCAAGGCCGCGGTGAAGGTGCCGATCCTCGCGAACCTGACCGAATTCGGCTCGACGCCGCTGTTCACGCTGGACGAGCTGCGCGAGGCGAACGTCGACATCGCGCTGTACTGCTGCGGCGCGTATCGCGCGATGAACAAGGCCGCGCTGAACTTCTACGAAACGCTGCGCCGCGACGGCACGCAGAAGGCGGTCGTGCCGACGATGCAGACGCGCGCCGAGCTGTACGACTTCCTCGGCTATCACGAATACGAACGCAAGCTCGACGAACTGTTCGCGCAGGGCAGGAAGTAACGCGGCCCGCACCCCCGATACCCATTGGAGAAGGAAAACATGAGCGAGACGAAAGACGCAGCAGCACCGGCCGCCGCAGGCGCATTCAAGCCGAAGAAGTCGGTGGCGCTGTCGGGCGTGACGGCCGGCAACACCGCGCTGTGCACGGTCGGCAAGACCGGCAACGATCTGCACTACCGCGGCTACGACATTCTCGACGTCGCCGAATCGTGCGAATTCGAGGAAATCGCGCACCTGCTCGTGCACGGCACGCTGCCGAATTTGACCGAACTGGCCGCGTACAAGACCAAGCTGCGCGCGCTGCGCGGCTTGCCGAGCGCACTGAAGGCCGCGCTCGAACAGATCCCGGCGTCGGCTCACCCGATGGACGTGATGCGCACCGGCGTATCGGTGCTCGGCACCGTGCTGCCGGAGAAGGACGACCACAACCTGCCGGGCGCGCGCGACATCGCCGATCGCCTGATGGCGTCGCTCGGCTCGATGCTGCTGTACTGGTATCACTTCTCGCACAACGGCAAGCGCATCGAGACGGAAACCGACGACGACTCGATCGGCGGCCACTTCCTGCACCTGCTGCACGGCAAGGCGCCGTCGAAGTCGTGGGTCGAGGCGATGCACACGTCGCTGATCCTGTACGCGGAGCACGAATTCAACGCGTCGACGTTCACGGGCCGCGTGATCGCGGGCACGGGATCGGACATCTACTCGGCGATCACCGGCGCGATCGGCGCGCTGCGCGGGCCGAAGCACGGCGGCGCGAACGAAGTCGCGTACGAGATCCAGAGCCGCTACAGCTCGCCGGACGACGCCGAAGCCGACATCCGCCGCCGCGTCGAGAACAAGGAAGTCGTGATCGGCTTCGGCCACCCCGTCTACACGATCTCCGATCCGCGCAACAAGGTGATCAAGGGCGTCGCGCACAAGCTGTCGAAGGAAGCCGGTGACCTGAAGCTGTACGACATCGCCGAGCGCCTCGAATCGGTGATGTGGGACGCGAAGAAGATGTTCCCGAACCTCGACTGGTTCAGCGCGGTGTCGTATCACATGATGGGCGTGCCGACCGCGATGTTCACGCCGCTGTTCGTGATCTCGCGCACGTCGGGCTGGAGCGCGCACATCATCGAGCAGCGCATCGACAACAAGATCATCCGCCCGAGCGCGAACTACACGGGCCCGGAAGACCTGCAGTTCGTGCCGATCGAGAAGCGCTGAAACGCCCGCCGCGCGCGCCGGCGCCCGTGATGCGGGCGGCCCGCGCGTGCGGCGCGTCATTCCCCGAATTCCGCCCCACATCATGAATACCGCCAACCGCAAACCCCTGCCCGGCACGTCGCTGGACTATTTCGACGCGCGTGCCGCGGTCGATGCGATCGCGCCCGGCGCGTACGACACGCTGCCGTACACGTCGCGCGTGCTCGCCGAAAACCTCGTGCGCCGCTGCGATCCGGCGATCCTCGCCGATTCGCTGAAGCAGATCGTCGAGCGCAAGCGCGAACGCGATTTCCCGTGGTTTCCGGCGCGCGTGGTGTGTCACGACATCCTCGGGCAGACCGCGCTCGTCGATCTCGCCGGCCTGCGCGACGCGATCGCGGACGGCGGCGGCGATCCGGCGAAGGTGAACCCGGTCGTGCCCGTGCAACTGATCGTCGACCACTCGCTCGCCGTCGAATGCGGCGGCTTCGATCCGGACGCGTTCGCGAAGAACCGTGCGATCGAGGATCGTCGCAACGAGGATCGCTTCCACTTCATCGAGTGGACGAAGAAGGCGTTCGAGAACGTCGACGTGATCCCGCCCGGCAACGGCATCATGCATCAGATCAACCTCGAGAAGATGTCGCCGGTGATCCAGGCGCAGGACGGCGTCGCGTACCCGGACACCTGCGTCGGCACCGACAGCCACACGCCGCACGTCGATGCGCTCGGCGTGATCGCGATCGGCGTCGGCGGGCTGGAGGCCGAGAACGTGATGCTCGGCCGCGCGTCGTGGATGCGGCTGCCCGACATCGTCGGCGTCGAGCTGACCGGCAAGCGCCAGCCCGGCATCACCGCGACCGACGTCGTGCTCGCGCTGACCGAGTTCCTGCGCAAGGAGAAGGTGGTCGGCGCGTATCTGGAATTCCGCGGCGAAGGCGCCGCGAGCCTCACGCTCGGCGATCGCGCGACGATCTCCAACATGGCGCCCGAATACGGCGCGACGGCCGCGATGTTCTTCATCGACGGCCAGACGATCGACTACCTGCGCCTCACGGGCCGCAGCGACGAGCAGGTGAAGCTCGTCGAGACGTATGCGAAGGCGGCCGGCCTGTGGGCCGATACGCTCGCGAACGCGCAATACGAGCGCACGCTGACGTTCGACCTGTCGAGCGTCGTGCGCAACATGGCCGGCCCGTCGAACCCGCACAAGCGGCTGCCGACCTCCGATCTCGCCGCGCGCGGCATTGCCGGCCAGTGGGAAGAGAAGCCGGGCGAGATGCCCGACGGCGCGGTGATCATCGCCGCGATCACGAGCTGCACGAACACCAGCAACCCGCGCAACGTGATCGCGGCGGCCTTGCTCGCGCGCAATGCGAACGCGAAGGGCCTCACGCGCAAGCCGTGGGTCAAGAGCTCACTCGCGCCCGGGTCGAAGGCGGTCGAGCTGTATCTGCGGGAAGCGAACCTGCTGCCGGAACTCGAAAAGCTCGGCTTCGGCATCGTCGCGTTCGCGTGCACGACCTGCAACGGGATGTCGGGCGCGCTCGATCCGAAGATCCAGCAGGAGATCGTCGATCGCGATCTTTACGCGACCGCCGTGCTGTCCGGCAACCGCAACTTCGACGGCCGTATCCACCCGTATGCGAAGCAGGCGTTCCTCGCGTCGCCGCCGCTCGTCGTCGCGTACGCGATCGCCGGCACGATCCGCTTCGACATCGAGAAGGACGTGCTCGGCCACGACCGGGACGGCCACCCCGTCACGCTGAAGGACATCTGGCCCACCGACGAGGAGATCGATGCGATCGTCGCGTCGAGCGTGAAGCCCGAGCAGTTCCGCAAGGTCTACGAGCCGATGTTCGCGCGCAGCGCCGACGCCGGCGAGCGCGCGGCGCCGCTGTACGACTGGCGCGCGCAGAGCACGTACATCCGCCGCCCGCCGTACTGGGAAGGCGCGCTTGCCGGCGAGCGCACGCTGAAGGGCATGCGGGCGCTCGCGGTGCTCGGCGACAACATCACGACCGACCACCTGTCGCCGTCGAACGCGATCCTGCCGGACAGCGCGGCCGGCGAATACCTCGCGAAGATGGGCTTGCCGGAAGAAGACTTCAACTCGTACGCGACGCACCGCGGCGACCACCTGACCGCGCAGCGCGCGACCTTCGCGAACCCGACGCTCGTCAACGAGATGGCGGTGGTCGACGGCGTGGTGAAGAAGGGCTCGCTCGCGCGCGTCGAGCCGGACGGCAAGGTCATGCGGATGTGGGAAGCGATCGAGACGTACATGAATCGCAAGCAGCCGCTGATCGTGATCGCCGGCGCCGACTACGGCCAGGGCTCGTCGCGCGACTGGGCCGCGAAGGGCGTGCGGCTCGCGGGCGTCGAGGCGATCGCCGCCGAAGGCTTCGAGCGGATCCACCGCACGAACCTGATCGGGATGGGCGTGCTGCCGCTCGAGTTCAAGCCGGGCACCAACCGGACGACGCTCGGCATCGACGGCACCGAGACCTTCGACGTGATCGGCGAGCGCACGCCGCGCGCCGACCTGACGCTCGTGATTCACCGCAGGAACGGCGAGCGCGTCGAGGTGCCGATGACGTGCCGGCTCGATACGGCCGAGGAAGTGTCGATCTACGAAGCGGGCGGCGTGCTGCAGCGTTTCGCGCAGGACTTCCTCGAATCGTCGCAGGCCGCCTGACCGGCGCACACAGGGATAACGCAAACATGGCTCACATTCCTCAAATCAGGATTCCCGCGACCTATATGCGCGGCGGCACCAGCAAGGGCGTGTTCTTCCGGCTGCAGGATTTGCCGGATGCCGCGCAGGCGCCGGGCGCCGCGCGCGACGCGCTACTGCTGCGCGTGATCGGTAGCCCCGATCCGTACGGCAAGCAGATCGACGGGATGGGCGGCGCGACGTCGTCCACCAGCAAGACGGTGATCGTGTCGAAGAGCACGCGGCCCGGTCATGACGTCGACTACCTGTTCGGGCAGGTCGCGATCGACAAGGCATTCGTCGACTGGACCGGCAACTGCGGCAACCTGTCGGCGGCGGTCGGCCCGTTTGCGATCGCCGGCGGGCTGGTCGACCCGGCGCGCGTGCCGCGCGACGGCGTCGCGACCGTGCGGATCTGGCAGGCGAACATCGGCAAGACGATCGTCGCGCACGTGCCGATCGTGAACGGCGCGGTGCAGGAGACGGGCGACTTCGAGCTGGACGGCGTCACGTTCCCGGCCGCCGAAGTGCAGCTCGAGTTCATGGACCCGGCCGCCGAGGAAGAAGGCGCGGGCGGCTCGATGTTCCCGACCGGCAACCTCGTCGACGATCTCGCGGTGCCGGGCGTCGGCACGCTGAAGGCGACGATGATCAATGCCGGGATTCCGACGATCTTCGTCGAGGCGGAAGCGATCGGCTATACGGGCACCGAGTTGCAGGACGCGATCAACGGCGACGCGAAGGCGCTCGAGAAGTTCGAGACGATCCGTGCACACGGCGCGTTGCGGATGGGCCTGATCGACACGCTCGACGAAATCGCGACGCGGCAGCACACGCCGAAGGTCGCGTTCGTCGCGAAGCCGGCCGATTACGTCGCGTCGAGCGGCAAGCGCGTGAACGCAGGCGATGTCGACCTCCTGGTGCGCGCGATGTCGATGGGCAAGCTGCATCACGCGATGATGGGCACGGCGGCGGTCGCGATCGGCACGGCCGCGGCGATTCCCGGCACGCTCGTCAATCTCGCGGCGGGTGGCGGCGAACGCAACGCGGTGCGCTTCGGCCATCCGTCGGGCACGCTGCGGGTCGGCGCGGAAGCGCGGTTCGAGAACGGGGAGTGGACCGTCACGAAAGCGATCATGAGCCGCAGCGCGCGCGTGCTGATGGAAGGCTGGGCGCGCGTGCCGGGGGATGCGTTCTGATCGTTGCCGTCGGGATCGGCGCGGATGCGGGCGGCTTCGGCCGCCCGCGTCGTCTGGGTCAGCCGTGCAGGAAGCGGCGCAGCGCGTCGTGGCTCAGGCGGCGCGCCGTTTCCGAGATCCGCGCGCCGGGCACGATGTCGAATCCGTGTACGCCGCCGGGCAGCACGTGCAGTTCGGTCGGCACGCCCGCGCGGAGCAGGCGCTGCGCATAGTCGAGGTTTTCGTCGAGGAACAGGTCGAGCGAGCCGACCGACAGGAAGGTGGGCGGCAGGCCGTCGAGCCGCGTGGCGCGCGCGGCCGCCGCGTACGGCGACACGCCATCGATGCCCGGCGCGTGGCCGAGCAGCGCGGTCCAGCCGAACCGGTTGTTGGCCGCATGCCAGATGAATTCGCCGGCATGCGGATGCGGCGTGCGCGTGCAGGTGCGATCGTCGAGCATCGGATAGATCAGGTGCTGGAACGCGAGCCGGAATTCGCCGCGGTCGCGGGCCAGCAGCGCCAGCGCGGCGGCGAGCCCGCCGCCCGCGCTTTCGCCCGCCACGCCGATCCGCGTGGCGTCGATGCCGAGCGTATCGGCGTGACGGAACACCCACGCGAGCGCCGCGTAGCAGTCCTCGATCGCGCCGGGAAACACGGTTTCCGGCGCGAGCCGATAGTCGACCGAGATCAGCGCGCAGCCGAGCTGCGTCACGAGCGACCGGTGCACCGCTTCGAGCTCCTTTGCCGCGCCGCGCACGAAGCCGCCGCCGTGCAGGTGGACGATCGCCGGCAGCGGGCGCACGTGGCCGTCGGGCAGATAGACGAGGACCGGGACGTCCGGGGCGCCGGCGGGGCCGGGCACCGTGCGGCGTTCGAGCGTGCTGCCGGCCGGGTCGGGCGGCGGCAGCGGCAGTACGCGCTGGCGCGACTGCGCGAGGTTGTCGGCGTCGAGCGTGACGGTCGGCCAGGTCTCGAGCAGCGGGCGGATTTCGGGATCGACGAGATGCAGGGTGTTCAACGCAGGGCTCCATCGTGGAAGTGGGCGGCGCACCGCGGTCAGAGCACGCTGCGCGCGACGACCCAGCGGTGCACCTCGGTCGGGCCTTCGAAGATGCGCATCAGCCGCGCTTCGCTGGCCATCTGCTGCAACGGCATTTCCTTCGTCATGCCCATCGCGCCGAGCGTCTGCATCGCATGATCGATGACGGTCGACGCCATTTCGGTCGCGAACACCTTGACCATCGAGATCTGCGTGCGGGCATCCTGCCCGGCATCCACGCGCGCGGCCGCTTCGTAGGTCATCAGGCGGCATGCGTGGATCTGCGTGAGCGCATCGGCGACCCACCACTGGACCGCCTGGCGCTCCTTGAGCGGCACGCCGAAGGTCGTGCGCTGTTTCGCATGGTCGCACAGGAGCGCGACCGCGCGTTCGGCGCGGCCGATGCACCATGCGGCCATCTCCAGCCGCCGGTTCGCGAGCCGGGCCTGCATCGGCGCGAAGCCGGCGCCTTCCCGGCCCAGCAGTTGCGCGGCGGGAATGCGGCAGTCTTCCAGCACGATTTCGTAGGTCGACAGTCCGCCGATCATCGGGATCCGGCGCTCGATGACGAAACCCGGCGTGTCGCGCTCGACGATGAACGCCGACATGCCGCCGCGCTTGCCCTTGCTGCGGTCGGTCAGCGCCATCACGATCGTCCAGTCCGCTTCGGCCGCGTGGCTGATCCAGATCTTCCGGCCGTTCAGCACCCAGCCGTCGCCGTCGCGCACGGCGGTCGTCGACAGCGCGCCCGGATCGGAGCCGGCGCCGGGCTCGGAGATCGCCATCGCGGCACGCGTGGCGCCGCGTGCGTACGGTTCGAGATAGCGCGCGCGTTGCGCATCGTCGGCCGCGTCGCACAGCATCCGCAGGTTCGGCGAATCGGGCGGCAGGATGTACGGGGTGACGGTCGTGCCGATCGCCTCGTTCACGCCGACCATCGCGACGGCCGGCAGGTCCGAGCCGCCCGCGTCGAGCGGCGCGTCGAGTCCCCACAGGCCGAGTTGCCGGGAGCGCTCGTCGAGATGCGCCCGCTCGTCGGCGAGCAGCCCGAAGCGCTGGCCGTCGGCCTCGCGCGCCATCACCGCCGCTTCGAGCGGAATCAGTTCGTCCTTCACGAAACGCGCGACGAGGTCGCGGATCATCCGGTGTTCGAGTTCAAGGTCGAAATTCATGAGGGTGGGGTCCGTACAGAGGAGGAAGAAATCGCACCGTCAGCCGGCGTTCGCGCACGCCGCCGCACGGGCGCGCAGCGTGCCGAGCAACGCGAGCGCGCCGGCCGCCAGCAGCGCGGCATTGAAATAGAGGCCGCCGCGCATCGACCCGGTGGCCGTGTTGAGTACGCCCATCAGGAACGGGCTTGCGAACCCGCCGATCGCGCCGGTCATCGTGATCGCCGCGATCGCGACCGCCATCGAGCGCTTCGGCAGCGCGAGCCCCGGCAGCACCCAGAACGCGGGCAGCGCCGCGGCGTGCGCGGCGACCGCGATGCACAGCGCGATCATCAGGTGCAACGTGCCGGCGCTGCTCGCGAGGCCGGCGAGCGCCGCCGCGCACGCGAGCATCGCGACGGCGCCGTGCTTGCGCCATTCGCGCCGGCGCTCGGTGCGCCAGCCCATCGCGAGCATGCCGACGATGCCGCACAGGTACGGCAGCGCGGACAGCAGCCCGATCTGCATCGCGCCATGGAGGCCGCCGCGATGCAGGATCACGGGCATCCAGAACACGAGCGCGTAGCCTGCGGCCGCGATCGCGAAATTGGCCGCGCACAGCAGCCAGAAATCGCGATGCGCGAGCAACGGCCGCGCCGCGTTCGCGTCCGGCGTACCGGCTTCGGCCCGCGCGTGCGCGGCGCGCAGCGCGGCCTTGTCGGCGTCGGACAACCAGTGTGCGTCGTCCGGTCGGTCGTCGAGAAAGCGCAGCGCGACGAGGCCGAGCGCGCTGCTCGGCAACCCTTCCACGACGAACAGCCATTGCCAGCCGCTCAGGCCGGCCACGCCGTCGAAGTACGACAGGATCGCGCCCGACACCGGGCCGGCGATCAGCCCCGCGAGATACAGCGCGGTCATGAACAGCGCGAACGCCTTGGCGCGCTGCCGCGGCGGATACCACGCGCCGAGATAGAAGAGGATGCCGGGGAAGAAACCGGCCTCGAACACGCCCAGCAGGAAGCGGCACGCGTAGAACTGCGCGGGCGTCGTGACGAACATCGTCGCGGCCGAGCCGAGGCCCCACAGCACCATGATCCGGGCAATCGTCCGGCGCGCGCCGATCCGCGCGAGCCACGCGTTGCTGGGAATCTCGAACGCCATGTAGCCGATGAAGAAGATGCCGGCGCCGAGCCCGTAGACGGCGTCGGAGAAGTGCAGGTCGGCGGCCATCTGTGCGTGCGCGAAGCCGATGTTGATCCGGTCGATGAACGACAGCGTGTAGCAGAGGATCAGGAACGGCAGCAGCCGGCGCGAGATCCGGCGGTAGAGCGCCTGCGTCGCGCCGTCGTCGACGGCGGCCGGACGGGTCGAAAGGGTCGGGGGCATGGGCACTCCGTCAGAAGCGGTGAACGATGCCGAGCGCGAACACCTGCTCGGTGCCGCCTGGTTGCGGTTGCAGGCCGGCGACGACGGTATTGCGGGCGTCGCCGCCGTTCTTCATGTAGAGATAGCGTGCGTAGAGCGAGGTCCGCTTCGACAGAGGATGGTCGTAGCCGACGCCGAGCGCGGTCGCGTCGTTCGCCGAGCCCTTCACGTCGCGGCGCACCACCGACACGAGCACGCGATCGAGCGCGCCGACGTTGATCGACGCGCCGACGCTCGCGGTCGAGAACGCGGGCAGGCGCGCCGCCGTGCCGACGCCGTACAGGAACGCGGCGTACAGCTTGACCCGCGCGAACGCGTAGTTGGTCGCGAACACGTAGTGGCGGGTCGTCGACGGGGCGACGGCCGGCGCGAGGTTGCCGGCCGACGTATCGCCCTGGAAGCCGGCGCCGACGTAGAGGCCGCCGATCCGGTACTGCAGCCCGGCGCCGTAGTTGCGTCCGGCCTGCGTCGACAGTGCGTTCGGCGTCGGAAAGCCGTACGTGGCCATCACACGCAGGCCGTTCCAGTCGGGGCTCAGATACGACGCCGCCTGGTTGAAGCGCGGAATCGGCGGTGTCGTGTTGCTAGTGATCGTGTCCGTCGACGTCGCGAGCAGCGCGAGCGGCGACATCCGTTCGTTGAGTCCGAACGGATCGCCGTCGTACACGACGTAGAACGCGGGCGTGTATTGCCGGCCGAGCCGCAGGTCGCCGTAGCGCGTGTTCTGCAGCGACACGTACGCCTGCCGGTAGAACAGCGTGCCGCCCTGGAACGATCCGTCGGCCGGCGAGAAGCCGCTTTCCAGCACGAATTTCGTCGACGTGCCGCCGCCGAGATCCTCGACGCCCGTCAGTCCGAAGCGGCTCGTCGACGATCCGCCGCCGCTTTGCCGCATGCTCGACAGGCTGCCGATGCGATCGAATTCGACGTAGCTGTCGACGATCCCATAGAGCGTGACCGACGACGCGTGCGCTGGCGTGGCGCACAGCACGCACGCGCCGACCAGGAATGCTTTCCGTTGCATGAAGGTGTCTCCGTCCATGTTTTATTCGCGCCCGCGTTCTGGGAGCGGTGCGCGCGGGGTGTCGCGGTGCGGCGCCGGGCTCAGCGTCCCTTGAACACCGGCTTGCGCTTCTCGAGAAACGCGCGGGCGCCCTCGATCCGGTCCTCGCTCGCATAGACGTCGGGGCCGACGTCCAGCCGCAGTGCGGCGGCTACCGGCAGCCCCTGGCTGCGCGTCGCGGTTTCCTTGATGCGGCGGATCGTGAGCGGCGCGTTCGCGGCGATCGTCCGCGCGAGTTCGCGCACGCTGTCGTCGAGCGCGGCGCCGGGCACGACGCGGTTCAGCAGGCCGACGTGCCGCGCTTCGTCCGCGTCGAAGCGGCGGCCCGTGAACAGCAACTCCATCGCGATCGCGTGCGGCAACATGCGCGGCAGCAGCACGCTCGCGAAGTTCGCGCCCATGCCGACCCGTGCTTCGGGCAGCGCGAAGGTCGCGTGATCGGCGGCGATGCGCAGGTCGCACGCGAGGGCGATTTCGCAGCCGCCGCCGATGGCGTGGCCGTTGATGGCCGCGATGGTCGGCTTGCGCAGCTCCAGGATCAGCTCGTGCACGTTGCGCGCGAGCCCGCGCATCGGCTGCATCCCGCGAATTTCGGGGTCGCCGAGATCGACGCCGGCGCTGAACGCGCGTTCGCCCGCGCCGCGGATCACGATGACGCGAATCGACGGGTTGTCGTCGAGCGTGACGAGTTCGTCGCACAGGCGGCGGATCGCTTCGGCGGACAGCGCGTTGGCGACGTGCGGACGATGGATCGTCAGCCACGCGATGCCGTCGGCGTCGTCGCGCAGGATCGACGGGGCATCGTCGCCCGTCGGCGAAGAAACGGGCGGGGCGATCATGACGCGCTCCCGGCGGCGTCCGCCCGCGTGTCGTGCAGCACGCCCGCTTGCCGCAACGCGTCGCGGCGCGCCGCGTCGATCCCGAATGCGTCGAGCACGGCGTCGGTATCGGCGGCGAACGGCCGGGGCGGCCGGCGTATCGATCCCGGCGTGCGGGACAGCTTGGCGGGGATGCCCGCGCCGGTGTACGTATCGGTGTCGACGAACATCGCGTTGCGCGTCGCCTGCGGATGGCCGAACGCATCGGCCACGGTGTTCACCGGCCCCGTCGCGACGCCGGCTTGCATCAGCCGTTCGACGACGTCGTCGGCCTGCAGTTCGGCGGTCAGCTGGCCGAGCAGCGTGTCGAGCGCCTCGCGATGCGCGACGCGCTGCGCATTGGTCGCGAAGCGCGGATCGCGCGCCAGCTCGGGCACGCCGAGCGCGTCGACGAGCCGCGCGAACGTGCGGTTGTTGCCGGCGCCGGTCGCGACCGGCTTGTCCTTGCACGGATAGACGCCGTACGGCGCGATCGCGCCGTACACGTTGCCGGTCGCGACGGGCACGTCGCCGGTCGCCATCCAGCTCGTGCTGACCGGATGCAGCATCGACAGCGCGGTGCTGAACAGGTCGATGTCGACGTGCTGCCCGAGGCCGGAGCGCGTCCGCTCGACGAGCGCGATCAGGATGGTGGAGACGGCGCTCAGGCCGGCCGCGTAATCGACGACGGGAAACGGCACCTTGAGCGGCATGCCGCCCGGCTCGCCGTTGATCGACATGAAGCCGGCGAGGCCTTGCGCGACGGCGTCGTAGCCCGGAAACCGCGCGAGCGGGCCGTCGGTGCCGTACCCGGAAATCGAGCAGTGGACGAGGCGCGGGAAGCGCGCGCGCAGGCAGTCTTCGTAGCCGATGCCCCAGCGTTCGAGCGTCCCCTGCTTGAAGTTGTCGATCAGCACGTCGGCCGTTTCGAGCACGCGGAACAGCACGTCGCGTCCGTCGGGATGCGACAGGTCGAGCGCGAGATTGCGCTTGTTGCGGTTGAGCCCCCAGTAGTAGCTGGAGATGCCGTTCGGCATCACGGGCCCCCAGTCGCGCGTCTCGTCGCCCTGCGGCGGTTCGATCTTGATGACGTCCGCGCCGTGGTCGGCGAGCGTCTGCGCGCAGAACGGCCCCGCATAGACGCGGCTCAGATCCACCACGCGCACGCCTGCGAGCGCGCCTTCGTTGCTGCTGGTCATGACGATGTCTCCTTCGATGTGGATTCGACGGGCCGGCAGGCCGGCATGCGCCGGCTGCACGGCCGCGATGCGTCGCGGGTTCAGCCGCGCGCGGCGAACAGCGCGGTGACGGCCGCGCGATGTTCGGGGCTGGCATGCGCGAACGCCTGGTACGACGCCGACAGGTCGAGCAGCGTGTCGAGGCTCGCGTGGCGGCCTTCGCGCAGCAGCCGCTTGGTCAGACGCAGCGCGGTGCCCGAGTGACGCGCGATGCGGCCGGCCAGTTCGTGCGCATGCGCGAGGAGGTCGCCCTCGGGCACGACGCGCGACACGAGCCCGCAGCGCAGCGCGGCCTGCGCGTCCAGCGCATCGCCGGTGAACGACATTTCGGCGGCGACCGCGGCGCCGACGATCCGTGGCAGGAACCACGCGCCGCCGTCGCCGGGCACGAGACCTAGCGCGATGAAGCTCTCCGCGAAGCGCGCGCGTTCAGCGGCGATGCGGATGTCGCACATGCACGCGAGATCGGTGCCGGCACCGATGGCCGGGCCGTTGACCGCCGCGATGGCCGGTACTTCGAGGTGCTGGAACGCGTGCGCGAGCCGCTGGATGCCGCGGCGATAGCTGGTCCGGATCGCGGCAGGGTCGTGCGGGCCCGCTTCGACGAACGCGCGCATCGCCTTCACGTTGCCGCCCGACGAGAACGTCGTGCCGGCGCCGGTCAGGATCAGCACGCGGATCGATTCGTCGCGGTTCGCTTCGTCGCAGCATTCGGTCAGCGCGTCGATTGCATCGTTATCCGAAATGGCGTTGCGGGTGTCGGGACGGTTCATCGTGACGGTCAGAATCGCGCCCTGCCGTTCACGGATCAAAAAGGCTGCCATGGTGTCTCCGTGTGTTCTGTGCCGCGGGACTTCACGCCGCGGGCCGAAGCCTAGTATCGTCACGACGGTCGGCGGCGGGAAATTCCGTTCCACATACGTGGAAGGCCCGTGCCGGTCGCTGTGGAGAGGGCGGGATGAGCGGAAACGTGGTCAAGAGCGCGGCGCGCGTGTTCGAGGTGCTGGAACTCTTCAGCACCTTGCAGCGGCCGCTGAGCGTGCGCGAGATCGCGACGCGCTGCGGGTATCCGGGGTCGAGCGCGGCGGCGCTGCTGACCAGCATGAAGACGCTCGGCTACCTCGCCTACGACGATGCAACCCATGCGTATGCGCCCACCGCGCGGCTCGTCAATCTCGGCGAAGCGCTGGTCGATTCGGCGGCCGGCAGCCGGCGGCACTGGCATGCGGTCGCGAAGCGGCTGGCGGCGCGCACGCACGAGGCAGTCGTGATCGCGGTGCAGAGCGACCTGTACGTGCAGTACATCGACGCGGTCGAGGGTTCGCACGCGATTCCGGTGCAGTTCTACGCGCCGATCGGCACGCGTCGCGAGATCTGCATGTCGGGCCTCGGCTGGGCGCTGCTGAGCATCCAGCCGGACAGCACGATCCGCCGGCTCGTGTCGCGCAGCATCCGCCGGATCGGGAAGTCGGGCAGGACGATCGACGAGGACGTCGTGCTCGACAAGGTCGAACAGACCCGCCGGCTCGGCTATTCGTATTCGGCGCACACCGTGACGCAGGGCGCCGCGATGATCTCGATGGTGATCGCGGATGGCTGGAACGGGCTGCCGCTGGCGATGGGCGTGGCCGGGCCGGTCGAGCGGATCGACCCGCATCGGGACGCGATCGTGCGCGCGATGCGGGCGGCGCTCGCCGAGCGTGCGGGCGACGGGGTCCGCTAGGGCGAGCGCAAGCCCGTTATTGGCGTGAACAGGCTCTAGCCGCGCGATGCCGACGCGCGCAGGCATTCGCATAGAATCGGAAAATCCCGCCGCCCCTGTCCCGACTGCATTTCAGCGAGGTCGCCATGTCATTGCACGCACCGCTTTCCGGCATCCACATCGTCGAATTCGAAGGTCTCGGCCCCGGCCCGCTCGCAGGCTGGATGCTCGCCGGCATGGGCGCGCGCATCACGCTTGTCGCGCGTCCGTCCGGCCGCACGAGCGCGCCGGACGCGCTGCGGGCCCGCGACGGCGACCTGCTGCGCGAAGGCAAGACGATCGTCGAACTCGACCTGAAGGCGCCGGCCGGGCGTGACGCCGCGCTCGACCTGATCGCGCAGGCCGATGCGCTGATCGAGGGCTTGCGGCCCGGCGTGATGGAGCGGCTCGGCCTCGGGCCCGACGTTTGCGCGCGCCGCAATCCGACGTTGGTCTACGGGCGCATGACCGGCTGGGGCCAGGATGGACCGCTCGCGGCCGCGGCCGGGCACGACCTGAACTACGTCGCGCTGACCGGGCTGCTGTCGCTGTCCGCACCGCGTGACGGCCGGCCGGGCGTGCCGCCCACCGTCGTCGGCGATGCGGGCGGCGCGCTCGGGCTTGCTTTCGGGATCGTCTGCGCATTGCTCGACGTGCGCGGCGGCGGGCCGGGCCGCGTGGTCGACGGCGCGATCGTCGACATCGTGTCGATGCTTGGTTCGCTCGCGCTGTGGGCACGCGCGAACGGGCAGCTCGACGGCGCGCCGCCGAGCCTGTTCCACGACGCGCCGTTCTACGACGTGTATCGCTGCGCGGACGGCGAATGCGTGACGATCGGCGCGCTCGAGCCGCCGTTCTATGCGCTGCTGGTCGAACGGCTCGGGCTGACCGACGTCGATCCCGCGTCGCAGTACGACCGGGCGCGCTGGCCCGCGCTGAAGGCGCGTTTCGCGGACGTGTTCGCGCAGCGGCCGTCCGCGCACTGGCGCGCGCTGCTCGAAGGCACCGACGCGTGTTTCGCGCCGGTGCTGAGCGTGGCCGACGCGGCCGTGCATCCGCACAACGCGGCGCGCGGGATCTATCGGACGGATGAGCGCGGGAACGTGCGGGCGAGGGTGGCGCCGCGGTTTTTGCCGTTGGCGGGGGATGAAACCGACTAGGGCTGTCTTTCAGGAGGCTGCTTCCGTTCGTCGACGGCCGGGTGTCGAGCGCATCAGAGAGCCAAATTTTTGTGCCAAATTTCGTATCAAATTAAGTACAATCGACGCTCGATTGGAGAAAGAGCGGGTATGCCTCACACCATTCTGGCAAGCGTGACGGCTAGCGTCTCGGAGCTGAAGCGGAATCCGATGGGAACCGTTGCCGCAGGCGAAGGTTTTCCGGTCGCGATCCTGAATCACAACGAACCCGCGTTCTACTGCATTCCGGCGAAGACGTGGGAGGCGATGGTCGAACGCCCGGGAGACATCGAAGACAATGCGTTGGCCGATTCGCGCACCAAGGAGAAGGTCGTCAAGATCAAGCTGAATGACCTTTGATCTCGCCTTTCTCGAACCTGCATTGAAGGGGAGAAGCTCGATCGCACCGTGCGTGATCAGTTCAAAGCGAGCCAGCCCGAGCGGCTCGACCATCCTCGCATCCCGTCAGCCAAATTGCACGGCCACCCGGATCGCTACAAGATCAAACTGCGTGGTGTCGGCTATCGCCTCGTCTACGAAGTGCGCGACGCGGAAGTGATCGTCCTTGTGGTCGCGGTGGGCCGCCGAGAGCGTGATGCGGTTTATCTCGCTGCGATGAAACGCTAGCGCGACACGCGTCGCGGCATCCATGCCCGCACTCGGCAACTCACGCCGTTTCCACCGGCGCATCCGGCATCTTGCCGTCGCCGACCCGATTGATCGTGCCTTGCGCGATCGCGACGAGCCGCTCGTGATCGCCGTCGATGACGAACACGTGGCACTGGCAGGTCGCCTGGTGCCGGCCCGCGTAGACGAGCTTCGCGCGGGCGACGAGCGTGCCGTTCACGGCCGGCCGCAGATAGTTGATCTTGTATTCGGCGGTGATCACGCGCGGGCCGAGCACGAGCGCGCCGGCGAAGGTCAGCGCGTTGTCCGCGAGATAGCTGATCACGCCGCCGTGCACGAAACCGTGCTGCTGCCGCAATTCCTCGCGCACCGGCAGACACAGCGACACTTCGTTGTCGCCGATATGCATCAGCTCCGTGCCCAGCAGCATGCTGAACGGCTGCGCGCGCAATGCGCCGCGCGCGTGGTCCGTGATGTCGGTCATCGAATTTCCTTCGAAATGAGTGCCCGCTTGCGCTGAACTCTAGGAAGGGGGTTCCGGATAAGCAAGGAAATTCGTCCGCATTTCGTGCAAATCCCGGTGCGATGCGACGCGATTATTGCGTCGAATACCGAAGATCTCCGCGTTTGCGGGCGATTCGACGCGAATGCGCGAGCGAAGCGCGCGATTGGCCCGCGTTTCCGGCCGTTCCGCCTAAAGTCCGACGAAGAAATGCCGCTAATGCCGGGGCATTGCCTCATCGTCCGCTTTCCAGGAATCCCCCCATGTTCGGAAAAATCAAGCTCGCGTCGGGTCTGCTCGGCGTGTTGACCGTGTTCTGTCTCTTCCTGTTCGCGATCGAAGCGCTCGGTTTCTGGACGCTCGCGTCGACGCGCAGCGGCGTCGACGATCTGTCGAACGTCGCGATCGCGCAGGTCGACGCGGCCAGCCGCGCGACCGAGCAGCTGCTCGACGCGCGCATCAACCTGTCGCGCGCCGGCACGCGGATGGTGCGCGGCGGGCCGAAGCCCGAAGACATCATCCGCCATGCAGGCGCGTCGCTCGCGGAAGCGGACAAGGCGTTCGCGGTGCTGACGGCCGCGCAGCCGGTCGACGACACCAACCGTACACGCGTCGCGGCGCTCACCGAGCGTTATCGCGCGCTGCGCGGCGCGCTGGGCGAACTCGTGCAGTTCCTCGACGCCGACAACATCCAGGCGTTCCTCGACCAGCCGACCCAGGGCTTCCAGGACGCGTACATCGCCGAGCTGCATCGCTTCACCGACTATGGCGGCACGTCGAGCCGCGCGGCGCTCGATACCATTGACGGCGGCATGCTGTGGTTCAAGTCGGTCGGCATCGTGCTGCTGGTGGCGATGCTCGCGGCGAGCGCGGCGATCTACGCGGCCGCGCGGCGCGCGGTCGTCGCGCCGCTGGAGCAGGCCGGCCGCCATTTCGAGCGGATCGCGCAGGGCCGTCTCGACGAAGCCGTGCAGGCGGGCGGCGTGTTCGAGATCGACCGAATGCTGCGCGGCCTCGCCACGATGCAGACGAGCATCGCGGGCACCGTGCGCACGGTGCGCCACGCGTCCGACGCGATCCACCTCGGCGCGGGCGAGATCGCCGGGGGCAACGCCGACCTGTCGGCGCGCACGGGCACGCAGGCCGCGTCGCTCGAGGAAACCGCCGCGAGCATGGAGGAATTGACCGCGACCGTCCGGCAGAACACCGACAGCGCGCGTGCGGCGAGCGCGCTGGCCGACGCGGCGCTCGAAGCGACGAGCCACGGCGGCGGCGTGGTCGACAGCGTGATCGACCGGATGCGCGGCATCGCGCAGAGCTCGGGGCGGATCGCGGAGATCATCTCGGTGATCGACGGCATCGCGTTCCAGACCAACATCCTCGCGCTGAACGCGGCGGTCGAGGCCGCGCGGGCCGGCGAACAGGGGCGCGGCTTCGCGGTGGTCGCGGGCGAAGTGCGCTCGCTCGCGCAGCGCAGCGCGCAATCGGCGAAGGAGATCAAGGCGCTGATCGAGGATTCGGTCGCGCAGATCAATGGCGGCGCGGAGCTCGTCGAGCGCGCCGGTGACGCGATGCGCACGGTGTCGGCGTCGATCACGCGGGTCGTGCAGACGATGTCGGAGATCACGGCGGCGTCGGTCGAGCAGAGCGTCGGGATCGAGCAGGTGAATCAGGCCGTCACGCAGATGGATCAGCTCACGCAGCAGAACGCGGCGCTGGTCGAGCAAGTCGCGGCGGCGGCCGCGTCGCTGAACGACCAGACCGCGCACCTGATGCAGGCGGTGTCGGTGTTCGAACTGGGCGACGGACGCGCCGCACGCGGCGATCGCGCGGCGCCGTCGCTTGCCGCGGCAGGTTACGAACCGGCCGGCAGCGCCGCGTAGGCGGTCGCGAGGTGGTAGGGCGTCGTCGACGGCATGTCGGCGCGCGATACCTGCCCGTCGGCCGTCTCGCACTCGAACCAGCCGCGCGGATGCAGGAAGCGCGCGGCGAACCGCTCGATCTGACGTGCGAGCGGCGCGGAGGCCGGCGTGCCGCCGTGCGTCGCGAGCGCGCGCAGGTATTCGGTCTGCGCCCAGATCCGCTGCGTGCCGTCGATGCACGCGCCTTGCGCGTCGAGCGCCGCACACACGCCGCCCGTCTGCGGATCGACGCCGTGTTGCTCGGCGAACGCGAACGCGCGCGACAGCGCGGCGGGGAGCCCGGTCTGCGCGAGCCGCGCACCGGCCGCATCGACCAGATAGAACCACTCGAACTGATGGCCGGGCTCGAAACGGTTGTCGGCCGCCCCGAGCGGCAGCTCGGCCACGCAGCCCGTTGCCGGATCGACGAACGTGCGCTCGACGGCCTGCGCGGTGCGCGCGAGCGCATCGTCGAACGCGGTGTCGCCGAACGCATCGGCGGCCGCAAGCCACGCTTCGGTCAGGTGCATCAGCGGATTCTGCAGCGCGCCGCTGCCGGATGACGAGAAATCGGCGTGCCGTGCGGCATCGAGCAACGCGTCGCCGTGGCGCGGCGCGAAGCGGTCCTGGATCAGTGCGGCCGTTTCTTCTGCGACCGTACGCGCGGCGGCGTCGCCCGACGCCGCATGCCACGCGGCGCACGCAAATACGATGAATGCGTGCGTATAGAGGTCCTTGGTCGTATCGAGCGGCGCGCCGTGCGCATCGACGCTGTAGATCCAGCCGCCGTGGCGCGGGTCGCGAAAGTGCCGGCACAGCGCGTCGAACAGCGTGGCCGCGTGTGCGGTATCGCCGGCTTGCGCGAACACGAACAGTTGCCTCGCGCACGCCATTGCGCGATAACGGGTCACGGGTAGCGGCGCGTGGGTGGCCGGATCGACGGCCTCGAACGGCAGTTGCAATGCCGAGTCGAACCCTGAACCTCGCCAGATCGGCAAGACGACGTGCGCGAAATGGTGGCGCAGCTGGGCGGCCTGGGCGGAAGCGGAGTCGGAAACGGACATGGCGGGGTTTTGAGCGCTTGGATCGAAACGTGTCGGCGCGGCCCGGAGAATCGGCGCGGCCGGGGCCAAGGATAAAACATTCCGCGCGGCCGGCACCAAAAAAAGGAGATAAATCGAATGCTCAGCAACCTGGAACTCGTGATGCGGCTCGTTCTCGCGGCGGCGCTCGGCAGCGTCATCGGCTTCGAGCGCGAGCGCCTGTCGTGGGCCGCCGGCCTGCGCACGCACATGCTGGTGTGTGTCGGCTCGACGCTGATCATGATCGTGTCGGCGTTCGGTTTCGCCGACGTGCTCGGCACCAGCGACCACGTCGTGCTCGATCCGTCGCGGATCGCCGCGCAGGTCGTGTCGGGCATCGGCTTCCTCGGCGCGGGCTCGATCCTGCTGCGCGGCGAGATCGTACGCGGGCTGACGACGGCCGCGAGCCTGTGGTCGGTCGCCGCGATCGGGCTCGCCGTGGGCGGCGGGCTCTATGTCGCGGCGATTTCGGCGACGATCATCATTTTGATCATCCTGGCCGGCATCAAGCCGCTGGAACGGCGTTATTTCACGGTGCGGCAGCGGCGCCAGCTCGCGTTGACGGTGGCGAGCGGCACGCTGACGTTCGATTCGCTGCACGCGGCGCTCGGCCCCGACAGTGCGCGCGTGAAGCAGTTCATCGTGCAGCGTGTCGACGACACGGGCGAGCAGGACGAGGTGCGCATCGCGCTCGCGCGGGTGTCGGAAGGCGAATACAAGGCGATCTGCGACAAGCTGCGCGCACTGCCGGGCGTCACGCGGTTCGACGGCGGGAATGGGTTGTCGAGTGACGAATAGCGGCCTATCGGCACGAATGCGCTGGGCGGAGGGAGTCGTCGGTCCGGGGCGTTGGTTGATGCCGCATGGTGTTACGTGGTGCCGTCGGGTGCGGCGGCAACCTCAACGTGGTGGAATGTCGTTGGCGTAATCGCAACCGTCAATCGGTAGTGGAGGCGCGATGATATCGGGCGACGTACTTTGCCTGAGCGATGATTTTCCCGTGCATCTGATAAGCGACGACTGCGGGACTTGCCGCCGGCGCCACGTCGATTTTTTCCACGTTCAGGGCGGACGCCGTCACGACATATCGATGCGATGCACCCTGAGGCGGGCAGGGCCCACCGTATCTGGATTCGCCAAAATCCGTCAATGTCTCGACAGCGCCGCTCGGCATGAGCTTCGGATTGCCGGAAGCGCCTTTTTCGATCGACGACTCCGAAGGTGGAATATTGACGATCTCCCAGTGGGTCCAGCCAAGCCCCCCGGTCGGCGCATCGGGGTCGAAGATCGTCACGACGATGCTCTTCGTGCCGCGCGGAACGTGAGCCCACGAAATGCGCGGCGAAACGTTCTGACCGTGACAGCCGAAACCTCCGTACACGTGTTCGTTCGTAAAGTGCCCGCGATGGAGGCCATCGACCGTGATCGTGAACGGCTCCGCGCTGGCTGTCGCCGGGATGAACGCCAATGCCGTTGAGGTGAATAGCATCGCGGACAAAAAAATCCTCGGTCGCATGACGTTGCTCCGTTGAAGGGTGAGAGTTCAGTACAACGGTATCCACGGTATCTTGTGGCGATTCGCGCCGGAAGGCGCATTCGCGAACCACGGTGTTGCCTTGGCTGCAACGTCGTTGGCGGGATTTCCGGTCGATTCGATCGTCGCTCGTGCCGGCAAGGTCGAGCGCCCGCATAGACGAGCGCGGCAGCGGTTGGCGCTGAATGAGCGTGCTCGCGCCTTCGAACGAATGGCCACTGCACGGACAAGCGATCGTTTACAAAAAACCGCCGCGGGTCATGTGAACTCGCGGCGGTTCTCCGACAATCGTCAATGCGTACTTGCTACAAGGCATGAAGATCAAGCGGGCCGACCAGGCGTGGGTACTCGACACGACTTACATTCCAATGGCGCGCGGTTTCGCGTATCTGACGGCGGTGGTGGACTGGGCGATACGCAAGACGGGTTTGCCGCTTGGTTTGAGCGCTTTGGCTTGTTTGTCGGTTAGCATCGGTTTTTGGCCCATCGCGTAGCCCATCGGGGATGACTGGACAGGCTGGATGGAGTCAGAGCAAATTGGATGGGTTGAAGACGCAAGTTATTGATTTGTTGAAGAACAATAGGATTTCACTGGATGTCCCTGGACGATAATCTGGCAGACGTGACCGAATCCGTTTCCACGCCTCGCTCCCGTTCCGCCCGTTCGTCGGCCCGTTCCCGCCCGCGCTCGGCCGCTGCCGCAGGCAGCACGTCCGCCGGGGCGACGGCGCGATCCGGCAGCGCAGCGGCCGGCGACGCGCCGCGCGACGAACGGACGCTCGACCTGTTCGGCGATCCGGTGCTCGAGCCCGGCGAGCGCATGCCGGTTGCGGTGCGCGATGAAGCGATCGTGGAAGCCGATGAGTCGGCCGGCGCCGACGACGGGCGACAGGCCACGCTGGATGGATTCAGCCCGCCAGCGGATGCGGCTGCCGCGGGGCTCGGGGAAGCGGAAAGTGCGGCGGCGCCCGATGTGGCGAACGCGGTTGTTTCGACGCCTGAAGGCGGTTTGGCCGCGAACGTCAACGGTACATCTGCAGAGGATCGTGCAACGGAGGCAGTGGATTTGCTTGCCGGCGATCGCGTCGTCACGCAGGTCGATGTGCCGGTGATCGATGGCGCCGCGAAGGCGGAGACGACACTGCAAGCCGCGGATGGCGAGGCGGCGCAGGCGGCGGAATCGCAGGCGACAGACGGCGAAGTCGCGAAGCCTGCGGTCGAGGCGGCAGTCGTCAAATCCCGCGAAGGGAAATCTTCCGGTGATGCCGCGAAGGAACGCCGCGCGTCGTCGGGCGGCAAGCGCCGAGCGGCTACCGGGGCCAACGAAGCGGCGGCAACGCAAACCGTAGCGGTTGCAACGAGCGTCGGCTCGAAGCCGGAAGCGCTTGAATCGAACCTGCTGCCGCTCGCCGCCGCGCCGGTCGAGCCGCAGACACCGGCACAACCGGCACGACCGCCCGAACCGGCCATCGCCGCGCATGCTCCGAAGCCCCGCGACATAGCCGCGCAGCCGGACGCTTCGTCGCCGCCGGTCACGCAGCCGGTGGCCTCCGCCGCATCGTTCGTGACCAAGCCATCGTCGGAGCGTGAACAACCGGCCGCGCCGGCCTTCGATCCGGACACGCACCTGCGCCCGCTGACCGACCGGCTCGCCGCGCTGCAGTCGGACGTGGACGGCCTGACGCGCTCGGCCGACCGCGAGATGCGCCGGGTCAACCGCCTGTTGCTCGCGCTGGCCGTCGTCGTGCTGGCGGGGCTCGTCGCGCTGGTGTTGCAAACGCGGCAGATCGCGCACCTGAAGCAGGACGTGGTCACCAAGCAGCAGCGGATCGATCGCCTCGCAGCAGATCTGTCGACGCAGCAAGCCACGCTGATGACGCTCGAGGAGCATCACGAAGCGCTCCTGTCGCAAGTCGACCGGCTTCAGCGCAACGCAAACCGCGAGGCGGCCGTCGCGAAGCGGGGCCGTCGCGCGCGCTAATCGTTTCGACCCTATCCTGGAAGCCCAACGGAGCAAGGGTCGCCGTTCCGCACCGACGCTCGGCTGTCGCGCGCGTGCGGCAAACCGATGCAGCTCACTGGCAGAGTTCAGGGAAAACCCTTAGAATGGAGGTCATCTAAGGGAAAACCCTAGCCACGTCTGTCAGGAGTCTCACATGAGCTTCATCCTCGCCCTGCTGCAAAAGATCGACGACCTGTTCGTGTCCCCGCACCTGCCGCTCGACGCCGACTACTCGTACGCCGCGCGTCATGCGGAAGCCGAGCGCGTGCGCCGTGCGCACCTCGTGCCGATCGTCGTGTACCGTCGCTGATTCGCTGATTCGCTGATTCGCTGATTCGGCGCGCTGCGTCCCTGCCTGCCCGTTTCCGCCGCTGCGTCGCGCGCCGGTGCGAGTGTCCCGCTACACTGGAAGTCCGATTCCGTTCACGGCGACCGGGCCATGCTGCAGATGCGGCCGATGACGGCCGGCGAATTCCACGCGTACCGCACGCGAGCCATCGACGGCTACGCGCGCGATCTCGTTTCTTCCGGGCAAAATGCTGTCGAAGACGCGGCCGACCGTGCGCGCGCCTGTTTCGACACGCTGCTGCCGGACGGCCTGCTGACTGCCGGCCAGACCCTCGTCACGCTCATCGACGCCGCCACCGGCGACACGGTGGGCGACCTCTGGTACGCGATCGTGCCCGAAGGGCCGAACCGTACGCTGTTCATCTACGACCTCGACATCGTTCCGTCCCGGCGCCGCCAGGGCTGGGCCACGCGCGCGCTCGGAGCGCTCGACGCCGAGGCGCGCCGGTACGGCGTCACCGAGATCGGGCTGTCGGTGTTCAATCACAACGCGGCGGCGCGTGCGCTGTATCGCGCGTGTGGGTTCGTACCGATTACCACGACGTTGATCAAGCCGGTCGTGTCGGGCTGAATCCGTCGGCCCGGGTGCGTCCTCACGTGCTGCCGGTTCGGCGCGCCGCATAGCCGGCCAACACCGGCCCGCTTCCTTATCCTTCCCGTTGGCCCAACGCCCAACGCCCCGTTCGGCCATCCGGCAATCACCGCCTGCCGCCTCAACGCGCGCGGCCTTTCCATCTCCGCAACAGCAACGCGTTGGTCACGACGCTGACGCTGGAAAACGCCATCGCCGCACCCGCGATCACCGGGTTCAGCAACCCGAGCGCGGCGAGCGGCACGCCGACCAGGTTGTACACGAACGCCCAGAACAGGTTCTGCTGGATCTTGCGATACGTGCGTTTGGAGATGTCGATCGCGTCGGCGACGAGCGCCGGGTCGCCGCGCATCAGCGTGATGCCGGCCGTGTGCATCGCGACGTCGGTGCCGGTCGCCATCGCGATGCCGACGTCCGCCGCGGCCAGCGCGGGCGCGTCGTTGATTCCGTCGCCGACCATCGCGACGATCCCGCCGTGCGTGCGCTTCAGTTCCGCGACGACGCGCGCCTTGTCGTCGGGCAGCACCTGCGCGTGCACTTCGCCGATGCCGAGCGCCGCCGCGACGGCCGCCGCGCTGCCGTGGTTGTCGCCCGTCACGAGGGCGCTCGCGACGCCGCGCGCCGCCAGCGCTGCAATCGCGTCCCGGGCGCCCGGCTTCACGGTATCGCCGAATGCGATCAGCGCGAGCACCGCGCGCGGCGCATCGGCACGCATCAGCCACGAGATCGTGTTGCCGGCGCGTTCGAGTTCCGCCGCGCGCGCGTCGAGCGCCGACGGCGCCGCGATGCCGAGTTCGTCGCGCCAGCGCGTGCTGCCGAGCGCGAGCCGCTGTCTGCCGACGTGTGCTTCCACGCCGCGCCCGGCCACCGCGCGCGCGTCGGTCGCGACGACCGACGCAGCCGCACCGCCATGTGTGGCCACCTCCGCCTCATGCGCGGAAACCACGGCTCGCGCAAGCGGATGGTCGCTCTGCCGCTGCACGGCCGCGGCGAGCGCGAGCGCTTCGTCGCGCGGCACGCCGACGGCGTCGAACGCCGTCACGGACGGTTTGCCTTCGGTCAGCGTGCCGGTCTTGTCGAACGCGATCACGGTCGTGCGCTGCGCGAGCTCGAGCGCCTGCGCGTCCTTGATCAGCACGCCGTGCCGGGCCGCGACGCCCGTGCCGGCCATGATCGCGGCGGGCGTCGCGAGACCGAGCGCGCACGGACACGCGATCACGAGCACCGCGACCGCGTTGAGGATCGCGGTTTCCATCCCGGCGCCGGCGAGCAGCCAGCCGATGAGCGTCAGCACCGCGATGCCGAGGATCGCAGGCACGAAGACCTCGCTGACGCGATCGACGAGCCGCTGGATCGGCGCCTTCTCGGCCTGCGCGGATTCGACGAGGCGGATGATGCGCGCGAGCGTCGTTTCAGCACCGATCGCGGTGGTTTCGACGACGAGCGCGCCTTCGCCGTTGATCGAGCCGGCCGTGACGGCATCGCCGTCGTCCTTCGGCACGGGCAGGCTTTCGCCGGTGATCAGCGATTCGTCGATGTGCGAGCGGCCCGACACGATCCGCCCGTCGACGGGCACGCGCTCGCCGGGCCGGATGCCGACGTGCGTGCCGACGCGCACCTGCGACAGCGGCACGTCGCGTTCGACCCCGTGCTCGACGACGCGCGCACGGTCGGGGCGCAGCGCGTTCAGCGCGCGGATCGCGTCGGTGGTCTGGCGCTTCGCGCGCGATTCGAGCCACTTGCCGAAGCGCACGAGCGTGACGATGACGGCCGACGCCTCGAAATACAGATGGCCGGGATGCGCGGGATCGCGCAGCAGCATCCACAGGCTCAGCCCGTACGCGGCCGACGTGCCGAGCGCGACCAGCAGGTCCATGTTGCCGGTGCGCGCCTTCACCGCATGCCACGCCGCGCGGTAGAAGCGCGCGCCGAATCCGAACTGCACGATCGATGCGAGCACGAGCTGGAGCCAGCCGGGCAGCATCAGGTCGATGCCGAACGGCGCGGCGAGCATCGGCGCGACGAGCGGCGCGCTCAGCACGGCGGCCGCGATCACGAGGTTGCGTTCGCGGATCGCTTCGCGGCGCTTGCGTGCGTCGGGGTCCTGCGCGGGGCCGGCCGGTCGTGCATCGGCGCCGATCGTTGCGCCGGCGGGCGAGGCGGCGGGAAGCGATGCACGGTAGCCGGCCGTGGTGACTGCGGCGATCAACGTGGCGGCATCGAGTGCGCCGGCGCCGTGCACCGACGCCCGCTCGGTCGCGAGATTGACCGTCGCGCGCGCGACGCCCGGCACGGCGGCGAGCGCTTTTTCGACGCGGCCGGCGCATGACGCGCAGGTCATGCCGCCGATGTCGAGTTCGATGTTCGCGGGCGCGGCGGCCGGGACGACGGTGTCCGACACAGCCGGCGTCGCGCCATAGCCGGCCTGCTTCACGGCGTCCGCCAATTGGGTGGCCGAAACGCCGGCCGATGCGTCGACCGTCGCGCGTTCGGTCGCGAGGTTGACCGATGCGCGCGTGACGCCCGGCACCTTCGCGAGCGCCTTCTCGACGCGTGACACGCATGACGCGCAGGTCATGCCGTCGATGTCGAGTTCGATCGTCGCGGCGGCAACCGGCGCAGGCGGCGGCGCCGCGTGTGGCGCGTTCTCCGACGAAGGCGTGGCCGCGACCGTTTCGGTTACCGCTTCGCGCACGGTTGCGCGGTAGCCGGCCTCGCCGATCGCGTCGACGAGCCGGCCGGGCTCGACCGCTTCCTGCGCGGTAACCGTCGCCGCATGCGCGTCGAGATCGACCGCCGCATCGACGACGCCCGGCACGGCGGCCAGCGCGCGCTGCACGCGGCCCGTGCAACCGCCGCAATGCATGCCGTCGACGCTCAGCTCGATCGTTTGCAGCGCCGCGGAGGCGAGTGGTTCAGTCATGTCGGATTCCCCAAAAGCGCGGTTCGTGCCGCGGATGGTTCCAGTATCAACATTCCCATGATGGTAAGGTCAAGTACCGGCGGCGATGTGGCGCAAGTCGATGCACACAGGGTGTCACAACACGGAAAAAGCGATCGCCCGGCTTCCAGACGGAAAGCCGGTGCGCGCTGAGGACCAAGCTTGGCGCTCGCGAGGCGTTTACGGGCAACTGGCTGAGGGTGCCGGCGCTATTCCGGATTTTTGCTGAATCCGGCGAACTATTTCAGATTTTTTGACGGTTCAACTAGCGTTTCGCCCGTTATTCGGCATATTGGGGGATGCCCTTAGGCGCTATGATACCGGCCTGACATCAGCGCCCACCGTGACGAAACGTTGCGAGACGGTCATCCGGGCACGCTGGGGTGCCTTGTTCGCGTTCGCGAGACGAACAAGGCGTTGACTGAAAAGAACGATATTCGGCCAGTAATCGATGATTGAAAACCAGCGAGAATCAGTTTCCCTGCGACGCGCGTGCGCGTCGCTGGCGATGGCGGCATTGCTTGCAGGATGCGCGTCGCAACCAGACGCGATCCAGCGGAAAACCGGCTGGATGCGCGCGGAAGTCGCCGACTCCTATATCTATGCGTATCCGCTCGTGCTGATGGACGTCGCGAAGGAAGCGGCGACGGGCGGCGACGGTGCGCAACCGGGGCAGGCGCCGCTCAACACGCTGCGCCACGCGCAGGCGCTGCCGCCGGTCGGTGCGGTCAACCCGCCGCTGCCGGGCGTCGACACGCTCGACTCCACCGGCTGGCTCGACGTCGCCGCCGAACCCGTGATCGTCACGCTGCCCGACACGCGCGGCCGCTACTGGGACGCACGCGCGCTCGACATGTGGACGAACGTGCTGTGGTCGTCGTCGAGCGTCGCGGCGCGCGGCCCCCGTGGCGCCGGGCGATCGCAAACGATTGCCTTCGCCGCGAAGGACTGGCAGGGCACGCTGCCGAAGGGCGTGCTGCGCGTCGACGTGCCGTCCGCCAATGCGTGGCTCGAAGTGCGGCTGCAGACGAGCGGCGGGCGCGACCTGACCAACGTGAAGAAACTGCAGCGCGCGATCCGCGTGGTGCCGCTGTCCGTCTACACCGGCGCCGAGCGCGGCGCGTCGGTGGCGGTCCATGCGGGCAGCGCGCCGTTCGAAGCGGTGGGCGGCGGCACGCCGGCCGAGCAGGTGGCCGCGCTCGATCCGAAGGCGTTCTTCACGCGCTTCGCGCGGGCGCTGCAGGACAATCCGCCGCCGGCCGACGACGCGCACGCGCAGGAATCGCTCGCCGACATCGGCGTGACGGCCGGCTACCCGGTGCTGTGGACGGGCGACCGTCTCACGGCCGCGACGGCCGGCGTCGCCGAGGCGCGCGCGCGGCTCGCGACGCCGCCGTCGAACCTGCTGAACGCGAACGGCTGGACCTGGATCGGCGACACGGCCGGCAAGTACGGCCAGGACTACGCGCTGCGCGCGTACGCGGCCTACACGCAATTCGGCACCGCGACGCGCGACGACGAAACGCTCGCGATCACCCGCGTCGACAGCGACGGCCATGCGTTGAACGGTGCAAACCGCTACGTGCTGCATTTCGCGCCGGGTGCGCTGCCGCCGGTGCGCGCGTTCTGGACGCTCACGCCGTACACGACCAACGGCGCGCTGCCCGACGTCGGGTCGGCGCGCCGCTCGCTCGGCGATCGCGACCGGCTGCGCCGCAACCGTGACGGTTCGATCGACGTCGTCGTATCGGCGTCGCCGGGCGGTACGCATGCGGCGAACTGGCTGCCGGCGCCGCGTACCGATTTCGCGCTCGCGTTGCGCCTGTACGCGCCGAAGCCGCAAGCGAGCGACGGGTCGTGGATGCCGCCCGCCATCGTCCGGAAATGACCGGTTGACCGCCGCCGTTGTCCGGCCGCCGGGCGCGGCGGCGGCGCCCGACCGCCGTACCGCCACCTCCTGAGCCTATACTTTCGGGATAGCGTGCGCGGCCGCCCGGTTTTCCGGCGCGGCCCGGCATCCATTCCCGAGGCATTCAAGCATGGCAAGCGCAGACAAAGAAACCTTACCCTCGACCCTCCATGCCCTCGGCGGCGTTGCACGCTCGCGCCGGACCCGGCGTATCGGCATCGGCGTGCTGATCTTCCTCGTTTTATTCGGATTACTCGGCTTCTTCGCGGCGCCGCCGCTGATCCGCCATGTCGCCGAACAGCAGTTGAGCAAGCAGCTCGACCGGCCGGCCACGATCCAGCGCATCGCACTGAACCCGTACACGCTGAACCTCGAAGCCGAAGGCATCCACCTCGGCGAGCGCGGCGGCCAGGGCGACTTCATCGACATCGGCAAGCTCGTCGTGAGGCCGTCGTGGTCGTCGCTGTTCCGCGGCGCGCCGATCGTCAACGAAATCCGGCTCGATTCGCCGCGCTTTCACGTCGTCCGCTACGACGCGCAGCGCTTCAACTTCACCGACCTGATCGAGAAGTTCTCGTCGCCGTCGCCGACGCCCGACAGCAAGCCGACGCAGTTCTCGGTGTCGAACATCCAGGTCAACGACGGCCGGATCGATTTCGACGATCGCCTGCTGAACGAAAAGCACGTCGTCGACCACTGGACGCTCGGCATTCCGTACATCGCGACGCTGGCCTCGAAGACGGACATCTTCGTCGAGCCGAAGCTGCGTGCGCGCTTCGACGGCAGCCCGATCTCGATCGACGGCAAGACCAAGCCGTTCGCGCAGTCGCGCGAATCGGAGATCGCGCTGAAGTTCGACCGGCTCGACGTGCCGAAGCTGATCTCGTACGTGCCGGCGAAGCTGCCGGTGGCCGTGACGAGCGGCCTGCTGAGCAGCAACCTCACGGTCAATTTCGTGATGAGCGGCGAGACGCCCGCGCTGCGCGTGTCGGGCACCGTCGACCTGAACGACGCGAAGGTGACCGACCGCGCGTCGGCGCCGCTGTTCGCCGCGCGCGGCGTGCACGTCGCGGCGGCCGGCCTCGAGCCGCTGCGCAACGCGATGCACTTCGACGAGATCCGGCTCGACCAGCCGGTGGTCGACCTGTCGCGCGACAAGCAGGGCGTGCTGAACGTCGAGAAGCTCGTCGTGCAGCCGGCCGCCGCGCCGAAGGCCGAAACCGGCAAGCCGGCCGCGTCGGCCGCCGCCGTTTCCGGTGCGTCCGGTGCGTCCGGTGCCACCGTCGCCGCCGCCAGCGGCGCGAAGGCCGAAGGCGGCGCCGCCGCGAAGGCAGCGCCGCCGCTCGACCTGACGATTCGCCATGTCGCGATCGACGGCGGCACGATCAACGTCGACGACCGCGTGCCGGCGACGCCGACCGCGATCTCGCTGACGAAGCTCGCCGCGACGCTCGACGGCTTCTCGCTGCAGGGCAAGACGCCCGCGAAATACACGCTGTCGACGTCGCTGTCGCGCGGCGGCGACGTGAAGGTCGAAGGCGCGTTCAACCTCGCGGCGAAGCAGGCCGACACGAAGCTGGCGGTGGCCGCGCTCGCGCTGCCCGCGCTGCAGCCGTACCTTGGCGAGGCGACGCGCGCGCGCGTGCTCGACGGCACGCTCGGCGCGACCGTCAACGCGAAGACCGACTGGGGCAAGACGCCGCTCGCCGCGGAAGTCGCCGACAGCACGGTCAGCCTGAAATCGTTGAAGATCGCCACGCCGGACAACAAGGCGCCGGCCATCGTCCTGCCCGACGCAACCGCGAAGATCGCGAAGGTCGACGTCGCCGCGCGCACCGCGGAGATCGCCAGCGTCGACGCGAGCGGGCTCGCGCTCGACGTGAAGCGCCTGAAGGACGGCAAGATCGACCTCGCGGCGCTGGCCGAACCCGCGCAGGCGGCGGTGCCGCCGCGCACGGTCGCGCGCAAGGCGCAGGCCGCCGCGCCGTCGTGGCACTACCGGATCGATGCGCTGAACGTGAAGGACGCTGCGGCGAACTTCACCGACCTGTCGACGCCGCGCCCGGTGAAGCTCGCGATCAAGCCGCTCGACCTGTCGGTGCAGAAGATCAGCGACGACCTGACGAAGCCGTTGCCCGTGCAGCTGAAGGCGACGCTGAACCGCAAGGGCTCGCTGAACGTGTCGGGCGACGTGACCGCGCAGCCGTTGAAGCTCGGCCTGAAGATCAACGGCAACCGCCTCGACGCGGCCGCGTTCGAGCCGTACTTCGGCAGCGCGCTGAACGCGACGATCGCCAGCGCGCTGCTCAACGCGCAGGGCAACCTGACGTTCGCGCAGGTGAAGGACACGCCGCGCGCGACCTATCGCGGCGACGTCGCGCTGGTCGACGTGCGGATGCTCGACAAGGCGACTTCCGACCCGTTCGCCGGCTGGCGCTCGCTCGCGCTGTCGAACCTGAAGGCGAACTACGACGAGAAGGGCACCGACGTCGACGCCGCGCGCGTGACGTTCTCGAACTTCTACGGCCGCGTGCTGCTCGACGCGCAGGGCCGGCTGAACCTGAAGGACGTGGTCGCGAAGGAAACGGGCCCCGCGCAGTCGCTCACGCGCGACGCGAGCAAGGGCGAGCCGGTGCCGCTGTCGCCGGGCGTGACGCCGCCGGCCGCCGCGCAGGCCGCATCGGCCGCGGCCGCGCAGCAGGCGTCCGTGCCGGCCGCCGCGTCGGCGACGGTGGTCGTGAAGGCCGCGCCGCAGCCGCGGAACCCGGTGCGGATGCACTTCGGCGAACTGGTGCTGCAGAACGGCCGCGTCACGTATACGGACAACTTCATCAAGCCGAACTACACGGCGAACCTCGTCGCGATCAAGGGCACGGTCGGCGCGTTCGGCACGGATTCGACGACGTCCGCGCCGGTCGACGTCGCCGCGAACCTCGCGGGCAACGGGCCGATCACGATCAAGGGCTCGGTGAACCCGCTGATCGAGAAGCCGGCGCTCGACCTCACGGCAACCGCGCACGACATCGAGCTGACCAACCTGACGCCGTATTCGGCGAAGTACGCGGGCTATCCGATCACGAAGGGCAAGCTCAACGTCGATCTGCACTACCAGCTCGCGAACGATCAGCTGTCGGCGAACAACCACATCTTCATCGACCAGTTGACGTTCGGCGACCACATCGAGAACGACACGGCGACGAAGCTGCCGGTGAAGCTCGCGATCTCGCTCTTGAAGAACACGCGCGGCCAGATCGACGTGAACCTGCCGGTGTCGGGTTCGCTGTCGAATCCGGAATTCAGCGTCGGCGGGCTGATCTGGCGCGCGGTGCTGAACCTGATCGCGAAGGCCGTCACGTCGCCGTTCACGCTGCTCGCGAATGCGTTCGGCGGGGGCGGCGGCGAGGATCTCGGCTACGTCGAGTTCGCGCCGGGTTCGTATGTGCTGACCGACGCGCAGGAGAAGAAGCTCGACACGGTCGTGAAGATGCTGACCGAGAAGCCGTCGATCCGCCTCGACCTGATCGGCCGCGTCGATCCGGCGCAGGACACCCCGGGGCTGCGCGACGCGTACGTCGAGCGGCTGGTGCGTCAGCAGAAGCTGAAGGACGTGATCGGCCAGGGCGAAAGCATCGACCCGATGTCGGTGAAGGTCGACAAGGCCGAATACTCGAAATACCTGACGCGCGCGTACAAGGCCGCCGACTTCAAGAAGCCGCGCAACCTCGTCGGCCTGCAGAAGACGCTGCCCGATGCGGACATGAAGCAGGCGCTCGCCGATCACGCGCCCGCCGACGACAACGCGCTGCGTGCGCTCGCGCAGCAGCGCGCGCAGGCCGTGCGCCAGTATCTCGACGGCAAGATCGATTCGAGCCGCATGTTCGTCGTCGCGCCGAAGCTCGACGCGAAGGGCATCTCGGACAAGGGCGCGACGACCCGCGTCGACTTCGGGCTGCAGTAAGCGTTATCGCCAACCGTCATCCGCCGCCGCGCCCGCACCCGTCGGGCGCGGCGGCTTTTTTCAGCGGCTGGCGATCGCCGGTTCGCGCTTGTCCAGCTCCTTCCTCGCGGCCAGCGGCAGACGTGCGTCGTCCCACTGCGTCAGCCATTCGACTTCCTTCGCGGTGAACACCTGTCCGTAGTTGCGCAGCGCGTACTGCAGCGCGTCGACGACGTGATGGCGAATGATTTCGGGGGTACGTGCATCGTCCAGCACGAACCGGAGGGCTTCCAGGGTCGACATACTCGTGCTCCGGGTCAGGGAAAACCCTTTATTACACGCCAATAGTCGCGGGCCAAGCCGAAAAAAAATCCGTCCGCGCGGGGCCGGCGCACGCGAGGGCCGTGGATTGCGACGCCTTCATGGGCGGCGACGGGCATCGCGCTCGTCGCGGTGTCGCGCGTGTCGCGCAGGGGCTGGCCGGTTCGGCGTGGGCGAGGGCATCGGCCCGGCGCTTCGCCCGGCGCGCGTCGTGCCCGGGCTTGAAACGGGGCGCGCAACCGGCCATATTGGCCGGGTATCACCCGTTCAACGACGTACCGAGAGGATCGTTCATGCGCCTTCTGCTTGCCCTGCTGCTCCCGTGGTTCCAGTTCTTCACGATCGGTCGCCCGATCGCGGGGATCATCTGTCTCATCCTTCAAATCACGATCATCGGCTGGCTGCCGGCCGCGATCTGGTCCGTGTATGCGCTGAGCCAGTACAAGACCGATCGCAAGATCGAGGCGGCGTTGCGCGGGCGGGGGTAGGGCGCAAGCGACAGCGCAATATTTTCCGCTGACAAGCATGCCGATACCGGGCATTTCGGCAGATATCTACATAATTTGCGGGCCAAGTTAGGCGCGATTTGTATAGATTTCTGCTGAAATGGACAAACGCTATAACGCGATGTCGCTCCCCGAACAGCTTGCGCTGCCGCGCCAGGCAATCGAGGACGTTCTCGCGCATCCCGAGTGGTCGTTGCGCGAATCGGTGCGCCATCTGAAGAAGACGATGCGGCTGACGAGCGCCGAGATGGCGAAGCTCGCAGGCGTGTCGACCAAGACGATTCAGGATATCGAACAGGGCCGCAGTGACGGGACGGTACAGACGATGAATCGCATCTTCGGCATGCTGGGGCTCAAACTGGGTGTGGTGCGGCAGAGCCCGTAGCCGGGCAGCACATGTCGGCCGGAGGTTCCTCGATATTGCGGCGCTGGCTGCATGCGGCTGAAGCGGCATGCCGTCGACGACAAAACGGCCGCCCGGTCCATCGTTCGACCGGGCGGCCGCTCCGGCCTACTTCACCGCAAACAGCGTCAGGTTCATGAAGATCTTGAACGCATAGCCGAGCGTGACGGCGCCGATCACGCCGCCCGCCCACAGAACGACGAACCACATCCAGCCGCGCATCCGCGGCCGTGGCGCCTCGGGCGGGCGATCGGCGGAATCAGTGGTGGTAGTAATGCTGGTCTTCATGGCGCACCTTGCCTCGGAATACCCAGTAACCCATCGTCGTGTAGGCGATGATGATCGGGAGGATAACCGCTGCGCCGACCAGCGTGAAGGTCTGGCTCGAACGCGGCGCCGCCGCTTCCCAGATCGTCATCGTCTGCGGAATCGCGTACGGGAATAGCGTGACGAGCAGGCCGACGTAGCCGAGCAGCACCAGCGCCAGCGCGAGCAGGAACGGCGTCATGTCGTGCCGGCCGCGCACCGCGCGGCGCATCCACACCGCGCACGCGGCCACCAGGAACGGCACCGGCAGCAGACGCCAGAACAGCCCCGAATCGAACCAGCGCTGCGCGATGGCCGGGTCCTGCAGCGGCGTCCACAGGCTGACGACCGCGATGAAGCCGAGCAGCACGACGGTCAGCGGCCACACGACGCGATGCAGGCGGCGCTGCAGGTCGCCTTCGGTCTTCGCGACGAGCCAGCAGCAGCCGAGCAGCGCGTACGTGACGATCAGGCCGAGGCCCGTCAGCAGGCTGAACGGCGTGAGCCAGTCGAACGCGCCGCCGGCGTACACGCCGTCCTTCACGTCGATGCCCTGCAGGAACGCGCCGAGCGCGATGCCCTGAAACAGCGTCGCGCCGGCCGAGCCGCCGATGAACGCGAGATCCCACAGCTGCTTCGTGCGTCGCGCCTTCGCGCGGATCTCGAACGACACGCCGCGGAAGATCAGGCACACCAGCATGAAGATCAGCGGCAGATACAGCGCCGACAGCACCGTCGAATAGACGATCGGAAACACCGCGAACAGCCCGGCGCCGCCGAGCACGAGCCACGTCTCGTTGCCGTCCCACACAGGGGCGACGGTGTTCATCATCAGGTCGCGTTCCTTCTCGTCCGGGAAGAACGGGAAGACGATGCCGATGCCGAGGTCGAAGCCGTCGAGCACGACGTACATGAAGAGCCCCAATGCGATGATCGCGGCCCAGATTACGGTGACGTCCATAGGTTTTCTCGTATGCGAATGGGATGGGCTCAGACGGTCTCGATCAGCTCGTCGACGGCCGACATCGGGCGGCGCGCGGTGTGATCGGGGCGCGTATCGGGCAGATCGTGTTTCGCGTCGTGCTTGACGTCGGGCAGCGCCGGGCCGGCCTTCATCAGCTTCAGCATGTAGTACACGCCGGTGCCGAACACGAGGAAGTACACGATCACGAACGTCATCATCGACAGGCTCACCTGCTGCACCGACAGCGGCGACACGGCCTGCGCGGTGCGCATCACGCCATACACGACCCACGGCTGGCGGCCGGCTTCGGTCGTCACCCAGCCCGCGAGCAGCGACACGAACCCGGTCGGGCCCATCACGAGCGCGAAGCGCTGGAACCACTTCGATTCATACAGGCGGCCGCGGCGGCGCAGCAGCCACGCGAGCGCGGCGAGGCCGATCATCGCGAAGCCGAGGCCGACCATGATCCGGAAGCTCCAGAACACGACCGTCGAATTCGGGCGGTCTTGCGGCGGGAAATCCTTCAGCCCGCGGATCTCGCCGTCCCAGCTGTGCGTGAGGATCAGGCTGCCCAGGTGCGGCACCTTCACCGCGTAGCGGGTCGTTTCGGCCTTCATGTCCGGAATGCCGAACAGGTTGAGCGCGGTGCCGCCCTTTTCGGTTTCCCACAGCCCCTCGATCGCGGCGATCTTCGCGGGCTGATGCTTCAGCGTGTTGATGCCGTGCTGGTCGCCGATCACGGCCTGCAGCGGCGCGAGCACCAGCAGCAGCCACAGCGCCATCGAGAACATCTTCTTCACGCCCTTGTCGCGGCGGCCCTTCAGCAGGTGCCACGCGCCCGTCGCTGCCACCACCAGCGCGGCGACGATGAACGCGGCGATCGCCATGTGGAACAGGCGGTACGGGAACGACGGGTTGAAGATGATCGCGAACCAGTCGGTCGGCACGACGCGGCCGTCGACGATCTCGAAGCCCTGCGGCGTCTGCATCCAGCTGTTCGACGCGAGGATCCAGAACGTCGAAATCAGCGTGCCGATCGCGACCATCAGCGTCGCGCCGAAGTGCGCGCGCGGGCTCACGCGGTTCCAGCCGAACAGCATGATGCCGAGGAAGCCGGCCTCGAGGAAGAACGCGGTCATGACCTCGTACATCAGCAGCGGACCGGTGACGGCGCCGGCGAAGCTCGAGAAGCCCGACCAGTTGGTGCCGAACTGATAGCTCATCACGACGCCGGACACGACGCCCATCCCGAACGCGACCGCGAAGATCTTCGACCAGAACAGGCAGAGGGTTTTGTAGTACTGCTTGCCGGTCTTGAGCCAGCGGTATTCGAGCACGGCGATGAAGCTGGCGAGGCCGATGCTCAGTGCCGGGAAGACGATGTGAAAGGAGACGGTGAACGCGAATTGCAGGCGGGCCAGATCGAGGGCCGAAAGTGCGGTGTCCATACCAGTTGACCGAGGCTTGACGATACCCGCCGGCGGGTGCCGACGGACCCCGGCGGACTGGCGTCGGGGTTGGCTGGAGTATGGGCCGCGATGTTGCACCGCGAAATGCGCCAACTCGTCGCAGATGTCCAGCCCATCGCGCCCGGTTTCGCGGTAAATCTTTGATTCGTATCAAGAAGGCCGTTCGCCGCGCGTGCGGCCGCGGCGTGGCGGTCTGACGCACGTGCGTCAATATGGCGCGTCGCGTCATCGGAACGACGTCGCGCGTCCGGAATCGGCGCGCGCGGCGGCGGCCGGCAGGCGCCGCGCGAATTGCGTACACTCTCAGCTTCGTTTCGGCAGGGCCGGGCGCATCGGTTCCGGCTCGCGTTTACCCAGGGCACAGTGATGATCGATTTACGCAGCGATACCGTGACACGTCCGAGCCAGGCGATGCTGGCCGCAATGACCGCCGCCGAAACTGGCGACGACGTCTGGGGCGACGACCCGACCGTCCTGCGTCTGCAGGCGGTGACGGCCGAGCGGGCCGGCAAGGAAGCCGGCCTGTTCTTCCCGAGCGGCACGCAGAGCAACCTGGCCGCGCTGATGTCGCATTGCGAGCGCGGCGACGAGTACATCGTCGGCCAGCTCGCGCACACCTACAAGTACGAAGGCGGCGGCGCGGCCGTGCTCGGGAGCATCCAGCCGCAACCGATCGAGAACGCGCCGGACGGCACGCTGCCGCTCGCGAAGATCGCCGCGGCGATCAAGCCGCTCGACAATCACTTTGCCCGCACGCGCCTGCTCGCGCTCGAAAACACGATCGGCGGCCAGGTGTTGCCGGAAGGTTATGTGCAGGAAGCCGTCGCGTTCGCGCGCGGCCGCGGCTTGTCGACGCACCTCGACGGCGCGCGCGTGTGCAACGCGGCCGTCGCGTCGGGGCGCCCGATCGCCGAGCTGTGCGCGCCGTTCGACACCGTGTCGATCTGCTTCTCGAAAGGGCTCGGTGCGCCGGTCGGCTCGGTGCTGGTCGGCAGCCGTGCGCTGATCGAGCGCGCTCAGCGCTGGCGCAAGGTGCTGGGCGGCGGGATGCGGCAGTCGGGCATTCTCGCGGCGGCGTGCCTGTATGCGCTCGATCACAACGTCGAGCGGCTCGCGGACGATCATGCGAATGCCGCGCATCTCGCGGCCGGCCTCGCGCGCATCGATTCGGTGAAGGTGCTGTCGCATGCGACGAACATGGTGTTCGCGCAATTCCCCGAAGCCGATTGCGCGCCGCTCGAGGCGTGGCTCAAGGAACGCGGCATCCTCACGCAGATGCTGTATGCGTCCCGCTTCGTCACGCACTGCGACGTGTCGCGCGCGGACATCGACACGTTCATCGACGCGGTCGGCGCGTATTTCGCGCAGCGTCGCGCGTGAAGCGGAATGCGCCGGCCGGCGACGGGCCGGCGCGACGTGGCATGACGCAAAACCCCGAGGGACGACGCGGCATGTAGGCGGTCGATCGTTACCGCGCGGGCGGATTACGCTTGCGACGGCGTGTCGACGGGCGGCGTGCCGTCGTGGAACAGCGATTTCAGTTGCGTGCGCAGTTCGGCGCTGTCGGTGTGCTGGTGTACCGAGACCGCATGTTGCACGGCGGCCTCGAGCAGTTCGTTGTCGGAGTCGGCCGAAATGGCGACCGAGCAATGCATCGCGCTGGGAAACTCGCGGCAATCGATATAGCGGCGGGACATGATGTTCTCCTCACACGAAAGGGAACGGCCGGACCTGGATGATCGGCCGCGCGGCGCGTTCGCGAGGCCGATGGAAAAAGTATAGGCGGCGCGGCCGACTTTTCTCGCCGCAGTGCGCACCGCGCCGGCCGTGTCGATCGCCCGCGCGCCGGCCGGCGCGTCACGGCAACGGCGCGAGCAGCCGGCGCGCCGCTTCGACCACCCGCGCGGACAGCGACGCCATCGTCGGCGACTGCACGGTCCACGCGTGCCAGTACAGCGTGACGTCGGTCGGATGCGTGGGCGCGAGATCGACGAGCCCTTGCGCATCGAGCGGCGCGGTGCCGATCAGTGGCTCCGGCACCATCGCGTAGCCGAGCCCGTGCCGTACCGCCGCGAAGTGCGAATGGGTGCCCGGCACGTAGTGGCATGGATACGCGCCTTCGGGCAACCCGAACTTTTCCTTCAGAAACGACGATTGCAGCGTGTCGCGCCGCGAATACGCGACGACGGGCGCGTGGCGCGCACTCGTGCGGTTCAGCCCGCGTGGAAACCAGCGCACCGCGAACGCGGCGGCTGCGAGCAGCCGGTAGCGCATCGTGCCGAGCGGCGTCGCGAGGCAGCCGCGCATCGGCTTCGGCTCGGTTGTCACGCAGCCGACCGCCATCCCGCTTTCGAGCAGCGCGAACGTGTGGTCCTGGTCCTCGACGATCAGTTCGAACAGGATCCGCTCGCCCGCGAGTACCGACGTCAGCGCGGGCAGGAACCACGTGCCGAGGCTGTCGGCGTTCAGCGCGATCGTCACGGAGATCGGCGATTCGCGCTCGGCCGCGAGCGTGCTCTGGAGGTCGGCCTGCAGCAGCGCGACGCGGCGCAGATGCTGCAGCACGCGCTGCCCGGCCACTGTCGGGCGGCACGGCCGCGTGCGCAGCACGAGCGGCGTGCCGAGGCTCGCTTCCAGCGCGCGGACCCGCTGCGTGACGGCGGACGCCGTCACGTGCAGGCGCACGGCCGCCTGCTCGAAGCTGCCGGTGTCGGCGACGGCCAGCAGCGCGGCGGCCTGCTTCGGATCGATCGTCATCGACATGTCGGGAGCAATTCCTGTGATCGGGGACGAGAACAGGCCGTAGTGTAAGGCAGCGTGCGTTGCCGTCCCGGCGCGGCACGTCGTTCGGCGGTGCGCGATTCGTCGTCGGAATCGGTTGCCGCGCATGGGGCGCGGCGGCGCGGGCATTTTGATCTACGCTGTATGAATGTGCGCGATGCCGCTCGCGCGGCGGCGATGTCGTCGTGCCGGCGCAGGCCCCTGACGACGCCATGCAGTGTGCCGATCCGACTACACCTCACTGAAGAACACGCGACGGAGCAATAAAGCAATGATCTTCCGGCAACTTTTCGACCCGCAGTCGTCGACGTACACGTATCTGCTCGCCGACGGCGCATCGCGCGAAGCGCTGCTGATCGATCCCGTGTTCGAGCAGGTGCGCCGCGACGCGGCGCTGCTCGACGAACTCGGGCTGCGGCTCGTCGCGACCGTCGACACGCACGTGCACGCCGATCACGTGACGGGCGCGTGGCTGCTGAAGCAGCACACGGGCAGCGCGATCGCGATCTCGGCGGCGAGCGGCGCGCAAGGCGCCGACCGCTACCTGAACGACGGCGACCGTTGCGCGTTCGGCGCGCGCTACCTGACCGTGCGCGCGACGCCCGGCCACACGAACGGCTGCATCAGCCTCGTGCTCGACGACGAATCGATGGCGTTCACCGGCGATTGCCTGCTGATCCGCGGCACCGGCCGCACCGACTTCCAGCAGGGCGACCCGCGCGCGCTGTATCGCGCGGTGCACGGCCGGCTCTTCACGCTGCCGGCCGCGTGCCTGCTGTATCCGGCGCACGACTATCGCGGGCTCACGGTGACGAGCGTCGGCGAGGAGCGGCGCTTCAACCCGCGCCTCGGCGGCGATCTCAGCGAAGACGATTTCGCCGGCTACATGCGCAATCTCGGGCTCGCGCATCCGCGCCAGATCGACGTCGCGGTGCCGGCGAACCTGCGGTGCGGCGTGGCCGCGAACGCGCCCGATGCGCAGGCCGCCCCCGGCTGGGCGCCGCTCGTCTATACGTTCGCCGGCTTCTGGGAAATCGATCCGCAATGGCTCGAGGATCATCTGCCGGCCGTGCAGGTCGTCGACGTGCGCGAGCCGGACGAATTCACGGGCCCGCTCGGTCATCTGCCCGGCGCGACGCCGATTCCGCTCGGCGAACTGGCCGCGCGCGCCGGCGAAATCGCGCGGGACCGGCCGGTCGTGACCGTGTGCCGGGCCGGCGGGCGCTCCGCGCAGGCGACGGTGATCCTGAAGCAGGCCGGCTTCGATGCGGTCGCGAATCTCGGTGGCGGGATGCTGCGCTGGCGCGCCGAAGGGCGCGTCGTGATGGACGGCCGGTCGTAGCGGCCGAGGCCGGCTCCCTCGAAAAAAAATCCGGACCGGTGTCGAAACGGCCCGGCGCCGTTCGTCGTCCAGGTATCCGATCATGTGGCGCCGCCTGACGCGGCGCCGAAACCCTGAGAGACCCGCGATGATGCCGACGCTTTACGCCCATCCCTTTTCGTCCTACTGCCAGAAGGTGCTGACCGCGCTGTACGAGAACGGCACGCCGTTCGACTATCGCGTGCTTGCGCACGACGATCCGAAGCCGATGCAGGAACTGGCCGCGCTGTGGCCGCTGAAGCGCTTCCCGGTGCTCGTCGACGCGGGCCGCACGGTGATCGAGGCGTCGATCATCATCGAGTATCTCGGCCTGGCCCATCCGGGCCCCGTGCGCCTGCTGCCCGACGATCCGCGCGCCGCGCTCGAGGTGCGGACGATGGACCGCTTCTTCGACAACTACGTGGCGACGCCGCAGCAGAAGGTCGTGTTCGACGCGCTGCGGCCGGAAGCCGAGCGCGATGCGCGCGGGGTGGCCGACGCGCGCGCGATGCTCGATACGTCGTACGCGTGGCTCGACAAGACGATGGCCGATCGCGAATGGGCGGCCGGCGATCGTTTCAGCCTCGCCGATTGCGGCGCGGCGCCGTTCCTGTTCTACGCGGACTGGACGCACCGGATCGATCCGGCGTTCGCGAACGTGATCGCGTACCGCAAGCGCCTGCTCGCGCGGCCTTCGTTTGCGCGCGCGGTCGACGAGGCGCGGCCGTACCGTTCGTTCTTTCCGCTCGGCGCACCCGATCGCGACTGACGGGCGCGGCCGTCGCACGGCGTGCCGCCGCCGAGCATGGCCGGCAGCGCGCGCCGGGGCGACGGAACGACAGCAGCAGCGGCAGCATCGCGCGGGTGCCCGTTACATCGTGTGCGTGGCCGACTGCGCGAGCGTCAGCAGTTCGTCGAACTGCGTGATCAACTCGAAGCACAGCAGGAACGCGAGCGTATAGGCCGGCGCGGGGAAGCGCCGGATCATCTCCAGCACCTGCGGCGCGAAGCGCGAGCGGATCGCGTCGCGCGTCAGCAGCCACGCGATCGCGATGCCGATCGCGGCGCCCGCGATCAGGTCGGTCGGGTAGTGAAAGCCGAGATACGCGCGCGGCAGGCAGATGAATACGACCGAATACAGCAGTGCGACGACGCCGACGCGGCGCGCGATGATGAAGATGCCGGTCGCGATCGCCATCCACAGCATCGCGTGATCGCTCGGAAACGAACTCCATGTCTGCAGGGTCGCCGCGCGCAGTCCGGCCGACGGGAAGTGCAGGTGCAGGTCCGGGTTGTAGATCGGCCGCACGCGGAACGGCAGCACCTGCGCGAGCACGCGGCCGACGGCGAGCGCGACGAGCCCGCTCGCGACGGTGGCGACGACCAGTTCGCGTTGCCGTTCGCGATGCGGGCCGGGCTGGAACCACAGCCAGCACAGCACGGGAACGAGCACGAAGCCCTTGAACGTGTAGAGGCCCGCGATCACGCGGATCGCGTGATTCATCAACGGGCCGAACGTCACGTGGGTGAGGAAGATCTGGATCGTGGTGTCGAAATCGTTCATGTCCTGTGCGACCCGGGCGGACGCGCCGCGCATGACGGGCGGCCGGCTGGATCGAAAAGCGCGCTCGCACCGAGCGCAACGGGGGGCAAGTATGTCACCCGTTATTTCGAAGAAAATGCGAAAAAATACCGGGATTCCCCTGATAAACCGGGGCTGTGTGGTGGGGCCGGATGGGCGAGCGCCGTGTGGTGCGGTAGGTCGAATCGTCCGACGTTTGCGGGCGGCCATGCACGCGCGCCGGAAAAATATTTTGTTGAACTGGACAATTCGGCAGGACGGTGCGGACCTTGCGCCGAATGAGTGATTGCCGTGCCGGAGTGGCGTAAATCTGCCGGGCGGCGCAGCGTCATGCGTGTGCCGATCAAAAAATTAAAAAGCGGGCAAGCCTCATCGGCCTGCCCGCCGGCGTGACGCGATGCGCGGCTTCAGTTGCGCCACACCCGCACGGCGAGCGCGGCCAGCGACGTCACGACGGCCAGCGCGGTCACCGCATTCCAGCCCAGTTGCGCGAGCAACGAACTGCCGATTGCCGCGCCCGCCGCCATCCCGATGAACATGCCGACGAACAGCACCGCGTTGAGACGGCTGCGCGACGCGGGATCGATCCGGTAGACGATCGATTGGTGCGCGATCAGCGTGGCCTGCACGCCGAGATCGAAGCCGATCGTCGCGAGCGCGAGCAGCACGAGCTGCGCATGCGGCGACATCAGCGGCGCGGCGGCCATCGACGCGAACGACACCGTCGCGATGCCGATGCCGATACGCGTGACGCGCTCGGGGCCGTGATGGTCGGCCAGACGTCCGGCGATCGGCGCGGCCAGCGCGCCGGCGGCGCCCGCGAGGCCGAATGCGCCGGCTGCCGCGCTGCCGAGATGGAACGGCGCGCCGTGCAGCATCACCGCGAGCGTCGACCAGAATGCGCTGAACCCGACGGCCAGCAGCCCCTGGGCGAGCGCGGCGCGGCGCAGTGCCGAATGCTCGCGCCACAGCGCGCCGAGCGAGCCGATCAGCGCACGGTACGGCAGCCGCGTGGTCGGCTCGAAGCGCGGCAACCCGCGTGCGGCCACCGCGCCGATCACGGCGACGCTGGCGGCCGCGAGCGCGAACATCGCGCGCCAGCCGGCCGTCTCGGCGATGAATCCGGCCACGACGCGCGACAGCAGGATGCCGAGCAGCAACCCCGTCATCACGGTGCCGACGATGCGGCCGCGATGCGTGTCGTGAGCGAGCGTCGCGGCGGCCGGCACGACGTCCTGCGCCATCGTCGCGGCGAGGCCGATCGCGAAGCTCGCCGCGAGCAGCAGGCCGAGCGACGGCGCGACGGCGGCCAGCAGCAGCGCGACGACCAGCGCGGCGGCCTTGGTCACGATCACGCGGCGCCGGTCGAAGCGGTCGCCGAGCGGCGCGAGCAGCAGGATGCCGAGCGCATAGCCGAGCTGCGTGAGCGTCGGCACGAAGCCGATCGCCCGCGCCGACGCGCCGAGATCGGGCGCGAGCGCGCCGAGCATCGGCTGCGCGTAGTAGAGCGGGGCGACGCCGAGGCCGGCGGCGGCCGCGAGCAGCAGCACGAGCCGGCGATCGGGCATCGAATGGGCAGCCGGGCGGGCCGGGGCATGCGCCACGCGGGGCGCGGCGTCGAGACTGGTCGGGGTGGACATCGCGTGCATCCTCGGTTGAAGAAAGGGTTGGACGCGAGTGTGGCGGTACTCGGCGGACGACGGTAGTGCCGCCTTGCGCACATTTGTTATACGCTCCACGAATGACCGAAAAATCTCCTCCCTCTCGCGCTGCTGGCGGATCTCCGCGCGTTCAGACGGTGCCGGTGAACGGTGCGGGCTATCGCTTCGAGCTGATGGAAACCTTCGTGCGCATAGTCGAGGCCGGCAGCCTGTCGGCGGCCGCCGTGCAGCTGCATACCACGCAGCCGACGATCAGCCGCCGGCTGCAGGCGCTGGAAAGTTCGCTCGGCATGCGGCTGCTGCAACGCACGACCCATACGATGCGGCTGACCGTCGACGGCGAGCGGTGCTTCAAGCAGGCGAAGGAGCTGCTGGCGAGCTGGGCGGCGTTCGAGGCCGATTTGCGCGGCGCGCAGGAGGAGCCGGACGGGCTGCTGCGCGTCGCGGTGCCGCACGCGTTCGGGCAGCAACGTTTCGTTGCGCCGCTCGCGCAGTTCCTGCGCGACTATCCGCGCGTGTCGGTCGAGTGGCTGCTGCAGGACGAGGTGCGCGATTTCGTCGGCAGCGGCATCGATTGCGCGATCTAGGTCGGCGAGCCCACCGATCCCGGCGTGGTCGCGATCCGGCTGACGAAGGTGCCGCGTTTCGTGGTCGCCGCGCCGTCCATACTGAACGGCGCCGACGTGCCGGCCGATCCGGACGCGCTCGCCGCGCTGCCATGGCTCGCGTTGCGCACGTACTACCGCAACGAGCTCGCGCTGACGCATGCGGCCACCGGCGACACGCGGCGCATCGCGATCCGCCCGCGCATCACGACCGCGAACCTGTATGCGCTGCGCAGCGCGGCGCTGCTGGGCGTCGGCGCGTGCGTCGGATCATCGTGGATGCTCGCCGACGATCTCGCGCGCGGCGATCTCGTGCACCTCGCCCCCGAATGGGAGGCCGCGTCGCTGCCCGTCTACCTGACTTATCCGCATGCGCAGTTCTATCCGTCGCGGCTCGTGCGGTTCGCCGCGATGATGCGCGAGGCCGTGCCGGCGCTCGTCGAAGGGCGCGACGGCTGAAGCAACGCGGCCCGGGTGGCGGTACGCCGTCAGCCCCGCCGGATCCCTTCGGGCAGCGCGCTGATGCGGCGCACTTCAGGCGAATCGAGCCACGCGCGCGACGTCGCGCAGTCGACGAACATGTCGGTCGCGTCCTCGCCCCAGAACAGGTCGCCGTCGAGCACGAAGGTCGGCACGCCGAACACGCCGTCGGCGATCGCGCGATCCGTGTTCACGCGCAACGCGTCCTTGACCGGCTGGGCTTCGACGGCCGTCACGCCTTCCGGGAAGCCGACGGCTTCGCACAGCGCGGCGAAACCTGCCGGCGTCGACACGTCCTCGCCGTCGCGCCAGATATGCCGGAAGATCCGCTGGATCGCGTCGCGTGAGCCGCCCATCGCGATCGCGAGGCGCAGCGGCTTGATCGGATTGAACGGGTGCGCGGGCGGCATCCGGAACGCAATGCCGAGCTTGTCCGCGCGGTATTGCGCATGCCGATAGGTGAACACGCGTTTGGCCGCGATCTCCGCCGGCGCTTTCTGGCCCCAGTGCGTGAGCAGCGCACCGAGCACGATCGGCCGCGGCTCGAACGCGGCGGCGGGCGGCAACCGGTCGAACTGTTCCTGTTGCAGGTAGGCGAACGGCGAAACGAAATCGAAATACCAGCTGGCGGTGCGCGGGGCGTTCATCGCGGGAGTCTCCTCGGGCGGATCCGGTTGTCGGCTGCAGGGCAGTGTCGCACGCGGCGGCGTTTTGCGCCGCAGCACCGCCTTTCGTCACCGGAATGAACGACCGCTAAGCGGCTTCCACCAGCGCCGCGAGCTTCGCCAGCGCCATCTGCCAGCCGGTCTCGTTGTCGGCGGCCGGCACGCCGGGCGGTATGCCGTCGTGCACGGCGTCCACGCGCGTGCCGCCCGCTTCGTCGGACAGCGTGATCGTGATCGTCATCGCGCCGCGCAGCATCGGGTCGTCGGTTTCGAATACGTCGATCTCGACGATCTGCTGGTCGGGCACCAGCGTGACGAAGCGGCCGTGATAGGTGTCGGTGCGCGCGGTGGTCTTGCCGGTGCCGGCCGACGGCGCGTCGTAGCTCAGCGACACCCGCAGCGCGCCGCCTTCCCGTGTGTCGTACGCGTGCACGCGGCACGTCATGCCGTCGGGCACCTTCCATTGCTCGACCGCGTGCGGGTCGAGCAGCGCGCGATAGACGCGCCCGCGCGGCGCGTTCAGGTGCCGGCTGACCCGGGTCGAATGCGTGTGCGTGTGCAACATGTCGCCTCCCGCGAAGCGTGCGAGACGGTGCACGCCGGCGCCCGGCGTGTCGTCATGCTTCCTTCAGGAATCCTAGGCGCGGGCGTGGCGGCATGCAATGACCGCACGCGAAGCGGCGTTCAGCGCAGCGTGGCGGCAAAGGCGTCGAGCTGCGTGATGCAGGTGTTCCAGCCCTCGAAAAAGCCGAGCGCTTCGTGGCGCTCGCGCGTCGCGGCGTCGGGGTGCATCACGCGCGCCTCGTAGCGGCTGCCCGCGTCGTCGTCGGCCATCGTGACGATCGCCGTGAAGCCGAGCCACGGCGTCTGCGGCCGCCAGCCGCCCGCGAGCATCGACGTGAACGCGATACGCGATTCCGGCACGATGTCGAGGAAGCAGCCGGGGTTGTCGCTCGTGCCGCCATCGGGGCCGCGCATGAACGTATGGAAGGCGCCGCCCGGCCGCAGGTCGAACGCGCGTACCTCGGTGGTCCATGGTTTCGGGCACCACCATTCCTTCAGCAGTGCCGGGTCGGTCCATGCGCGCCACAGCGCGTGGCGCGGCGCGCGCAACGTGCGCGTGATGACGAGATCATTGGCTTCAGCGGGTTCGACGTGGCTGGCTGACATCTTGCTCCTCCTGGTGACGGCGTTCGACGAATTCGACGAGACGATCGGATCGCGCTTCCCACTGCGCGCGCTGCGCGGCGAGCCATGCCTCGGCCTCGGTCAGCCGGCTGCCGACCAGCGCGCAGGTGCGCGAACGGCCGGTTTTCCGGGTCGCCACGAGGCCGCTGCGCTCGAGCACGGCGAGGTGCTTCATGAACGACGGCAGCGCCATGTCGAATGGCGCGGCCAACGCGGAGACGGTCCGCTCGCCCTGGCCGAGCGCGCCGACGATCGCGCAGCGCGTCGGATCGGCAAGGGCATGGAACACGTCGCTGATGCCGGGTTGAAAGTTATCCATTTGGCTAAGTGTAGGCGATGTGGCCATCGGTGCAACGACAATTTTCGTCGCGTACGATGATGGGGCGGTAACGCGCGCCGGTCGGGCGCCGCGTTGCCGGACGCCTGCCGTCGTCGCGCGTGCCGCGACGCCCGGCCCGCGTTCGTTCCGATTGGGGCCCATGCCGAACCCGCGCGTGCGGCCCACCTGACTACCGGAGAGGGCATGACCGAACCCGTTACCGTTCGCCGCGTCGGCGCAAGCGAAGCGATGGCCTGTGTCGATGCGCTGGCCGACGTGCTGATCGATTGCGTCGAAGGCGGCGCGTCCGTCAGCTTCATGTTGCCGATCGAGCGGGCGACCGCCGTCGCGTTCTGGACGCGTGTGGCCGAGGGCGTCGCGAGCGACGAGCGCATCCTGCTCGTCGCCGAGGATGCGTCCGGCCGGATCGTCGGCACGGTGCAGATCGTGATCGCGCAGCCCGAGAACCAGCCGCATCGCGCGGACATCGCGAAGATGCTCGTGTCGCGGCATGCGCGCCGGCAGGGCGTCGCCGCACGACTGATGGCGGCGGCCGACGCGGCCGCGCGCGACGCCGGCAAGACCGTGCTCGTGCTCGACACGGTGATGGGAGGCGACGCCGAGCGGCTGTACGAGCGGGCCGGCTGGCAGCGCGTCGGCGTCGTGCCGAACTATGCGTTGATGCCCGACGGCGCGCCGTGCGCGACGACGTATTTCCACAAGCAGCTCGCGTAACGGCCATCGTCATGCATCCGGCCGCGCCGGCGCCGTTGTTCGCCATGCGTGCGGCCGGTGTCGTTGCGCCGATCGCGCCCGCGTGGCTCGCTGCCGGGTGGCGCCGCCGCACGCTGGTGCCGTGGCGGAGCCGGTGTCGTCGATGCGGGCGCGCGTCGCGTGACGGGTGTGGCCTGTGAGAAAAGCGTCACCGCGCGCGGCCCCCGGTCCGATATAGTCGCGTGCACGCAGCAAGACGCCCACCACACGTCACGAAACCGCCGCCTCGATGAAACGCTCCCACGCCGCTTTCGCCCTCACGGGCCTGCTCGTCGCGCTGCCGATCGCCGCGTATGCGCTCGTCAAGCCGCTGCGCGTCGTCGCGCCCGCGCTGATCCCCGGCGTGTCGTGCCCGAGCACCGACATCTGCACGGACGATGTCGCGAGGCTCGGCGAGGCGCGGCAGCTCTATCACGACGGCTACGCGCGCGCGGCGGCGACCGTCGGCGCGTTCCGCGCCGCACCGCGCGTCGTGTTCTGCGCGACCCGCACGTGCGCCGATGCGTTCGGCCTCGGCACACGCGCGGCGCTGACGCTCGGCGATTTCGGCGTGGTGATCGCGCCGCGCGGCTGGCAGACGTACTTTCTCGCGCACGAGCTGATCCACCACCGGCAGGCCGAAGTACTCGGCAACCTGGCCGTCCTGACCAAACCGCGCTGGCTGATCGAAGGGATGGCGTATTCGCTCAGCGACGATCCGCGCCATCCGCTGGCCGAGCCGTTCGAATCGTGGCGCACGCGGTTCGCCGCGTGGAATGCGGCGCGCGGCACGCAGCCGCTGTGGGACGCCGCGCGGGCGATCGAATAGCGCGACAAGAACGCGGACGCCGCGCCGCGGCGCGCACGGCCAACGCTCAACTCGACGTGGCCGATTCGCCGCGTCGGCCGGCCAGCGTGTCCCGTCCCGCGTCGAGAATCTCGTCGGCCAGCGCCGGATCGGTGCCGGCGATCGCGCGCGACAGCACGAGCGCGCCGACCATCTGGCTGAAGACCGCGAGCGCGTCGCGACGCGTCTGCGCGGGCGTCGCGCCTTCGGCCGCCACCATCCGTTCCAGCCGATCGAGATACGCTGCGAGGCCGTGCGCATAGCACGCGCGCGCCGCATCGGTCAGCCGCGGCGCATCGCCCGCGAAGCCAGACAGCGGGCAACCGGCCTCGACGTTGTCGCGATGCGCGGGCGACAGATACGCGGCCACCTGCGCGTCGAGACTGCCGGCATTCGGTGAATCCGCGCGGTCGTGCATCGCCTTTTCCATCACTTCGGCGACCAGCGCGTCCTTCGACTTGAAGTGGTTGTAGAAGCCGCCCTGCGTGAAGCCGGCTTCCTTCATCAGTTCCGTCAGCCCCACGGCGTCGACGCCGCGCACGCGGAACAGCCGCTCGGCGGCCGCGACGATCGCGCTTCGGTTCTCGGCAGCCTGTTGTCTGGACACGCCCATCGATCTCTCCCTGATTTCCTGTTCGATCGCGTCGATTGAAAAACACAATGGTGATCGCCATTGACACGACCATGCGGCGAGAACACAATGCACCGCAAAGACAATGGTGATCAACATTGACATTGAGTGTAGCCGACTGGGCGGATCGTGGCAAAGCCACGGCGGGTACACCGGATGGCAACGGGTCAGCGTCTTTGGCGCCGTGGGGTGTGGGTCGCGGGCGGCTTGCCGTCGGCGGCAGGCCGCGGCGCCACGGTTCGCCAGGCAACGACAGTCTCGTTTTTACCCGGATCTCACGCGCGGCGAGCCGGCGCGCGGGCGATTCATCACGCGAAAGGACGCATCATGAAAATCGAAGGTGCAGTGGTGTTCATCACGGGCGCGAACCGCGGGCTGGGGCTCGAGTTCGCGAAGCAGGCGCTCGAACGGGGCGCGCGGAAGGTCTATGCGGGCGCGCGCGATCCGGCCAGCGTGACGCTGCCGGGCGTCGTGCCCGTGAAGCTCGACGTGACCGACCCCGCGGCGGTCGCGGCAGCGGCCGAGGCGGCGCGCGACGTCACGCTGCTGATCAACAACGCCGGCATCGCGCGGCTCGGCAGCCTGACCGACGAGGGCGCGCCCGACGCATTGCGCGCTCACCTGGAGACCAACGTGTTCGGGATGCTGGCGATGTCGCGCGCATTCGCGGGCACCCTGGCGGCCCACGGCGGCGGCGCGATCCTGAACATCCTGTCGGTCGCGAGCTGGGTGAACCGGCCGATCCTGTCGAGCTACGGCGTGTCGAAATCGGCCGCATGGGCGTTGACCAACGGGCTGCGCCATTCGCTGCGCGAGCAGCGCACGCAGGTCGTCGGGCTGCATGCCGGCTTCATCGATACCGACCTGACGGCCGGCCTCGACGTGCCGAAAGCCACGCCGGCCGACGTCGTGCGGCAGGCGTACGACGCCATCGAGGCAGGGGCGGAGGAAGTGTCGACCGACGAGTTCACGCGGCAGGTGAAGGCCACGCTGTCGTCGGGCGTCTATCTGGAAGAACCGGCGCCGCGTTGACGCCGCCGGTCGTGCGAACCCGCCGCCCGCGCCGTGGGCGCGGCGGCGGCGGGTCGTGCCGTCAGACCGTGGTGTCGATGATGCCCGGGATCTTCACGTCCGGGTTCACGTCCGCGCCGTAGTCGACCCCGGCGATCTCGAAGCCGAACAGGCGCAGGAACTCGGTCTTGTAGCCCGCGAAGTCCGTCGTCTCGTACAGGTTCTCGTTCGTGACCGTGTCCCACATCGCGACGACCTTCTGCTGCACCTGCGGATCGAGTTCCTTGTAGTCCGCGCGCAGGCGGCCTTCCTCGTCGACATGCGGCGTCGCGCCGTACAGGCTGTCCTTCAGGAGCCCGTACACCTGCTCGATGCAGCCTTCGTGCGTGCCCTTCTCCTTCATCACCTTGAACAGCAGTGACAGGTACAGCGGCATCATCGGGATCGCCGAGCTGGCCTGCGTGACGACCGCCTTCAGCACCGACACGCGGGCGTCGCCGCCGTGCGCGGCCAGCTTGTCGCGGATCGACAGCACCTTCTTGTCGAGATCCTTCTTCGCTTCGCCGATCGAGCCGTTCCAGTAGATGTCGTGCGTGATCTGCTCGCCGAGGTACGTGAACGCGGTGGTCTTCGCGCCGTCGGCCAGCACGCCGGCTTCGGCCAGCGCGTCGATCCACATCTGCCAGTCCTCGCCGCCCATCACCGCGACGGTGCCGTCGATCTCTTCCTGCGTCGCCGGCTCGAGCGACACTTCGCGGATCACTTCCTTGTCGGTGTCGAGGCCGCGGAACGTGACGGCCTTGCCGACCGGCTTGAGCGTCGAGCTGATCGTTTCGCCCGTCTTCGGATGCGTGCGGCGCGGGGCGGCGAGGCTGTAGACGACCAGATCGACCTTGCCGAGATCCTGCTTGATGGTGTCGATCGTGACCTGCTTGACCTTGTCGGAGAATGCGTCGCCGTTGATACTGCGCGCATACAGCCCCTTTTCGGCGGCGAATTTCTCGAACGCGGCGCTGTTGTACCAGCCGGCCGTGCCCGGCTTCGTCTCGCTGCCTGCGCGCTCGAAGAACACGCCGAGCGTGTCCGCGCCCGAGCCGAATGCGGCGGAGATCCGGGCGGCGAGGCCGTAGCCGGTCGACGCGCCGATCACGAGCACCTTTTTCGGGCCATTGGCGATCGGGCCGTGCGAAGTCACGTAATCGATCTGTTCCTTGACGTTGGCTTCGCAGCCGACGGGATGAGTCGTCACGCAGATGAAGCCACGCACGCGCGGTTTGATGATCATGGGAGAACCTCTAGTCAGAAAGGCGGGGACGGCCTGAAATCGGAAAAATCCCGCGCATTGTAAAGGAAGCGGCCGATCGCGGGCGGGCGCGGCCGGAAGGCGCGCGATCGCCCGGTTATTTCTCTCTTGACAGAAATAACTGAAATGAATAAATTTCCAGACATGGAACTCACACCGATTGCCGAACGATTCATCCTCCACTGGGGCGAAATGGGCTCGCGGTGGGGCGTCAACCGCACCGTCTCGCAGATTCACGCGCTGCTCTATCTGGCCGGCCGGCCGGTGGCAGCGGACGAAATCGCCGAGACGCTCAACGTCGCGCGCTCCAACGTCAGCACGAGCCTGAAGGAGTTGCAGGCGTGGCGGCTCGCGAAGGTCGTGCACGTGCTGGGCGACCGCCGCGACCACTTCGAGACGTCGACCGACATCTGGGAGTTGTTCAAGCTGATCGTCGAAGGGCGGCGGCAGCGCGAGATCGAGCCGACGCTCACGGTGCTGCGCGATTGCCTGACGAGCCCGGAGATCGCGAACGAAAGCCGCGAGACCGAACAGCGCATCCGCGACACGCTGCAGTTCGTCGAGACGCTGACGACCTGGTCGGACGAGATGCTGCGGCTCAAGCCCGATACGCTGATGAAGGCGCTCGGCATCGGTGCGAAGATCAGCCAGACGGTCAGGCGCAAGCCGTCGAAGTAAGCGGTAACGGAGAGCGGGCACGCAGCCCGCTTTTTTCGGAGTTGTTGTTTCTGTCATTACAGAAATAACTGTAAATAGAGGACGAACATGAACGCAGTCTTGCCGTCGACCTGCCCGCCCGAGCGTTCCGGCGCACGCGGCGTGACTGTGCTCGTGTGCGGCGCGAACGGCTTCATCGGGCGGGCGCTGTGCGCGCAGCTCGAAGCGGGCGGGCATCGCGTGCTGCGCGGCGTGCGTCACGCGGCCGGCCCGCACGACGTCGCGATGGACTTCGTGCGGGACGTCGATCCGCAAGCATGGCTCGCGCGGCTGAAGGGTGTCGACGTGGTGATCAACGCGGTCGGCATGCTGGCGGATCGACGCGGCGCGACGCTCGACGCCGTGCATCGCGCCGCGCCGTGCGCGCTCTTTACCGCGTGCTGCCGCGCCCGCGTGCGGCGCGTGATCCAGATCTCGGCGTTCGGCGTCGAGCGCGGCGATACGCGGTACTTCGCGAGCAAGCAGGCGGCCGACCACTTCCTGCAGACGCTGCCGATCGACTTTCGCATCGTGCGCCCGGCGCTCGTCTACGGGGCGGCCGGCGCATCGGCGCGGTTTTTCCGGATGCTCGCGAGCCTGCCCGTGCACGTCCTGCCGGCGGGCGGCCGTCAGCGGCTGCGCCCGGTGCATGTCGACGATCTCGCCGAAGTCGTGGCGCGGCTCGTGATGGAGCCGGCCGATTCGCCGTCGGCGGCGGGCCGTCGCGTGATCGACGTGGTCGGCAGCGACGAAGTCGAATACCGCGAGATGCTGGCCGGCTACCGCGCTGCGCTCGGGTTTCCGCCGGCGGCCCGCGTGACGCTGCCGGGCCCGTTGGTCGGCGCGGCGGCCGTACTGCTCGGCGCGTTGCCGGGCGCGATGCTGACGCGCGACACGTGGACGATGCTGCGCGGCGGCAACACGGGCGATCCGGCTGCCACCGCGGCCGTGCTGGGCCGGCCGCCGCGCCGCATCGGCGGGTTCATCGGCGCGGAAGCCGCCGCGCTGCGCCGCGACGCGCTCGCGATGTGGCGGCGTCCGTTGCTGCTGGGCGCGCTCGCGATCGTGTGGATCTGGACGGCGATCGCGAGCGCCTTCATCCATCCGCTGCACGCAAGCCTCGCGCTGCTGGCGCCCGCGCACCTGACGGGGCTGCCCGCGCTGATCGCGCTTTACACCGCCAGCGCGCTGGACTTCGCGCTCGGCATCGCGACCGTCGTCGCGCCGTCGCGGCGCCTGTGGGCCGTGCAGGCGGCGCTGATCGTCGCGTACTCGGCGGTCATCGCGGTCACGATGCCCGGCCTGCTGGCCGAACCGTTCGGCCCCGTGCTCAAGAACGTGCCGATTCTCGCCATCCTGTTGATCCTCTTTTCAGAAGAAGAACGCGCATGAACACCTATCTCGTCATCAAGGCGCTTCACATCCTGTCTTCGGTGCTGCTGGTCGGCACGGGGTTCGGCACCGCGTTCTACCTGTTCTTCGCGAACCGCACGCGATCGGTGCCCGCGATCGCGGCCGTGTCGCGGCTCGTGGTGCGCGCGGACTGGTGGTTCACGACGCCGGCCGTGATCTTCCAGCCGGCGTCCGGGTTGTGGCTCGCGCATACGGCCGGGTGGCCGTGGCATACGCCGTGGCTGCTCGCGTCGATCGTGCTGTACGCGGTCGCCGGCGCGTGCTGGCTGCCGGTCGTGTGGTTGCAGCTCGAACTGGCGGCGATGGCGAAGCTCGCGCACGCCAACGGCGACGCCGCGTTGCCCGAGCGCTACTGGCGCTATGCGAAGCGCTGGGAACGGCTCGGTTATCCGGCGTTCTTCGCGATGCTGACCGTCTACTTCCTGATGGTGGTCAAGCCGATGTGAGCCCGTCGCCGTCGTGCGGAAGCGGCCTGCCGTTTCCCGCGAGGTCGTGTATAACTTCGGCGTGACCGCGTTCGGCGCGTGCCGTGCGCGCCGAACGTTCGCACCCGACCTCACAAGGAGCCTGCATGCTGCAAGTCCTCGGCAAGATTCCGTCCATCAACGTCCGCAAGGTGCTGTGGCTGTGCACCGAACTGAACCTGCCGTTCGAACAGGAAGACTGGGGCGCGGGCTTTCGCACGACCCACGACCCGGCCTATCTCGCGCTGAATCCGAACGCGCTCGTGCCCGTCATCAAGGACGACGACTTCGTGCTCTGGGAATCGAACACGATCATCCGCTACCTCGCGAACCGCTACGGCGGCGACGCGCTGTATCCGGCCGAGCCGCAGGCGCGTGCGCGCGTCGACCAGTGGATCGACTGGCAGGGCTCGGACCTGAACCGCTCGTGGGTCGGCGCCTTCCTCGGCCTCGTGCGCAAGTCGCCCGATCACCAGGATCCGGACGGCATCGCTCAGTCGATCGCGGGCTGGACGACTCACATGCGCGTGCTGAATGCGCAGCTCGAAAAGACCGGCGCGTACGTGGCCGGCAACACGTTCACGCTCGCGGATATCCCGATCGGCCTGTCGGTGAACCGGTGGTTCGGTACGCCGTTCGAGCATCCGGACCTGCCGGCAGTGTCGCGCTACGTTGAACGGCTCGCGACCCGCGAAGGGTTCAAGCAGTACGCGGGCAGCGCGAATCCGTAATGCGGCGCAGGCAGCGCTTGAAGCGGTGGTATTGCCTTCATCGCCGCTTCACGACCGATTCACCGACGCACCTGCCCGTCGTCACGCACCGGGCGCCGGCACCGCGTCGAGCACGCGTGCGAGAAACGCCTCGTGATTCCACGCGGCTTCCGGCCGCGACAGCCCGAGCCGCACGACCACCAGCTCGCGGCTCGGCACCACGCTGACGAACTGGCCTTCATGGCCGACCGCATGAAACGCGTCGGCCGGCATCGCCCGCGCATGCGGATCGCGATCGTTGAACGGCTCCGGCACCTTGACCCACAGCTGCGCGCCGAATTCCTGCCGCGGTGACTGGGGCGTCGCGCGCGTCAGATAGCGCACCCAGCCTTCGGGCAGCAGCCGCTGCCCGTTCCACACGCCGTCCTGCAGCAGAAGCTGCCCGAAGCGCGCCCAGTCGCGGGCGCTCGCATACATGTACGACGCGCTGACGAGCGTGCCGGACGCATCGGGCTCAAACACCGCGCTGCGCATCCCGAGCGGCGCGAACAGCGCGCGGCGCGGAAACGCGAGGTAGTCGGCGTCGCTGCCGCCCAGCGCTTCGCGCATCACGCGCGCGACGATCGCGCTCGTGCCGCTCGAGTACGACCACTGCGTGCCGGGCGTCGCGGCAAGCGGCTTCGCCGACGCGAACCGCGCGGTATCGGGCTGCGTGAACAGCATCACCGCGACGTCGGAGAGCGGATCGTCGTAGTCCTCGTTGAATTGCAGGCCGCTCGTCATCCGCAGCAGCTCGTCGAGCGTGATGGCCGCGCGCGGATCGCCGCTGCCGCGCCATTCTGGCAGCAGTGCCGACGCGTCGGGCGACAGCCTGTGCCGCGCGACCAGCGTGCCGACCAGCGCGGCCGTGACGGTCTTCGTCATCGACCAGCCGGGCAGCGGCGTGGCGGCCGTGAAGCCGGGCGCATAGCGTTCGGCGATCACCTGGCCGCGCCACATCACGACGACCGCGCGCGTGCGCCGCGGCCGCGCCGGATCGGGTTCGTCGAACGCGCGGTCGAGCGCGGTCTGCAGCTTGTGCGTGTCGATGCCGGCGGGCGGCGTGGCCGGTGCGGGCGGGTCGGGTTGCGCGGGCGGCGGATCGGGGAGGGCCGGCAGCGCGGCGGGCAAGGTGGCCGCCGCCGCACCGGCCGTGGCCCCGAGCGCGAGCGTGCAGCCGAGCCCGGGCCGGAAGTCGGCTTCGCGTTCGGCGAAGCCGGCGAAGGTCGCCACGGCGCGACGATGGTCGGGATCGAGCGACGGGCGCACCAGTTTCAGCAGCGGATGGACGCCGGCCATGATGTCGACGTCGATCACGGATGCGGCCGGACGGCCCGATACGAACACGCCGGAACACAGCGCCTTGGCCGCATAGCCGGTCGCGATCGGCGCGAGCCGGGACAGCATGTAGCCCGTATAGCCGATCGCGGCCACGAACACGAGCGCGACACCGCGCAGTATCGGCTTCTTGAGGGGGATCGTCATGCGCGAGCGTCCTCGGTGGCGTGCCGGCCGGCATCGATGCGGCAGTGTCGCAGGTTCGGGCGATGCGGTGCAATCGCTGCCGTGTGACGCATGATGACCGCCGCGTGTCCGACGGCGCGGCCGGCGTCGCGCATCGGGCGAGTTGATATCGGGTCGGCCGTCGGCCGATAATCGTCCGGCATTGCGCTTTGCTCTGCCCGTCCCACTGACCAACCGAGATCGGAAACGCCATGTCCTACGACAACAACAACCCGTTCGCCAAAATCCTGCGCGGCGAACTGCCGTGCGTGAAGGTCGCCGAAGACGACGCGACGCTCGCGATCATGGACCTGATGCCGCAGGCCGACGGTCACGTGCTCGTGATCCCGAAGGAGCCGGCCGCGCAGATCTTCGAGTTGTCCGGCGACGCGGCCGCGGCCGGCATCCGCATGACGCAGCGCGTCGCTGCGGCGGTGCGCGCGGCGCTCGAGCCGGACGGCGTGTTCATCGGCCAGTTCAACGGCGCGGCAGCCGGCCAGACGGTCCCGCACGTGCACTTTCACGTGATTCCGCGCTGGGAAGGCGTCGAACTGCGGATGCATGCGCGCGAGATCGCCGACGCGGCGACGCTGGAAGCGCTCGCGCAGCGCATTCGCGCGCGCTTCGTGTAACAGCCCGCCCACCGGTCGGCCGTTGCGCCTCCCGAGCCTGTTTCAGCGGTCACACCACGTAACACGTGTAACCGCCCGGGAAACTCGCGCGGCCAGGCCCGGCGCTAGACTGCGCGCATTGTTTCATCGAGCGACAGGAAGGGCGGATCGCCTCTTCGTGCCGGCCGCCGCGTTGTGCTGCGGTGGGGCCTTCGCGAGGTGTCGTTCGTCTTTCGCGCCGGGAATCGAGCCATGTCCAGACTTCTCATCACGCTTGCCCTGATCGGCGGCCTGTCCGGCTGCTACGTGGCGCCGCCGTACGGCTACGCGCCCGCGCCGGCCTACTACGGTTATGCGCCCGCGTACTACGCGCCGCCCGTCACCGTCGGCATCGGCGGCCACTTCCACATCCGCTGATCCGTTGCAGCGCGCCGGCCGAGATATACCGGCTCGGCCGGCTGCGGTCGGCCGGCCGGCCGATGCACGCGAGTTCGCGCGCCGCATGACGGTGCCGCCCGGCGCGCGGGGCGCGCAGTTCCTATACTTCACAGGAAAGCGCATCCCCGCGAGGCCGTCATGACAGTCACCCCGAAGGTCGTCGTCCTGTCGGGCGTATCCACGCTCGTCTATCTCGGGCTCGCCGTGCTCGGCAGCGGCGGGTTCGCTGCGTTCTTCTCGCACCCGCAGCTGATCGTCATCGTCGTCGCGACGTTCGCGATGGCCGTCGCCGCGCTGTTCAGCGAAGGCAACCTGAGCAGCGGCGAGCGCGAAAATCGCGACAACCGTTGGGTGCTCGCGGCCTTCGCGGTAAGCGGCTTCCTGCTCGCGTACCTGCCGGCGCTGACCGACCGGCTCGACGTCTGGACCTTCGGCGGCGAGACGGTGCGCTGGATCGGCGTCGCGCTGTACCTCGTGGGCGGCGGGCTGCGCATGTGGCCCGTGTTCGTGCTCGGCAAGCGCTTCAGCGGGCTCGTCGCGATCCAGCCGGGCCATACGCTCGTGACCGGCGGCATCTACAGCCGCATCCGCAATCCGAGCTATCTCGGCCTCCTCCTCAATTCGCTCGGCTGGGCGCTGGCGTTTCGCTCGGGTGTCGGCGTGCTGCTGGTCGTGCTGACGCTCGTGCCGCTCGTCGCGCGAATCCGCTCGGAAGAGGCGTTGCTGCGGTCGCAATTCGGCGCGGAATACGACGCGTATTGCGCGCGGACGTGGCGATTGCTGCCCGGCGTGTACTGACCCCGCCATCTTCCCCCTCACCATCGTTCGGATGCCCGTTTGCGGCAGGTGCCGATGTGTTGCCACGTGTGTCTCGAACGTACGAGCGCGTGCGTGACCGACGTGTCGCAACGCGGGGACGGACCCTTGCCGGAGTCAATACCGGCAAGGGTTTCAGCCGGATTCGGCGGGCGTGTTCAACGCCTGTTATTCGACAACAACTTGTTACCAGAATGTCCACGGCAAGGATGCGGGACCGGTGCTATTCTTCGCCGCAAGCTCATTGAAATGAATTGGTCCACGGTTCGGCACAATGCCTGGCCCGATGTCGATCGATTCAGGTCGTCGTACCGAGCGGACCTCGATAACCAGAATTGCGAACAAGGAAGAATACGGGAATGTGGAAGAAAATCGCCCCCACTCTCGTCGTCGCCGTGCTGACCGGCGCGACTGCACTGCCGGCCGTGGCCGGTGACTTGAACAACGCGCTCGGCGGCGCGCTCGGCGGGGTTGCCGGCGCAGCGGTCGGCGGCGCGGTTGGCGGCAGCACGGGCTCCGTCATCGGCGGCGCGATCGGCGGCGGCGCGGGCGGCGCGGTGACGTCGAACCGTCGTGAGCGCACCGGCGCGATCATCGGCGGCGCACTCGGCGGCGGCGCGGGTACCGCGGCAGGCAACGCGATGGGCGGCCGCACGGGCGGCCTGCTGGGCGCGGCGGTCGGCGGCGGCGCCGGCGCGGCGCTCGGCGGCAACCTGTCGCGCAGCTCGTACGATCGCGATCACGGCGACCGCGGCTACCGTCATCACCGCAAGCATCGTCACCACCGCGACTGGGACTGATCGCCGCTGGCGCGGCACGGTGCGCGAGCCGCGCACCGGCGCGCTGCCGGCGTCGGCACCCGACGCGAGCCTCGGCCCGGCACGCCGCCGGGTGGCTTCGCCGGCCAGACCGGCGATCCTCCTCCGGCTTCATCAGCCGCTGCCATGTGCCCGATCGACGGGCCGGCAATGCTCCTTCCGCTGTTTTTCTCCGTTTCTCGACGACACCCGTTGCCGCATCCGAATGTGCTCGGACAGGGGCGGCCGAATGACATCTGCTTTTCCTTCGACCCGTCGGCTCGTTTCAGCCTGACGTGACGGTCTCCGTGCGGCCCTCGCGCCGCGATCCGCTGCCGCACACGTATGCCCTCCTTCGCCGCGCCACGGGTAACGGGATGCATCGAGACCAGCGCGTGTCTCCCCGCGTTGCCGCACCGGCGCATCGCGCGAACATCGCGACCGTCAGGATTTCCCTGATGGTCGGCACCTCGCGCGACGCGTCCCCGCCGTGCATCGCGGGCGCCGGCGGGTAGTGGGAAATCGAATGGATGGCATCGCAACATTTAATTGGTCGATCGGGATCGACTTCGCTATCGTCGGCGATGCTCGCGTACGGAGTCGAACCGTGCGGCCGTCCGCGCCTCGCCTGATCGCGAGCGCCGCGGCGCGGCCGCCGGCCCGACCACCCGGGCCGCCGCGTCGCTGAACCGGACGACCCGCCGCGAAGCCTGGCCGACCGATCGAAGGCGCATGCGCTTTCAAGCCACCCCGGCAACGATGTCCCGCCGCCGCACGCGCACTCCACGCGCATGCGAACCGCCCGATGCCGTTTGCGCCTGGGGCCGGACCAACCCATTGCCTGGATGCACTATGTCTAAGACAACGTATTACGCGCCGCATGGCGGCCACCCGCCGCAGACGGATCTGCTGACCGATCGCGCGATGTTCACCGAGGCGTACGCGGTGATCCCGAAGGGAGTGATGCGCGACATCGTCACGAGCTGGCTGCCGTTCTGGACCCACACGCGCCTGTGGGTGATCGCGCGCCCGCTGTCGGGGTTCGCGGAAACCTTCTCGCAGTACATCGTCGAAGTGAATCCGGGCGGCGGCAGCGACAAGCCCGAGCAGGACAAGCACGCCGAAGCCGTGCTGTTCGTCGTCGAAGGCGAAGCCGAGCTGACGCTGCAAGGCAAGCAGCACACGCTGAAGCCGGGCGGCTATGCGTTCATTCCGCCGGGCGCGGACTGGACGCTGCACAACGTCAGCGATGCCGCGGTGCGTTTCCACTGGATCCGCAAGCACTACCAGGCCGTCGACGGCATTCCGCTGCCCGAAGCGTTCGTGACGAACGAGCAGGACGTCGAGCCGATTCCGATGCCGGGCACCAACGGCGCATGGGTGACGACGCGCTTCGTCGACATGAGCGACATGCGTCACGACATGCACGTGAACATCGTGACGTTCGAGCCGGGCGGCGTGATCCCGTTCGCCGAAACGCACGTGATGGAGCATGGCCTGTACGTGCTGGAAGGCAAGGCCGTCTATCGGCTGAACCAGGACTGGGTCGAGGTTGAAGCCGGTGACTTCATGTGGCTGCGTGCGTTCTGCCCGCAGGCGTGCTATTCGGGCGGGCCTGGGCGGTTCCGTTATCTGCTGTACAAGGACGTGAACCGTCACATGAATCTGACGCTGAACCCGGCGCGCTGAAGCGCCGCGTACGTCGGACATGAAAGCCCGCCGGCGTATGCCGGCGGGTTTTTTTCGGGGGCTTCGTGGGTTAGAAAGTCAGCGGACAAGCTGTCCGACAACCCGAGCCCACATCGCCCGAAGGCGTCGCGCGCGGTCTTCGAAGAGATATGAGGCCGCAAGCGCCAGGAGACCTGAAATCGCACCCGTCACGATGTGCTCGACATAGGGAATACGGTAGTGACTCGTGTGCGAGTAGGCGTCGCCCAACGTCGTCAGGACGCCGACGACCAGCGCGTTGCCGTATCGATGCGCGTAGAGTTTCGCCACAGGCGTGAAAGTCAGAAGTACAGCCAGGAGCCCTGTCAGGAGACCCGTATGAAAGGCGATGGTCCAGTGGGCAAGGCTCATGACGTTTCCCCAGCTCCCGGGCATGCAGGTCATGCACGCACTGGTCGGCTGCCAGAAACGCTGGACGAAGAGTCTGACGCGGTGCTTCCACTCGGTTGACATGATGCGTTTCCGTCGATGTCGTCGCCACGGCCGGCGTCGCCACACATAGACGGAGCGGCTGCGCGCGGTAGGGGCCGGGCAATCACCTGAACATGCGGGAATACTACTCCACGATCAGACGGCCGCTGTTTCGAGCGAGCCCGGAATTCAACGCTTGAGTCTATCGGTGCGGCACCGTCCGTGACGCGCGTCGAACGATGCGCTTGCGCGCGAGGTCGACGGCTGGAATCGGACCCGGAGCAGACGCCAATCCACAGCAACAGCGGCCACCCGAGCAATGTAAAATGGTTGCACGAACAGCACTCGCGGAGAACGGCTAAGGTGGCAGTCGAGTCCATACTCGAGGCAGAGCGTGATCGCTACCTGCAATTCTTCCGTTCGACGGTCAGCCAACTTCAAACCTCCGTGCGCAACGTGGCGACGGAAGTCCTGATCTCCATAAACAACGATCGGATACCGTATCCGTACCGCTACCTTCGCGTCGATGCCTTGGCAAAGGATGAAAGAGATCAAATCAAACCGTACGAATTCGCTATCGATCCGGACCCAGCATTCGTTGCAGAAATTTTCCGTTTCCGTGCGTTCGACCTGAATCTCCATCCATTCACGTGGAATAGATTGCAGGTGGTCTTCGATCGGCAGCCGCCAGAGACCTTTGCGTTGGACAACTGGATTACCACATGGCTAGACGTAGGTGAATGCGGTGGCAATAGCGTCGATGGATTAGCCGGTGCGATCCACGGTGCGAGCCAAGTCGAATCTAACGATCACTGGTCGTTCTTCACAGTTGACTTCGGGACCGCGCCGACGACAGCCCTGATGCATCTTCTCGACATCATCGCAAAACGAGGGGTAAAGCAGATCTTCCTCAAAGCAGGCTGAACAAACGTCGCCGCCGCTTCTTTATCGACGAATCAGGCGAGATACCAAGCGTCTGCCCGGGCCGAATCCCGTCCGCCGCCCGACAATCGACGATCGGACAGCATGTGCGAAGGGCAAAGCTATCGCAGCAATATGCTCCCGCGGATCTCGGCAGGCCGTCCAACCACCCACGACAGATTGCGCTGACCATGACCCACGGGAAGGCCCCCATAGATTGGGGCGCCGAGCGGCGCCAGTGCGTCCAGCAGAACGTCCGTGAGTAAGTAGTCGGCCCCGGCTGGCAACGGGCAGCGGATGAAGTCGCCGAGCACAATCGCGCGTGCGCCATCGAGGATACCGGCGTGACGCATCGTCATGATGCTGCGGTCAATGCGGTATGCAAGTTCAGTAACGTCCTCCAGAACGACAATCGAGTCGCGAAATCTCGGCTGCCAACGGCTGCCGGCCATGCTCGCGAGTACCGTGAGATTGCCGCCGACAAGCGACCCTTCGATCGAATCAGCCGACCCATGCAGACGTTCGAGCGGCAGTGGCGTCGGCGGGACCCCGGTGAGCGCACCCAGAACGCTGAGGCGCGACTCCTCGTCAACTTTCGTCGCGAGGCCGTTGAGCGTCGGCCCGTGAATTACGTCGATGCCGGGAATCTGCCGCAGCGCGCAGAAAAGCGCGGTCGCGTCGGAGAAGCCGATCACGGTTTTCTTTCGGGGCACGGTAGTGGGCAGCGCGGGCAGCACATGCGTAGAGCCATAGCCGCCGCGTGCGATCCAGACGATATCGACTGCCGGGTCTGACAACGCCGCAAGCAGATCGTCGATACGATCCTGATGAGATCCCGCGAGATACCGGAACCGGTCAGCTACGTGCGCGGCCACAGAGACGGAAAATCCCCAACTTTCCAGCAGCGACACGGCCAGCGCCAGGTTATCCCTGTCAGGAATGCCCGCCGGCGCCACGACGGCCACCCGTTTACTTTGCACTATCAAGTCGGTTGCTCCGTTGTTTCACCGGTCGCCGGCGCCAAGCATTGAGCGGAACGTAGCCGCGCGCCAACCAGAGCCCGCCTCCGCATTGAAAGCAGAAATCGTTGCATCTTGCCTACCTCTTGCCGCTTCTGACGCAACGATTGTCTCGAACGGCGAGCCGCGAGCCGCCGTATGCACGAGACATCATGCGACCCGCAAGCTTACGACATGCGCCCCCGGTGAAGTGGCAATGCAACCCGATTCACGCCTTTATCAGCCTGACGCCGATTGTCGACGATTCAGGCGCTGAGGTCGAGTAGCCGTTCCTGGCCGAATACCGGTGGTCTTCGCAGCTTTCCTGCGGAAATCCGCGATGAGCTGTTTTCATGGCCGATGCGTATCGCTACAGCCCGAGCGCTCTCGTCGCAAGCATCGCAACCTGCAGCCGCGTGTCGGGCGGCTGGCCGTCTTCCATCAACCACACGGCCGACAGCCCGACCCACGCGAGAATCCATTGCAGCAGCCGGCGCGAGTCAAGCTGCGCGGCATCCGCCACGACCACGACACGCCGCTCGAAACGCACCGGATCGACCGCGATGTCATGCGCAGGATTACAGAACAGGTTCGCGTAATCGAACGTGCGCTCGCCGCGCAGCCCTTTCGGGTCGATCGCGCGCCAGCCGCGATCGCCGAAATGAAGAATGTTGTCGTGGTGAATGTCGCCGTGCAGCACGACTTCGTCGACGGAAGGCTCGGCGAGCAACTGGCGAGCGGCCGTCGCCGAGCCGCGCAGCGCGTCGTTATCGACATCGTTCGACAGCAGCGCGTAAAACCAGTCATGCAGCGGCACCACTCGCGGCACCTGCGGCGCACGATGCGCATGCAGCCGCGCGACGACGTCGCACGCGATGCGCATCGTGTCGTCGTCGTGGCCCGCGGCCGACAACGCGGCGAGCGTCGGCGTCGGCTGCGCGCGCTCGAGCAGGATCGCGTCGCCGTCGTGCTGCCACACCTGCGCGGCGCCTTGCCCGTTCCACCAGGCCATCAGCGCATTGCCGCGCCGCTCTTCGTCGCACGTCGCGACTTTCAGCATCGCGGGCCGCGCGTGCCAGACGACCGGCAGCAGGCCGCCGCTCGCGGTCAGGATCGGGCCGCCGTCGGGAACGAGGCCCCACAGGTCGAGATATCGATCGAACATCCGACGATGGTACAAGCGAACCGGCTCGCGCGCCCGGCACACGTGACCGCAACGGCATGCCGCAAACCCGCATGCACGGTCCGAGCGACCTCCAAAGCGCTTTCCTAAATAAAATTTAGCCAGCCAAACTTTGGCTAAAGAATGTTCCGGTTTCGCGCCATCCCTTCGACAATGCGCGCCTTTCGTGACCGATCGGCGCGCCGCCCGCGCGCCGGCCGTCGCGGCATTGAAGAAGGAGCCCGACATGACCGATCCCACCGCCCACCCGCCGCCACCGCCCGCGCCGCCAACCGCACCGCCGCGCCGCCGCCGCGTATGGCGCACGCTCGCGGGCGCGCTGCTCGGCCTGACGCTCACGTGCGCGGGCATCGGCGCGTGGACGATCGATCGCATCTGGACGCAGTTGCCGTCCGTCGAACACCTGGCCGTCTATCGTCCCGCGCTGCCGCTGCGGATCTTCTCGCGCGACGGCGACCTGCTGGCCGAATACGGCGTCGAGCGGCGCGAGTTCGTGCCGCTCGAACGCATCCCGCTGCTGATGCGCCATGCGCTGCTCGCGGCCGAGGACGCGAAGTTCTACGAGCACGGCCCCGTCGATATCGGCGGCCTCGCGCGCGCGACGTTCGCGAACGTCGTCACGGGGCAGCCGGGACAGGGCGGCAGCACGATCACGATGCAGGTCGCGCGGAACTTCTACCTGACGCGCGACAAGGTGCTGAGCCGAAAGCTCGCCGAGATCCTGATGGCGGCCAAGCTCGAACGCGAATACAGCAAGGACAAGCTGCTCGAGCTGTACATGAACGAGATCTATCTGGGCGAGCGCGCGTATGGCTTCGCGGCCGCCGCGCACGTGTACTTCGGCAAGCCGCTCGACGCGCTGAGCGCCGGCGAGGCGGCCGTGCTCGCCGGGCTGCCCAAGGCGCCGTCCGCGTTCAACCCGGTCGTCAACCCGGCGCGCGCGACCGCGCGGCGCAATTACGTGCTCGGCCGCATGCATGCGCTCGGCCAGCTCGACGATGCGGCGTATCGCGCGGCCGTCGACGCGCCGATCGCGCTCGCGACCACGCCGCCGCCCGGCATCGTCGCCGCGCCGTACGTCGCGGAGCGGGCGCGCCGGATGATGGTCGAGCGGTTTCATGACGATGCGTACACGCTGGGCCTCGACGTGACGACGACGATCTCGATGCGCGACCAGCGCGCGGCCGAAGCCGCGCTCGAGCGCACGCTGAGCCGTCAGGCGCGCGCGAAGCGCGATACGCGCAACGGGCTCGAAGGCGCGCTCGTGTCGCTCGATGCGGCTACCGGCGACATGCTCGCGCTGGTGGGCGGCGCGGATTTCAATCGCAACGTGTTCGACCATGCGTTGCAGGCGTATCGCCAGCCGGGGTCGAGCTTCAAGCCGTTCGTCTATTCGGCGGCGCTGGAGAAGGGCTACTTCCCCGGCGTGCTCGTCGACGATACGCAGCGCACGCTCACGCATGCGGAAACCGGCGCGCGGCCGTGGCGTCCGCGTAATTTCGCCAACCACTACGAGGGCTTCATTCCGGTGCGGCGCGGGCTCGTGCGCTCGAAGAACCTCGTCGCGGTCAGCCTGATGCAGGCCACCGACGCGCGCTACGTGCAGCAGCACGCGGTGCGCTTCGGCTTCGACGCGCAGCGCAATCCGGCGTCGCTGCCGCTCGCGCTCGGCGCGGGCGCCGTGACGCCGCTCGAACTCGCGAGCGCGTACAGTGTGTTCGCGAACGGCGGCACGCGGATGGAGCCGCGCCTGATCCTGTCGGTGAAGCAGCGCCACGGCGGCGCGATGTACGAGGCGACCGTGCCGGCGGGCGAGCGCGTCGTGTCGGCGCGCAATGCGTTCGTGATGGACAGCATGCTGCGCGACGTCGTGCGGGCCGGCACCGCGCGCGGCGCGCTCGCGCTGCGGCGCGACGACGCGGCCGGCAAGACGGGCACGTCGAACGGGTCGAAGGACGTATGGTTCGTGGGCTACTCGTCGGGCATCGTCGCGGTCGCATGGCTCGGCTACGACACGCCGCGCCCGATGGGGCGCGCGACCGGCGCGACGCTCGCGCTGCCGGTCTGGCTCGACTACATGAAGACGGCCGTCGACGGGCGCACGCCGGTCGATGCGACGCCGCCGCAGGACGTCGTGCTCGTCGACGGCGATTTCGTCTACGCCGAATACACGCGCGGTACGTGCACGGCCGACGTGCCGGCGTATATCCGCAGCCGCTTCGCATGCGGCGGCGCGGCGGCCGTCGATGCGCCGGATGCGTTGGGTGCGCGGGCCGACCACGGCAAGCGCGACGAACCGATGCCCGCCGCCGTCGATGCGGCCGAGCGCGAACGCGTGCTCGACCTGTTCCGGACCGACGACTGACGCGCGCGATGCATACGCTCTACTTGATTGCGATCGTCGCGGAAGCGATGTCGGGGGCGCTGATGGGCATGCGCCGCGGAATGGACCGCTTCGGGCTCGCGCTCGTCGGCGCGGTGACGGCGCTCGGCGGCGGCACGGTGCGCGACGTGCTGCTCGGCCACTATCCGCTCGGCTGGATCGCGCATCCCGAATACCTGGTGATCACGCTCGTCGCGGCGACCGTCGCGTCGTGGGCGGCACGCCATGTCGCGCGGATGAGGGCGCTGTTCGTCACCGTCGATGCGATCGGCCTCGCGGCGTTCACGATCATCGGCTGCGACATCGGCGCGTCGGCCGGCACGGCGCCGATCATCGTCGTGCTGGCCGGCGCGATCACGGGCGTGTGCGGCGGGATGCTGCGCGATTTGCTCTGCAACGAGATGCCGCTGATCCTGCGCGAGGAGCTGTATGCGAGCGTCGCGTTCGTCACGGGCACGCTGTATGTCGGGATGCAGTCTCTCGGCATCGACGCGGGGTTCGCGACGCTCGTCGCGCTGGCGGCCGGCTTCTCGATGCGGATGCTCGCGGTGCGGCTCGGCTGGAAGATGCGGACCTTCGGCGCGGCGGACGTCGAGCATTGAGCGCACGCGCCGGTGCCTGCCGCGCCGGCATTCAGTCCGGCTGCATCACCTGAAAGACGTTCCCTTCCGGATCGACGCCGTCGAGCATTCGGTACGGGAAGCCGTCATAGCGCTTGAGATCGCGCACGGTCACGCCGTGGCCGGCGAGCCGGTCGCGATACGCGGCGATATCGGCGTCGATCCTGAATACGAGTTTCACGTTGCTGGCGGCGGCATTCGCATTTGCGCTTGCCGATGCGGCCGCGTGGCGAAACGCCGGCCCGGCCCGATGCAGCGCGAGTTCGATCGCGCCTGCATCGAGCACGGCCCATTCGCCGTCGATTTCCTCGATGACGGGCAGCGCGAAATGCCGTTGATAGAACGCCTTCAGCAACGCGACGTCACGGACGTACAGGATGATGCGGGTCATCGGCAGCGGCACGGGGGTCTCCTGGAAGGGGAGAAACGAAAGGTCTCGAGACAATGCGGCCGCCCACGGTGGCGTACGACATCGAGCGACGCAACGATCATGCGACACACGCCCGCGCTACGCGGGCACCATCACCGGCGGCGTTCCGTCGCCGGTTTCCACCATCTTCACCGCGAAGCCGTAGCACCGCGCGATATGGGCCGGCGTCATCACGTCGCGTGGTGCGCCATGCGCGACGATCGTGCCGTCGGCGAGCATCGCGATCGTATCCGCATGCCGCGCGGCGAGGTTCGGATCGTGGACGATCGCGAGCACGCCGAGCCGCCATTCGCGCGCGACGGCGCGCACGGTATCGAGCAGGCGGTGCTGGTGCGCGAGGTCGAGCGCGGCGGTCGGTTCGTCGAGCAGCAGGTAACGCGGGCCGGTTTCCATCGCGTCGTGGTCCGGCCACAGCTGCGCGAGGACGCGGGCGAACTGCACGCGCGCGAGTTCACCGCCCGACAGCGTCGTGACGTCGCGGCCGACGAGCGCGTCGGCGCCCGCGCGTTCGAGCGCGCGCCACGCGATGTCGCGATCGCGATGCGCGATCACGTGGCGCGCGCCGCCGCGCCGCGCATGCGGATAGCGGCCGAGCAGCACGATTTCGTCGACGCTGAACGGGAACGCCGGCTGCGCGGCCTGCGGCAGCACCGCGCGCAGGCACGCGAGCCGCGGCGCGTCGATGCGCGCGAGCGGTTCGCCGTTCAGCGTGACGTCGCCCGTCACGCGCACGCCGTTCGGTGCGATGCTGCCGGTCAGCTCGCCGGCGAAGGTTTTCAGCAGCGTGCTCTTGCCGGCGCCGTTGCGCCCGAGCAGCGCGGTCACGCGGCCGGGTTCGATCGACAGCGACAGGTCGCGCAGGATCGTATCGTGCCGGCGGGCGACGTCGAGGTGGTGGGCAGTCAGCATGGTCGTCGTGATGAAGGGATTACCCGCCGAGCGCGCCGCGGTTCTTCCACAGCAGCACGAGGAAGAACGGCGCGCCGAGCAGCGCGGTCAGCACGCCGAGCGGAATGTCGGCGGGCGCGGCGACGGTGCGCGCGGCGAGATCGGCCGCGAGCGTCAGCAACGCGCCGAGCAACGCGGCGCCGGGCAGCACGATGCGCTGGTCGGGGCCGCACGCGAGCCGCACGCAATGCGGCGCGACGAGCCCGATGAAGCCGATGACGCCCGCGCAAGACACGAGCGCGCCGACCGCCAGCGCGACCGCGACGAGCACACGCCGCTTCAGCCGCTGCACCGGCACGCCGAGATGCAGCGCTTCGGTTTCGCCGAGCTGCAGCGCGTTCAGCGCGTCGCGTTCGCGCACGAGCAGCCCGCAGCCGAGCGCGACGCATGGCGCGACGGCCGCCAGCGTCGTCCATTGCGCGCCGCCGAGGCTGCCGAGGCTCCAGAAGGTCAGCGAACGCAGCTGGGCGTCGTCGGCGACGAACGTGAGCAGCCCGATCGCCGCGCCGGCCAGCGCATTGATCGCGATGCCGGCGAGCAGCAGCAGCGGCAGTGCGAGCCGGCCGCGCGACGCGGCCAGCCGGTAGACGAGCGCCGCGACCGCGAGCCCGCCCGCGAACGCGGCGACCGGCAGCGCGGCCGCGCTCGCGTGCGCGGCGAAGAGCGCGGGCCCGAGCACGATCAGCGTGGTCGCGCCGAGCGCGGCGCCGCTCGACACGCCGACGAGCCCCGGATCGGCGAGCGGATTACGGAACAGCGCCTGCATCGCGGCGCCGGTCGCGCCGAAGCCGCCGCCGACCAGCAGCGCGAGCGCGACGCGCGGCGCGCGGATGTCGAGCAGCACCGCGCGCGCCTGCTGTGCGGCCGCGTCGCCGCTCAGCGCGGCCCAGGCTTGCGCCAGCGGAATGCGGTACGCGCCGACGCACAGCGCGACGACGGACATCGCGGCCACCAGAACGGCGAGCGCGGCCAGGACGACCGGCGCGAAGCGGCGCGACGTGCCGAGGCGCGCGGCGCCGGTGCGCGCGGCGCGCCTCGGTGCGTTGAAGGGCGAAGCGTGAGCGGGCATCGGGTCGATCCGGAATCAGGCGAGCGCATCGGACAGGCGTCGATGCAGGGTCGTGACGGCGAGCGGCAGGCGCGGGCCGAAGCCGAGCAGGAACAGCGCGTCGAGCGACACGACGCGCCGCGCGCGGCCGGCCGGCGTCGCGCCGAACCCGGGCGTCGCGAGCAACGCGGCGTGACCGCCGACGGCCGCCAGTCCTTCGTCGGTGATCAGCACGACGTCGGGCGCGGCCGCCGCGAGCGCCTCGGTGGTCAGCGGCTTGTAGTGATCGAAGCCCTGCATCGCGTTGCGCGCGCCCGCATAGCGGATCATCGCGTCGGCGGCCGTGCGCTGGCCCGCGACGAGCGCTTGCGCGCCGGTATGGTTCAGCACGAACAGCACGCGCGGCGGCTGCGCGCCGCCGGGCACGCGCGCGGCGACCGCGTCGCGCGCGGCCTGCCAGTCGCGATCGAAACGCTGCAGCAGCACGGTGCCGGCGTCGCGCACGTCGAGCGCTTGCGCGACGCCGGTGATCTTCGCGCGCACCGATTCGACGTCGTGGCGCTCGTCGAACGTCGTCACCGCGACGCCCGCGCCTTTCACCTGCGCGATCGCCGTCGGCGGGCCGGCTTCCGCCGAGGCCAGCACGAGATCGGGCCGCAGCGACAGCAGCCCCTCGGCCGACAGCGCGCGCTGGTAGCCGACCTTCGGTAGGCGCTTCGCGGCGTCGGGATACGTGCAGGTCGTGTCGGCGCCGACGAGCCGGTAACGCGGCGTCTCGGCGCCGCCGAGCGCGAATGCGGTCTCCGCGAGCGCGCCGCCGATCACGATCACGCGCTTCGGGGCGGCGGCCGCGACCTGGGCGAGCACGCCGCCGGGCAGCGCGCCGGCGAGCGCACCGGCCGCCGCGCCGGCCAGCAGCGACCGGCGGCGCGGATCGAACGGCCGCGCGCTCACCGCGCGGCCCCGCGTGCGGCCGCCGGTAGCGTCGCGACGAGCGAGCGCCAGTCGTCGCGCTCGACCTTGCCGGGCTTGCGCTCGCCGAACAGCAGCGCGACGTGCTCGCCCTGCCGGTCGAACAGCTCGAGCGACGTGACGATGCCGTCGCTCGTCGGCTTCTTCACGACCCATGCGGCGGCGATCAGGTCCTCGCGTACATGAAGGTTGAAGCCCGGATCGAGGACGTTGATCCACGCGCCGACCTCGCGCACGTTCGCGACGGGGCCCGTATGGATCTGGATCATTCCCGCATTGCCGACGAACACCATGATCGGCTGGCCGCTCTTCGCGGCCTGTTCGAGCACGTGGCGCAACGCATGCGCGGATTCGACCGGATACGCGTATTGCGGATCGGCGAGACGCAGGGCCTGCAGGCGGCTCACGCCGAAGCGCTGCGTGAGGCCGAAGAACTGGTGCGTGTCGGTCATCGCATCCCACGCGGCGCGAAAGCCCGCGACGTCGATCTCGCTATCGGCGCGCTCGGGCGTTTTCGGCGCGGCGGGCGTGACCTCGAGGCCCGGCTTCTGCGACGGTGCGCGCCACCGTTCGACGAATGCGTCGTACGCCGCGTGATCGCTGTGCGCGCGCAGATAGACCTTGTGGATCGCATGGCCCTGCGCATCGAAGAACTGCAGGCTTTTCAGCGGGCCGTGCGCGGTCTCGTCGCGCACCGCGAATGCCGACACCCAGTGACGATAGAAGATGCGCAGGTCGATGTCGCCGAGCGCGAGGCCGACCGGGCCGTCGTGGCTCATCTGCGCATATTCGCCATCCTTTTCATGCACGGCCGTGTCGTTGCGCGTGAGCGCCATCACGCGGCCGAGGCGCGGCATTTCCTCGAACATCGCCGGGAAGCGCGCGTCGAGCCGCACGACGTGCTCGCCGACGAACGCGCCGAGCGCCTCGCCTTCGCTGACGCCGAGCGCCTGCGCGACGTCGCGGTTGCGCAACTGGCGCTCGGTCTTGAGCTTGATGAACGCATCGCGCAGCGCGGCGACCGCGCGGGCCGACGTGGCCGGCTGACCGGGAAGGGCGGAATGCATCATGTCGGACTCCTTCGAGTAACGGTTGGGGTGGGTGCGCGGGCAACGCGCATCAGAAATCCACTTTCATGCTGACGGCGACCGTGCGGCCGGGCGACGAATACGCGTCGAGCACTTGCGAATCGGCCGCGATGCCGCGCACGTCCGACCAGTTCCAGTACTTGCGGTCGAACAGGTTGCGGATGCCGATCGTCGCGCTCACGTGCTTGTTGAAGCGGTAGCCGCCGCGCAGGTCGACGACGAACGACGACGGCGGCGTGAAGCACGCCTTGTTCGAACAGTCGGATTTGTCGACGTCCTTGTCGCGTTTGGCGGCCTGGAACAGCAGGTCGGTCTGCACGAACCAGCGTTCGCCCGGTTCATACCGCACGCCGAACACGGCCGAGAACGGGTTCACGGTGTTCAGCGGCTGGCTGGCGGCGCCGTCGTTCTGCGTCGAGCCCTTCGTGAAGGCCATCGCCGTCTTCAGCGTGATGCCGTTCGGCATCGCCCATTCGGCGCGGCCTTCGAGGCCGTGGATGCGCGCATCGGCGAAGTTCACGTACTGGAACACGAACGGGTCGACCGGCCGGCCGCTGCCGGCGATCGTCGTGCGCGAGATGAAGTTGCGGTAGCGGCCGGTGAACGCGGCCGCGCTGTAGCGCACGACGCCGTAGCCGGCGCCGGCCTTGCCGCGCAGGCCGGCTTCGAACGTGTCGCTGGTCTCGGGCTTCAGGTTCGGATTGCCGATCGACGTGTAGCCGTACACGGGGTTCGAGAAGCTGCTGTTCACCTGGTCGGGCGTCGGCGCGCGGAAGCCGTGCGCGTACTGCACGTACGGAATGACCGCGGGCGTGATCTCGTAAAGCACGGCGACGCGCGGCGACAGTTCGTTCGCGCTCGTCGACACGGCCTTGCCGGTGAACAGCGGATCGTTTTCGGTGGGGCTCAACCGGTACGTGTCGAAGCGCAGGCCCGGCGTGACGAGCAGGCGGCCGTAGCCGATCTGGTCCTGCACGAACGCGCCGAACAGCGTGTAGTCGGTGTCGGGAAACGCCTTGTTCGGGAACGCTTCGCCGACGCCCGGCACCGTGCCGTCGCGCAGGTTCGTCACGCGCGACAGGCTGCCGTCCACGCCGTAGAGCAGCTTGTGCGCGAGCGGGCCGGTCGCGAAGCCGCTTTCGGCGAACGCGGAGCCGCCGAACGTACGTTCCTTGTACTGGTTGTCGCGCGAACGCGAGGGCTGCCTGCCGCGCGTCTCGAACGCGTACTGGTCCTGCTTCGCGTCCTGGTAGTAGAACTGCACGTGCGCGGTCTGGAACCAGCGGAATGCATCGTCGCGGAAGTCGTAATCGACGCTGAAGCGATTGCGCTCGAGCCGGTCGTGCGTCGTGAGGCCGAGCGTGGCCGGCGCATTGATCGCCGACAGCACGTCGGTGCTCACGCGCCGCTGCACCGTTTCGGCGGTGAACTTGATCGTGTCGCGCGTGGTGGGCGTCAGCACGAGCTTGCCGAGCAGCGATTCCGAATACACGTCCTGCGGGTTCGACGTCGTGCGCAGCGTGCTCGCCGAGTTGTTGCCGCCGCGCGTGTCGACCTCGTGGCCGCGCCGGCCGTCGGCGATGATCATCCCCTGGATGCGGTCGTTGCCGCCCGCGGCCGACACGGTCGCGCCGATGCTGCGGTCGGTCGAGTCGTAGCTCGGCCGGAACGAGAAGTAGTAAGGCTTGTTGTAGACGGACAGCAGGTCGCGCGGGTCCTTCGTGATGAAATTCACCGCGCCGGTCAGGCCGTCGCTGCCGTAGAGCGCCGACGCCGGCCCGCGCAGGATCTCGATGCGCTTGAGCGTGTCGAGATCGGCGTAGTCGCCGCGGCCGGCTTCGAGCGGGCCGAACGAGAACGCGTTCGGCAGGCGGATGCCGTCTTCCATCAACAGCACGCGATTGCCTTCGAGGCCGCGGATGTTGATGCTCGAATCGCCGTCGCGGCCGCCGCCGAGCGCGGCGCTGCCGGGCCGGTACGCGGTGCGGCGCACGGTGATACCCGGTTCGTAGCGCAGCGCGTCCTTGATGTTGGTGGCCTGCTGCTCTTCGAGATCGTCGTCGGTGATCACCGACACGGACGCCGCCGTGCGGCTCGCCGCGGTGGCGGTGCGGGTGGCCGTGACGGTGACGGGGTCGAGCAGCGCCGCATCGCCGCGCGCGGATGCGGCAGCGGCGGTCAGGACGGCGGAAGGCGGCGTGACGCCTTGCGGCGACGAATCGGCGTAAGCCGTGGCGGCGGATAGGCCGAACGCGCCGAACAGCGCGGCACGGATCGGCCGCCGCGCCAGCATGGAGCAATGCACAGGTGGTCTCCCATTGACGATAACAAGCCCGAAGGCTGGCTGGGTGACGCGTTCACCTGGCTGGCCCGTTTGCGCGCGGCATGCGGCAAACGGCGATTTGAAAGGCAACTGACAACCTTAACAGTGTAAATGAGAATGATTATCAATACAAGGACGCAAAGCGGCTCACGCGAGTGAGCGCTCGCCTGCGCGGCTCGGCCGAGCTCGGGTCGGAAATTTGGGAGAAACCGGGGCGCGAACGCGCGCTAAGCCAGCGCTTCGACGCGAATCAGCAGGTTGCGCGCGTGCGCGACGAACGCGTCGTGCGTTGCGCGATCGCCGTGGCTTTCGATACCGGCCTGTTCGGCGAACGCGATCTGGTCGGTGTAGAGCTCGACGAGCGTACGGCGTGCGTCAGGGGGAAGCGCACGGATCATCGACACGATCAGCAGTTCCTGCGCGCGAAGCATGCCGGACAGCGATTGAGCGTTCATGCTGGCCTCCTCGGACGATGCGGCGGCGAGCCGCTCTTTCCATACTAGGCGCTCGGCGGCGGAGGTGGAGGCGAGGTGCGTGCGTGCCGGCGGCCGGCACGCGATTCCGCGCGAACGCCGCGCGAGCCGACATTCGCCGCGTGCGTGCGGCCGGCGGGAACCGGCACGCAAGCGAATGCGAGGAAAATCAGCCGGCCGTGGTGGCGGACCGCGCATCGCGCACGACCTGCGCGACACGTTCGACGAACTCGGCGTCGATGCTCGACAGCGCTTCGCGCTTGCCGTCGGGCATCTCGACCATCAGGCGGTAGGTGACGTCCTGCGTGGTCCAGGCGAGATAGCCGACGACGGCGAGCATCACGCCGACCACGAGCGCGGCGCTCGATGCGCCGATGCCGCCCGCGATGGCGATGGCCGCGCCGATCAGCGAGATCAGCGACGGCACGAGACGGTTCTTCGGAATCTTGACGACGTCGACGTGGCGGATGTCACGCAGTGCGAATACCTGCCCGGCGGCCGACAGGCCGTTGCGCGTGACCATGACGCCACGTTCGTTGAATGCGTTTTCCATCATGTGTTGCGTGGACGAAAACGCGCAGCGTAGCAGGTTTCGTTGCCGCGTCAAACGAGACCGACTGCCGCACGATGCGCGCGGCGCGGCCGACAGACGGGGGGCCGGGGGAACGGAAACGTGCTCAGAACTGTAGCCGGCCGTCGCCGTAAAGCCGGCCCGGCACGTGCGACGCGACGACCTCGGCGATTTCTTCGTCGGTCGATTCGGCCGGCACGATCTGGCGCCGCGCGGGCGCGTCGAGATGCATCGTCCATTCGACGAGGCGATACGGGCGGCCCCAGGGGCGCTGCATTTCAACCGAGACGCGGCAGCTCTGGACCGGCAGCGAGTGTTGGCACGTGAGAATCGCGTGCAGATGGCTGAAAACGGTATCTTCGATCATCATGGCCTCCGATCCTGTCTTGTGGGCAATCGATGGCGGCGCCGTCGGCGTTTAAAAAAAAAGCCGCCGATGCTCAGGCGGCCAACAGGGGGGGTGAGAGCATCGTCTCAGCCCAGAATTAAGCGAAACTTAAAAGCCCATAAAAAAGCGCCCCGCGTGGAGCGGGGCGCTTCTTGCCGTCGTGATCCGCGAGTTAAGCGGATGCTTTAGAACTTGTGACGGATACCGACGCGAGCGGCCAGCTGGTTCGACGAACCCGTGCCCGACGTGTTGAAGTAGCTCGTGCTCGAACCGATCTGCGCCTGCACGTTGTTGCCCGACGCCTTCTGGTAGATCACCAGGCCATACACGTCCGTGCGCTTGCTCAGCGCGTAGTCGAGGCCCACGTTGCCCTGGTTCCAGTGCGCCGAGCTGCCGCTTTGCGTCGCGTTCGTGTACGTGTAGCCCGCTGCCGCCGACAGCGCCGGCGTGAACGCATACTTCACGCCTGCTTCGTATGCGTTGTAGAACGTGCCCGATGCGCCGACCGCGATCGGGGTGAACTGCGTGCGCGTCCAGAGCAGCCATGCCGTTGCCGGGCCGAAGACGTAGCGGCCGCCGACGCCGTACGTGCGCAGGTCGCGGATGTTCGTCAGCGCGATGTTCGCGATCGACGTCGAGAAGGCCGGCGTCGACTGGCTCGGGAAGCGGATGTCCGTGTATGCCGCGCCGAGGGCGAACGGGCCGTTCGCGTAGTTCAGGCCGAAGCTGTATGCGCGCGACGAACCGGGCGTCGTCGTGGTGCCCGTCGTCGTCGACGGTGCGCCGGCGAAGTCGGTCGAGTTCGAGAAGCCGTACAACGCGCCGAACGTGAAGCCGGCGTAGTTCGCGCTCTGGAACTTCACCGCGTTGTTGATGCGGCTCGACGTGAGCTGGTCGATGTCGTTCACGTGGTACGCGTAGTTGCCCGCGACCGTGTTGCCGCCCGTCGAGTAGTTCGAACCGAGGATGTCGGTCGAGAACGAGTACTGGCGGCCGAACGTGACCGTGCCGTATTGCGCCTGGCTCAGGCCGACGTACGCTTGACGGCCGAAGATCGCGCCGCCCTGGCCGATCGTGCCGTTGCCGCTGTTGAAGCCGTTTTCGAGCACGAAGATCGCCTTCAGGCCGCCACCGAGGTCCTCGGTGCCGCGCAGGCCCCAACGGCTGCCCTGGGCCACGCCGTCGTCGTACTTGAACAGCTTGCCGCTGCCGGTAGCGGTCTTGCTGTGGTTCACGTAGCTGATACCGGCATCGATGACGCCGTACAGGGTCACGCTGCTTTGTGCGTGCGCCGTGCCGGCCGTTGCTGCGAGGGCGGCGATGGTCAACAGTTTCTTGTTCAAAGGATTCTCCGAGCGAATGAATGGCGTGTCCAGTTGCGGTTCCGGCGCTCTCTGCGGGCGCTCTCACGGACCGGCGCAACTTTATCGGCGGGCCACGTAATGAATATGACAGCGACTGTCATATGACGAATGTGTGGTGCCGATGCGACACGGAATTCTGCCCGGGTTGCCTGGCGCGGGTTATACCGATTTCGGCTGAGATTCGATCCCGATCCGGAATATGCACATGAAATAAGCTTGGTTTGCGGCGTTCGCGCCCCGTGCCACGATCCGTCCTCCAACACACGACACGGGACAAAGAGGACACCCATGCGACGTTCGATCCTGACCGGCCTCGGCGCACTCGCCGCCGCGCTGGCATTCGCCGCGCCCGGCGCGCACGCCGACCCGCAAACGCTGAAGATCGGCACGATGAGCGGCCCCGACGCGCAAATCTGGACCGAGGTGACGAAGGTCGCCGCGCGCGAAGGCCTTGCGATCAAGGTGATCGAATTCAACGACTACGTGCAGCCGAACGCGGCGCTCGATGCCGGCGATCTCGATGCGAACGGCTTCCAGCACCAGCCGTTCCTCGACAGCCAGATCAAGCAGCGCGGCTACAAGATCGTCAACGTCGGACTGACCTACACCGCGCCGATGGGCTTCTATTCGAAGAAGCTCAAGTCGCTGAAGGATCTGCCGGTCGGCGCGAAGGTCGGAATCCAGAACGATCCGTCGAACGGCAACCGCGCGCTGTTGCTGTTGCAGAAGTACGGCGTGATCAAGCTGAAGGCCGGCGCCGGCACGAACGGCGTGAACGCGACGCCGCTCGACGTCGCGGAGAATCCGAAGAAGATCAGGATCGTCGAACTCGACGCCGCGCAACTGCCGCGCGCGCTGCCCGATCTCGACGCCGCGTCGATCAACACCGACTACGCGGTGAAGGCGGGGCTCACGCCGGTGAAGGACGCGATCGCGATCGAGGATCTGCGCGGGCCGTACGCGAACCTGATCGCGGTGCGCGCGCAGGACAAGGACAAGCCGTGGGTGAAGAAGCTCGTCGCGGCCTATGAATCGAACGACGTGCGCAAGTTCATCGACCAGAAGTTCGGCGGCGCGATCGTGCCGGCGTTCTGAGCGGCCTTCGCGTATGGCGGCCGGCGGCGCGGTATCGGCCGCCGACGCGCGCTCCGGAAAGCCAATCGCCCGCGCAAGCGGGCGATTTCATTGGTGGATGCGGATGGTGCGCATGCGCGCCGCGGCCCTGCCCGGCCCGGCGGGCGGGCCGGACACTCGGCTCAGGCCGACAGCAGCGAGCCGGTGCGGATCGCGGTCGCGCCGGCGATGCGCGCGACTTCCATGCCGGCCGTCGCGAAGCGCACGACCTGGCGCGCGTACAGCACGCCCGACACGCTGCTCTTCAGCGTGACGACGCGATCGGTCAGCGGATCGACGATGTCGGCCACGGCCTGGCCGGCCTCGATCATCACGCCGACCGGCGTACGGAACACGATCACGCCCGACACGGGCGCGACGAGCGGATCGGTGCCCGCGAGCGGCGTGGCCGGATGCGCGAGCGGCGGCAGCGGTGCCGGCGTGCCTTCGACGACGCCGCGCTCGGTCAGGTATTCGACGATCGCCTGGGCATCCTTTTCGGCGAACTCGTACGACACGTCGCGTTCGCTGCGCAGTTCCACCGTGACGGAAATCGCGCCGTTCGGGATCGGGAAGCGGTCGCCGAAGCGGTTGCGCAGATCCGACCAGCAGAAGCTGTGGATTTCGTCGAACGGGTTGCCGACCGAATTTAGCGCGAGCAGCGACGCCTTGGCATCGAGATAACGCGCCAGCGGCTCGACGTCCGGCCAGAGATCGGGATTCGTGTAGAGGTGCATCACCGCATCGCTGTCGCAGTGCAGGTCGAGCACGATATCGGCGTCGAACGACAGCTTCTGCAGCGCGAGGCGCTGCGAGTCGAGTTCGGTGCGCGGCTTCTGCTCGTCGAGCGCTTCGCGCATCGCGGTGCGCACGACGGCGAGATTGCGCTGCGCGTCGTTCGTGAGGCGGTCTTCCACGCGCGGCAGCACGAGCGCCGCGAGATCGTAGAAATTGCGGTTGAAGTTCTGCATCGAGCCGAGCTCGAAGCGGCCGAGATGATCGCCGAACACGTGTTGCGACAGGCCGATCGGATTGGGCACGGGCACGATGACGATTTCGCCGCGCAGCTTGCCGGCCGTCTCGAGCGCGGCGATCTTGCGGCGCAGCAGCGTGGCGACCAGCATGCCGGGCAGCTCGTCCGCGTGCAGCGACGACTGGATGTAGACCTTCTTGCCGCCGCGCGGGCCGTAGTGGAAGCTGGTGATCTGGCGTTCGGTGCCGACGGCGGGGGAAATCAGCGGATGGGTCTGCGTTTGCATGATGAGGGGAGTGCGGCGCAGCCGCGAATGATCCGTGTGCGTGGAAGATCGATTGTACGTTGCCTTCCTCGCCCCCACCAAACCGGCGCCGGAACATCCGGTTTCCCGTTGAGAATCATCGGGTTGGCGCGGAAAAAATAACGTCGTCCGCGCCGCGCGCAAAAAAACGGGCTCCTTGCGGAGCCCGTCGGTGTCGCGCCGAATCGCGCGTCGGTCGGCCGGATTACTTGCCGTAGACGTCGAAATCGAAGTACTTCTTCGCGATCTTGTCGTACGTGCCGTCCTTGCGCATGCCGGCGATCGCGCCGTCGATCTTCGCCTTCAGGTCGGTGTCTTCCTTGCGCAGGCCAATGCCGGCGCCGTTGCCGAGCGTCTTCGGATCGTCGAGATCCTTGCCGGCGAAGTCGAAGTTCGCGCCGCGCGGCGTCTTCAGGAAGCCGATCTCGGCTTGCACCGCGTCCTGCAGCGCGCCGTCCAGACGGCCGGAGATCAGGTCGGCGTAGACCTGGTCCTGGTTCTGGTAAGGCACGACGTTCACGCCCTTCGACGCCCAGTACGTCTTCGCATAGGTTTCCTGGATCGTGCCCTGCTCGACGCCGACCGACTTGCCCTTCAGCGATTCGGCCGTCGGCTGCAGGTTCGCGCCCTTCTTCGTGACGAGGCGCGTCGGCGTGTTGAACAGCTTCGACGAGAACGCGATCTGTTCGGCGCGCGCCGGCGTCATCGACATCGACGACAGCACGCCGTCGAACTTGCGGGCCTTCAGCGCCGGGATCATCCCGTCGAAGTCGTTCTCGATCCACACGCACTTCGCGTTGATGCGGCGGCAGATCTCGTTGCCGAGATCCACGTCGAAGCCGACCACCTTGCCGTCGGCGCCTTTCGATTCGAAAGGCGGGTAGCTTGCGTCGACGCCGAACCGCACGGTCGACCAGTCCTTCGCGTATGCACTGCCGGCCGATACGGCGAGCAGGGCCACGGTCACAGCCGCAAGAATCTTTTTCACTCGGTGACTCCTCGTTTTGTTCGATGGGTGCGCGGTTGTGCCGCGCCGTAAGCCTTCGGCCCGTCGCGGCTTCGCGTCGGACAGTCCGTTTCGCCCGCCCGATGGGGGCGCGCGACGTGCGCAAGATTATCAAGACAAAATACCGGCGGGGCGCCTAGGACAAGCCCCGATACCGGGCCCGGCGGCGGCGCGTCGGACGCACCGCCGTTTCACACACAGGAACGATTCAGCCGAGCGTTTCGTTGACCGCGCGCTGCAGGCACGTGACGAAGTGCGACACGGCGGGCGTGGGCAGCAGGTCGCGCCGCGCGATGATCGACAGGTCGAAGCGCGGCATGCTTTCGTCGAGTTCGGCCGTGCGGATGCCGAGCGGCGCGACCATCGCGGCGAGCGGGCGCGTGAAGCAGCCGATCACGTCCGAGCGCGCGACGAGCCCGAGCGTCACCGCGAACGACATCGGCGAGCGCAGCAGGCGTTTGGGCAGCGGCAGCCCGTGCGCCTCGAACATCCCGACCATCACGCTGTGCGGGAACTGCTCGGCGCCGACGGTGACGATCCACTCCGCGTCGAGCAATTCCTCTAACCGGCGCGCCTGCGCGAGCGGGTGGCCGTCGCGCATCACGATCGTGAATTCGGTCGACAGCAGCGGCAATTGCGTGAAATCGCGGTCGAGCGCGGGCACATGGTGCATTGCAGCGATGTCGAGCGTGCCGTTGCGCAACTGCGCGAGCGCATCGGGCACCGTCACTTCCTCCAGATGCAGGCTGACGTTCGGCATCGACTCGCGGAACGCCGTCACCGCGTGCGGCAACGCCGTCAGCGCGATCGACGGCATCGTGCCGACCGCGACGCGGCCCGACATCTCGCCTTTCACCTGCTCGACGGCCTCGACCGTGCGGCGGACGTCGCCGAGCAACTGCTCGGCGCGCGGCAGCAGCGCCTCGCCGCACGCGGTCAGCTCGACGCCGCGCACGCTGCGCGCGAGCAACTCCGCGTTGAGCGCCGTTTCGAGCTCGCGGATCGTGTGCGTGATCGCCGGCTGCGTGACGCCGAGCTCGCGCGCGGCGGCGCGCAGGCTCTTCAGGTGCGCGGCGGAGACGAACGCCTGGAGCTGCGCGATGTTCAGGGGATTGCGGATGCGGGTCATCGGTCGGGTCCGGTTGGCGCAAAAGGGGGCGGCGGGTTCGGATTCAGGCGGCGATCCGGATGCACGTCACGCGTCGGCGCGTGCGCGGAACGCCTGCCGATAGCGCTGCGGCGACGTGCCGACGATGCGTGAGAAGCGCTCGCGAAACGCGGTGACCGAACCGAACCCGGCTTCCGTCGCCACATGTTCGATCGACAGTTCGGTCATCTCCAGCAACTGCTGTGCATGCCTGACGCGCGCGGTCTGCAGCCATTGCCCGGGCGACGTGCCCGTCTGCTCCTGGAAGCGCCGCGTCAGCGTGCGCACGCTGGTCGACGCCTTGCGCGCGATCGCGTCGAGCGTCAGCGGCTGGCGCAGGTTCGCGTGCAGCCAGTCCATCAGGTCGTGCAGCCCGTCGCCGCCGGCCGGCCATTCGGGCGCGATGAACTGCGCCTGCCCGCCTTCGCGCACGCGCGGCGCCACCGCGCTGCGGGCCGCGTCGACGGCGACGGCCGCGCCATAGTCGGCCTGGATCATGTGCAGGCACAGATCGAGACCGGCCGCCGCGCCGGCCGAGGTCAGGATCCGGCCGTTGTCGACGAACAGCACGTTCGCATCGACGTCGACGTTCGGGTAGCGGCGCGCGAGTTCGGCGGCCGCGAGCCAGTGCGTCGTCGCGCGCAGGCCGTCGAGCAGCCCGGCCTCCGCGAGCACGAACGCGCCGCTGCAGATCGACGCGATCCGGCGCCCGCGCGCGGCCGCCGCGCGCAGCGCATCGAGCACGCGGCGCGACGTGGGCGCGAGCGGCACCGACGTGCCGGGGACCATGATCGTATCGGCGTCGGCCAGTGCATCGAGGCGAAACGGCGGGCGCAGCTCGAACAGCTCGCCGCCGACGCGCGGCTGCTCGCTGCACACGCGTACCCGGTACGCGGGCGCGACGTCGGGTGCCCGCACGCGCGCGAACGTGTCGCAGGCGACGCCCAGATCGAACGGGACGACATCGGGCAAGGCAAGAACGGCGACCGTGTGCATGGCGTTCGCGGCCGTGGCCAGAATCCGTTGAAAGATGTCATTCTAGCCAATGGCTCGAACCGGCACCACACGCGACAATCGCGACGGACCCACCTGGAGCCCTGCCGATGAAACAAGACGATCGCAACGCGTTGCGGAACCTGCAATACCTGTCGCTGCTGGAGGCGACCACGCTCGTCGTGCTGGTGTGCGTGGCTGTGCCGCTCAAGCATCTGGCCGGCTATCCGGTTGCGGTATCGGTCATGGGCCCGGTTCACGGCATCGCGTTCGCGATGTACGTGTGGGCGGTGGTCGGCACCGCGTCGAGCGGGTTGTGGAGCAAGGGCGAGGTCGCGCGGCTCGTGCTGTCGGCCGTCGTGCCGTTCGCGGGGCTGGCGAGCGCCGGCTGGATCGCGCGCAGGCGGCACGCGCGATGATTTACCTGGTGCTGAAGGCCGTGCATCTGGTCGCCGTCGTCACGTTCGTCGGCGGGCTGCTGCTGTCGTCCGTCGCGGTCCGTATCGCGAACCTCGCCGTGCATCGCGCGGTGCGGCGCTGGGATCGCACGGTGACGGCGCCCGCGCTCGCGATCGTCTGGATCGCCGGCATCGCGCTCGCGTTGGGCGGTCACTGGTTCGGCGCCGCGTGGCTGTCGGCGAAGCTCGCGCTCGTCGGCGCGCTGTCGGTGCTGCACGGAATCCTGGCCGGCACGCTGCGGCGCATGGAGCGCGACGATCTCGTCGTCGTGCCGGCGCCGTGGCTCGGGCGGACGGCGGGCGCGGTGATCGTCGCGATGGCGCTCGTCGTCGGGCTGGCCGTGATCAAGCCGTTCTGACGGGGCGGGGGAGCGCGCCGTTTTCGCGACGGGCGTCATGCCGCGCCGCACCGGCAAAAAAAGCCTGGAAACTCGCGTTCCCAGGCCGGCAGACCATCGACGACGATGGTGGAGGAGACGATCTCGTCCCGATGCGCGCCGCCTTCGTGCCGGCGACGTCGCGCATGGCGTGTGCTCAGATGGCCCAGCCGCCGAGATAGAACGTGACGAGCACGGCCGCGATCAGCACGGTGCCGACGTTGAGCTTGCGGAATTCGCCGCTGGCGAGGCGGCCGATCACGAGCGTCGAGAAGCCGAGCATGATGCCCGTCACGATGTTCGCGGTCAGCACGATGAACACCGCGCACACGAGGCCCGACATCGCGTCGACCATGTCGTCCATGTGCAGCTTGCTCACGCTGCCGAGCATCAGCAGGCCGACGTACATCAGCGCGGGCGCCGTCGCATACGACGGCACGAGGCCCGCGAGCGGCGAGAAGAACATCACGACGAGGAACAGCAGGCCGACCACGGCGGCCGCGAGCCCCGTCTTCGCGCCGGCGGCCACGCCGACGCTCGACTCGATGTAGGCGGCCGCCGGCGCGCCGCCGAGGAAGCCGGAGAAGATCGAGCTGACCGAATCGGCGGTCAGCGCACGGCCGCCGTTGATGATGCGGCCGTTCTCGTCGAGCTGGCCGGCCTGGCCCGCGACCGCGCGGATCGTGCCGGTCGCGTCGAACACGGCGGTCATCACCAGCGCGAGCACGCTCGGCAGCACGGCCATCGACAGCGCGCCCTTGATGTCCATCGCGCCGATCAGCGATGCGTGGCCCGGCGCGCTCAGCGACGGCAGCGCGAAGATGCCGCGGTACTTCACGCCCGGATCGAAGATCAGGCCGAACACCGAGATCGCGATCACGACGAGCAGGATGCCGCCCGGCACGCGGCGCTTTTCGAGGCCGAAGATCGCGGCGAGCCCGATGACCGACATGATGACCGGGAACGCGGTGATCTGGCCGAGCGAGACCGGCAGGCCGGCGCCCGGGTTCTTGATCACGAGGCCGACGTCGTTCGACGCGATCAGCAGCAGGAACAGGCCGATGCCGATGCCCGTGCCGTGCGCGACGCCCGCGGGCAGGTTGCGCAGGATCCACGAACGCACGCCGGTGATCGAGATGCCGGTGAACACGAGGCCCATCAGAAACACGGCGCCGAGCGCGACCGTCGGAGGCAGCCCCTTGCCGAGCACGAGGCCGAACGCGGTGAACGCGGTCAGCGAGATCGCGCAGCCGATCGCGATCGGCAGCTTCGCCCACAGGCCCATCAGCAGCGAGCCGAACGCGGTGGTGACGCACACCGCGACGAACACGGCGCTCGTGTCGAAACCGGCCTTGCCGAACATGCCGGGCACGACGAACACGGAATAGACCATCGCGAGGAACGTGGTCACGCCGGCAATGATCTCGCGGCGCTGCGTGCTGCCGCGCGACGAAATGCCGAAATAGCGGTCGATGACTCCCTGGGCGCCGAAGTCAGTTTCTTCCGCGCCGACGCCGACCGTCGGCTGCACCGGGGTATCACTCATGAGCTTGCTCCTTTATCAGCATGCTGAAACGGCCCGTTGCGAACCGTCGTCAGGGTGTCTCGTATCTGGTTGGGATTGTTCGGCAACGTCGTGGGGACGAACGACGCGCGATGCGTGTCGTTACGCTCGAATCGAAACGATCGCGAGGGTGTCGCGTCGGACGACGCGTGCCGTGGTCGACCCCGTCGCGTGTGCCTTGCCGTAGCGAAGGTTAGGCGAGCCGCCCATCACGTCCCATCGGGGGACGAGCATGCAGCGCATGTCGCAGCGCTTATATCGGCGTGCGACGGGGCTCCGCCGCGCCGACACGCGTGTATACGCCTAGTTCGAATCCGTTAAGGCGACTATTTGAATGCGGGGGCGGCGGGCGGGGCGTTGGGTATTACGAATGACTTTCAGGGCGGCCCGGAAGGCCAGCGCGCATGCGCTGCTTCCGTACCGAAGCGGGCCTCAGCTGCGCGCGAGATGGGCGAGATACGCGCAGAACATGTCGGCCATCGCGTCCGAGTACGCGTCGATTTCCGCCGAGGTGCGCGCGGTTTCGGAGAACGCCTTGCCGCCCGTCGTGAGCGTCGTCAGGATCAGTTCGCACGCGAGCGCATGCGTGGCGTCGGGCACGTCGGGCAGCGCTTCGCGCATGAACGCGGTGAACACCCGGTTGCCCTCGGCCTTCACTGCCCGCGCCTCGGGGGCGTCGCGATAGAGCGGGGCGGCGTCGTCGAGAGCGATCCGCATCGGCGCCTCGTCGCATTCCGAACGGATGAACGCGTGGACGGCGGCGCGCACGCGCTCGGGCGGCGTCTTCCGAGTGTCCTGCAGGATCCCGCACAGCATGTCGTGCGTTTGCCGCCACTCGTCGTGCTGGAGCCGGAACAGCACGGACGCCTTGTTCGGGAAGTACTGGTACAGCGAGCCGACGCTCACGCCGGCCCGCTCCGCGACGCGCGCCATCGTGAAGCGCTGCGCGCCCTCGCTCGCCAAAACCTGAATAGCCGCCTGCAGGACGTCCTCGACGAGACGGGTCGAGCGCGCCTGCCGAGGCAGCTTGCGCGTGGCGATCGGGGCGTTTCGGCGGTCGGTCATGAGCGGTTTGCCAATGCGAATAGTAAAACCTGAATGGTTCGTCATATTCTAGTCGGGTGCAACGACGCACTCAACCCGATACCGGAGATTCGCATGACCACCCTGATGCTCGACCCGCTGGCTTCGTTGCTGGCGCGCCTGTTCGACGAAGCCGACGCGTCGTCGCCCGCGACGAGCCCGGCGTTTGCCGACGTGTCGCGCGACGAGCAAGCGCGGCTGATGCGCAGCAAGACGGATTACGCCGATCTGTATGCGCGCCTGAAGGATTACCCGCTTCCCGTGTCGCGCGAGACGGGCACGCTGCTGTACATGCTCGCGCGCAGCGGCAATGCCAAGGCGATCGTCGAATTCGGCACGTCGTTCGGCATTTCGACGCTGCATCTGGCGGCCGCGCTGCGCGACAACGGCGGCGGGCGGCTGATCACGAGCGAATTCGAGCCGACGAAGGTCGTACGCGCGCAGGCCAACCTGGCGGCAGCCGGACTGGCCGATCTCGTGGAGATTCGCGAAGGCGATGCGCTTCACACGCTGGCCGCCGGTCTGCCGGATTCGGTCGACCTGTTGTTGCTCGACGGGGCGAAGGCGCTGTATCCGGAGATTCTCGCGCGGGTCGAGCCGCGGCTCAGGGCGGGGGCATTCGTCGTGGCCGACAACGCGGAATACAGCCCCGACTATCTTGCCTACGTGCGCGCGCCGGAAAACGGCTATCTGTCGGTGCCGTTCGGCGGCGACGTCGAATTGTCGATGCGGACACGCTGACCGGGCGGAACGAGGGTGTCGACGATTTCACGCTTCCCCGTATCAAATATAGGATGCCTGATTAATGGAGGCGCGGCGAAAGGCGACGGGATGATGCCCGTCGCTTGCGCCGCCGTGTGCGTCACTTCAGGAACACGTAGCGCGCGAAGTACGGGAAGCGGCCGACCGCATGCTCGGTCGTGCACGTCGCGGCCGGCGGCGTGCCGCCCGCCGTGTCGAGCCGCTGCACGAAGCGCACGCCGGCGAGCGTGCCGGTTGCGGCCGGCGTCGCCGCGAGCAGCAGTTGCGGAACGCTGGCCGCGCTTGCGCTCGGCATTTCCGCGAGCTTCTTGCCGGTAATGCGGCTGCCGTCGAGCGCTTCCCACGACGGCCCCGCGCCGTGCCGCACGACGAGCGTGCCGCTTTCATCGAACAACGTCGCCTCCGGGCGCTTGAAGGCCCACGCGAGCCGGTGGTCGGCATCGTATTCGCACGAATAGATCTGCACGCCGGTCGCGGTGGTCGCCAGCACCGGCGTGGCCGGCGCCGGCGGCGCGAGGCCGGCAGCCTCGTCGGCGTGTGCGGGCGCGGTAAAAGCCGCCAGGGAAAGACCGGCCGCAAGGGCCAGCAGCATGTCGCGTGTCGGGGATCGGCTTGGCATGACGGGGCGTCCTTTCAGGTCGGGTGACGGTCGTACGACGTCGATCCCGTCAACGTTAGACGCCGATCGCACAGGCTGCAATGCGGAAATGACAATCGCGGCGATAGTCGCCACGATTGCCGAAGGAGCGGACCCGCGATCAGCGGATCGCGACCGGGTTGATGTTGACCTGCGTGGAGCCGACGTACAACGGCTGGCCGAGCACGAACAGGAATTCCCATGCCTTGTCGCGCACCAGCGCGCGGCTGTCGATCAACTCCAGGTTGTAGATGCCGCGCTTCGCGAGCATGTACTGGTTGACCGGGAATTCGTCCCGCGTGTGCGGATTCGGATAGACCTCCGACGCCCACGTGTCGCCGCCGAACGCGACGATTCCCTGATCGGCCAGCCACTTCGCCGCTTCCATGCCGATGCCGGGCTCGACGTCGAGGAACTGCTTGTCGTCCTTGCCGATCAGCTCGAGCCAGCCGGTGTTGAACAGCACGACGTCGCCCTTGCGCAGCGTCAGCCCCTGCTGCTTCAGCACGGCCTGGATGTCGGCGACCGTGAATTCGGTGCCGCCCGGCACGATCGGCTTGCCGTAGCGGGCGGTCATGTCGAGCACGATGCCGCGCGTGACGATCGGCGGCACCTTCTCGACGCCGAGCTTCTTCACGCCGTCGACGGTCACGAAATCGGCCGCCCGGTTGCCGTTGTAGTACACGTTGTCGATGCCGATGTGGCCGATGCCGTTGAGCTGCGTGCCGACGCCGGTCCACGCGTTGACGAGTTCGTCGTTGAACGTGAACTTGTTCGGGCCGAGGCTCTTGCCGGCCTGCTGGCCGACCTGCACGTTGTACAGCCGGAAGCTGCGATGGCGGAACGCCGGCAGGTGCTTGTCCACCGGCACGGCCAGCGGATAGGTCTTGCCGGCCTTCACGAGGCCGACCGCCTGCTTGACGACGTCGGGCGTCAGCAGGTTGGCCGCGCCGATTTCGTCATCGGCGCCATAGACGGACGGATACCAGTCGGCCGCCGCGGCCGACGCGGCGGCGTGGGCAGCTTGCGCGGCCGCGAACGGCAGGATCGCGGCGAGTACGAGCCGGGCGAGCGTTGCTTTCATTCGGGGCTCCTGTCGCGCGTTACGCCGCGGCTTGCGCGAGCGTCGGGTAGTCGGTCAGGCCGTGGGCGCCGCCGCCGAACAGCGTGTTGCGATCGTGCGGCGCGAGCGCGGCGCCGGTGCGCAGCCGCTCGGGCAGGTCGGGGTTCGCGACGAACGGGCGGCCGAATGCGACGAGGTCGGCCCAGCCGGCGGCGATCGCTTCGCGTGCGCGCTCGGCGGTGTACGCGCCGGCATAGATCAGCACGCCCGGGAACGCGGCGCGCAATTGCTGCTTGAAGGCGACCGGCATCAGCGGCGCGTCGTCCCAGTCGGCTTCCGCGATGTGCAGGTAGCCGACGCCGAGTTCGCCGAGCAGCTTCGCGGCGGCGAGGTAGGTCGTTTCCGGGTCGTCGTCGACGCAGCCGTTCAGCGTGGTCAGCGGCGCGAGGCGGATGCCGACGCGCGACGCGTCGCCGGTCCCTTCGATCAGCGCCTGCGTGACTTCGCGCAGGAAGCGCAGCCGGTTCTCGAGCGAGCCGCCGTACTGGTCGGTGCGCGTGTTCGCGTTCGAGTCGATGAACTGGTTCACGAGGTAGCCGTTCGCGCCATGCAGCTCGACGCCGTCGAAGCCGGCCTCGAGCGCGTGGCGGGCGGCGGTCCGATATTGACCGACGATCTCGCGGATCTCGTCGACCGACAGCGCGCGCGGCTCGGAGGCCTGCACGAAGCCGGGCGTGCTGCCGTCCTCGCCGGCGATGAACACGTTTACGCCCTTCGCCTGGAGCGGGGACGACGACACGGGTTGCGCGCCGCCGAGCAGGCTCGTGTGGCTCAGTCGGCCGACGTGCCACAGCTGCGCGAAGATGCGGCCGTGCGCGGCATGCACGGCGTCCGTCACCTTGCGCCAGCCGGCGACCTGCGACGGCGTGTGAATGCCGGGCGTCCACGCGTAGCCCTTGCCGAGCGGCGCGATATAGGTGCCTTCGCTGACGATCAGGCCCGCACTCGCGCGCTGCGCGTAGTACGCGGCCATCAGTTCGTTGGCTTCGTCGCCGGGCTGGCTCGCGCGCGAACGCGTCATCGGCGGCATCACGATGCGGTTCGGCAGCGTCAGCGCGCCGAGTCGCAGCGGTTGGAAAAGCGGGTCCTGGGTCATGGTGAATTCCTGTCGGTGCCGCGGCCGGCGGGCTGCGGACGGGTCATGTCGGATGAAGGTGCGGCGCGCTCAGTCCCACTGCGGCGCGAGGCCGGCCGGGTCGACTTCGCGGCCGTTGCGCTCGAGCGCGGCGATCTGCGCCATGTCTTCGTCGGTCAGGCGCAGCGTCTGCGCGAGCAGATTGCTCGCGAGGTTCTCGCGCTTGGTGGACGACGGAATCACCGAGTAGCCGAGCTGCAGCGCCCATGCGAGCGCGACTTGCGCCGGCGTCGCGTCGTGACGCTGCGCGATCGCGCCGATCACCGGATCGCCGAGCACCTTGCCGTATGCGAGCGTCATGTACGACGTCACGTGAATGCCTTCGGCGTTCAGGAACTCGACCAGCTTGCGGTTCTGCAGGTACGGGCTCAGTTCGATCTGGTTCGTCGCGATCGCGTCCTTGCCGACGGCCGCGATCGCTTCCTTCGTCAGCGCGATGTTGAAGTTCGAGATGCCGATCTGGCGCGTGAGGCCCTTCGCCTTCGCGTCTGCCAGCGCGGTCATGAACGCGTCGATCGACACGCCGTTGCCGGGGGCCGGCCAGTGGATCAGCGTCAGGTCGACATAGTCGGTGCGCAGCTTGCGCAGGCTTTCCTCGAGGCTGGCCGCCAGCTTGTCCGGCGCGTAGTTGTCGACCCAGATCTTCGTCGTGAGGAACAGGTCGTCGCGGCGCACGCCCGACGCGGCGATCGCTTCGCCGACTTCGGCTTCGTTGCCGTAGATCTGCGCGGTGTCGATCGCGCGGTAGCCGACTTCGAGGCCGTTGCGGACCGAGTCGACGACGACCTGGCCTTGCAGGCGGAACGTACCGAGGCCGAAGGCCGGAATCTTGCTCATCGTGTGCTCCTGGAAGAGGGGAACGGTTGCGGTATGCGAATCATTCTGGCGCTTGAGACTGATGAAATAAACGCCTTTAGAGGTCAAAAATATTTGACTTAAAATCAAATATTGAACGTGTCGCGGGCGCTTGTGGGCCGTGGCCGGCCTTATGCGACGCGCACCTGTGGATCCGTGATCGAATGGAACGCCGGCAGCACGTCCGATGCGATCTCGGCCATCGTCTCGTCGAGCGGCCGCCGGTTGCGGCGGAAATGCAGGCCGATGTGCCGCACGCCCGCATCGCGCATCGCCGCGAGTTCTTCCGTCAGCGCGATGCGTCCCGCGCGCGCGCCGAAGCGGTGCCGCTGCAGCGGTTCGTGCGGATCTTCCGCGAGGTCGAGGTGGATGAAGCTCACGTACGGCTTGTCGCCGGCCACCGCACGCCAGTTCGCGGCGCGCTGCGCGTGGTCGGCCGGCGTGCCCGGATACGCGAGGCAGCCGTCCATGTGCTCGCCGATCCACGCGGGCGTCTGCTGAGCGAGGCCGGCGACGAGCAGCGGCACCGGCGAGCGCGCGGCCGGCAGCACTTCCAGGCCGGGCGGCAGATGCCCGCGTGCGCCGTCGCGCAGCAACGCGATCTGGTCGCGGAAGTTCGCGCCGCGCGACGCGAAGTCGCGGCCGAACAGCGGATATTCGACCGGCCGGTCGCCGCTCGCGACGCCGAGCAGCAGGCGCCCGCGGCTCAGTTCCTGGATCGTCGCGGCCGATTTCAGCGTCAGCAGCGGTTCGCGCAGCGGCAGCACGACGGCGGCCGTGCCGAGCAGGATGTCGCGCGTGATGCCGGCGAGGTAGCCGAGATACGAGAACGTTTCGAACACCTGCGCGGCGTCGCCGAACGACGGGTCGTACAGCGGCACGTCGCGCACCCAGAGCGCGCGAAAGCCGAGCGTGTCGGCCAGTTGCGCGAGCTCCGCGTGGATTTCCAGGTCGGGCACGCCGGGGTGGCGGCCGTCATGCCGGCGTTTCGCGTTGCCGGACGCGGTCCAGTCGTTGTCGAGCGGCAGTTCGACGCCGATGCTGAAGCCGCCGGCGGCGAGCTTGTCGAGAGAGGGGGACATGATCGGGTTGCTCCGTTCAGACCGCGCGCAGGCTGCCGTCGAGCCGGTAGAAGTCGAGCGACGCCGCGGTGAAGAACGAGCGCGACGTGCCGGCGGCGAAGTCGTCGACATGCACGACGGTGGCGCGATCGGCTTCCTGCCACGAGATCGCGTAGGTCTCGCCGGCCACGCGCTGCCACGTGTATTCGACTTCACCTTTCGCGCCCGCATACGGGCCTTCGGTGATCTCGTAGCGCATATGAAGGCCGTCCTCGTCGTACGCGTTGAGCGCGGTGAGGCCGTCGTAGCGGACTTCGAATGTCTTGCCGGCGAACGGCGGACGTTGGGTCGATGCGTTCATGCTGGTGGCTCCTGTGAAAAGGTGACGTTCAGTGCGCGAGTTCGACGGGTTCGGCCGTGCGTTCCGGCAGCCCGTGGCGGCGGTCGAGACGGCCGCTCAACGCGGTGAGTGCAAACGCGCCGAGCGTGACGACGGCGGCGATCCACGGGGTGTGGCCGAGGCCGACGTTCGCGACGATCAGGCCGCCGAGCGACGAGCCGCCGGCCACGCCGAGGTTGAAGGCGGCGATGTTGAAGCCCGATGCGACGTCGGCGGCGTCCGGCGCGAAGTGGCGCGCCTGCTTGACGACGTACACCTGCAGCCCCGGCACGTTGCCGAACGCCACGGCGCCCCACGCGAGCATCGTCAGCACCGCGAGCCATTTCACGTGGATCGTGAAGGTCAGCGCGAGCAGCACGATCGCGAGCAGCAGGAAGATCCGCTTGAGCGCCTTCACGGGGCCGACGGCGTCCGCGAGCTTGCCGCCCCACACGTTGCCGACCGCGACCGATACGCCGTAGCCGACCAGCACGAGGCTGACCTGCGACGGCGTGAAGCCGGCGATCTGTTCGAGCAGCGGCGCCATATAGGTGAATGCGATCAGCGAGCCGCCGTAACCGACCGCCGTCATCGCATAGACGAGCAGCAGGCGCGGCTGGGCCAGCACGCGCAACTGGCGGGCGAGCGGCGCCGGCGGCGTTTGCGGCAGCCCGCGCGGCACGAAGGCGACCGCGCCGACGAATGCGACGAGGCCGAACAGCGCGACGATCAGGAACGTCGCGCGCCAGCCGAAGTGCTGGCCGATGAAGGTGCCGAGCGGAATGCCGGCGACGAACGCGACGGTCATGCCGCTGAACATCGTCGCGATCGCGCTGGCGGCCTTCTCCTTCGGCACGAGCGTGGTCGCGATGATCGAGCCGACCGAGAAGAACACGCCGTGCGCGAGGCCCGTGAGCACGCGCGCGACGATCAGCGATTCGTAGCCGGGCGCCTGCCATGCGACGAGGTTGCCGACGGTGAAGAGCGCCATCAGCCCGGCGAGCAGCGCCTTGCGCGGCACGCGGCCGGTGAGCGCGGTGAGCAGCGGCGCGCCGATGGCGACAGCCAGCGCGTACAGGCTGACGAGCAGGCCGGCGGACGGCAGGCTGACGCCGAGGTCGGCGCCGATCGTCGGGATCAGCCCGACGATCACGAATTCGGTGGTGCCGATGGCAAAGGCGCTGATGGTCAGCGCAAGCAACGCGAGTGGCATGACGGGATCCGGGTTTCAGTAGGAATGGATCGCAGTGTGCCGGCTTTACTTTTGCTGAAAAACTCGTCTATAAACCAAATTGTTTTGATTTCAACTCAACAATGAAGACCGCCCTCGACGAACTCCAGGCCTTTACCGCCGTGGTCGATACCGGTTCGATCACGGCGGCCGCCCAGCAGCTCGATCTCACCGTGTCGGCGACGAGCCGCACGCTCGCGCGGCTCGAGGAAAAGCTGAAGACCACGCTGCTGCGCCGGACCACGCGCCGGCTCGAACTGACCGAGGAAGGGCGCGCGTTCCTGCAGGACGCGCGCGCGATCATCGAATCGGTCGAGAACGCGGAGGAGCAGATGCTCGCGCGGCGCGAGATGCCGTCCGGGCGCCTGCGCGTCGACGCCGCGACGCCGTTCATGCTGCACGTGATCGTGCCGCTCGTGCGCGGCTACCGCGAGCGCTTCCCGAAGGTCGAGCTGGAACTGAACAGCAACGAGGGCATCACCGATCTGCTGGAGCGGCGCACCGACGTCGCGGTCCGGATCGGCCGGCTGAAGGATTCGACGCTGCACAGCCGGCGCATCGGCAACAGCCGGCTGCGTATCCTAGCGAGCCCCGCGTATATCGAAGCGCATGGCCAGCCGCGCAAGGTCGAGGATCTCGACAAGCACACGCTGCTCGGCTTCACGCAGCCCGAATCGCTGAACGTATGGCCGATCCTCGGCACGGACGGCGAAGCGTACCGCATCGAGCCGGACGTGTATTCGTCGAGCGGCGAAACGCTGCGGCAGCTTGCGCTGGAGGGCACGGGTGTCGTCTGCCTGTCCGATTTCGTGACCGCGCAGGATCGCGATGCGGGGCGGCTGGTGCAGGTGCTCGCGCGCCAGACGCTCGACGTCCAGCAGCCGATTCACGCGGTGTACTACCGCAATACCGCGATCTCGTCGCGGATCGCGTCGTTCGTCGACTATCTGATCGAGGTGCTGGGCGGCGGCAGCGGCGGTGACGGGCGGGCGCGGCGCAAGGCCGCGTGGATGGAGCCGCAGTAGCGACGCAGGGCAGGCGGCGCTGCCCTTCGGGAGCCGGCGTGCCGCGCGTCGGCACGCCGTCGTGCTGCGATTACGCCTCTTCGGCCCACGACATCCCGTCGCGCGCGAGCAGCGCCGACGAGGCCGCGGGCCCGAACGTGCCGGCCGTGTACAGGCGCGGCCGGTCGCCGAGCTGCTTCCAGCCGTCGAGGATCGGCTCGACCCACGACCACGCGGCTTCGAGCTCGTCGCGGCGCATGAAGTGCGTGAGGCGGCCGCGGATCACGTCGATCAGCAGCCGTTCGTACGCTTCCGCGCGCCGTTCCGGAATCGCCTGCTGCAGGTCGAGATTCAGGCTCACCGGCACCATGTTCATGCCGCTGCCCGGTTCCTTCGCGAGCATCTGCAACTGGATCGACTCTTCCGGCTGGAGCTGGATCACGAGGCGGTTGCCGTAATTGCGCGGGCCGGTCGGGATGATCGAGAACGGCATGTCCGCGAACTCGATCACGATTTCCGACTGGCGGCGCTGCAGCCGCTTGCCGGTGCGCAGGAAGAACGGCACGTTCGCCCAGCGCCAGTTGTTGATGTGCGCGCGCAGCGCGACGAAGGTTTCCGCGCGGCTGTCCGCCGGCACGTTGTCTTCCTCGAGATAGCCCTTGACCGGCTGGCCGTCGACGGCGCCCGCCGTGTACTGGCCGCGCACCGTGTCGCGCGCGACGTCCGACAGCGACATTGGCCGCAGCGAGCGCAGCACCTTCAGCTTCTCGTCGCGCACCGCGTCCGGGTCGAGCGACACGGGCGGCTCCATCGCGACGATGCACAGCAGTTGCAGCAGGTGGTTCTGCACCATGTCGCGCAGCGCGCCGGTATGGTCGTAGAAGCCCGCGCGGCTGCCGACGCCGACCGTCTCCGCGACCGTGATCTGCACGCTGCGGATGTTCGGCGCCTGCCACAGCGGCCCGAAGATCGGGTTGCCGAAGCGCAGTACCATCAGGTTCTGCACGGTTTCCTTGCCGAGATAGTGGTCGATCCGGTAGATCTGCGATTCCTCGAAGTGCTTGCCGACCGCGTCGTTGATCGCCTTCGCCGACGCGAGATCGTGGCCGAGCGGCTTTTCGAGGACGACGCGCGAATGCGCGTCGACGAGGTGCGCGGCCGACAAGTTGTCGCAGATCGTCGTGAACAGTTCCGGCGACGTCGACAGGTAGAACACACGCACGGCCTCGCCGCGCGCCGCTTCGGCGAGCCGCTGGTAGTCGTCCGGCGCGTTCACGTCGATCAGCACGTACTTGAACAGGTCGAGGAAGCGGGCCCACGCGTCGGCGTCGAACGCCTTCGCGTCGATGAACGGGCGCGACTGCTCGTCCATGAACTTGCGATAGCCGTCGATGCCCCAGTCGCGGCGGCCGACGGCGATGATGCGCGTCTCGGGCGGAAGATTGCAGTGCAGGTGCGCCATGTACAGCGCGGGCAACAGCTTGCGGGCGGCCAGGTCGCCGCCGCCGCCGAAAATGATCATGTCGACGGGCCGGTCGGCCGCGGTCTGGGAAGGCTGATTCGTCATGGGAGGTTCGCGGTTTGAAACGGTGAACGTGAAACGAACGTCGAGGGCATCGGGCGCCGGTTGGCCGGCGCCGGTACGGCAAAACGCTAATAGTGCACCGTTTTGATGGTTTGCGTCTGTGTTCGCGCGATGTAACGGGGCTTGCATTTTCGATGATGGGTCGATTATGATTGAGCGCTCACTCATTAAAGGAATCGACCGTGGCTCGACCGCGCAGTCCCGACAAGCACGAAGCCATCCTCGCGGCGGCCGCGCGCGCGCTCGCCGAGGACGGCGCGAGCGCGACCACCGCGCGCATTGCGCGGCTTGCCGGCGTGGCGGAAGGCACGGTGTTCACGTACTTCGAGACCAAGGACGCGTTGTTGAACGCGCTGTACGTGAGCCTGAAGGCCGACATGCGCGAAGCGATGATGACCGGGTTTCCGGAACATGCGCCGGCCGAGCAGGCGGTGCGGCATGCGTGGAACGGCTATGTGTCGTGGGGCGTCGCGAATCCGGACGGACGGCGCGCGCTGCGGCAGTTGGGCGTGAGCGGGCGCATCGACGATGCGCATCGGGCCGCGGGCTCGGAAGGCTTCGGCGGGATCGGCGCGCTGCTGCGCGAACAGGTCGCCGCGTCGGGCGCGTTGAGCCGCGACGAAGCGCATGCGTTCTGCTCGGCGTTGTTTACGTCGATCGCGGAAACGGCGATGGAGTCGATCGCACGCGATCCGGCGCGGGCCGATGCCTACCGGGAAGCGGGGTTTCGCGCGATGTGGGCCGTGTTGCACGCGGTGTGAGTCTAGTATTCGCGTCGTGGCGGCATGTGCCGCGGCGACGGCGGCGCGTTTCAGGCAGGACGACGCAGGTCACGAACGATCGATGCGTCGCCCATATTAATGAGTGAGTAATCATTCATTTTGGTGGTTTCATCACGATCAAGGAGTGGAAAATGTCGAAAGTCTGGTTGGTAACGGGAGCCGCGCGCGGCCTCGGTCGCGCCATTTCGGAAGCGGTGCTGGCAGCGGGGGACCGGCTGGTGGCCGGCGCGCGCGATCCCGCGCGACTGGCCGATCTGGCCGAACGGTATGGCAACCGGCTGCTGCCGGTCGAGCTCGATGTCACCGACGAAGCGGCGGCCGCGCAAGCCGTCGCGGCGGCGCGCGCGGCGTTCGGCCGTATCGACGTGCTGGTGAACAACGCGGGCTACGGCCACACGGCGCCGTTCGAGCAGATGAGCGCCGAAGCCTTCCGCGACCAGATCGAAACGAACCTGTTCGGCGTGGTCAACCTCACGCGCGCGGTGCTGCCGACGATGCGCGCGCAGCGCGCGGGGCACATCTTCCAGGTGTCGTCGGTCGGCGGGCGTACGGCGACGCCCGGACTGTCCGCATATCAGGCCGCGAAGTGGGCGGTCGGCGGATTCAGCGACGTGCTCGCGAAGGAAGCCGCGCCATTCGGCGTGCGCGTGTGCACGCTCGAACCGGGCGGCATGCGCACCGACTGGGCCGCGCAGGCGAAGCGCGACATCGACGATCTGCTGCCCGACTATCAACCGTCGGTCGGGAAGATCCTCGACCTGCTCGGCGCGTATGGCGGCCACGAGATCGGCGATCCCGCCCGGATCGCGGCGCTGATCGTCGACCTGTCGCGCCGCGACGACGTGCCGCTGCGCCTGCTGCTCGGCGGCGATGCGCTGTTCGTCTGCGAGCAGGCGGAACGGCAGCGCGCGGAAGAGGCGGCGCGGTGGCGGGATGCGACGCTGTCGACGCAGTTTCCGGATGCGGTGCTGCCGGACGGGCTGCGGGCGTTGAAGGAAATTGGCTGAGCCGGGCGGTTCGTTGCCGGCGGCATCGACATGGCGCCGGAGCGCATGCTCTGGGGCACCGACTGGCCGCACCCCACGCAGAAGATGGACAAGCCCGACGATGCAAACATGCTGGACGTGATCGCGGGCTGGATCGGGCGTGCGGACTGGCAGCAACGGATATTCGTCACCAATCCCCGAAGCTGTACGGATTCGCATAGCGCGGGGAGGATGTCGCGAAACTTGACGCCGCCAACAAAACGATGTCCCCCGCAATCGGGGGATACGTTTGAAGGCGGATGGCGCAAGCGCCCGCGCGGTCGTGCTCATAACGCAAGGCCCATTCGACCTGATACCCGCTTCGACGATCTGGTACGGGTTGCGACGGCGACTTCGCTCGCCATCGAAAAAGACGGCAACCCAAAACCGCGTATCGCTTATCCGATCGGCCTGTTCTTCGATGGTATCGCCTGGCGTTGATGCACTTCGCGTGCCATCTCAGAGAATCGAGCGGTAGGTGCCGCCCTCGACGCGCACCGCGGCGCCATTGGATGCCGCACCCAGAGGACTGGCGAGCAACGCCACCATCGCGGCAATCTCGTCGGCCTCGATCATGCGGGCAATCAGCGAGCTCGGACGATACGTGTCGAAGAAGTGCGATTCGATTTCCGCATCGGTCATATCGGGCCGCGGCGCGGTTTGGCGAAGATATGCGACGATGCCTTCGGATCGCGTGGCGGATGGCAGTACGCTGTTGACGGTCACGCCGGTTCCCTTCGTCAGTTCGGCCATTCCGCGCGAAACCGCGAGTTGAGCCGATTTGCTGACACCGTAGTGCACCATGTCCGGCGGCGTGAAGGCGCCGACTTCGCTGGACATGAAAATCACTCGCCCCCAGTTCTTCGCGAGCATGCGCGGAAAGTAATGACGCGACAGCCTGACACCCGACATCACGTTGACGTCGATCATTCGCAGCCAGTCGTCGTCGGTGATCTCCGCGAACGGCTTGGCTTCGTAGTAGCCGAGATTGTTCACGAGAATATCCGTGTCCGGTTGTGCATCGATCAGCTCCGCGACGCCTCGGTCGCCGCTCACGTCGGCGACGATGCCGCGTACGCTGCCGCGCGGCGCGGCAGCGCAGAGCTCCGCGATGGCTGCGTCGAGCTTGTCTCGTTGCCGCCCCGTGATCGTGACCGCGACGCCTTCCGCGGCCAACGTTCGCGCGATCGCCATGCCGATGCCGGCAGTGGCGCCGGTGACGATCGCAGTTTTTCCTTCAAGTTGCAGATCCACGGTTTGCTTCTCCTTTACTCATCGAGTAACCGGCATTGCCGGTCGATTGCACGGCATGACTACTTGAGCCGCTTCAGCATTTCGCCGGCGACGTCCAGCGCCGACGCCGGATTCTGTCCGGTGATCAATTCACGGTCGGTGACCATGTGCGCGGTAAACGGCACCGCGTTGCTGCTGTAGATTCCACCCGCGCGCTGCAATGCAGTCTGCGGATAGAACTTCATCGCGCCGCCGCCGAGCAGCCCTTTGGCTTGCTCTTCTTCCGCGTTGCTGATCACCGTCATCCGGTAGCCGGCGTAGATCCATTTCGTGTCGCCATCGCCCGCGTTTCCCGCCGCGAGCTTTCGTACAAAGCCCGGCGCATCGGGCAGCGTCGACAGCAGCGCAATCGGGCCGTGGCAAACGAGCGCCGTGGTCTTGCCGCGCGCGTGAAAGTCGGCCAGCAATCTGCCCACGGCGGCACTGGTCGACAGGTCCTGCATCGGCGCATGGCCGCCGGGAACATAGACGGCATCGAAGTGCGCGTAGCCGATCTGCTCCACCCGCGACAGGCTGATCACCGGGGAATGCGTGCGCGACGTGATTTGTAGCCGGTCCAGCAAGGCCCGATAGTCGCGCATCGCGTTCTCGTCGCCGTTGAAGTACATCTTGTCGGCCGACGTGACGTCCAGCGTCGGCGCCTTGCCCTCCGGCGTGGCGAAGGTCACCTGATGGCCGGCATCGAGCAGCGCCTTCACGGGCTGCATCAGCTCGTTCAGGTAGAAGCCCGTCGCGAAGACCTTGTCATCCTTCAGGTCGAGGTGATCGGAATCCGACAACACCACGAGCACGTTGGCCGCATGAGCGCCGTACGCGGCAATGCCGAGCATTGCCGCAACGGCGAGCTTGCGCATCGAATACATCGTTTTCTCCATCGGGAAGGTTCAAGCTTGTCGTGAACGGGCGAGCAACAGATGACGCATCGCGGCGCCCACGCCGGCGGCCGACTGCGGGTTCTGGCCCGTCACCAGCCGTCCGTCGACGACGACCTTGGCGGTCCAGTTCGGCACGGGATGGTGAAGTGCGCCGCGCTGCTTCAAGGTGCTCGCGAGCAGGAACGGCACAACGCGATCGAGCTGGACGGCCCGTTCTTCCTCGTCCGTGAAGGCGCTCAGATTCTTGCCGGCGACGAAATATGTGCCGTCGCCGAGCTTCACGTCGACCAGTGCGGCCGGCCCATGACACACCGCGCCGACCACGCCACCCGCGTCATGAATGTCGCGGGTCACTTTCTGCACGTCGGGATTGCCCGGAAAGTCCCACATCGCGCCGTGGCCGCCGGCAAAGAAGACAGCGGCATACTTCGACGCATCGACGTCGCCCAGCCGCTGCGTGTGGCGGAGCGCGTCGCGGAAATCGCGGTCGTTCCAATAGCGCGCATTGATTTCATCGGTCAGGTCGAGCCCGTCGACCGGCGGTTCGCCGCCCTGAATCGATGCGAATTCGACGGGAATGCCGGCCGCGTGCAGTTCAGCCAGCGGATGAGTCACTTCGCCGAGATAGAAACCGGTCGGCTCGCCGGTTGAGCCTTTCTTCGCGTGGCTCGTGAGTACGAATAGAACCTGCAGATGCTGCCGCTCGCGATGTTCGCCATTCATGCTGTGCTCCTGGATTTCAACGGGTGACTCGACGATGCAGTCACGACGCACGCACTTTATTTGGCTCATCGATGAAGATAAACTGGCGCGAAAGTAAAGCTTTTGTTCTTTGGAGGACAAGATGGCGCGTAAATTCGACCATCTCGGTGACGTGGAAGCGTTCGTGACGGTGGTCGAAAAAGGCTCGATGACTGCCGGTGCGGTCGCATTGGGGAGCACGCCTTCCGTGTTGAGCCGGGCCATCACACGTCTGGAGGCCCGGCTGGGCACGCAGTTGCTGCGTCGTTCCACGCGGCGGTTGAGCCTGACGGAGCACGGCAGGCTCTATCTGGAGCAATCGCGCGCGGCGTTTTTGCTGATCGATGACGCCGAGCGGGCCATTCAGGGGCACGGCGGTACGTTGACCGGCCATGTCCGGCTGAGCGTACCGACGACGTACGGGCACTATCGTCTGCCGCCGCTGCTTCGACGCTTCACGCGGGAACACCCGCACGTTCGCGTGGAGTTGAACATCGCGAACCGGAACGTGGATCTCGTGGCCGAAGGTTTCGACCTGGCGATCCGTCTGGGCGAATTGCCGGACAGCGGTCTGGTCGCGCGCAAGCTCGAGGATGCGGCGCTATGCCTTGTCGCGTCGCCCGAGTACGTCGCCCACGCCGGCACGCCCGGAAACGTGGCCGACCTGGAGCACCATCTTTGTTTGCCGTTCATGCTGCCCAGCAGCGGCCGTATCGCGCCCTGGGTATTCCGTGACGGCGATCGCGACATCGATTGGCTGCCGGCTTCGAATGTCGCGGTGTCCGACGACGTGCTCGGTGTCGTGTCGATGGCGCAGAGTGGCGCCGGTATCTGCCAGACCTATGACTTCATCGTCCAGGATCGGATCCGGGCCGGAAATCTCGTCGAGGTATTGCCCCATCTGCGCGGGCGCACACGGCCGTTTTCAGTCGTGTACGCACCGCATCGCCGCCTGTCGGCCGCGTCCCGCACCTTGATCGACATGTTGGTCGCGTCGACGGGCGAGGCTTGAAGCGATTGCGATACGTTCTGCGCTGTGGCACGCGGTGGAAGGGCCGGCGCCACGGTCGTCAAATGCCAGCGTCCCGTTCCGTCGGTAACTGGCCCATGTTGACGCAGTATGTTGACGTCAACGGAACGTGGGACGTTAACATGGCGACGGGACGACCGAAGGCGGAACTCGTGCTGAACGAAGACGAGCGTTGCGAGGTGACGCATTGGCGAGCTACAAAGATGGCTGCTTACCGCCGGCGCCGGGCCTCGAGGCGACATCTTTACCTCGCAAACGGTGACAGTTTCATTTTTGTTCTACGGCTCGCGGCCTCATGAATATCTGATGCGTAGGCGCATCGTGCGTGCACGGCTGCTGCTGCTCGAATCGCGCGCCTTGTGCGGCGCGCGCCGGGAGAAAAACAAGTCAACGTACCGACGCAACGAGGATAACGATGAATTCCGCGACTGACGTGATGGCGGTGGATCCATGAAAGCAGACGCTGGGTCTGCTTCTCCAATTGTGCCGAAGCGACGATGCGCGATCGTTCGCGTCTTCGAGCGAGTCGTTGTGTGCACACCGGACGGAACGTCGGTTGCGCCTGCGGACGACCGCCGCGGAGCGGCGGACTGTCTCGGTGAGGTTCGTCGACCGCGTGAGCGCGACAGCGGTAACGATGGCATGGCACGATTCGACGCATTGTTCGTATGGCGATCAGGCGTGGCATGCAACTCGCGCTCGCACCAGCGCGGTGTGTGCGATCAGCGGCCGGCCGGTCCTGCCCGGTGACGCCGTCTATCAGCCCCGTGGCCGCCCAAGGCCGCTCAATGCCGACGCGATGATCCTTGCGTCGGCGCTCCACGAAGCGGAAGAGAATCGTTGATGTCTACGAGACTTGGGCAAGCTTCGTTCGGACGGGATTTCGGTTACGGGCGTTTCAGCGATGCGTGAGGAAGCCATAGCCGGATCTAATCGAAAGCCGTACCCGTATCTGACCGAAAGCCACGGTTGTGACCCGTCAGGCCGCGTTAACCCTGATTAAAAAACGTTATCACGGTGAAAAATTCCGCATCTTATTGAACCGATATCGGCTCGATATAGTGGCTCGCTTTCCCGCACGCCTCGCCCGGCGTGCGCAGACGAACGGCAGGAGCCCCTTGATGACCACCGATACCCGATTCACCGAAGTCGAGGATCTGATGCCCGCCGCCGGCGGGCTGCGCGAGATCCGTCACCACATCCATCACCATCCGGAACTCGCATACGAAGAGCACGACACGGCCGCGCTCGTCGCGGACAAGCTCGAGCAATGGGGCTGGCAGGTGACGCGCGGCGTCGGCAAGACGGGCGTCGTCGGCACGCTGCGCGTGGGCGACGGCGCGCGCAGCATCGGCATTCGCGCGGACATGGATGCGCTGCCGATCGTCGAGGCGACCGGCCTGCCGTATGCGAGCGGCACGCACGGCAAGATGCACGCATGCGGCCACGACGGCCATACGACGATGCTGCTCGGCGCCGCGCAGCATCTCGCGAAGACGCGCAACTTCTCCGGCACCGTACACCTGTATTTCCAGCCGGCTGAGGAGCACGGCGTCGACAGCGGCGCGAAGAAGATGATCGACGACGGCCTGTTCGAGCGCTTCCCGTGCGACGCCGTGTTCGGCATGCACAACCATCCGGGCGCGGCGCCGGGCGTGTTTCTCACGCGGCGCGGCCCGTTCATGTCGGCGGGCGACAAGGCGATCATCACGATCGAAGGCGTCGGCGGCCATGCGGCGCGGCCGCACCTGACGGTCGATCCGGTCGTCGTCGCGGCGAGCATCGTGATGGCGCTGCAGACGATCGTCGCGCGCAACGTCGACCCGTCGCAGCCGGCGGTCGTCACGGTCGGCTCGATGCACGCGGGCACCGCGAACAACGTGATTCCGAACGGCGCGCGCCTCGAACTCAGCGTGCGTTCGTTCAGCCCGGAAGTGCGCGCGCTGCTCAAGCGCCGCATCACCGAGCTGGCCGAAACGCAGGCCGCGAGTTACGGCGCGACCGCGAACGTCGAATACATCGAAGGCTATCCGGTCGTCATTAATTCGGATACCGAAACCGACTTCGCGGCTCAGGTCGCACGCGAACTCGTCGGCGATGCGCACGTGGTCGAGCAGACCGACCTGCTGATGGGCAGCGAGGATTTCGCGTTCATGCTGCAGCAGCGGCCGGGCTCGTTCGTGCGGCTCGGCAACGGCGAAGGCGAGGACGGCTGCATGGTGCACAACCCGAAATACGACTTCAACGATCGCAACCTGCCGATCGGCGCGGCGTTCTGGACGCGCCTCGTCGAGCGTTACCTCGGGCAGTGATCGCGGCGGCGGCGTGCGGCCGGCGCTTCCGGCTGCTTTGACAGGAGAGGATAGCGATGCAGAAAGACCATCTCGCGCTGCACCCCGCGTCGACGGGCGCCGTCGAAGGCGATGCGCGCGGCGCGCCTGCCGTCACGCGACGCGGCGCGATCGCCGCGGCCGTGATCGGCAACTGGCTGGAATTCTTCGACTTCACCGTGTACGGCTTCTTCGCGGTGCTGATCGGCAAGCTGTTCTTCCCGTCGAGCGACCCGACCACGTCGCTGCTGCTGTCGGTCGCGACCTTCGCCGCCGGCTTCTTCACGCGGCCGCTCGGCAGCGTCGTGCTCGGCGTCTACGCGGACCGCAAGGGGCGCAAGGCCGCGCTGAACCTGACGATCATGCTGATGGCGCTCGGCACCGGGCTGATCGCGATCGCGCCGACCCATGCGCAAGTGGGCGTGGCCGCGCCGTTGCTCGTCGTGTTCGCGCGGCTGTTGCAGGGCTTCTCGCAGGGCGGCGAATTCGGCGCGGCGACGTCGACGCTGCTCGAACAGGGCGGCACGTCGCGCCGCGGGTTCCGCGCGAGCTGGCAGCTCGCGACGCAGGGCGGCGCCGCGCTGATGGGCTCCGGGTTCGCGGCGCTGCTGTCGAACACGATGACGAAGGACGCGCTGGAAAGCTGGGGCTGGCGGCTGCCGTTCCTCGTCGGCGTGCTGATCGCGCCGGTCGGGATGTTCTTGCGCCGCCGGCTCGCGGACGACGCGCCCGGCGACCGTCATCACGGCATCGAGCGCGGCGTGCTGCACGAACTGTTCTCGAAGCACACGCGCACGGTGGTGCTGCTGATGCTCACGGTAATGGGCGGCACGGTGTCGACCTACATCCTGACCTTCTACATGCCGACCTACGCGATTCATACGCTCGGTCTGCCGATGAAGCTGTCGATGTTCGTCGGCGTCGCGTCGGGCTGCGTGATGCTGGTCACGTGCCCGCTGTTCGGCTGGCTGTCGGACAAGCTCGGCAGCCGGCGCCTGCCGATCTTCGTCGGCCGCGGCGTGCTGGTCGCGCTGCTGTTCCCGGCGTTCTGGCTGATGAACCATCATCCGACGCTGTCGGTGATCCTGCCGCTGACCGCGCTGATGCTGTTGTTCTATTCGCTCGGCTCGGCGTCGGAAATGGCGCTGATGTGCGAGTCGCTGCCGCGCCACGTGCGCGCGACGGGCATCTCGATCGCGTATGCGCTCGCGGTGACGATCTTCGGCGGCACCGCGCAACTGATCGCGACGTGGCTCGTGAAGACGACCGGCAGCAAGCTCGCACCGGCCGGCTACGTGGCCGCATGCGTGGTGCTGTCGCTGATCGCGGTCGCGATGCTGCGCGAGACGGCGCGCGAATCGCTGGACTGACGCGCGATGCGGGTGGCGGCGCGGCCATGCGCGCCTACCGCCCGCGCATCGCTGGATCGCGGAGCAGTATTTCGATTTCAACCCGTACGGCGACCGAGCGTCGCGCTGGCTCGTTCTCCCGATTCCCCTTTTCATCGGTTCAGGATCATCGATGCAGATTCGCACCACGCCGCTCCTGTCGCCGTCGATCGGCACGCAGCGCACGCTGACGAGCTTTCATTTCGGGCCGGCCGACTGCGGCCGCAAGATCTACCTGCAGGCCGCGCTGCACGCGGACGAGACGCCCGCGATGCTTGCCGCGGTCATGCTCAAGCAGCGCCTCGCGCAACTCGACGCCGAAGGCCGGCTCGCGGCCGAAATCGTGCTCGTGCCGGTGGCCAACCCGGTCGGCCTCAATCATCATCTGCTCGGGCAGTTCATCGGCCGGTTCGATCTCGCGAGCGGGCGCAACTTCAATCGCGGCTTCCTGCCGCTCGCGGAGATCGCCGCGCGTGCGCGCGACCGGCTGGGCGACGACGGCGTGCGCAATCGCGCGATCGTGCGCGAATGCGTCGGCGCGGCGCTCGATGAAATCGCGCCGCGCACCGAATTCGATGCGCTGCAGCTTGCGCTGCTGACGCTGTCGCACGACGCCGACGTCGTGATCGACCTGCATTGCTCGCTCGAAGCGGTGATGCACGTGTACACGAGCGACACCGCGTGGCCGGACGTGGAGCCGCTCGCGCGTTATCTCGGCGCGGAGGTGTCGCTGCTCGCGGAGGATTCGGGCGGGAATGCGTTCGACGACGCGCATCATCTGTTGTGGTCACGGTTGCGCGCGCATTTGCCGTCCGGCACGCCGATGGCGACGGGTACCGTGGCCGTGACGGTCGAGTGTCGCGGCCAGCGCGACGTGACGTACGACTACGCGGGCCGCGACGCCGGCGCGCTCGTCGACTATCTCGTCTGGTGCGGCGCGGTGCGCGGCGAACGCGCGCCGCTGCCGCCGCTGGCCGCGCCGGCCACGCCGCTCGCGGGCAGCGAGCAGTTTTACGCGCCGGTGAGCGGGATTCTCGTGCACCGTGCGCCGATCGGCGCGATGATCCGCGCCGGCGATCCGCTGTTCGACATCGTCGATCCGCTGACGGATGCGGTCACGACGATCTCGAGCGCGACCGACGGCGTGTTCTACATGCGGCGCGCGATCCGCTTCGTGACGGCCGGCGCGCCGCTCGGGCGCGTGACGGGCACGGTGCCGGTGCGAAAGGGGATGCTGCTGGGGGCGTGACGACGCCGTGTCCGACGGATTCGGAGCGCAATTTCGTTCCCGTCAAATTGATCGGACGCGCGCGCGCCCGTAAATTGAGCGACGCGGAGTTCGCTCCGTGTTTTGCAAGAAGGATGTTGCAGAGCGATTGGAGTTTTCGCGGGCGGCCTGTGTCGCCCGTTTTTTTATTTCACTGCGACGACGGTTCGGCAGCGGGCCGATGTCGGCGCCCTCGAGGAGCACGCGAGCGGATACCGGACGATTGCGGCCGCGGCGCATAGGAGGCAACAACATGATCCGACGTAAGGTTGTCGTCGCATCGCCCGTCGCGACACGAACCCTGTTGGGGAACATCCGCGCCTTGATCGAAGCGGCGCGGCAGCGCGCCGCATCCGCGGTGAATAGCGAGCTGACGATGCTTTATTGGCGCATTGGCCGGCTCGTTCATGTCGAAGTCCTTGCGGGCAAACGGGCCGACTATGGTGAGGAAGTGCTTCCCACGCTTGCGGCGCAGTTGACGAAAGATTACGGCGGCGGCTTCGCCGTGAAGAATCTTCGCCGCATGGTGCAGTTTGCCGTGACCTTTCCGGACGAGCGGATTGTCGTATCGCTGATACGACAATTGAGCTGGACACATTTCATTGCGTTGATTCCGCTGAAAGACCCGCGTCAACGTGACTACTATGCGCAGATGGCCAATGTGGAACGCTGGAGCGTCAGGACGCTGCGCGAGCGTATCGACTCGATGTTGTACGAGCGCACCGCGCTTTCACGGAAGCCGGATGCGCTGATCGCCACGGAGCTGGCAACGATGCGGGATGCACAACGCATGTCACCCAGCCTCATCATGCGCGATCCATATATTCTCGATTTCCTGGGTTTGCGCGACACCTGGCAGGAAGGCGACCTGGAGACCGCGATCATTCGCGAAATGGAAGCCTTTCTGCTGGAGCTGGGTGCCGGCTTCACGTTCGTCGCGAGGCAAAAGCGCATCCAGATCGACGACGAGGATTTCCATCTCGACTTGCTGTTCTACAACCGGAAGCTGCGGCGGCTGGTCGCTGTAGAGTTGAAGGTCGGTGAGTTCAAGGCCGCGTACAAGGGGCAGATGGAGCTGTATCTGCGCTGGCTCGACAGACACGAGCGGGAGGCTGATGAAGCGCCACCCCTTGGAATCATTCTCTGCACCGGAAAAAAATCAGAGCAGATCGAGCTGCTGGAACTGGATAAGTCCGGCATCCACGTGGCGGAGTATCTGACGGCTTTGCCGCCGCGTGCGGTGCTGACCGAACGGCTGCAGCAAGCGATGCAACGGGCACGGTTGCAAATCAGGCCCCGCAGCGCAGCGCGGAATACGGACTGATGTGTTCCGCGCCCGCGCTCACCCCCGCCGCGCCACTAGTTCCGATACCGTCTGCGCGGCCTGCTGCAGCGGGCCGAGAAACTCCTTCACCATCTGCTTCGCGGTATGCCGCTGCGCGTTGCCGCTGATGTTCATCGCGGCGATGATCTGCCCGCGCCGGTTGCGGATCGGCGCGGACAGCGACATCAGCCCCACCTCGAGTTCCTGATCGACCACGGCCCAGCCCTGCTGGCGCACCTGCGCGATCGTCGCCTTCAGTTCGCCGATGTCGGTGATCGTGCGCGGCGTGTGCGCGCGGATGCCGCTCTGCGCGAGCGTTTCGTCGAGCGCCGCGTCGTCGAGCGCGGACAGCAGCACGCGGCCCATCGACGTGCAGTACGCGGGCAGCCGGCTGCCGATCGACAGGTTGATCGTCATGATCTTGCGGGTCGGCACGCGCAGCACGTAGACGATCTCGGTGCGGTCGAGTACCGCGGCCGAGCAGCTTTCGTGGATCTGTTCCGACAGTTGCTCCATCACCGGATCGGCGAGATTCCAGAACGGCATCGACGTCAGGTACGCGAAGCCGAGCTCGAGGATCTTCGGCGTGAGCCGGAACAGCCGGCCGTCGGCCTCGACGTAGCCGAGCGTCTGCAGCGTGAGCAGGATCCGGCGCGCGCCCGCGCGCGTGAGGCCGGTGGCCGACGCGACCTCGGTGAGCGTCTGCTCCGGGCGCGCCGCGTCGAACGCGCGGATCACCGCGAGGCCGCGCGCGAACGACTGTACATAGGAATCGCCGGGTTTCGTCTGAATATCGTCGGTTGTCATGAGGGCCTGGAATGTCGTGCAGCCGAGAAGATAGCGCATGGGGCCCGACACGCCAACCGCCCGGCGCGCCGCGCGCTTGACAGGGCATCCCCGCACTCCCTATGATGCGTTGAACGTTCGATACACGATCTTATGTTCGTATATAGAACATTTAAGCGCATCCCGGCGGGCAATGCAAGGGGCGCGCCCTGTTCATTTCCCAGCCTTTCACGGGACCGGAGACACTGATGACCGAAGCTTTTCTGTGTGATGCGATCCGTACGCCGATCGGGCGTTACGGCGGTGCACTGTCGGGCGTGCGCGCCGACGATCTGGGCGCGGTGCCGCTCAAGGCGCTCGTCGAGCGCAATCGCGACGTCGACTGGACGGCGATCGACGACGTGATCTACGGCTGCGCGAACCAGGCCGGCGAGGACAACCGCAACGTCGCGCGCATGTCGCTGCTGCTCGCGGGCCTGCCGCAGGGCGTGCCGGGTTCGACGATCAACCGCCTGTGCGGTTCGGGGATGGATGCGGTCGGCGTGGCCGCGCGTGCGATCAAGTCGGGCGAAGCCGCGCTGATGGTCGCGGGCGGCGTCGAGAGCATGACGCGCGCGCCGTTCGTGATGGGCAAGGCCGCGAGCGCGTTCGCGCGGCAGGCCGACATCCACGACACGACGATCGGCTGGCGCTTCGTCAATCCGTTGATGAAACAGCTGCACGGTGTCGATTCGATGCCGGAAACCGCCGAGAACGTCGCGGTCGACTACAACGTCAGCCGCGCGGATCAGGACCTGTTCGCGCTGCGCAGCCAGCAGAAGGCGGCGCGCGCGCAGCAGGACGGCACGCTGGCTGAAGAAATCGTGTCGGTCACGATTGCGCAGAAGAAGGGCGATCCGGTGGTCGTGTCGCGCGACGAGCATCCGCGCGAAACGTCGCTCGAAGCGCTCGCGAAGCTGAAGGGCGTCGTGCGCCCGGACGGCTCGGTCACGGCCGGCAACGCATCGGGCGTCAACGACGGCGCCGCCGCGCTGCTGCTGGCGAACGAGGTAACCGCGAAGCGCTTCGGCCTGACGCCGCGCGCCCGCGTGCTGGGGATCGCGACGGCCGGCGTCGCGCCGCGCGTGATGGGCATCGGCCCCGCGCCGGCCACGCAGAAGCTGCTCGCGCGGCTCGGGATGACGATCGACCAGTTCGACGTGATCGAACTGAACGAAGCGTTCGCGTCGCAGGGCCTCGCGGTGCTGCGCATGCTCGGCGTCGCCGACGACGATCCGCGCGTGAACCCGAACGGCGGCGCGATCGCGCTCGGCCATCCGCTCGGCGCATCGGGCGCGCGCCTCGTGACGACCGCGATGTACCAGCTGCATCGCACGAACGGCCGCTTCGCGCTGTGCACGATGTGCATCGGCGTCGGCCAGGGCATCGCGATCGCGATCGAACGCGTCTGACCGGCGCGATGCGGTGAAGCGGCCGCGTACGCGCCGCTCCACCGACGCGCTGTTTCCGCCATGACGGGCGGCACGAGTTGTCTCGTGCCGCCCGTCGTCGCTTTCGTCGTTAATCGGCCTGCGACAGTCGCGGCAGACGCGCCGCTATCCGCGTACCGGGCCGTCAGGTCGTCGGCCCTTCGAGGTGAATGTCCTCGGGCTCGAGCGCGTAAAGCTCGGGATCGGGCGCCGTGCTGACCGTGAAGCCGAGCCGCAGGTAGAAGTCGATCGTGCGCCGCGACGGCGTGGCCGACACATACAGGCGCTCGGCACCCATTGCACGTGCCTGCATCTGCGCCGCGCGATAGAGCTGTTCGCCGAGTCCGCAACCGCGCCAATCGAGGCTCACGTGCAGGAACTTCAACTGAAGCATGTCGCGCTGCGGGCCCAGCGGCCGGCTGTCGACGACGACGGCCGCGACGAGCCGCGTGCCGTCGAACCTGCCGAGAAACCAGCCGCCGCGGTCGTGGCAGTCGAGCAGGATCGGCGTGTAGTGATCGGCTTCGCCGTCGGGCCAGCCGGCCACGTCGTAGAACTCGGGCACGAGATGCAGCGCGCCGTCGCGCAGCACGTACAGGTGTTCGATGATTTCGCGCCGGTCGATGGTCCACACGAGCGGCACGTCGTCGCGGGCCAGCGGGCGGGCCGACAGCGCGTCGCGCTCGGCGGCGGTGCGGCGGGTCATGCTGCCACCCGGTGCGCGGCGATTGCGTACATCACCGGCAGGCGCGGCATGCCTTCGGGCGGCAGCATCCGGTGGCCGTCCGGTTCGTGTTCTTGCGGAAACCGCGCGGCGTCGCCGTTGCGGAGAAACGCGGCCTGATCGCCGGTATGGCTGTCATGCTCGACCGTCGTCGTATTCGAGGACAGCCGATTCACTTCATGCAATGCCTTTTTCATCAGAATTCGAATTCAGGTGGAATGGAGCAGGATAGGCCGATCGTTTCGCCACTTGCAACGGCCGCACGCATTGTCAAACCGTACGGCGCTCCGAGACAGACAAATAAACGAGCGTGGCGATTATCGCCGGATTATTTGATCGAAATCATGGCAATCGCCCGATTGCCTATTTTATGCGCATCGGGATTAAGGTTTTCCGGTGAATTGCCGACAGTAAGGACGAGAGTGTCGTAAAGCGATCAACCGTTTTTCGGCTACTGAGCGCGAATTCAGCGCGGCGCGGACGATAGATCCGCCTTTCGGAGCCTTGCATGCGCAACAACCAGCCCGTTACCCAACAGGAATTCGATTTTCCCGACGACGTCACGCTGATGTCGACGACCGATGCCGACAGCATCATCACTTACGCGAACACGACGTTCGCGCAGGTAAGCGGTTTCTCGAACGAGGAACTCGTCGGCCAGCCGCACAACGTGGTGCGTCACCCGGACATGCCGAAGGAAGCGTTCGCCGACATGTGGGCGACGCTTCAGGCCGGCGAGCCGTGGACTGCGCTCGTGAAGAACCGCCGCAAGAACGGCGACCACTACTGGGTGCGCGCGAACGCGATTCCGGTGATGCGCGACGGCGCGCCGCACGGCTACATGTCGGTGCGCACGAAGGCGCCGCACGACGAGCGCGAAGCCGCGGACGCGCTGTATCGCGCGTTTCGTGAAGGCAAGGCCGGCCGGCGCCGGTTCCACAAGGGGCTCGTGATCCGCACCGGGCTGCTGCGTGTCGCGTCGCTCGCGCAGACGATGTCGGTGCGTGCGCGCGTTCATTCGGCACTGTGCGTGCTGGCGCCGACGGTCGTCGGCGCTGGCTGGGCGGGCGGGTTGACCGGCGGCGGGCTCGCGGCGTTTGCCGGCGTGACGGCCGGCGTGGCGGCCGCGGCCGGCTGGTGGCTCGACGCGCAGATCGTGCAACCGCTGAAGCGGCTGCACGAGCAGGCGCTGAACGTCGCGACCGGTGAAAGCCGGCGCGGCCTGCGAATGAACCGTGTCGACGAGATCGGCATGACGCTGCGCACGATCAACCAGCTCGGGCTGATGTTTCGCTGGCTCGTCGACGACGTCAGCGAGCAGGTGCTGAACGTGCAGCGCGCGAGCAACGAGATCGCGCAGGGCAACAGCGACCTGAGCGCGCGTACCGAGCAGGCCGCATCGAGCGTGCAGCAGACGGCCGCGTCGATGGCCGAGATGACGGCCACCGTGTCGAGCAATGCGGAAACGGCGCTGCAGGCGAATCAGTTGTCGGTTTCCGCGAGCGAGGCGGCCGGGCGCGGCGGGCAGGCGGTGAGCGAAGTCGTCGCGACGATGAACGACATCACCGCCAGCTCGCGCAAGATCGCGGACATCATTGGCGTGATCGACGGCATCGCGTTCCAGACCAACATTCTCGCGCTGAACGCGGCCGTCGAGGCCGCACGCGCAGGCGAACAGGGGCGCGGCTTCGCGGTGGTGGCGGGCGAGGTGCGCGCGCTCGCGCAGCGCAGCGCGAACGCGGCGAAGGAGATCAAGACGCTGATCGGCGCGAGCGTCGAGCGCGTCGAATCGGGCGCGCGGATCGTCGACGGCGCGGGCAAGACGATGGAGGACATCGTCACGCAGGTGAAGCGCGTGTCGGATCTGATCGCGGAGATCAGTTCGTCGACGGCCGAGCAGAGCACGGGCGTCGCGCAGGTCGACCAGGCGGTCGTGCATCTGGACAACATCACGCAGCAGAACGCGGCGTTGGTCGAGCAGAGCACGGCGGCGTCGGAGAGCCTGAAGCAGCAGGCGACGCGGCTCGTGGATGCGGTGAACGTGTTCAGGTGACGGCGTAAAAGCGTGCGCGACGTGCGGGTTCGATCGATGAATCCGGCGTGTCGCGCACAGCGTTCATTCGGATTTTTGGATTGAATCGAATGGCGGAAAACGAGAAATATTCGTATTTCCGATTTTACCGGCGCACGTTGAATCAGACCGGATGCACGAGGTCGAATGATCAGACGAATCGCCGGCAAACCGTTGCCCGACAAGGCAATTCGTTTATCCATGAACATATTGTTCGGCAAAAACACGATGATGCATGTTTAATGCATATTTATCCGGATTCGGCATAATGTTTTCGCCGAATTTGCCGAAAGCGCAGGAGTCGACTTACACGCATGCGACTCGATCGTCATGCGCGGGGTCTCGAATCAATCGACGAGCGGACGCAAGATCCGCCACCCGGAGCTCCACACCATGCGCAACAACCAGCCCGTCACGCAACGCGAATTCGAATTTGCCGACGATGCGACGCTGATGTCGACGACCGATGCCGACAGCTACGTCACGTACGCGAACGCGGCATTCATTCAGGTCAGCGGCTTTTCTCCCGAGGAGATCGAAGGTCAGCCGCACAACGTGGTGCGGCATCCGGACATGCCGAAAGAGGCGTTCGCCGACATGTGGGCGACGCTCCAGGGCGGCGAGCCGTGGACCGCGCTCGTGAAGAACCGCCGCAAGAACGGCGATCACTACTGGGTGCGTGCGAACGCGATTCCGGTGATGCGCAACGGGCAGCCGAAAGGCTACATGTCGGTGCGCACGAAGGCGACGCGCGACGAGATCGCGGCCGCCGAGGCGCTGTATCGCGATTTCCGCGAAGGCAAGGCCGGCAGCCGCCGGTTCCACAAGGGATTGATCGTTCGCACGGGCGCACTGCGTGTGGCGTCGCTGTTCCAAACGATGTCGGTGCGAGCCCGGCTGGTATCGACGCTGTGCGTGCTGGCGCCGGCCGTCATCGGCGCCGGCTGGGCGGGCGGGTTGACCGGCGGGGCGCTCGCGGCATTTGCCGGTGCGGCGGTCGGCGTGACGGCGGCGGCCGGGCTGTGGCTCGACGCACAGATCGTGCGGCCGCTGCGGGAACTGCGCGACGAGGCGTTGCGCGTGGCGACCGGCGAAAGCCGCAGCGGCGTGCGGATGAACCGCGTCGACGAGATCGGCATGACGCTGCGCACGATCAACCAGCTCGGGCTGATGTTCCGCTGGCTCGTCGACGACGTCAGCGAGCAGGTGCTGAACGTGCAGCGCGCGAGCAACGAGATCGCGCAGGGCAACAACGACCTGAGCGCACGTACCGAGCAGGCGTCGACGAGCGTGCAGCAGACGGCCGCGTCGATGGCCGAGATGACGGCCACCGTGTCGAGCAATGCGGAGACGGCGCTGCAGGCGAATCAATTGTCGGTTTCCGCGAGCGAGGCGGCCGGGCGCGGCGGGCAGGCGGTGAGCGAAGTCGTCGCGACGATGAACGACATCACCGCCAGCTCGCGCAAGATCGCGGACATCATCGGCGTGATCGACGGCATCGCGTTCCAGACCAACATTCTCGCGCTGAACGCAGCCGTCGAGGCCGCGCGGGCGGGCGATCAGGGGCGCGGCTTCGCGGTGGTGGCGGGCGAAGTACGGGCGCTCGCGCAGCGCAGCGCGAACGCGGCGAAGGAGATCAAGACGCTGATCGGTGCGAGCGTCGAGCGTGTCGAATCGGGCGCGCGGATCGTCGACGGCGCGGGCAAGACGATGGAGGACATCGTCACGCAGGTGAAGCGCGTGTCGGATCTGATCGCGGAGATCAGTTCGTCGACGGCCGAGCAGAGCACGGGCGTCGCGCAGGTCGACCAGGCGGTCGTGCACCTGGACAACATCACGCAGCAGAACGCGGCGCTCGTCGAGCAGAGCACGGCGGCGTCGGAAAGCCTGAAGCAGCAGGCGACGCGTTTGGTGGAGGCGGTGAACGTATTCCGCTGATCGCGGAACGAGAGGAAGGGTGACGCGGGCGCGACGGAGAGGGGTACCGGCCCGCGTCGGGCCGCCCGGTTCCGGCCGGGCGGCCAGGGCCTGTCGCCGAAAGCGGCAGGCCCCGAACCGTCAGACGGCGAGGCAGAGGTACTTGATCACGACGTAGTCGTCGATGCCGTAGTGCGAGCCTTCGCGGCCGAGGCCCGATTGCTTGACGCCGCCGAACGGCGCGACTTCGTTCGAGATCAGGCCCGTGTTCACGCCGACCATCCCGTATTCGAGCGCCTCGGCCACCTTCCACACGCGGCCGATGTCGCGGCTGTAGAAGTAGGCGGCGAGGCCGAACTCGGTGTCGTTCGCGAGACGGATCACCTCGTCGTCGCTGCCGAACTTGAACAGCGGCGCGAGCGGCCCGAACGTCTCTTCCTTCGCGACCTTCATCGCCGGCGTGACGCCCGTCAGCACGGTCGGCTCGAAGAAGCCGTGGCCGAGCGCGTGGCGCTTGCCGCCCGTCACGACGGTCGCGCCCTTCGCGAGCGCGTCCTCGATGTGCGCCTCGACCTTCAGCACGGCGGCTTCGTTGATCAGCGGGCCCTGCGTGACGCCCGGCTCCGTGCCGCGGCCGACCTTCAACTGGCCGACGGCCGCCGCGAGCTTCTGCGCGAACTGGTCGTACACGGCTTCGTGCACGTAGAAGCGGTTCGTGCACACGCACGTCTGGCCGCTGTTGCGGTACTTCGACGCGATCGCGCCCTGCACGGCCGCATCGAGATCGGCGTCGTCGAACACGATGAACGGCGCGTTGCCGCCGAGTTCCAGCGACACCTTCTTGACCGTCGCCGCGCATTGCGACATCAGCAGGCGGCCGACCGGCGTCGAGCCGGTGAACGACAGCTTGCGCACGATCGGGTTCGACGTCAGCTCGCCGCCGATCGCCTTCGGATCGCCCGTGACGACGCTGAACACGCCGGCCGGCACGCCCGCGCGCTCGGCCAGCACGGCCATCGCGAGCGCGGAGAACGGCGTCGCCTCGGCCGGCTTCACGACGATCGGGCAGCCCGCGGCGAGCGCCGGGCCGACCTTGCGCGTGATCATCGCCGCCGGGAAGTTCCACGGCGTGATCGCCGCGCATACGCCGATCGCTTCCTTCGTCACGACGATGCGCTTGTCGCTCGCCGGCGTCGGGATCGTGTCGCCGTACACGCGCTTGCCTTCTTCCGCGAACCACTCGAGGAACGACGCCGCGTAGGCGATCTCGCCCTTCGCTTCGGCCAGCGACTTGCCTTGCTCGGTGGTCAGGATCAGCGCGAGGTCGTCGGCGTTTTCCATCATCAGGTCGTGCCACTTGCGCAGGATCGTCGCGCGTTCCTTCGCGGTCTTCTTGCGCCACGCCGGCCATGCGGCGTTCGCGGCCTCGATCGCATGACGCGTCTCGGCCGTGCCCATCGCCGGCACGGTGCCGAGCAGGCCGCCCGTCGCCGGATTGCGGACGTCGAACGACTCGCCGGTCGCCGCGTGTTGCCATTCGCCATTGATGTACGCCTGCTGGCGGAACAGCGACGGATCTTTCAGTGCCAGGGTTTCCTGAACGGTGCTCATGTGAATCGCCTGCTTCGAAAAAGGACGGATAAGGACCGATGAAAACGGCCGCCGCCGTCTTCACGACGGCGGCGGCGCATTCAGTTGACGTGGACGGGCACTCAGGCCGGCACGCCGACCGTTTCCTTCAGCACTTCCTCGAGGATCGCGAGCGCTTCGTCGAACACGGCTTGCGGGATCGTCAGCGGGAACAGGAAGCGCACGACGTTCGAGTACACGCCGCACACGAGCAGCAGCAGGCCGCGCTCGAGCGCACGCGTCTGCACGCGCTTCGTGAATTCGGCATCCGGCTCGCCCGAACCCGGCTTCAGGAATTCGACCGCGATCATCGCGCCCGGGCCGCGCACGTCGGCGATCTGCGGCACGTCGGCCTGCAGCGCATTCAGCTTCGCCTTCAGCACGTCGCCGAGCTGCGTCGCGCGCTCGCACAGCTTCTCTTCGTCGATGATTTCGAGCACCGCGTGCGCCGATGCGACGGCCAGCGGGTTGCCCGCGTACGTGCCGCCGAGGCCGCCGGGCGCCGCTGCGTCCATCACGTCCGCACGGCCCACGACGCCCGACAGCGGCATGCCGCCGGCGAGGCTCTTCGCCATCGTGATCAGGTCGGCCAGCACGTCGTAGTGCTGCATCGCAAACAGCTTGCCGGTGCGTGCGAAGCCCGTCTGCACTTCATCGGCGATCAGCAGGATGCCGTGTTCGTTACAGATCTTGCGCAGCGCGCGCACGAATTCGGCCGGCGCCGGGTTGAAGCCGCCTTCGCCCTGGACCGGTTCGAAGATGATCGCGGCGACACGCTTCGGATCGATGTCGGCCTTGAACAGCATCTCGATCGCCTTGATCGAGTCGGCGGTCGTCACGCCGTGCACGGCGTTCGGGTACGGCGCGTGGAACACGTCGCCCGGGAACGGGCCGAAGTTCAGCTTGTACGGCGCGACCTTGCCGGTCAGCGCCATGCCCATCATCGTGCGGCCGTGGAAGCCGCCCGAGAATGCGATCACGCCCGGACGGCCGGTCGCCGCACGCGCGATCTTGATCGCGTTCTCGACGGCTTCGGCGCCGGTCGTGAAGAACGCGGTCTTCTTCGGGAAGTCGCCCGGCGCGCGTGCGTTGATCTTCTCCGCCAGCTCGACGTACGACGCGTACGGGACGATCTGGTAAGCGGTGTGCGTGAAGTTGTTCAACTGATCCGCGATCGCCTTGACGATCTTCGGGTGGCGGTGGCCCGTGTTCAGCACCGCGATGCCGGCGGCGAAATCGATGAAGCGGCGGCCTTCGACATCCCACAGCTCCGCGTTCTCGGCGCGGGCTGCGTAGAAATCGCACATCACGCCGACGCCGCGCGGGGTGGCGGCGTTCTTGCGGGCCTGCAGATCGGCATTCTTCACGGTCATCTCCTTGATGTTCTTCCCGGTGAGTAGAAAATCGGCCGCCTTGGCGGCCCATGGAGGCGACTATAATCACATTTGGCTCCGGCAATCAGAGCCATTTCAATAAATATTCAGGAGCCAATCATGCGCGCGAGCGTGTTGTCGGACTGGCTGGCGCAGCGCCTCGTGCGCGGCGGCGAACAGCCGATCTACCGGCAGCTTCACCGGCTGCTGCAACAGGCGATCCTGTCGCGCGAACTGCCGGCCGGCACGCGCGTGCCGTCGTCGCGGCTGCTGGCCGCCGAGCTCGGGATCGCGCGCAACACGGTCACGCAGGTTTACGAACAGCTTGCGCTCGAAGGCTACGTGAACTCGGCGACGGGCCGCGGCACGTTCGTCGCCGACAGCGCGCCCGACGAGATCGTCGGCGCGCCGGCCGATCCGGCTGGCGGGCCGGCGGTCGTGCCTTCGTCCACGCGGCGGCTGTCTACGCGCGGCACGCGGCTCGTCGAGGGCGCCGGCGTGTCGAAGCGCCAGGGCGGCGCGTTCATGCCGGGCGTGCCCGATGTGTCGCGATTTCCGGCGCGTGTCTGGACGCGGCTGCACAACAAGTACTGGCGGCGCCTGCGCCCGGACCTGCTGACCTACGCACCCGGCGGCGGGCTCGCGCTGCTGCGCGAGGCGCTGGCCGACTACCTGCGCACGTCGCGCTCGGTGCGCTGCACGCCCGAGCAGATCGTGATCACGACTGGTATCCACCAGTCGATCGATCTCGCGGTGCGCTTGCTGACCGACCCGGGCGACGCGATCTGGACCGAGGATCCGTGCTACTGGGGCGTGCGCAGCGTGCTGAACGTGTCGGGGCTGACCACGCGGCCGATCCCGGTCGACGACGAAGGCATCGCGCCGTCGGCCGCCGATCTCGCCGAGCCGCCGAAGCTGATGCTCGTCACGCCGTCGCACCAGTATCCGCTCGGGATGGTGATGAGCCTCGCGCGGCGGCGGATGCTGCTCGAATACGCGCGCCAGCACGGCTGCTGGATCATCGAGGACGACTACGACAGCGAATTCCGCTACGGCAGCCGGCCGCTCGCGTCGCTGCAGGGGCTCGACACGGCCGGGCAGGTGATCTACGTCGGCAGTTTCGGCAAGACGCTGTTCCCGGGGCTGCGGGTCGGCTATCTGGTCGCGCCGGAGCCGCTCGCGGAAAGTTTCGCGACCGCGAGCGCCGAGCTGTATCGCGAAGGGCAGTTGCTGCAGCAGGCCGTGCTCGCCGAATTCATCGCGGAAGGGCATTTCGTGTCGCATATCCGCAAGATGCGCACGCTGTACGGGCAACGCCGCGAGGTGCTGCTCGACGCGGTCGCGCGCCGCTATGGCGATACGCTGCACGCGCTGGGCAGCGACGCGGGGCTGCATCTCGTCACGCAATTGCCGGCGGGCGTCGACGATCGCGCGGTCGCGCAGGCCGCGCTCGAACGCAACATCGTCGTGCGGCCGCTGTCCGGGTATTACGCGGATCGTTTGCGGGCTGCATCGGGGTTGCTGCTCGGCTATGCGTGCGTGCCGGAAGACGAGATCGCGACCGCGTTCGCGACGCTGGCCGAGGCGATCGACGAGCGGGCGTTCGGCGGGGCCGTGGCGCTGGCTTGACGCGTGAGCACGGCAATATCGGCTCGTTGCGATTCCGTCAAAGACCGACCGAAGCGCAATACGCTCCGCAACGCGGAGAGCGTACCGGGCGCGCTCGCGCGGAATTGTCGATAATAGAACGTTGTTATTCACCGGATGCCGACGATGACCGAAGCCACCCAAGCCCCGCCCGCCGTTCCGCGCCTCACGAGCCTGTCGCACGGCGGCGGCTGCGGCTGCAAGATCGCGCCGGGCGTGCTGTCCGAACTGCTCAAGCGCGCGACGCCGCCCGCGCTGTTCCCCGATCTGCTGGTCGGCACCGAGACGTCCGACGACGCGGCCGTCTACCGGCTCAACGACGAGCAGGCGATCGTCGCGACCACCGATTTCTTCATGCCGATCGTCGACGATCCGTTCGACTTCGGCCGCATCGCGGCCACCAACGCGCTGTCCGACGTTTATGCGATGGGCGGCAAGCCGATTCTCGCGCTCGCGCTGGTCGGCATGCCGATCAACGTGCTGCCGCACGAAACGATCGCGGCCGTGCTGCGCGGCGGCGAATCGGTATGCGCGGAGGCCGGCATTCCGGTCGCGGGCGGCCATTCGATCGATTCGGTCGAGCCGATCTACGGGCTCGCGGCGATCGGCGTCGTGCATCCGTCGCGCGTGAAGCGCAACGCGGCCACGCGCGCGGGCGACGTGCTCGTGCTCGGCAAGCCGCTCGGCGTCGGCGTGCTGTCGGCCGCGCTGAAGAAGAACCAGCTCGATGCCGCGGGTTACGCGCAGATGGTTGCGACCACCACCAAGCTGAACCGGCCGGGCGCCGAACTCGCCGCGCTGTCGGGCGTGCATGCGCTGACCGACGTCACGGGCTTCGGGCTGCTCGGCCATACGCTCGAACTGGCGCGCGGCGCGCGGCTCACCGCGCGCGTGCACTATGCGTCGCTGCCGTGGCTCGCGGGCGTCGAGACGTTCGTCGCCGACGGCGTGTTCACCGGTGCGTCGGGCCGCAACTGGGCCGCGTACGGCACCGATGTGCGGCTCGCCGACGCGCTGCCGCCCGTCGCGCAGGCGCTACTGACCGATCCGCAGACGTCGGGCGGGCTGCTGGTCGCATGCGCGCCGGAAGCGGTCGACGACGTGCTCGCGTGCTTCCGTGCCGACGGTTTCGACCGCGCGGCGGTGATCGGCGAGATGGTGGACGGGCCCGCACGCGTCGACGTCGCCTGACGCCGGATTCACACGCCGCATCGTTTCGACGTCGCCGGAATCGACGCTTTCCATCGACGACCGATGAACGACTTCCTGTTCGGGCTGACGATCGCGCTGTCGGTCGGGCCCGTCGCACTGATGATCGCGCACTACGGCATGCGCGCCGGTACGGCGACCGGCGTGCGCGCGGCGCTCGGAGTGGCCGCTGCCGACGGCTGCTATGCGGTCGTCGCGTTCACGATCGGCGCGCTGCTCGCGGGCACGCTGGCGTCGTATCTGTCGGTGTTCCGCAGGGTCGGTGCGTTCGTGCTGCTCGCGATGGGCGCGCGGATGCTGTGGCAGGCGCTGCGTGAGCGGCGCCGCACGCTCGACGGCAGCGTACCGACGCCGCCGGCCGATCGCCCGTTCATGTCGATGTTCTTCGTCACGCTCGCGAATCCGCTGACCATCCTGCTGTTCTACGGCTATGCGACCGCTGCCGCCGGTGCGCACCGGCACTGGCTGCTCGGCGCGGCGTGCGTGTTCGCGGGCAGTCTCGCCGGGCAGCTCGTGTTCGCGTTCGGCGGCAGCGCGATCGGGCGCTTCGTGAAGTCGCCGGGATGGCTCGCCGCGAGCCATGTGGTCGCCGCACTCGTCGTGCTCGGATATGGCGTCGCGGGGCTGTTGCGCGTGTAGCGCGCCGAGAAGCGGCCGACGTCGCGGTTGGCGGCAAACAAGATAGCATTCCTGACGTTTGCAGGGCCGCGACGAGTGGGCAATTTCCCGTCGCGCAACACGCATCCGTTCGCACGAAACACGGCCCGCCGTTTCGTAGTCGGGTTCCGCATCGCGCACGCCCGTTCTATACTCCCTCGCGCAGTCTCCGACAGCCGTTCTCATCCAACATCACTGATACAAGGAACGCCGATGCTGACTCGCTCCATCCTTTCAGCCGCTGCATTCTCGCTCGCGGCCTGCGCGACCGCGCCGTCGATCGCGCAGGACAACCAGGGCAACAACGCGGGCAACGCCGCATTCGCCGAGACCGGCGCACAGGGCCGCCCGGTCAAGGTCATGATCATCACGATGTTCGGTCCGGAAGGCCAGGCGTGGCTCGACCGGCTCGGCCCGTGGCGCGACATTACCGTGCCCGGCCTGTCGCCCGACTATCCGGCCGTCCACTGCAACAAGCAGGACGTGTGCGTGGTCACGACCGGCATGGGCTATGCGAACGCGTCGGCGACGATCATGGCGCTCACGTTCTCGCAGCGCTTCGACCTGCGCCGCACGTATTTCCTGGTTTCGGGCATCGCGGGCGTCGACCCCGCGCAAGGCACGGTCGGCTCGGCCGCGTGGTCGAAATACCTCGTCGATTTCAGCCTGCAGTGGGAGCTCGATGCGCGCGAGATTCCGGCCGGGTGGAACACCGGTTTTCTCGGCATCAACACGAAGAGCCCGAACGACAAGCCGCCGCTCGACTATCGCACCGAAGTATTCCAGCTCAACCCGCAGTTGACCGACGCCGCATACGCGCTGTCGCGCAACGTCGTGCTCGCGGACAGCGCACAGGCGCAGGCCGCGCGCGCGAAGTTCACGTACGCGCCGGCCAACCGGCCGCCGACGGTGATCCAGTGCGATACGTCATCGGGCAACACGTGGTTCTCGGGCACGCTGATCGGCGAGCGCGCGCGCCAGTGGACCAAGATCCTCACGGACGGCAAGGGCACGTACTGCATGACCGCGCAGGAAGACAACGCAACGTACGAAGCGCTCAAGCGCGCGGCGAGCGTGAAGCGGGTCGACCTGTCGCGCGTCGCCGTGCTGCGCACGGGGTCCGATTTCGACCGGCCGTACGCGGGACAGACGAGCGCGGACAACCTGCTGAACTACGCGGACCAGGGCGGCTTTGCGCCGGCGACCGAAAACCTGTACCGCGCGGGCAATCCGCTCGTGCAGGACATCGTCACGCACTGGGGCGAATGGCGTGATGGAGTGCCGCGCCGTTGATCGCCGCAGGACGGTATCGGCGACACGTCGCCGCGAGCGTCAATGCGATTGCGACCCGGAGCGGAACGGCGTCCACACCGGCGTGGTGTCGTCCCAGTGATCGAGCGGCGAAGGAAGTTGATCGTTCATCATGTGCTCCTGCAACTCACTGACTCAGCGAGTCGTCGACGAGGTGGTTCGAGACACCGCGCGCGGGGCAACCCGCTGCGCGGCCTCGCGCGGTTACCGGCCCCCGCCGGCGAGCTGGTTGCTTTCCGGCATCGGGCGATAGGCGCCTTGTGCGAGCTCGAGCCCTTGCGGGTACGACGTTGCCTTGCGCAGGTACGCGAGCGTGCCGTCCTTGCGTGCCTGCACGACCTCGGCGCTCACTTCGGCGCGCGTGCGCGGGCCGTTGTGCTGCGAATACCACGACGTGTTGCCGTAGTCGCCGGCGTGCGGCGTACCCGAATCGGCGAAGGCCGGTGCGGACACGGCAAGCGTGAGAGCAAGGGCCGAGAGAAGATGGCGGCGGTTCATGGCGTCACTCCTAAGATGTCGGAGCGGGCGCTTGAGCGCTTACTCCGGTCCCGCCAGGCGGGATCTGTTCGATGCGCAACGAGGTGCGCGACAGGGTTTACTCTAGGTGTCCGTTCCGTCGCGATAAATGCGGCTCGCACGAATTGAATTGTCGCGAGACTGGAACAATCGGAATCCGTACGTGCGGTGGGGGAATGCGGAAACGGCCCGCAGCCCCGTGGCGCCGGCGTCGCAGGGGCGGCGGCGAGGAGGCGCCACGACGCACACGGCCGATTGCCGCGGGTTGCGCAAAGGCTTACTGCGGATTCGGGAAGGATCGGGGCGCCGCGCTTGGAGAGGGTGCCCAGGCGGCGCGCAGGCGGGACGACGTGCGGGCGCCGCGGCCCGCACGCGCGGTTCAGACGATTACGCGACCCACTCGTTGATGACCGGCGTATCGAGCGCCGGCGCGCGTTCGGCTTCCTCGAACGTGCGCTTGCTGCACGTCGCGTCGAGGCTGCCCTTGCCGCTGAGCAGCGGGCAGCGGTCGAACACTTCGGCCACCCAGTCGACGAACACGCGCACCTTCGGCGACAGATGGCGGCTGTGCGGATACACGACCGAGATCGGCATCGGCAGCGGCTTGACGCCGGGCAGCACTTCCTTGAGCCGGCCCTCGCGCAGGTGCGGCAGCACCATGAAGAGCGGCGGCTGGATCAGCCCGAAGCCTTCGATACCGCAGGTCACGTACGCATCCGCGTCGTTTACCGACACGATGCCCTCCATCTTCATCTCGACTTCCTTGCCGTCGATCAGGAAGGTCCAGTCGATCGTGCGGCCGGTGCGGCTCGAGAAGTAGTTGACGGCCTTGTGCTGGCTCAGGTCGTCGATCGTCTGCGGCTCGCCGTTGCGCTCGAGATAGTCGGGCGACGCGACGGTCACGCATTCGAACAGGCCGACGCGGCGCGCGACGAGCGACGAATCCTGCAGCGCACCGACGCGGATCACGCAGTCGACGCCTTCCTGCAGCAGGTCGACCGGCCGGTCGGACAGGCCGAGCTGCAGGTCGATGTCCGGATAGCGCGTATGAAATTCGCACAGCGACGGAATCACGAGCAGCCGACCGATCGAGCCCGGCATGTCGATACGCAACTTTCCGTGCGGCTTCCGGTTGTTGGCCTGGAAGCTCGCTTCGGTTTCCTCGACGTCCGCGAGGATCCGCACGCACCGTTCGTAGTACGCGGCGCCGTCCGGCGTGAGCGACAGCCGGCGCGTGGTCCGGTGCATCAGCCGCACGCCGAGGAAGGCTTCGAGATTCTGGATGATCGTCGTGACGGACGCTCGCGGCAGGCCGAGCGTTTCTGCTGCCTTGGTGAAGCTGCTTGTATCGACGACGCGAGTAAACACCTGCATGGCCTGAAGCCGGTCCATCACAACCTCCGCAATCTAATGAGCCCGCGAACAACAAGGCTGCGCTACCTCATGGGTAAACGCAGCCTCGGATTGTTCGGGGGCGTTGAATTGTGTTGCCGGATTATAGGCATTTATCCCAATGTCTGCCGGACTCAGAATTCGTTCCATCTCGAAATGGATGCCGCATCGTCATGGACGCTTCTGAATTCAGCAAATTCCTGAAAGCCGCGCTGCCCGCGCAAGCCACAGCGGGCGGGGCGCTGACGGTTGCCGAAGTCGAAATTCCCGGCTACGCACAGGACATCGTGCTGCGCCTCTACCGCCGTCCGGACAAGACCGGGTTGCCAGTAGTGCTTTATTTCCACGGCGGCGGCTTCGTTCGCGGTTCGCTCGAAGACGCGGATTTCGCCGCGCGTTTTTTAGCAGAACGCTTACCAGCTCTCGTAGTGTCGGTCGACTATTCGCTCGCGCCGGCCTTTCCTTTTCCGGCCGCGCCGGAGGATGCGTATCGCGCCGCCGTGTGGGCCGCGACGCGCGCCCGCGCGTTCGGCGGCAACCCGAAGAAGATCGGGGTCGCGGGGCACGATGCGGGCGGCCAGCTCGCGAACTGCCTCGCCTTCATCGCCCGCGACCGCGGCGAGGTGTCGATCGCCGCGCAGGCGCTGTTCGGGCCGATGCTCGACCCGAGCATGACGCGCATCGGCGACGCCGAGCGCCTCGCGTCCGACATCACCGCGCGCGAATGCGCGGCCTGCTATCGCGCATACCTGCCGCAGGCGGCGCAGCGCATGCACCCGTACGCGGCGCCGATCGAATCGGTGCGCCTCGCGGGGCTGCCGCCGACGCTCGTCGTCACCGCGCAGAACGACGTGCTGCACGTCGAGGCGGAGAAATATGCGGGCTGCCTGATTTCGTCGGGCGTGCTCACGCAGGTGATCCGCTATCCGGACATCACGCACGCCGCGCTCGCCACGCACGAAGCCGCGTTCGAGGAAGCCGTGCGCTTCTTCCAGTGCCGTTTCCAGGCGCGCCAGCCGAACCGTTCCGAATAACCAGACCAATCCACGCTTACCGGAGATCCACATGGCCATCCTACGCACCACCCGTTCCCGAATCGCGACCGCGGCGATCGTCACGCTCGCCGTCGTCGGCCTCGGCACGTTCGGCGCGATGCGCGTGAACGCGAACGCGCCCGAGAAAGCGGCGGCGCCGCTGCCCGAAGTCGACGTCGCGACCGTCGTGCCGCAGACCGTCACCGACTGGCAAAGCTATTCGGGCCGCCTCGAGGCGGTCGAGAAAGTCGACGTGCGCCCGCAGGTGTCGGGCACGATCGTCGCGGTGAATTTCAAGGACGGCGCGCTCGTGAAAAAGGGCGACGTGCTGTTCGTGATCGACCCGCGCCCGTACCAGGCGGAAGTCGATCGCGCCGCCGCGCAGCTCGCGGCCGCGCAGGCGCGCAACGGCTACGCGCAGACCGACTGGCAGCGCGCGCAGCGGCTGATCGGCGACAACGCGATCGCGAAGCGCGACTACGACGAGAAGCAGAACGCGGCGCGCGAAGCGAGCGCGAACCTGAAGGCCGCCGAAGCCGCGCTGGAAACGGCGCGCATCAACCTCGGCTACACGCGCATCACGGCGCCGGTATCGGGCCGCGTGTCGCGTGCGGAAATCACGCTCGGCAACGTCGTGTCGGCCGGTGCGTCGGCCGCGCCGCTGACGACGCTGGTGTCGGTGTCGCCGATCTACGCGTCGTTCGACGCGGACGAGCAGACCTACCTGCAATACATCAACGGCGCGCGCAACGGCCGCAAGGTGCCGGTCGAGCTCGGCCTCGCGAACGAAACCGGCTACTCGCGCAGCGGCGAGATCGACTCGGTCGACAACCGGCTCGACACGTCGTCGGGCACGATCCGCGTGCGTGCACGCTTCGACAACGCGGACGGCACGCTCGTCCCGGGCCTCTACGCGCGCGTGAAGGTCGGCGGCAGCGCGCCGCACGAGGCGCTGCTCGTCGACGATGCCGCGATCAACACCGATCAGGACAAGAAGTTCGTCTTCGTCGTCGATCAGCAAGGCCGCGTGTCGTACCGCGAAGTGCAACCGGGAATGCAGCACGGCAACCGGCGCGTGATCGTGAGCGGGCTCGCGGCCGGCGATCGCGTGATCGTGAACGGCACGCAGCGCGTGCGCCCCGGCGAGCAGGTGAAGCCGCACATGGTCCCGATGACGGGCGGCGACGAGCCGTCCGCGCCGCTCGCGGGTACCGCGAAGCCGGCCGCACCGGCGAAGGCGGATTCGTAAGCGGCACGCCGCTTCGCATCCGCGTTCAACCAGACAGAGCAACCCATGAACATTTCCAAATTCTTTATCGACCGGCCGATCTTCGCAGGAGTCCTATCGGTGATCATCCTGCTCGGCGGGGTGATCGCGATGTTCCTGCTGCCGATTTCGGAATATCCGGAGGTCGTGCCGCCTTCCGTGATCGTGAAGGCGCAGTACCCGGGCGCGAACCCGAAGGTGATCGCCGAGACGGTCGCGTCGCCGCTTGAAGAGCAGATCAACGGCGTCGAGGACATGCTCTACATGCAGTCGCAGGCGAACAGCGACGGCAACATGACGATCACCGTCACGTTCAAGCTCGGCACCGATCCGGACAAGGCCACGCAGCTCGTGCAGAACCGCGTGAACCAGGCGCTGCCGCGCTTGCCGGAAGACGTGCAGCGGCTCGGCATCACCACGGTGAAGAGCTCGCCGACGCTGACGATGGTGGTCCACCTGATCTCGCCGGACAACCGCTACGACATGACCTACCTGCGCAACTACGCGCTGATCAACGTGAAGGATCGCCTGTCGCGGATCCAGGGCGTCGGTCAGGTGCAGCTGTGGGGTTCGGGCGACTACGCGATGCGCGTGTGGCTCGATCCGCAGAAGGTCGCGCAGCGCGGGCTGTCGGCCGAGGACGTCGTGCAGGCGATCCGCGAGCAGAACGTGCAGGTCGCGGCCGGCGTGATCGGCGCGTCGCCGTCGCTGCCCGGCACGCCGTTGCAACTGTCGGTGAACGCGCGCGGCCGTCTGCAGACGGAAGACGAGTTCGGCGACATCGTCGTGAAGACGACGCCGGACGGCGGCGTCACGCACCTGCGCGACATCGCGCGAATCCAGCTCGACGCGTCCGAATACGGGCTGCGCTCGCTGCTCGACAACAAGCCGGCCGTCGCGATGGCGATCAACCAGTCGCCGGGCGCGAACTCGCTGCAGATCTCGGACGAGGTGCGCAAGACGATGGCCGAGCTGAAGCAGGACATGCCGGCCGGCGTCGACTACAAGATCGTCTATGACCCGACGCAGTTCGTGCGTTCGTCGATCAAGGCCGTCGTGCACACGCTGCTCGAAGCGATCGCGCTGGTCGTGATCGTCGTGATCGTGTTCCTGCAGACCTGGCGCGCGTCGCTGATTCCGCTGATCGCGGTGCCGGTGTCGATCATCGGCACGTTCTCGCTGCTGCTGGCGTTCGGGTATTCGATCAACGCGTTGTCGCTGTTCGGGATGGTGCTCGCGATCGGGATCGTGGTCGACGATGCGATCGTCGTCGTCGAGAACGTCGAGCGCAACATCGAGGGCGGGATGAACGCGCGGCAGGCGACCTACAAGGCGATGCAGGAAGTGAGCGGGCCGATCATCGCGATCGCGCTGACGCTCGTCGCCGTGTTCGTGCCGCTCGCGTTCATGTCGGGCCTGACCGGCCAGTTCTACAAGCAGTTCGCGATGACCATCGCGATCTCGACGGTGATCTCGGCGTTCAACTCGCTGACGCTGTCGCCGGCGCTGTCCGCGATCCTGCTGAAGGGGCACGGCGACAAGGAAGACTGGCTCACGCGCGTGATGAACCGCGTGCTCGGCGGCTTCTTCCGCCGCTTCAACAAGGTGTTCCATCGCGGCGCGGAGAACTACGGCCGCGGCGTGCGCGGCGTGCTGTCGCGCAAGACGCTGATGCTCGGCGTGTACCTCGTGCTGGTGGGCGCGACCGTGCTCGTGTCGAAGGTCGTGCCGGGCGGCTTCGTGCCCGCGCAGGACAAGGAATACCTGATCGCGTTCGCGCAGTTGCCGAACGGTGCATCGCTCGACCGCACCGAGAAGGTGATCCGCGACATGGGTTCGATCGCGCTGAAGCAGCCGGGCGTCGAGAGCGCGGTCGCGTTCCCGGGGCTGTCGGTGAACGGCTTCACGAACAGCTCGAGTGCGGGCATCGTGTTCGTCACGCTCAAGCCGTTCTCGGAGCGGCACGGCAAGGCGTTGTCGGCCGGCGCGATCGCGGGTGCGCTGAACCAGCAGTACAGCGCGATGAAGGACTCGTTCGTCGCGGTGTTCCCGCCGCCGCCGGTGCTCGGCCTCGGCACGCTCGGCGGGTTCAAGATGCAGATCGAGGATCGCGGCGCGGTGGGCTACGCGAAGCTGTCGGATGCGACCAACGACTTCATCAAGCGCGCGCAGCAGGCGCCTGAACTCGGCCCGCTGTTCACGAGCTACCAGATCAACGTGCCGCAGCTCAACGTCGATCTCGACCGCGTGAAGGCGAAGCAGCTCGGCGTGCCGGTGACCGACGTGTTCAACACGATGCAGGTGTATCTCGGTTCGCTGTACGTGAACGACTTCAACCGCTTCGGGCGCGTGTACCAGGTGCGCGTGCAGGCCGATGCGCCGTTCCGCCAGCGCGCGGACGACATCCTGCAGTTGAAGACGCGCAACGACAAGGGCGAAATGGTGCCGCTGTCGTCGCTCGTGACGGTGACGCCGACCTTCGGCCCGGAAATGGTCGTGCGTTACAACGGCTACACGGCGGCCGACATCAACGGCGGCCCGGCGCCGGGCTTCTCGTCGGGCCAGGCGCAGGCCGCGGTCGAGCGCATCGCGCACGAGACGCTGCCGCGCGGCGTGCGCTTCGAGTGGACCGACCTCACGTATCAGCAGATCCTTGCGGGCGATTCGGCGATGTATGTGTTCCCGATCAGCGTGCTGCTCGTGTTCCTCGTGCTCGCCGCGCTGTATGAAAGCCTGACGCTGCCGCTCGCGGTGATCCTGATCGTGCCGATGAGCATTCTGTCGGCGCTGACGGGCGTGTGGCTCACGCAGGGCGACAACAACATCTTCACGCAGATCGGCCTGATGGTGCTGGTGGGGCTGTCGGCGAAGAACGCGATCCTGATCGTCGAATTCGCGCGCGAGCTCGAACACGACGGCAGGACGCCGCTCGAGGCCGCGATCGAGGCGAGCCGGCTGCGGCTGCGCCCGATCCTGATGACGTCGATCGCCTTCATCATGGGTGTGGTGCCGCTCGTCACGTCGACCGGCGCCGGTTCGGAAATGCGCCATGCGATGGGTGTCGCGGTGTTCTTCGGGATGCTCGGCGTGACGCTGTTCGGGCTGATGCTGACGCCGGTGTTCTACGTCGTGCTGCGTACGCTCGCGGGCGGCAAGATCCACGTCGCCGGCAAGGATTCGGCGGGGTACGGCGTGCCGGCGCCCGATGCTTGAGGACCAGAAAATGAATAACTTGCACAACACGAACGGCCTGATGCGCTTCGCGAAGGTGGCGGCCGCGAGCACCCTGCTCGCGACGCTGCTCGCCGCGTGCGCGGTGGGCCCCGACTACAAGCGTCCGGACGCGGCGGCGCCCGCCGCGTTCAAGGAAGCGCCGACCCTCGCCGCCGGCGAGCAGGCCGGCACGTGGAAGACGGCCGAACCGTCGGATGGCGAACATCGCGGCGAATGGTGGAAGGTGTTCGGCGACCCGGTGCTCGATTCGCTCGAGGCGCAGGCGCTCGCCGCGAACCAGAACCTGAAGGCCGCGGCGGCGCGAGTCGAGGAAGCGCGTGCGGCGACGCGTTCGGCGCGCTCGCAATGGTTCCCGCAGGTCGGCGCCGGGTTCGGGCCGACGCGTGAGGGGCTGTCGTCGGCGTCGCAGTTCCAGCCGCAAGGTACGGGCCCGACCAACGCGACGCTGTGGCGCGCGCAGGGCACGGTGTCGTACGAAGCCGATCTGTTCGGCCGCGTCGGCCGCAACGTCGAGGCGTCGCGTGCCGACCAGGCGCAGAGCGAGGCGCTGTTCCGCTCGGTGCAGCTCGCGCTGCAGGCCGACGTCGCGCAGAACTACTTCGAACTGCGCCAGCTCGATTCGGATCAGGACCTGTACCGCCGCACGGTCGAGCTGCGCGAGCAGGCGCTGAAGCTGGTGCAGCGCCGCTTCAACGAAGGCGACATCAGCGAACTCGACGTGTCGCGCGCGAAGAACGAGCTGGCCAGCGCGCAGGCCGATGCGGTCGGCGTCGCGCGCCGGCGCGCGGCGTCCGAGCATGCGTTGGCCATTCTGCTCGGCAAGGCGCCGGCGGATTTCGCGTTCAAGGAAACGCCGATCGTGCCGGTCGCGGTGAAGATTCCGCCGGGCCTGCCGTCCGCGCTGCTCGAACGCCGCCCGGACGTGGCGGCGGCCGAGCGCGCGATGGCGGCCGCGAATGCGCGGATCGGGCTGGCGAAGTCGGCGTACTTCCCGAAGCTCGACATCACCGGGTCGTTCGGGTATGAAGCATCGACGCTCGGCAACCTGTTCCTGTGGTCGAGCCGCACGTTCCTGCTCGGGCCGTTCGCCGGCACCGCGCTGACGCTGCCGCTGTTCGACGGCGGGCGCCGTGCGGCCGGCGTGCAGCAGGCGCGCGCGCAGTACGACGAACAGGTCGCGAACTACCGGCAGCAGGTGCTCGTCGCGTTCCGCGAGGTCGAGGACAATCTCGCCGATCTGCGCCTGCTCGACGACCAGATTCGCGCGCAGAATGCGGCCGTCAATGCTTCGCGCCGTGCGGCGACGCTGTCGCGGACGCAGTATCAGGAAGGGGAGGTCGCGTATCTCGACGTGATCGACAGCGAGCGGTCGGTGTTGCAGTCTCAGTTGCAGGCGAACCAGTTGACGGGGGCGCAGGCGGTGTCGACCGTCAATCTCATTCGTGCGCTCGGCGGCGGGTGGGGCGCGGCACCGACGGCGATCGGCGATGCGGGGGCCGGCAAGGCGGAAGTGGCTGGGCGCTGACGCTGCGGCCCTTGACGGGCGGGCTGCTCAAGCAAGTGGCTGATCGACGAACCCCGGTCCGTGGCAACGCGGACCGGGTTTTTTATGGGTCATCCAAATTTCCGCGGAGGAACGTCGGCGATCGGCCAGGAAGGGACACTCGCCGCGGCAAGCTGAATGGCCGTTGTCGTCGCCATGCCGAACGCCGCATCCAGCAAACGCGTATGCCACGTCTGTTGACCTTCGCGCCGGCTGACGCTCGAAGATGGGGGCACGATGCGTCTCCTTTCGTTCGCGCGAAACTAAATTGACGCGAGCAAAATCATGCGCTAACTGTGCGTCACGCCACGAGCAGACAAACAGCAGCGTGTCCCTTAGACTCTTGCCGCAATGACCATTGCGTGGCCGGAGGCTTCGTCAACGAGAGCATGCGGGAGATGTATCCGGTTCAGGGACGACATCGCCTTTGTCCATCTGATCAGCATCCGAGCGAGGCCCGAAAGGTTGGGCAACCGCATGGATGCGTTGCTGCGGCAAAGCCGCTCGGCCGTCGCGGTGAATCCTGTGAACAATAGAAGTATCTGCTGTATGACGACCAAGCTGTCATTCGAAATTCTCGAAGTGTTGGATGCAATTGACCGGACCGGTACATTCGCCGAGGCGGCCGAGTTGTTGCATAGAGTTCCGTCGACGCTCACTTACCTTGTGCAAAAGCTGGAAAGTGACCTGGAGGTCGAGCTGTTCGATCGCGGCGGCAGACGGGCGAGACTCACGGAAGCGGGTCGTGCTGTTGTGGAAGATGGGCGTCGTCTTTTGGACGCCGCTCGACACCTGGAGGCCAAAGCAAAAGGCATTCGAGACAGTTGGGAATCGGAGCTTCGACTATGCGTCGATGCAATCTTGCCAATCCAGTCCTTATGGCCGTATGTCCATGCCTTCTACGGCCTGGAGATGAATACCCAGCTAAGTCTTTCCACCGAGGTGCTTGGGGGCGTGTGGGATGCCCTGGTTACGCGGCGTGCCGATCTCGCGATAGGGGCGTTCGGCGAGCCGCCGCATGCGGCCAACATCGCGGCCCGGCCAATCGGAACCCTCCGGCACGTTTTTGTCGTGGCACCGGACCATCCACTCGCCCGCATGCCCGAGCCGTTGGAGAGCGAAACGATCGCAAGATATCGAGGTGTTGTCATCAGTGACACTTCTCGCGAACTGCAACCGCAATCCGTGGCCACCCGTGACGGACAGCCGCTGATCATCGTGCCGACGCTCGCAGCCAAACTGCAAGCACTGTGCGAAGGTATCGCTGTCGGGATGCTGCCCGATTTCGTGGCGAAAGAACCGATACACGAAGGCAGGCTGGTCGCGCGTCGCATTGTGGGTGTGCGCGAGTTCACGAATGGCTACCTCGCTTGGCGCGAGGACAAGGTAGGGAACGCTTTGAACTGGTGGATTGCGCAACTAGACAGCCCCGATCTGCTTGAACGGCTCCTGACGCCGCGTCAAGAGAGTAAAGGGCAGCCCCGGGCGCCCGCTTGCGCAGTCCGTTACCCAAGCGCGGAGTAACGGCCCGTCAGTGCTACTGTCTGAGGACCTTCGCCGGTGCATGCAGTTGGACATTCGAAGGTCAGCCTGGCATTGAACCTTGCCGTCGAGTTGCCGGGGCATCCGATGGCTGCAGCGGGTCGGAAGGCGACGTCCACGGAAATTTCCGAAGAACCTTTTTACCGCACCGCGTGCCGCAACTAACGGTCAATCTCACTCGGCACCTTCCGACGGGTGCGGCGGCGCTCACATCTCCGCGCGTTCGGCCCGCAGTGCCCGCACCAGCGCGCTTGCCGCCTTGCCGAGCCCCATATGTTTCGGTCGCCGCAAATACACAGGCAACGGCAGCCCGTTGCGAATGTTCGCGAACACGAGCGACGCGAGTTCGCCGTCGGCCACATACCGGCCGATGACCGACTCCGGCAAATTCGCCCAGCCATGGCCGGCCTTCACGAGCGCGATCGCGGTCGCCATGTCGGTCACCTTCCACGTGCGGTTGCCGATCAGCGGCCGCACGTCGGTGAGCGGCCGCTCCGGATCGGCGATCACGATCTGCCGGAACCCGGACAATCGCTCGATCGCCTCCGGATGCGCGGCTTCGGCAATCGCCGGATGGCCGGGCGCGGCGACCGCGATCAGCGTCTCGGTCCACAGCGCGTGAATCTGTTCCTGCGGATGCAGATCGAGTCCGCCGTACGCGACGCAAAGATCGACGGCGCCACGATGCAGCGCGTCGACGATCGCGTCCTGCGGCGCCGTGACGACGCTGACCGCGAGCGCCGGATATTTCACCGCGACGGCCGTCAGCGCGCGCGCAATCGGCGCGCCGTCGATTTCGGCGGCGAGCCCGAGCCGCAGCGAATCCTCGACGCCTTCCGACAAGTGCTGCGCATGCGCACGCAGCGCATGCAGCCGTTCGGCGATCGCGCGCGCGTCGGGCAGCAGCGCGGCCATCGCGGCGGTCGGCGTCGGCTCGCGCGAGCCGCGGTCGAACAGCACGAGATCGAGCTCGGCCTCGAGGTTCGCGATCGCCATGCTGACCGCCGACGGCGTGCGGCCGAGCGCACGCGCGGCCGCCGAGAACGAGCCTTTGTCGATGACGGTCAGCAGCATGTCGATGTGATCGCTGGTCAGCATGGTCTGCCCGCTCCTGTCAGAAAAATTGAAACGACCTGACTTTTGCGGACGAAGTGCCCGCTGTAGTCTCGCCACCTGGTTCGAAACGAAGGTGGTCGGTCATGCAAGGATGGAAGAGACGCATAGTCTACGTCGTGATGTTCGAGGTGCTCGGCATCCTCGTCGCGTCGTCGGTGCTCGGTATGCTGAGCGGCGCGAGCGCGGCGACGAGCGGCGTGCTCGGCGTGATGATCTCGACGACGGGCGTCACCGTCAATTTTCTGTACAACCTCGGCTTCGAGGCATGGGAGCGGCGGCGTGCGGAAACGACGCGCACCGTCGGGCGGCGTGTCGTGCATGCGATCGGGTTCCAGGTCGCGCTCGTGACGTTCCTGATTCCGCTGATCGCGTGGTGGCTCGACGTGTCGTTATGGCAGGCGTTCCTGTATGACGCGGTGCTGATCGTGTTCTTCCCGATCTTCACGTTCGCGTACAACTGGGCGTTTGACAGCGTGTTCGGTTTGCCGGACGCGGTGACGCGCAAGGCGGCGCCGGCGGCGTAATGTAGACGGATGCAGAGGGATGCGAAACGATGCGGACACCCGCGCCGTTTCGCTGCTGCAAGAGAGAGGAAGACGGGCGGCGCGCATGCCGCCCGCGCCATTACGCGGCGACGAACTCGTGCACGTAACGGTTGAACACCGCAGGGCTCGCGGCGTTCATCCCGTGCGATGCGCCGGCGACGGTCTGCCGTTGCGCATGGCCGATCCACTGCGACAGCGTGTCGACGTTGTGGCGGAACATCTTCGGGCTGCGCTGGCCGTCGATCAGCAGCGTGCGGCATGCGATGTCGCCGGCCGTGTGCTGCGAATACGCGGGCAGCGGGTCGCGCAACTGCTTCGGCAGCGTGCTTGCGTTGTCGATCGCCATCGTGCGAAAGCGCGACGTGCTCTTCTTCCATGCGCCGGGCAGGCTTACCGAATCGACGAACATCTCGAGGCCGGCTTCGACTTCGCCCTGCTCGATCAGGTTCACGGCCTTCGTGCGCAGCGCGATCGCGGCGGCCGGCAGCGCGGCTTCGCGCACGCCCGGCTGCTGGAGCGGGCCGCCCGGATCGGCGAGCGTCAGTGATTCGACGAGGTGCGGATGCTGGCGCGCGACGTTGAACGCGACGCTGCCGCCGCGCGAATGGCCGACCAGATGCACGGGGCCGAGATCGAGCGCGTCGATGAATTCGGCGAGCTCGTCGACGTGGTTCTGCCAGCTGAACTCGTCCTGGATGCCCGCTTCGACGGCCGGCCAGTAGTGGCTCAGGCTCGGCGCGATGCAGCGGTAGTGGGCCGATAGCGCCGCGAGTTGCGGATCCCAGTAGCGGTAGTCGCACAGCGAGCCATGCACGAACACCATCGGCGCACCGCTGCCCCGCTCGACATACGGCAGGCTGATGCCTGACGAAAGCGTCGCAAATTGCAGGTCGGGGTTCGCGAGCACGGACGGCTCGATTCGCATGTTCATGGCTGAAAGACTCAAAGGTGCGTCAACACGACGCAACTATGCATCACGGCGACCTGCAAGGAAAACGCATAATTTTCATCGTGACGATCAATTTTATTGATGGCTCGGCGGGAAACCCTTGTCGGGCAGGTCCTGCGATCACGGCTGCGGCCGACCTTTAATCAGTCCCTATATGCATACGGTTCGAGTGGGCGTCTATCGACGGCGAACCGCATGACGTCACGGCGCCTTGAAGCGGCATGGGATTTGGGGCGCATGGGGCATGCGTAAGGGAGCCCTAACGTGGCCGAGTGATTTCACATGGCCACGTTAGGATGTATCGAACCCGCGCATCCGTGACTTGGCGGTTCGGACGCTGCAAATTTATGACGAAAGAATTGCGCTCAAGCATGCATCAGTTGTGCCAAAACGCGTTCGAAGCACTTTTCGACGCAGAGGAGTAGGCCACCAAACGCGACCCGCGCGTCACCGCACCGCCAGCGCCGGCGCGGTTTGAAGCTCGACCGGCAAATCATTGTCGGCCGCGAACTGCATCGCGAACTCGAACGCATCGGCGCACACGGCGCGCAATTCGTCCGACACGAACAGGCATTTGACGCCGTCGCCGTCGACGACGGGCATCGCGAGCCGCGACAGCGCGCACGGATAGCCTGGCCGCCGTTCGCCGACGAACAGCGTGATGACACCCGCCAGGCGCTCGGGCCAGTCGCTCGGGCGGAAGGTTTTCCGCGCGCGCGTGACGCCGCGGATCAAGTGGCCATTGACGCGGCCGTGTTCGGTGATGTCGATGCGATCCATGCCGGAGTACGTGTCCTCGTTCGCGTCATTCGCCGCCGTCGGCCGCCGCGTCGCCGCGCGCGGGAATTCGCAGGTGGCGCAGCTTGTGATAGAGCGTCTTCTTCGGCATGCCGAGCGCCTCGCTCGCGTCCGCGACGTTGCCGTGGTGACGCCGCAGCATGTCCTCGATCAGCATCCGCTCGAAATACGCGAGCTGTTCCGCGAGCGTGCTGCCCACGGCCGGCGCCTCGCCGGACGACAGCAGGCTGTCGCCGGTGAGCCCGAGCACGAAGCGGTCGGCCACGTTCTGCAGCTCGCGCACGTTGCCGGGCCACGCGTGCGTCATCAGTTCGGACACCTGCGCGGCGGTAAGCACCGGCGCCGGCTGCCCAAAGCGCCGCGCGGCCGCGAGCACGAAGTGCTCGAACAGCAGCGGCACGTCCTCGCGCCGCTCGCGCAGCGGTGGCAGCTCGATCTGCGCGACGTTGAGGCGATACAGCAAGTCCGCGCGAAAACGCCCGTCGGCCGCGAGTTCGGCGAGATCGGCCTTCGACGCGGCCACCACGCGGCAGTCGACCGGAATCAGGTCGTTCGCGCCGAGCCGCTCGACCACGCGCTCCTGCAGCACGCGCAGCATCTTGATCTGCAGTGCGATCGGCATCGTCTCGATCTCGTCGAGGAACAACGTGCCGCCATCCGCCCATTCGATCTTGCCGATGCGCTTCTTGATCGCGCCGGTGAACGCGCCGGCCTCATGCCCGAACAACTCGCTCTCGAACACCTGCTCGGGCAGGCCGCCGCAGTTCAGCGCGACGAAATGGGCGTCGCGCCGGCTGCCGAAGTCGTGCAGGCTGCGCGCGATCAACTCCTTGCCGGTGCCCGTCTCGCCGGTGATCAGCACCGACACCGACGTATCGGCGAGGCGCAGGATCTTCTTGCGCACGTCGGCCATCGCGGGCGACTTGCCGAGCACGAACGCCTCGATGCCCTGCCAGTTGTTCAGTGCCGCGCGCAGCCCCTGCACCTCGAGCGTCAGGCGGCGCTTCTCGACCGCGCGCGCGACGCGCCCGGCGATCACGTCCGACGAAAACGGCTTCTCGATGAAGTCGTACGCGCCGACCTGCATCGCGCCGACGGCCGTCGAGATGTCCGCGTGGCCGCTGATCAGCACGACCGGAATCTGCGCATCGATGGCCATCACGCGGTCGAGCAACTGCAGCCCGTCGATGCCCGGCATCCGCACGTCCGACACGATCACCACCGGCGCACCGGGCGCGACGTGCGCGAGCGCGTCGGCGGCCGACGCGAACGCATCGACCGGGAACCCGGCGAGCGCGACAGCCTGCTCGACGCCGATCCGGACGTTTTCATCGTCCTCGACGACCAGCACCCGAATCTCATCTTCCATGCTCTGTCCTTTGTTGCGGCGTCGCCGCCGCGAATTCGATGGTGAACTGCGCGCCGCCTTCGTCGCGGTTCGTCGCGGCGATCCGCGCGCCGAACGCCTCGACGATGCGCGACGTGATCGCGAGGCCGAGCCCGAGGCCCTGGCCGCGCGGCTTGGTCGTGACGAACGGCTCGAACAGGTGCGGCAGCACGTCGGGCGCGATGCCGGCGCCGCTGTCGGCCACCGTGAAACGCACGCGGCCGGCGCCATCCGCATCGTCCACTTCGGCCGCCTCGATGACGATGCGGCGCACCGGTGCGTCGTGCACCGCGTCGAGCGCGTTGCCAAGCAGGTTCACGATCACCTGCTGCAACTGGCTCGATTCGGCCGAGACGGTCGTGCCGGGCGCGATGTTGACGTCGAGCCGCACGCCTTCGTCGCGAATGCGCGCGTCGTAGATGAGCCGCGCATGCGCGACGGCCTCGTTCAGCGACACCGCGACGCGCTCGACGTCGGGCTTGCGCGCGAAGGTCTTCAGCTCGCCGGTAAGCACGGCCATGCCGTCGACCAGCTTGCCGACCCGTTCGAGATTCGCGAGCGCCGGCGCCGGCTGGCCGCGTTCGAAGAACGTGCGCGCGTTGTCGCACAGCGTGCGGATCGCGACGAGCGGCTGGTTCAGCTCGTGCGTGAGGCCGGCGGCCATCTGCCCGAGCACCGCGAGCTTGCCCGCGTGCACGACTTCCTGCTGCGACGCACGCAACCGCTGTTCGGTGCGCTCGCGCTCGTCGATCTCGCGCTGCATCCGCTCGTTCGCGGCCGTCAGCGCGGCCGTGCGCTGCGCGACGGTCAGCTCGAGCCGGTCGTTCGCGCGGCGCAGCGCGTCCTGCGCGCTCAGCCGCGCGAGGATCGCCCGGCGCCGCTGGATCGCATAGCCGACCAGCAGCGCGACGATCAGGAACGCGCCGGTGACGAACACGAACGCCGTTTGCTGCTGGCGCCGCGCGCCCGCGATGTCGAGCAGCACCATCAGCGAATCGCCGGCCTGCGGCGCGGGGCGCGACATCACGAGATAGCGCGTGGTGCGGCCGGCGTGGCGCGGATCGGGGAAGGTGCCGAACCACGCGGCCGAGCCGCGCTCGCCGATGCGGCGATAGGGCAGTGCGTCGACGGTGCGGCCTGCATACTGGCGCGACGCCTGGATGTCGCGCTGCTGCTGCGCGGTGATCGGGCGCAGCGCGGTGAATTTCCACGCGGGCTCGGTCGAGATCACGACCACGCCGTTGCTGTCGACGACCAGCGCGGCGACGCCCGGCGCACCCCACGCCGATTCGAGCGGGTCGACGCTGATCTTCACGGCGGCGACGCCGATCGGCGCACCGTCGCTGCGCACCGCGCTCGCGAAGTAGACGCCCGGCACGCCGGTGTTGGTGCCGATGCCGAAGAAGCGGCCGCTGCCGCGCGCGAGCGCGTCCTTGAAATACGGCCGGTACGACACGTTGGTGCCGACGAAGCTGATCGTCTCGTTCCAGTTGCTCGCGGCGATCACGTCGCCTTGCAGATCGATCACGTCGACCGCGCCGCTGCCCGCGTCGCGGTTCACGGCTTCGAGGTAGGTGTTCACCGCATGCACGAGTTCGGGCGCATCGTTCGGCGCGGCTTTCAGCATCGCCCGCACGCCATCCTGCCGCGCGACCAGGCCGGGCAGGATCTCGAAGCGGCCGAGCTCGCTTTTCAGGCTCGACGCATACAGGTCGAGCCGGTGCGCGCCGGCCTCCTCGAGCGCGTCGATCGCGCGTTCCCACGCGAAATCGACGGCCGCGCCGGCCACGCCGACGTACAGCACCGCGGCCGAAGCCCAGCCCCACCACGGGATTCCCTTGAAGCTCTTCTGCACGTTCGTCCTCATCGAAGCCCGTTACCGGCCGTCCGCCACCGGCCGTCCGCAACCGGCCGTCCGCAACCGGCCCTCCCCGAACGACACGCGCCGCGCGCCGGCAGGGCCGGCGGCGGCGCGTGCGAAGCAGCCGGCGCGACGGTGCGCGCGGCCGCGCGTTATCCGAAGTGCGCGACCAGGATCAGCGTGACCGTGACGACGATCGCGCCGCCGATGCGGGTGGCGATCTGCGCGAACGGCATCAGCTGCATCCGGTTCGCGGCGGTCAGGATCGCGACGTCGCCGGTGCCGCCTTGCCCGCTGTGGCAGGCGTTCACGATTGCGGTGTCGATAGGGTACATCTTCAGCAGGCGGCCGACCACGAAACCGGTGCCCATCAGCGTCGCGACGGTCGACACGATCGTGACCACGTTGACGATCGTGAACGCGGCGGTCAGCTTGTCCCACGGCGTCATCGCGACGCCGATCGCGAACAGCAGCGGATACGTGACGGCGGTCGAGAAGAACTTGTAGACGACGAACGCGCCTTCCTGCAGCGGCGGCGACACCGCGCGCGCGAGCTTCACCAGCACCGCGAGGAACAGCATCGCGACCGGCGCGGGCAGACCGAACAGCTTGTGCGCCATCAGGCCGACGAGATACAGCGTGATCGCGGTGATGCCGGCGCCCGCGATGTGCGTGACGTCGACGTGGCCGCGGATCTCCTCGTTCTCCGGCGTCATGTCGCCGCTTTCGCCGACCTGCAGGCGGCCGTTGCCGGTGAGATGCGGCAGGCGCTTGCCGAGCATGTCGAGCGCGCCCGACAGGATGATCGCGGTCAGGCTGCCGAGCATCACCGACGGGAGCACCATCGCGAACATCTCGCCCTGCGGCAGGTGCATCAGTTCCGAATAGCCGATCGACAGCGGAATCGCGCCTTCGCCGACGCCGCCCGCCATGATCGGCACGACGATGTACAGCAGCGTGTGGCGCGCGCCGAGGCCGAGCGCGGTGCCGACGGCCGTGCCGACGATCGCCGCGGCGACCGACCCGACGGCGAGCGGAACGAAGATCTTCACGAAGCCCTGGATCAGCACGCGGCGATCCATGCTCAGGATGCTGCCGACGATGATCGACGCGATGAACAGGTACAGGAAGTTGGTCGACTTGGTGAATTCGACCGTGAGGTTCAGCACCGGCTTCGGCAGCACGTGGTAGTACGTGAGCGCCGACGGCACGAAGGTCGCGAAGATCGCGGCCGCGCCGATGTTGCGCAGCAGCGGCAGGCGCTTGCCGAGTTCGGCGCAGGTGAAGCCGAAGAACGCGAGCACCGCGATCGCCATCGAGATCTCGCCGGGCACCTTGCCCGTCACCGCGAAGCCGACGATCAGCCCGAACAGGATCACGTAGATCGGCAGCGGAATGATGCCGATGCGGATTTCCATCAGCTTCCACCAGCCTTCCGGCCAGAAGCGTTCACGCGTGGTGGGACCGGCGGCGGCAATCGGTTCCGGATGGGACGGGGTGTGGATAGAGGTCTGCAAGACGTGTCTCCTGATGTTTGGAATGCCTGCATCGCTTCGCGGCATCGTGTGCCGTCTATTACGCAACCCCCGTGCCAGTATTCCGGCTTGCCGGAATATTTTTAATGCATTGATTCATAAGGGATTTGTTTCGTCTGCGGAAAGGGTTTTCCAGGCAGGCTGGCCGAGATTTCGGAATCGGCGCGGCGCTCAGGCCGAGATTTCGGCCTGGCGGCGGCCCGGGCGGCCGGCCATGCCAGCCGCCCGGGCCGCCGCCCGCCATATCGCCGCGCGCGATTTTCTTCGCACAATCGCTTCGTAGACCGCCCACCCGCCGCTCTCTATCATCGGCTGATCTTTTTCCGATGCGACGACGACTGTCCGGAGAACGCCCGCGCGTTCGCCGCGGCGTCGCTCATCCGTCGATACCGTCTTTGGACAGGAGAGTGGTTCCCATGCTGCATCCCGTGTTTTCCGCCCGCTTTTCCGCCGGCCGTGTGGCCAGCGTGGCCCGCCTGCTGACGGCCGCGCTGCTCGGCGTCGTGCTGCTGAACGGCGCGCGCGCCGATACCGCGCCGCTGAAGGTCGGCATCTCGACCAGTCCGCAGATCGAGGCGCTGAAGATCGCCGCGAAGGAGGCGAAGGAGCAGGGCCTCGACGTGAAGATCGTCGAATTCACCGACTGGAATACGCCGAACGCGGCGCTCGCGAACAAGGACATCGACGTCAACTACTTCCAGCACATCCCGTTTCTCGAGAACGCGAAGAAGCAGGGCGGCTACAACTTCATCTCGATCGCGCCCGGCACGATCATGAAGATCGGCCTCTATTCGAAGAAGGTGAAAAGCTTCGCCGAGCTGAAGGACGGCGCGCGCGTCGCGATCGCGAACGATCCGGTCAACGGCGGGCGCGGGCTGTTGCTGCTGCAGCGCGCGGGGCTCATCACGCTGAAGCCGGGCGCCGACTACCGCGCGACGACGCACGACATCGTCGCCAACCCGAAGCACCTGAAGATCATCGCGCTCGAAGCGTCGCAGCTCGCGCGTTCGCTCGATGACGTCGATCTCGCGCAGGGCTACCCGAGCTTCATCAAGCTCGCCGGCACGACCGACCCGAACAGCGCGCTGCTGTTCGACGGCACCGAGAACAAGAACTTCGCGATCCAGTGGGTCGTGCGGCCCGAGAGCGCGAACGACGCGCGCATCCGCAAGTTCATCTCGATCTACCAGCATTCGCCGGCCGTGCGCCGTGCGCTCGACAACGCGTTCGGCTCGCTGTACGCGATCGCATGGTGACGGAGGCGGCATGACGACGGCGAACCGCAAGAAGATCCTGCTCAACGCGTTCAACATGAACTGCGTCGGGCACATCAATCACGGGCTGTGGACGCATCCGCGCGACCGCTCCGCGCACTACACCGATCTCGACTACTGGGCCGATCTCGCGAGGACGCTGGAGCGCGGCAAGTTCGACGGGATCTTTCTCGCGGACATCGTCGGCGTGTACGACGTGTTCGGCGGCGGGCCCGACGTCGCGCTGCGCGAGTCGGTGCAGGTGCCCGTCAACGATCCGCTGCTGCTCGTGCCGGCGATGGCGCAGGTCACGCGGCATCTCGGCTTCGGCGTGACCGCGAACCTGACCTACGAGCCGCCGTACCTGTTCGCGCGCCGCATGTCGACACTCGATCATCTGACGAAAGGGCGCGTGGGCTGGAACATCGTCACCGGCTACCTCGACAGCGCCGCGCGCGGGATGGGCCTCGCGCAGCAGATCGGCCACGACGACCGCTACGAGCGCGCCGACGACTACATGGACGTCGTCTACAAGCTGTGGGAACAGAGCTGGGACGACGATGCGGTGATCCGCGACGCGCAGGCGCGCGTGTTCGCGCAGCCGGGCAAGGTGCGGCGCGTGAAGCACGACGGGCCGTTCTATTCGATCGATGCGATTCATCTGAGCGAACCGTCGCTGCAGCGCACGCCGGTGCTGTACCAGGCCGGCTCGTCCGCGCGCGGCGTCGAGTTCGCGGGCCGCCACGCGGAATGCGTGTTCGTGAACGGGCAAAGCAAGGCCGCGGCGCGCGCGGCGGCGCTCGACATTCGCGCGGCCGCGGCACGGCAGGGGCGCGACCCGGCGTCGATCAGGATCTTTGCCGGCGTGAGCGTCGTGACGGCCGAGACCGAACTGCTTGCCCGCGAAAAGTTCGACGAATACCGGCGCTACGCGAGCCCGGAAGCCGGCCTCGCGCATTTCGCGAGCTCGACCGGCATCGACTTCGCGAAATACGGCCTCGACGAGCCGATCTCGTACGTGAAGACCGATTCGATCCAGTCGGCCGTCGACGCGATCTCGCGCAAGAGCACGACCGGCACGTGGACCGTGCGCCGCATGCTCGAACAGATGTCGCTCGGCGGCCGCTACGCGCCGATCGTCGGTTCGCCGTCGCAGGTCGCGGACGAGCTGCAGTCGTGGATCGACGAGACCGGCATCGACGGCTTCAACCTGACGCGCACCGTGATGCCCGAGTCGTTCGAGGATTTCGTCGACTGGGTCGTGCCCGAGCTGCAGAATCGCGGCGTCTACAAGGAAGACTACGATCCCGCGCCGACGCTGCGCGAGAAGCTGTTCGGCGCCGGCCCGCGCCTGCCCGCCTGGCACACCGGCGCGCGGCATCGGCCGGCGGCCGTGGCCGAACCCGCGCATCCCGCGCATGCCTGAACGTGACGGAGCGAAGCGATGACGCAATTGTTCGATACGCTGGGTTTCATCGAGGCGTCGGCCGTGCGGGCCGGGGCGGGCGCCGGTGCGGCAGCGCATGACGAAGCCGTGACGCCGGCCGACGGCGCGGCCGTGTCGCTGGAGCAGGTCGGCAAGGTATTCGCGACGCCGCGCGGCCAGGCGGCCGCGCTGCGCGACGTGACGCTCGACGTACGGCGCGGCGAGGTGTTCGGGATCATCGGCCGCAGCGGCGCCGGCAAGTCGACGCTGCTGCGGCTCCTGAACGGCCTCGAACGGCCGAGCTCGGGCCGCGTGCGCGTGCAGGGCGTCGACGTCGGCGCGCTCGACGAGGACGGCCTCGTCGCGTTGCGGCGCCGCACCGGCATGGTGTTCCAGCATTTCAACCTGCTGTCCGCGAAGACGGTATTCGAGAACGTCGCGCTGCCGCTGAAGATCGCCGGCGTGCCGAAGGCCGAGCGCGTGCGCAAGGTCGACGCGCTGCTCGATCTCGTCGGGCTCGCCGCGAAGCGCGACGCGTATCCGGCGAGCCTGTCGGGCGGGCAGAAGCAGCGCGTCGGCATCGCGCGGGCGCTCGTGCACGATCCCGAGGTGCTGCTGTGCGACGAAGCGACGTCGGCGCTCGATCCGGAAACCACGCAATCGATCCTCGCGCTGCTCGCCGACATCAACCGCCGCCTCGGTCTGACGATCGTGCTGATCACGCACGAGATGGAAGTGATCCGCGCGGTGTGCGACACGGTCGCGGTGATCGAACAGGGCGAAGTCGTCGAAACGGGCCCAGTGTGGCGCGTGTTCGGCGATCCGCGCCACGGCGCGACGCGCGCGCTGCTGAGCACGCTGCAGCATGACCTGCCGGCCGAACTGGCCGCGCGCGTGCGGCCGCTGCCCGAACAATCCGCGCTGCCCGACGGCGCCCGGATCGTGCTGGACGTCCGCTATACGGGCGAGAGCGGCGGCGAGCCGGACGTCGGCGCGCTCGCGGCGGCGCTCGGCGGCTCCGTGCGGTTCCTGCACGGCGGCATCGAAAGCATCCAGGGGCACGCGCAGGGGCGGCTCGTGATCGCCGCGACGCCGCGTGCGGATGACGCCGGCGCGTCGGCGGCGCACGGCGCGGCGGTCGCCGCGCTGCTCGAGCGCGCGCGCCGTCATGCGAATCATGCGGAGGTGCTCGGCTATGTTTGAGCTCTGGTGGCCCGAACTGCTCGACGCGATTCGCGACACGCTGTCGATGGTCGCCGCGTCGGCCGCGATCGCTGCGCTGATCGGCATCCCGCTCGCGGTGATCCTCGTGACCACCGCGCCCGGCGGCATCTACGCGCGGCGCGGCGTGAACGCGGTGCTCGGCGCGCTCGTCAACGTGTTCCGCTCGACGCCGTTCATCATCCTGCTGGTCGCGCTGCTGCCGTTCACGCGCGTGCTGATCGGCACGACGATCGGCGTGTGGGCGGCCGTCGTGCCGCTGTCGATCGCCGCGATCCCGTTCTTCGCGCGAATCGCCGAAGTGAGCCTGCGCGAAGTCGATCGCGGGCTGATCGAGGCCGCGCTCGCGATGGGTGCGAAGCGCCGCCACATCGTTTGGCACGTGCTGCTGCCGGAGGCGCTGCCCGGCATGCTCGGCGGCTTCACGATCACCGTCGTCGCGCTGATCGGCTCGACCGCGATGGCGGGCGCCGTCGGCGCGGGCGGCCTCGGCGATCTCGCGATCCGCTATGGCTATCAACGTTTCGACACCACCGTCATGGCGACCGTGATCGTGATCCTGATCGCGCTCGTCTCGGCCGTGCAAATCACGGGCGACCGCCTGGTCCGACGCGTGACCCGGCGTACCTGAGCGACGCCACGAGCGTCCGCTCGTTTCATTCCTGATCCTGAGAGAAAAAACATGACCTTGCCCATCGGCGCGCCGCGCGAATGGAACGGACAATTCGAGGAAGCACTGTTTCTGGAGGTGGCGCGACGCCATCGTCCGGACTTCCCCGACAAACTCGCGACGCCGCCGCGCGAGCCGCGCGACGACGAACGGGCCGCCGTCGCCGAGTACTACACGAAGATGGCGTCGCACGATCTCTTCATCGTGCAGGTCGTCGCGAAGGCGATCGACACGCTGTTCTGCGACGATCCGCATTTCCAGCTGATTTTGTCGCGCCAGCTCGGCGACGACGGCGCGCACGCGGTGATCGGCCGCGAGCGCGTAACCGAACTCACCGGGCGCGATCCGCTGCCGGAAGTCGACCGGCTCGTCGCCGCGCACTGGGCGCGCATCGGCGACATCGCGGTGCGCGACGTCGCGGGCTTTCTCGCGTTCGAATGGCATTACGAGCTGCACATCCTCGCGAAGCTGTGGATCCAGCGCAAGACGGGGCGTATCGGCGACAGCGCGATGCGCGAGCACGGCGAGAACCGGATCCGGCCGGACGAGGAATGGCATCGCGTGCGGATCGTCCAGTGGTGGTTCGACACGCTGCACGCGCTTGCGCCCGCCGAGCGCGACGCGCTGATCGATCGCGTGATCGCGGCCGACGAGGAAACCCAGGCGCGGCTCGACGGCTATCTGCATGACGAGTACGCGCATACCGCACTGGTATTCGGCGCGGATATCGCCGAATATCGTGCCATCTACGACGACTGGCGGCGCGAGATCCTGTCGCGGCTGACCGGCCGCCGGCTCGGCGCGCTCGTACCGCTGTCGGGCGAAACCGTTGAACAGGAAGCTGTCGCATGAACGATCCACGCGGCCCGGCGACGCTGGCGCCGGATACCGATACACCGGCCGTCGACCGCGCTGCGCTGGCCCGCGCGATCGACGCGCTGCGCGTGAGCGCCGCCGAGCGCGACCGCGCGGGCGGTCATGCCGCGCGGGAGAAGCAGTGGCTCGCCGACGCGGGCCTGCTGACGCTCGCGGTGCCGCGCGCGTTCGGCGGACAGGAAGCGGCGTGGCCGGCGATCTACGACGTGATCCGGCAGGTCGCGCGGGTCGACAGCGCGCTCGCGCATCTCGTCGGCTTTCAGTGCCTGCAGGTGGTGAGCGTCGACGTATGGGGCAACGCCGCGCAGCGCGAGCGCTACCTGCGCGGCACGGTGGACGGGCGCTGGTGGTGGGGCAACGCGGTCAATCCGCTCGACACGCGGCTCGTGGCCACGGCGACGCCCGACGGCGGCTACCGGCTCGACGGCGTGAAGGGCTTCTGTTCCGGCACGCGCGGCTCGCATCGGATGACGGTGTCCGCGCACGATCCGGCCATCGGCCGCACCGTGTTCGGCGTGGTGCCGACCGATCGGGCCGGAATCACGGTCAACGACGACTGGGATCCGGTCGGCCAGCGCCAGACCGACAGCGGCAGCGTGCGCTTCGACGGCGTGACGCTCGCGGCGGACGAAGTGCTGCATCGCTCGGAAGCGCCGCCGACGCCGCGCGCGACGCTGCGCACGCTGGTGTCGCAGCTCGTGCTGACGAACCTGTTCGTCGGCCTGGCGGAAGGCGCGCTGGCCGAGGCGCGCGACTACGTGCGGCAGCATGGCCGCCCGTGGGTTCATTCGGACGTCGAGCGGGCCGAAGACGATCCGTACACGCTGCAACGCTTCGGCGACATGCGTGTGCGTGCGATCGCCGCGGCGGCGCTGGCCGATCGCGCGGCCGTCGCGTTGCAGCACGCGTGGGCGCGGCAGGATGAGCTGACAACCGACGAACGCGCCGAAGTCGCGCTCGCGGTATCCGAAGCGAAGATCGTCGCGCAGCGCGCGGCGCTCGACAACGGCGAGGCGCTGTTCGACGCGTGCGGCGCGCGCGCGACGGCCGCGTCGCTGGGCCTCGACCGCTTCTGGCGGAACGCGCGCACGCATACGCTGCACGATCCGCTCGACTACCGGCTGCGCGATGTGGGCCGGTTCGCGCTGACCGCGGAATTGCCGCAGGCGTCGCTCTATACGTGATGGCGGCCCGCCCTCTGCGCCGTGGCGCCGATGGCGGGCCGTCCGGCGTCAGGAGCAGCGCCCTGACGCGTCGTTGTCGCAAGCCGATTACCAGCGGTAGCCGACGCCCGCCCCCGCGCCGAACGAGCCGTGCCCCGACACCGCCGTCGTGACCGAGCCCTTGACGAGCCATTTCGCCGTCGCGACGGACAAGCCGACCGCCATCGCGCTTTGACCGCCGTACGTGCCGCCGCCGAGCGCGACGACCTTCTCGCCCGGCAGCACGGCTTGCGGCAGGTTCGCCATGGCGATCGCGCTCGCCGTGCCCGCATTCGCGTCCTTGCGGTACTTCGACATTTCCTCGCGCACGGAGTTGATCGCACCGTTCAACTGGCGCACGTTCACGCCGTCCGTCGGTGCGGTGCCGTCCGCCACGTTGGTCAACTGGCGCTCGGCCCCGGGCGAGCCGATCGACACCGTGTTGTCCCGATCGGCAACCGAATTCGCGCCCAGCGCCACCGCGTTGTTCGCGGTGGCCCGGCTGTTCGTGCCGATCGCGGTCGAATCCGTGCCGGACACGTTCGAGCCCGTGCCGATCGCCGTTCCGTTCGCTGCCGTGACTTTCGAATTCGTGCCAATGGCCGTTCCGTTCGTTGCGGTGACCGTGGCGTTGACGCCGACAGCCGTACCGTTGTCGCCCGAGACGTTCGAGCCGTTGCCGACCGCGGTGCCGTTCGTCGCGGTGACTGACGTATTCGTGCCGATCGCGGTGTCGGTCGAGTTCGTCACCGTGCCGCCCGGGACGCTCGACGAGATCTTGCCGACGGTCGTCGTGAGATTGGCCAGGTCCGCCGTCAGCGTCGACACCTGATTGGCGATCGAGAAGAGCTGCGAGCCGTTCACCGCATCGGTGCTGGTCGCGCTGATGGCGCCAGCCGCGACGTTGACGATCTGACGCTCGGCACCCGCGCTGCCGACGCTGACCACACCGACCGGCGTGCCCGCGAAGCCGCTGTAGGTCACGCCGTTGAGCGCCACGCTATTGACGGTCGTATAGGCGCGCGTGGTCGCGTTCGCGCCCAGCGCGACGGAGTTCGCGTCGGCGGCGTTCGCCCCTTCGCCGATGGCGACCGCGTTCACGGCGGAGGCCGTCGCACGGGCAATGGCGACGCTGCCGGTCGCGGATGCCGAGCTGTCGACACCGAGCGCGACCGCATCGGCCGCGCCGGCATTGGCCTGGAAGCCGAGAGCCGTACCGCCTGCGGCAATGCTGCCCTTGCCCACGGCCGTCGAGAACGTCGCGGTGGCACTCGCGTCTTGCCCGACGGCTATCGACTGATCGACTGCGAATGCGCCCTGGCCGAAGGCGGATGCCGTGCCGCCGTTCGCGATCGCGCCGTTACCGACCGCCGTTGCCTGGCCGCCAACTGCGCTCGAAGCCGTTCCGATCGCCGTCGCCTGGTCGCCGGTCGCCACGGCGTTTCCGCCGACGGCCGTCGCGAACGTACCGGTCGCGGCCGCCATGCGGCCGATCGCGACGGTCTCGCTATAGGCGCCGGTCGACGAGCCCGAATTCGCGACGGCCGCCGTGCCGATCGCGATGTTGTCGCAGCCGGTTGCCGCGGCCGGATACGTGCTGCTGCCCGAAATGGCGATGTTGCCGACGCAGCCCGCGGACGTTTCGGTCGACGTGCCGTTCTGCACATAGTCGGCTCGCGCGGGCGCGGAAGCGGCGAATGCGGCCACGGCTGCGCTGACCGTGACGGCCAGCGCGACCTTCGATGTGCGCGGTGCGCGTTGTACGGAATTTCCCAACCCTTGATGATGCGTGTTCATTCGTTTTCCTGAGCTCGATGTAAAAATCGTGTTGTGGCTTGCATGGCCCCCGCCCGCCATCCCGGTTGCATCGATTCGTTCGTGTCTCTTTCGTAACGGATATCGATTTTTCGATCTGTAAAAATGAAAGGTCTACTAACGAAATTTAACCTTCGTCGGTCTCGACGCGACGGGAGCCGGGCGCGGATTACGGCGACTTGCTTGTTTCCGTCACGGCTGTGTCAAAACTTCGCGAATCCGAAGTCCGGATCGCGACGACGCATTTTGATGGATTCGAGTCGTGCGCATGTTTGCCGCGGCGGCTGAACGCTATGCTTCGGCAGACATTCGTCGAGTGGGGGCGTGATGAGGCAGTGAGCGATCACCGGCGCCGGGCAGCCGGGCTGCCGACGATCACGCGCGCGCTGGCGAGGAACAGGAGGCGGCGACGCTGCCTGATGCATGTGCTCGCGCCGGCGGCGGCACCGGCCTGCGCTTGCCGGTGGTCCACATGAAGACGGGATCCGTGCGACGCGCTGCGTTGTCGGCGCGTCACTGCGCCGGCAACGCGTCCGCCAGCGCCCGCATCGCGTCCACCGTTTCCGGGTTCGCCGGAAAGAACGCCTCGATCGCGAGTTCCGACAGCGTCACGTCGACCGGCGTGCCGAATACCGTCGTCGTGCTGAAGAAGGTCAGCTCGCCGTTCGCCGTGCGTAGCCGCAGCGGCACGGCGATATCCGCGAAATCGGTGCGTGCGTGCGAATCGTCGGGCTGGCCGGCCGGCGCCGGATACGCGGCGAGCTCGTCGCGCAGCGCATGCAGCGTGCGGTCGCCGCTTGCGTCGATCTGCCGCTGCAGCCGATGCAGGATATGCGCGCGCCATTCGTGCCAGTTGACGATCCGCGAGGCGAGACCGTCGGGATGCAGGCTCAGCCGCAACACATTCACGGGCGGCTGCAGCAGCGCCGGATCGGCCTGCGCGACCAGCGCGCCGAGCATCCGGTTCGCGGCGAGCAGCGTCCAGTGGCGATCCACCGCAAGCGCGGGGTAGGGCTCGTGGCCGCGCAGCACGGCTTCGACCGCATGGCGCGCGGCATCGAGCTGCGGATCGGAGAACGGCCGCTCGCGAAACAGCGGTGCATAGCCGGCCGCGACGAGCAGCGCATTGCGTTCGCGCAGCGGCACGTCGAGGCGCTCCGCGAGGTGCAGCACCATCTCGCGGCTCGGCTGCGCGCGGCCCGATTCGACGAAGCTCAGGTGTCGAGCGGATACGTCCGCCTCCAGCGCGAGCGCCATCTGGCTCAAGCGCCTGCGTTGACGCCACGTGCGCAGCAGCGGGCCGATGCCGGATACGCGGCCGGCGGACGGGGGAAGCGAATGGAGGGCGGCGGTCGAGTTCATGGTGGAGATGATAGGCAATCCTGCGCGCGTCGGGCATTACCCGGCAGGTAAGCATTTCAGGCCGGCGTGCTTCGCCGCTTGAGTCGATTCCGCCGGCTGTCACCGTGGCCTCCCTCCCGCCCCGCATTTCGCTCCCTGGCGCGCCGCGCCGCTGCGTTACCATAGCCCCCGTGCCACCTGAGAGGCGGCGCCGGACCCGCGGCCACGATGCCAGGGCCGGACGCCGCGCACATCGACAACAAGGCATTCCAGGGGAATCCAACAATGAAAAAACTTGCCGTCCGGCTCGCCTGCGTGGCGACGCTCGCCCTCGCCGCGACCAGCGGCCACGCGCAGACCGAAGCCGCGCAGGTCGAAATGAGGGCCGCCGCCGCGGCCGCCAACGAAGCGGTCGTGAAGGGGCCGACCGACATCGACGTGAAACACGAAGCCGTGCTGAAGCTGAAGGCCGGCGAGTCGTTCGTGCCGGCCGCCGAAGCCGGCCGCTACCTGCGCTCGATGGGCAACGCGATCGACGAATCGAAGCTGGTCGGCCTCGTGCTGCCCGACGATCCGGACGCCGACTGGATCTCGGTCGTGTCGTTCGAGCCGAGCGGCTACATCCGCGACGACGACGCGAAGGACTGGAAGCCCGACGAGCTGCTGAAAAGCCTGCAGGCCGGCACCGAGGAAAACAACCCGGCGCGCAAGGCGCGCGGCCTGCCCGAAACCGAGGTGGTCGGCTGGGCGAAGGCGCCCGCGTACGACGCGGCCACGCACCGGCTCGTGTGGTCCGCGATCATCCGCGACAAGGGCGCGGCGCCGAATGCGGGGACCGACGGCGTGAACTACCGGACGCTCGTGCTCGGCCGCGACGGCTACCTGTCGCTGACGATGGCGTCGACGCTCGCCGACCTGCCGAAGTACAAGGCATCGGCCGACGCGCTGCTGTCGAACATCCGCTTCAACGACGGCAAGCGTTACGCCGACTTCAACCAGTCGACCGACCACGTCGCCGAGTACGGGCTCGCGGCGCTGATCGTCGGCGTCGGCGCGAAGAAGCTCGGGCTGCTCGCGCTGATCGGCGCGTTCGCGGTGAAGTTCTTCAAGGTCGGCGCGGTCGCGCTGCTGGCCGGCGGCGCGGCGCTCAAGCGTTTCTTCGGGCGCAAGCCGAAGGCGGCCGCGATGCCGGCCGTCGCCGACGCATCCGACGCGGCCGCCACGGAGCGCAAGGAATGACGAAGCTGCTGCTGCTGATCTTCGGCGGCCTGAAGCTCGGCAAGGTGCTCGTATCGGCCGGCACGATGCTCGCGTCGGTCGCGGTCTATGCGCTGTTCTACGGCTGGCGCTTCGCGGCCGGTTTCGTCGCGTTGCTGCTGGTGCACGAAGCCGGCCACTACGTCGCCGCGCAGCGGCGCGGGCTCGACGTCGGGCTGCCGACCTTCATCCCGTTCGTCGGCGCGTGGATCGAGTTGAAGGCGATGCCGCACGACGCGGAAACGGAAGCGTACGTCGGCCTTGCCGGGCCGTTCGTCGGCACGCTCGGCGCGCTGGCGTGCTACGCGGCCGCGCGCCACACCGACAGCAACCTGCTGCTCGCGCTGTCGTACACGGGTTTCTTCCTCAATCTGTTCAACATGATTCCGCTGTCGCCGTTCGACGGCGGGCGGATCACCGCGGTGCTGTCGCCGCGCATCTGGTTCGCGGGCGTACCGGTACTGATCGCGCTGTTCGCGTATCGGCCGAGCCCGCTGCTGATCGTGATGGCGATCCTCGCGCTGCCTCAGCTGAGGCGCGCGTGGCGCTACGATCCCGACGCGCCGGAGAACCGCGTGTACTACGCGACGTCGATCGAGACGAAGACGACCTACGCGCTCTGCTACGTCGGCCTGGTCGCGTTCCTCGCGCTGATGACGTCCGGCGTGCACGACATGCTGCGCGCCGTGCACGCGTCGACCTGACGTCGATCCGATGCAAAAACGGCGGCCGCTGTTACGCGGCCGCCTCTTTCCCGAGGTCGAGCCTCACGCGTCGCGATGACGCAGTTCGACGCGCTTGATGTCCTTCACGATCACGAGATAGCTGAACACGGTGACGAGCGCGTTCAGCCCGACGAACACGAGTGCGCCGTTGAACGAGCCGCTCGCGCCGACGAGATAGCCGATCGCGATCGGCGCGACGATGCCCGCCGTGTTGCCGAACATGTTGAAGAGGCTGCCCGACAGGCCGATCGCTTCCTTCGGCGCGGTATCCGCGACGACGGCCCAGCCGAGCGAGCCGATCCCCTTGCCGAAGAACGACACGGCCATCAGCGTGATCACCAGCGCTTCGCTGTCGACGTAGTTGCAGCCGATGATCGCCATCGACAGCGCCATCCCGCCGACGATCGGGATCTTGCGCGCGAGCGTCAGCGAGACGCCGCGGCGGATCAGCGCATCCGACAGCATCCCGCCGAGCACGCCGCCGAGGAACCCGCAGATCGCCGGCAGCGACGTCATGAAGCCGGCCTTCAGCAGCGACATCCCGCGCGCCTGCACGAGGTAGATCGGGAACCACGTGAGGAAGAAGTACGTGAGCACGTTCACGCAGTACTGGCCGAGGTACACGCCGATCAGCATCCGGTTCGACAGCAACTGGCGCACGTAGTACCAGCCCGCCACGCGGCTGCCTTCGGAAGCGCCGCCGCCGCCGCGCGCGCCGGCGGGCTGGCCGCTCGACCGCACGAGCCCGCCGCCCTGCTCGATATGGTCGAGTTCCGCGCGGTTCACGGCCGGATGGTCGGCCGGGTCCTTCACGACGCGCAGCCACAGGAACGCGAGCGCGATGCCGGCTACGCCGAGCCACAGGTACACCTGGTGCCAGCCGTACGCATGCGTGAGCCAGGCCATCAGCGGCGAGAACACCACGGCCGCGAAGTACTGCGCGGCGTTGAAGATCGCCGACGCGGTGCCGCGCTCGGCGGTCGGGAACCAGCTCGCGACGACCTTCGCGTTCGCCGGAAACGCGGGGGCCTCCGCGATGCCGACCGCGAAGCGCATCGCGAACAGCGCGGCGACCGCGAACGCGGCGCTGCCGCCGAGGCCGATCGTGCTCTGCAGCAGCGTGAACGCCGACCACAGGAAGATGCTCGCCGCATACACGCGCCGCGCGCCGAAGCGGTCGAGCAGCCAGCCGCTCGGCAGTTGCGCGAGCACGTACGCCCAACTGAACGCCGAAAAGATGTAGCCCATCGTCACCGGGTCGATGCCGAACGCCTTGCGGATCGGCGTGCCGGTGATCGACAGCGTCGCGCGGTCCGCATAGTTGAGCGTCGTGACGACGAACAGCATCGCCAGGATCCAGTAGCGCACGGCGGTCCGGCGCGCGGTGCGCGCGAGATCGAGCGGAAGATCGCGAGGGGAGGTCTGATTGTTCACTTTAAATGTACGTCGTCGTATGACATGGCCGAAAGTTTATTGACGATGGCCGAATTCAGAAACCTCGGGTTTTCCCTCTGAAGGCCTCGTCACAATGTGGGAAAGTCGTGATTCGCTGGCCGGACAAGGCCGGCGGAGTGTATCGTCGGCGCCTTCGCAGGCGGCGCGAATGATGGCATGATGTCGGCAGACATCGTATCTGTTGCGCTACAATGCGCTATCCATTCCCGAACCACGGAGCACACCCCATGCAACTGACAGGAGAGATGCTGATCGGCGCCGAAGCGGTGGCCGGCTCGGCCGGCACCTTGCACGCGTTCGATCCGACGAAGGGCGCGCCGATCGAGGCCCCGGCGTTCGGCGTCGCGACGCAGGCCGACGTCGACCGCGCGTGCGAGCTCGCACGCGACGCGTTCGGTGCGTACCGCACGCAGCCGCTCGCGGCCCGCGCGGCGTTTCTCGAAGCGATCGCCGATGAAATCGTCGCGCTCGGCGACGCGCTGATCGAGCGCGCGCACGCCGAAACGGGGCTGCCCGTCGCGCGGCTGCAGGGCGAGCGCGGCCGCACCGTCGGCCAGCTTCGGCTGTTCGCACGCGTCGTGCGCGACGGGCGCTTCCTTGCCGCGTCGATCGACCCCGCGCAGCCCGCGCGCACGCCGCTGCCGCGCTCCGACCTGCGCCTGCAGAAGGTCGCGCTGGGGCCCGTCGCCGTGTTCGGCGCGAGCAACTTCCCGCTCGCGTTCTCGGTGGCCGGTGGCGATACTGCGTCGGCGCTCGCGGCCGGCTGCCCGGTGATCGTGAAAGCCCATGAAGCGCATCTCGGCACGTCCGAGCTGGTCGGCCGCGCGATCCGCGCCGCCGTCGAGAAAACCGGCATGCCGGCCGGCGTGTTCTCGCTGCTGATCGGCCCCGGCCGCGTGACCGGCGCGGCGCTGGTCAGCCATCCGGCGATCCAGGCCGTCGGTTTCACCGGTTCGCGGCAGGGCGGGATGGCGCTCGTGCAGCTTGCGAACGCGCGTCCGCAGCCGATTCCGGTCTATGCGGAAATGAGCAGCATCAACCCCGTCGTGCTGTTCCCGGCCGCGCTGGCCGCGCGCGGCGACGCGATCGCGACGGGCTTCGTCGATTCGCTGACGCTCGGCGTCGGCCAGTTCTGCACCAATCCGGGCCTCGTGCTCGCGATCGACGGCCCCGATCTCGACCGCTTCGAGACGGCCGCCGCGCAGGCGCTCGCGAAGAAGCCGGCCGGCGTGATGCTCACGCCGGGCATCGCCGATGCGTACCGCAACGGGCGCGGCAAGCTGGCCGAACTGCCGGGCGTGCGCGAAATCGGCGCGGGCGAGGCCGCGCAGAGTCACTGCCAGGCCGGCGGCGCGCTGTACGAAGTCGGCGCGCAGGCGTTCCTGGCCGAGCCGGCGTTCGGCCACGAAGTGTTCGGGCCGGCGTCGCTGATCGTGCGCTGCCGCGATCTCGACGAAGTCGCGCGCGTGCTCGACGCGCTCGAAGGCCAGTTGACGGCCACGCTGCAAGTCGACGCCGACGACAAGCCGCTCGCGCGCCGGCTGCTGCCGATCCTCGAACGCAAGGCCGGGCGCCTGCTGGTCAACGGCTACCCGACCGGCGTCGAGGTGTGCGACGCGATGGTGCACGGCGGGCCGTTCCCCGCGACGTCGAACCCGGCCGTCACGTCGGTCGGCGCGACCGCGATCGAGCGTTTCCTGCGGCCCGTGTGCTATCAGGATTTCCCGGACGACCTGCTGCCCGAAGCGCTGCAGGAAGGCAATCCGCTCGCGATTCCGCGGCTGCGGGACGGCAAGGCCGAGTGACGTGGCGGCGGTCCGGCGGGAACGCCGGGCTGCTTGCCGGATGGACGAAAGCGGAGGCGGCCGGTGGCCGTCTCCGCTTTTTTTCGGGGTGGCTTTCCTGTCGCCGGCAATTCTCCTACAGTAGCGAAGCCCCGGGCCGTCCGGCCCGCGGGCGAGCCTGAGAGATCACAAGACCAACGAGGAACCATCCGATGAATATCAGCAAGCGTGGCGACCACCTGTTCGCGGCCGGGTTGTGGAAAGCGATCGGCGACGTCGCGAAATCGGTCCGTACCCAGATCGGCGAATACAGCGAAGGGCGCGTGCTGGCCGACGCGCTGTTCGCGCTGCAGCGCGAGCTGGGCGGCAGCGAATTCGACGTGACGATCAACCAGGGGCGGCCCGTGGCGGGTTCCGATCCGCATTCGTTGATCTTCGGCAGGGCCGTCGAGCGTTTCAGGTACGACATGGAGGCGGTGGTGTTCGCGCTGAAGCACCGCCGCAGCATCGACGGGCCGAACGGCGCGCAGCGCGCCGACGCACTCACGCAGGCCAACACGCATCTCGCGACCGCGAAGCAGTACGCGATGTTCACGGTCGGGCGGTTCTTCGATGCGGTCGTCGACCGCGACGTGCTGGAACAGATCGTGGGCGCCGAGTCGCCGGCGCGCGGCCGGCCGGTTGCCGCGCGCAAGGGGATCGACGAGACGCAGCGCACGCTTGCCGGCGTGCGCCAGCGGATCATCGGCGCGATCGCGCAGATGTAATGGAATGGCCGCGCTGGCTCGTCGAGCCGCGCGGCCATCGCGTGATACGGATACGGATCAGCGCGGAGCCGGCGCGCCGTGCCGATGAAGGGCCCGCGCCGCCGGCGAACCCCGCTTACTGCGGGCCCATCTTCTTGATCAGCACGTCGAGCTCGGCCGCCTCTTCGTCGGTCAGGTCGACGAGCGGTGCGCGCACCGGGCCCGCGTCGTGGCCGACGAGCTTCGCGCCGGCCTTCACGATGCTGACCGCGTAGCCTGCGCGGCGATTGCGGATCTTCAGGTACGGCAGGAAGAACTCGTCGATCAGGCGGCCGACCGTTTCGTGGTCGTCCTTCGCGATCGCTTCGTAGAAAGCCATCGCCGTCTTCGGGATGAAGTTGAACACCGCCGACGAGTACACCGGCACGCCGAGCGCCTTGTACGCGGCCGCATAGACTTCGGCCGTCGGCAGGCCGCCGAGGTACGCGAAGCGGTCGCCGAGGCGGCGGCGGATGGTGACCATGCTCTCGATTTCGCCGACGCCGTCCTTGAAGCCGATCAGGTTCGGGCAACGGTCGGCGAGGCGCTCGAGCATGTCCGCATTCAGCTTCGAATTCGCGCGGTTGTACACCACCACGCCGATCTTCAGCGCGCGGCAGACCTGCTCGACGTGCTCGGCGATCCCTTCCTGGCTGGCTTCGGTCAGGTAGTGCGGCATCAACAGCACGCCGCTCGCGCCGAGGCGCTCGGCTTCCTGCGCATATTCGATCGCGACGCGCGTCGCGCCGCCCGCGCCGGCGAGGATCGGCACCTTGCCCTTGCAGGTTTCCGTCGCGACGCGGATCACGTCCGAGTACTCGCGCTGCGTGAGCGAGAAGAATTCGCCGGTGCCGCCGGCCGCGAACAGCGCGCTCGCGCCATACGGCGCCAGCCATTCGAGACGCTCGGCATAGGTGGACGGACGGAAGCTGCCGTCGGCGTCGAAATCCGTCAGCGGAAACGACAGCAGGCCGTGGGAGATGATCTGTTTGAGTTCTTGCGGTGAAGTCATGGTTGGGTCGTCCGTCTAGCGCGAGTGCTGGTTCGTCGGGAACGGCATACGAGCCGAAGTGGCGATGTCGTTGTATGTCATCGTACAACGCAAGAAAGCGCGGCGCAAGCGGTTTGCTGACCGGCAAAGAGTAGGGTCTTTCCGGATAAGGGTTTACGTAGCATCGTGGAATGCGGTTGAATGTCATATGATGACTAACGATATCGCAGACTGCTTCCAGGAATTCCGATGACTGCTTCCCCTCTCTACATCCGCGTGCATGCGGACGACAACGTCGCGATCGTCGTCAACGACGGCGGTTTGCCCGAAGGCGCGACGTTCGCCGACGGGCTGACGCTGCGCGAAGGCGTGCCGCAGGGGCACAAGGTCGCGCTCGTCGACCTCGCGGCCGGCGACCCGGTCATTCGCTACAACGTGGTGATCGGCTATGCGCTGACCGACCTGCGGCGCGGTAGCTGGGTCAACGAGCGCACGATGCGCATGCCCGAGCCGCCGGGGCTCGACGACCTGCCGCTCGCCACGCGCGCCGCGCCGCCGCTCGAGCCGCTCGAAGGCTATACGTTCGAGGGTTTCCGCAATGCCGACGGCTCGGTCGGCACGCGCAACATCCTCGCGATCACGACGACCGTGCAGTGCGTGTCGGGCGTCGTCGAGCACGCGGTGAAGCGGATCAAGGACGAACTGCTGCCGCGCTACCCGAACGTCGACGACGTGGTCGGGCTCGAGCATACGTACGGCTGCGGCGTCGCGATCGATGCGCCCGACGCCGACATCCCGATCCGCACGCTGCGCAACATCAGCCTGAACCCGAACTTCGGCGGCGAGGTGATGACGGTGAGCCTCGGCTGCGAGAAGCTGCAGCCCGAGCGCCTGCTGCCGCCGGGCGCGATTCCGGTGGCCGCCGACGGCGCGAGCGACAACGGCGGCGTCGTCTGCCTGCAGGACGCCGCGCACGTCGGCTTCAACTCGATGATCGACTCGATCATGAAGATGGCCGAATCGCATCTCGAGCGGCTCAACCGCCGCCGCCGCGAGACCTGCCCCGCGTCGGATCTCGTCGTCGGCGTGCAGTGCGGCGGCAGCGACGCGTTCTCGGGGCTCACCGCGAACCCGGCGGTCGGCTTCGCGGCCGACCTGCTCGTGCGCGCGGGTGCGACGATCATGTTCTCGGAAGTGACCGAAGTGCGCGACGGTGTCGCGCAGCTCACGTCGCGCGCGGCGAACGAGACGGTCGCCCGCGAGATCATTCGCGAGATGGACTGGTACGACCGCTATCTGGCGCGCGGCCGTGTCGACCGCAGCGCGAACACGACGCCGGGCAACAAGAAGGGCGGCCTGTCGAACATCGTCGAGAAGGCGATGGGATCGATCGTGAAGTCGGGCAGCGCGCCGATCGCCGGCGTCGTGCGCCCCGGCGATCGTGCACGGCAGAAGGGGCTGCTGTATGCGGCGACGCCCGCGAGCGACTTCATCTGCGGCACGCTGCAGCTCGCGGCGGGGATGAACCTGCACATCTTCACGACCGGCCGCGGCACGCCGTACGGCCTCGCGCAGGTGCCGGTGATCAAGGTGGCAACGCGCAGCGATCTCGCGCGCCGCTGGCACGACCTGATGGATCTCGATGCGGGGCGGATCGCGACCGGCACGGCGACGATCGAGGACATGGGCTGGGAACTGTTCCGGCTGATGCTCGACGTCGCGAGCGGCAAGCGCCGCACGTGGGCCGAGCAATGGAAACTCGCGAATGCGCTGACGCTGTTCAATCCGGCGCCGGTGACCTGACGCGCGCGGCAGGTACGCGATGCGGGCGCCTTCGGGCGCCCGTTTTCTTTCGGGATGGCGCACGCGCGATTTCCTTACCTCTTGCGTAATCGACCGCCCGCGCGAGACCGGCGACGATGGCGGCACGCGGACACGAAACGTTCGCGATATCGTCCACCGACACAAGGAGCCTCGCCATGAACACCGCTCAATCCGCATCGTCCGTGCACGCCGACCTGATCGACCGCTACTTCGCCGCGTGGAACGAACCCGACGGCGCACGCCGTCGTGCGCTGATCGACGCGACGTATGCGAGCGACGCGGCCTATCGCGATCCGCTGATGGCGGGCGACGGCCACGCGGGCATCGACACGATGATCGCCGCCGTGCAGCAACGCTTCCCCGCGTACCGCTTCCGCCGCACGACCGACGTCGACGCGTTCGGCCAGCACCTGCGGTTCTCGTGGGCGCTCGTGTCGCCCGACGGCGCGGCGATCGTGAAGGGTTCGGACTTCGGCACCGTCGACGCATCGGGCCGCCTCGCTTCGGTCACGGGTTTCATCGACGAAATGCCGGCCGCGGCGGCGTGACGCGAACGGCACATGCGCAGCGGCCGCCGGGATCGGGTAACGTTATGCGATTCGTTCCTGATCCCGGAGACAACCGACATGCTGAAGAATCTCGACCCGCTGCTGCACGCCGACATCCTGCACACGCTGCGCGCGATGGGCCACGGTGACGAAATCGCGATCTGCGATGCGAATTTTCCGGCGGAATCCGTCGCGGAGCACACGGTGGTCGGCCGCGCGCTGCGCATCGACGGCGCCGATTCGGCGCGCGTCGTGCGCGCCGTGCTGTCGGTGCTGCCGCTCGATACGTTCGTCGACACGCCCGCATGGCGGATGGAAGTCGTCGGCGACGCGGCCGCGGTGCCGCCCGTGCAGCGCGAAGTGCAGGCCGAGATCGACCGCGCGGAAGGGCGCGCGGTGCCGCTTGCCGGCGTCGAACGTTTCGCGTTCTACGAGCGCGCGCAGCAGGCGTACGCGGTGATCGTCACCGGCGAAACGCGCGGCTACGGCTGCTTCATCTTCAAGAAAGGCGTGTTGTTGAGCGACGCGGGCTAAACGCGTTTTTCAGCGCGCCGGGCTGCCGGCGCGGTCGCCGCGTTGTAAAGATTTGCTACAAGGTCTTGGACACCGCGAAAAGACCCTCTATGCTGGCCCATTTGCCGCGCGCCCTGCCGGGCCGCGCGGCGCCGAACCGCACGGGCGCGCCCGGGGCGGGCGGCCGAATTGCATACGAGGAGAAAGGCATGACGCGTACCGTCGATTCCGGCGTCATTTTTTTCGCGCGCCTGGCGCTGGCGGCGTTGTTCTTGTGGGGCGGCATCATGAAGCTGCTTGGCTACAGCGACTTCGTCGCGTATCTGCACGGGATGAACGTGCCTTATCAACAGGTCGTCGCGCCGATCGTCGTCGCGATCGAGGGGCTGGGCGGCCTGCTGCTGATCGTCGGCTACAAGGTACGGCCGCTCGCGTTGCTGATGGCGGTCTACACGATCGCGACCGCGATGGTCGGGCACAATTTCTGGGATGCGACGAGCGCCGCCGTCCAGCACGACATGGTGATTCACTTCTGGAAGAACGTCGCGATCGCGGGCGGTTTCCTGCTGCTGTTCGTCACCGGCGCTGGCGGCGCGAGCATCGACGCGCTGCGTCGGCCGAGTTCGTCGTACGGCGTGCTGCGTTGAACTGAGCAGGCCTGCGCCGTCGCCGCTGCGCCGACGCAAATCAAAAGGGCCGAATCCCGCACGCCGCGGGATTCGGCCCTTCGTTCATCCGGCCGGCGCGTGCGCGCCGACGTTCAGCGTGCGTCCTTCACGTCCTTCGCATCCTTCGAGAATTGCACCGCGATCGCGCCGAGCACGCAGATCGCCGCGACGTACACGACCGGTGCGAGCGGATTCGACTTCATCATCAGCGACACGATCACCGGCGTGAGGCCGCCGAAGATCGCATACGCGACGTTGTACGAGAACGAGATGCCCGAGAAGCGCACGACGGCCGGGAAGCTCTTGACCATCACGAACGGCACCGCGCCGATCGTGCCGACCATGAAGCCCGCGATCCCGTAGTAGAGCGGCAGCGTCGACGCATCGGCCGCGACCTGCGCGAACAGCAGGTAATAGCACGCGGCCAGCCCGATGCCGCCGATCGCGAGCACGCGCTTCGCGCCGATCCAGCCCGCGAGCGAGCCGGCGGTGATGCAGCCGGCCGTCAGGCACAGCGTCGCGACGCTGTTCGCGAACAGCGTCGTCGCGGGCGACAGGTGGAACTGCTTTTGCAGCAGCGCGGGCGTCATCAGGATCACGACGACGATCGCGGCCGACAGCATCCACGTGAGCAGCATCGACACGATCACCGCGCGGCCGTGGTCGCGCAGCACCGCCTTCAGCGGAATCTCGGCCGCGAGCGCCTTCTTCGCCTTCATCTCGGCGAACACCGGCGTTTCGTGCAGCCAGCGGCGCAGGTACACGGAGAACAGCCCGAACACGCCGCCGAGCAGGAACGGGATCCGCCACGCGAACGCGCCGACTTCCGCCGCGGAGTAGCGGCTGTTGATGCCGGCCGCGACGAGCGAGCCGAGCAGGATGCCGGCCGTGAGGCCCGCGGTCAGCGTGCCGCATGCATAGCCGATATGGCGCGACGGCACGTGCTCGGACACGAACACCCACGCGCCCGGCACTTCGCCGCCCACCGCCGCGCCTTGCAGCACGCGGAACAGCAGCAGCAACACCGGCGCGAGGATGCCGATCGTGTCGTAGGTCGGCAGCAGGCCCATCAGCAGCGTCGGCACCGACATCATCAGCACGCTCAGCGTAAACATCCGCTTGCGGCCGAACAGGTCGCCGAAGTGCGCCATGATCACGCCGCCGAGCGGGCGCGCGAGATAGCCGGCCGCGAAGATGCCGAACGTCTGCAACTGGCGCAGCCAGTCGGGAATGTCGTGCGGGAAGAAGAGTTGTCCTATCGCCGGCGCGAAGAACACGAAGATGATGAAGTCGTAGAACTCGAGGGCGCCGCCGAGTGCGGCAAGGCCAAGGGTCTTGTAGTCGCTGCGCGTGAGCGCGCGTTCGGCGGCGCGAGGCACGCCGCTCAATTCGGAAGCTTGCATGGTCAGGACGATCGGTTTTCGAATGTAGTTGTCGGTGCTGCGTCTCCAGGGCCCGCTTTTCGGCATGGACTGGCAAGGCGCGGCTTGCGTCGTCGAGGCGTGCCGCGTGCCGGGTGAGGCGCGAAACACGTGCCGCCGCACCAGGATGGGGCGCGGCGCGGACGAAGCGTCAAAGCGGGTGGGGGGATTCTACAGGAGCGCGAAATGCCTGCGCGCGGGCGCGCGCCGGGAACGGCTTCGGACCATGCCGCCGAAGCGCGCGCGGCGCGGGCGGCCGGTGAGCCGCTGGCGCGCCGCGCGGGGCAGGGCCTCGCTGGTCAGTTGCCGGCGATCGTATCGACCGGCTTGAACGCGCCGCGCTCGACCTTGTAGATCGTCACCGGCGCATCCTTCAGGTCGCCCTTCGCGTCGTACGCGATGCTGGGTGCCGACACGCCCTTGATCGACACCTTGCCGAGATACGGCGTGTACACCTTCGGATCGGTCGAATTCGCGTCCCTCATCGCGGTGAGCAGCGCGATCGTGCCGTCGTACGAGTACGGCGAGTACGTGATCACGTCTTCGTTGAACCGCGCCTTGTAGCGTGCCGCGTAGCCGGAGAAGCCCGGCATCTTTTCCTTCGGCAGCCCGCCCATGTAGACGATCGCGCCTTCGGCCGCGTCGCCGCCGACCTTCAGGAACGTCGGCGAACGCGACATCTCGCCTGTCACGAACGCCGACTTCATCCCGAGCTGGCGCATCTTGCGGATCATCGGCGACGATTGCGCGTCGCCGCCGCCGTAGAACACCGCGTCCGGATTCACGCCCTTCAGGTTGGTCAGGATCGCCGAGAAATCGAGCGCCTTGTCGTTCGTGAAGTCGCGCTTGACGATCGTGCCGCCCGCCGCTTCCACGGCCTTCGCGAATTCGTCGGCGATGCCCTGGCCGTAGGCCGTGCGGTCGTCGATGATCGCGATGCGCTTGAAGCGCAGCGTCTTCACCGCGTACGTGCCGACGATGCGGCCGGCCTGCGCGTCGCTCGTCAGCAGCCGGTAGGTCGTCTTGTAGCCGCGCGCCGTGTATTGCGGCGACGTCGCCATCGAGATCTGCGGCAGCCCCGCGCGATCGTACAGGTCGGACGCGGGAATGCTCGTGCCGGAGTTGAAGTGGCCGATGATCCCGCGGACGTTGCCGTCGATCAGCCGCTGCGCGACGGTCGTGCCGGTGCGCGGGTCGGCCTGATCATCCTGCGAGTCGAGCTGGAACGTGACGGGCTTGCCGCCGATCGTCGGATGCGTCGCGTTGAAATCGGCGATCGCGAGTTGCACGCCCTTCTGCATGTCCGTGCCGTAATTCGACTGCGGGCCGGTCAGCGGCGCGGCGAAACCGATCTTGACGACGTCGGCGGCGACGGCGTGCGCGCCCGACAGTGCGCAGGCAGCGGCCAGCGCGACGTGCGATACCTTCAGCTTCACTTTCACTTCCCCTTGATGGCGTGGTTGGGCCGCCGCCGGCATGCGGGCCGGCGCCGGTAAACCGGGCGAGACGGTTCGGTCCGCAAGCCGATGCGCAGGCCATGCAGGCGTGCCGCCTGCTGCGCAGGCTGTGCCGGAATCGGCGTGCGCGACCGTGGATGCGGCGAGCGTGCATGCCGATTGCGGCAGCGGCGGGAGGTCGTCTCGTGACCGTGAAGCGAAGTCTAGGTAACGAAAATACGGGCGTCTTGCGCGTTCGATGCGTGGCCGGCGACGATATCGGCATATCGTCGATTACCCTGATATATGCCGAAATCGTCATGGCGAATGCGCAAACCCGCCAAGACGCGGGTCGCCGGCATTTTTAGGATGACGGATCCGGTGCGTGGCGCCGGCGTGTCGATGCGCTGCGCCGGCTGCGGCGAAGGCGGAACGGTCGCCGGCCCGCACGCCGGGCGCATTGGTTGCGTGCGCAACCAGCATTGCCCCTCCGATGGAGCCTGTCGGGGCGCGCGATGCCGCCGGCCACCGTCTTGCCCGCCCCGCGTTCGATGCAACGCGATCGAAGGGGCGCTCCTATAATCGACGCCATCTGCCACTCGCTTCGCGGTTGCCGGGATGACGACCTTGCCTGCCGTACCGCCCATGAGCCTGTCCGACACGTTGCGCGACCCGCCCGACAACGCCGATTTCGGCGCGATGCTCGCGCATTTCCGTCTGCTCGAACCGGTGTTCGATGCGCTGCCGGACGTCGCGTTCTTCGTGAAGGATGCGAGCGGCCGCTACGCGCTCGTCAACCGCACGCTGGCGATGCGCTGCGGCTACAAGGACAAGCGCGACCTGCTCGGCAAGACGGCCGACGAGGTGTTTCCGCGCCGCTTCGGCCGCAGCTATTTCGAGCAGGACATGGCGACGATCAACGCCGGCCAGCAGTTGATGGATCAGCTCGAGCTGCACCTGTATCCGGGCCGTCAGCCGGGCTGGTGCCTGACCTGCAAGGAGCCGCTGCGCGATGCCGCGGGCCGGGTGGTCGGCCTCGCGGGCATCTCGCGCGACCTGAAGGCGCACGAGGGATCGCACCCGGCGTACAGCCGGCTCGCCGACGTGGTCCAGCACATCCAGGATCATTACGTGCAGCCGCTGAACCTGAAGCAGCTCGCGCAGATGGCCGGGATGTCGGTCGCGCAGCTCGAACGCTACTTCCACAAGGTGTTCCATCTGACGCCGCGCCAGGTGCTGCTGAAGACGCGGCTCGACGCGGCCACCGCGCTGCTCGTCACGCACGACAAGGTGACCGACGTCGCCGCGCTATGCGGCTACACGGATCACAGCGCGTTCACGCGCCAGTTCAAGGCGACGGTCGGCGTGACGCCGACGGAATACCGGTTGATGCTGCAGGAGCGGGCGGGGTGACGCCAGTCGCCGGCGTGGCCGGCGCGTCGCGGGGATCGGGTGAGGCGGTAAGGCGGGGAAGCGGGAGAGGCTGAAGCCGGCGGCTCAGCGGTAGCCGAGCCCTTTCAGGACGGCCGTGCCGTCTTCGGTCAAGCGGAAGCTCGGGGCCGTATCGGGGTCGAGCTTGACCATTTCGACGAGGCCGGCTTCCTGCAGCGCGGGCAATTCGGGTTTGGCGTTCGCGCCGATCGGTGCGTGCAGCAGCACGAGCAGCGTCGCGATTTCATGATGACTGAGCAGGCGGCGCAGCATCGTCTTCTTTGCAGGGGGCGCGGCCGGGCGGCCCGCGGGTGCTTCTACGGCGCTCATCGCTTTCCTCCTTTTCGAGATAACCATCGGGTACTGGCTGCGGATGGTGCCGTCGAAGACTTAAGCGATTCTTAAAATCGGGGCAGGCAGCGCGATGCTGCACTGCGGTACGGGTTACGGGATGTAACTCAGGGTCATCCTCAGAGGCCGCCTCCCGGCGTTTCCGCGCCTTGAACACCCCGCCCACGCGACGGCCTGTCGCTATACACACAACTACACAAAAATACTTGTGCCCTCCTTGTCCGTGTGTATAATTACACACAAGCACAGCGGAGGAGCCATGAGTTCAACAGAGCTTATCCGGATGCTGGAAGAGGACGGCTGGTTTTTGGTAAGAACGAAAGGCAGCCACCACCACTTCAAACACCCCACGAAGCCGGGGCTTGCGACGGTTCCACACCCGAACAAGGACCTGCCAATGGGGACAACAAAGAGCATCCTGAAAACCGCTGGTCTGAAGTGACCGGCGGTTTTTTACCGACCCAACAGGATGCAGGGGAAGGAAGCAGTACTTTTAAAATTGATGCAACCAAGGTCGCTTCACATAAGACGAATGTCAATAAGCGGTACATAAGAGAAGCTAGTGCTACCACGGAAGCAGGACAACAAAGGAATGGCAAACATGGAATTTCCCATCGCAATCCATAAGGACGATGGGACCGTCTACGGAGTGATTGTTCCGGATATACCGGGCGTTCATTCCTGGGGCGAGACCATCGATGATGCAATCAGGAACACAAAAGAAGCAATCGTCTCTCATGTCGAGACCTTAATCGAGCTGGGCGAGGACGTCGCCTTTAATTGCTCGACCATCGAAAATTTGGCAAGCAACCCGGACTACGCAGGGGCTGTGTGGGGTTTCGTGAGCGTTGACTTATCTCAGCTTGACTCGAAGCCTGAGCGTATTAACGTAAGTTTGCCAAGATTTGTACTTCATAAGATTGACGCGTATGTGGCATCCCGTCACGAAACCAGGAGTGGTTTCCTGGCGCGTGCGGCGTTGGAGGCCTTACATGAAGAGCATGCAAAACCTGCATGAAGATGCGCCGTTAATCTTACAAGCCCGCAGAGATGCGGGCTTTTTTATGAGTGTCCCCGGGCCGATCGCGGTGAGCCGCGCGGGCTGATCCGCGCCCGTCTCGTTCGCCACGATGGTGCGCGCGGGACGTGCCTCCTTGCTTCAACCGCGGACCACCTCCACTGTCGATGCCCACGATACCCGATTCGCCCTATTTCCTGCGCTGCGCCTGCGCGGCGAGCCGCACGGCCGCATTCGCCGCGCCATAGCCGTCGTACCCGCCGCGCCGCTCGACGATCTCGAGCGAGAAGCGGTTGTCGACCAGTTCCGTATACGCGTGCAGGAATTCGCCGCCGTCCTCGTCGCGGTCGTAGAGCAGGTGGTGCGCGCTCAGCGTGTCGATCAGTTCGTCCGGCAGCGCGTAGCGCGCGGCGAGATCGTCGTAGTAATTGGCCGGAATGCGCAGGAACGGGACGCCGTCGGCCGCGAACGCGGCGACCGTCTTCACGATGTCATCGGTGCGGAACGCGACGTGGTTCAGCCCCGTGCCGTGGTAGCGGTCGAGCGATTCGGCGACGGCCGTATGACGGTCGACCGATGCGTTCAGCGCGATCCGCACCGAGCCGTCGGCGCTGCGCACCGCGCGGCTGCGCATCAGTCCGTACGGATCGGGCACGAGCCAACTGCGCTCGGCCTCGAAGCCGAACGCGGTCTTGAAGAACAGGATCCAGGTGTCGAGCGCGTCGGCCGGCAGCGCGAGGCACACGTGATCGATGCCCGTCAGCGGGCCGACTTCGGTCGGGCCGTCGATGTCGGTCAGCACGAAGTCCGATTCATACAGCGTCGGCGCATCCGGTGCTTCGTCGACGAAATATTCGAGGCTGCCGTCCGGCGCCTTCACGCTCGGCAGCACGCGCTCGTTCGGCCCGACGCGGCCGGAGAACGGTGCATAGCCGAAGCCGGCCGCACGTTCGAACGCCACTTTCGCGTCGTCGACGCGAAACGCCGACGCGCACAGCGACAGCCCGTGCTGCTGGAAGAACGCATCGGCGAACGAGTCGCGCTCGGCATTGAGCACGATCGATGCGGCGCCGTGCTGGAACAGCGTCACGTCCTTCGAGCGATGCCTGCCGGCGAGCCGGAAGCGCATCCGGCCGAGCCATTCGCCGACGGTCGCCGCCGCCTGCGCGTCGACCGCGAATTCGATGAACTGGAACCCGACGTGCGCGGGCGGCGCGGGCGGCGCGAACAGCGGCTGGCTGGCGGCCGGCGCGCGGCCCTCCTGGGCGAGCCGCGCGCGCGTCAGGTCTTCCAGATAGAGCAGCGAGCGATGGCCGTCGGCGGCCGTGAGCGCGGTCGGCGCCGCGCGGAAGCCGTCGTTGAAGATCTCCAGCGACAGCGGCCCTGTATAGCCCGACTCGATCACGCGCGCGGTGAAGCGCGCCAGGTCGAAGTCGCCCTGGCCCGGGAACGAGCGGTAGTGGCGGCTCCATTCGATCACGTCCATCACGAGCTTCGGCGCGTCGGCGATCTGCACGAAGGCGATCCGGTCGCCGGGGATGTCGGCGATCGCGTCCGGCGAATCGTCGAGCGACAGCGTGTGGAAGCTGTCGAGCGCCAGGCCGAGATGCGGGCTGTTCACCGCATTCACGAGCTTCCACGCGTGGCCGTACCGCTTCACGACGCGGCCCCACGCGAGCGCTTCGTACGCGGCCACCACACCGGCCTGCCGCGCGGCTTCGGCGAGCACGCCGAGCTGGTCGACGAGCAACGCGTCGTCGGCGATCGTGTCGGCCGCCACGCTGCTGCAGACGAGGATGCGGTCGGTGCCGAGCGCATGCATCACGTCGAACTTGCGCTTGATGCGGTCGAGATTGCGCGCGAGCTGGGCCGCGCTCACGCCCTCGAAGTCGCGAAACGGCTGGAACAGCACGATGTCGAGGCCCAGATCGGCGGCCATGCGCCGGACGTCGGCCGGCGATCCGTCGAAGTAGACGAGGTCGTTTTCGAAGATTTCGACGCCGTCGAAGCCCGCGGCCTGGATGGCGGCGAGTTTCTCGGCGAGCGTGCCGGACAGTGACACGGTGGCGATCGAGCGCTGCATGGGCGATTCCTGCTGATGAGCGGGGTATGGCGCTGCTCGAACCGACCCTGAATGAACCAGTCGTTGAGTTCGGCGCGCGCGCCATATCCCGAATTTACTAGGCTAGTGATGTGTATTGTACAAACTAACTAGATGGTACAAATTAGCGAAAACCCGAAAAGACAGCCCGCTCGCCCGGGCGCACACTAGCGCCAAATTCCGATGTCTTCGGGGCGGCGCCGATCGTGGTCCGCCCCTGTTTCAGGAGCAGAAACACGATGAGCAAGCACAAGGTGCTGGTGCTGAACGGCCCGAACCTGAATCTGCTGGGCACGCGCGAGCCGCATATCTACGGCGCGGAAACGCTCGCGGATCTCGAGCAGCGCTGCCGCACGGCGGCGGATGGGCTCGGGCTCGACATCGACTTTCGCCAGTCGAATGCCGAGCACCAGCTGATCGACTGGCTGCATGCCGCGCGTCACGACACGCACGGCATCGTGATCAACCCGGCCGCCTATACGCATACGTCGGTGGCGCTGGCCGACGCGCTTTCCGCGATCGCGAAGCCGGTGATCGAAGTGCATATCTCGAACGTCCATCGCCGCGAGGCGTTCCGCCACCATTCGTACGTGTCGGCGCTCGCCGAAGCCGTGATCTGCGGCTGCGGCACCGAGGGCTACGTGTTCGCGCTGCAACGCCTGGCGACCCTGTTCGCGAAGGGAGCCGCACGATGAGCCGCCCGTCGTTTCTGATCGGCCTGATCGGCCAGGGCATCGGCGGTTCGCTGTCGCCCGCGATGCACGAGGAAGAAGGCTTCCGCCAGGGTTTCGGCTACGTGTATCGGCGCCTCGATCTCGACGTGCTCGGCGTGAGCGTCGACGCGCTGCCGCAGCTGCTCGATGCCGCGCAGCGGATGGGCTACAACGGGCTGAACATCACGCACCCGTGCAAGCAGCGCGTGATCGAGCACCTCGACGCGCTGTCGGACGACGCGCGCGCGCTCGGCGCGGTGAACACCGTGCTGTTCAAGGACGGCAAGCGGATCGGCCACAACACCGACTGGTCGGGCTTCGCGAAATCGTTCGGCCGAGGGCTGCCCGGCGCGTCGCTCGAACGCGTCGTCCAGCTCGGCGCGGGCGGCGCGGGCGCGGCCGTCGCGCACGCGGCGCTGCAGATGGGCGCGGCCGAACTCACGATCTTCGACGTCGACGGCACGCGCGCCACCGCGCTCGCGGCCGAGCTGCAGCAGCGCTTCCCCGCCGCGCAGGTCGTGTCGGGCGGCGCGCCCTCTGGCGGCGCGCTCGCGGCCGCGATGCGCGCCGCGACCGGCCTGATCCACTGCACGCCGACCGGCATGGCCAAGCATCCGGGCCTGCCGCTGCCGGCCGACCTGCTGCACGCGGGCATGTGGGTGGCCGACATCGTGTATTTCCCGCTCGAAACCGAGCTGATCCACGCCGCGCGCGCGGCCGGCTGCGCGACGCTGCCGGGTGGCGGGATGGCCGTGTACCAGGCCGTCGACGCGTTCGAGTTATTCACCGGGCGCACGCCCGACGCCGAGCGGATGTTCGGTCACTTTCAGTCGCTCGTCGCGCGCTGACCCCTCACAGACACACAAAGAGACCAGGAGACGACCATGCAGCACACTACCCACACGAGCGCCGCGTCGGCGCAGGCGGCCGGCACGGTCCGGCGCACGTCGGCACGCTACAAGATCCTCGCGCTGCTCGCGATCGGCACGATGATCAACTATCTCGACCGCACCGTGCTGGGCGTGGCTGCGCCGCAGCTCACCAAGGAGCTCGGCATCAATGCGGCCGTGATGGGCATCATGTTCTCCGCGTTTTCGTGGACGTACGTGGCGATGCAGGTGCCCGGCGGCCTGTTCCTCGACCGTTTCGGCAGCAAGATCACCTATTACTGGTCGATGACGCTGTGGTCGCTGTGCACGTTCCTGCAAGGCTTCGTGCCGGGCGTCGCGACGTTGCTCGCGTGCCGCCTCGGTCTCGGCGTGACGGAAGCGCCGTGCTTCCCGACCAACAGCCGCGTCGTCGCGACGTGGTTCCCGCAGAACGAACGCGCGATGGCGACCGGCACCTATACCGTCGGCGAATACATCGGCCTCGCGTTCTTCAGCCCGGTGCTGTTCGCGCTGATGGGCGCGTTCGGCTGGCGCTCGCTGTTCTGGGTCGTGGGTGCGGTCGGCATTGCGTTCGGCTTCGTCTGGTGGAAGTTCTACCACGAGCCGCGCAACCATCCGGGCGCGAACGCGGCGGAACTGGCCTATATCGAGGCGGGCGGCGGTCTCGTTCACGGCGCGCGCAAGAACGGCGACAAGGGTGACAAGCCGGCGCAGGCCAAGTTCAGCTGGTCGATGGTCGGCCAACTGGTGAAGAAGCGCCAGCTCGCCGGCATCTGCCTCGGCCAGTTCGCCGGCAATTCGACGCTCGTGTTCTTCCTGACCTGGTTTCCGACCTATCTGGCCACCGAGCGCCACATGGGCTGGCTGAAGATCGGCTTCTTCGCGGTGATGCCGTTCATCGCCGCGTCGGTCGGCGTGATGTTCGGCGGCATCTTCTCCGACTGGCTGCTGCGCCGCGGCAAGTCCGCGAACCTCGCACGCAAGCTGCCGATCATCGCGGGGCTGCTGCTCGCATCGACGATCATTCTCGCGAACTACGTGCAGAGCAACGAAGCCGTGATCGCGATCATGTCGGTCGCGTTCTTCGCGCAAGGGATGGCCGCGCTCGGCTGGACGCTCGTGTCGGACATCGCGCCGGACGGCCTGCTCGGCGTGACGGGCGGCATCTTCAACTTCGCGGCGAACCTTGCCGGCATCATCACGCCGCTCGTCGTCGGCTTCATCGTCGCGTCGACCGGCTCGTTCGTCGGCGCGCTCGTGTTCATCGGCGTGATCGCGCTGATCGGTGCGCTGTCGTACATCTTCGTCGTCGGCGACATCAAGCGGATCGAGTTGTAAGTACAGACTCTCCGCACACTCGGTGCGTTCGCCCGGCGGCCATTCGGCCGCCGGGCTTTTTTGTGTGCGCGCGCCGGCGCGCGGGGCGGCATGCACCCCACTTCATGCGTGCTGCATCGCGATGCCGAGCGATTCGACCGCAGCGGCGATGGCGGCGACCGCGCGCCGGATATCGTCCGCGTCGATCGCGCCGATGCAGCCCACGCGGAACGTCTCGAGCCGCGTGAGCTTGCCCGGATACAGGATGAAGCCCGCGTCGCGCACCGCGTCGTAGAAGCGGCGGAAATCGTAGGCCGGATGGTCGGGCGCGTGAAACGTGACGATTACCGGCGCCTGCACGCTCACGTCGAGGAACGGCACGAAGCCGAGCGCGCGCATCGATTCGATCAGCGTCCGGCAGTTCGCCGCATAGCGTGCGCCGCGCGCCGGCCGGCCGCCTTCGGCGTGGTACTGGTCGAGCGCGGCACGCAGCGCGGCAACCACGTGCGTCGGCGGCGTGAAGCGCCATTGCCCCGTCTTGCGCAGATACGCGTACTGATCATGGAGATCGAGCGCGAGCGACGGCGAGTTGCCTTCGCTCGCGTCGAGCGCGTCGCGCCGCACGATCGCGAATCCCATTCCCGGCACGCCTTCGAGGCATTTGCCGCTGGCCGAGATCAGCGCGTCGATGCCGCTGCCAGCCAGCGCGATCGGCAGCGCGCCGAACGAACTCATCGCATCGACGATCAGCCGCTTGCCGTGCCGCCGGCACGCGGCCGCGATCGCATCGAGCGGATTCAGGATACCGGCGCTCGTTTCCAGGTGCACGAGCGCGACGTGCGTGATGCGCGGCTCGCGCGCGAACGCGGCCTCGACGGCCGCCGCGTCGACGGCCGCGTCTTCGCCGAACGGCAACGCGATCGCGTCGATGCCCAGCCTGCCGAGAATCTTCAGAATGCGCGCGCAATACGCGCCGTTGTCGGGCACCAGCACGACACCGTCGCGCGGCACGAGCGTGCCGAGCGCGGCTTCGACCGAGAACGTGCCGCTCCCCTGCATCGGCACGCACACGTATGCGTCGCCACCGCCGGCGATGGCGACGAGATCGGCGCAGACGCTGGCCGTCAGCTGGTTGAAGGCGGCGTCCCACGACCCCCAGTCATGTTGCATTGCGTGGCGTGTTGTGGCGGACGTAGTGAGCGGGCCGGGCGTCAGCAAGATCGGGTCGGGCATGGTTTTTACCTCCAGCAAAGGGGGAACGAAACACCGGACGGCGTTTCTGAATGACTTGCATGATAGTGGCAAAATGTGTCATTTTTTGGAAATTGTGGCATTCGTCACGGCTTTGTCATTGAACGCTGTGATCCTTCGGTTGCCGCGCGACACGCAGCCTGAGCGCGGTAGCGCGGCGGGCCGCGAGGCGGCCTGCCCGGAGATAACAGGAGAGCCGGATCGTGCCCCGGCCGTTTGGTGTTCCGCCTACGGAGAAGTGAGATGACACTGCAGAAACCCTCGCGCGCCGCCGCCGGCGCGTTCCGCAAGCTCGCGCTGGCCGCCTGCGCCGCCGGTCTGCTGCAAGGCGCCGCGCTGCCGGCGCATGCGGCAAACGCGGTCGTGCTGTACACGGCGGACGGTCTCGAGAATCTCTATCGCGATGTGCTGCCGGCTTTCGAGAAGAAGGAAGGCGTGAAGGTCAACATCGTGACGGCGGGCAGCGGCGAGGTGGTGAACCGCGCGAACATCGAGAAGAACGCCCCGAAGGCCGACGTGATCGTCACGTTGCCGCCGTTCATCCAGCAGGCCGGCCAGATGGGCCTGCTGCAGCCGTACCAGAGCGTGAACTACAAGAACGTGCCGGCCATCGCGAAGGCCGAGGACGGCACGTGGGCGACGTTCGTGAACAACTACTTCTCGTTCGCGATCAATCCGGACGTCGTGAAAAACCAGCCGAAGACGTTCGCCGACCTGCTCGCGCCGGCCTACGCCGGCAAGGTCGCGTACTCGAACCCGGCCACGGCCGGCGACGGGATGGCCGTGCTGATCCTGACGACGTCGCTGATGGGCGAGGACAAGGCATTCGACTACCTCGCTAAGCTGTCGCAGAGCGTGAAGTTCCACACGAAGGGCACCGGATACCTGAACGTGCTGCTGTCGCGTAACGAGATCAGCGTCGCGAACGGCGATCTGCAGATGGACCTCGACGACGCCGAACACGGCGCGCTGTCCGTCAAGCCGATCTTCCTGGCCGCGAAGGCCGGCGACCAGCCGACCACGTTCCAGCTCCCGTACGGCATCGGCCTGATCAAGAGCGGCCCGAACCAGGATGCCGGCAGGAAGCTGATCGACTATCTGATGTCGACGGAAGTGCAGTCGAAGGTGCCGGACATGTACGGCATCCCGGGCCGCACCGACGTGCCGCTGGCCGGCAAGAACGGCGAAGCGGTCAAGAAGGCGATCGCGGGCGTGAAGCTGATTCCGGTCGACTGGACCCAGGTGATGGCGAAGAAGCAGGAATGGATCGAGCGCTGGAAGAAGGACGTGATCGGCAGCTCGGGCAAGCCGCTCGACGTCGTCAAGCCGAAGTGACCGGCGCACGCCGCCTGTATCAGCGAGCAAGAGGATGAACCCGGTGGACACCACCCTGACCCATCCCGGCGCATTCGGCGCCGCCGAACCGCACGCGACGCTGCGGTCCGGCGCGCCGGGCGGCGTGCGGATCGAGCATCTGAGCGTGCGCTACGGCGCACGCACGGTGCTGGACGATCTGTCGCTGTCGATCGGCGCCGGCGAATTTCTGACCGTGCTCGGCAAGAGCGGCTGCGGCAAGACCACGCTGCTGCGCTTCATCGCCGGGTTCGTGAAGGCCGACGGCCTGACCGGCACGCTGAGCGTGGCTGGACGCGACCTGACCTATGCGCCGCCGCACAAGCGCAATCTCGGTCTGCTGTTCCAGAATTACGCGCTGTTCCCGCACCTGTCGGTGTTCGAGAACGTCGCATTCGGGCTGCGCGCCCGCGGCATGGCGTCGTCGGAAGTCACGCGCCGCGTCGCCGATGCGCTGAAGCTGGTGCAGCTCTGCGATGCGGGCCACCACCTGCCCGCGCAACTGTCGGGCGGGATGCAGCAGCGCGTCGCGCTGGCGCGCGCGCTCGTGATCGAGCCCGACGTGCTGCTGCTCGACGAGCCGCTGTCGGCGCTCGACGCCAACCTGCGCGCGTCGGTGCGCAGCGAGCTGAAGGCGCTGCACGAGCGCTTGCCGAACCTGACCGTCGTGTGCGTCACGCACGACCGCGACGACGCGCTCGTGCTGTCCGACCGTGCGCTGCTGATGCGCGACGGCCGCATCGCGCAGCTCGGCACGCCGCAGCAGTTGTACGACGCACCGCGCGACGGCTACGTCGCGCGCTATCTCGGCCCGGCGAACCTGTTGCCGCCGCACGTGATCTTCCCGCTCGGCGATCCGCGCCACGAGGTGCGCGACAAGGTCGCGTGCGTGCGCCCCGAGCGCCTGACCGTGATACCGCCCGCCGCCGGTGGCCTGCATGGCACGGTGTCGTCGGTCGAATGGCAGGGCGCGGACCTGTCGATCGCGGTCGTGATCGACGCGGCGCCCGACGAGCCCGTGCGCGTGACGATGCAACGCGGCCGCGGTGCGGCCCCCGAGCGCGGTGCGCGCGTTTCCCTGCATTGCGAGGCAGACGATGTCGTCCTTATCGAGCCCTGAAGCCGGCCTGCCGCCGCACGTGCTCGCGTCGGCCGCCGCACACGCCGCCGCCGCGCGGCGCCGCAGGCGCATCGGCGACCTGCACCTGGCTGTGCTGGCGATCGTCGTGCTGGGCCCGCTCGTCGTCTATCCGCTGGTGCGGCTCGTGCTGCTGAGCGTGTCGGGCGACCACGGGCTGAGTCTTGCCGCGTACCGGACCTTCTTCGGCAATCCCGACACGCGCAACGTGCTGCTGACGACGCTGGGCGTGCTGTTTGCAAGCGCCGGCACCGCGTCGGTGCTTGGCGTGCTGCTGGCCGCGCTGCTGTTCTTCAGGCCGTTCCCGGGCGCGTCGCTCGTCACGCGCTTCCTTGAGCTGTACGTCGCGTTTCCGTCGTTTCTCGTCGCGTTCACGCTGATCTTCCTGTACGGCTCGCAAGGCTCGATCGGCATCGCGCTGCAGCACCTGTTCCATCTCGAGAATCCGCCGCTGGACTTCCTGTTCGGCATAGGCGGCGTGATCCTCGCGCAGACCGTGTTCTACACGCCGTTCGTCGTGCGGCCGACGCTCGCGTCGTTCGCGACGCTCGACCTGCGGCTGATCGAAGCCGCGCGCAGCCTCGGCGCGCCCGGCTGGATGCTCGCGCGCCGCGTCGTGCTGCCGATCGCGTGGCCGGGCATCGCCGCCGGCACCGTGCTGTGCTTCCTGCTGACGCTGAACGAGTTCGGCATCCTGCTCGTGCTCGGCAGCGCGCGGCTCGTCACGCTGCCGGTCGCGATCTACAGCAGCGCGACCGTCGATCTCGACCTGCCGACCGCGTCGGCCGGCGCGGTCGTGATGTTGTCGCTGTCGCTGGCGCTGTATGCGGTTTATCGCCGGGTGAACCGGCGTGCGACGGGAGGGAACGATGTCCGCTGAATTTCGTATCGGGCAGGCCGTGCCGCGTCACCGGATCGGCTGGACCGACGCGCTGCTCGAGCATGCGTCGCGCGCCGCGCTCGCGCTGGCCGCGTTCGCGTGCTTCTGGCTGTTCGTGCTGCCGGTGATCGTCGTCGCGCTGTCGAGCGTGTCGACGCAGTGGTCGGGCACGATCCTGCCGGCCGGCTACAGCCTGCGCTGGTTCGAGCGGCTCGGGTCGCAGGAATACGACGCGCTGCTGACGAGCCTCGAAATCGGCTTCGGCGTCTCGGCGCTTGGCACGGTCCTCGGGTTGTGGCTGGCGCTCGCGCTCGAAGGGCGCGACCGGCGCGGCCTCGGCGCGGTCGTCGACGCACTCGTGATGGTGCCGAACGGCGTGCCGAGCGTCGTGCTCGGGCTCGCGGTGCTGATCGCGTATCACCAGAAGCCGCTCGACCTGTCGAGTTCGGCGGCGATCGTCGTGCTGGTGCAGCTCGCGCTGATTCTGCCGTTCTGCTATCGCTGCGCGGCCGCCGCGCTGCGTCCGGAGCTGACCGTGCTGCGCGAAGCCGCGGCGAGCCTCGGTGCGCCGCCCGCGATGGTGCTGCGCCGCGTGCTGCTGCCGCAACTCGTGCCGGCGCTGCGCGCGAGCCTCGCGCTCGGCTTTGCGCTGTCGCTCGGCGAGCTCGGCGCGACGCTGACCGTGTATCCGCCCGGCTTCGCGACCGTGCCGATCGTCGTGATCGGCCAGGTGGAGCGCGGCTATTACCTGCCTGCGTCCGCGCTGTCGCTGCTGATGCTCGGCGCGTCGCTCGCGGCGCTGCTGCTGATCGCCGCGCGCGTGCCGCGCGGCAAGCGGGCGGCATCGTGAACGCCGCTTTCGCGTTGCGGCGCCCCGGCGAGCAACGGGCCGCCGGCAACGGATCGGCGAATCTCGCGGGACGCTCGATCGACGTCAACGGCCGACGCTACCGGCTGCCGGTCGAGCCGACCGTCGTCGTCTGTGTCGACGGCTGCGAATACGACTATCTCGAACGCGCGGTGGAAGCGGGCGTCGCGCCGTTCATCGCCCGGATGATCGCGGAAGGCACCGCGTGGCGCGCCGATTGCGTCGTGCCGACCTTCACCAACCCGAACAACCTGTCGATCGTCTGCGGCGTGCCGCCGTCGGTCCACGGCATCTGCGGCAACTATTTCTGGGATCCTGCCGCCGACGGCGGGCGCGGCGCCGAAGTCATGATGAACGACCCGGCCTACCTGCGCGCCGGCACGCTGCTCGCGGCGGCGTCCGACGCCGGCGCGCGGGTGGCCGTCGTGACCGCGAAGGACAAGCTGCGCCGGCTGCTCGGCTGGCAACTGAACGGCGTCTGCTTTTCGGCCGAGAAGGCCGCGCAGGCCAATCTCGCGGAAAACGGGATCGTCGACGTGCTCGACTGGGTCGGCCTGCCGTCGCCGGATGTATACAGCGCGGCGTTGTCCGAATTCGTGTTCGCGGCCGGCGTGCGGCTCGCGCAGACGCGCCAGGTCGACCTGATGTACCTGTCCACCACCGACTACGTGCAGCACAAATGCGAGCCGGGCAGTGCCGGGGCGAACGCGTTCTACGCGATGATGGACGGCTATCTCGCGCAGCTCGACGCGCTCGGCTGGGCGATCGGGCTCACGGCCGACCACGGGATGAACGCGAAGCACGATCCGGCGACGGGGCGGCCGAACGTGATCTATCTGCAGGACGCTTTCGACGGCTGGTACGGCACGCAGGCTGCGCGCGTGATCCTGCCGATTACCGATCCGTACGTCGTCCATCACGGCGCGCTCGGTTCGTTTGCGACGATCTACCTGGCGCCGGGCGTCGACCGGGCCGAGGCGATGTGGCGTGTCGGCGGCCTCGACGGCGTCGAGCTCGTGCTCGACAACGCGGAAGCCGCGGCACGTTTCGAACTGCCGGCCGACCGGATCGGCGATCTCGTCGTGATCGGCCGTCGCGACATGACGCTCGGCACGCGCGAGCGCGAACACGATCTGTCGGGCCTCACGGTGCCGTTGCGTTCGCATGGCGGCGTGTCCGAGCAGGAGGTGCCGCTGCTGTTCAATCGCCGCATCGAGCGGGACGACCCTGCCCGCCGCCCGCGCAACTTCGACGTGTTCGATTTCGTGTTGAACCGGATCGCGACATGATGGCTCATCCCCGGCAAGACCACCCTGCGTTCCGCGCCGAGGCGCTGCGGTGGTGCGGCACGCGCGCGCCGCGCGCCCGTGTGTTCGACGTCACCGATCCGTACACCGGCACGCGTGTCGGTACGGCGCCGCTGGCGAGCGTCGACGACGTGCGCGCCGCGTTCGATTACGCGATGGCGTACCGGCCGGCGCTGACGCGTTACGAACGTTCGCAGATCCTCGAGCGCGCGGCCGCGCTGCTGCGCGAACGTGCGGACGAAGCGTCCGACCTGATCACGCTCGAGTCGGGATTGTCGAAACAGGATTCTCGCTACGAGATCGGCCGTGTCGCCGACGTGCTGAAGTTCGCCGCGGTCGAGGCGCTGCGCGACGACGCGCAGAGTTTTTCGTGCGACCTGACGCCCCACGGCAAGGCGCGGCGCGTGTTCTCGCAGCGCCAGCCGCTCGACGGCGTGATCGTCGCGATCACGCCGTTCAATCATCCGATGAACCAGGTCGCGCACAAGATCGCGCCGGCGATCGCGACCAACAACCGCGTGATCGTGAAGCCGTCGGAGAAGGTGCCGCTGTCGGCGTTCTATCTGGCCGATCTGCTGTACGAAGCCGGGCTGCCGGAGCCGATGCTGCAGGTGCTGACCGGCAACCCGGCCGAAATCGCGGACGAGCTCGTCACGCATCCGCGTGCGTCGCTGATCACGTTCACGGGCGGCGTCGCGATCGGCAAGGCGATTGCCGCGCGGGCCGGCTACCGGCGCATCGTGCTGGAGCTGGGCGGCAACGATCCGCTGATCGTCCTCGCCGATGCCGATCTCGACCGCGCGGCGTCGCTTGCGGTGTGCGGGTCGTACCGGAATTCGGGCCAGCGATGTACGGCCGTCAAGCGGATACTGGTGCAGCGCTCGATCGCGCCAGCGTTCACCGAATTGCTCGTCGAGAAGACACGTGCATGGAAACACGGCGATCCGTTCGATCCCGCGAACGAAATGGGCACCGTGATCGACGAAGCGGCGGCGCGGCTGTTCGAGGCGCGCGTCAACGAGGCGGTGGCGCAGGGTGCGCGCCTGCTGACGGGCAACGTGCGGCGCGGCGCGCTGTACGCGCCGACCGTGCTCGACAACGTCGATCCGTCGATGACGATCGTGCGCGAGGAGACGTTCGGGCCCGTGTCGCCCGTCATCGCGTTCGACACGATCGACGACGCGATCCGGATCAGCAACGGCACGGCGTTCGGGCTGTCGTCGGGCGTCTGTACGGACAGCACGGCGGCCGTCGTGCGGTTAGTGAACGAGCTGAAAGTCGGCACGGTGAACGTGTGGGAAGTGCCGGGATACCGGATCGAACTGTCGCCGTTTGGCGGGATCAAGGATTCGGGGCTCGGGTACAAGGAGGGCGTCCAGGAGGCGATGAAGAGCTTCACGAACCTGAAGACGTTCTCGCTGCCTTGGGAGTAAACGAATGGCGCTGACGATGGACGAGATTCACGCGCTGTATCGCGAGCATGGCCATGTGGCCTATAGCGGCGAACCGGTCACGCAGCTCGAACATGCATTGCAGAGCGGATTGCTCGCGGAGGAGTCCGGGGCCGACGAAGCGCTGGTCGCGGCGGCGTTCCTGCACGATCTCGGCCATCTGCTGAATCGCCAGGGCGAGACGCCGAGCGCGCGCGGGATAGACGATCTGCACCAGTATTACGTGCTGCCGTTCCTGCGGCCGCTGTTTTCCGACGCGGTGCTGGAACCGATCCGGCTGCACGTCGACGCGAAGCGCTGCCTGTGCCGCACGGACGCCGGCTACTTCGAGAGCCTGTCGCCGGACTCGGTGCGCAGCCTGGCGTTGCAGGGCGGCATTTTCAGCGACGACGAGGCGGCGGCGTTTCTGCAGCGCCCGTACGCGGAGGACGCGCTGCGCCTGCGCCGCTGGGACGATACGGCGAAGAAGCAAGGCAAGATGACGCCGGATCTCGATCACTATATGGAGATCGTCGCACGCCAGATGCGCGCGGCCTTCTGACGGGGCCGGTTGCCTCCATATTTAAGGGGCCGCACGCGGCAGCGTGCGGCCCCTTAAATTTTTTGCGAAATCCCTTGCGCGAATGCCGCGAGCTGCTTAGAATCACGCCTCTTTCGCGCTAACGGAAACGCGGCGCGAGAGGAAGGGAAGCGGTGCTGTTGGGGTTCGGTGGTAACGAGCCGCGGCGGCGCAGGAAGTTGAGCCCCGCAGTCGCAGCGAAGTCGTTCAGAAAGTTGTTGACGAGCTGCGAAACACGGTTCATAATCTCGCTTCTCTGCTGCTGAAAACGCAGCGCTGCTGGGAAACACGAAGTTTCTCGCAGGCGTGCTCTTTAAAAATTAACAGCCGATAAGTGTGGGCGCTTGATGAAAGCGAGCTGATCCTCGGATCAGATAGCGAAAGTATCAAGAGTCTCACACTAAAGTAAGTCAGGTTTATGAAGTGATTCATATTCCTGTCAGCTTTGAGTGAGCGACCGGTTCTACGGAACCGAAAACAGTAACAGGTTTGAACTGAAGAGTTTGATCCTGGCTCAGATTGAACGCTGGCGGCATGCCTTACACATGCAAGTCGAACGGCAGCACGGGTGCTTGCACCTGGTGGCGAGTGGCGAACGGGTGAGTAATACATCGGAACATGTCCTGTAGTGGGGGATAGCCCGGCGAAAGCCGGATTAATACCGCATACGATCTACGGATGAAAGCGGGGGACCTTCGGGCCTCGCGCTATAGGGTTGGCCGATGGCTGATTAGCTAGTTGGTGGGGTAAAGGCCTACCAAGGCGACGATCAGTAGCTGGTCTGAGAGGACGACCAGCCACACTGGGACTGAGACACGGCCCAGACTCCTACGGGAGGCAGCAGTGGGGAATTTTGGACAATGGGCGAAAGCCTGATCCAGCAATGCCGCGTGTGTGAAGAAGGCCTTCGGGTTGTAAAGCACTTTTGTCCGGAAAGAAATCCCTGGCTCTAATACAGTCGGGGGATGACGGTACCGGAAGAATAAGCACCGGCTAACTACGTGCCAGCAGCCGCGGTAATACGTAGGGTGCAAGCGTTAATCGGAATTACCCATCCCGAACAGGACCGTGAAACGACTCTACGCCGATGATAGTGCGGATTCCCGTGTGAAAGTAGGTAATCGTCAGGCTCCCTAAGCCAAGAACCCCCGCCCGAAAGGCGGGGGTTTTTGCATTTGCGCGACGGAAATGTGCACGGTGCCCGGCATGGGTTGCAGCACATCCTGAAAGACTATGCGGCAGCGGACCTGAGTGATCGGCCCGCTGCAGTTTCAGAACAATCGTTGCTTGTCACAGTTACTAACGGTATGGAGCATTGGGTACCGAGCTTCCAGACGGATAGTGACTTTCGACGCTGACCATCGGCAGTGCGTCGATCACATCGGCGTGATGATGAGTCGCTTGTCCTCGACAGTAATCCGAACGCGTTCTCCGGCCTCGAATCCCGCGTCCTCAAGCCATACTCCAGCCAATTTGATCCACGGGAAGTACGTCGTGTTTAGTTTCCGGTGCGCTCTGATGGCACGGAGGACACGAGACAAGGAATGATGGCGCGCTGACTCTTGAACAGTGACGAAGCGTTCCGTTACGACGGGGCGTGACTTATGATTGGCGTTAGCCATTTCCGACTCCTTTGGCGAGTTGGTGGTGGTCAGCGGGTCGTATGGGTGGCAGCCCATGCGGCCCGCGCTTTTTGCGGTGATGCCATTCGAGTCTACCTAACTGGGCATCTCGAAATATGGAAAATTCGGGGAGTGGCCAATCGGCATAGCTTCATGAGTTTTCCCCGCAGGAAAGTACGGCATGGGTCTAGAGATCGATGAACGACGAGACCTGCGAAGCAATCAGACGCGGTGGCGGTGAACATTGGCATACGCATAAGTCGTCACTCAGTGCCGCCTGCCGTCCGTCTGGTCCGGTGGTGGGGATGCGAGGCCCATTACATACGATCTTGCCCACCGTCTTGCACGCAGGGCACGAGACCGGATCGCCCTCGTAAGCCTGTTCGCCCGCGCCGATCAGGTCGTTGCCGTCGCCTCCCTGGATCAAGCTGTCAGCGGTCGTGGTATCGCCCTTCACGATGTCATAGCGCCTCACCTGGTTGTCTCCGATTCACCCAGCCGGGGGCCGCGATAGTGGAAGCTGTTCAGCACCGCGTCCCATGCTTGAATCGCTTGTGCTTCGTTGACAGGAGAGGTTGCCTCGGCGGCTGATGTGGTCGAGTCGGGCGCCGCACCGAAAAGCAGCTGAATCGCCGCGTGAGGTTTCGAGAGGTCGCGTTCGACGCCCGGGGCCAGCAGATAGAAGTGGTACTTCTGCACGCCGTCCTCACTGATGGCCATCAGCAGTTCTTCCGCCTGCATGCCAGCGAACTCGCGTTTGCCTTTCCTCAGAATCTTGTAGCGCCCCAGTAGAGATTTCAGCTGGATCTCGAACGCAGGGAGACCGTCGAGCAGGGATGCCTTTTGATCGACATCGACCGACTCGCGAAGCTTGACGACGAAGGTCGACGGGGTGCCGGGTAAGAGCCCGACAGATAGCGTGGCATCGAAGCCGCGAAACGGCTTACCGCTTACCGCTTATTGCTGACCTGCCTGATTTCTTCGGGCCATTTCAATCTTGGAGAACGGCCTCGGTTGCTTCAGTTGAACAATACCGCTGCTTGAACTCGTCGGGCGTCAGGTAGGCCAGGCTCGAATGCGGCCGGACGGCATTGTAGTGACGCCGCCACTGCTCGATCACGACCTTCGCTTCCGTGCAACGAAAGCCCCAGCTCCCGATACACGCGCTCGACACGTTTATCGTCTAATTGCTGTCAATAGATCATCCTCCTGGAAAGGGTTCAGACCAGCCGTTTCCTTGTCGTCTTCGTGGTCGTGTTCACGCCACAACATGCCGTCAGAGAGTCGCTACAACGTTCCGATGTGATTGCCGCGGTTTTCCCGCAAAGCGCGTCAAGGAATCGTTGAGGCGACGTAATCAGCCTGGATGAACCGGTACCGCAGTTGTTGCTGTCAGCGTCGGATAGATACTCCCCATTTTCGTCGAAGTAATTTTCCCCAGTTTTTTATCTGACGGCGCCGCGGTAGCGGCGCCGTCCTGTCGATCGCCGACCATATTGCCCTTGAGATCCGTCGTGGGGGTGTCGGTGGTCGAGCTGGAGGAAGTGATGACGATTCTGGAATTGCATCGGCAAGGGCTGAGTATTTCGGCCATC